>NZ_JACOQL010000010.1 GCF_014490725.1 Paracoccus amoyensis
CCTTGAAGTCACCGAAATACTTCGTGATCGCAGCCGTCAGCGTCGTCTTGCCATGGTCAACGTGACCAATCGTGCCGATGTTGACGTGCGGTTTCGTACGTTCAAACTTTGCCTTTGCCATAATTGGCTCCTTTTCGTGACGGTGCGTGCAAGCACACACCCTACAGGTTGGGTAGGGCGCGAGGTTTCCCCCGCACCGCCTTGATTACGCGTATTTCTTCTGGATCTCGTCCGAGATGTTCTGCGGCACGGCTTCGTAATGGTCGAACTGCATCGTGAACACTGCGCGGCCCGAAGACATCGAGCGCAGATTGTTGATGTAGCCGAACATGTTGGCCAGCGGAACGAAGGCGTCGATGACGTTCGCGTTGCCGCGGCTGTCCTGGCCACGAACCATGCCACGACGGCTGGTCAGATCGCCGATGATCGAGCCGGTATATTCTTCCGGCGTCACAACTTCGACCTTCATGATCGGCTCGAGCAGTTTTGCACCTGCTTTACGCAGACCTTCACGCATCGCCGCACGGGCCGCGATTTCGAATGCCAGCACCGACGAGTCGACATCGTGGTATGCACCGTCGATCAGCGCAACCTTGAAGTCGATCACGGGGAAGCCTGCCAGCGGACCGGAGTCCATGACCGACTTGATGCCTTTTTCGACGCCAGGGATGTATTCCTTCGGCACCGCACCGCCCACGATCTTCGATTCGAACGAATAACCTTCGCCCGGCTCGGTCGGGGTGATGACCAGCTTGACGCGACCGAACTGACCGGTACCGCCCGACTGCTTCTTGTGCGTGTAGTCGATCTCGGCTTCGTTCGAGATGGTCTCGCGGTAAGCCACCTGAGGCGCGCCGATATTCGCTTCGACCTTGAATTCACGCTTCATGCGGTCGACCAGAATATCGAGGTGAAGTTCGCCCATGCCGCGCATGATCGTCTGACCCGATTCGATATCGGTTTCAACGCGGAAGGATGGATCTTCGGCCGACAGGCGCTGAAGGGCGAGGCCCATCTTTTCCTGGTCAGCTTTCGACTTCGGCTCGACGGCAATCTCGATCACCGGCTCGGGGAAGGTCATGGTTTCCAGAACCACCGGTTTGGCCGGATCACACAGCGTGTCACCCGTGGTGGTGTCTTTCAGACCTGCCAGCGCGATAATATCGCCAGCAAAAGCTTCCTCGATCTCTTCGCGGTTGATGGCGTGCATGATCATCATGCGGCCAACGCGCTCACGCTTGCCTTTGGTCGAGTTCAGCATCTGGTCGCCTTTTTTCAAGGCGCCGGAATAGATACGCGTAAAGGTCAGCGAGCCGACGAAGGGGTCGTTCATGATCTTGAACGCCAGACCCGAGAAGGGCTGATCGTCCGAAGCCGAACGTTCGATGTTACGGGTTTCCGTCTCATCACCCGGTTCGAAGCCCATATAGGCAGGCACATCCAGCGGCGACGGCAGGAAGTCCACAACGGCGTTCAGCAGCGGCTGCACACCTTTGTTCTTGAACGCAGAACCAGCCATGACCGGGAAGAACGTCAGCGACAGCGTGCCCTTGCGGATCAGCTTGCGCAGCGTTGCTTCGTCAGGCTCGTTGCCTTCCAGATAGGCTTCCATGGCGTCGTCGTCCATTTCGACGGCGAGTTCGACCATCTTGCCGCGCCATTCGTCGGCCAGATCTTTCAGCTCGTCGCGGATCGGCTGACGAACCCAGCTTGCGCCAAGGTCTTCACCCTTCCAGACCCACTCTTCCATCTTGATCAGATCGACGATGCCTTCCAGCTGATCCTCGGCACCGATCGGCAAGGCGATCGGGCACGGGGTGCCGCCGGTGCGGTCCTTGATCATGCGCACGCAGTTGAAATAGTCGGCGCCGATCTTGTCCATCTTGTTGACGAACACGATCCGCGGAACCTTGTAACGGTCTGCCTGACGCCAAACGGTTTCGGTCTGCGGCTCGACACCTGCGTTGGCGTCCAGAAGGCAGATGGCGCCGTCCAGAACCGCCAGCGAGCGTTCGACTTCGATGGTGAAGTCGACGTGGCCGGGGGTGTCAATGATGTTAAAGCGATTCCGCTCGTTCGGATCTTCAGCATAGTCAGCATCTTCGTGACGCTGCCAGAAGGTCGTGGTCGCGGCCGAAGTGATGGTGATACCGCGTTCGGCCTCTTGTTCCATCCAGTCCATCGTCGCAGCGCCATCATGCACTTCGCCGATTTTGTGGGACTTGCCGGTGTAGTAAAGGATACGCTCGGTCGTCGTCGTCTTGCCGGCATCAATGTGCGCCATGATGCCGAAGTTACGATAACGCTGAAGCGGATATTCGCGTGCCATTAAGGGCCTTCCTTCCGGTTACCAGCGATAATGGCTGAACGCTTTGTTGGCGTCGGCCATCTTGTGTGTGTCTTCGCGCTTTTTGACGGCAGTACCGCGGCCATTAACGGCATCGGCCAGCTCGCCTGCAAGACGCTCTTCCATGGTGTTTTCGTTGCGGTTTTTCGCAGCGGTGATGAGCCAGCGGATAGCCAGCGCCTCACGGCGGGTCGGGCGAACCTCGACCGGAACCTGATAGGTGGCACCACCCACACGACGCGAACGCACTTCGACCGAAGGTTTCACATTGTCCAGGGCTTCATGGAAGATTTCGACCGGCTCGCGCTTCAGGCGCGTTTCGACCCGCTCCAGAGCGCTGTAAACGATACGCTCGGCAACCGATTTCTTACCATCAACCATCAGGTTGTTCATGAATTTCGTGATGACGCGATCGCCGTATTTGGCGTCGGGCAGCACATCGCGCTTCTCAGCGGCGTGACGACGTGACATTGAAGCCTCTCCTTACTTCGGACGCTTAGCGCCGTATTTCGAACGACGCTGACGACGGTCTTTGACGCCTTGGGTATCCAGCACACCGCGCAGGATGTGGTAACGGACACCCGGAAGGTCTTTTACACGGCCGCCGCGGATCAGAACAACGCTGTGCTCTTGCAGGTTGTGCTTTTCGCCCGGGATGTAGGAAATGACCTCGAAGCCATTCGTCAGGCGCACTTTGGCGACCTTACGCATAGCCGAGTTCGGCTTTTTCGGCGTCGTTGTGTAGACGCGCGTGCAGACACCACGCTTTTGCGGGCATCCTTGAAGGTGCTGCGACTTCGAGCGCTGCACTTTGGGCTGCCGCGGTTTGCGGATCAGCTGTTGGATCGTCGGCATTCGGTTCCCCGTCTTGCTTTCGTCAATACTCGCAACCAAAGGTTGCGCCACTTCTCGACGGCTAGATGCGCGAATCGCAAAAAGCCAAAAACCCATCCAGCCGTGATGACCGGCGGACGAGTTTTATTCCAGAGGATCAAGGCATAAAACCGGCCCGGATCGTGACCACAAAGGTTCTGGTTTCCCGCAGAGAGTCCTAGCGGGTGAGCGGCATATATGTGTGAATCACCAAGCTGTCAACACAGTCCACCGGTCTGGCGGCCAGCAAATCAAGCCAATTTCGGTGCCAAGGCGTTCAGCCCATCCAGACTGAAACCAAAACGACGCTGCAACTGTCGGTCAAGCTGTTTGTCCTTCAGTTGCCAAGCCAACCCCGGCCCCATTGCCCCCGAGTCGCTATCCCGGTGAATCGAGCGGATGAACATCAGCGGATCGGTCACCGCCACACCCGGCATCCACATAGGTAGTTTGGAGTGGTCATAGTTCAAGGCCGTTTCTGGCAGGTCAGGGGGAAGAAAGATCGTCAGCGCGACCCCCATATTGTGACAGATGCGCGGCGTCAGTTTTGCCCCCCCTGCCCCAAGTTCCAGCATCAGGCCGCGCGAATAGTCCAGCGACATGCGCCCCGTGGACTTCCACAACGCCTTGACGCGGTTGAAGTCCTTGCGCGTTGCCGCGATGTAATCCACCGCCACGGCGTCATCATCATCATGGCGGAAATGGCCGATCACATCTGCCGATGGGTCAACATGCGGCGCGACAGCCTGCCAGCATGCCGCGAGATGCTGTTGCATCGGCGGGACCAATTCCAACTTCAGCTGAGGGATGTCCTGCGTCAGATCGCGCAATTGCGACAGATAAGGTTCCGGCAGGTCCGGCCCGGTCATCACGACAAGCGTAAAATCGGGGTCCGTCTGTGCCCGCCATGTCGGCAACGCCACCTCGGTAAACCACGCCCAACGGCGTGCAAGACGCTGCGAATCATAAAGATAGGCCCGGCGCTGCTCATAGGTGTCATGTTCAACCTGATACCCGCGCAGACCGACATAGGAAAACCGGCAAAGGCCCAGCATCTGCACGCGCATCAGCGTCTCCACCCCAGTTTCGCTTCCCTCAGGATGGTATAGATGCCTGCACTGACAACCAAGCCCGCGCCGACCCATGTCCAGAAGTCGGGCCATTCACCGAACACCACCAATCCGGCAATGATCGCGACCAGAAGCGAGGTATAGCGGAACGGCGCAACATAGGAAATTTCACCGACGCGCATGGCGCTGACCGCGCTGAGATAACCGACCGTCAGGAACGCGCCCGACAGCAACAGCAGGACAAGCTGATCGAAACGGGGGGTGATCCATCCCTGAAAGAACATGCCGACCGCCCCCGTCACAAGAACGGCGCAGGCGGCATAAAGCGAAATCGTGGTTGTCGTCACCTGCCGACTAAAGCTGCGGGTTGCCAGATCGCGCATCGCGATCATCAGCATGGAACCGATCGCCACCAACGCCCAGATACCAAAGCTGTCGCCGCCGGGGCGCAAGATGATCAGCACGCCGGCCAGTCCGACCAAGGCTGCGATCGAGCGTCTCCAGCCCAGCTTCTCGCCAAAAACCACAGCCGCGGCCACCATCACGACCAGCGGCAGCGATTGCATGATTGCCGACAGGTCGCCGATTGCCATGTTGTGCAGCGCATTCAGGAACAGCGCGGTCGAGGTCACTTCACCGATCACCCGCAGCACCATCGGCAGGCGATCCTGCTCCGCAATGCGCAGCACGATCCCGCCCCGGCGTTGTGCCAGGATCAGCAGCATGACCAGCACCACAGCACCGCGCAGAAAAATGGCCTGATACAGGGGCATCTCCTGGGTGACGAATTTCATCACCGTGTCATTGCAGCCAAAGCTGACCATGGACAGCGTCATCAGACCCGCGCCGCGCAGGTTCTCACCCGCCTGCGGAGGTTCGGGACGCATCGAAATCGGGCGAACGCGACGTATCGGTGAAATAATAGGGGTGCGCATGTCGGATCACTAACTGCTGCTGCCCAAGCGTTAGAAATCAATGTGGTTTATCGCAAGCCCTGTTCTGCCCGAAAACGAGTTTTCATGACCAAAGACGAAGATGCGCCCGCCCGTAATGGCGATAGACCAGATTAGTAGCGTCGGGTCGTAGCGCATCCACGTCCGACACCGCCCCCAACCTCTCGGCAAGCCGTCGGGACCGATCATTCTGCGGATCGACATAGCTGACCAGCGTCGGCAGACGGCGCGTCTGACGCGCCCAATTGCACAGCGCGATTGCAGCCTCATACGCGATCCCCTGCCCTTCCGCGTCGGGATAGACAAACCAGCCCAGCTCATATTCCGGAAAGGACGGACCATAATTGATGCTGACCTGTCCGATTGCAGGACCACCATCGCGGCGTTGAATCATCAACCCGCCAAACCCAAACAGGCCCCATTGGGCATAGTCGCTGCAAAACAATCCCCAAGCCCTGACCTGGGAATATGGTCCGCCCATATACCGCGCACGGTCAGAAGCGAGAAAGCCGAAATACGCCTTCCAATCGTCCGTCTGCATCTGACGAAGGATCAGTCGTTCGGTGGTCAATGTGGGAATATCAGACATGATTTCGGCTTTTCCGGGGCGCGATGCAGAAAAGCATGCCGGGCCGAATGTGTCTATCGGAACGCATGAGATATGGCCGACAGAAATGAAAAGGCCCGGCAGATGCCGGGCCTTTTCAATTGTCAAAAGCGATACTTATTCTTCGCTGGTTTCCGGCACTTCAACGAAATCGACATCAACGACATCCTCCATCACCGGAGCAGCCAAAGCGGCGGCTTCTTCAGCCTCGCTGCGGCGTGCTTCGATCACGGCGTTGTCGCGCTCGGTCGCGATGCGGCGGACGCGAGCGGTTGCACCGCCCGTCCCTGCCGGAATCAGACGGCCGACGATGACGTTCTCTTTCAGCCCGACCAGCTTGTCGCGCTTGCCCTGAACAGCAGCCTCGGTCAGAACGCGGGTCGTTTCCTGGAACGATGCGGCCGAGATGAAGCTGCGGGTCTGCAAGCTGGCCTTGGTAATGCCCAGCAGCACCGGCTCGCCCGTGGCCGGACGGCCACCCCTGGCTTCAATCTTGGCGTTCTCTTCCTCGAACTCGTCGCGATCGACATTTTCGCCCTTCAGCAGCGTGGTATCGCCGCTGTCAAGGATTTCGATCTTCTGCAGCATCTGGCGAACGATCACCTCGATGTGCTTGTCGTTGATCTTCACACCTTGCAGACGATAAACGTCCTGAACTTCGTCGATCAGGTAGTCGGCCAAAGCCTCGATCCCCAGGATGCGCAGGATGTCATGCGGAGCCGGGTTACCGTCCATGATATAGTCACCCTTCTGCACGAAGTCGCCTTCCTGCACCGGGATGTGCTTGCCTTTCGGCACCATGTATTCAACGGTTTCACGACCCTCTTCCGACGGCTCGATGCTGATGCGGCGCTTGTTCTTGTAGTCCTTGCCAAAGCGCACATAGCCATCCAGTTCGGCGATGATCGCATGATCTTTGGGGCGACGGGCTTCGAACAGTTCGGCCACGCGCGGCAGACCACCGGTGATATCCTTGGTGCGGGCACCTTCGCGCGGAATACGCGCCACAACATCACCCGAACGGACTTCCTGGCCGTCCTCGATCGACAGAACCGCGTCCACCGACATCGGATAGCTGACGGGGTTCCCCTGTTCGTTGCGAACCGGCTCGCCGTTCTCATCCATGATGATGATCTCGGGCTTCAGATCGTTGCCTTTCGGCGCCGAGCGCCAATCGGTCACGATCTTCTGCGTCATGCCAGTTGCATCGTCGGTCTCATCACGGACAGAAATGCCCGAGAGAAGGTCGACGAACCGTGCCACACCGCCTTTTTCAGCGATGATCGGCAGGGTGTAGGGGTCCCATTCGTACAGCTTGGCACCGCGGATGACACGCTCGCCTTCCTTCACGAACAGCTTCGAGCCGTAGAACAGCTTGTGGCTGGCGCGCTCCTGCCCCTGATCATCAACGATGACCAACTGCATGTTGCGCGACATCACGACCTGTTCGCCATTGGCGTTGGTCAGGATGTTTTCGTTACGGAACTGAACCGTGCCTTCCTGTGCGGCGGCCTGGAACGACTGCTGACCACCTTGGGCAATACCGCCGATGTGGAAGGTCCGCATCGTCAGCTGGGTTCCGGGTTCACCGATCGACTGTGCGGCGATGATGCCGACAGCTTCACCGATGTTGACCAGCGTCCCACGGGCCAGGTCGCGACCATAGCACATGGCGCAGATGCCATCTTCCGACTCACAGGTCAGCGCCGAGCGGATACGCACATTCTGCACGCCAGCAGCCTCGACCGCGTCAGCCTTGCGTTCGTCGATCAGCTCGCCCTTGCGGACGATGATTTCATCGCCCCCCGGGACCAGCACGTCTTCGGCAGCCGTTCGGCCCAGAATACGCTCGCTCAACGGAGAGATAACTTCGCCGTCGTTGACCGCAGCCGAAGCCGTGATCGCCTGCTCGGTGCCACAATCATGCTCACGAATGATGCAATCCTGCGCCACGTCAACCAGACGACGAGTCAGATAACCCGAGTTCGCCGTTTTCAACGCGGTATCCGACAGACCCTTCCGGGCACCGTGGGTCGAGTTGAAGTATTCAAGAACGGTCAAGCCTTCCTTGAAGTTCGAGATGATCGGCGTCTCGATGATCTCGCCGTTCGGCTTGGCCATCAGGCCGCGCATCCCGCCCAGCTGTTTCATCTGGTTGGTCGAACCACGCGCACCCGAGTGGGCCATCATGTAAACCGAGTTCGGTTCCATTTCGGCGCCGTCCTCGTCCTTTTTCACCGCAGCGATGGTCTTCATCATGGCTTCGGTGACACGGTCGTTACACTTCGACCACGCATCGACAACCTTGTTGTACTTCTCGCCCTGGGTGATCAGACCGTCCAGATATTGCTGTTCGAACTCTTTCACCTGCTCCTGCACTTCTTCGACGATGGTCCACTTGTTGTCGGGAACCACCATATCGTCCTTGCCAAAGCTGATGCCGGCACGGAAAGCCTCACGGAAGCCAAGCCCCATGATCTTGTCCGAGAAGATCACAGCCTCTTTCTGACCGCAGTAGCGATAGACGGTGTCGATGACGTGCTGCACGTCCTTCTTGCGCAGCAGACGGTTGACCAGTTCGAACGGGGCCTTCGCGTTCAGCGGCAACAGGCTGCCCAGACGAAGACGGCCCGGCGTGGTTTCGAAACGCTGAAGCACTTCGTTGCCATTGTCGTCGATCTGCTTGATCCGCGCGGTGATCTTGGCATGCAGATGCACCTCACCCGAGGCCAACGCATGTTCGACTTCGTCGACGGTCGCAAAGGACATGCCTTCGCCCTTCATCCCTTCGCGCATCATGGTCGTGTAATACAGACCCAGAACCATGTCCTGCGACGGAACGATGATCGGCGCACCGTTGGCCGGCGACAGCACGTTGTTGGTCGACATCATCAGAACGCGGGCTTCCAACTGCGCTTCCAGCGACAGCGGAACGTGCACGGCCATCTGGTCACCGTCAAAGTCGGCGTTGAAGGCCGAACAGACCAGCGGGTGCAGCTGGATGGCCTTGCCCTCGATCAGGATCGGTTCAAACGCCTGGATGCCCAGACGGTGCAGCGTGGGCGCACGGTTCAGCAGAACCGGATGCTCGCGAATGACCTCGTCCAGAATATCCCAGACCTCGGGACGCTCTTTCTCGACCAGTTTCTTCGCCTGCTTGACGGTCGAGGACAGGCCCTTCGCCTCAAGTCGCGAATAGATGAACGGCTTGAACAGCTCCAAGGCCATCTTCTTGGGCAGACCGCACTGGTGCAACTTCAACTCGGGGCCGGTCACGATGACCGAACGACCCGAGAAGTCGACGCGCTTGCCCAGCAGGTTCTGACGGAAGCGGCCCTGCTTGCCCTTCAGCATGTCCGACAGCGACTTCAGCGGGCGACGGTTGTTGCCCGTGATGACGCGGCCGCGACGGCCGTTGTCAAACAGCGCGTCCACCGATTCCTGCAACATCCGCTTTTCGTTGCGAACGATGATGTCAGGCGCGCGCAGTTCGATCAGCCGCTTCAGACGGTTGTTCCGGTTGATCACGCGACGATACAGATCGTTCAGATCCGAAGTCGCGAAACGGCCGCCATCCAGCGGAACCAGCGGACGCAGTTCCGGCGGAATGACCGGGATCACGGTCAGCACCATCCATTCCGGGCGGTTGCCCGATTCCAGGAAGGATTCAACGATTTTCAGCCGCTTGATGATCTTTTTCGGCTTCAGTTCACCTGTCGCCTCTTTCAGATCTTCACGCAACTGGTCAGCCGTTGCTGCCAGATCAATATTGGCCAGCATCGTGCGGATCGCTTCGGCACCGATATCGGCCTGGAAAGCGTCAGCGCCAAAGTTGTCCTGCGCGTCAAGGAACTCTTCCTCGGTCAGCAACTGGCCATAGGTCAGGTCGGTCAGACCGGGTTCGATCACGACATAGTTTTCGAAGTAAAGAATCCGCTCAAGATCGCGCAGCGTCATGTCCAGCATCAGACCGATGCGGGACGGCAGCGATTTCAGGAACCAGATATGGGCGACCGGCGCGGCCAGTTCGATATGGCCCATCCGCTCGCGGCGGACCTTTTGCAGCGTCACTTCGACACCACATTTTTCGCAGACCAGGCCGCGATACTTCATGCGCTTGTATTTGCCGCACAGACATTCGTAGTCCTTGATCGGACCAAAAATGCGCGCGCAGAACAGGCCGTCACGTTCCGGCTTGAACGTGCGGTAGTTGATGGTTTCGGGTTTCTTCACCTCGCCGAAGGACCAAGCCAGAATTTCTTCCGGCGAAGCCAGCGAGATCTTGATTTCGTCGAACTGCCGCGGCGGAGCCAGCGGGTTCAGGGGATTGGTGGCGATTTCCTGGTTCATTCTCAATTCCTAATGAAGGGCACGGGGGAAGAATTGGGTGAGGGCTTGCGCCCTCACTCCTCTTCCTCCGCATCCAGGAGTTCCATGTTGAGGCCCAGACCCCGGACCTCTTTGACCAGCACGTTGAACGATTCCGGCACACCGGCTTCGAAGTTGTCTTCGCCCTTGACGATCGACTCATAGACCTTGGTCCGGCCTGCAACGTCATCCGACTTGACCGTCAACATCTCTTGCAGGGTATAGGCGGCGCCATAAGCTTCCAAAGCCCAGACCTCCATCTCCCCAAGACGCTGACCACCGAATTGTGCCTTACCACCCAGCGGCTGCTGAGTGACAAGCGAATACGGACCAGTCGAACGTGCGTGCATCTTGTCATCGACAAGGTGGTGCAGCTTCAGGACGTATTTCGCGCCAACGGTGACGGGACGTGCAAACTGCTCACCCGTGCGGCCGTCGAAGACGATGGACTGACCCGATGTGTCAAAACCAGCGCGCGTCAATGCGTCGTTGATGTCAACTTCCTTGGCACCGTCAAAGACCGGCGTGGCGATCGGAACACCGGTGCGCACGGTATTGGCGTGCTCGACCAGCGTTTCATCGTCCATATCGGCGAAGGTTTCGGCGTACAGATCATCACCATAGCCGTTCTTCATCGCGGCCCGGACCGGAGTCATATCGCCACTGCGACGATACTCTTCAAGTGCCTCGTTGATCTGGATCCCCAGACCACGCGATGCCCAGCCCATATGCGCCTCAAGAATCTGACCGACGTTCATGCGCGACGGCACGCCCAGCGGGTTCAGAACCAGGTCAACGGGCGTTCCGTCAGCAAGGAACGGCATGTCTTCGATCGGAACGACCTTGGACACAACACCCTTGTTTCCGTGACGACCGGCCATCTTGTCGCCGGCTTGCAGCTTGCGCTTCACCGCGACAAAGACCTTGACCATCTTCATGACGCCCGGAGGCAGATCGTCGCCCTGACGGACTTTCTCGACCTTGTCTTCGAAACGCGCTTCCAAAGCCTTTTTCTGGTTGTCGTATTGCTGGTTCAGCGCCTCGACTTCCTTGGCGATGTCCTCTTCGCTGACAGCAAGCTGCCACCACTGACCACGGCTCAGCGTGCCCAGCAGCTCTTCGGTGACTTCCGAATTGGCCTTGATGCCCTTCGGACCCTTCACGGCAACCTTGCCCATGATCAGCGATTTCAGACGCGCATAGATGTTGCGGTCCAGAATTGCCTGTTCGTCGTCACGGTCGCGTGCCAGACGCTCGACTTCTTCACGCTCGATCTGCAGCGCGCGTTCGTCCTTGTCCACACCATGACGGTTGAAGACGCGGACTTCCACGATGGTGCCATACGCACCCGGCGGCAGACGCAACGAGGTATCGCGAACGTCAGAAGCCTTTTCACCAAAGATGGCGCGAAGCAGCTTTTCTTCCGGCGTCATCGGCGATTCACCTTTCGGGGTGATCTTGCCGACCAGAATATCGCCCGGCCCAACCTCGGCGCCGATATAGACGATGCCAGCCTCATCAAGGTTGCGCAGCGCCTCTTCACCGACGTTCGGGATGTCGCGAGTGATCTCTTCCGGGCCCAGCTTCGTATCGCGGGCAGCCACTTCATATTCGTCGATATGGATCGAGGTGAATACGTCGTCGCTGTGAATCCGCTCGGAAATCAGGATCGAGTCTTCGTAGTTGTAGCCATTCCACGGCATGAAGGCCACGACCACGTTACGGCCGATTGCCAGTTCGCCCTGATCGGTCGACGGACCGTCAGCCACAACCTGACCCTTCACAACCTTCTCGCCCACCTTGACCAACGGACGCTGGTTGATGGTCGAAGATTGGTTCGAACGCTTGAACTTGCGCAGACGATAGATGTCCACGCCTGCATCGCCCGCACCCAGATCTTCGGTCGCGCGGATAACGATACGCTGCGCGTCAACCTGGTCGATGATACCGCCACGACGCGCCATGATGGCAGCGCCGGAATCGCGTGCAACGATGGCCTCCATGCCGGTGCCGACAAACGGTGCTTCCGCACGCAGCAGCGGCACAGCCTGGCGTTGCATGTTCGAGCCCATCAACGCACGGTTGGCGTCGTCGTTCTCAAGGAACGGGATCAGCGCCGCAGCGACCGAGACCAGCTGTTTCGGCGACACGTCGATCAGGTCGATCGCGTCCACCGGGTTCAGCGTAAAGTCACCGGACTGGCGGGTGCTGATCAGTTCGTCGACAAATTTGCCATCGGCATCCAGCGTTGCGTTGGCCTGAGCCACGGTGTGGCGCATTTCCTCGGTCGCGGACATATAGACCACGTCGTCGGTCACATGCCCTTCGATGACCTTGCGGTAGGGCGTTTCGATGAAGCCGTATTTGTTCACACGGGCAAACGTCGCCAGCGAGTTGATCAGACCAATGTTCTGACCTTCCGGCGTTTCAATCGGGCACATCCGGCCATAGTGGGTCGGATGAACGTCGCGAACCTCAAAGCCCGCACGCTCACGCGTCAGACCGCCCGGCCCAAGTGCCGACAGGCGGCGCTTATGCGTCACTTCCGACAGCGGGTTGGTCTGGTCCATGAACTGCGACAACTGTGAGCTGCCAAAGAATTCACGGACAGCCGCAGCAGCCGGTTTCGCGTTGATCAGATCCTGCGGCATGACGGTGTCGATCTCGACGCCTGACATGCGCTCGCGGATGGCACGCTCCATGCGCAGCAGGCCGACGCGATACTGGTTTTCCATCAGCTCGCCGACCGAACGGACGCGGCGGTTGCCAAGGTGGTCGATATCGTCGATCTCACCCTTGCCGTCGCGCAATTCGACCAGACCACGAATACAGGCCACGATATCTTCGTGGCGCAACGTGCGCTGCGTATCCGGGGCATCCAGATTCAGACGCATGTTCATTTTGACCCGGCCCACAGCGGACAGATCATAACGCTCGCTGTCAAAGAACAGGCTGTTGAACAGGGTCGAGGCAGCTTCAACAGTCGGCGGCTCACCCGGACGCATGACGCGATAGATATCGGTGAGCGCCTGTTCGCGGTTCATGTTTTTGTCGGCCGCCATCGTGTTACGGATGTAGGGACCAACGTTGACATGGTCGATGTCCAGAACCGGAATGTCAGTGATGTCGTTATCCAGCAGAACCTTCAGCAGGCCGCCGTTCATCTCGCCATCTTTGCCGTATTCGGCGGTGATCTCATCGCCGGCTTCGGCATAGATCAGGCCGGTTTCTTCGTTGATGATGTCTTTTGCAACGAAGCGACCAATGATCCGCTCGAACGGAACCAGCAGGTTCACCTGCTCGCCCGTTTCCTGCAACTTCTTGACCAGACGCGGCGTGACTTTTTCACCCGCTTTGGTGATGACTTCGCCGGTATCAGCGTTGATCAGATCGAACGCCGGACGGGTGCCGCGGACACGCTCGGGGAAGAAACGCGTAACCCAGCCTTGTTCGCGCCCCGATTTGCGCAGGCTGTAATCAACGGTTTCATAGAAAGCATCCATGATGCCTTCCTGGTCCATGCCCAACGCATACAGCAGCGTCGTCACCGGCAGTTTGCGGCGGCGGTCGATGCGTGCAAATACCAGATCCTTGGCGTCAAATTCGAAATCCAGCCACGAACCACGGTAGGGAATGATGCGGCAGGCAAACAGCAGCTTGCCCGAGCTGTGCGTCTTGCCACGGTCATGATCGAAGAACACACCGGGTGAGCGGTGCATCTGAGACACGACAACGCGCTCGGTGCCGTTCACAACGAACGTCCCGTTCTGGGTCATGAGGGGCATATCGCCCATGAACACGTCTTGTTCCTTGATGTCCTTGACCGATTTTGCACCGGTGTTTTCATCGACATCAAAAACGATCAGACGCAGCGTGACTTTCAGCGGGGCGGCATAGGTCATGTCGCGCTGCTGACATTCGTCAACGTCATATTTCGGATGCTCCAGTTCGTATTTCACGAACTCAAGCGTTGCGGTTTCGTTGAAATCCTTGATCGGGAATACCGACTGAAAAACGCCCTGAATCCCTTCCCCGTCATTATGTCCGGTGCCCTCACCAGAGTTCAGGAACAGGTCATAAGAGGATTTCTGAACCTCAATAAGGTTCGGCATCTCCAATACTTCACGGATGTTGCCATAGTAGCGCCGGATACGCTTTTGGCCGACATAAGCTTGCGCCATGGGGTCTTGTCACCTTTCGTCTTCGCACACGATCCGGGTCGGGGCCCCCGGAACGCAGGCTACGAATGTAGGGGTGAGGTTCCATACTTGCCGCTCGTCCCACCGTGCAGCTCCCGAACCTCGAACATGCCCTGAAGGAAAGTCTGCCCGCAGACCGCCCTTCAAGACAGGTTCGGCAGGGATCGGGAAATCCCGAACCCTGCCTCATTTCAATCAACCTAAGGGTCGATTACTTCAGCTCGACCTTGGCGCCAGCTGCTTCCAGCTTGGTTTTCATGTCGTCGGCTTCTGCTTTCGACACGCCTTCTTTGACTTTGCCGCCAGCTTCGACCAAGTCTTTGGCTTCTTTCAGGCCCAGACCGGTGATACCGCGAACTTCTTTGATCACATTGATCTTGTTCGCGCCGGCGTCGGTCAGAACGACGTCGAATTCGGTTTTTTCTTCAGCAGCTTCTGCTGCTGCAGCAGGACCAGCCATCATGACGGCGCCGCCAGCGGCCGGCTCGATGCCGTATTCGTCTTTCAGGATGGTTTTCAGTTCCTGAGCTTCCAGCAGCGTCAGGCCTACGATTTGTTCGGCGAGTTTTTTCAGATCAGCCATTTTTCCGTCTCTTTCAGTTAGTGTTCCAACGTCGGGTTTTCAACCACTCGTCGGGAAAGGGTTGCGTCACGCAGCCTCGCGCTCTTCCAGAGTGCTGAGGATGCCCGCGATGTTCGAAGCAGGTGCGCCAATAGCACCGGCGATGTTCGAAGCAGGCGCGCCGATTGCGCCGACGATCGAAGCGATAAGCTCCTCACGCGACGGCATCGAGGCGACGGCTTTCACACCGGCCGGATCCAGAGCCGTTTCACCCATTGCACCACCCAGGATAACGAAACGCTCGTTGTCCTTGGCGTATTTGTCGGCGATCCGGGCCGCAGCCGTGGGATCTTCCGAATAGGTGATTACGGTCATACCCGTCAGATAGTTGGCGATGCTTTCGCAGGCCTTACCTTGCAGGGCGATCTTGGCGAGCTTGTTCTTGGCAACGCGAACCGAACCGCCGGCTTCGCGCATGCGCGAGCGGAGGTCCTGCATATGTGCAACCGTCATCCCTTCGTAGTGTGCAACCACCACGACGCCAGAGCTTTCAAAGATCTGGCCGAGTTCTTCGACCAGCTGTTCTTTTTGTGCTCTATCCACGGTTTCACTCCAAGTTGGGGGTTTCCCCCCGGCTCTCACTTTTCCCGCCTTCCGACTGGTCGGCGGGTCGGGTCCGCTAGGGCAAGATCACCCGAAGGACAGACCTTCGGAAAAATGCTTGTTCCCATCTCAGGCAGGAAATTAAGCTGGCGAACCAGCACCCACCGTCTCGGACGAATCGATATACACGCCGATTCACACCCGCGCGCATATCAAGCCGCCCTCATACAGAGGTCGCGCCGAAATGTGAAGAGCAAAGAAACGCCGTTTGCCGCAATACCCCGGAAATTCGCGAACGAATGATTCTGGCCAGAAGCTGCGGGCAATTCATCCCAGGATGCAATGCAATCCGAGAGTGCAGTTCCATCGCCACAGACAACAAAAAGGCGGAGCAAAAGCCCCGCCTTTCCAATTGGATGACCCAGATCTGGATCAGGCTTGCGTGGCCGAAGTCACATCCACCGACACGCCCGGACCCATGGTAGAGCTGATCGAGACCTTTTTCATATAGGTCCCTTTCGCGCCAGTCGGCTTTGCTTTGCTGACAGCGTCGACGAAAGCACGCAGGTTTTCGGCCAGCTTGTCGGCGTCGAACGAGACTTTACCGATGCCGGCGTGAACCACACCTGCTTTTTCAGCTTTGAACTGAACTTCGCCGCCCTTGGCAGCCTTCACGGCATTGGCAACATCAACCGTTACCGTGCCCACTTTCGGGTTCGGCATCAGGTTGCGCGGGCCCAGGATTTTGCCCAGACGACCAACGAGCGGCATCATGTCCGGGGTTGCAATGACGCGATCAAAGTCGATCTTGCCGCCCTGAATCGATTCCAGCAGGTCTTCGGCGCCGACGACTTCTGCGCCAGCTTCCTTGGCTTCATCAGCTTTCGGGCCGCGTGCGAACACAGCGACGCGAACGTCTTTACCGGTGCCGGCAGGCAGCGTCACAACGCCACGAACCATCTGGTCTGCGTGACGCGGGTCAACGCCCAGATTCAGCGCGATCTCGACGGTTTCATCGAACTTGGCCGACGCGTTGTCTTTCACCAGCTTGACTGCATCTTCAACGGTCAGGTTCGACTTGCCTTCAAAGGCGGCGCGCGCCGCGGCTTTTTTCTTTGCAATCTTAGCCATGGCTTAGCCTTTCACCTCGATACCGATCGAGCGGGCCGAGCCCAGGATGATCTTCATCGCCTGATCGACGTCGTTGGCCGACAGGTCAGCCATCTTGGCTTCGGCGATCTCACGCACCTGCTTGACGGTCACCGAACCTGCAACTGCACGACCGGGCTTTTCCGAACCTTTCGGACGATTCCGCTTGCCAACCGGCTTCAGGCCAGCCGCTTTCTTCAGCAGGAACGACGCCGGAGCAGTCTTCGTCTCGAACGTAAACGATTTATCGGCGTAATAGGTGATCACGACCGGAACGGGCGAACCTTGCTCCATTTCCTGCGTCTTGGCGTTGAACGCCTTGCAGAATTCCATGATGTTGATGCCGCGCTGACCCAGTGCAGGACCAACGGGCGGGGACGGGTTGGCTTGACCCGCCTTGATTTGCAGCTTCAGCTGCCCGACGACTTTCTTGGCCATCTGGCCTTCTCCTTATCATCACGCCCCCGAAAGGGCCGACTTAGCGGTACGGCAAACCCCTTGTGGATGCTGCCTTCCGCAACCAATCACACGGTCTTCGCGACCTGTGTGAATTCCAGTTCGACCGGCGTAGGCCGGCCAAAGATCGAAACTGTCACCTTGATGCGGGACGAGATCTCATCGACCTCCTCCACCATGCCCGAGAAACCTTCGAACGGACCGTCGGTCACATTCACCTTCTCGCCGATGTCGAAGCGGATCAGGTTGCGCGGCGCCGCGGCTTCGCCCTCGCTCGTGCGGTGCAGCATCATGTTCACTTCATCGTCGCGCATCGGCATCGGTTTGCCCTGCGCCCCCAGAAAACCGGTGACGCGGTTGATCGAGTTTACCAGATGGTAGGTGCGATCCGACATATCCATGTGGACCAGCACATAGCCCGGCATGAAGCGGCGTTCGGACGTCACTTTCTTGCCACGGCGAATTTCGATGACCTCTTCCGTCGGGACCAGCACTTCGTCGATCTGATCTTCCAGACCCTTTTCAGCAACAGCCTGACGAATCGCCTCGGCGACCTTCTTTTCGAAGTTCGACAGGACGCTGACCGAATACCAACGCTTTGCCATGTTTCGCCCGACCTCTGTTCGTCATGATAGGGAATCGCACCATGCGGCGCTTAACCCTTTGAATTCCTATTCATCCAGCAAAATTGAAATCGGCGCGCATGCGTATTCGATGCACGCCGTTTGCCGGACAGTCGAGCGCAAATAACGCCCGAGGCCCTGAAATGCAAGCCCTGTTTAGCCCGTGATCAGGCGCAGACCTTCGGTCATACCAAAGCGGATCACCAGATCCACAAGGAAAAAGAAGACGCTGCACAACGCGGCCATGATGAAGACCATGATCGTCGTGGTGATCACCTCGCGGCGCGTCGGCCAGGTGATCTTGGCAGCTTCGGCGCGAACCTGATTGATGAACTGAACGGGATTGGCCACTTGCGGCTCCTTCGGCTTTGCAGGGCGTCAGATAGCGCCTGTCCGCCGTCGTTTCAACCCGTATCAACCTGCGGCAGCCATGAGATGATGCCGGCGGCATGCTACGGATGGAATGAGAACGATCTGGCAGGGGCAGAGGGACTCGAACCCGCGACCCTCGGTTTTGGAGACCGATGCTCTACCAACTGAGCTATACCCCTAGATCGTGGCGATCTGATATGACCTGTGAACAGGCGCGTCAAGCGGATAAAAATCGGCTTTTGCCGCGCGCCCGACCTTTTGTTTTTGTTGAAGCTAAAGATACGCTTTGATTGCCGCCTCAATGGCATCTGCGTGCCGATAGAGATCGGCTGGCTCGGTCACCTTAAATTTCGTCTCTGCCTTTTCCGCGTCGAAGAAGCCAACATTCCTGGTTGTTGCGGAATTGAAATAAAGTCGGCAGATCGGCCGACGGTTGTTATCGTCCATTAAAATTGCACAGTAGCTTTTGGCATCGCGCAACGTGATGCGGTCAACCGGGACAATGCTAGGTTTTCCGCATTGCGAGAGCGTGAAGACAATCCATCAATTATGTCTGCAAAATCCGACATTTTTCCCTCATGCAATTAAATGCCAAGCAACGTCAGGCGGAAATTCGCCCATTCCATAGCCTCTTTGCTTTATCGGTTTTCATGCAATCGCATTTACAACCGGCCTGTTGCTTGGCACCAAGGATCAGCAGTGCCCCCTCAGCCCCCGGCCTCTGTCTTTCCATCATCGTCCGACACGAGGAAACCGCCCGATTGCCGTGCCCAAAGCCGGGCGTAAAGGCCGTCTTGTGTCAGCAGTTCGGCATGTGATCCCTGTTCGATGATGCGCCCCTGATCCATGACGATCAGGCGGTCCATCGCCGCGATGGTGGACAGGCGGTGGGCGATGGCGATGACGGTTTTGCCTTGCATCAGCACATCCAGACGGGACTGGATCGCGGCCTCGACCTCACTATCAAGGGCGCTCGTCGCCTCATCCAAAATCAGGATCGGCGCGTCTTTAAGTGCCACTCGGGCAATGGCAATACGCTGGCGCTGGCCACCTGACAGTTTCACCCCCCGCTCACCAACATGGGCTTCAAGACCACGCCGGCCATAGCTGTCAGACAGACCGGGGACAAAGCCATCCGCCTCGGCCATGCGCAGGGCGCGGGCAATATCATCCTCGGCGGCGTCGGGGCGGCCATAGGCGATATTGTCACGAACCGAGCGATGCAAAAGAGAGCTGTCCTGTGTCACCACACCAATCGCTGCCCGCAAACTGTCCTGCGTCACTCTGGACACGTCCTGCCCGTCAATCGTGATCCGGCCCTGCTCGATATCGTGAAAGCGCAGCAACAGGTTGATCAAGGTCGATTTCCCGGCACCCGAACGACCGACAAGCCCGACTTTTTCGCCGGCCGCGATATGCAGCGTCAGATCATCCAGCACAGCCATCGGAAGGGCGCCTTCGATCCCGCGATAGCGGAAGGTCACATCATCAAAACGCACCTCTCCCGGCCCGCGCAGCAAGGGCTTCGCGTCAGGCGCGTCCAGCACCTCTCGCGGCAGGGCAAGACTGGAAATTCCGTCACGCACGGTGCCGATATTTTCAAACAACGCGGCAAATTCCCACATGATCCAATGCGCCATGTTGTTCAGGCGCAACGCCAGTGGGATAGCGACGGCGACCGCACCCACTTCGATCATACCATTGGTCCACAGCCACAGGCCCAGCCCCGCCACCGAAGCGACCAAGGCCACATTCAGGACATTCAGCACGATGTCCTGAAGGCTGGACAGGCGCATCTGCTGATAAACCGTCTGCAAGAAACCATCCAGACTGTCGCGCATCCAGATTTCTTCCCGCGCAGAATGCGAGAACAGCTTGACCGTCGCAATATTGGTATAGCTGTCGACAACCCTGCCCGTCATGGTTGAACGGGCATCGGCCTGCGCCTGCGCGACCCGCCCCAGACGGGGCACGATTTGCCACAGCATAATCCCATATGCGGCAGCCCAGACGACAAACGGCAACGCCAAACGCCAGTCCTGACTGGCTGCCAGCGCCAAGGCACCAATGAAATAGATCAGCACATAGGTGCCCACGTCCATGATTTTCATGGCCACTTCGCGCACGGCCAGCGCGGTCTGCATCAGACGTTGGGCGATACGACCGGCAAATTCGTCCTGAAAATAACCGATGGATTGCCGCAGCAGATATCGGTGCGCCTGCCACCGGATGCGCTGCGGAAAGTTCCCCATCAGCGTCTGGTGCAGCACCATCGACGACAGCATATTCAGAAGTGGCAGCACGACGACCAGCACAAGCGCCATATAGGTCAGGCGCGCGCCATGCATCTGCCAGAAGATTTCACGGGGCGTTTCGGCCAGTTGATCCACCAATTCGCCCAGCCACCCGAACAACGCCACCTCGATCAACGCGATCAGCCCGGACCCAAGTCCCAGCAAGATCAGCCAGGGCAATGCCCCCCGGCTGTAATGCAGCAGAAAACCCACCAGCGTGCGCGGAGGCATGCCAGGGGCGTTTGACGGATAGGGGTCAATGCGACGTTCGAACCACGAGAACATGGATATATCTTCAAAGGATCAGGAAACGGACCGAAGTGCTGGCCCAGCCAGATTTGCATGTCAAGTCAAAGCGGAAATTACAGGCAATCTTTCCGGTTTCAAGAAACACCAGCCGAGAAGCATCATTGAAGCCTGTTGGTGTGTGGCTATTCAATCGATTACCTATCGGCAGCGGGCAATGGCGAACATGGGACGGGCCGCCCGCTTTCAGAGTCCCTGATCAAAAGAAATGACCCCGGCAAGAACGTCCGGGGCCATATCATCAGACAGATCAGTTAGTCCGAGTGACGTGCAATCGCTGCCAGATGCTGTTCGGCTTCGGGATCGATCTCCAGGTTACCTTCGGCGTCACCCGCTTCCGGGTCGTTATACACACCGACATCAATCTTGCCTTCGGACTTGCCCACAATGACGGTGACAACCGCATCGCCCGTGATGTTCACTGCGGTTCGGATCATGTCCATCAGCCGGTCAACGCCAAGGATCAAGGCAATCCCCTCGATGGGCAGGCCGACCTGCGTCAGCACCATCGTCAGCATGACCAGACCAACCCCCGGCACACCTGCCGTCCCGATGGAGGCCAGAACCGCCATCGCGATCACCGTGATATAGCCCGACAGGCCAAGGTCCACGCCATAAACATTTGCAAGAAACACAGTGGCCACGCCCTGCATGATCGCCGTGCCGTCCATATTGATGGTGGCCCCAAGCGGGATCGAAAACGAAGCAACCGAATTATCGACGCCCATCCGCGATGTCACACAGCGATAGGTTACGGGGATCGTCGCATTGGAACTGGCGGTCGAGAAAGCAAAGACCTGCGCCGGGCGAATTTTCCGAATGAACTGCGTGGGACTTAGCCCTGTCATGACCTTCAGCAAGATCATCAGCGTCACAAACAGATGCAGGAGCAGCGCCCCGGTCAATGTGACGACATAGGCCATGACCGGAACAAACAACTCTATCCCCTGTTGGGCAAAAACGCGCGCGATCAGGCAGAAAACGCCAATGGGTGCGAAGGCCATGACAATTTCGACAACCTTCATCATCAGGTCATTCATATATTCACAGGCCTTGACGAAGGGCGCAGACGCCTCGCCCAGCATCAGGCCAGCGATGCCCACCACGATGACGTAAAAGATGATCTGCAACATTTCGGTATTCGCCAGCGCCGCAACCGGATTGGTCGGCACGATATTGGCAAAAACCATCCAAACACTTGGCGCATCCGCCGTCTGCACGGCGGAGGTGTCGACCCCTTCCATGGTAAAGCCGACACCCGGCCCGATCAACAGGGCGATGGCAATTGCCACCGCAATCGCAACCGCAGTTGTCAGGATATACAGGCCAAATGCCTTACCGCCGACCCGACCAAGCAGCCGAACATCGCTGATTCCAAACACTCCGGTCAGCAATGAAAACACGACCAGCGGCACAACCAGCATCTTCAGGGCGTTGACAAACGCCGTGCCGATCATGTGAAACAGACCATCGACCAGATAGTCATTGATGAAGGGCACATTGATCCGATTTGCGATCACACCAAAGATCAAACCTGCAATCATGCCGAGCATGATCTTGGTGGTCAGGCTCATCGTATCGGTCGATGCCTCAGGCTTTGCGGGACTATCTGCCATACAAAAACCCCTTGATTGATATTGCTGCACAAGGGCGCCTTATGCGCGTCTTGGTTGAGAAAGAACACTCAAATGTAACCCGTCGGGGGAGTTTTTAGCAGAGCTTTCTCTCATCGGGCGATTTACATCTCGCCCGGACGCGCAAATCCGCTGAATGGCTATCCGAAGCCAGGGTTCCGGTGCGGCAAAGACTGTCACGCAGAAGCCCGATCACGCAGCGGCCTTCAGATAGCGGCCTATAGGTGCCGGGTTTCCGGAGCGGTTTCCCACCACAGGTCATGCGCGCCATTTGCCCAATGAATCGGTGCGGCAATCAGTTCTTCTTCGGTTGCATCATCCAATGCGGCGACGACGACCTGCACAAACTGTCCGCCCATTTCCTCTATATCGCCATCGGACCACAGCCGGGTGCCACAGCGGCGGCAAAACCAGTTGTGCATGTTCAAACCGTCAGCCTGCGCCCGTGGTGTTTCGGCCAGATGTTCTTTACCCGCAAGCAAACGCAGCCCGCCCGGATCAGGCAACCGCATCTCCCAGTATCGCATCTTGCGGCAAAAACTGCAGTTACAGCGCATGGTGCCATCCGCCAGATCACCATCGGCCTCGAACCGTACGGCACCGCAAAAACAACTCCCGTGATAGGTTTTCATGACGTGAACCCTCCGTGAAAGACAGCTTCGATGTTATTGCCATCCGGGTCCAGCACGAAGGCCGCATAATAGTCCGGGCTGTAATGCGGCCGCAATCCGGGGCCGCCATTGTCCTGTCCACCCGCATTGATCGCGGCGGTGTAAAACGCCTCGACGGCGGCGCGGTCATTTGCCGACACAGCGACGTGGACATTGGTCGAGGGCGCTTTGCCCGTGCCGATCCAAAAGAAGGGATTTTCGTCGCGACCAAAGCCCAGATGCGCACCGTGGCCGCCGGTCATCTCTTCGGTGACCTCCATCAGCAGGCGGATTCCAAGCGGCGCAAAAGCCCGGTCATAGAAAGTCCGCGATAGGTCAAGGTTGGAAACCGTAAATCCGATATGGTCGATCATGGCATTTCTCCTTTGCCCGATCAGTATCTGGCATGCTGCTGACCGTTTACGTCAGCAGGTCACTTGTATCGCCCACCGCGCTGCAAAACCTCGATCTGATAGCCATCCGGATCGGCAATGAAAAAGAACCGCGCGATGACCTGCCCGCCCGGCGCGAAATCCACAAGCTTGCGCGGTGCCAGCCCCGCCGCCTCCAACCGGGCATGGGTCGCGTCCAGATCATCGACGGAAAAAGCGACATGCCCGTAACCATCGCCAAGATCATATGGAATGATCCGTCCCTTATTGACCGTCAACTCCAGTTCCATCTCGCTTTCGGCATTCGACAGGTAGATCAGCGTAAACTGGTCAAAATCCAGACGATCCGCGACGGTCAGGCCAAAGGCTTGTTCATAGAACGCGACCGAGCGTCCTTCATCCAGCACGCGAATCATCGCATGGATAAACTTGACCATAGGATGCGCTCCTTTGCGACGGACTGTCAGACATATCTTATCATGGGACCGCTTGGCGCCGCCAATACAGGATCACCGCCGCGGGGCGTTCTTGCGGATAATGGCAACCTCATACCGATCCAGAATCCGCTTGGGGATGGGCAGAAACATGGATGGCCCCAGCATCAGGACAAAAATATCCCGGCCTTCGGTCATATCGGTGAAATCGAACCAGCTGTAAATCCAGTCGCCCTTGTCGCTGGTCAACCTGATGCCATCTTCGCGAATTTGCAGCATGAATTGCTGACGCAAATGCGGATGCCATGCCAGCATCTGTGCACCCCAGAATACCGAAAAAACGACCATCAAAAGATGGGCCACAAGAAGGAAACCGCACATGATCAGAATTGCGGCCAACCATATCCAGACCGTCCAATCACGGCCTTCATTATAGAGCGTGATCGCAAGCGTTAAGAACAAGATCGCGCCAACCTGCAACGCCAGCCATGATTTGGAAAACAACCGCCTGCGAAATGCCAGCAGCGAACCACGGATCATATCCTGACGTGTAAATTCAAACTCTTGACTGGTCATCTTTTGCTCCGGCGACCCGTTCAACTAACGACGACGCCGAAAATGTGCCATCCCAGAAAACAAAAGGGCCGCCCTTTCAGGCGGCCCGAATGCAACGTCATACCTGCGGTCAATAACCGGTTTCGGTCGCCGCTTCGTCGATCAGATCGGCGATTTCTTCCGGGTGGGACGCCAGCGAGGCATGGCTGGCCGCCAGATGAACGACCCGCTTGGGGTTCATCCGCGCCGACATCATCTCCTCGTTTTCGGGGTTGATCATACGATCATGGATCGAAACCTGATACCAGACCGGTTTGTTTTTCCACGCGGGCGCGGTGACGTTGTCGCCAAAGGTGCTGGCCAGCGGGGCTTTCTGCGTGACGGCCATCACCAGCGCATCGGCCTCGGGCAGATCCTGGCAGAAGCTTTCGTGGAATTTGTCCTGCTTGATCCACAGATAGCCATCGCTGTCGGGCGCGATGTTCGGGAAGGCTTCCGGCGGTTTTGCCTGGCTGATGCCGCCCGGGCTTTCGCCGGCATCGGGCGCGAAGGCCGCGACATAGACCAGGCCCTTGACGTTGGGCAGATCGCCCATCTCGGTGATGACGGCGCCGCCATAGGAATGGCCGACCAGGATCACCGGACCGTGGATCTGCTTGACCATCTTGCGGGTGCGCTCGGCATCATCAGCCAGCGAGGTCAGCGGATTTTCGACCGCGTGCAGGTCATGATAGCCGCGCTTGTGCAGTTCCTTGATGACGCCGGCCCAATGGGCAGCGCCGCCCCAGAAGCCGTGAACCAGAACGATAGCGGGTCTTTGTGGCATTGTACCTCCTCACCCTGCGGGTGGTAACAACATGCAATACAAGGCTCATTCGCCTTGTGTTGCATGCTGCACGAAGGATGACGCAACTAATAGATATTGACTTAAATTAATTTCGGCGCTGATTCGGCTTATTTTTCAGGTCGAGATGCACAGTGATCAGGCATTGCCGGGGATGATGAATTATGTCCCCTGCCGCCACTTTATCCTTCCCGCCTTTTTTTATCGAAATAAGCCCGCCCCTTTCGGGACGGGCTTTCCATCATGATCTCCTGGCCCGGGGGCCGTCAGATCACTTGATGATTTTCGACACCACGCCGGCGCCGACGGTGCGGCCGCCTTCGCGGATCGCG
>NZ_JACOQL010000011.1 GCF_014490725.1 Paracoccus amoyensis
GAAAGGCCGCATATCGAGGCCTGACACATGACCGTACTCGATCACAGGCTCATAGGTTCAAAAATTCCTTGCATACCGGGAGGCATCCACACATGGGCCATGTCGAGCGGGAAACATATGCTGCGGCCACTCTCGTGGCGCGGATGGAAGACGCGGCCCTGGATCAGGCTCTTGTCTGGGACGACATCGCCACATTCGACGGCAAGCCTTGGCGCGGTGCGGTGGATATCGTCTCTGCGGGCTATCCGTGCCAGCCGTTCAGCGTGGCGGGCAAGCGCCGGGGTGCCGACGACCCGCGCCACCTCTGGCCGCATGTCGCCCGGATCATCGGCGAGGTCGAACCGCCCTTCGTCTTCCTCGAGAATGTCGCACATCATCTCCGCCTCGGCTTCCCCGAAGTCGCCCGAGGACTGGTCGGCATGGGCTACAGGCTTGCGGCAGGACTGTTTACGGCGGCGGAAGTCGGCGCGCCCCACAAGCGCGAGCGGCTTTTCATCCTCGCCATCCGCGAAGGCGACGAGTTGGCCGACCCCGCGCGCCTGCTCTGGCACCCGCTCGAGCGGCGGCAACCGGACCGAGATGCTGCGCCTCTGGCCGACACCCCGAGCCAGCGCCAACAAGAACCGGCAGACCAGGCCGACGCCATCACAGGCGGCGGGCAAGCACGGGATGAACCTCGCAACCAGGGCTGTGCAATGGCCAACGCCGCTGGCAACAGATGGCAACAAACCGAGCGCGGGCAATCGCAAATCGGCCGACCTGACCCATGCCAGTCAAATGGGGATGACGCCGACGGCGCGGGATCACAAGGACGGAGCGACGAGCCTTGCCAATACGCCGGTGAACGGCCTCCTTGGCCGCCAGGTCCTCACGACGCCGATGGCTGGCAGCTATACCTGCGATCAGCGCCGGACGCTGAACCCGCTATTCGTCGAGGCACTGATGGGTTGGCCCACCGGGTGGACCGGCTCCGCCTCTGTGGCAATGGCGTGGTCCCCGTGGTTGCGGCGCATGCGCTCCGAACTCTGGCGTATCAGTTGCTGGAGGATGGATGAGATGGTCGGCTGAGGCGCGGCGCCTCACCCCTGATCGAGCCTGTAGGTTCGGCCACGTCCCTCGACCTTTTCAGAGGTCACGGTCAGCCCCAGCTTCTTTTTCAGCGAGCCGGAAATCGCGCCCCTGATGCTGTGGGGTTGCCAACCCGTCGCCTCGGCGATCTCTGCAATGGTCGCGCCATCTGGCGCCTGCAGCATGGCGATCAGCTGCGCCTGTTTGGTGCCGGGCCGCTGGACGGCAGCGATGGCCTCGGGCTTGGCGTCCCGCAGACCCGCCATGGTTTTCACCACGACCGGGTCGATCCCGATGGCCGCAAGCCCTGCTTCGGTGGCGATCAGCGTGGTGCCGTGCCCGTCGCCAGTATCGCGCCAGAGCGGCTCGCCGCACCGGATATTGGCCTCGACCTCCTCGATCCAGCCGAGCTTGATCATCCGGCCGATGGCCATCTTCGCCGCCGCACCGTGCAGTCCTTCGGGTAGCGGCAGGGCGAGATTGCCCGGCCGGGCGCTGGCGCGGATCAGGATGAGGGTTTGGGTATCGGTGAGTTTCAGCATCGTTGGCTCCGCTCGTCGCCGCCGCAGGCTGCGGTCGGCTTCTACGGAGAAGTGCCCCGCTGCGCGGGGCGTGACGGTCGGCCCGGACTGGGCTGTCAGGCGACGTGTTCGCCCTCGCCGAAAGTGAAGTCGCTGATCTGCTTCAGCAGGCTCGCCTGATATTCGAGGCTGCCGACATCGGCCCAGTTCAGCCGCTCGAGGTCGGTGCCGAAATGGTTTTCGCTGAGCGCCTGCAACCGGGCGAGCATCGCGTCGATTTCCGCCTTCTTGGCCATGAAGGCGACAAGGGCGACGTCATTGGTCTGGGCGGGTTTGCGGGTCATTTCGGTCTCCGGGTGCAGCGTTTCGTTGATGCAGCATCGCTCTGACGCGCCCTGAAGTGTAGAGAATTCGGAGCAATAACAGTGCATTCTGATGCACATCGCCATCATCTTCAGACGGGTTTTCCATGCAGGGCATGAGCGAACGGGCCTATGCGGCCCATGCCGGATTGTCGCGCGGGGCGATCCAGAAGGCGCGCAAGAGCGGCCGGCTGGTCCTGTTCGCAGACGGTTCCATCGACGCAGCGGCGTCGGACGCCCGGCGCGCGGCGACCACCGATCCCGATCAGCAGAACCGGTCGAAGGGCGGCACCGCGCGGCAGGCAGCGGTTCCGGACAGGCCGACCCGCCCGGCCGACAGCCTCGCCGCCCCGTCGGTCAGCGGCCCGGGCGACAACTCCTCCTATCTGAAGGCCCGGACGGCGCTGACGGTCTATCAGGCGCAGGAACGCCAGATCGCCATCCAGAAGAAGAAGGGCGTGCTGGTCGACCGGCCCCGGGCCGAGACGCTGGTCTTCCGGCTGGCGCGGCAGGAGCGCGATGCCCGGGTGACCTGGCCCGCCCGCGTCGCCGCGATCATGGCGGCGGAACTCTCGGCCGAGACCGAGAAAGCGAGCGGCGAGCCCGTCACGATCAGCACCGGGGTGCTGCAGAGGGTGCTGGAAACCCATGTCCGAGACCAGCTTGCCGCCCTCGCCGACCTCAAGGTTTCTCTTGAATGATGAGGAAGATTCCCCCGACCTGAGCTTCGACGGCGCCGAGGACATCCTGCGCGCCTGGTCGCGCGGCATCCGGCCCGATCCGAACCTGACCGTCTCGGAATGGGCAGACAGGCATCGCTGGCTCAGCTCGCGCGCGGCAGCCGAACCGGGACGGTATCGCACGGCGCGGACACCCTATCTGCGTGAGATCATGGATGCACTCTCGCCCGGTCATCCGGCGCAGCGGATCAGCTTCATGAAGGCTGCGCAGGTCGGCGCAACGGAAGCGGGCAACAACTGGATCGGCTTTGTCATCCACCACGCGCCGGGCCCGATGCTCGCGGTTCTGCCGACGGTCGAGATGGCCAAGCGCGCCTCGCGCGGGCGGCTCGATCCGCTCATTTCTGACAGCCCCGCCCTGCGGGAACGGGTCAACCCGGCGCGGTCGCGCGATGCCGGGAATTCGATGCTGTTCAAGGAATTCCCGGGCGGCATTCTGGTGCTGACCGGCGCGAACTCGGCCACGGGCCTGCGCTCCATGCCGGCGCGCTACCTGTTTCTGGACGAGATCGACGCTTACCCGCCCTCGGCCGATGAAGAGGGCGATCCGGTAACCTTGGCCGAGGCGCGCGGCACCACCTTCGCGCATCGCCGGAAAGTGTTCCTGATCTCGACCCCGACGATCCGGGGCCTCAGCCGGATCGAACAGGAATTCGAAGCCTCGGATCAGCGCCGCTATTTCGTGCCCTGCCCGCATTGCGGCGCGATGCAATGGCTGGAGTTCGAGCGACTGCGCTGGGAGAAGGGTCGCCCCGAGACCGCCGCCTATGCCTGCAATGCCTGCGATCAACTGATCGCCGAACACCACAAGACCTCCATGCTGGAGGCGGGCGAATGGCGCGCCACCGCAACTGCCGCCGATCCACATCATGTCGGCTATCACTTGTCCGCCCTTTATTCGCCCATCGGCTGGAAGAGCTGGGAACAGATCGCCCGGGAATGGCTGGCCGCACAGGGCAATGACGAGATGCTGCGCGCCGCGCGCAACACGCTTCTGGGCGAGACATGGGTCGAGCGCGGTGAGGCGCCGGAATGGCAGCGGCTGGCAGATCGCCGCGAAGTTTTTGGTGCCCAGATCCCCGAGGGCGGGCTGTTCCTGACAGCGGGAACTGACATTCAGAAGGACCGGATCGAGGTCGACATCTGGGCCTGGGGACGCGGGCTGCAGAGCTGGCTCGTCGATCACATCGTCATCCCGGGCGGGCCAGACAGCCCGGTGGCATGGGCAGAGCTGACCAAACTGCTCGGCAGGACATGGTAGCATGCAAACGGCGCGGTGATGCCGATTGCCAAACTGGCGATCGATACCGGCTACGAGGCGGCGGCGGTCTATGCCTGGGCTCGCGCGCAGGGCTTCGAGCAGGTCGTGCCGGTCAAGGGGCTTGAGGGCTTCAACCGGGCAACGCCGGTGTCAGGCCCGACCTTCGTCGATGCGACCGTCGGCGGCAAGCGGTTGCGCCGGGGTGCCCGGCTCTGGTCGGTGGCGACGGCCACCTTCAAGATCGAGACCTATCGCTTCCTGCGGCTGGAACGGCCGGAAGCGGACCAGCCCGAGCCGCCGGGGATGATCCATCTGCCGAACTGGGCCGACAGCGAATGGCTGAAGCAGCTGGTGGCGGAGCAGCTGGTCACGGTCAGGAACAAGCGCGGCTACGCCCGTCAGGAATGGCAGAAGCTGCGCGAGCGCAACGAGGCGCTGGACACCCGCGTCTATGCCCGCGCCGCCGCCTGGATCATGGGCGCGGATCGCTGGGACGAGCGCATGTGGCGGCAGCTGGAGGAGCAGGCTGGGGTCGCCACCCGTACCGACGCGGCTGACACCGATGCCGCTGAACCCGCGACCGACCCGCCTGCGCGCCAGGCAGGCGCTCCGCCGACCACGCCACGCCGCAAGCGGCAAACCTACACACCGCGTTTCATGAGGTGAGAGATGGAAATCGACCGGATGCGGACGCTGCTGAGCGCCCTGTAGGAGGCAAGGTTCAGCGGGCCGCACTCTGTCAGTTATGACGGCAAGACCCTGACCTATGGATCGGATGCGGAACTGGCGGCTGCCATCGCCGATCTGGAAGCCCGGATCGCGCGGGCATCCTGCGCGACCCGGCGTCGGCGCTGGGGCACCGTGGCCACGAAGGGGCTCTGAGACATGGCATTCGACGGCATCCGCCAACGCCTCGGCGCCATCATCGGCGGGTTCGATGCGGCGCAATCGCATCGACGCCTGCGTGACTTCCGCGCCAGCCGCGCCCATGTGAACACGCTGATCGCGGGCGCGGGCGAGACCATCACGGCCCGTGCCCGCTGGCTGGCGCGCAACAACGGCTATGCCGCGGGCGCGGTCGAGGCGTTTGCCAGCAATGTCGTTGGTGACGGCATCAAGCCATCGTCTTCCATCGCCGATGCGGCCCAGAAGGAAGAGCTGCAAAAGCTGTGGCTCGGCTGGACGGACGAGGCCGATGCCGAGGGGTTGACGGATTTTTATGGCCTCCAGCGCCGCGCCGCCCGCGAGCTGTTTCTGGCGGGCGAGGTGTTTTTGCGCCTACGCCCGCGACGGCCAGAAGACGGGCTCTCGGTGCCGCTGCAGCTTCAGATGCTGCCCTCGGAAATGCTGCCGATGGATCTGAACCGCGAATTGCCCGGCGGCGGCACCATCCGTCAGGGCATCGAATTCGACGGGATCGGGCGCCGCGTGGCCTATCACCTCCTGCGCCGCCACCCGGGCGACATGACCGATCCGGGGCTGGCGGGCGAGACGGTGCGTGTGCCCGCCGCCGAGATCGTCCGTGTGCTGGACCCGGTCGAAGCCGGTCAGTTGCGCGGCGTGTCGCGTTTCGCCCCGGCGATTGTGAAACTCTTCACGCTGGATCTCTATGACGATGCCGAACTGGAGCGGAAGAAGACGGCGGCGATGTTCGAGATGTTCATCACCTCGCCTGCCTCGGAAACGCCGCGGGAACCGGCCGAGGAGGATCTGGAGGTCGAACCCGGCCAGGTGGTCCGACTGGACCCGGGCGAGGATGTCTCGACCCCCGCCACGCCGGACTCAGGCTCCACCTATGAGCCGTTTCAATACCGCACCTTGCTGCAGATCGCGGCGGCGCTGGGCATTCCCTACCCCTACCTGACCGGGGACGCTGCACGCGGCAATTTCTCGAACACAAGGGTGGCGCTCCTGGATTTCCGGCGCCGGCTCTCGGCGATCCAGCACAGCGTCATCGTGCATCAGCTCTGCCGCCCGGTCTGGCAGCGCTGGATGGATCTGGCGGTGCTGTCGGGCGCTATGGACCTACCCGGCTATGACCGCGACCGGCGGGCGTTCCAATCCGTCAGCTGGCTGCCGACGCGCTGGGACTGGGTCGATCCGATGAAGGACGCCTCGGCCGAGATCCTGCAGATCGAGGCCGGGCTCAAATCCCGCAGTCAGGCTATTTCCGAACGCGGCTATGACGCCGAACAGGTCGACCGCGACATCGCGGCCGAGCGGAAACGCGAGGCCGCGCTGGGCCTCGACTTCCGCCGCCCGGGCTCACCTGCGCAGGGGCCCAAGGGTAAGGCGGATGGCGATGCTGCGACCAATGATGACCACGACGAAGCGGACGCCGATGAGACCGGCAATGACGACACTAAACCTCGGGAGGACCGGTGATGCATCACGCCCAGTTCGCCCAGCGCGCCTTCGACACCCCGCTGATGATCGCCCCTGCCAAGGCGCTGGGTTTTCTCTCCGGCCTCGGACCCCGCATCACCGGGCAGGAGATCAGCTTTGACGGGGCCGCCGTCACTGAGCCGGAATTGGTGACCGCACGTCAGACAGCTCGCGCCTCGTTGATCGGTGGCGATCTCGCCCAGCGCCATGACGGCGATGATACCGATGCGCCCTTTCCGGTCATCGACGGCGTGGCGGTGATTGCCATTGCCGGCACGCTGGTCCATCGCGGCGCCTGGATCGGGCAGAGCTCCGGGCTCACCTCCTATGAAGGCTTGGCTGCCCAGAAAGACGCGGCGGTTTCTGACAATGCCATTCGCGGCATTGCGCTGGAAATCGACAGCTTTGGTGGCGAAGTGGCCGGAGCCTTCGATCTCGCCGACCGCATTCGCACGGCGCGGGCCAAAAAGCCGGTTCAGACATTTCTGGCCGAACATGCGCTTTCGGCCGGTTACGCACAGGCGTCCCAGGCGGATCGCATCACCCTGCCTCGCACTGGGGCGGCGGGCAGCATCGGTGTCATCACCATGCATACCGACATGTCCGGCATGCTGGCCCAGAAAGGCGTGGCGGTGACGCTGATCCATGCCGGGGCCAAGAAGGCCGACGGCAATCCTTATGCCGCCCTGCTCGAGGACATCCGCGCCGGGTTGCAGGCGGAACTGGAGGATCTGGGGACCCTCTTCGCCGAAACCGTCGCTGCCGGTCGCGGTGCGAGAATGACCGGGGACGCGGCACTCGCCACCGAAGCCGCGATCTTCCGGGGCGCGGCGGCTGTCGAAGCCGGGCTTGCCGATGCTGTCGCCGATCCCCGGACCGCTTTCCGCGCCTTTGCGACAGTCTCAGCCGCCCAGTCCTGCCAGTGGGGCTGCGGGCGCAATCCCCGACCCTTTCACCACCCCAATCCCAACAGGAGATGATCATGAGCGATCAGACGGATGAAGATGCCCAGACGCCGGACCAGCAAGACCCGCAATCCACAGCATCGGGTGCAGGTGCCTCGCCGACGCTATCTGCCACACCGACGGCGCGGCAACCGGCGGCAATACCGCCCGCGCCCGGCGCCGCAGCGACTGCCACCCCGGTCGATGCCACCGCCGACACCATCCGCGCCGAGGCCGCCGAAGTGGCCTCGATCTGCGCCCAGGCGGCAAAGCTGGGCGTTACCCTGGACGCGGCCGATGCCCTTCGGCGCGGGGTGAAGCCCGAGGCGCTGCGCGGCCAGATCCTCGACAGCCTCGCGGCCAGAAGCGATGCCAGCGGCATTCTGGCCAGCGTACCCGCGCCCACCAACAAGCCGAGCCCGCTGGTAACTGCTGCCTGCAAATCCGCCGATAGCGCCAGCCGCTGATCGGCTGACACCTTGGAGATACCGATGCCCGTCCTGACCCAGCCGCCTAGCATGGGCGATGCGCTCAAATATGAGCTGAACCCGAACTATGCCCGCGAGACCGTGACCCTGGCCGAAGGGAGGGAATACCCGGCCGGTGCCGTGCTCGGTCGAATCACCACCAGCGGTCACTACACCTTCGCCAGCCATGGCGGCAGCGATGGCGCCGAAACCGCCGCTGGCATCCTGCTCTATCCGGTCGATACGCGTCTGTCTGAAGCCACCGGCATCCTTCTGGCACGCGGTCCGGCGATCCTGTCCCGCGACGCCCTCTTCTACGATGGCAGCGGCGATGATGCCACCAAGATCGCGCTGAAGCATGCGGAACTGACCGCGCTCGGCATCGTCTTTCGCGACAGCGCCTGACAGGTCACGGACCCGCCCGGGGGTCACGGACCCGCCCGGCGGTCTCGCACCTTCACGGCGGCATCGCATCCTTCTTCCTCCTCCCTGACAAGGCTTCCCCATGACCATCATCCGCAATCCCTTCGATGCCGGCGGCTATTCGCTGGCCGAGATGACGCAGGCCATCAACATCCTGCCGAACCTCTATACCCGCTTGGGCGAGTTGGGCCTCTTCCGCTTCGAGGGCGTCTCCCAGCGCAGCGTCATCATCGAGCAGATCGAAGGCGTGCTGAACCTGCTGCCCTCGGTGCCGCTGGGCGGTCCTGCCACCGTCGGCGCGCGAGAGGGCCGCGCCATGCGCAGTTTCGCGCTCCCGTGGATCCCGCATGACGACGTGATCCTGCCTGCCGATATTCAGGGTGTGCCCGCAATCGGCGCAGGCGATGAATCCGATCCATTGGTCGCGGTGATGACCCGCAAGCTGACCCTGATGCGCCGCAAGCATGCCCAGACTCGCGAATACATGGAGATGAACGCGCTCCGCGACATTGTGAAGGATGAGCCCGGCACGACGCTCTACAATTACTTCACCGAATTCGGCATCGCGCAGATCTCTGTGGATTTCGTGCTCGGCACGGCCGGGACCAATGTTCAGGGCAAGGTCCGCGAGGTGCTGCGCGCCATCGAGGACAATCTGCTGGGCGAGAGCATGTCGGGCGTCCATGCCCTGGTCAGCCGCGAATTCTTCGACAAGCTGATCTCGCACCCCAACACCGAAGAGGCCTGGAAGTTCTATGCCGCGACCGGTGCACAGCCGCTCAGGCAGGATGTCCGCCGCAACTTCCCCTTCGCGGCCATCCTCTTCGAGGAATATGCAGGCGCCGTCACGCTCTCGACCAAGGCGTTGGAACGGCTGGTCCCTGCGAATGAAGGCATCGCCTTTCCGACCGGCACCATGGACACGTTTACGACCTATGGCGGTCCGGCGAATCTTCTGGAAACGGCCAATACCATCGGGTTGCCGCTCTATGCCCGCCAGCATCTCGACCCCAAGGGCCGCTGGATCGACCTGATGACCGAAGCCTCGATCCTGCCGGTCAACAAGCGTCCGCGTCTGGCCATCCGGCTGCACAGTTCGAACTGACCGGCCATGAACGCCTTCAGCGCGTCCATGGACCTCATCTTCGGTCATCCCGACATGGGCACCTCCGCCGTCTGGATTGCCGCCGGGACTTCGGAGGAACGCCAGATCCGCCTCATCCGCCGCGCCCCGGACCGGATCACCGAGTTCGGATCGGCGCGCATTCTGTCGGACACCCTGACCGCCGATATCCGGATCAGCGACCTGGGCGATCCCCGGCAGGGCGATCTGATCGTCATCGGCGCGGAAAGCTTCGCCATGCAGGGCGAGCCCATGCGCGACCGCGACCGGCTGGTCTGGACCGTGGACCTGGTGCCTGCGTGAAGCTGCGACTCGACGTCGACCCCGATCTCGTTGCCATGATGCAGGCCGAAATCAACGCGGGCGAAAAGGCCGTGACCGGCGCCATGCGCGAGGCGGGCGTGGACCTGAAAACCGCATGGCGCGACCAGATCACCGGGGCGGGGCTGGGGCGGCGGCTGGCGAATTCGATCCGCAACGCGACCTATCCGAAAGCGGGCGAGAGCTTGAATGCCACCGCGCTCGTGTGGTCGAAGGCGCCGGTGATCATCGGCGCCCATAACGCCGGGCCGCTGATCCGATCCCGCGACGGATTCTGGCTGGCCATCCCGACGGAAGCCGCCGGCAAATCCCTGCGTGGTGGCCGCATCAACCCGGGCGAATGGGAGAGGCGGACCGGATTGCGGCTGCGCTTCGTCTATCGCAGGCACGGGTCCAGTCTGCTGGTGGCCGAGGGGCGGCTGAACACCAAGGGGCGCGCTGTGGCATCGCGCTCCAAAACCGGGCGCGGGCGGGCCACCCTCCCGATCTTCCTGCTGGTGCCGCAGGTCAGGCTGCCAAAGCGGCTCGATCTGGCGCAGGATGCAGAGCGGACGACGGATGCTGTGCCGGGGAGGATCGTGGGGAACTGGGTGGAGGGGCGAACAATTCTCTAACCCGACGGTTTCTCGGCCCAAACCAAGAACTCGAAAGTTCCACCCTCACGCACAGCTTGGTCGACAATATCCACGACCTGGGCCCTCGACCGATCAGGATCGGCAAAAATTGACCAGCCCTCCTCATGCTCGGGCAGGACTAGAATGTCATAGTCAAGGCGTCGCCCGGTTCTTGCGCCAGCCGTCTTTATTGCCTCCATACGGGATATGCTGAATCCGGCATTTGCAAGATAGCTGTTGAAGGCACGAAGCTGATCCAACGACAATCGGACATACTTCTTTCCGTGGAGAAGTTCTTGCATGAAGGCTTGCATCTTATCTTCCATGGCTACTCCAGCGGTCGAATAATTTCTTGCAGATCGTTGTCCGGTGCGCGCAAAGGCACATTTCTGTTACTGACCGCGACGACTTCGCCGTCTGGGTTCAATATCACCCAATGCCCGTCGCGGCCAGTAAGCAGAGTCATCTCCTGCCCTTTGAAGGGACCAAATCCGCGAATTACCCCGCTCAAATCAGGGTTAGGGTTCGCGATGATCCCATCGATCTGCTCGGCAGTGTGCCCTTTGCCTGTGATATACTCGGCCCCGTCACCTTTTGGGCCGTGACCCCGGACGATGTTGCCATCTGGTGTAGTGATGTTGGCTGGGCGCGCTTCGAGAATGCTGGGACCAGCAAGCTCTGGGATCGGTGTTGAGATTATATTTCCGGTCGGGTCTTCGGCATTCGGCGATCCGGTGTGGTTTGGCAGGCCGAGGACCTCGACCGGGTAGGTCTCCAGCCACTGCTCGATGCGCTCGGGCGTGAAGCCGGGAAGTTCGCCCAGCCGCCGCTCGCCCTCGGTCAGTTCAGGGAATACCTCGACCCAGCCATCGGCTATCGTGCCGTCCTGAAGCCGGAGCCGACCCTCGCTGAAAGCATCGTAGGCGCGCTGTACGAATGCGCCAAGCGCGCGTTGAGCAGCGCGGTCTCCTTCCGCGACCTGCTGAATAGTTCCGGGATTCGCCATTTCGAAAAGCGCCGCCGCCTGACCGGCGATCTGCGCGGCCTCGACGGTCTTGGGCAGGCTGGATCCGAAGCCGGTACTGACCGTTTCCTGCACCAGTTCGTGCGCAATAGCAGCCAGGAGCCCTTCGGCCGATCCAAGATCGACGCCGAGGATATCGGCAGCGCGGTTCAGGCGACGTTCTGTTGCGAGTTCGGTGAGTTCCCTCAAGGCATTGCCAGCCTCCCACGCCGCCAAAAACGCCGCCAAAGCAGCGGCTCCCTGAGGGGTAAGCGCGACCGCACGTCCGACAAGGCCTCGAAAGAAGGCCTCCACCGGAATTTCTGCCGCTGGCGCATACTGGGCAAGGACAACGTCGTTTGGCAACGGCGACGCAACAGGCTCGGCGAAACACCGGCAGTTATGTGCCTGTCCCGGATGCCCGCCTGCAGGAGGTTCGTCCCAGCTGAAGACCTGATCGTCATACTTTGAGTGACTGTCGCGAACCTGCGCGTCATCTCGGGAACGCCAGATGTAACGCTCTATCCCAAGGTCTTGCTGCCGAAGCTGATTGATCAGCCCCGCGAAGGCCCTGAGCAGACGCTCTTCCATGGCCATTCGCAATGGGCGGAGACGCTGCGGGTGGGACTGATACTCTTCAAAGATGGCCGTCAGACGGGCATCCCATTGCTGCAGGACAGCCTCCTTCGCGTCCGACACATCGCGCAGGTCTGCCTCCGTCACCCAGGGGGCGGCGTCAGGGCATTCAGAAGCGTCCGCGTGTTGTCGGCGATAACCTGATCCAGACGATCAGAAAAAGCGCTCCGAAGACCCGCGTAGCCGGGAAATATCGACTTGATGGAAATGGCTGCGCGTATCGAATTTTTGTGCTGGCTGACCACGTACTGACCATGCCCGCCATGCCGAAGGAAGTCCCGTAAATCTGTGCTGCAATGAAACCTCCCCGCCGATCTGCGGGATCGGTTGTAGGCGCAATTGGTTAACGAGTATTTACCTTTCCGCGCGTTGCTTTCCACGGGGCAATACGCCAACAAAATCTGAAGTGCCCATGACATGCCCACCCTCCGCGAAACTATCCTCGCCACCCTGCACGCGCGGCTTTCGGCCCTGCCCGCCACCGCCCTGCGCGGCGACGTCCTTCCCGAACGCGTGCCACCCGACGGCATACTGATCTTGCGCGACGGCGCCCCGGGCGAGCCCGAGGTGACGCTGTCGCCGGTCGCCTATCACTATCAGCACCGCGCCGAGATCGAGGCGGTCGTTCAGGGCGCCGACCGTGACGCCGGCTTCGACGCCCTCTGTGCCAGCATCGGAACGGCCATCGCAGCCGACCGAACGCTGGGCGGTCTCTGCGACTGGGCCGAGGCAGAGGCGCCGCGCCCGGTCGATCTGCCAGTCGAGGGCGCGGCCAGCCTCAAGGCGGCGGTGATCCCGGTGATCCTGCACTACACGACAGCGGACCCGCTGGCCTGACTGGCCCTCAGCAGGTGCCGTAATAATTGCCCGAGAAGCGGCAATATTCGCGCGCAGTGCCACTGGCGATCATCGCCGCCGCAATGTCGCGACCGTCCGGCAGCCAGCATTGCCCGACGATCCGGCCATAGCGGTCCACATCGCGCAAGCGGCACTGGACGGAGCGCCCTGAGATCAGGTTTGCGAGCTGCGCGGTCGCGGCCGATCCACCTGCCCGGCCAATTTCAGGCGCGTCCAGCCCCCCGACCCGGATGCGGTTGCGTTGGCCGCTGACCCAGAAGGTATCGCCATCGATCACCCGGGTCACCTGCCCGCCAAAATCGAACCGTGACGATGGCGCAGGTGCTGGTGCCGAGACCTCCGTCGGCACACAGGCCGACAGAACCACGCTGGCGACAAGCGCGAGAGCGGCGCGCGTTCCAAAAAAGCAAGCTGCGGCTTGCCGCAATCCAAAATCCACCATTTCACCCCTAACGACCAGCATCCCAACACCAGCGCAGTCTGCGGGACGGCGCCCGGGTCGGCAACCGGCCCCCGCAAACCGCCTCAACCCCACTCTGATCGAAAGGATATTTCATGGCACGAGCCCAGGGGGCACGGGCGCAGATGGCGCTGGCGTTCGAGACCGTCTATGGCACGCCGCCTGTGGGCGGCTTCACCAAAATGCCGTTTGCCAGCACCTCGCTCGGGGCGGAACAGCCGCTGCTGAACTCCGAACTCTTGGGCTATGACCGCGATCCGCTGGCGCCGATCAAGGATGCGGTGACAGCCGACGGCGATATCGTCGTGCCGATCGATGCCGAGGCCTTCGGCTTCTGGCTCAAGGCGGCGTTCGGAGGCCCAATCAGCACCGGCACCGGGCCCTGGACACATGAGTTCCGCTCGGGTGGCTGGACACTGCCCAGCCTTTCCATCGAAACCGGCATGCCCGAGCTGCCGCGCTTTGCGATCTATTCCGGCTGCGTGCTGGACCAGCTCAGCTGGCAGATGCAGCGATCCGGGCTCCTGACCGCGACCGCACGGCTGATCGCCCAAGGCGAGACGGTTGGCACGGTCAGCAATGCCGGCACGCCCGCGCCCATCGATCTGAAGCGCTTCGGTCATTTCAACGGGTCGATCACCCGCAATGGCGCGGCGGTGGGCAATGTGATTTCAGCGCAGATCACCTATACCAACAATCTCGACCGGATCGAGACCATCCGCGCCGATGGCCGCATCGATGGCGCCGATCCGTCCATTGCTGCCCTGACCGGGTCCATCGAAGTGCGCTTCGCCGACAGCACGCTGGTGACACAGGCCCTTGATGGCGATCCCTGCGCGCTAGAATTTTCCTATGCCCTGCCCTCGGGCGAAAGTTTCACCTTCACCGTCCATGCCGTTTACCCGCCCCGCCCCCGGATCGAGATTTCCGGGCCGCAAGGCGTGCAGGCCACATTCGACTGGCAGGCCGCGCGCGACGGCGCCCTGGGGCGCATGTGCACCGCCACCCTGATCAACGACCGCGAGGAATACTGATGCTGACTTTGGACCTGACCAACGAACCGCGCGGGCACGAGCTGGCGCCCGACGTCCGGGTGCAGCTGCGCCCGCTGACCACGGCGCTGATGGTCGCCACCCGCAGCGATCCGGAGGTCGAGGCGGTGCAGGATGGGTCTTCCGATGAAGAGCGGGCGCTCATCTTCGCCAAGGCGCTGGCCCGCCGTGCGGTGCTGGCCTGGGAGGGCGTCGGCGATGCCGATGGCAATGTCATCGACCCCGGACCCGAGGCCATCGACGCGCTTCTGGACATCTGGCCGATCTTCGAGGCGTTTCAACTGGTCTATGTCTCGAAGGGCCTGCCGCTGGAGCAGGAAAAAAACGTCTCCGCGCCCTTGCCGAGTGGTACTTCGGCGGGGGCGACAGTTACTGCGCGGCCTGCACCCAAAGCTGCGAAGACTGCCCGACGCGGCAAAGCCAACCGCTGACCTACGAGGGCTGGCAGGTCTGGGATCTGGTCGGGCGCCTTGGTGGACAGCTCAGGGTGCTGCCCGGCGCCGTGATCGGCTGGGATCTGAACGCGGCGCTGGGACTGGCGGCAGCGCTGGGCATCCCCGCCCTGGCTGCCGCAGGACTGCTGTCCATCATCGAGGCGGTGATGGTCCGGAAGATGAACGAACAGATCACCGCGAACGGCTCTGGGGCGATCAGCTTTTGACCTTGGGAACCAGCGTGACGCCCGGCAGACCGTCAAAATGCGCGTCGCAGGTCAGGAGTTGCGCGCCATTGGCCTGTGCCGTGGCAAAGATGATGGCGTCGGCAGTTGCCAATTTATGGGTTCGGCAGGCCTCGGCAGCCGCCAGCGCGGTTTCGGTATCGAGCGGCACGACCTGACAGATCTGGGTGAAGGCAATGACCTGATCGGCCTTGTCTTCGCCGATCTCACGGGTCAGCCATTTCGTCAGCTCCAGCTGCACCATGGTCGGCACCAGCCAGTCGGCCTGTTCTGGCAGATGATCGGCCAGCTTATCGCCGGTCGGCGACGCGATCAGCCATTCGATCCAGGCAGAGGTATCGACAAGGGTCATTCAGTGACGGTCCTTGCGGTCGCGATAGCCCTCGGCATTGGCGCCCTTCGCCAGCCCGCGCAACGCGTCACGTTTAGGCACCGGCACCAGCAGCACGCCCGTCCCTTTCGGGATGAAGGCAAAGGTCAGCCCGGCCTCCCAGTGCTGGGCGGCGCGGATCGCCTTGGGGATCGAGATCTGGAATTTCGTGGACAGGGTCGCGGTCTCGGTCATTGTCATACCCATCATTGATCGATGCGAAGAATGTAAGACACGCATCGAAGAAGATCAAGGAATCCCTACATGGCAGAGAAACGGGTCACCGTCCGCCTCGCGGCAGTAGGCGGGCGGCAGGTGCGCGCCGAGCTGGAAGGTGTCGGTGAGGCCGGATCGCGCGGCTTCGGGCGGCTCTCGCGCGAGATGGAGGCTGCGAATGCCCGCATGGCCGGGTTTACACGCAAGGTCGGAGTCGCGGCTGCCGCTGCGGTCGCCGCCGCCACCGCCGCCGGGATCGCGATGGTGCGCTCCGGGCTGCAAACCGTGGACGCGGAGGCGAAGCTCGCCCAGTCACTCGGCACCACGGTTGCTTCAATCCAGACGCGGGAACGCGCCGGGGAACTGGCGGGCGTCTCGATGTCCGGGATCGAACAGGCGACCAAAGATCTGACGCGCCGGCTCAGTCAGGCGGCAGAGGGCGGTGGTCCCGCAGCCGATGCGCTGGCGCGGCTGGGGCTGACGGCGGGCGAGTTGCTGGCACTGCCGCTCGACCAGCGCGTCGGGGCGATCAATGCCGCCATCGAAGCCTTCGTGCCAGTCGCGCAGCGTGCCGCCGTCGCGGGTCAGCTTTTCGGCGAGGAGGGTTCGATCGCCATGGCCCGCATCGACACCGCCACATTGCACCAGGCCACCGAGGATGTGCGGGCCTTCGGCGTCGTGGTGTCCGAACAGGATGCCGACCGGATCGAACGGACGAATGACGCGATCTCGCGGCTTGGCCTTGTCTGGCGTGGGCTGTCGAACCAGCTGGCCGTTGCCGTAGCCCCGGCATTGGAAGCCGTCGCCGATGCCATGGCGGCGCTGGCCAGCCGCACCGGGCCGCTCGAGATGGCGATCAGCGGTCTGTTTGAACAGATCGGCCGCCTCTCAACCTATGCGGCCAGTTTCGCGGGCTTCATGGCCGGGCGTTGGGTCGCGGGGCTGGCGGCGGCGGCAATCTCGGTCCGAGGCCTCGCCACGGCGCTGGTCGTTTTGCGCGGCGCCCTCATTCGCACTGGCATCGGCGCCCTGATCGTCGGGGCGGGCGAGCTGGTCTATCAGTTCACCCGGCTGGTCAAAGGCGCGGGCGGTTTCGGGAATGCCATGGCGCTGATGAGCGATGTGGCCAAGGCGGTCTGGGAGGGCATCAAGGTCACGGCCCTGTCCTTCGCCGATGATTTCCGGGCCATGCAATCGGAGATCGAGGCGATCTGGACCCGACTGATGACCTTTCTTGCGGGCAAATGGGCGGACTTTCTGGGCATGATCGCGCCGACCTTCAACAAGGTGGCCGAAGAGATCGGCTCGGACACCCGCATCGATGTCTTCGGGGCGCTGGGCCGGGCGTCCATGCTGGAACATTCGGCCAGCAATTCGGCGCATATGGCGGGCCGCTATCGCGACCGGGCAAGCAACAGCCGGGCCTCCGCCTTCGATGGTGTCGGCCCGGCGATGGAGGCGCTGCGCGCGGCGATGTCGGGCGGCGAGGACGTCGGCAGTGAAGCTTTGGACGTCGCGACGGAAGCCGCCGGACGTTACGAGGATGCGCTGGACGGGGTCGAGACCGCCGCCACCGGCGCAGGCGCGGCTGCGAAGGAGGCCGGTGCCGCGGGCAAGGCAGCCGCGGAAGCGGCAAAGCCCGCGACCGAGGCAACGGCGACCGGCTGGAAGGCCGTCACCGAGCCGCTGTCAGACTATGCGAAGAAGGCGAAGGAGATCGGTGCCGATATCGGTCAGGCGCTGGTGGGTGCGTTTCAAAGCGCGGAGAATGCGGTCGGCGAATTCGTGAAGACTGGCAAGGTCGATTTCCGCGATCTGGTCACTTCGCTGCTGGCCGATCTGTCAAAGCTCGCCGCACGGCGGTTTCTGCTCGGGCCCATCGCCAACGCACTCTCCGGTGCGCTGGGCGGGGCTGGCGGGATCTTTGCCAGCATCATGCATACGGGCGGGATGGTTGGCGCGGGTTCGCCCTCGCGCATGGTGTCCGCCCTCGCCTTTGCCCAGGCACCGCGCATGCATAGCGGCGGCACGGTTGGGCTGCGCCATGACGAGGTGCCGGCGATCCTCCAGCGCGGTGAGCGGGTGCTGTCGCGACGCGAGGCGCAGGATTACGGCAACGGCGTCACCGTCAACATCAATGCCCGCGACGCCGAGAGTTTCCGGCAATCCCGCACCCAGATCGCTGCCGATATCGCCCGCGCCGTATCGCTCGGTCGACGCGGCCTTTGACAAAACCCTTACGTAAGGAACGCGCAGGATGGCATTTCACGAGGTCCGGTTTCCGGACAATATCAGCCGCGGCGCCCGTGGCGGGCCGGAGCGGCGCACGCAGATTGTCGAACTGACCTCCGGCGACGAGGAGCGCAATGCCAGCTGGGCGAATAGCCGGCGGCGCTATGATGTCAGCTATGGCATCCGCCGCGCCGACGATCTGGCGGCGGTCGTGGCCTTCTTCGAGGCGCGAAACGGGCGGCTTTACGGCTTTCGGTTCAAAGACTGGGCCGATCATCGGTCCGGCCTGCCGTCGCAGGTCCCATCGCCGACCGATCAGCAGATCGGCACCGGCGATGGCGTCACGACCTCCTTCCAACTGATCAAACGCTATGCCTCGGGCGGACAAAGCTGGGCGCGCATTATCACCAAGCCGGTCGCGGGCGCGATCCAGATTGCCCTGAATGGCGTCTCGCAAGCCAATGGCTGGTCGGTCGACCATAACACCGGCCTCGTCAGCTTCGAGATCGCGCCTTCCGCCGGCATCACCGTCACCGCCGGATTCGAATTCGACGTCCCGGTCCGCTTTGACAGCGACGTACTGGACGTGACGCTGGACATCGAACGCCTCGGTTCCATCACCTCCATTCCCCTGCTGGAGATCCGGCGATGAAGCAGATTTCCCCTACCCTGCAGGCCCATCTCGACAGCGGCACCACGACACTGGCCTGGTGCTGGCGCATCACCCGCGCCGATGGCGTGGCTTTCGGTTTCACCGATCACGATCAGGTGCTGATGTTCGACGGCACCGAGTTCGAGCCGGAAAGCGGCCTCACCGCCAGCGAGATCAGGTCAGGTGCCGATCTCTCGGTCGATGCACAGGACGCGGCGGGCGCGCTGCGCTCGGACCGGATCACCGAGGCGGATATCTGGACGGGCGCTGGGACAATGCGGAGGTCGCGCTCTGGCGCGTGAACTGGGCCAACCCGGCGCAGCGCGTGCTGATGCGGCGTGGCGCCATCGGCCAGATCCGGCGCGGGCGACATGCCTTCGTGGCCGAGATCCGCTCGATGTCGCATATCCTCGGCCAGACGGTCGGGCGGACCTTTCAGGCGACATGCGACGCCGCGCTGGGCGATGCCCGCTGCGGTGTCGATCTGGACGATCCGACCTATCAGGGCAGCGGCACCGTGATCGACGGGTTGCGCGACCGCGCCTTTACCGCCTCCGGGCTCGGCGGTTTCGCGCCCGGCTGGTTCCGCTTCGGCACGCTCACATGGACCACCGGGCCCAATGCCGGACGCCGCGCGGAGGTGCTGGCCCATGATCGCAGCGATGGCGTTGCCGTCTTCACGCTGCTGGAAGCGCCGATCCGGCCGATCACTTCTGGCGATAGGTTCACCATCCGCGCCGGCTGCGACAAGCGCATCGCCACCTGCGCCCAGAAGTTCGGGAACGTGGCGAACTTCCGAGGCTTTCCGCACATCCCCGGACAGGACACCATCCTGCGCTATGCCAGCCAGGATGGTGGTCATGATGGAGGCGTGCTGTGACCCGGGAGCAAGCCGCCGCAGATTCCCACCGTGTCATCGCCACCGCGCGCGGCTGGCTTGGCACACCCTATCACGATCAGGCCAGCCTGAAGGGCGTCGGATGCGACTGCCTCGGGCTTGCGCGCGGGGTGTGGCGCGATGTGGTCGGCGATGAGCCCTTCCCTATGCCGCCGTACAGCCGCGACTGGGGCGAGACGGGTTCCCGCGAGATTCTGGCTGAGGGCGCGCGGCGGATGATGATCGAACTGCCCTTTGCGGACGCCCGGCCGGGCGCCCTTGTCCTCTTCCGTATGCGCCCCGGCGCCATCGCCAAGCATGTCGGCATTCTGACCGCGCCGGACCGCTTCATCCACGCCTATGAGCGGCTGGGCGTCATTGAAGAGCCCCTGACACCTGCCTGGCACCGCCGCATCGCCTTCGTCTTTCTCTTCCCTAGCGTCTGAGACTCTTTCACCATGGCAACTCTTGTTCTGGCCTCGGTCGGCGCCACGATTGGCGGCGGCTTCGGGGGCGCGATCCTTGGTTTTTCCGGCGCGACCATCGGCGGCATGATCGGCTCGACCATCGGCGCGGCCGTCGACAGCTGGATCGTCTCGTCCCTCGCCCCGGCCCAGCGCATCGAAGGCGCGCGGCTCGACAATCTGCGCATCACCGCCTCGACCGAGGGCGCAGTGATTCCGCGCGTCTTCGGCCGCATGCGCATGGGCGGCAATATCGTCTGGGCCACGGATTTCCGCGAGGAGACCCGGACCAGCCGCCAGGGCGGCAGCAAAGGCGGCGGACCGAAGGTCGAGACCACCGAATATCTCTACTATGCCTCCTTCGCCGTGGCACTGGCCGAGGGCGAGATCACCGGCATCGGCCGCATCTGGGCGGATGGCAAGCCCCTCGACACCTCGGGGATCACCTGGCGCTGGTATCCCGGTAGCGAGATCCAAGAGCCTGACCCGTTCATCGCCGCGACCATGGGCGCGGAGGCCACGCCGGCCAATCGCGGCACCGCCTATGTCGTCTTCGAAGACCTGCCGCTGAATGACTATGGCAATCGTCTGCCGCAGCTTTCCTTCGAAGTGTTCAGGCCGCTGGCCGATCCCGACACGGCCGAGGGCCTGACCCGCGCCGTCACCCTGATCCCGGCCTCTGGCGAGTTCACGTATGCCACTGAGCCGGTGCGCAAGGGCGGCAGCGGCACCGCCGCGGCCGAGAACCTGAACGCCACTCCGGCCAGCCCCGACATGATCGTGGCGCTGGACCGGCTGCAGGCCATGGCGCCCAAGATGGAAAGCGTCAGCCTGGTCGTCAGCTGGTCCAGCAATGACCTGCGCTGCGGATCCTGCACGATCCGACCCGGCGTCGAGGTGGCCCAGAAGGCAAGCACACCGCGCCTCTGGTCGGTCAGCGGTATTGCCCGCGAGCAGGCACATCTGGTCAGCCGCGACGCTCAGGATCGCCCGGTCTATGGCGGCACGCCTGCGGATTTCGCGGTGATACAGGCGATCCGCGAGATGAAGGCGCGCGGTCTGCGCGTCACCTTCTATCCGTTCCTGCTGATGGATGTGCTGCCGGGCAATGCGCTGCCGGATCCCTATGCGGACAATGCCGCTGGAACCGGCCAGCCCGCTTTTCCCTGGCGCGGTCGCATCACCTGCTCGCCCTCTGCCGGTCAGGCCGGGAGTGTCGACAAGACGGCGGCTGCGGCAGATCAGGTTGCGGCCTTCTTTGGCAGTGCAAACGCGGGCGACTTTACGGTCTCCGGCGACGAGGTGCGTTGGGCGGGCGATCCCAGCGATCACGGGCTGCGACGGATGGTGCTGCACTACGCCCATCTCTGCGCAGTGGCGGGCGGCGTGGACGCCTTCCTCATCGGCTCCGAGATGCGCGGACTGACCACGATCCGGGCAAGCGGGAACAGCTATCCGACCGTCGCGGCCCTCCGCGCGCTGGCCGCAGATGTGCGTGAGATTCTCGGAGCTGACACGAAGATCAGCTATGCCGCCGATTGGTCGGAATATTTCGGACACCAGCCGGGCAATGGCAGCGGGGATGTGTTCTTCCATCTCGATCCGCTCTGGGCCGACGCCGCCATCGATTTCATCGGCATCGACAACTACCTGCCGCTCTCGGACTGGCGCGACGGGTTCGACCATCTAGACGCCCGGGACGGATGGGCCGCGATCCACGACCGCGCCTATCTGCAATCGAACCTTGCAGGCGGTGAGGGGTTCGACTGGTTCTATGCCACGGAGGCCGACCAGGCAGCGCCGATCCGCACCCCGATCAGCGATGGGGCCCATGACAAGCCGTGGGTCTTTCGGCCGAAAGATCTGCGCTCATGGTGGTCGAACCGGCATTTCGACCGGCCGGGCGGCATGGAATCCGCGACACCGACCGCATGGTTGCCGCAGTCCAAACCGATCCGCTTCACCGAACTCGGCTGCCCGGCGATCGACCGCGGCACCAACCAGCCCAATGTCTTCTATGACCCCAAATCCTCAGAGAGCTTCGTGCCATACTTCTCGCGCGGCTGGAGGGATGACGCCATCCAGCGCGCCTATCTGGAAGCGACCTACCTCTTCTGGGGCAAACCGGCGAACAACCCGGTCTCGACGGAATATGCCGGCCGCATGGTCGAAGTCGGTGAATATGCCGCCTGGACATGGGACGCCCGGCCCTACCCGTTCATTCCGGCCCTGAGCGAGGTCTGGACCGATGGCGCCAACTGGCGGCTGGGGCACTGGCTGACCGGACGGCTGGGTGCGGTCTCGCTTGCCGCTCTCGTCCGTCATCTCTGCCGACGCGCCGGACTGCCCGAAGCCCGCATCGATGTCTCGGGTCTCTGGGGCGCGGCAGAGGGCTATGCGATCACCGCGCTGGAAAGCCCGCGCGCCTCGATCACCACGCTGGCGCGGCATTTCGGGTTTGACGCGATCGAGAGCGAGGGCGTGATCCGCTTTGTCATGCGCGGGCGGGCGCCGGTCGCAACCATCGCGCATGACGATCTGGTGGCAGCGCGCGACGGCCAAGCCATTGAGCTGACCCGGGCGCAGGAAACCGAACTGCCGCAGGCGCTGAAGTGGCAGGTGGCCAGGGCCGATGAGGATTATGATGCCGCTCTGGTCGAGGCGGCGCGCATCACCGTCGATACCAACCGCATCGCCTCCGAGAGTTTTTCGATGGCGGTGCCGCCGGAAGAGGCGGAACGCCGCTGCCGCCGCGCCCTGCAGGAGGCTTGAGCGGGACGCGAAAGCGCGATGTTTCGATTGCCGCCCTCGCGGCTAGCGCTGGACCCGACCGATGTCATCGCACTGGACCATGACGGGCGCCTGCAGCAGTTCCGCCTGACCGCCGTGGCCGATGCAGAAGCACGCGGCATCGAAGCGGTGCGACAGGACCGGGAAGCCTATGATTTGCCACCCGGCGCCGAGCGCCCCGCCACCCTGCCACGCGCCGTGACGTTTGGCGCGCCGGAGGTGATCGTGCTCGAACTGCCGCAGTTGCGAGATGATACCCCGGCGCATCAACCGCTGATCGCCGCCACCGCAAAACCATAGCCCGGCGCGCTGGCGGCTTATCGCAGTCCCGGCGAAGACGGTTTCGAACTGGTCACCATGGTGCGGCGCCGCGCCAATTTGGGGCGTCTCGCCGCCGATCTCTGGCCCGGTCCTACGTCGCGCTTCGATCTCGGCAATGTGCTGATCCTCGATCTGATGAGCGGCCAGCTGGACAGGATCAGCGATCTGGCCCTCTTTGGCGGCTCCAATGCGCTGGCTGTGGAAACGGCGCCGAGCCGCTGGGAGATCCTTAAGGCTGGCCATGCCGAGCTGATCGCGCCCGCACGATACCGCCTGACCCGGCTCCTGCGCGGCCAGCGCGGCACCGAGCACGCCATGGGTCATCCGACCCCGGTCGGAGCACGGGCGGTGCTGCTGAACGAGGCGCTGACCCCGCTGCCGATCCCGGAAGCCGATCTCGGCATTCCCTTCAACTGGCGCATCGGCCCCGCCCGGCATCCTGTCAGCAGCGAAACATTCGCCGCCTTCGCCTTCACGCCCGAGGGCGAAGGACTGCCGGCCATTCTCGCCGGTCCATGTCGTCCAGCCATGGCGCCGCCCGCATGTGCCGGGCGATCTGACGATCCGCTGGACGCGCCGCTCCCGCGACCTCGCCGCCGACAGCTGGCAGGGGATCGAGGTGCCGTTGGGCGAAGAGCAGGAAAGTTATGAGGTCCGGATCATCGATGGCGCGGCCGTGAAGCGGATCCTGACCAGCAATGTGCCCTCTGTCACCTACACCGCTGCCCAGCAGACAGCCGATTGGGGTGCGCCGCTGACGCCGGGTGACGGCCTGACGATCCGCATCTGCCAGCTCTCGACCCGAATCGGGCGCGGCACTACCCGAACGATCACGCTTTATCTCTGATCCCAAGGAACGACAGGCACATGTCTGACAGCACCGCCAACCTGCTGCTGCCATATTTGATGGCCGCGCAAGCGCAAAAACACGTCACCCATAACGAGGCGCTGCGCCTGCTCGACGGGCTGGTTCAGCTTTCGGTCAAGAGCCGCAGCGAGATCGCACCCCCAGCCTCTCCGTCTGACGGCGACCGCTACATCGTCGCCTCTGGCGCGACGGGCGGCTGGGCGGGCTGGGATTGGAACGTCGCCCTCTGGACCGATGGCGCATGGCTGCGCCTGCCGCCGCGCGACGGCTGGCGGGCATGGGTTGAGGATGAGGAACTGCTGCTGGTCCGGAACGGTGCGGAGTGGCAGCCGGCCATCCCGACCGCCTTCGACGACCTGACCCGGCTCGGCATCGGCATGGCGGCAGGCACCGGGGCACCCTTTTCGGCAAAGCTGAACAGTGCGCTCTGGACGGCGCTTTATGCAGCCGACGGCGGCAGCGGCGACCTGACCCAGACCCTGAACCGCGAAACGGATACCGACGATGCCGGGCTGATCCTGCAGACCGGGTTTTCCACCCGGGCCCTGATCGGCCTGTTCGGATCGGGCCAGCTGCGCATTGCGGTATCTCCCGACGGGACCAGCTTCCGCGATGCGCTGGGCGTCGATCCGGCCACCGGCATCGTGGATCAACCGAGCCTGCCACGCTTCACGGCCTATACGAATTACGACAACTATGTCGCCACCGACAGCTGGACGACGATTGGCATCAATGTGGCCGAATATAATGACCAGGGCT
>NZ_JACOQL010000012.1 GCF_014490725.1 Paracoccus amoyensis
GCAGTTCCTGCAGGATCTGCACCACAGTCTTATTATGGAAAATCAGCTGGTTGCGGCGACGTCCGGCCAGCCAGAACCACGGCCTGAGCGTCAGATCATAGCGATGCCCGTTCTCGCCCACGCCCGCCCACCGGGCGGAGGTGACGATGCCGTCGAAGGGCCGCAGCTGGTCATGGGCGTCAATCTCCACCGTCGCATGGGTGCCGACGAGCGCATCGAAATCCAGATCGTCACGGGTGGCCAGCGCCTCGACGCGATACTCGAAAAGGTCGTTGAGATGATCGCTGCCATCGAAACGCAGAAGAACCAGAACATCGGCGCCAAGCTCCGTGGTCAGACGACCCAGCCGCTCGGCCTGGCTGAAAGGAGCGTTCATAAAACCTCCGAATCGAAATCAACAAATAATAACCCGCTGTGTTTATAGCCGGTCAGAACCGCTCTGAATACCCGCTGGAAAGGCTGTGCCGGCGCTCCTGTCGATTATATCCCGCCCCCGATCAGCAGCCCATCACGCCCGGCAGAACGTGAGGTGGCGCGATACCCCCGACTTCCGCCCCCTTCCGCCTCCCCGCCGGTCCAAGGCGCGATGTATGACTTGCCATGCGTGCGGGGCTGAGCCTCATGGGGGATGCAAGATGGAGGCGCTGGGCATGGTGAAGCGATTGAGGTTGAACGAGAAATCGGCAGGCGACACCGGAACCGGGCCGGGACTATCAGATCTTCGACAGCGAGGTGCGGGGGTTCGCGATCTGCATCTACCGCTCTGGCAACCGGGCCTTCACGCTGGCTTACCGTCATGCCAGGCGGCAGCGGCGGATGACGCTGGGCCGCTGGCCGGAATGGTCCACGGCTGCGGCGCGGGAGCGGGCGAAGGAGCTGCGCCGCGATATCGATGCCGGAGGCGGTCCGCTGGGCGCCAAGGAGGACGGACGAGACGCGCCCCGCGTGAAGGATCTGATCGAACGCTATGCCGAGGTGCATCTGCCCAATCTGGCCACGACCAATGCCTCGGATCAGCGTTCGATGCTCACGAAGCTGGTCGGCCCGGACTGGAAAAACCGCCTCGTCACCGAGATCACGCCCTATGATGTGGAAAAGCTGCTGAACCGCATCGCAGAAGGCCGCGCCCGACCGCACAAGGCGAAACCCCACAATCGTGCCCGGAAACTTCAGGGATCGAAGCCGACCCCGATCCGCGCCAATCGTGTCGGCGAAGTGCTGCGCAAGATGTTCACCTACGCGCAGGGCTGGAACTGGCGCGAGGACAATCCGGCCTCGGGCTTCCGGCGCTGGATCGAGAACCCGCGCGAGCGGTTTCTGTCGCAGGACGAGATCCGGAAACTTGCCGCCGCGCTGGACGCGGCCGAGGATCGGCGCGCGGCGGATATCATCCGGCTCTGCATGTTGACCGGGGCGCGAGTCGGCGAGGTGTGTCAGGCGCGGTTCGAGCATTTCAACCTCGAACATCTCAGTTGGTCGAAACCGGCCAGCATGACCAAGCAGCGCAGGGTCCACCGCCTGCCGATATCGGATGAAGCCGCCGCCATTGTCCGCCAGCGCCAGCTGCTTGTGCCGCGCGGCTGCCCGTTCCTGTTTCCCGTCGATGTGCCGGGTCAGCCGGTCAAGGAAATCCGGCGGTTCTGGCATCAGATCCAGAAACAGGTCGGGATCCCCGATGTCCGGATTCACGACCTGCGCCACACTTTTGCCTCGCTGCTGGTCAGCGGCGGTGCCTCGCTGGAGATGATCGGCAAGCTTCTGGGCCACAGCCAGACCCAGACCACAGCGCGCTATGCCCACCTGATGGATTCGCCCCTGCGTGCGGGCGTCGATGCCGTGGCCAGCGCCTTCCGGCCGAAGCCGGTGCTGGTGCATGATGCCGAGGATCTGGCGCGCAAGTGCGCCTGATCCCAAGCAACTGCGGCGCTGGGCGACGTCCCCCTGCCCTACGCATCCTCCTGCAACGACTTCCAGATTGGCCCGAGCCTGCGGCGGATCGTGCTTTCGTCGGGAACCTCGCCATCTTCAGAATGCTGCGCGAACCAGTCGAGCGCGATGGCAGTCCATTCGCCCTGCGTCGCAGGCACACCTTCGACATGAACGCGGCGGATCAGGTAAGCCAGCACACCCTCCCGGTCGTGGCGTGACGGGGCACCGCTGCTGACGCGTCGCATCAGCCCGTTCGCGGTCTCGAAGCGCTGCATCTCCTCGGCGGCAATCAGCAGACTGCTGATCCGGACCTCAACGAAATCGGCTGGGTTTTCGATCAGCACCCAATCCTCCGTCTCGACGGGGCGAAAACGCCGCAGGGTCGCAGCTTCAGGGCCGCCCCAGAAGAGGCCCAATATGTCGGTTACCGGGATTGCGACGAAGCCGGCATGGATGTGGGCGCCCTGAATCACCGGCCGTATCGCTGTCACAATCTCCAGCCGTCCGGTCGCGGCCCATCCTGCGAGCCCGCCCAATGTACAATCCCATCGGAGCGCGGCCTCCTGGACCGTGTAAAACGCACGTTGCGGCAATGCCATGTCTGTCTGCTATTCCTGTATCCGTTGGCGCTGGCCACCCTTCCCCCAAGTCCAGGCACCTGCTTCATTTTCCGATCATGCAGGCACATCTCTCCCGATCACGGGCTTTGAAAAAGCCCGCGTCGCCCGACCGCATCGGGCGTGATTGGGACGCTTTGTTCACCACCAGAGCGCGATTTGGCAAGAAGATTTGGCTGTGGAAAACGGACTCTTTGTTCTTGACATGTTCCACCGCCAGCAAGCGCTGATGCTGTTGGCGGCAACCGGCATAATCAATTCCGCCGGTTGTGGTTTCGACCGCATTCGACGGCATTCAGACCCGGCACCCAACCACGCTGATTAGCCGCGAACCGCCGCAAACCCAGCAAAACATGGGGTGGCATAACCTCCCGGCAATTACGCCAGCTTCCGCCTCTCTGCCGGTGCTTCCGATGTGATTGTTCTTCTTCCCGTCAGCCGTCCGACCCGGGCGGCATGAAAAGGAGGCAAGAGCATGACACAACCCAAAGCTGCGGACCCGGAGATCGAACCGCGCCTGCTGCGCGGCTGGATCAGCCGCTACGATCTGGCGCAGGAGCTGGGCCTGACGGTCGACACGCTGGGGCGCTGGGAGCGACGCCGCAAGGGTCCGGCCTGCGTCCGCGCCGGTCGCAAGATTTTCTATCGGATGAGCGTCGTTCAGGACTGGCTGCAATCGCAGGAGATGCCCCGTGTTGCCGATACCAAGCCCGGCAAACCACGGGTGCGGGCATGAACGCCATGACGCCGATCTCCGCCGCAGATACATGCCACGTTGCCAGCAGCCCCTGCCCGGCCGACTGGCCCGCCCAGCGCCTTTCTGAAGCCCGCAGCATTGTCGCCGATTTCGTCCATCACCCGGACAGCCTGATCATCCTCGCCTGTCACGCCATCGCCGCGCATAGCCCGGATCCGCAGGAACGCCGCGAAGCGCTGGCACTCGCCGGGCTGCTGATCGCAGTTTCGAACCGGAAGCCGAAAGGCGGTGCCGCATGACGCGCCGCACCCCGGAAGCCGATATCCAGCGCGCCATCGTTCACACGCTCCGCATCGTGCTGCCGCGCGATGCCATCATCCACCATTCCGCCAATGAGGTGGGCGCGGGCGGCAAAGCCGCACGCCAGCGTCAGGCGATACTGACCGGCATGGGGGTGTTCCCCGGCTTCGCCGATCTGATCGTCCTAACTGGCGGGCAGGTGCTGTTTCTGGAGGTGAAGAGCCCGTCCGGCCGTCTCAGCCCTACCCAGCGCGCGTTCCGCGACAGGGTGCAGGCGCAGAGTTGTGGCTGGGCGCTGGTCCGCTCGGTCGAGGACGCGCTGGGCGCGCTCGCCGATCACGGCATCACCACCCGCGCCCAGGCGCTGAGCCCGCGCCGGAGGCCCTTCCCATGAGCCATTACGCGACAAACTGGGCCATCCAGCAGCGAGGTCTCAAACCCGCGACAAAGATCGTGCTCTGGCATCTCTGCGACCGCCACAACCCGGATTTCGGCTGCTTTCCGACCCAGGCGCGGCTGGCCGCCGATTGCGAGATCAGCCGATCCGCCCTCAACGATCACCTGCGCAAGCTGGAATTGGCCGGTCTGATCCGTCGCTTTGCCAACGTCGATCCGGTGACGAAACGCCAGCAGCCGATCCGCTACATTCTGGGCTTCGAGGACGGGTTCGACGGCCCGAATTCGGACCCGTCTCCGGAATTCGGACATGGCGATTTTCCCGGGTTTTCGGGCGATGATCCTGACGGCGAAGCACGGCCAACGTCGCCGGGTGCAGCCAACCTGTGTCCGGAAAATCGCGATTTCCGTGTCCGAAATCCGGACACTAACCCTGTAAGAGAACCATTAAGGGAACCAGTAAAGGAGGAGGAGGACGCGCGAGCGCGCGATGATGGATTTGAAGAGTTTTTTGGAAACCTGCTCGACGCCCTCGGTCTGGACACCGATACCGCCCTTCCGGGCTGGTGGCGGGGCTGGCCACCCAGAGAGCATGTCCGGCGCTGGATCACCGATCTCGGCCTGACCGAGGACCGGATCATCGCCGTGGCCCGGGACAGCCGTAGCACGCATCCCGAACCACCGGACGGGCCCAGAGCGCTGGACCGGGCCATGGAGCGGGCGGCACGGACAGCCGAGGCCCCGAAACCCGCCGAGTGCGACAAGCGGCGCAAACGCAACGGCAAGCCTGCTGACACGCCGCGCGCCAGCATGGACGAGATCGCGGATTTCTACGCCGGGCTGGTGAACGGGGATGGCTATCTGTCCTCCAACGCCATCTCGAACAGCGTGCGCAATGCCATGCTGGAGCGCGGGCTGGTCACGGCGGAACGGCTGAGAGCGCGGGGCGTGGCATGAGCATCCATTCCCGCTTTACGCGACGCGGTGCCCGCGCCAAACGCGCGCTGGGCATCCAGCAGGCACTGGAATGGGCCTTTCGCACCGAGAAAGCCCGGCTGGAACTGCCGGAACCGCCCGACCCCGAACGCCACGGCAGCCCCGGCTTCGGCCTCGAATATGTGCTCATGCAGCGCGCCGCGCTGGGCTGCCGCATCGACGGCGGGAGCTACAAGCCGGACAGCTCTACCCACGAGGATGCCGAGGTGATCGCCGCCTGCGTGGCAGGTCTTCCAACGTCGCTGGGCGGCCTACGCATGGCGATCCGCATCGCAGAACTCGCCCGGGCTGGCATGACCCCGGACTGGATGCCCGGCGCCGTGCCTCGCTGTGCCGGTCGAAATTAAGCGCAACCAGCATGGCACCCGTTCGATCACCGTCCCGGTCGGCAACGTGCGGGTCTTGTCGCGCGGCAAGTGGCGAACGGTCGAGCTGCGCGCCTGCCCGGTCACCTGGCCGCCGGATCCCGACCAGATCGCCGCCGCGCGACGGCACTACGCGCAATGGTTGCTGGCGCTGGACTGGGTGAGGGACGGGTTGCGCGACGGCGGCATGTTGCGGAGTATCGACGTGACAGCAGTGATGCCGAAACGAGCGCCGTGGGCGTGACGTGCCATCGAAATCTTATGCCGAACCCTGGCCTTAGCCAGACGGAGGACGGTTTAGGGTTTCTCTCCTGCATCGCTTTGGCCATAGTCGAAATCTGTGTTTTTCGACCAAAAGCATTCAGGTGAAAAGATGTTGAACAGGTCCGAAACTGAGGCAATATCTGCGCAATTCACGGATGTCCTGCAGTTCTGGCACCGCCTCGAATTCTTCAGTCCCTTTGACCTGGACAAGCGCGTCGAACCTTCCGAGCGAAAGCACATTTTATGGCTCCGGGAAGATGACCTGCAGGAAGATCTCGCGAAGCTTGCCGCATACACGCCTCCGCCGGGCAAACGCATAACAAGCGCATATCTGTTTGCTGGCGTCTTCAACATGGATGCGGTTGAACGCTTCGCCAACGAACTGGCACCTGCAAGCGATGGCGCCGATGCGTTCGAGGATGCAGAACGCGGTCTGCCGGAGGGGCGCAGCTGCTTTGCCCAGTTCGGCCTCGGGGCCGGATTCGGGATCAATTTTGACGATATCGAGGTTTCTACGCTTCCCTGGGCGATGGGGCAGTGTCGCAAGAGCGGCCTGAACGCTCTTGGCCATCGGGCCTACCATAGCAGCCAACAGCGGCTGAAGGACGACTTCCGCAGAATCCGCGACCTCGCATCGGCAGACATGGCGGCGCCACTTGCCAAGGCAACCATCCTTGATGTGCTGGCCGCTCTTGAGACCTGGGCAAATTTCGAGCTTTCAAGGGGTGATATCCCTGTCGCCTGCGTGGAAATCAATCTCGGTGACGCAAAGCCCGGTAAAGCCAAGGCAGACACGTCGCCCGAGGAAGTTTCGGAACCATCTGCCGTTGATGGTTATGTCGGCATAAGCACCGAGGATACGGAAATTGACGAGGTTAAAGAGCCAGACGATCTCCAGATCGGCATTCTGAACAGCTTCTTCATTACCGATCTCGAAGCGGCCATGGACCGTGTGGAGCAGGGTGGTGATTTCTGCGCTTTGACCCCATATCTGATGGCGAGGCCGGAAGACACACCGATCGACCTCTACGGCGCAGACGGGGCGGATGCTGTTCGTCAGGGTCTTTCACCTGAGCTATCAAACCGCGGGCGCTGGATGAGCCCGCCTGACAATGCCATGAGCCTGATGCAGCAATTCGCGATCAACAAGGTGATCGCCATGCGGAATGGACAGGGCCTGTTTTCGGTGAACGGCCCCCCGGGCACCGGCAAAACCACGCTGCTCAGGGACATCATCGCCGACAACATCGTCGCGCGTGCCGAAATTCTCAGCCGGTACAGGAAAGCCTCCGAAGCATTCGAAACGCAGAAGATCAAATATGACGATGGCCAGGGACATTCGGCGACGGTTTCGATTCTCAAGGACGAGCTTGCCGGGTTCGGAATGGTCGTGGCATCCTCGAACAATGCTGCCGTCGAAAACATCTCACGCGACCTGCCGAAGGCTTCGTCGATAACCGCGCCAGAGGGTTTCGGCTATCTCCGGCCGGTTGCGCATAAGCTTGCGACGCAGAAACCCGATGGCACATTCGAAAATCTGCCGGACCGTGACAGGCCTTGGGGGCTGATCGCCGCAGCCTTGGGTAAGAAAGCGAACCGTCGCCTCTTTCGGGACAGGGTTTATATTCCCGTCAAGGCAACACCCGAGACGGATGGTGGCAACATCGTTTCGCCGTTGACCATCTGGCAGTGGGCAAAGAATTACGCGGGACCAAGCTTCGCAAAGGCGTCGGCAGCATTCCGAGAGCAGTCGAAGCTGGTCGAGGAGGAAACGACCAAAGCTGCCCGCTTTGCCGAACTTGGCAATGTGCTGGCCATGCACACGCTCGATAGCTTTGTGACCGGGCATCGCCGCAAGCTGGAGGACGCGGCCCTCCGCGTGGATCATGCGGAAGATGAGCTTGAGCAATCAAAGAAGCTCGTGACCGCTCTGGAACGGGATCTGGACGACCTGAAGGAAGAGGAACGCCTTCTCGACCGGCAGCGCCCTGTCTGGTGGTCCCGCCTTCTCGGTCGGCCGGCAGCCCAGGCCCACCGCATGCGGGTCCAGGAAAACGCCGACCGTCAAATTGGCCTTCGAAGACGTCTCGGCGAAGCTCGGGCCAATGCTGATGCCGAGAAACCCCGACAACTGCGGCTGGCGAACGCTGCCCTGCAAGAGGCCACCGACGATCTGGCTGCGGCCGAGGACAAATTTCGGGGTATGGAAGCCGAGTTCCAAAATCTGAACCAGCAAGGTTACACACTGCCAGCTACCGGGCTTGATGATTTTGAACAGGAAGCGGTCCAGATTTCCGGGCTATGGCACAGCGAAAGGCTTGCCAGCGCGCGGTCTTCGCTGACATGCGCTGCCCTGACTCTGCACGAGGCATGGCTTGCCGAAGTTATCCAGACGGGCAGAGGGTTTGGCGGCAATATCGTCGCTGTGGGCCATCTTCTTGACGGGTATATCGTCGATGATCCGGCTCCGATCTGGGAAAGCCTGTTCATGGTGGTCCCCGTGATTTCGACCACCTTCGCATCCTTTGCCCGTCAATTCACCGACATGGGGGCAGGCTCGCTCGGATGGGTGTTCATCGACGAGGCGGGACAGGCCGTGCCACAAGCGGCCGTGGGTGCCCTGATGCGCGCGCGCCGTGCCGTCGCTATTGGCGATCCATTGCAGATCGAGCCAGTATTCACGCTTCCGAAGGGATTGATCGACACGCTTGCGCGGCTATCCCCCGCGACGGCGGACGGGGCATGGTCGCCTGACCGAAAATCGGTGCAGGTGCTGGCGGACCAGTCCAATCGCTTCGGGGCCAGCATATCCACCGACGGCGACGAAACCATCTGGATCGGCAGTCCCCTCAGAGTTCATCGTCGGTGTTCCGACCCGATGTTCAGTCTGGCGAATGAGATCGCCTATCAGGGAAAAATGGTATTTGGTGGTAAAGAGCGACTGCCCGTTGGCGATGTCACCCCCGATCTGGGGCCGAGTGCATGGATCGATATCAGGGGCAAGGCCGTCGGAAAGCAGAACGTGCCCGCGCAGGTGGAGTTCATGGCGGAGCTCGTGCACAGAGCGAGCTTGCAGCAAGGACAACTGCCGGATCTCTATGTGATCTCCCCCTTCAAGGAGGTCGCCACAGCCATGAAAGAAGCTTTCTGGAAAATGGACTGGCATCATCTGCGGCTGACCAAACGCGAGCTTACCAAATGGCTGGGGCAACGTGTCGGCACGGTGCACACATTCCAAGGGAAGGAGGAGGAGACAGTCTTCATGGTCCTGGGCGTCGATGCAACGAAACCCGGCGCTGCTGGCTGGGCGGCATCGAAGCCGAACCTTCTGAACGTCGCGCTGACCCGTGCGAAAAGGCGATTCTACGCTGTGGGAAACCACGAACTGTGGTCACAGATGCCCGGCTTCAACCTCGTTGCACGCGAACTGCCCGTGCTGACGCCGCAGGATGCGCTGCGGCGGATCGAGAAAACCGAGGCTGCGGAAGACGTTTTGTAGTGCTGAGTGGACCGCAGGTAGGACACCAAGGGCCACAGTATTTACGAGAGCATTCCAAGAATGTCGAATATCCGAGACGCCAGGCCGAGAACAGATAGGCAACAAAACAGTTTGACATTCGTGCCCCTGTTGACTCATAGCCCAAGCATCGGAGACGAGCGCGAGAAAAACAGACCGTCTCAGGCGCTCTCTCGTTCAGACCCTCCAGCCCTACCCCCTGCCTTGGTTCCTCCCCGGCAGCATCCGTATTCGGGGGGCGCAGCGCGGAAGGTTTCTAGCGTCAGGCGATTTCACCGGGGAAGCCACCCGGAATCCAGGCAGCCATCCTGAGCGCCGTTTCGACCAACAAAACAAGGCTTTGAGTATCCCGCCGGGTGGATTTCCGGATTCCAAAATCGGAATCTAGCCGGAATCCACAGCGGTGGAATCCACCACCCGAAGCCACCTCAACCACAGGACCACCCTGCCCATGGACCTCACCTTCGCGCCGCGCCAGATCGAGTTCTGGCCGATCGCGCGGCTGCGCCCCTATGCCCGGAACGCCAAGATGCACGGGCCCGATCAGGTCGCCCGGATCGCGGCCAGCATGGCCCGCTTCGGCTGGACCGTGCCATGCATGGTCGGTGACGATGGCGACCTGATTGCCGGTCATGGACGGGTGCTGGCGGCGGCGGAACTGGGGCTTTCGGAAGTGCCGGTGATCCGGCTCAGCCATCTCGACGAGGCCGAACGCCGGGCCTATCGGATCGCCGACAACAAGCTGACCGAGCTTGGCGACTGGGACGAAAGCCTGCTGCGCGACGAGGTGGCTGGCCTGCTGGCCGACGATTTCGACCTCTCGCTGCTGGGCTTTGCCGAGGATGAGCTGGAAGCCCTGCTGCAGGATCCGGATCTCGGCGAAGACGGCGCGGCGGAGGGCGAGGATGAGGTGCCCGAGCCGCCCGCCGATCCGGTCTCGGTGCCGGGCGATCTCTGGCGGCTTGGGCTGCACCGGCTGATCTGCGGCGACAGCACGTCCGCCGATGTGGTGGCAAAGCTGCTCGGCGATGTCCGGCCGCTGCTGATGGTCACCGATCCGCCCTATGGGGTTGAATACGACCCCACCTGGCGCAATGCCACCGGCGCCGCCAAGACCAAACGCACCGGCAAGGTGCTGAACGATGACCGGGCCGACTGGCGCGAAGCCTGGGCGCTGTTTCCGGGCGATGTGGCCTATGTCTGGCACGGCGCGTTGCACGCCACCACCGTCGCCGACAGCCTGATCGCGGCCGGGTTCGATATCCGCTCGCAGATCATCTGGGCCAAGGACCGGCTGGTTCTGAGCCGGGGCGATTACCACTGGCAGCACGAGCCCTGCTGGTACGCCGTGAAGAAGCGCGGCAAGGGCCATTGGGCGGGCGACCGGAAGCAGACCACGCTGTGGCAGATCGCCAACAAGGATCAGGATGCGGAAACCGTGCATGGCACCCAGAAGCCGGTCGAATGCATGCGCCGCCCGATCCTGAACAATTCCAGTCCAGGACAGGCGATCTACGAACCCTTCATGGGATCCGGCACCACGCTGATCGCCGCCGAGACCACCGGCCGGGTCTGCTACGGCATCGAGCTGAACCCCGCCTATGTCGATGTCGCCATTGCCCGCTGGCAGAACCTGACGGGCCAGGCTGCGGTGCTGGGTGGCACCGACCAAACCTTCGTCGATCTGACCGCCACAAGACGCTGAGACCATGAATGACCTGGCTTTACCTGCCTCCGGATGCGCTTCCGGGACCGATGATGCATGCCTCTTCGGGCTCTCCCTCTGCTCCGGTGCTGGCGGGATCGACCTCGGCCTCACGCTCGCCCTGCCCGGATATCGCACTGTGATGGGGTGGATGCCTCCCTCCCCGACGGCATCGCGATGTGCCAGACCTTGAAGTGTCAAACGCAAGGAAATGGAAGGAGGCATCCATGAAGAAAGCTACCATCATCGGCATCGATC
>NZ_JACOQL010000013.1 GCF_014490725.1 Paracoccus amoyensis
GCAGATCTGCGTATCAGCAATAGAACTGATGCGGCTGCCCGGCTGTGAGATCAGGAAAGGTCATCATGATCAAGGTCTTGAACAGTGTCGGGACGTGGGTGGAGGATCTTAGCATCGAAGCGAAATTTTAACATGCTCTGCCAGAAGTGGAACTGCCATTTCAGGCTCATAACCTGAAGGTCACAGGTTAAAATCCTGTCCCAGCAACAAAAAAATATCCAAATATCAAACATATAAGTCGATGGTATCCAAATACCACCGGCGTTTACGCGTTTACATCAACGCCACATCAACGTTTGATGAGGCCACCAGTGGCAGGCGGCCGGCGCCTACTTTTCCGGAGCATGCATCAGTGGAATGATCGTGTGACGAACATGAAAATCGCAGCCCGAATTTGGACATTTATGAACTGTTCGAAAGAACAACTTGGGCTGAGCGATGTCGAAAGAAAGCTCGGTGTCGGGGTGATTGGCGAAAAGACGATCTTGCCAAGTCGTGAGTACATTTAAAGAATTTCCGGCCCGGTGGTAGATAATGAGTTCGCCATGATCTCTGCCCTCCATCGCGGTCCCATAACGGGTAGACAACTGAAGGAACCCGTCTGCGAGCCAACTATAGTCGCTGTGGATTTTTGCCTCACCCAGCCACATGAAGCCGTCTTCCGCATCGACAACAATATCGCAATGGCCATTAATATGGCGATCATGTCTGGCTGAAATGCCAGACGCGCTGAGCATGTTGGCGACCTGCATGCTAAGCTCGTCCTCGCTGCGATCCTCGTTTAGTCCTCGCGTATCGACGAGTCTGCTATAGCACCGATCCAAAGCTTCTTCTAAAATGCTCAGGCGCTCGCCATGATCCCCAGCGAACTGCCACCTCAGGACGATCCCACCAGGTTGATTTCCAAAGAATTTTAAATATTCTGCTACTGAAATATCCTTCGGGTTCACGTCAAAACTCATCCCGAAGCGAATAAAAGATCCGGACCTGTTCTAGCGGGTTCGAAACGAGCTCGCCCGATGTGGGATGCGCCAACTTGCCGTTGTGCAAGAGCTCACGAAAATCCTCATTGGATAAATGGAGCTGTCCTTCTTCTGCATCATCAAGGTAACCATGCACCTCAAGAATAGCGCCGTCCTTAGAGCTCAAAATGCTTAGCGCAGGAAGCAAGCTATCGCGATCAGGCGACTCTCCGAGCCGTTCGTAAAAGAACGGAAGACCAAGGTGCTGGCCGTCGCCAGGCCTTAGCTTCGCGAGGATGTCAGTGATCGCCAGGCACGCAGACAGGATTCGTGGCTCAAGCCGCGAGTTCGCAAGCCTGTTTCTGAATTCCGCGATGTCCATCTCACGAGTGTGGCACATCTGGCTCGTCGAGTTTAGCCTTTCTGCCAAGGCGGTCGATCACAAATTCATAGTCCACCGCACGTACGCAGTTCTCGATCAAGGCTCCAGTGATGACGGGATCACCAGTACTGCTGTTGCCGGCAGGCCCGGAAGCAGACAAGCTGATAGAAGGCGTATAGACGATATTGTCCTCCGAGAAACCCCATTCGACGGTGATGCGATAGATTGCGATAGCCTCAACAGCCTCCTTGCCAGCAACGTGGTAGGCTTCGGTGCGTTGATCGGCGTCGCGCCGCCGGCGCGGCAGTTTTTCATCCTTGATGCCACCGGTCGTGGTCTGAAAGGTCATCTGAGTTACTGTTCCCTCGCTGACGTCGTCATAAAACGGTCGCACGGCAGGGAAAAGGTTGACCGGCTTACCCAACGTCACGTCACCCCAACCGTTCACAAGGGTTCGCAGCACAGAGTGCAGCCCGTGGATGTCCGCCTCTGCGACTCCGCATGGGCTATCAACGCGAATTTCCAAGAAGTCTCGATGGTGAGGGATCCAGATGACGTGAAACATCTGGACCGGTTCCCTGACGATGCCCACAACCTCATCATATCGAGCTTTCATGTCTGAGGGTTTGTCAAACTCTTGAAAGCTAATTTCTTCGCGCCGCTTAATCCAAAAAACTGAAGACAGGACCAAACCTACGCCGTCTTCGCTGGATTCGGTGCGAACGGGCAGCATATCACCGTTTCCGTGAAGCAGATCGCTGTCATCCATCTTGTAGGGATAGCGCTGTGTCGCAGGACAGTCTGCAGGCGCCATTGCAGCTATCCTTGCTTGGAGGGTTTCACGGTGTCCGGGATCAAGAGGATAAAGCTTGGTGAACTTTTGACCGCAAAGCAGGTGCTCGATCAAACCATCCTCGATGCGGCCCGTTTCAGGCTCACGTGTTTGCTCCGAAATTTTCTCGAGCGTTGCGTCCCAACCGTAGCTCGTAGAGATTCCGTTTGCCTGAAGTATCTTGCGAGCGCTTGTCCACGACATCCGATGGCGGAGGCTATCGAAAAGCTCTTTCACAGACATTTGCTCACTGCCCCAACAATCGTTATAGCTTCCCAACAATAACCGCTGGACCATCGGCCGCAATACCGCGAACTATAGATTCTCGCTTACGCCATCACGATGCCCACTGGTTCATCTCTGGACGAATGACGTCATTGCAGAACTGTTCAAATGTCAGAACGTTTTTATGACCACCGTATTCGGTTTCTCTCGCGTCCATAAGGCTCTCGGGGATCACAAGATGTACGCCAAATGACGCCATGTCCTCGATTGCGTTCCCTGCGATGTTCTCGTCGACCGTAGTCAGGTAGAGCCTGTGTTCGCCCTTCTCGCGCTCGACCTGCTTCCAGCGCTCGCGCAAGGTAGTTTTGGCGCTCAGGATCAGGCCTGATGCGGCGGCCGCGTCACCGCTCCGTATAAATTGCAGAGACGGCAGTATGAAGTCCGGCCGCTTCTTCGCTTCGATGACGACCTGCTTTTCGAAGGGGATACCTCCACCCGACAGCATTGCTTCGATATGGTGTTCATAGGAATAACCCGCCCGTGATTTCCTTTGCTGGCTTGCCGACAGCATCAGCGCATCGACCCGCGGCAGTTCATTGACCAACTGCCGGATGACCTCCGTGACAGTCATGTCACGCGGTTTGTCGCCCATGACGATGCGGACAAGCTCAACAGCCCGCTCGCGGCGCTGGAACTCCCGAAACATGTCCCATTCGATGATGCGGCTGATTTCACGCAGCGCATCCCCCGGGCGCTTGATCACAAAGAGATCAAGGCGTTCCAGACCGTTCAGCTCAAGGTATCGGCCACGCGCCAGCCCGGCCAGTTCTTCGGTCTTCGGCATTGCCGCGCGGGCGCGGGCGAAGTCGACAATCGTTCCGGCGTGCCAGGAGACGATGAGCTCTTCGACGAAATCCAGCACGCGATTCTGCTCCCGCGCACGGATTTCGGCGGGTTTGAACTCACCGATCAGAAAAACGGGCGTGATGTCGAGTTGTGCCAGAAGCAGCTCCGCGTCGTCACTGGCGGAATCGATGGTCAGGCACTCGTAGGCAGTATCTTCCCCCTGCTGGTAGCGGCCCATAACGAGGAATGACGCCGGTGAAAGGTAGCCGAAGCACTCCTTCGGCAGACGGGTCATATGGGTTTCGGGGCCCTTGCTCGTGTAATGCACGATCCGTGTGTGTTTGCTGCGCTCGTCGCCAGAAGCCTGCGGCCAATAGGTGTCGAACCAAGCCTCCCGGATGGGCGCGGCGTTGGCATCTCTGCGTGCCTTGGTCTCGAGGGGCGGAAAGAAACCGCCTTCACGTTGTTCGGCGGGGATGTAGACACCGGCCTGATGCTTGTTGGCGAAGCGCGCCCAGTCACGGTCGTTGTTCGAGAGTTTTTTGACCAGAACCCGTTCCGCCCGGTTCAACAGGTCCGTCAACATACGTGCCTGACCATCGCCCTCGTTCTCAAAATCGAAAATACCCTGCTCGTTCAACTCAACCGCCTGTGTCTGCTGTCAGGCCTTCGAGTGTCAGCCTCTTTTCTGCAGAACATAGCCAATCGATCAGGGAGTCAATCACCGCCTCGGGCGGCAATTTACCGCGTCCCTTCAGAGCGCATTCCCAGATCAGGGCGACGCGCCAGCCCGACGACAGCAGTGCCGCGATATTGCGGGCGTCCCGTTCCATGTTGCCGGTGATCTTGTCGTGCCAGAATTCCTGCCGTGTTGCCGGCCAGCGGAACATGGGGCAGTCATGACCATGCCAGAAGCAACCGTTCACAAATATCACCGCCCGGTGCCACGGCAGCACAATGTCGGGCCTGCCGGGTAGCTTCCGGTCGTGCAGCCGGTAACGAAACCCGCGTGAATGGAGACCGCGCCGGATCAGCATCTCCGGCTTGGTATCAGCGCCCCGGATCGCCGCCATATTTCGGCTGCGGGTTTTGCTGTCGTGAACGTCAGCCAACTTTTCTGAGGGGCTCGGCTCCCGCGACGGCGAGAATGTGCGGGGCCATGACCCGTGCGACCTCGGCAAAAACGGGCACCGCCACCGAATTTCCGAACTGCTTATAGGCCTGGGTGTCCGAAACCGGGATTCGGAAGTCATCCGGATAGCCCATCAGTCGCGCGCATTCGCGCGGCGTCAGCCGGCGCGGATTGTTGCCTTCGCCCCGGCTCACCAGAATTTCCGAGCCATCCTTGTAGTAGCGTGCCGACAGAGTGCGCGAGATGCTGTCTCCATCCACCATGCCGAACCCAAATCCGTTTCCCTTGGCCTTATGCTTCTCGGCATAGCCTTGCAGATAGGCCCAGAGCTTGTCTGTCAGGGTGTATTTGTCGCTGACCATGGCGTCCGAGCCAACGGTGAAATGCCCCTCAGGACTTTCTGTGCCATTCTCGGGATGCAGGATATCGCGCATGCGCCTGGCGCCATAGGTCGGAAGCCGGACGTCATCAAAACTGAAACCAGTGGCCTCGCGGAACCCGACCATCACGATGCGTTCGCGGTGCTGCGGCACGAAATGTCCTGCATCGATGATCCGGGTTTTAAGCGTATAGCCGAGTTCTTCGGTCAGCTTGCGCCGGATCACCTCGAAGGTCCGGCCCTTGTCATGGCTTTTCAGGTTCTTGACGTTTTCAAGCATAAACGCCGCAGGGCGGTGATGCATCAGGATCCGCAGCACGTCGAAGAACAGCGTTCCTTGGGTTTCATCGTCGAAGCCATGCGCGCGGCCGAGCGCGTTCTTCTTGGAAACCCCTGCGATCGAGAACGGCTGGCAGGGAAACCCTGCGACAAGAACGTCATGCGCGGGAATGTCTTCTGCCTCGACTTCCCGGATGTCGCCGACCGGAAGGCGGTTGTCGGGAAAATTGGCCATATAGGTCTGCTGGGCGTATTTGTCCCATTCCGATGTGAAGATGCAGCGCCCGCCCGCGCTCTCCATCGCGCGCCTCAGTCCGCCGATTCCGGCAAAGAGGTCGATGAAAGTGAAGGTCTTGTCCGCGTTTCCGGCATCGCGCTTCCGGTCAATTTCCATGTTCAGCAGGCGGATCACGCTCTCGCGGGGGATTTCCTCTCCGCGCTTCCAGCGATAAATGTGGCCTTCCGAGTAGCCGAGGACACGAGCTGCTTCAGGAACAGTATATCCGGCCTGCGCCAGGAGCGTGGAAAAATCAGCCTGCATGTCCCTCTGCCCTCTCTGGGAATTTTTCTGACACAATGTCTACATGATTCACCTTAATCAAGAACAAACGGGGTATCCAGGGCGGTTACGTGCTGACTTAGACTGTTTCTTACGCGGGTCAGACACCAACTCATATGCTTGACCCCACGTCTTTCCACACGCGCCGGGTGCACAATTGTGCCCATTTCCGAACGAGACAGACACCACCCTTCCGTGCCACCATCTCTGTGCAGCGAATCCCTGCCGCTTTTTGACATCGTCAAATCTTGGGCCGCCCCGAGCGGATCAGAGCCCACCCGGCCGATGTTCATTCCACCTCGCACGCCCGCGTCTGCGCCCGTATGACTGCGTAATCCGCCATCATCCCGACCAGCGCGGCATCCTCAGGTAAGTTCGCCACCTCCGCCGCTGCCTTTTCCTGCGCGGCCTGATCATAAGCC
>NZ_JACOQL010000014.1 GCF_014490725.1 Paracoccus amoyensis
GCAGATCTGCGTATCAGCAATAGAACTGATGCGGCTGCCCGGCTGTGAGATCAGGAAAGGTCATCATGATCAAGGTCTTGAACAGTGTCGGGACGTGGGTGGAGGATCTTAGCATCGAAGCAAGCTTTTCACATGATCTGCCAGAAGTGGGACTGCCATTTCAGGCTCATAACCTGAAGGTCACAGGTTCAAATCCTGTCCCCGCAACAAAAAAATAAAAATAAATCAAGCAAATAAGAAGATGGTATCACCATACCACCGGCTATTCTCGCGTCTACATCAACGCCACATCAACACCTGGCCTGAAAAGCTGCCGCGACGCGCACAAGCAGGCAGTCGGAGGCATTGGCGGGTACGTCCGGCCTATTTGGCTTAGCTCTTGACGCAATATTCCCGAAAGGTCTTGAACCCCACTGCGCGAGCGAGGATGGTAGGCAGCGTCCTAGAAAAGTGCTGCGCTTATGCTCTTCAGAAATTTGATTTCGACCTACGGCGCGTCGTTGGCGAACAACTCCGCACCGCACAGTGATCCGGTCTGGCATCTCGGGAAAACCGACGAACTATTGATCTTTCGGCAATATACCATCGATGCGCTGCAGCAGGCAAAGGTGTATTTGCTCGATCACGCTGCGGCTGCCTATGCCGACACCCTGCATGACACGATTCAGGACAGAACCCAAGACGAGAACGTTGCAGCATTGACCTTCTTGGGAGAAGTCGAACCTCCGGGAAAGGTGGCATGGGTCGAGTTCGATTATCACGAATTGGTCGCGGCGCGCGTCAGGCGAGGCTCTCCCGTCATAGAGCACCACGAAAACCCGTCGGGCTCGGGCAAGCGCGGTTATCTGATCGATGATCGGGACACGGATGCTCTGACGGTGACGATGTTCAGCTGCGACTCGCGGGGGAAGATCGTCGATCCGTTTTTTACCTTGCGATTCGAGCGACCTGAACAAGGTGGGCTTAACTCCTTTCAGCCTCAGATGCACAACTACATGGCCGACTTGCTGTCTGACCGTGGTATGGCGAAGGAAGAAATTTCCGGTCGTGCCCAGATTTCATTGGTCGACACGGCCTCGGATCTCTTCATCCCATACGCGCTATTCGCAATGCTGACTTCCCCGGACCTGGGTGGGATTATTCCGACAGAAGCTGTCACATTCTCTCCAAAGGACCTGAAAACCGCGCGCAAATTTGGGAAGTCGTGGATCCTCGGCGCTGGAAAGTCCCATCACACCATACGCATCGGCCCGCACGCCGCGGCGCACATGAAGGAACAGGGCGCGCGCCTCGAATTTGAACGTGTGGTGCGAGACGGTCGGAACGGCCCGATCCGCCACTGGGTGACCGAACATGAACGGCATTATCGGAGCGGCAAGGTCGTTCTGATCAAGGGACACCACAGAGGTCACGAGCCAGAACCGGGCCTTCCAACCCGGGTCATGGGTCCGCGATCTGAAGTGACGGCGTTCGTATTTCCGCCCAAGAATCCAACAGGCATTTGAGGCGTTGCCTATGTAACCTTGACCTTGCAGCATGAAAATCCGGCCGGAATCAGCGCCTCCTGTCGTCCGGATCCAGACTATCACTCTCCCGCTCGATTCGTCCCGCTATCACCAGCAGGGTGATGAAGACCGCGTCGGAATGCCGTGCCAATGCGATCAGATGCTCGCCGCTTGGTCCTCGCTCCGCGGACATCCAGTATTTGACGGTCCGCTCGCTTGCACCGGTCCAGCGCATCGCGGTCTTGATCGCCCGGTGCGTCTGGCCGAGGTCTGCGACCAGCGCGGCGGCGATTGCTTCCCTGTATTCCCCCGGAACCGCTGTCAGGTGCACAATTGTGCCCATTTCCGGCACAATTGTGCCCATCTTCACCCACATACTCTTTCCCTCCTCGGCTAAACCTGAGGGGGAAACGTGAAAACGGCAGGTTCCAATTTGCACCCGGATCGAGTGCGCCGGGCGGTCAGCCTGGAGGTTCCGGCATGAACTGACGTGGAGACGAGTATGGCAGGTCAACCCCCGCCTTCCCTCAGCAACACCGAATCCGAGCCGACGAGGCAGCGTGCGGCTGAATATGTCCGCATGTCGACGGAACATCAGAAATATTCGACCGAGAATCAGTCAGATGCGATCCGCGCCTATGCCGAGGAACGCGGTTTTGAACTGGTGCGGACCTATGCAGATGCGGGGAAAAGCGGGCTGAGGCTGGAAGGGCGCGAGGCGCTGCAGCAGCTGATCCAGGATGTGGAAGCGGGCACTGCGGATTTCGACGTGATCCTGGTTTATGACGTCAGCCGTTGGGGCCGGTTTCAGGATGCCGACGAATCTGCCTATTACGAATATATCTGCCGCAGGGCGGGCAAACAGGTCGAATATTGCGCCGAGCAGTTCGAGAACGACGGCAGCCCCATCGCGACCATCGTCAAGGGCGTCAAGCGCGCCATGGCGGGTGAATACAGCCGCGAGTTATCGACCAAGGTCTTTGCTGGGCAATGCCGTCTGATCGAGCTAGGCTATCGGCAGGGCGGGGCCGCCGGTTACGGGTTGCGGCGTGTCCTTGTCGACGAGCGCGGCGATATCAAGGCAGAGTTGAAGCGCGGCGAGCAGAAAAGCCTACAGACGGACAGGGTCATCCTCGTGCCCGGACCCGACGACGAAGTGCAGACGGTGCGCTGGATCTATGGCCGGTTTCTGAAGAAGGGCAGATCCGAGAGCGAGATCGCAGCGGAACTGAATGAACGTGGCATCCTGACCGATCTCGGCCAGCTCTGGACCCGCGCCTCCGTTCAGCAGGTCCTGACCAATGAGAAGTATATCGGGAACAATGTCTACAACCGGCGTTCGTTCAAGCTGAAGCGCAAACGGGTCGCGAATGGCCCGGAGATGTGGATCAGATCGGAAGGCGCCTTCGAGGCCATCGTTCAGCCCCGGGAGTTCCATAAGGTGCAGGCGGTGATCGCCGCGCGCAACCGACGCTTTTCGGATGACGAGATGCTGGACAGGCTGACACGGCTGTTTCAGCGCCATGGCTATATTTCCGGGCTGGTGATCGACGAAGCAGGCCGCATGCCATCAAGCGGCGCCTATGCGCATCGCTTCGGCAGCCTGCTTCGCGCCTATTCCCTCGTCGGGTTCACGCCGGATCGCGATTATCGCTATGTCGAGATCAACCGCATGCTGCGGCTGTTTCACGGGGATGCGGTCGAGCGCGTGGTGGGCGAGATCACCAGGCTGGGCGGTGCGGTCGACCGGAATCCCGTCACCGACCTGCTAACGATCAGCAATGAATTTACGGCCTCTGTCGTCGTTTCCCGGTGTCGCGAAACACGCGGGGGCAGTCTGCGATGGAAGATCCGCTTCGACACCAGCCTTGCCCCGGACATCACAATTGCGATCCGCATGGATCGTGCGAATGAGAAGGCGCTCGATTATTACCTGCTGCCGCAGTTTGAAATGCGCAGCAAGCCGCTTGGATTGGCAGAGGAGAATGGGTTGATGCTGGACGCCTTCCGATTCGACAAACTTGATTTCCTGTTCGAGATAGCCCGGCGAGTGCCCGTTTCGGAGGTTATGTCGTGGTGAACGAGATCGAAACACAGGGCGAAGTCCAGGACATCCCTATTGCAGAGATTACCGTGGAAAACCCACGTGAACGGTCGGAGAAGACGTTCCGTGCTCTGGTGGACAGCATCGGCAAAGTCGGGCTTAAAAAGCCGATCACGGTCGCACGCGACGATCATCAGGGTTATCGGCTGGTCTGTGGCCAAGGTAGGATGGAGGCCTATCTGGCCTTGGGCGAGACCCGGATCCCTGCGATCATTGTGGACGCCAATGAGATCGAGCGACTCCTGCGCGGCATTATCGAGAATATCGCCCGGCGACAGCAGCGCCCGTTGGAACTGCTTCAGGATATCTCAACGCTGCGGGACCGGGGCTATTCGGATCACGAGATTGCCGACAAGACAGGGCTGTCCTTTGCCTATGTCCATGAAATCGGCGAGTTGATCGCCAATGGCGAAGAGCGGCTTCTGATCGCTGTCGAGACCGGGCAGATGCCTCTCAGCGTCGCGCTTTACATCACGCGGGCAGAGGAAAAGGATGTGCAGAAGGCGCTGGAAGCGGCTTATGCATCGGGCGAGCTGCGGGGCAAGAAACTGCTGGAAGCCCGGCGGCTCGTCGAATTGCGAAAGCGGCATGGCAAGCAAAAAGGTGCCACCCGAACCGCACGCTCGCGCACGCGGATGACATCGGCGGCGCTGGTCAATGCCTATCGCGCCGAGGCAGAGCGTCAGAAGGACATGATCAATCGCGCTCAGGTGACACGCAGCAGCCTGCTGTTCCTCGATGCCGCGTTTCAGTCGCTGCTGAAAGACGAGAATTTCCTGACGCTCCTGCGTGCCGAGGGCCTAGATTCCCTGCCGCGCATCGTCGTCGACGGTTTGGGGGAGGCCGTAACATGACACGTTCAGACAGTGGGCCCGATGCCATAAGCCCTGGCTTCGAGGCAGATCTGATCAGCGTTCCGATCACCTCTATCCTTCCGGTCAAGCAGTTGCCAGTGACCGTGCCCAAAAGCCAGAAATATGCGCAGATCGCGGCATCGATCCGAGAGGTCGGGCTGATCGAACCGCCGGTCATTTCGCGCGCAAAGGGGCAGAGCGACGCATTCATCCTGCTTGACGGTCACGTTCGGCTGCTTGTTCTGAAGGAAATGGGCGAGGAGACGGTCACTTGTCTCGTGGCGACAGACGACGAGGCCTTCACCTACAATAAGCGGATCAGTCGCCTGGCCACGATTCAGGAACACAAGATGATCCTGCGCGCAGTCGAGCGCGGCGTTCCCGAAGCCCGGATTGCCGCCGCGCTGAATGTCGATGTGGCGCTGATCCGTAGAAAACGGAACCTGCTGAACGGCATCTGTGCCGAGGCTGCCGAATTGCTCAAGGCGCGACATTGCCCGATCAACGGCTTCCGGGCGCTGCGCAAGATGAAGCCCTTGCGCCAGATTCAGGCAGCCGAGCTGATGATCGCCGCAAACAACTACACGGTTGCCTATGCCGAGGCCATTCTGGCTGCCACCGATGCTGCCGATCTGGTTGATCCAGCGGCGCGCAAGTCACCTGCCGGTGTCACGCGCGAACAGGCCGAGCGAATGAAAGCTGAGATGGCCAGTCTGCAGAAGAACATCAAGCTGATCGAGGGCACACTCGGTCCCGATCATCTTCGCCTCGTCGTTGCGGGGCGCTATGTCGAACGGCTCTTGCAGAATGATCGCCTCGTCCGGTTTCTTGAAAGGAACCATCAGGAAATTCTGGGCGAATTCCGACAGATCGTCACTGGCCTGGGCCAGCCCGCGGTGCCGGAGGTGGCCGACGGTTAGGCAGCAGGTATCGGGAAATGCATGATGGGGACCCGGACCCTAAAGCGCGGGGACCGCAGGAGACGCCGGACGGTGGGCCGGATCGAGCGCGGGGTGGGGATGGCGGCGAACCCGTTCGGAGCCCACCGGGGTCGGCCAGCATATCGCCGACCAAGTGGATATCCCGAAATTGGATGTCCGGGATGTCAGGTGGGCGCGCTGATCTTTCTGGGCGGACAGGTGGTCAGGCTTGGAGGCAGCGCGCCCGAAGGAGCCAAGAAGTCAGGATGTGCACGCCCGCGTCTGCGCCCGTATGACTGCGTAATCCGCCATCATCCCGACCAGCGCGGCATCCTCAGGTAAGTTCGCCACCTCCGCCGCTGCCTTTTCCTGCGCGGCCTGATCATAAGCC
>NZ_JACOQL010000015.1 GCF_014490725.1 Paracoccus amoyensis
TGACCTTCAGGTTATGAGCCTGACGAGCTACCGGGCTGCTCTACCCCGCGACAGTTTGCGCATTGGTGTTGCGCGTGACGCCGATCTGTTTGGTGATTGGCGTTTTTTCATCGTTTCAGAGGATTTCGCTTCTTTCCAGGTCTGGCGGTGACCTACTCTCCCACGTCTTAAGACGCAGTACCATCGGCGCAGCGGCACTTAACGGCCGAGTTCGGGATGGGATCGGGTGTTTTGCTCGCGCTAGGGCCACCAGACCAGGAAAGAAGCGATCAGCGTTGCTGCCTTTTGGCAGTTTGTTGTCCAAGGATGCTTTTGGAGGAAGAACAATCTGTCTTCTTCCGGATCAAATCAAGCCTATCGAGCCATTAGTACCGGTCAACTGAATGCATTACTGCACTTACATCTCCGGCCTATCGACGTGGTGGTCTTCCACGGCTCTCAAGGGATACCTTGTTTTGAGGGGGGCTTCCCGCTTAGATGCCTTCAGCGGTTATCCTGTCCGTTCATAGCTACCCAGCACTGCCGTTGGCACGACAACTGGTCCACCAGTGGAACGTTCACCCCGGTCCTCTCGTACTAGGGGCAACTCCTCTCAAGTATCCAACACCCACGGCAGATAGGGACCGAACTGTCTCACGACGTTCTAAACCCAGCTCACGTACCTCTTTAAACGGCGAACAGCCGTACCCTTGGGACCTGCTCCAGCCCCAGGATGAGATGAGCCGACATCGAGGTGCCAAACGATGCCGTCGATATGGACTCTTGGGCATCATCAGCCTGTTATCCCCAGCGTACCTTTTATCCGTTGAGCGATGGCCCTTCCACTCGGGACCACCGGATCACTATGGCCGTCTTTCGACTCTGCTCGACTTGTCAGTCTTGCAGTCAGGCTGGCTTCTGCCATTGCACTCAACGAGCGATTTCCGACCGCTCTGAGCCAACCTTCGCGCGCCTCCGTTACTGTTTAGGAGGCGACCGCCCCAGTCAAACTACCCGCCACGCAGGGTCCCGGATCCGGATAACGGACCGCGGTTAGACATCAAGAGTGCGAAGGGCGGTATCTCAAGGATGGCTCCCCAGAAACTGGCGTCTCTGGTTCAAAGCCTACCGCCTATCCTGCACATCGCAATCCTGATGCCAGTGCGAAGCTGTAGTAAAGGTGCATGGGGTCTTTCCGTCTAACCGCGGGAAGTCTGCATCTTCACAGACAATTCAATTTCGCTGAGTCCACATTTGAGACAGCGGGGAAGTCGTTACGCCATTCGTGCAGGTCGGAACTTACCCGACAAGGAATTTCGCTACCTTAGGACCGTTATAGTTACGGCCGCCGTTTACCGGGGCTTCAATTCAATGCTTGCACATCTCCTTTTAACCTTCCGGCACCGGGCAGGCGTCAGACCCTATACGTCGTCTTGCGACTTCGCAGAGCCCTGTGTTTTTAGTAAACAGTCGCCACCCCCTGGTTTGTGCCCCCGACCAATGCTTGCGCACCAATCGGGCCTCCTTCTCGCGAACTTACGGAGGTATTTTGCCGAGTTCCTTAAATGTGGTTCTCTCAAGCGCCTTGGTATTCTCTACCAGTCCACCTGTGTCGGTTTAGGGTACGGTCTCATGGAGGGCTATTTCCAGGAACCACTCACCAGCCCTTCCAATCCGATAAGGAAGAACAAGCTCTGTGATCCGTCACCATCTCCTGGCCCAGGAATATTAACCTGGTTCCCATCGACTACGCCTTTCGGCCTCGCCTTAGGGGCCGGCTTACCCTGCTCAGATTAGCTTTAAGCAGGAACCCTTGGACTTTCGGCGACAGGGTCTCTCACCCTGTTTGTCGCTACTCATGTCAACATTCTCACTTCTGATCACTCCACCGGTTGCCTCACGGCCCGGCTTCACAGTCAGAACAATGTCTCCGTAACATCTGACGATGCTAAAGAGACAGCGTTCTATATCACAGAACGCTCCGCTACCACGCACATAAATGTGCATCCAAAGCTTCGGCTCGTGGCTTGAGCCCCGTTACATCTTCGCCGCAAGACCTCTTGATTAGACCAGTGAGCTGTTACGCTATCTTTAAAGGATGGCTGCTTCTAAGCCAACCTCCTGGTTGTTTTGGAAGTCTCACATGCTTTCCCACTTAGCCACGAATTGGGGGCCTTAGCTGTTGGTCAGGGTTGTTTCCCTCTCCACGACGGACGTTAGCACCCGCCGTGTGTCTCCCGGATAGTCCTTCTTGGTATTCGGAGTTTGCTTAGACTCAGTAAGGCTGTGGGCCCCCATCATCCATGCAGTGCTCTACCCCCAAGAGGATACGTCCGAGGCGCTACCTAAATAGCTTTCGCGGAGAACCAGCTATCTCCGAGTTTGATTGGCCTTTCACCCCTAGGCACAAGTCATCCCGACCCTTTTCAACGGGTGTGGGTTCGGTCCTCCAGTTGGTGTTACCCAACCTTCAACCTGCTCATACCTAGATCACTCGGTTTCGGGTCTGATCCATCTAACTCAATCGCGCATTTAACACTCGCTTTCGCTGCGCCTACACCTAACGGCTTAAGCTTGCTAGATAGACCAAGTCGTTGACCCATTATACAAAAGGTACGCCGTCACCGCTCAAGGCGGCTCCGACTGCTTGTAGGCGTCCGGTTTCAGAAACTGTTTCACTCCCCTCGTCGGGGTGCTTTTCACCTTTCCCTCACGGTACTGGTTCGCTATCGGTCAGTAAGGAGTACTTAGCCTTCGAGGGTGGTCCCCCGATCTTCAGACAGGATTTCACGTGTCCCGCCCTACTTAATACGTCCGATTGAGCTTCCAATACGGGGCTGTCACCCGCTATGGCCGATCTTTCCAGATCGTTCTTGTCACTCGTTCGGCTCGGCTGGTCCGCGTTCGCTCGCCACTACTAGCGGAGTATCTGTTGATTTCCTTTCCTCCGGGTACTTAGATGTTTCAGTTCCCCGGGTTTGCTTCTTAAACCCTATATATTCAGGTAAAAGATACCTGGTTCAGCCCGTTATGAATTGCCAGAAGCAATCATAACAAACTGTCAGGTGGGTTTCCCCATTCGGAAATTCATGGATCAAAGCTTATTCTCAGCTCCCCATGACTTATCGCAGAGTATCACGTCCTTCATCGCCTCTTACTGCCAAGGCATCCACCAAACGCCCTTATCGCGCTTGATTTGATCCGGAAGAAGAAAGACTGGGTCTTTCGGGGCTGCGGCCTTTTGCGTTTCCGCAGCAGTCGCTTCCGATCAAAAGCATGTACATTCCCGCCCATGTCCGAAGACATGAACATTGGTTAGTTGTACTTGACTTGGACAACGTCATCGTTGGCACACAATTCCGAAGAACCGCGACCATCGCATCCACACGCGGATACGACCGACAACGCTGATTATCTCTCTGAACGATATTAAAAGGAACCGAAGTCCCGCGTCCGACAGGACGAGCAAACACGGACAGTGCTTGCTGATCATGTCGAAGGTAATGGTGGAGCCTAACGGATTCGAACCGTTGACATCCTGCTTGCAAAGCAGGCGCTCTACCAACTGAGCTAAGGCCCCATTCTTTGGCTAGATGGTGGGTCGAGGAGGACTTGAACCTCCGACCTCACGCTTATCAGGCGTGCGCTCTAACCACCTGAGCTACCGACCCATTCCAGACCGGTAGGCCTGAGACATCTGATTAACTGAAGGGATATGAGGACGGTCTGACCGCGTGATATGAGCATCTGACTGATGCTCTGCTAAGTCGCTTTACGAGGCGGACAAGTCCGTCTGCTAAAAGCTTCCTTAGAAAGGAGGTGATCCAGCCGCAGGTTCCCCTACGGCTACCTTGTTACGACTTCACCCCAGTCGCTGATCCTACCGTGGCCGCCTGCCTCCCAAAAAGGGTTAGCGCAGCGTCGTCGGGTAGAACCAACTCCCATGGTGTGACGGGCGGTGTGTACAAGGCCCGGGAACGTATTCACCGCGGCATGCTGTTCCGCGATTACTAGCGATTCCAACTTCATGCCCTCGAGTTGCAGAGGACAATCCGAACTGAGATGGCTTTTGGGGATTAACCCACTGTCACCACCATTGTAGCACGTGTGTAGCCCAACCCGTAAGGGCCATGAGGACTTGACGTCATCCACACCTTCCTCCGACTTATCATCGGCAGTTTCCATAGAGTGCCCAACTGAATGCTGGCAACTAGGGACGTGGGTTGCGCTCGTTGCCGGACTTAACCGAACATCTCACGACACGAGCTGACGACAGCCATGCAGCACCTGTCCACAGGTCACCGAAGTGAAAGCCCCATCTCTGGGGATGTCCTGTAATGTCAAGGGTTGGTAAGGTTCTGCGCGTTGCTTCGAATTAAACCACATGCTCCACCGCTTGTGCGGGCCCCCGTCAATTCCTTTGAGTTTTAATCTTGCGACCGTACTCCCCAGGCGGAATGCTTAATCCGTTAGGTGTGTCACCGAATTGCATGCAACCCGACGACTGGCATTCATCGTTTACGGTGTGGACTACCAGGGTATCTAATCCTGTTTGCTCCCCACACTTTCGCACCTCAGCGTCAGTATCGAGCCAGTGAGCCGCCTTCGCCACTGGTGTTCCTGCGAATATCTACGAATTTCACCTCTACACTCGCAATTCCACTCACCTCTCTCGAACTCCAGACTGATAGTTTTGAAGGCAGTTCCAAGGTTGAGCCCTGGGATTTCACCTCCAACTTTCCAGTCCGCCTACGTGCGCTTTACGCCCAGTAATTCCGAACAACGCTAGCCCCCTCCGTATTACCGCGGCTGCTGGCACGGAGTTAGCCGGGGCTTCTTCTGCTGGTACCGTCATTATCTTCCCAGCTGAAAGAGCTTTACAACCCTAAGGCCTTCATCACTCACGCGGCATGGCTAGATCAGGGTTTCCCCCATTGTCTAAGATTCCCCACTGCTGCCTCCCGTAGGAGTCTGGGCCGTGTCTCAGTCCCAGTGTGGCTGATCATCCTCTCAAACCAGCTATGGATCGTAGGCTTGGTAGGCCATTACCCCACCAACTACCTAATCCAACGCGGGCTAATCCTTTGGCGATAAATCTTTCCCCCGAAGGGCACATACGGTATTACTCTCAGTTTCCCGAGGCTATTCCGTACCAAAGGGCATATTCCCACGCGTTACTCACCCGTCCGCCGCTAGACCCGAAGGTCTCGCTCGACTTGCATGTGTTAGGCCTGCCGCCAGCGTTCGTTCTGAGCCAGGATCAAACTCTCAAGTTGAAAAGCGCCGAAACGCTTGTCCTTGACGTCGAACCTTGCACATCTGTCACTTAACCGAAGTTAAATAATCATCCGTTCATCGTTCTCACTCGCGTGAGCCGACAAACAGTGAAGCTGACACTCTCATCATCGCTTGCGCTAGAGAGCCGATATGCAAGACCTTGGTCGAATACGACCAAACCGCCCGCATATCCCTTCATTCATCATCAATGTCAAAAAGCAGAGGAAACAAAATCACGGATGCGGCGCC
>NZ_JACOQL010000016.1 GCF_014490725.1 Paracoccus amoyensis
GCACGCCCGCGTCTGCGCCCGTATGACTGCGTAATCCGCCATCATCCCGACCAGCGCGGCATCCTCAGGTAAGTTCGCCACCTCCGCCGCTGCCTTTTCCTGCGCGGCCTGATCATAAGCCACGACTGGCGGGCAGACCGCGCGACTTGGATCAGAACCGCCCGTCGCGCAGGCGCTCAGCAAGCTCATCGCGATCACGAGGACGGGTACTGGATGCCTCCAGCATGCGACGTTGGATGTCATTCAGGCGATCCATCTGGTTCAGGCGTTCGGCGTGGCGACCGGCGGTTTCACCGGCACGCCGCAGGTTGATGAGAAAATGCAGGACCGCGCCGATCAGCGCGATCCCGATGGCCAGCCGCCGCGCCCAGCGCGACGCCAGCAGCGCAGCGAGGGCGCCCATCACCGACGCCCCCGGTTCCAGTCGTCGAGCCGGGCCCAGACGGTCAGGCCGATCCCGGCCAGCGCCAGGGCGATGAAGGCCCAGCGCAAGATGTCGAGATATGGGATCAGCGGCTGGATCGCCGATTGTGCGTCGCCGAGCGTGTCCTGGGCAATCTCGATGCCGGCCGCGCCGACGGTCGCGAGCCCGGCTGCGCCGCTGCCTTTCATCGTGCGGCTGTCGGCCAGGTGCTCCCGCGCGGGCGGCTGATCTTCGGCGAAGGGGATGGCGCGGGCCGGAAACGGCTCGCCCCAGCGCCGGGCGGGGCCGAGATCGATATGTATGAAGCCGGACCGAGGATAGGTGCCGAAGCCCAGAAAGCCTTCGGCCCTTGCCGCCTTCTCGAAAGCCGCCGGATCGTGATTTGCCATGGAGATGTCGAAGGCGATGCCTTCCAGGTGCTTGGAACGTTTGGCACCGCGCACCCGGGCATTATGCTCTGGGCTGCGATAGGCCGAGTTCACGATCAGCGATTTGCCGAGGCGGGTGCGGAGCGCCTGCAGCCGGTTGAGGGCCTCTTCATGGACCAGGATTGATCCGGTGCCGCGGCAGGCGATCTCGGCGGGCGAGAAGTGCGGCCAGCGCCAGCTGTCTTTCGGCACGTCGCGCCAATGGCGGTAGAAACGGGTGGTCATGGATATCCTCCGGATACGAAAAAGCCCGGCGGATGGGCGGGCCATGGGGTGATGGGTGTGTGGGTGGCTCTGATTGCCGCGCGGCGGATCAGCCGGTCTCGCCGAAGAGTTTCAGCTTCAGCGCAATCCCGGCCAGCAGGGTCAGGATCAGGCCTGCGGTCAGCATGCGGATGATTGTCTGTGCGGCCGTCCGGCGCATCAGCCGGATGCCCTCCAAGAGCGCGCGCAGGTCGCGGATATCGAGGGCAGCTTCCTTGCCGTCGAGACCGGCATTGACCAGCGCGCGCCGTGCGCCCTCCTGCGCGGCGCGCGCCAGCAGATCCTCGAATTCGCTCTCGCTCATCTGCAGCATGTCGTCGAGACGCTTCGGTGTCATCCGATCTTCGCTCCCCAGAATGTGGTGTGGTCGGCGGCGAAATACCCGTCCGCCGCCCGGAACGTGCCCTGCAGCGCGACGGTATCGCCCGCTTCCAGCGACACCATGGTCTGCAGCCAGAGTGCCGTGGCTTCGGACACATGCGCGCTGGATATCTCGCCCAGCGAGCCCTTGATTTCCGTGGACCCATTCAGCGCCAGCCGCCCGCGCATCCGGGCGTTGCTGCTGGAATTGATCTTGAAGAGCAGCGATGCCCCGAAGAGGTAGGTTCCGGCGACCGGCGCGACGAAGCGGTTAGTCGCGGCATCAAAGCAGCCCTGGTCATTATATTCGGCCACATTGATGCCAATCGTCGTCCAGCTGTCGGTGGCGACATAGTTGTCGTAATTCGTATAGGCCGTGAAGCGTGGCAGGCTCGGTTGATCCACGATGCC
>NZ_JACOQL010000017.1 GCF_014490725.1 Paracoccus amoyensis
CTGTGATGGGGTGGATGCCTCCCTCCCCGACGGCATCGCGATGTGCCAGACCTTGAAGTGTCAAACGCAAGGAAATGGAAGGAGGCATCCATGAAGAAAGCTACCATCATCGGCATCGATCTCGCAAAGAATGTCTTTCACCTGCATGGAGCTGCGGCGGACGGTTCCGTCCTGTTCCGAAAGAAACTGACCCGACCGCAGCTTCTGCAATTCATGGCGGAACAGCCGCGTTGTATCGTTGCGATGGAAGCCTGCGGCGGCTCGCATTTCTGGGCACGTGAAATGACGCGCATTGGCCATGAGGCCCGGCTGATCGCCCCGATCTACGTGAAACCGTTCGTGAAGCGACAGAAGAATGATGCAGCCGATGCGGAAGCAATCGTCGAGGCTGCACTGCGGCCGACGATGCGCTTTGTCACCGTCAAGAGCGAGGACCAACAGGCCCGAGCGGTCCTGTTCCGTGCCCGCGAACAGGTCGTCAATCAGCGCACCGAAATGGTTAACGCTCTCCGTGCGCATCTGGGTGAGTTCGGCCATATCGCGCCGCAAGGTATAAACAATCTGCGGCGCCTTGAGGAGATCATTGAGGACGCGGACACCAGCCTGCCCGATCTTGCACGCGACATCTGTCGGGACATGCTCACTCAGATCAGTCAGTTCTCGGCGCGGCTGGCGGCTATGGCGAAGCAGATCGACGCCCTGTCGAAGCACGGCGCGATAACCCGTCGCCTGCGCACCATGCCGGGTGTGGGGCCTATCTGCGCCATGGCTGTTGAAACCTTCGCGCCACATATGGAGTCCTTTCGGCGCGGACGCGACTTTGCGGCCTGGCTGGGGCTGGTGCCACGACAGAATTCGACCGGCGGCAAACAACGACTGGGTCGAACGTCCAAGATGGGACAGCGCGACATTCGCCGGCTGCTCATCATCGGTGCGATGGCGATCGTGCGATGGGCACTGCGCAAGGGTGCTGTTGCAGGTTCCTGGCTTGCCCGAATGTTGGCGGAAAAGCGGCGAGCCGTTGTCGCGATCGCGTTGGCCAACAAGATGGCGCGGGGCATTTGGGCCATGATGACGAAACAGGAGGAATACCGGGGTCCGGCGATGATCGCCGCCTGAGCGGGCGGACCAGCATCATCCGCCGTACATCGGGGATGTGAGGAAGACAGGGACCTGAATGGGCAAATGATCGTCCAGATCGGGATCGGGAAAACCAGGCTGGCCCAGAGCGCCCAGAGCTCGCTACTGTGATCTGGACCCGATCCACGCATCACCATACCGGCCCGCGGCATGGGAAAGGCCGCATATCGAGGCCTGACACATGACCGTACTCGATCACAGGCTCATAGGTTCAAAAATTCCTTGCATACCGGGAGGCATCCACACATGGGCCATGTCGAGCGGGAAACATATGC
>NZ_JACOQL010000001.1 GCF_014490725.1 Paracoccus amoyensis
GGCTCAGGACCGAGCAGGAGCGCGGCGCGGATCGGCGCAACCGGGCGGTGGGCGATTGCGTCAGCCTCGGCGCCGGCATGCGGGTGACCTTGTCAGGCGACAAGGTGCCGGGAACGGGTGAGACCTATCTGTGCCTCTCGGCCAGCCATCACTTTGTCAGCGAGGCCTATGGCTCGGGCGGTCCCGGCAGCGACGGCTACAGCTTCACCGGCAGCTACACCCTGATGCCCGACACCGCGCCGATGGCCCCGCCACGCCGCACGCCCGCGGCGGTGGTGCAGGGCCCGCAGACCGCCGAGGTCGTCGGCGAGGGCGAGATCGACTGCGACGAATATGGTCGCATCCTGGTGCGGTTCCACTGGGATCTGGCGAACGCCTATTCGATGCGCTGCCGGGTCAGCCAGAACTGGGCCGGCGCCGGCTGGGGCGGCATGGTCATCCCAAGGATCGGGATGGAGGTGCTGGTCGAGTTCCTTGAAGGCGATCCCGACAAGCCGGTCGTGGTGGGCAATGTGTTCAACGGCAAGAACGATGCGCCATACCCGCTGCCCGCGCATAAGACCAAGGCGGTGTGGCGGTCGAACACGCATAAAGGACAAGGCTTCAACGAGATCGCGTTCGAGGATGAGCAAGGGCAGGAGAACATTGCCATCCACGCCCAGAAGGACCAGACACTGAAGGTCCTCAACAACCGCATGAAGCGGGTGGACAACGATCAGATCGAAAGCGTGGGTAGCAACAAGTCGATCGAGATCGGCAGCAACCATCAGGAACGCATCGGCGGCTCGATGAACCTGACGGTTGGCGGCGGCAAGCTGGGCCTGTTTGCCGCGCTTGCCGGGATCGCGGGGCAGGCCACGAAGGACGCGCTGAATGTGCCCGTTGCTGAGGCTGCCCTGACCGACATTTTATCGAGAGCCGGGACAGTGTCTGGGTCTGTGGGCGTGAGAGCGATATTGCCTTGGGTGTCGTGACTACAATTGTTAGCTGAAATGCTGGAGCCTACATCGTTGACGCCGGTTCAAAGGCGCTAAGCTCCGATCTCGGGCCGCACGGCAGTTCGGGTCTCGCAGGATATGGGACCGCAATCGCAATTGATCGGGACGACACTGGCGCGCGTCTCAGCGTGTTGAAGCTTTCAGAAGAGCATGGATTTGTTTCACGGAACGGCGGGCCTGATCTTCGGATTGGCGAGCGATTTCTTGTGCTACCCAACCATTCCTGCTCAGTTGTCAATCTACATGACACTCTTGTCGTGCAGGACGACGATACTTTTGAAACATGGAATGTCGAGGCGAGAGGAACGTCGAAATGACACAACGACCTATCGTCCTTATAGAGGCGCCCTCAAATCTGGGCTTGATGCCGCCGGAGCCCGGATGCGAACCCGGTACGCTACACAGTCCAGCGGTGTTACGCGATCTCGGACTGCATGCGCGGTTGGACGTTGCGGAGGTTATCAGCGTCCAGCCGCAGCCGTACTCAGCTGATGATGGGCGCTCGATCAACATCCGCAACATCGCGGCAATTGCCGAGCACGCTGTCCGACTTGCAGACGCGGTCGAGAGCGTCGTAAAATCTGACCGTTTTCCGTTGGTTATTGGCGGCGATTGCAGTCTGCTGATCGGTTCAATGTTGGGCCTGCGGCGGCTAGGTGATCCCGCACTCCTTTTCGTTGACGGGCACACCGATTTCTATCTCCCCGAACAATCCGGGACAGGCGGCGCGGCTGGCATGGATCTCGCGTTGGCAACCGGGTGGGGGCCAAGTGCGTTGACGAATATCGAGAGCCGTCGACCGTATGTCGTGACGACCAACGTGGCAGTTCTTGGCAATCGCGACTTCAACCGTCGCCGAGAAGCTCCCATTCCGGCAATCGAGAATGCGGGCTTCTACTATCGATCGCTCCCCGCGATGCGCGAGGAAGGGATAGAAGCAGCCACGGAATTAGCTTTGGCTGCAATCACAGCCCACGGTCATAACCACTGGCTACATCTAGATGTTGACGCGATCGACTCTGCTATCATGCCAGCGGTGGATTCGCCCCAGGCCGACGGATTCTCCTGGGAAGAGATAGAAAGATTGTTGAAAGCAGCCCGGCCCTACGACGCGGCGGGTATGCAGGTGACAGTCTACGACCCCCGGCGTGATCCGGGATATACCGCAGGCAGGGGCCTCGTAAATCTGCTCGCTGCGGTCTTGAGTTAGATCAAGCGATCAACGCGAGCCGGTCCCACCGAGCACCAAGGCACACGGTTCGAGCGGTGCGAAACGTCATTTCGACCGCCTATGACGTCTACGATATCGGCAGTGCAGGGATACGCGCAGCTATGCAGCGCCCATCGACGACGATCCACTCCCCGGGTCGCTGGTGGCGCAGGAGATGCCTTTCGAACCCTATCAGGTCGCGCAGGCCGCGACAGGAACGATGACGGATGCAGGCGGCGGCCTGTTCAGCGGCGGAAGCAAAGCTGGCAGTGCGGCCCCACCGACGCAGGTGAAACCACAGACAGGCCTGGGGCGTCGGGGTGGCTTCGGAAAATCCCTCATTATCGAGCTGGTGGATGCGATTACCGGGGGTCGTGCGACGCAACGGCGGATCGAAGGCATCCTGAGCGAGTTGGATTATTATGCCGGAACCCCGGGGAAAGGACTGAGCGCACCGCAGATGGAGATTCTGGGCAACGCAGCCGCCCAGGTCCGTTCGACAGCTCTTCCAGCCGGTGATTACGACCTCGCCGATGGGATCAGAAAGCAAGCGTGGGAGGATATCCAGGATCAGGCAACGGCGCCCGCGGGGGCCGGTGCGGGCGCAGGCGTCCGGGTCTCAGCGGTCGCAAGCGAAAAGCACGAGGTCGAATGCTTCGAGGTGTCAGATAAATATGACCGCGACGAGTATCGCGATCAGCTGAAAAAGCAGGAAGAAGAACTGAACGACATGTCGCCGGAAGAGTATCTGGAACGGCGTCGAGCTTATAAAGAAGGTGAGACCACTAGAGGCGGGGCCGCGCAAAGGGAGGCACGGAAGGAGTGGCTGGAAAAAAGAAGAGATGCGCTTCTGGAAACTGAAGGGTATAGCAAGCGTCAAGCGGAACAGCTAGCGAACGATGAGGCCAAAGGACTTGCCGCGCTTCACGCGCTTGACCTGGTGGCTGGCGGGCTCGATAAAATTTGGAGAATGGGCCACCGAGGTATCAACTCATCAATCGGCAGCAAGTGGATCAAGAAAGGGAGGCTTGATAAGATGGATGAATATGCCGAACGTATCAAGGGCAAGCAAGAAAAGATGGACGTTGCGCTGGAGGATTGCTGATGTCGAAAATCAGCGAAGACTATGAATATTATGTAGAAAAATCTCATCCAGTGGTATTCCCTGGGGACTTGGTTGACTGGGAGAAGTATGGAAAGGAATATCTAATACCCCCTGATGCGGTTTCCTTCCTTATGCAGTATCAATGTTTTTCGGCATATGACGGAAGATTGTTGGTTGGAGATCCTGGGGTGTTTTCAGGAATCTTGCCTTTAATTTTTCAGGGGGACCCGGATTTTCATCACCGTGATACAATTGTTGTCGGGCACTCCGCTTTTGGAAGGTTGTATTGCTGGAGCTCCAGATACGGTGGGATTGATATTAACCTGATCAATGCAACTATGGCATGCAATGGATTTATTAGGCCGGAATCATTTATGAAACGGCCGGAGATAAATTTTTCCTCTCTGATAGATAGCATGGATCCTGATGTTTTTGATGAAGAGGATGAATACGGAGTATTGCTCTTCAAACGTGCAAAAAGGAAACTTGGCCCTCTTGGCTACCGTGAATGCTACGGCTTTCGTTTAGCCTTACCTATGGGCGGGTATCGAACGTTGGATAAACTGGAAAAGCTGCCTGCTCCTGAGCATTATTCTTTTCTGGCCCAGTTGCAGCCATTCACGTTGATCGACTGGGGGACGACGAGCAATTTTGGATTGCGTGAAATCAGACAGGTTGGCTGAGCCAGCCGCTATTGCGTTTGCTGTGCGGGATTGTGCCCATTTCGACGCCGGACAGGCGCGCTCCTGTCATGCCATGATCGACCCGTACCGCCTCCCTGCCACTTTTTGATTTTTCGTCGATCCGGGACGATGAAGGAGATGCAATATGTCGGCATATACAGATGAAGATTGGTATAGTGATCTGGTCAAGGAATATGCGCCGCCAGCCTTTCAGACTTTTCCGACTGAAGAGCAGATTGCGTATTGGCGCGGGCGTGTGCCGGAAATGTTGATGCGATGGTGGATTGAAGAGGGTTGGGGATCGCTGAACAGTGGGAAATATTGGGTCTGCGATCCCGGCCAGCTGAGACCTGTTATTGAGGAGATCTTTGCAGATGATCCAGACTATCATCCGGATGATCTGATTCCGTTTGGGTATAACGCCCTTGGTGTCATTAATGTGGCCATGGGGCAAGGTAGATCGATGAAGATCGATCTTGGTTTTGGTATTGTGACTTGGCGGGGACCTCAGGCTGAGTATCCTCAATCGGAATTCGTCGGAGTATATTATTCCGGGATCGCAACCGGCGCGCATCGCCTGGAAGCAAAAGACGAGAATGGCGTCGAGATTTTTCCTTGGGCGCTGGAGCATCTTGGCCCGTTGGAACCATATCAAATCTACGGCTTTGTGCCAGCCTATTCCGTGACAGGAAACTATCCGGTCAAGAACCTGCAGAAGCTGTCGGTTGTCGAGCGTCTTGTCACCCTCGCGGCGCTCTCGCGGCCGACGCTGTATGATTACGTCAGGCCCGAAGGCGCACAAGGTGGTTTCGGAACGCTTGTCCCGCTCCGGAAGGTTGGTCCACAGCCCTAATTCCGGCAAGCCATCAATCCACTTCATCGGGCGGAAGACTATGAGCATGAGCTCGAACCCGAGGCATGTTCCCGGGGAGGAGTCGGGCATCGGTTCGACGACCTCGCGCCGCTCGATCTGACCGATGGGGCGGTCGGCAAGGCTGGGAAAGGCTTGGGTCGTGATCGTCGTCCTGTTCCGGGCAAAGTGCTTGCCGTTTTTCAGGGCGCAGCGTTTGCGGGTGAACCCGATTCCGGCCACCTCCCGAAACGGGGTTTCGGAACGGGGACGCTCAGCCGATTGCGCCTGTCGCGGGCTGACCCCGGGAAAATCGCCGAGATTGATCCAGACGCGCTTGCGCCGTCCTGCGGTGACCGAAATCTGCACCTGAAAGGCCTTCTTGCCAGACGGGTAGAGCCTTGGATAAAGGCCATTGCCATCGCTGAGACGCTCCTTCGTGACGCCGAATTTCGCGGCCTCGATTGTTTGACGGTGAGGGTCAGGTTCTTCTCCTTCCGGTGCTACCCGGACAGAGAAAGGGTATGCAACGGCGCTGCGCTTGCCTGAATCCGCATGCGGCCTAATGAGGGCGTGTGACAGAAATAGTTTATGTTTTACAGGTCGGTAAATGGCATTCTTGAGGTTCCTTGAGGCGCGTAGATGGTTGCACATGGATTTTTCACTGTCCGCCACATTCAGACACCGAATCCGTCCAGGGGCCCCCGATTGGAGCCTTTTTTCTTTTTGCTTCAAAGGGCGTTGGCAGGGCCATCCGCTTTTCGGAGACTGGGCGCCTGACGCGGAATGGGTCTCTGAATGGCCTGTGTCCCTCCTCGAGTGCCCCTCGACGGACACGGGACGGCGCGAAACATCCTCGTATTTCCAATGGATTACCGCGTTCATGGGGTCTTCCCGTTCGCGAGATAAGCTGGTAACGGAGCGGGGATGCCACGCGCGCGACAGGGTGCATGGGATGGTTTTCGGGCGGAAGCGAAGCGTCTGATAGCCGGGGCTGTTTCAAGCCGGACTGGGTGTGGGGCAAAAGGCCGCGAAGCTCATCAATTGGTGGCACTGCCAACAAAGACGTCGATTTGCCCCTGCGATATTTGCAGCAGGTTTAACTACCGGGCGTGCGTTTCCAACCTGAACTCTTTTGTTTCTTTGTGGATGAGCAGCAGTGCTAACTAACGGATAAATAACGGTAGAAATCCGATGCTGATTCTGCGTTTGGAAGGGCAGGGGCATCTAAGTTGATGGACCATTCTATCAAAATCAAGTATGATTGTGACAGTGCCCTGCTTTGTGCTACGCCGGTTAGAACGTTCGAAGAACCGGTATCGATATTAGGCAGGGAGCCAGTTTTTTTCCCCGTCGCCCTTCCAAACGCACCCGCAAATACCGAAGTGACAGAAGTACCCGGTAACAATGGACCCGTTGCCCAGCTTTTTCTGCTGGGACCGTTTGGACTCCGGCGTGGTCAGTCTGAAAATTGCGCACCACGGATCAAGAAGGCACAGGCATTATTGGCCCTGTTGGCCCTTGCCCCCCGCAGAGAGCGGACGCGGGTCTGGCTAAGAGACAAGCTGTGGAGCCAGAGCGACGAAGAAAAATCGTCAACCAGTTTGCGTCAGTTGATATTCGAGCTGCGCAAGGATCTTGGTGGATTGTCTGACGGTATCTTGCGGGTCGACCGAAACTCTATCGCCCTTCGCGATAATGCCCTTTGGATTGACTATTGGGTTGTTCAGGATGATCCGGCGCAGCTTTCTGTTCTGGGGATCGAGCCTGAAACGGAACTGTTGGAAGGCATCGATATTCGTGACGAGGAGTTCGAGGAGTGGTTGCTGTTTGAACGTCAGCTTTGGCAAGATAAAGCGGCCGCATTGTTCGAACAGCAGAAGAACACGCCCAAACCCAATCCCGGGTCCAGATCGGTTCAAGTGCTGGTCGCGCCATATAATCCTGAACCCCGATCCTCATTGGGAATTCTTCCCAATATTCAGCAAGGATGCGATGCGTCAACGATGCATCTGGCGGATCGGTTGCTGGAGGGCATAGCCCAGAATTTAAGCGAACTTCAGCCCGTCGATATCTACGATCTGCGGGATGCCGAAACGCCTTCGGACAGGTTTCTGGGCGCATATGAGACCGAGTATTACATTCGCGTTCGCACGTTGCAGGTCCATAAAAGCCTGACGCTGACCTTCTTTTTGTATAGCGCGGCACATATGGCGCTTGAATGGAGCCAATCGATTCAGGTGTCGGTGGATGAGCTGTATGATCCTGACGCCAACGTCATCTCGGGCTTTGTCAGCCAGAATGTCGACCGTCTGGCAAAGTTCATCTTGCGGTCGCGACAGCGCGATACACGGCAGACCCCGGGACCGATGTTGGCGGGCTATACGGCGCTGAACATGATGTTCCGGCTGGACCGCAATTCGCTGTCCAATACCGAAGCGATCCTGAATCTTATGATCGAGCGATACCCGGACACGCTTTACACCTCATTGCAGGCCTATGCCGCGTCGTTCAAGGTCGGCGAAAACCTTGGCACGCTGGACGCATTTTCAGCTAATGAAACCAGCAGGCTGGCGCGCAAGGCGTTAAATGACAATCCGTTCAACGCAATCTCGCTGGCCTGTCTGGGTCACACCATGGGTTATGTGTTCCGCGATCACGAACGCGCCGGTGATTTGCTGGAAAAAGCACTGAACCTTAACCGCAATCAGGCCTTCGTGTGGGACCATTATGCGCTGCACAAGCTGTATATCGGGGATTATGCAGCCGCGCATAAGGCCGCGAAAAGAGCTGTCTATCTGGGCGGCTTCAGTCCCATCAGCTACAGTTATGACACAACGCTGGCGATGACCTCGACAATGATCGGTGACAGCCGTCAGGCCATCGTTGCCGCCAGAAATGCGCTTGGCAAGCAGCCCCGTTTCAACGCTGCAAAACGCTATCTTCTGGTGAATCTTGGTCTGGAAGGACGCAGGGACGAAGCGCAGGACGTTTATAAATCGCTTTTGCTGACTGATCCGCAATTTGCTGATCATGAGGTGCAGAAAGAGCGGTTTCGTATCTCTCAAAAAGAAAAAGAAGCCACCCTGATCGAGGCGATCAAGCGATATACGGAGTAGATTTCATGGTTAGGCTGGACATTCTGCACTCAAACCATTTCACGGTGACGGCCAGCGGGTTGGTTCTGAACGACGGTATCGTGCAAACCGTATCCAATCCCGAGACCTCGGCCCAGTCCGGGTCGGTCCTGTCGGTCCTTTCCCTGAACCGAAACCGCAATCGCAACAGAAACCGGAACCGAAATCGCAATCGAAACGAGGATGCCGGCACTCATGGCGGTATTTTGGAGCCGTGGAAAGAGCGTGACAAACTTCATGCAATGAAGGCGGATTGGATCGACCTTCCCGTGCCTTTACCGCCATCCCCTGAAATGTTGCGCGCCGATGCCAAAGAGCTTTTGATAAAGCAGGCGTTGCGTAAGACCGAGCCTGAAAGCAACAGAATCGAGGAAATCCTGCGCGAAGCCAATCTGGAACTGTCAGGCTATCTGCGCCCGCTTGGGATCGAAGGGTTTAGTGGCTTCGAGGCGACCGAAAGGTTGTTTTACGTCGTCATTGCCCTGACGGATGAAATAGGGCTGCGCTACAAAGACCGATATAACGTGGTGCGGCCCAATCAGATCGAACCGCGGTTGAACCCGCTTTTGCCCAATCCGCCGCATCAGTCGTATCCGTCGAACCATTCGCTGCAGTCATTTTCCGTCGCCTTCATCTTTTCGCGCATTCTGCCCGAACATCCCGCCAGTTCCGAATTGATGAACAGCGCCCGTCGTATTGCGGAAAACCGTGAATGGGCGGGGGTGCATTACAGATCGGATACGGAAGCGGGATACCAGTTGGCGCGAATGCTGACACCTTGTCTTGAACGTGTGTGCGAAGATCAGATGCTTGCCGCTCTTGCTGAATGGGTATGAACAGATGAACATTGAAAATCCTCTTCCGGCCAGTGAAACCTATCCCAGCTATGATGCGCTTTGGCATCTGAAAACCCTGGGGGTCCTTGCGGCGGACAGCGCCCCGAATGGCTGGTCGGTGGAGCGTTGCGACCCGCCTACGCGTGTGGCCATCATCGATACCTCGGTCGCGGTTGAACATCCCAACCTTGTGGGAGTGGTCAATCGTGATCTTTCCCTTGATCTGTTTTCGGCCCGATTGGGGTCATTTTCCTGCTTCATGGATGGAAAGCAGCCGATCGGAAACCTTCCGCTGGAATGGGAAACGGATATTTCTGACGGGCTGCCCCATGCCCGCCGGTTGCTGACAGAATTTGTTGATCGCCTCTCCATTGGCTCAACAGCGCATTATCGCGGGATCAAGCCCTGCGTCTCACCGACCTTCTCGACCCACGGGACTTGCGTGGCCGGATTGGTCGGAGCGCGCCCGTCGATCGCGGCTCAGGTAGATATCACGGGGCATATTTCCCAACTGCCCTTGCCCTATATGGGTGTCGATCCGACCTGCGAGATCGTTCAGATATCCACGAATTTTGATCCGCATCCTGAATCGCTTTTACTGGCCTTTCTTTACGCGCATCTGATCAAGGCGGATTTGATTTTACTGCCCCGTGCCATTCCCGATCCGTCGCGGATCGTGCCGGAACTGACCGATGTGATGGTGGGTCAGCAGGATTTGCAGCAGGCGACACGGCGCGTGCCGCTTAAACCCGAAGAAAAGGAAATGTGGACCGAATTGGCGCAGTTGATCGTGGCAGTGTCCAAACAATGCCCGGTGATCTGCGCAGCGGGAAACGCGAATGAGGAAAATGCCATCTATCCAGCCAATCTTGCGACCGACCACAATGGCATCATTTCGGTCGGTGCAATCAATGCCAAAGGATATCGCAGCAGTTATTCCAGCCCGGAAAGCGCGACCGTTTTCGCCCCCAGCAATGATGCAGAAGTTTTCGATCGGGTCGAGGTGCGGCTGGATGAGATGCGCCCGGACTATGATGCTGTCGGCGTGCCTGACACGAACAGCAATCACAAATTTTCCAGCTTTGACGTGATTGCGACAGATGTTCCGGGCAGGGGTGGCTATTCCAGCAGCCCGTTTCAACAGGAATACCCGGATATGCGCCTGCGCGAGTTCGGTTCGTATTTCTGCCGGTTTGGTGGCACTTCGGCCGCGGCCGCGCTGGTGTGTGGCTTTCTGTCTTTGGCGATTTCCACAGGGCGTTTGGTAAAGTCCGATGGTCTTGTTGCAAAGGCATGGTTGCTGGCCAACTCACACCTTATCAGTTCGGATACCGGGGATATGATGATGCCCAGTTGGACCGGAACCCCCGAGTTTCCCGACGGCCCTCAAACGGTGTGTCGCGTGGGCGCCATCTGATACCTGGGCCGCGAAGCCATCCGTAATCACAAACTGCGGGTTTGCAGTCACGCCATCGATGCGGGCGAGAGGTGGCTATATGCGACCGGCAGCAGAACGGATCTGCTGCCGGTTTGAATGGGGTTGTTTCGTCTGCCGCTTAGAAATGAACTGACCGCGCCATCCCCGGCTTTTCCAACGGCGGCGCGAATTTGGTCAGATCAATGCCCTGAACGGCGTCTTTGTATTCGTCAGCACTGGGCGTTCTGCCCAGAATTGCCGCAAGCACAACGACCGGCGTCGACGCAAGCAGCGATTCACCCTTTTTCTCAGGGGCATCCTCAACAACCCGCCCTTGGAAAAGGCGCGTCGAAGTGGCCAGAACCGTATCGCCTTTTGCGGCCTTTTCCTGATTGCCCATGCACAGGTTACAGCCCGGCCGTTCAAGATACAGAATATTTTCGTATTCCGTGCGGGCGGTGCTTTTGGGCAGCATATCGTCAAATTCGAAGCCGGAATACTTTTGCAAGATTTCCCAGTCACCTTCGGCTTTCAACTCGTCGATGATATTATAGGTTGGCGCAGCCACGACCAAAGGCGCCTTGAATTCGACCTTGCCTTGCGATTTCTCGATGTTTTTCAGCATCTGGGCGACGATTTTCATATCACCCTTATGCACCATGCAAGAACCGACAAAGCCCAGATCGACCTTTTTCGTGCCGCCGTAATAGGACACGGGGCGGATTGTGTCATGGGTATAGCGCTTTGAAACATCAGCGTTATTTACATCGGGATCTGCGATCATCGGTTCGTCGATCAGATCCAGATCCACCACGACCTCTGCAAAATATTTTGCGTTCTCATCGGGGGCCAGCGCGGGTTTTTCGCCCGAACGGATTTCGGCAATACGCTTGTCGGCCTTGGCGATCAGACCGCGCAGGGTCTTGGCCCCGTTCTCCATGCCCTTGTCGATCATGATCTGGATACGGTTTTTCGCGATTTCCAGCGATTGGATCAGGGTATCGTCCTGCGAGATGCAGATAGACGCCTTGGCCTTCATCTCGGCCGTCCAGTCGGTAAAGGTAAAGGCCTGGTCGGCCAGCAACGTTCCGATATGGACCTCGATCACGCGGCCCTGGAACACGTTGTCGCCGCATTGCTTCAGCATCTGGGCTTGGGTTGCGTGAACCACGTCGCGGAAATCCATATGCGGTTGCATGGTGCCTTTGAACGTCACTTTCACCGATTGCGGGATGGGCATGGTCGCTTCGCCCGTCGCAAGGGCCAATGCCACAGTGCCCGAATCCGCGCCAAAGGCGACGCCCTTGGACATGCGGGTGTGGCTGTCGCCACCGATGATGATTGCCCAATCATCCACGGTGATGTCGTTCAGAACCTTGTGAATCACGTCGGTCATGGCGTGATAGACGCCCTTTGGATCACGGGCGGTAATCAGGCCGAAATTGTTCATGAAGTTCATCAGTTTCGGGATATTGGCCTGGGCCTTCTTGTCCCACACGGAAGCCGTGTGGCAACCCGACTGATAAGCACCGTCCACGATCGGGGAAATGACCGTCGCAGCCATCGCTTCAAGCTCTTGGGCGGTCATCAGGCCGGTGGTGTCTTGCGAACCGACGATGTTCACCTTGACCCGCGCGTCCGATCCTGCGTGGAGGATTTTGCTGCCCAGCACACCGACAGCGTTGCGGTTGAAGATCTTCTCGACCGCCGTCAGGCCTTGACCTTCGATCGAGATTTCTTTGTTCGGGGCAAAGACAGGGGTCGGATTGATCCCAAGCGTTTCTGCGGCAAATGTCTGCAACTTCTTGCCAAAGACGATGGCATAAGAACCGCCTGCCTTCATGAACTCGGTCTTCTGCGGCGTGAAGGCGGCAGCGATATCGACCAACTCTTTGCCGTTTTCGTCGCAAAGCTTCTTGTCTTTGGTGTTGATGATCAGAACGGTGCCAGTCTCGACCGAATATTTCTGCTCCAGGATCGGGTTGCCATCGTTGTTCAGGATGGGCTTGCCATCTTCATCGGTTTTCCTGACCCAGTTTTTCAGGTTGATACCGATCCCCCCGGTCACATCGACCGTGGTCAGAAAGATCGGCGAAATCCCGTTCGTGCCTGCAACCACCGGGGCAATGTTGACGAAGGGCACATAGGGGCTGGCCTGTTTGCCTGTCCACAGGGCGACGTTGTTCACGCCCGACATTCGCGACGATCCCACACCCATCGTGCCTTTTTCGGCAATCAGCATCACACGCTTGTCTGGATGCTGCCGCTGCAATGCCTGAATTTCTGCCTGCGCTTCTGGCGTGATCATGCACTTACCATGCAATTCACGGTCGGATCGCGAATGGGCCTGATTGCCCGGCGACAGCAGGTCGGTCGAGATATCGCCTTCGGCGGCGATATAGGTCACGACTTTGATGTCATCTTCGATGTCAGGAAGCTTGGTAAAGAACTCTGCCTTCGCATAGCTTTCAAGGATATCCTTCGCGACGGGATTTCCCGCCCCATGGGCGTCGCCCAGACGCACCATGTCCGCGTCATACAGGAATACCTGCGTCTTCAGCACGTCACCTGCCTGCCGGGCGATTTGGGCATCGGCACCAAGCGCCAGATCCAGAAGAACTTCGACCGACGGGCCACCCTTCATATGGGACAGCAGTTCAAAGGCGAAGGTCGGGGTGATTTCCGGGACGACGACATCCGCAAGGATGATTTTCTTCAGGAACTGCGCCTTGACCGATGCTGCGCTGGTCGTGCCAGGCAGCGTGTTATAGATGAAGAAATCAAGCGAATCCTTGCGGTATTCGCTGCCGGCATCTTCGATCTGTGTGATAAGCTCTGCCACCAATGCATCTTCGTCGATGGGCTTGGGATGCAATCCCTCGGCTTTGCGGGCTTCGATTTCTGTTAGGTAGTCGGTGTACAAGCTCATGACGATCCCTATGGTCTGATGGCGGTTCGGGCTGGCGCACTGCGTCGCGGAAGGTTCCGATGGGCAGGGCAAGCTAATTGTATGCCGATGTATACCGATGTATGCCCGATGACAAGGTCGCAGATGGGCCCTGAAGGCTTTCCGGCTTACGCAGATCGGTAACGCAGGTGATAAAAATGGAAAACCCGGCCTCCCTGTCTTGCCTGACAGGGAAAGCCGGGTTGTCGGCAGATGGCATGCCTCTTCAATCGCTAGATATGCAGCGCGTGACCCAAACCGCGCAAGGCGGCTTCTTGCAGGCCTTCCGATTGCGTCGGGTGCGCGTGGATCGTGGCGGCGATATCGTCCAGTGTCGCGCCCATTTCAATGGCCAGCGAAAAGGCCGCAGACAATTCCGAAATACCCACACCAACCGCCTGAATGCCAAGAACCGCACGATCCGCCTCGCGCCAGACGATGCGGACGAAACCATCTTCGCGTTCGGTCGTCATGGCGCGACCATTGGCCTGAAACGGGAATTCTGAAGATTTGCTGCCTTCACCGCCGGGGGCTGCCCCGCAGGTGACAATCTCGGGGTCGGTAAAGCAGACGGCGGGAATTGCCATCTTGTCCCAACTGACATTGTGACCGGCGACATGTTCGGCGACCATTTCGCCCTGAGCCATGGCACGATGGGCCAGCATAGGTTCGCCCGTGACGTCGCCAATCGCATAAACGCCCCGCATCGAGGTTTGGCACATGCCGTTGATCTTGATGAACGGGCCGTTCATGGTCAGGGACAGTTCTTCCAAACGGAAGCCAGCCGTGCGGGGGCGACGGCCAACCGTGACCAGCACCTTGTCGGCGGGAATGTCACCCGCATCGGTTTGCAGTGCGCTGCCTGCATAACCTTCGGCTTTGACGCCGGTCCTGACGTCGATCCCCAATGCCTTCAGCCGCGCCATGACAGGGCGGGTCAGCGCCGCGTCATATTGCGGCAGAATGCGATCTGCGGCCTCGATGACAGTGACCTTGCTGCCCAGCTTGGCAAATGCCGTGCCGATTTCCAGCCCGATATAGCCGCCACCGACAACCGCCAGACGCTTGGGAACCTGAGCCAGCGCCAGCGCCCCGGTTGATGAGATGATGTCGTCGCCAAACGGCAGGAAAGGCAGTTCCACCGGCTCGGAACCCGAGGCGATAACAATAAATTCCGCGCGGATACGCCGCACGTCATTGCCATCGGTGACCTGAACGGTCTTGCCGTCAATGAATTCCGCATGGCCCCGGATCAGCCGACTGCCCGCCTTTTTCAGCAAGCCGGCGACACCGCTGTTCAGCCGCCCGACAATGCCGTCCTTCCACGCCACCGTTTGCGCCAGATCGATCGAGGGTGACGCGACCGAGATCCCCAACGGTCCCTGCGGCGCATGGACGATATTGTAGAACTCATCGGCAGCATGAATCAGCGCCTTGGACGGAATGCAGCCCACGTTCAAACAGGTGCCCCCCGGCGGCTGTGGATCAACGACAATCGTGTCGATCCCCAGCTGCCCGGCGCGGATGCCACAGACATAGCCGCCCGGACCGGCGCCGATCACCAGAAGCTTACAGGTCAGATCAGTCATTTCAGCCCTCGACAAACAGCATGGCCGGAGTTTCCAGCAGGGTTTTCAGTTTCTGGACAAACACCGCCGCATCCCAACCGTCGATCACCCGATGGTCGAATGAACAGGACAGGTTCATCATCTTGCGCGGCTGGAATTGCTGGCCGTCCCAGACCGGGCGCACGGCCATCTTGTTGACGCCGACAATTGCAACCTCGGGGTAATTGATGATCGGGGTCGTGGCGATCGCGCCTAGCGGACCAAGTGAGGTGATGGTGATCGTCCCGCCCGACAGCGCCTCGCGCGAGATCGAGCCTTCGCGCGCAGCTTCGGCCAGCGCGGCCACCTGTTCGGCATTGTCCCACAGGTTGCCGGATTCGGCATGGTGGACAACGGGCACATTCAGGCCAGCCGGGGTTTGCGTCGCGATGCCGATATGGACGCCGCCATAACGATGGATCACGCCCGCCTCATCGTCATAGCGGGCGTTCAGATCAGGCTGTTCGCGCACGGATTCGACAATCGCGCGCATCAGGAAGGGCAGGATGGTCAGCTTGGGACGTGCATCCTTGTATTTCTTGTTCAGCGCGGTGCGCAGCTCCTCCAACGAGGAAACGTCGACCTCTTCCACGATGGTGATGTGGGGGATGTGCGATTTCGACAGCGCCATCTTTTCGGCGATCTTGCGGCGCATGCCGACGACGCGGATTTCCTCGACCCCGGTATTCTTGCCGCGCGTCACACCGCCTTGCTGAATGCCGCCCGAGGCGATGAAGCTGTTCAGATCGTCATGGCTGATCCGACCGGCTGGTCCGGTGCCGGGAACGTGGCGCAGGTCGATGCCTTCTTCGCGGGCACGGGCACGAACCGAGGGCGCGGCCAATGGTTTGGTGCCCTTGGCACGCTCAACCGCAGGGGTCTGGGGTTTGGTCGTGACTGGGGCGACAGGCTTCGCCGCCGGTTTCAGGGGCGCTGCTTTTTCGGCTGCTTTTTCGGCGGCTGGTGTTTCAGCGGCGGGTTTGTCCTCTGCCGGTTTCGCCGGCGCGGCCGCAGATTCATTGCCTTCGCCGTCGACCTCTAGCCGGATCAGGATGCCGCCCACGGCGATCATGTCCCCGATCTCACCACCCAGTTCGACCACGGTTCCGCTGACGGAACTGGGCACCTCGATGGCCGCTTTGTCGGTCATCACGGCGGCAAGGACGTCGTCTTCCTTCACGACATCGCCGGGTTTGACGTGCCATTCGGTCAGTTCAGCCTCGGCCACGCCTTCGCCGATATCGGGCAGGCGGATTGCATAGATACCCATCTTAGCGCTCCATCACGGTTTTCAACGCGGCGCCGACACGGACCGGGCCGGGGAAGTAATCCCATTCCTGCGCATGTGGATAGGGTGTGTCCCATCCGGTGACGCGGATAATCGGCGCTTCCAGACTATAGAAGCAGTTTTCCTGCACCAAAGCCGACAGTTCGGCCCCGAAACCCGAAGTTTTCGTCGCCTCATGCACGATCACGCAGCGGCCGGTTTTCTCGACCGAGGCTTTGATCGTATCCAGATCAATCGGCAAAAGCGTGCGCAGATCGATGATTTCGGCGTCGATACCGGTTTCCGCCGCCGCCGCTTCGGCCACATAGACCATGGTGCCATAGGCCAGAACGGTGACATCCTTGCCTTCACGGGTGATGCGGGCCTTACCCAGTGGAATGATCTCGTTCCCTTCGGGAACATCGCCCAAGGGATGCTTTTTCCAGCTTGTCACCGGGCGGTCATGATGACCGTCGAAGGGGCCGTTATAAAGTCGTTTCGGTTCCAGAAAGATCACCGGATCGGGATCGGCGATTGCCGCCAGCAACAGCCCCTTGGCGTCACGCGGATTGGATGGGACCACGGTTTTCAGGCCCGATGAATGGGTAAAAAACGCCTCGGGTGATTGGCTGTGCGTCTGGCCGCCAAAGATGCCGCCGCCCGTGGGCATGCGGATCACCAGCGGGCAGGTGAAATCCCCGGCCGAGCGGTGACGCAGGCGTGCAGCCTCGGACACGATCTGGTCCATGCCGGGATAGACGTAATCGGCGAACTGAATCTCGATCACCGGGCGCAGGCCATAGGCGGCCATGCCGATGGCGGTGCCGACGATACCGGCCTCGTTGATCGGCGCGTCGAAGCAGCGCGACTTGCCGTATTTCTTTTGCAGCCCCGCCGTCACGCGAAAGACGCCACCGAAATAGCCGACATCTTCGCCATAGACGACGACGCGGTCATCATTGGCCATGGCGACATCATGGGCGTCGCGCAGGGCCTCGATCATGGTCATCTGCACCATCTTAATACCCTGCTTCCTGACGCTGCCGGACAAGATGCGGCGGCATGGTTTCAAATACACCTTCAAACATGTCGCGGGCCGATGGGGCCGTGCCCTGACCCAGGGTGCCATTCGCCTCGGCGGCTTTTTGGGCTGCGACGACCTCATCCCTGATCTGGGCTTCGGCCTGAATGTGGCGTTCTTCGGACCATGCGCCAATGCGGATCAGATGACGTTTCAGCCGGTCGATGGGATCGCCCAGCGGCCATGCCGCACCCTCATCCGCGGCGCGATAGGCGGATGGATCATCGCTGGTCGAATGGCCGCCCGCGCGATAGGTCACATGTTCGATCAGTGTCGGGCCGTGGCCCAGACGCGCGCGTTCCGCCGCCCATTTGGCAACCGCATGCACCGCCAGATAATCATTGCCATCGACCCGGACCGAGGCGATCCCGAACCCGTGTCCGCGTGCTGCAAATGTGCCCACGCCGCCCCGCGCAATCCCCTGAAAGGTCGAGATTGCCCACTGGTTGTTCACGATATTCAGGATGACCGGCGCATTATAAGTCGAGGCAAAGACCATCGCGCTGTGAAAATCGCTTTCGGCGGTCGAACCATCGCCGATCCACGCCGCAGAAATGCGCGTGTCGCCCGAAATGGCCGATGCCATGGCCCAGCCGACAGCCTGCACGAATTGCGTGCCCAGATTGCCCGAGATGCTGAAGAAGCCATGATCCTTGGACGAATACATGATCGGCAATTGCCGCCCATGCAGAGGATCTTTCGCGTTGGAATAGATCTGGTTCATCATCGTCTGCATCGGGTAATCCCGCGCGATCAGCAATCCGGCCTGACGATAGGTCGGAAAGTTCATGTCGCCGGGTTCCAGCGCCATCGCGAAGGCGCAGCTGACAGCCTCTTCCCCCAGATGCTGCATGTAAAAGCTGGTCTTACCCTGGCGTTGCGCGGTCAGCATCCGGGCATCAAAAGCCCGCAACAGCATCATGTGCCGCAGACCTTGCAGCAATTCCTCCTGCGACAGGCCCTCGGCCCATGGGCCAACGGCCTCGGCGTCCTTGTTCAGGACGCGGATGATCGAAAAGGCCATGTCGCGGATGTCGTCGGGGTCGACGTCAACTGGCGGTCGATCCACGGCACCTGCCCGCGGGATCACGAAATCCGAAAAGTCGGGTGTGTCGCCGGGGCGGCAACCCGGCTCTGGCACATTCAGGGTAAGCGGCGGAGTATTGGTCATGCAACGTTCCTGTTCGCAGAGGCGAGAATCTCTTTTACCATATCAGCGGCGATTTCGGTTGTGTTGCGATCTTCCTGCTCGGCGCGCGTCAGCATCGCATCAACCCGACCTGCGATCCCTGCCAGCCGATCACGCCGATAGCCGGGACCGGCTTTGTGGATTTCCCCGGCCACACTGATGATGCCGCCAGCGTTGACCACGTAATCGGGTAAATAGCGGATGCCACGGGCGTGCAGGGCGCCCGCGATACCGGGATGGGCAAGCTGGTTATTGGCCGCACCACAGATCAGTTTGGCGGTCAGTTGCGGCCCGGTCGTGTCATTCAGAACCGCGCCCAATGCACAGGGGGCAAAAATATCCATCTGTGTCGCAAATACCTGATCCGGCGCGATCACCGTAGCGCCCAGACCACGGGCAGCGCGATCCAGCGCGGCTTGGTCAATATCGGTGACGATCAATGCCGCTCCGGCTGCATGCAGCTTTTCGGCCAGCGACATGCCGACATGGCCCAACCCCTGCACCAGCACCTGACGGCCGGTCAGATCTTCGCTGCCAAAGACGTGTTTTGCGCCAACGCGCAGGCATTGGAAAACGCCCTCTGCCGTGAAAGGCGAGGGGTCGCCGCTGCCATATTGACCGCCCTCCAACCCGACGGCATAGGGCGTCTCTGTTGCGGCCTGCGCAATATCGGCAGGCGATGTGCCGACATCCTCGGCCGTGTAGTAGCTGCCATTCAGTGCGTTGATGGCGCGGCCAAAAGCGCGGAACAATTCCGGGGTTTTGTCACGTTTGGCGTCGCCCAGAATGACAGATTTGCCGCCGCCAAGCCCCAGATCGGCCATGGCGTTCTTATAGGTCATGCCTTCGGCCAAGCGCTGCACATCATGGCGCGCATCATCCCATCTGGCGTAATTCCACATCCGGCAACCGCCCGCCGCAGGGCCAAGCGCGGTTGAATGGATGCAGATCAGGGCGCGCAGCCCCGAGGCCGGGTCTTCGGCGCGAACCAGACGCTCGAAACCTTTGGGCGGGGTTTCGTCGGTAAGGGTCAAGGTCATCCTGCTATCTCCCCATGGCTGGATTGGCTCAGATTATACGCATGAGTGTGGTGGAAATAGGGGCCTGACGGCTGGATGAAGCGGAAATATTAGTGTTATTCACTCGTCAATTGAGGAAGTGCATATGAAAATCACCATAGATTCGATTGACCGCAAGATTCTTGCCGCCGTGCAGAAGCATGGGCGTATCACCCTGGCCGAATTGGCCGAACAGGTGGGCCTGTCTGCAACGCCCTGCAAGCGACGCTTGGCCCGGCTGGAAGAAAGCGGCGTGATTGCCGATTATCACGCGCGTATCGATCCGGTCGCCAGCGGGTTCGGCATTACTGTCTTTGTCTCGGTCGAATTGGAGCGGCAGCACGTCGATGAGCTGACCCGGTTTCAGCAGGCTGTGGCAGGCTTCGCCGAGGTCGTGACAGGCGTGCTGATGACGGGCAGTCAGGATTTCCTGCTGGAAGTGGCGGTCGAAAGTTTAGATGAATATGAGCGCTTTTTGCAAACGCGGCTGTTGAAGCTGGAAAATATCCGCGCCGTCCGGTCGCGCTTTGCACTGCGCAAGTTCATCGACAGATCACGGATCCCATAAGTGGTGGGCGGTCGGGTCAGGCGTTGCGTTTGAACGCACCGGGGCTTTGACCGGTCCATTTCATATAGGCGCGGTGAAACGCACTGGGTTCGCTGTAACCCAATTCCGTCGCGACCTGCGCTACGGTCATATCTTGCGTCAAAAGCCGCTGGGCCAGGACCGAGCGCAATTCATCCTTGATCGCGCCGAAGCTTTGCCCATCGCTGCGCAACCTGCGGCGCAACGTGGCTGTAGACAGACCCAGCTGTGCTGCCATTTCCTCGAACCCCGGCCAATTGATCGGGGCGATCGCGCCCAGTCGTGCACGAATACGGGCCGATAGATCGTCGTCGTGGCGATAACGGATCAGCAAATTTGCCGGCGTGCCGCGCAGAAAGCTTTCCAATGCGGTTTCACTTCGCACGACCGGCAAGGGCAGGTAGGTGGAATCGAAAACCAGATTGGTTTGCGGCTGGTCGAACAGGACGGGCGCGCCGAAAAAAGATCGATAGTCCTGCCGGTCTTTCGGCGCGCGGCAGGCGAAATCCAGGCGCCGCAGCGGTATCCGCCGACCGATCAGCCAGCAGGCGACCCCCATCAGAATCAGCCAATAGGCGCGATAGGCAAATGCCGGGCGTTGAGCATTGTCGTCCAGCGTGATGATGGCCAGGCCGTCAGACACGCGCAGGCTGCCACGTGGTTGGTCAAGGATCACGTTCAGAAACTGCAGCGACCGGCGCAGGGCGCGTTCCAGATTGCCGCTGTGCAGGACCGCGTGACACATCAGATCAAGGCTGCCCGGTCGCATTGCCCGCGCGCCCAGCCCAAAGAACTCGCATTGAATTTCCTTGGCAATCCGCCACCACAATCGGCCATATTCATGATTCGTGACGGGACGGTCGACCATCGCAGGCAACCCAGCATCCGCCAGAAGCAGAGCCGCGTCGATGCCATGGCTGCGCACCGCATCCAATGCGTCGTTGACGAATCCCGGGGTGATGTTGGCGCGTTCCATGGCTGACTGGTATTGTAAAATCGATCACTTATATCTGCATTCAATGTCATTGTTTGCAATATGGGTAAGTGTAAAATTCGCCTATCATACCCCGCGAGGAGGCGGGACATGGCAGGAGGAGCTTTCGCATGCATGCGCAAATGATTTCACCACCGTCGATGACCTATGACGACGCCGCCAGTAATTTTCGGATCGAAGATGAGATCGCCCGCCTTTCAGGTGATTTGGACAATCTGAACGGCTGCGTCGAATGCGTTGACCGCTATGTCGGGCAGAACCGGCTGGCCCTGCGCGCGGTTTCTGCTGCGGGTCATATCACCGAATACACGTTCGAGGATCTGCAACGGTTGTCGGCGCGGATGGCGAACGTCATGGCCGGGTGGGGCATCGGCGCTGGCGACGTTGTCGCGGGGTTGCTGCCGCGCACCATCGAACTGGTGGCAACGATCCTGGGGGCGTGGCGGCTGGGCGCGGTTTATCAGCCGCTGTTCTGCGCCTTTGGACCTTCGGCCATCGAACATCGCTTCAACACCAGCGGCGCCAAGCTGGTCGTCACCAATATGGCGAACCGCGCCAAACTGGCCCAGATCGCCAACTGCCCGCAGGTCGCAACCGTGATCGACGCTGGCGAGGTTCTGCCGCAGGGCGATATCGACTTGCGTGCGCAGCTTGCGGCAGCATCGCCTGAATTTGCCCCGGTCATGCGGCGTGGCGACGATCTGCTGATGATGATGTCCACATCCGGCACGACCGGCCTGCCCAAGGGGGTGCCTGTGCCGCTGCGCGCAATGCTGGCCTTCGGGGCTTATATGCGCAACGCCATTGGCCTGCGGGAAGATGACGTATTCTGGAATATCGCCGATCCGGGTTGGGCCTATGGCCTTTATTACGCGATCACCGGGCCGCTGCAGCTGGGAATTGCAACGACCCTGTATGAGGGCGGCTTTACCGCCGACAGCACCTATGACCTGATCGAACGTCTGGGCGTCACCAGCCTTGCGGGGTCGCCCACAGCCTTTCGTCTGCTGATCGCGGCAGGACCGCAAGCCGCGACGCGGATCAAGGGAAAACTGCGCTGCGTCTCCTCGGCCGGTGAGCCGCTGAACCCAGAGGTTATCCGCTGGTTTGACGAATACCTGTCGGTGCCGATCTTTGACCATTACGGTCAGACGGAAACCGGCATGACGGTGAACAATCACCACGGTTTGACCCATCATGTCCGCGCAGGCTCGGCCGGGTTCGCCATGCCGGGATATCGCGTCGCCATTCTTGACGAGCACGGAAAAGAGTTGGGACCGAACCAGCCGGGCATTCTGGCCATTGATATCGCGAAATCGCCACTGTTGTTCTTTACCGGCTACCATCAGAAAGACACGCCCGCGATCGCTGGCGGATATTACCGCACTGGCGACACGGTTGAATTCGAGCCGGACGGGTCCGTCAGCTTTGTCGGACGGTCGGATGATATCATCACATCCTCGGGCTATCGCATCGGTCCGTTTGATGTGGAAAGCGCGTTGGTGGAACATCCCGCCGTCAATGAGGCGGCGGTGATCGGCGTTCCCGACCCCGAGCGGACCGAACTGGTCAAGGCTTTCGTGATCCTGTCGCCCGGTTATTCGGGCAGCGACGAATTGGCCCAAGACCTGCGCCAGCATGTCAAAACGCGCATGGCTGCCCATGCCTATCCCCGCTTGATCGACTTCGTGGCCGAGCTGCCCAAGACGCCAAGTGGCAAAATCCAGCGCTTTCTTCTGCGCAAGGCAGAGATCGAAAAACAACAGGCCGAGGGCTGAGAATGCAGATAAAAGACCATGTGTTTCTGATCACCGGCGCGGGTTCCGGTCTTGGGCATGCCGTCGCGCAGATGGTGGTGCAGCAGGGGGGCCACGCTGTTCTGCTGGATGTGAACGGGGATGCGGGGCGCGCGGTGGCCGATCAGCTTGGCCCGAACGCTGTCTTTCATCGCACCGATGTCACCAGCGATGCCGAAGGGCAGGCCGCGGTGCAAGCGGCGCTTGACGCCTTTGGGCGCGTCGATGTGCTGGTCAACTGCGCGGGCGTAGCGCCGGGCGAGAAAATTCTGGGCCGCGACGGGCCGCATAAGCTGGACAGCTTTGCCCGCGCCGTTTCGATCAACCTGATCGGCACGTTCAACATGCTGCGCCTTGCGGCCGAGGCGATGCAGAGGAACGAACCGGGCTCGTCGGGTGAACGTGGCGTGGTGATCAACACGGCCTCGATCGCGGCTTATGACGGGCAGATCGGGCAGGCGGCCTATGCCTCGTCCAAGGGGGCGGTGGCGTCGCTGACGCTGCCCGCCGCGCGCGAGCTGGCGCGGCACGGGATCAGGGTCGTGACCATCGCACCGGGGATCTTCGCCACCCCGATGATGAAGGGCTTGCCGCAGGACGTGCAGGATTCGCTGGGCGCATCGGTGCCTTTCCCGTCCCGGTTGGGCGATCCGGCGGAATACGCCAATCTGGTCCGCCATATCGTTGAAAATCAGATGTTGAATGGCGAGGTGATCCGGCTTGACGGTGCCTTGCGCATGGCTGCGAAGTAAGGAGGATTTCATGTCATCTTCAGATCCAATCGTCATCGTCGGCGCAGCCCGCACCCCGATGGGCGGCTTTCAGGGCGATCTGTCCGGCGCGACGGCTGCCGAACTGGGCGCCGCTGCAATCGGCGCCGCAGTCGCGAGTGCAACCATCGTCCCGGAAGCGGTCGAGGAAATCATCATGGGGTGTGTTCTACCCGCCGGGCAGGGACAGGCCCCGGCACGTCAGGCCGCGATCAAGGCTGGCCTGCCATTGGGCGCGGGCGCGACCACCATCAACAAGATGTGCGGATCGGGCATGAAGGCCGCGATGCTGGCCCATGACCTGCTTATCGCGGGCACGGCAGATGTCATTGTCGCGGGTGGCATGGAAAGCATGACGAATGCGCCCTACCTGTTGCCCAAAGCGCGGGGCGGTTTTCGTATGGGGCACGGGCAGGTCATGGACCACATGTTCCTTGACGGGCTTGAGGACGCTTATGACAAGGGCCGCCTGATGGGCACCTTTGCCGAAGATTGTGCCCAGTCCTATCAGTTCACCCGTGAAGCGCAGGACGAATTTGCCATCACCTCGCTGACCCGTGCGCAACGGGCGATCGCCGACGGTCTGTTCGCGGCCGAGGTCGCGCCGATGACGGTCAGGTCCGGCAGAACCGAAACTGTCGTCACCATCGACGAACAACCCGGCAAGGCGCGTCTGGACAAGATCCCGACCCTTCGCCCGGCCTTCCGCGAAGATGGCACGGTCACGGCGGCGAACTCTTCCTCGATCTCTGACGGCGGTGCCGCGCTGGTCCTGATGCGCCTGTCTCAGGCGGAAAAGCGCGGTCTGACCCCGCGTGCGGTGATCGTTGGCCATTCCACCCACGCCGACAAACCGAACCTGTTCCCGACCGCCCCGATTGGCGCGATGAAGAAACTGGCCCAGAAAACCGGCTGGAACCTGAATGACGTTGATCTGTTCGAGGTGAACGAGGCGTTCGCCGTCGTCGCCATGGCCGCGATGCGCGATCTGGATTTGCCGCATGACAAGGTGAACATCCACGGTGGTGCCTGTGCGCTTGGCCACCCGATCGGCGCATCTGGTGCGCGTGTCATGGTCACGCTGCTGAATGCGCTGGAAACGCATGGACTGAATCGCGGCGTTGCCTCACTCTGCATTGGCGGGGGCGAGGCGACCGCAGTCGCAATCGAAAGGTTCAACTGATGATACTGAACGACACTCAGGAACAAATCCGCGATGCAGCCCGCGATTTCGCGCAGGAACGCCTGGCCCCCGGTGCGGCGGAGCGCGACGCCCAGTCCCGCTTTCCCCGCGAAGAGCTGGATGAGATGGGTCAGCTTGGCTTTCTGGGCATGCTGGTGCCGGAAGAATATGGCGGATCGGAGCTTGGCACGGTTGCCTATGCTCTTGCGCTGGAAGAAATCGCAGCGGGCGATGGCCCCTGTTCCACCATCGTGTCGGTGCACAGTTCAGTCGGCTGCATGCCGATCGTGAAATACGGCACCGAAGAACAGAAGCGGAAATACCTGCCCAAGCTGGCATCGGGTGAATGGATCGGGGGCTTTGCGCTGACTGAACCTTCGACCGGATCGGATGCCGCTGCGATCCGAACCCGCGCTGTGCGTGACGGCGACCACTATGTTCTGAACGGATCAAAACAGTTCATCACCTCGGGCAAGAACGGCCAGCTGATCATCGTGTTCGCCGTGACCGATCCTTCGGCGGGCAAGAAGGGCATCACCGCCTTCATCGTGCCGACCGATACCCCCGGTTACGAGGTGATGTCGGTTGAAAAGAAGCTGGGCCTGCACAGCACCGATACCTGCGCGCTGTCCTTTACCGATATGCGCATCCCGGTTGAAAATCGGCTGGGCGAGGAAGGCGAGGGGCTGAAGATCGCGCTGGCCAACCTGGAGGGCGGCCGCATCGGCATTGCCGCGCAATCCGTCGGCATGGCCCGTGCGGCATTCGAACATGCCCGCGATTATGCGAAAGAGCGGATCACCTTTGGCAAGCCCATCATCCAGCATCAGGCAGTCGCCTTCATGTTGGCCGATATGGCGACGCGGATCGAGACCGCGCATCAGATGGTCCTGCACGCAGCCGCGTTGCGCGAAGCGGGTCTGCCCTGCCTGACCGAGGCCTCCATGGCAAAGCTGGTGGCGTCAGAGATGGCCGAAAAGGTCTGTTCGGACGCGATCCAGATTCATGGTGGTTATGGCTATCTGCGGGACTACCCCGTTGAACGCATCTATCGTGATGTCCGCGTGACGCAAATCTATGAAGGCACCAGCGAGGTGCAGCGTCTGGTCATTGCCCGCGCCCTGTAGCCTCGCAAGAATCAAATACGTGCTTGCCCCTGTTCGGTTTGCAAGCACGTATGGACGCATGGGCAGATCGCGTGGCTCAGGCGGGCCAGCTGACTGCCCGGCGATAAAGGTGCCACGTGGCATGCCCAAGGACAGGCAGCACCACGATAAGTCCGGCGAAAACCGGAACCGAACCCAGCATCAGCGCAAGCGCGACAATCAGTCCCCAGATTGCGGTCATGCCCGGATTGTGGCGCGCGAAAGCCAGCGACGTCGACAAGGCCACCGGCACGCCTACCGGGCGGTCGATCAGCATCGGAAATGAAACGATGCTGATGCACAGCACCACGGCTGCAAAGATGAAGCCCGCGCCAAAGCCCAGAATGATCATCGCCCAACCCGCATTGGTGGTAAAGGCGTCGCGCAGCAGGTCCAGCAGGCTGTCGTAGGACGCAGGACCAAGTGTTGCCGCCCAGATCGCATGTGCCACGATCATCCAAAGGACGAATATCGCCACAAGCAACAATCCCAGGGTCAGCACCGGTCCCAAGACACGCCCCCTGAGCGTCGTGAATGCTGCACGCCAGTCGGTTGCATCGCCCCGCTCTCTCCGTCGGCTCATTTCATAAAGGCCGATCGCGGCGACAGGCCCGATCAGGGGAAACCCCGCGGCCAATGGGAACAACAGGTGGATCTGGCCCGCGTTGAACGTCCAAACGGCCAAAACAAAACCAATAATCGGATACAGCACCACAGCACTGATCACGTCCGAGCGGAGCGCGGCAAAATCTTCAATGCCCAAGCGAAGTGCTGTCCGAATATCGGCCATGCCGATCCGGTTGATTCTGGGGCGGGCCATGTCGTGACTGGCCACGCCCTCGACAGCTGCACCTAAGCCACGACCGGCACCAGCCAATCGTTGTGCGCCCCAGCTTAATGGATTTCCAATCGTTTCTCGGGTCATGACTGCATCCTCCCTGTCTGGAGGGCCCGGTATCGGGCAAAGCGTCAGCCGAAGACCCCGGCATCCGCCCGCAAAGCTGCCGGGCCGAACCGTCCTTGCACGACAGCATAGCAGATCCCGCCCGCTATTGCACCTTTCGAATGCGTGAAAATGCCGAGAGGCCTTTGCTCAAAGCCCCCCAAGCCCATCAATCACGCTGGGCAAAGCCGACCATTTCAGCCACGTTGCGTAGGCCGAAAACTGGCAAACTTCGGTTCATGAAATGGGCGGGACGAGGTTTCATTGCGCAGTTGAACTGCGCATGACCGGGCTGTGAATCTGGACGGAGTGGCAGCCCGTAGGGTCAACTTCATTTCCTCATGAAATCAACGCCTCTGTTAGCCCGAATGGGCTGACAGAGGTCATTGAAAACACTTCCGAAAATCTAGATTTGCCCTGCGAGAAATCGGGCGAATTCACGCAAGAAGAATACGCGCGAAACCTTCGCCGCGAAGCGCTTGCCCATGCCCTAATTTCCGCGGTCATCGACTGCGATCCTGATGACCGCCTGCCGTTCATAGAGGCGGTCTATGAGGGGCTGCGGGCGGGCCAGCCGGTGCCGCTATTTGGTCGGCTAATGGCCGAGGCCAATTTCTGGGCCAATCTTGCCAGCCGGGCCGAACGGAAGGCGTATTGCGCCGCATCCTTCGCCAGACTGTCACCAGCTGATCAGGCGGCGTTCCTGTCCTTCGCAGAACGGCAGGTGGCGGCATGAATATCCAACGCCTGAACCGAACCGACATGACCAGCGACATGCTGGCCGAGGCGAAGTCTCTGGCTCGGGTCATGCATGACGATGAAGATGCTGACCTGTATCGCATGGTCAATGCCGCCGCGCTCGAGGCCGAGGAGCTGGCCCAGATTGCGCTGCTGCATCAGACGGTGCGTGTGACGCTGGATGGCTGGCCGCGTGGCAGTTCCTTCGCCCTGCCGATTGCGCCGCTGCTGGACTGGTCAACCGTCCAGATCACCGCTGACGACACCGCCTTTGAGGATTTCAGCGTCATTACCGGGCAGCGCCCCGCGATCCGGGCAACCGGCCCGCGCCCCTGTGGCGTCGTGGTGATCGAGTATCAGGCCGGATTCGGTGCAGATGGCACTGACCTGCCTGCCGACTTGAGGCAGGCTGTCCTCGATCAGGTGGTGGCCTATTTCGACGCGCGTGGGCCGGGTGATCCCAAGGCCGTAGCGCTTTCGCCTCACTTCGTCCGCATCGTCGGGCGCTATCGGCGGGTGCGGGCATGAGTGCCGAACAATTCTACACCGGCGATCCCGAGGTGGATCACCTGCTGTTCAGCTGGCGGCGTGTCATTGCCGACGCAACGGGCTGGTCTCGGGGCTTTGCTCTGTCCATCCAGCGCGCTCGCAAGCGTCCGGGCTGGACGCCCAGCACCCGGCAACTGTCGGTCATGCGTCAGCTGGTGGCCGAGCTGCCAGCGGTGTCGGGGGAGGGTGATGGCGACCTGATCGACAGGGACTGAACATACTGGCCCGCATAGCGCGGGCCTCGGCAGACTGCGGGCTTTCACGGGTTAGCTGGCGCGTTTGCTTAAAGCGCAACCAAGGAACGGGTCAGGCGCAAACCGGCGCGGCATCAGCCGCACGGTGCGGATGAGAAACCGCAGGGGCAGCTATCCCGGCTTTGCCGGTCTCTCCAAGCCTCAAGACCCCGCTGCCACCCTCTGGCGGCGAACATGGGAGAGCGGACCAGGCCGAGGGAAAGGCAGGTCTGACCAAAGCGACGGGCTCGTCCGAATGGGCAGGTCAAGATTGCAGAGGTCGGGGCGGGAGCTGGGTTCAGAACCCCGGCGCTTAACCCGCTTCCCGACCTTTGCTCGGGGTCTGAACCGATAGGCAGGCCAGACGGAGAGGAAGAGAGATGACGCAGTTGCAGCGCAATATGTTCGGCGGTGACGACGATGTTTCGGCGCGACCGAAAGGGCGTCCGCGTCTCGATGGTCTGCCCGCCGGATCGCCCGAAGCGCGTGAAGCCGATGCGCGAACTGGTCCCAATGCCGCGACTTTGCGCGCGCTAGGGGACCGTCGGCAGAGTGTTCCTTTCGGGCTTTTGGAAAAAATCGGGGGAAAGTCGCCAGCGATGCGCGCCATCCAGTTTTTGGGGCTGTTGCGCGTTCCTGACGGTAAAAAGGCCGGAAAACCCCTTAAACTGGCGAATTTCCAGCGGAATTTTGTGAAAGGTGCATTTGCGCGCGGCGTGACGGTGGGCGTCCTTTCCATCGGGCGCGGCAACGCCAAGACGGCGCTGTCTGCCGGACTGGCCTTGGCCGATCTGACCGGCGCGCTGCAAGAGAACCCGCAGCCGAACCGCGAGATCATCTTCGCAGCCCGCAACCGCGATCAGGCGCGCATCGCGTTCAACTTTGTGCTGGGCTACATCAACGGCCTGCCCGAGGAAGATCAGGCGCTGTTCACCATCCGGCGCGGCTCCAAGCTGGAAATCGAATTCGAGGGCAACGGCGGCGGACTGGCGCGCTGCATTGCCGCTGACGGCAAGTCGATCCTGGGCGGTGCGCCGACGCTGGCGATCATGGATGAACGCGCGGCATGGGAACGCGAAAAGGGCGACAACCTCGAGAACGCCATACTGTCGGGCCTCGGCAAGCGCGATGGCCGGGCGCTGATCATCTCGACTTCGGCGGCGGATGACACCAACACGTTTTCCCGCTGGCTCGATCAGCCGCCGCCTGGTGCTTATGTGCAGGAACATCGCCCGCCCTTCGGCCTGCCTGCTGATGATCTGGAAAGTCTGCTGCTGGCGAACCCCGGTGCGTCCGAAGGTATCGGGTCCAGCCCGGACTGGCTTGTCTCGGCAGCCCGCACCGCCATTGCGCGCGGCGGATCGGCCCTTTCCAGCTTCCGCAACCTGAACCGCAACGAGCGGGTGTCGATCGAGAACAAGTCGGTTCTGGTCACAGTCGATGAATGGCTGTCGGCAGAGATCGCGCCCGATGAACTTCCCGCCCGCGACGGACCCTGCATTCTGGGCGTGGATCTGGGTGGATCGCGGTCGATGTCGGCGGCGGCGTTTTACTGGCCGGACACCGGGCGGCTTGAGGCACTCGGCACGTTCCCGGCCTATCCGTCGCTCAAGGATCGCGGCGAAGCGGATGCGGTGGCGGGCCGGTATCTGGAAATGCATGAACGCGGCGAACTGTCCGTGATGGGCGAGAACACTGTGCCGCCCGGCCCTTGGCTGGCCGAGATCGTCCGCCAGCTGGACGGCATCCAGCCCGCCTGCATCGTCGGCGACCGCTTCCGCCATGCCGAATTCGCCGAGGCCATGAACAATGCCGGGCTGGCGCGCGTCCCGTTCATCTGGCGCGGTTTCGGCTGGAAGGACGGGGCCGAAGATATCGAGCGGTTCCGGCGCGCGCTGTTCGATGGCGACGTGAAGGTCACGCCGTCGTTGTTGCTGCGCTTTGCCTTCGCGGATGCCGTGACGCTGATCGACCCGGCGGGCAACGCCAAGCTGGCCAAGGGCCGCACCTTGGGCCGGATCGACGCGGCGGCGGCATCGGTGCTGGCCGTGGCGCAGGGCGCGCGGATGAAAGCCACCCCGACACGGAAGGCGCGCGTGGCATGGGCATGAAACGCGACGATTACGCCCGCCATTCCAAGCGCGTCACCTCGACCAAGCGCTGGCAGGTTCTGCGGCAAGCCGTCCTCGAGCACGACGGTTGGGCCTGCGTGGATTGCGGCACCAAGCGCGGGCGTCTGGAAATCGACCATGTGAAGCCGGTGCGGACGCATCCGCATCTGGCCTTCGCGCCGACGAACTGCGCCACCCGCTGTTCGTCCTGCCACACCCGAAAGACCCGGATCGAATGCGGGCATCCCGCCCCGATCCAGTCGCCCGCCCGCAAGGCGTGGGCAAAAGCCGTTGCCGAACTGGCAGCGGAACCCAAACCGGCAACATGAGGAACACCATGCTGGACAGTATCAAGATTGCACGGCGGCAAAGCGAAATCCGCCAATCGCTGGCCGAACTGGTCGGGAAAGAGACCCCGACCGAGGACGAAACCCGCCAGATGGGGACGCTGGACGCGGAATACCGCACCAACGAAACCCGTTACCGCGCGGCGCTGGTGTCAGAGGATACCGAACGCCGCGAGGCCGGGGCCGATCTGGAAACCCGCAGCGACCGCGAATATGCCGAGCTGGTCGGGCGCTTCGAGCTGCGGCAGGTCGCGTTGTCGCTGGATGAAGGCAAGGCGCTGTCCGGGGCGACGGCCGAGATCGTCACCGAGATGCGGAACGCGGGCGGCTATCAGGGCATTCCGGTGCCGCTGGCCGCGCTGGAAACCCGCGCCGGCGAAACCATTGCCGCTGATCAGATCAACCCGAAAACCATCCGTCCGATCATCGACCGCATCTTTCCCGGTTCGGTGGCCGAGCGTTTGGGCATTCAGCGGATCAACATTACCTCGGGCGAGCTGGCCTTTCCGGTGGCGACGGCGGGCGCGGTGTTTGGCTGGCAGACCACCGAGCTTGGCAATGTCGGCGGGCCGGAGCGGTTTGAAACGGCAGAGCGCAGCCTGAACCCTGATCACACCGGCGGGGCGCAGATGGTGATCAGCCGCAAGGCGCTGAAACAGGCGGGTGACGGCCTCGAGGCGGCAATCCGGCGTGATCTGAACGCGGCCATCGGCTTTGAGCTGGACCGGGTGACGATCAACGGTTCCGGCGCGGCGGGCCAGCCTCTGGGCATCATCCCCGGCGCGGCGACCTATGGCATCGATGTGACCCCGGTCGGCGCGACCGCGACGTGGGCTGCATTCCGGGCGCAGATCGTGGCGTTCATGCAGGACAATGCGATCACCAGCGCCAGCCAGGTCAATCTGGGCTTTGACCCTGCCATCTGGGCAGAGCTGGATGACGCGCTGATCACCGGCACCGCCGTGTCGGAATGGGACCGGCTGACCAAGCATGTCGGCACCCCGGCGATCAGCAACGTCATCCCTGCTGAAACCGCGATCATGACCGCGACCGTGCAGGGCATCGCGCCCGGCTATCTGGGCATCTATGGCGGCGTTGACCTGATCCGCGACCCCTACACCAAGGCGCAGTCGGGCCAGCTGGTTCTGACCGGCCTTGTCACGGCGGACTTTACCGTCCCGCGCGGGATGCAGACCCGCATCCTGACCGGCATCGGTGAACCCTGATGCTGTGGGGGGCGTCACTCGGCGCATTGGAACTGCGCAGCGAGGGCGGGGCAACCCGCCTTCGGGCGACGTTCCCCTATGGCGCGGCGACCGAACTGGCACCGGGGCGGCAAGAGGTTATCGCCGCCCGTGCCTTCGCTGACCGGATCGAGGCGGGCGAGGATATTCACCTGCTGGCCGGTCACGACTTCAACCGCCCGCTGGCCTCACGGTCGGCGGGCAGCCTGCGCGTCACCGATGGCGATGATGCCGTGGTGATTGAGGCCGATATCGGTGACGGCACCAGCTGGGCGCGGGATTTTCTTGCCGCCCATGCCTCGGGCCTGATCCGGGGGCTGTCGCCCGGTTTCCGCGTCCCCTCGGGCGGTGAACGGATCGAGCGGCGCGGCGCGGGCATGCTGCGCACCGTCACCCGCGCCCAGCTGCTGGAATTCTCGGCCGTCACCCGGCCCGCCTATCCGCAAGCACAGATCGAGGCGCGAGAATGGCAGCCCGTGGGCGAGGTCGCGGAACGCATTGTCGCAAACCACCTCAAGCGATGGAGGCTCTGACATGGGGCTGATGGATCTGTTCCGGCGCAAATCCGCGCCGATTGAGACCCGCGCGGTGCAGCCGGGCTATACCGCGTCCCTGATGGCCGCGCGCGAGGCGTGGATTTCCGGCGCGTCCGGGTTGGCCGAGCTGACGGCGGCAGTGCAAGGCTCTGTCACCCTCTGGGAAGCGGGCTTGTCGCTGGCTGATGTGCAGGGCACCATTTGCTGGACCGGCGCAGCATGGCGATGATCGCACGGGCGCTGGCCTTGCGCGGCGAATGCCTGTTCCTGATCCGCGACCGGCTGATCCCCTGCACCGATTGGGACTTGTCCACGCGCTATGGCCAGCCGCGGGCCTATCGCGTCGGCCTGCCGGAAATCGGTGGCGGTCGCAACGAAACCGTGCTGGCGGGCGAGGTGCTGCACTTCCGCATCGGTTGTGACGCCACCACGCCATGGGCCGGATCGGCGCCGCTGGCCCGCGCCCGTCTCTCGGCCGGCCTCTTGGACGAAATCACCACGGCCATGCGCGACGTGTTCCGCGATGCCCCCATCGGCAGCCAGATTATCCCCGTCCCCGAAGGCAGTCAGGAAGATATGGCCGACCTGCGCGCTGGCTTCAAAGGTCGGCGCGGCGCATCGCTGCTGATCGAGGGCGTTGCAGCGGCAACAGCGGCGGGCATGAACCCGCAGATCGGCCAGCGCCCCGACCAGCTGTCACCGAATCTGAAAGACACGCTGGCCGACAAGCTGCTGACCGAGGCCAAGGGCGAGATCTACGGCGTGTTCGGCATCCTGCCGGGGCTGGTCAATCCGTCCACCACCGGCCCGATGGTGCGCGAGGCGCAGCGGCATCTGGCGCAGCTGGTGCTGCAACCAATCGCCAACCTGCTGGCCGAGGAAGCGTCGGAAAAGCTGGGCGATGCCGTCACCATCGACGTGGTGCGCCCGATGCAGGCGTTCGATCACGGTGGCAAGGCGCGAGCGTTCGGCGCAATGTTGCAGGCGATGGCCGCCGCCAAAGAAGCCGGGCTGGACGGCGCGACCCTGCTGGACGCCCAGAAGTTCATCGACTGGCAAGAATGACATGGCACAGCGCGATCAGAAATCGGCGGGCCAGCTGACCAAACGGGCGGAATTCCTCAAGCCGTTCATGGAAAAGGACGCGGATGGCCGCGTAATTCAGCGGTATGACCTGCAATTCCGCAGCTGGGCGCATGTTCTGCCGCTGCGCGGCGGCGAACAGATCATGCAGGCGCGCATGGCAGCGAAGGCCCCGGCCATCGTGACCATCCGCGCAACGCCGGAGGCGCGCGAGATCACCAGCGAATGGCGACTTCGCATCGGCGGCATCGAATACGACCTGAAAGAGCATCCGCGCGAAAGTCAGGATCGCGCGTTCCTCGAAATGCTGGTGGAGGCTTGATGAGATAGGGTCGGGATGCGCCCTGCGGATCAGAGGGCTGCGAAGCATCTGGGATCAGACGGATAGTGCCCGGCAGCCTATGCCGAAAACCCCGTCAAGGCGCGGCCTCATTGGATTCTCCGGGGCGTGGCGCGGATCAGCACGGCAGCCCTGCCGGGGCTGATCAGAGCCGGGGCGTGAAAGCGTCCCGGCCAATTCTGTCAACTGAAGTCCTCATCATTACCAGATAGACCAGCCTTGAACTTTTCATCCAGCCTTTTGAAGTATGCCCGCTGCCCTTCCTCATCGATCAGAGAGTGAAACAGGGGCGACGCCATGTTGATGACTTCGCAGCCATTCACTTGCAGCAGGTTTCCATCCCGGCCTGTTACAGTAACGCCAATTGAACCCGTGTGATATCCATCGTCGTCACGCTCGATCATCACAAGACGGTAGCTTTTGCCAATTTCGATCATGGTTTGTCTTTCCTTAACCTTACGCCCGGCCCGTCGCCGTTTTCGTCGATGAAGATCACCCCGCCAGCTTCGAGAGCTGCACGGATCGCGGTGGCGGTATCCTCACGCCCACCAATTTCGCCTGTCGCGGCCTCAAGTCGTTTGATCGTCGGAAGGGAAATCCCCGATGCGCCAGCAAGGTCAGCCTGCGACCATCGCAGCAGCGCGCGCGCGGCCTTCACTTGCTCAATTGATACTTTTAGCATTGACAGCCGTTTCTTGGTCGTGTTGATACTTTCAGTATTAACACCGCAATGGAGCGACCACAATGCGCCTCAACCCGATTTCCGGGAACACCCCCGGCTTACCTTCCGCCCGCCTCTTTGAAATCCACGACTGCCTGTCCCTCGCTCTGGACGTGACCGAGCGACCGCGCAGATATACAGCAACTCCGAACGCGAAGCGCGCAGCTATGTCCGCACGGCCTTACAGGCAGGTCAACAAACTGATCAAGGTATCGGTATGAGCCGCGATTGGCACATGTATGATGGCAGTGTCAGTATTGGCGTCGATGAGAAGGCCGCCCAAATCCGCCATCTTGCGGCCATCGGCGTAGCCGCGAGCGATACCGCTTACAACATCCGCAATTTCAGCACATGCTACATATCACTTTTCGAAGTGATCGCTCGCCTCGCTCATGAGATAGAGGACGAGGTTGACCCATGAAACGTCTTGATCTTGAGGCTGGCGACCTGATCGCCATAGCCATGTGTTACATCGATATTATTGAAATGGCGACACGATGTGACCAAACCGAGGAAGGCAAAGCGATCAATCGCGTGGCCTTCGACGCGGTTGCGAAATTGGCCGAGGCCAAAGACGCTTTGAAGGAGCATGCGGAGGAGGTTGGGAAAGGCCTTACATGATTATCACCCGGATTGCGATGCGCACAGGCATGAACCTGAACTGGATTTTTGATCCGGTGACGGCGTGGCGAAGAAAAGAACCTCTGGACATTTTCTGCAAGTTTGGTATCTATGGAAAAAATCCAGAGGTTATGACATGGACAGCACTACCCCACGGCTGACGACAGCTTTCGCGTGTGAAGTCGCTCGGCTTGATCGAGACCGTTTCAATGAGGCTGTTTCGGACGGCTTCCTAGAATGCGTTCCCTCAACGGTGGCTGGCCGAACCCGTTACTTTGAACCCGATGATATGATTTCGATCTGGCTCTATCGCGAGTTGATGGAGGGCGGCTACTCGCGCGAAGCGGCGGGCCGTATCGCATGCGCGATTTGTGTGAAGGCGACAGTGCATCCAGAGGCCAAGGCCATCGCCTACGTGGAAACCTATGTCGGTTCTCGACATGCCTGTCTGCCCGAAGATGTGCCCTCGGCGGATCAGTGGGATACGGCGCTGTTTTCCGGCTCCGACATTCGGCGTGTTACAACTTTCAACATCGAAAAGATGCGGCGGCTGATCGCCCATGCAACTGCTGAGAAGCTGCGCACCTTCGGATCCGAGGATTGATGGCCCTGAAATCCAGCCGAGGCGGTCCAAGTTTGGCGACCGAGCCGCCTCGGCCTTACCTGAAACCCAAGTAGGAGAATCAGACGTGCAGGACCATAGCACCAACAAGGTGCCGCGCGTTACCCCGTTCCGGCAGGCAGATGTGACCCGCGCCATCAAGGGCGCGCAGGCAGCTGGCTTCGAGCCGGGCGAGCTACGCATTTCGCAGGACGGCACTATTCACGTTCTCCGCGCAGGTGCGGTGTCGATAGGTGCAAACCGGATCGACCAGCTGATTGAGGCGCGCCGTGGCAAAGCATAAAGGCGGCGAATTTCCCGGCGTGTCTCGCAACTGGCAACGGGGCAAGCTGCGCTGGCGGTTCAAGAAACACGTCAACGGCGTGAAGGTGATCGACGCCTATATCGACCATCCCTATGGCTCGACTGAGTTCAAGGCCGCGTATGAGGCGCTGCTGCGCGGCGCAGAAAAGCCCGTGTTCTCGACGGCGGTCTTCGGCACGGTCGGGTGGATCATCGAACAGTTCATGGGCGATGCACAGTATCTGAACGCCTCGGATAGTCGACGGAATACGCTGCGGCGCGAATTCGACTGGCTCAAGCAGCAGGCGGGCACATGGCCGCTGGACGATATCCGCACCCGCCATGTCGAACACCTGATGGGCATGAAAACAGGCCCAACCGCTGCCAACACGGTGCGCAAGAACCTGTCCACCCTGTTCAATTTCGGCATCCGCAAGGAATGGCTGACCGTGAATCCGGCGAAAAAAGCCATGACACGGAAGGAAAACGACACCGGCTATCATACGTGGACCGAGGAAGAGATTTCCCGGTTCCTCGACACCTTTGGCGCAGGCACAAAGCCCCGGCTTGCGATGCTGCTGGTTCTGTCCACGGGCGCTGCGCGGCAAGATGTGATCAGGCTGGGGTGGCAGAACGTCAAGAACGGTCGCATCAGCTATCGACGCGGAAAGACCGGGCAAGCTGCCGATCTGCCGATCCTGCCCGAGCTTTGGGCCGAACTGGATCGCTTGCCGCGCAACGTGATGCTGTTTTTGCACCATGGGGCAGGGCACGCTTACAAGCCCGAAAGTTTTGCGAACTGGTTCAAAGATCAATGCACCGCAGCGGGATTGCCGCACTGTTCCACGCATGGTCTGCGGAAGGCTGGGGCGACCCGGTTGGCGGAACACGGGGCTACGGAATTTGAGATCATGGCCTTCCTTGCGCACAAGACGCCGCATGAGGCGGCGACCTATACAAAGGCCGCTGGACGTGCCCGATTGGCCGATGGCGGAATGAGTAAATTGCCCTCGTTCACCAAATTGCAGGGCAATTCAGATGTGCAAGATACTGAAACGATGGGGAAATAGATGGATAAGTGGCAGCCCGTAGGGGAATCGAACCCCTCTTTCTAGGTTGAAAACCTAGCGTCCTAACCGATAGACGAACGGGCCACTTTTTCAGCGCCGCCAGTGTTCCCGGCTGCGTGGAGCGGTGTTTAGGCGAGGGCGTGGATGGGCGCAAGAGGAAATTTTACGAGTTTTGAAATTAAATTTGGATGCGTTGAAACAGCGGTGCGGGATGGCTTTCCAAGGGTTTGCGTGAACAGGAGTCAGGGGCAATAACGCCCCTGAGCACCTTCATTTATCGACCCTCCGACGAGCGGAGCGGACATAAGGAACCGGGTTCCCTCAGCCGAAGTTGATGACGACATTTGCGCCCGATGCGCTCATGTATGGACGCAATTCGGCCCAGCTATCCAAGTTTGGCTTGATTATCTGAATGGTGTCGACGTTATTTGGAAAATCGGTGATGACATCCACGCCGTGAGAGTAGCGATAGATGACGACATCCCTACCTGTGCCGCCTGCAATGAGGTCATTTCCGGCAAGGCCGTCATTCCCCAGAACAGTGTCATTGCCGCGGCCACGGCGCAGCGTGTCGTTTCTGATGCCATCCTTGAGAGTGTCATTTGCGAGGCGGCAGGTCCTGCTATCCCGCAATCATCCCGCCCAGCACCAGCCACAGGGGCAGCGTCACGGCTGACAGCACGGTCTGCCAGGTGAACATGTCGGCGAAAAATTCCGCATCCCCGCCCATCTGCCGTGCAAGGATATAGCCGACCGAGGCTCCGGGCGCGGCGGTGGCCAGCAGGCCGGATGCAATTTGGTAGGCGGGCAGGTGGATCAGCAGCCCAATCAGCAGGAAGATTGCCGGGCACAGCAGCAGGCGCAGTCCGACGCCGATCCACATGGCCTTGTCGCTTTGCCACAGGCGCCGCAATTCGATTCCCGCGCCGACGGTCAGCAGGCCGATGGCCAACGCGCCCTGGCCCAGCCAGTCCAGTGGCGCCATGACCCATGACGGCAGATCAACCCCCGACAGGTTCAGCAGCAGGCCGGCAACACAGCCCAGCACCAGCGGATTGCGGACGATCTCTTTGCCGATGCGCTTGATGGCCTGTTTGCGGGTAGCGGCCTGGTCGGTTGCGGTTTCGGGCGGCAGCAATGTCAGTGCGATAATGGCCGAAATGTTGAAAGCCGGGATCAGAAACGCCAGCGCGACCGCCAGATCGGACAGCGCTTTCGGCCCCAGACCTTGCGCCGCAACCGCAAGGATCAGCAGCGAGTTGAACCGCAACGCGCCCTGAAACATCGAACTGGTGCGTGGGTTTGTCAGCCGCAATGGCCGACGCAAGGCCAATGCCAACAGTCCAACTATCGCAAAAGCCACCGCCATCGCGCCCAGATAGGGGCCCAGCGTGCCCAGGGTCAGGTCGGACCGATAGATCGAGGTCAGCAGGATGGCGGGGAACAGAACGCGGAAGCCAAGCTGCTCGATCCCCGGCCAGCTATGCGTGGCGATGATTTGCGTGCGCCGCAGCATGTGCCCGATCGCAACAAGCGCGATCACCGGCAGGATTGATAGGGCAGCTTGCATCCGTCCCCCTTTGGTATCGCGCGGTTCTTGCAGGTGCGCCCGTTGGGTTGTAGACCCGCGCGCAACGAAAGGAAATGTCATGTCGATCACCGAGGACGAGGCCCGCAAGGTTGCCCATCTGGCACGAATCGCAGTCGATGACGCTCAGCTGCCCGCCCTTGCGCGCGAACTGAGCGGGATCCTGAAATTCATGGAACAGCTGAACGAAGTCGATGTTGACGGTGTCGAACCGATGACTGGCGTGACCCCGATGCGGCTGAAGCGGCGCGAGGATATCGTGACGGCTGGTGGCATGCAGGACAAAATTCTGGCCAACGCGCCCGATGCGCGCGAAGGCTTTTTTGCCGTGCCGAAGGTGGTGGAATGAGCGATCTGAACAAACTGTCCATTGCCGAGGCGCGCGACGCGCTGGCCAAAGGCGATGTAACCTCGGTCGAACTGACGGATGCCTGCCTTGCTGCGATCGAGACATCGGGGGCGTTGAACGCATTCGTCCATCAGACACCCGATATGGCCCGCGATATGGCCCGCGCCGCCGATCAGCGGATCAAAGCGGGCGACGCGGCCCCGATGACGGGTATCCCGGTCGGGATCAAGGATCTGTTCTGCGTCAAAGGTGTGCAGACGCAGGCCGCCAGCCGGATTCTGGAAGGATTCCGCCCGGAATATGAATCGACCGTGACGCAGAACCTGTGGGATGCGGGCGCAGTCATGCTGGGCAAGCTGAACCAAGACGAATTCGCCATGGGTTCGACCAACGAAAACAGCGTCTATGGCCGCTCGGTCAATCCGTGGAAAGCCGATGACGGGCAAGAGCTGACTGCGGGCGGCTCGTCCGGGGGGTCTGCTGCGGCTGTTGCTGCGGACCTGTGCCTGGCGGCGACGGGCACGGATACCGGCGGCTCGATCCGTCAGCCGGCCGCCTTCACCGGGATCGTCGGCCTGAAACCGACCTATGGCCGTGTCAGCCGTTGGGGTGTCGTGGCCTTTGCGTCGTCGCTGGATCAGGCCGGGCCGATGACCAAATCGGTGCGCGACGCGGCCATCATGCTGGGTGCGATGGCATCGGTGGATGAGAAGGATTCGACCAGTGCCGAACGCCCCGTGCCCGATTTTGAGGCGGCACTGACCGGCGATATTCGCGGCAAGAAAATCGGTATTCCACGCGAATATCGCCTTGATGGATTGCGCGATGATATCGCATCCGTCTGGAAGCAGGGCGCAGATATGCTGCGCGATGCAGGTGCCGAGATCGTCGATATCTCACTGCCCCATACCAAATACGCCTTGCCCGCCTATTACGTCATCGCACCGGCCGAGGCGTCCTCGAACCTTGCCCGCTATGACGGTGTCCGCTATGGCCGCCGCGCCAAGCTGGGGCAGGGCGATGGCATCGTCGAGATGTATGAAAAGACCCGCGCCGAGGGCTTTGGCCCCGAGGTGCAGCGCCGCGTGATGATCGGCACCTATGTGCTGTCTGCGGGTTTCTACGACGCCTATTATAACCGCGCACGCAAGATCCGGACCCTGATCAAGCAGGATTTCGAAAATGCCTATGCCAGCGGTGTCGATGCCATTCTGGCACCTGCAACGCCTTCGTCGGCATTCCCGCTTGGCGCGATGGACGATGCCGACCCGGTGCAGGTCTATCTGAACGACGTGTTTACCGTGACGCTGAATCTTGCCGGACTGCCCGGAATTTCGGTTCCCGTCGGGCTGGATGCACGCGGATTACCGCTTGGACTGCAACTGTTCGGGCGTCCCTTCGAAGAAGCCGATTTACTTAATCAGGCGTTGGTGCTTGAAAAAGCTGCGGGTTTTGTGGCCAAGCCGAACCGCTGGTGGTAGGTTGGTCGAAATCATTGGTATGACGGAGGCACGATGCGCGGCTGGTTGGTGATTTCGGTGCTGGCGCTGGCCGGTTGTGGCGAACATCAAGGGTGGAACCCGAACTATCAATATGGGGCCAACGCCTACGGCGAATATCGGGTTGCGCGTGAAAAGGCGCTGGTGACGAATACGGAATCGCCCGCAACGATCCCGGTGGCGCTTCCCGCCGAAGCGTTCACGCCTGAACAGATTGCCGGTGCTTCGCCGGTTCCTGTTCCCACGACGATGGGCGCAGGCCGTTTCCGCCGCGCAACCACGGCAACCGTCGCAACCACATCAACCGTTCGTGCAAACCCGAATGCGCCGTCGCAGATCGTGCCCGATTCGATGTTGCCCAAGACGACCACCGGTCCCTATCCGGGATCGACGCCGGTTCTGGTCCGCTATGCCTTCGCGCAGGAGCATGCACCGGGCACGCGTGTCTTTGCCCGCACCGCCGGCTCGGCCACACAGGCGACCCGCGCTTGCGCCAGCTATCAATCGGCGGATGCGGCACAGACGGCGTTCCTTGCCGCCGGTGGCCCGGACCGCGACCCGCGCGGAATGGACCCTGACGGTGATGGGTTCGTCTGTGGCTGGAACCCGGCTCCGTTCCGCCAACCGCAGCTTTGATCATCCGTTATCCAAGTCCGAATTTCGGGGACCGGCGCGGGCAACGACCCGAACTGATCGTCCTTCACTATACCGGTATGGCCGATTGCGCCTCGGCCCGCGCGCGGCTGTGCGATCCTGCGGCAGAAGTCAGCGCCCATTGGCTGATCGACGAGGACGGGCATGCGGAAGCATTGGTGCCCGAAGATCAGCGGGCCTGGCATGCCGGTGCGGGCAGCTGGCAGGGGCGCGATGACGTGAACTCTCGCAGCATCGGGATAGAGATCGCCAATCCCGGCAATGCCCCATTTCCCGCCCGACAGATGGATGCGCTGACTGATCTGCTGCGCGACATCATGCAGCGATGGCATATCGGGCCAGAAGGTGTGATCGGCCATTCCGATATGGCCCCTGATCGCAAGACAGATCCCGGCCCGCATTTCGATTGGCAGCGCCTGGCACGTGAAGGTCTGGCAATCTGGGGCGCAGGTGGCGCGGACATTCCGCTGCACGAAAGCTTGGACAGAATCGGCTATCCCGATAGCGCGCCTGATCAGCGGCTGGCTGCCTTCCGGCTTCGCTTTCGCCCCTGGGCCTCTGGACCGGAAGCAGAAGCCGACCGCCGCGCGGCCGCTTCCGTCGCCCTGCGCGTGCAGATCTGATTCTTCTTTGCTGAAATACCCCGGGGGAGCCGCCGTCAGGCGGCGGGGGCGGCGCCCCCTATTGCCCCATTGACGTCGCGAGCCATGCCCGCCATATCCAATATCGCGCGGAGGGCTGGATGACCGCGTGGCTTCGTGCCGCGAGGAAAGTCCGGACTCCATAAGGTGACGGTGCCGGGTAACGCCCGGCGGGGGCAACCCCAGGGAAAGCGCCACAGAGAACAGACCGCCCGCAAACTGCGGGTAAGGGTGAAACGGTGGAGTAAGAGCCCACCGGGGGGCTGGCAACAGTCCCCGCATGGCAAGCCCCACCGGGAGCAATGCCGAATAGGGACCGCGCGCGGCGCAAGCTGCAGGGCTACCTTGCCCCAGCAGGTCCGGGTAGGCAGCTAGATCCGGCTGGCAACAGCCGGGCCAGAGGAATGGTCATCCCGTTTCGGGGCAACCCGACAGACAGAATCCGGCTTACAGGCCCTTCGCGCAGATAATCCTGTTTCGGCAATGCCGGATGTCCTGGTGAGTGTCCCAAAATGCATATCCGGGTTGAAACTAGGTGAAACTCAAGGATTCCGGTTGACATGCGGATCATCGCGGCTAAAAGGCAGGCTCTAATGAATTCCACGGGGTTTGCGCTGCGCGACTTTCCCCGCAGCAGGAGCGATAACCATGGCGAAGCCGACGACCATCAAGATCCGGCTGAACTCATCAGCCGGCACTGGCCACTTCTACGTGACCAAAAAGAATGCCCGTACCATGACTGAAAAAATGACCGTTCGTAAATACGATCCGGTCGTTCGTCAGCACGTTGAGTACAAAGAAGGCAAGATCAAGTAATCTTGCCTGCGTTCGCTTCGGTTTTACCGGGGCCGAATGATAAAAAGCATCTGCATGGATGTTTATGCGCTAGGGTAATGCTTTGCATTGCCCTTTTCGCATTTGTGGCCCGAACTGTTGAATCCGCCTTTCGGTTTGTCCTTTAACTGCTTTATCCTCCGGTGAAACATTCATGGGGGATCTGATGGACCTGTTGGCCAAAATAACTGGAATGATTGGCGGCTTCATGGTGCGACAGCGCCGGGCCGAATCTCCGCGTCAGCAGGCGATTGGTTTGACCCCCGTCATACCGCAGGCAAAGCCGCAGGGGATCATGACGTTGAAAATGCCCGCTGCGACCGGCTGGAAGCCAGGGCATCTGCCGACCGCTGCGCCGGGCTTGAAGGTCAACGCCTTCGCGACCGGTCTGGACCACCCCCGTTGGATCGAGGTGCTGCCGAACGGCGATGTTCTGGTTGCTGAATCCAGGGAACAGCCGGGGCCACCGAAAACCCTGTTTGATCGCGCAGCACAGGCCACCATGCGCCGCGTAAAGGCCATTGGCGACAGCGCTAATCGGATCACGCTGTGGCGGGATGCGGATGGTGACGGCGTCGCAGAAGGCCGCCACGTGTTTCTGGCAAATCAGCGGCAACCCTTTGGCATGGCGCTGGTTGATGGCACGTTCTATGTCGGCAATACCGATGGAATCGTGGCTTTCCCTTATACCGAAAATGCCACTGAAATTCACGGTCAGGGCCGCCGCCTTGTCGAGTTCAAGCCGCATGGTCACTGGACCCGCAGCCTGATCGTTTCACCTGATCGCACCAGGATTTATGCGGGGGTCGGTTCGCTGACCAATATCGCCGATCAGGGGATGGATGCCGAACAAGGGCGTGCGTCGATCTGGGAGCTGGATCTGGTAACCGGGCAAACACGCGAATTTGCCACCGGTCTGCGCAATGCCGTCGGCACGGCATGGGAGCCAACGACAGGTATGTTGTGGACCGTGGTTAACGAACGTGACGGGTTGGGCGATGAAACCCCACCGGATTATCTGACATCGGTGCAAGAGGGTGGCTTTTACGGCTGGCCTTACTGCTATTGGGGCCAGACCGTTGACGACCGTGTGCCGCAAGATCCCGACCTTGTGGCGCGGGCAATCACACCGGATTATGCGCTTGGTGGGCATACCGCCTCTTTGGGTTTGTGCTGGATGCCCGCAGGGACGCTACCGGGGTTTCCTGACGGTATGGTGATCGGACAGCACGGATCGTGGAACCGTTCAATTCTCAGCGGTTACAAGCTGATTTTCGTGCCCTTCCAAAATGGCCGCCCGTCTGGCCCACCACAAGACATCCTTTCCGGCTTTCTGAGTGAGGATGAAAAAAGCGCCTATGGTCGGCCCGTAGGTGTCGCGATCGGACCGGATAAAAAATCCTTGCTGATGGCGGATGATGTGGGCGACGTGATCTGGCGGATCAGTGGAGCGTAAATATCGGCAATTTATGATATAAATCGCTGATATTTGTAATAAAATTCTAGATCCTATCAAGTTGAAATATTGTTCGCGCCACAGCATCGTCGCTTCATCTGAATAATGAGGCGATGATGCTGATTAAATATTTTGTTATTTCAACGGTCATGTTTGTTTCTGCCTGCGCGACAATCACACGGGGCACAAATGATGTTCTGGTTGTCAATTCAACCCCGACAGGTGCGCAGGTGAAGATGAGCAACGGAGAGTCCTGCGACAACACGCCCTGCACTTTCAAGGTGCCGCGTAAATCCGAACTGAATGTGCTGATTACCAAACAGGGGTGCGAGCCCCAGCAAATTCGGGTGACGAACAAAGTTGCGGGTGGCGGTGGCGCAGCCATGGCCGGAAATGTTCTGGTTGGCGGGATTATTGGGGCAGGCGTTGACGCCAGCAACGGCTCGACACTGGATCTGGTGCCTAACCCGGTAGAGGTGACATTGGCCTGTCGGCGATAATCGGCCCTCCCATTTCTGTCAAAGGCAGGGTTCGCCCTGCCTTTTCCGATGCTTGCTGCATTCTTCTGTTGCGCGGTGATATTATTTATATATCGGCCATCAGCTGATTTGCACAACAGAGCCCATTTGCCATGCTGATCCATAATTTCCCATGAAGGCCGCTTGGATCACCCTGTTTCAGCCCGACCATTCTTTTTGGCCGGTCCCGGAAGTTTGGGCAGCAGCGCAAAGGGATAAGACGCCAGGCCCAGCAGCGCATGTTCGTGATGCATGTTGTCGGGCGTCGCAACATAGATCAGATCAAGTTCGTCATCATCGACCAAAGCCTGATAGCTGCCATATGATTTCCCAATCTGTCATGTGCGGGCAAAGGCATCGGACTGGTCTTGATTGCGCGATCCGACAGCGGCGATATCCTGTGGCGTATGGACGCGGACGGATTGGATGAATTCTTCAGCCATCCAGCCCGTCCCCAGAATGCCCCAATGAAGTGGCGGAGCCTGCATCGGGTCTGGCACACGTGACGGGGGAAGCCGGGTCGGAAAGGGCCTCAGACATCCTCCCAAGTCTTCGACTCTAATGAGCGTTCCATCGCGTCGATAATGCGCATGTTCTTCAACCCGAAGTCGAAATCCGGGTCGCACCGATCGGCCTCGCAGATCCCCGCGATCAGATCGCGCACCTCGATCACCTTGACGTCGAAATAGCCCAGACCGCCGCCCGCAAAATCGAACGGAAAGAAGGCTGCGAATTGCGGCACCTGCGAACCCGCCAGCAGCGTCTTGAACCCCCGATCGCGCTTGGGATCACCAAAGCGGGCGACCTTTAGTTCGTTGAACCGCTCTCCGTCCATGATGATGGAACCTTCGGTGCCCGAGACTTCCCAGTAGACGCCAAAGACTTTGCCCGCAGACATGCGTGACGCCTCTATCGTGCCGCCAGCGCCGTTCGAAAAACGGATCATGGCCTGCACCTGATCTTCGTTTTCAACCTGGCGCCGCAGGGCGTCGGGTGCTGCCTTGGCGCTGTAGCCGCCGGCACCCTGCGGAACCGGGCGAGTGGGAAAGAAGGTCTGCGTTTGCGCGATGGTGCTGGTGACATCGCCCATCAGATATTGCGCGACCGAGATGACATGGCTGCCCAAATCGCCAAGCGCGCCAGAGCCCGCTTCCTTCCGTGTGCAGCGCCAGGAAAAGGGCAGGTCGGGGTCGTTGAAGAAACCCTGATCGAACCAGCCGCGAAACCGTGTCGGAGTGCCGATTTCGCCCGCGTCAATGATCTGTCTGGCCAACATGGCAGCCGGTGTTTTTACATTGTTGAATGCGACCATGGTATTCACGCCCCTGGCTCGCGCGGCGGCGGCCATCTCTTCGGCCTCTGCAACCGTCACCGAAAGCGGCTTTTCACAATAGACATGCTTGCCTGCTGCGATAGCTGCCAGCGCCATATCATGATGCATGGCATTGGGTGAGGTGATGTCGACGACATCAACCCCCGGATCATTAACCAGTTCGCGCCAGTCGCCGGTCGATTTTTCAAAGCCGAAACGCTGGGCCGCATCAGCGGCCAATTCCGGGGTCGCGTCAGCGATCATGTAAAGATGCGGCACCGCCGGCAGATCTCGATACAGCATGCCCGCCCGGCGAAAGGCATCGGCATGGGCCTGTCCCATGAAGCCGGATCCGATCAGTCCAATATTCAGTCGCTTGGTCATGGTGTCACCTTGTTCAGGTCGCGAATTGGGGGTTCGATCAGGGGCGTCATATCGGCTGCGGTGGGCAATCAGGCATCAGTGCGGCACGCGGAAGAGTGGCATCGGTCGTCTTGGTGGCCGCGGAGCGAAATTATGATTGTCCTGCGCCGCGCCAAACACCATTCTTGACGAAATTTCGTCAAATGAGGACGTCATGGGCCACAAGTCGACAGCGCAGGATGTCGCGCGCGAGGCAGGCGTGTCGGCGTCGACGGTTGATCGGGTGCTGAACAATCGTGGCGGCGTCAGTGAGGCGAAAGAGCGCAGGGTCTTTGCCGCCGCGCGGCGGTTGCAATTGGATCGGGCGCTTGACCCTCGGGCGGCGCGGACGTTGCGCATTGCTGCCTTTGTGCAGCCGCCGACGAATCCCTTTCACGCGGCGCTGGCGACGGCGTTGCAGGCACAGAACCGGGGACCGAACCCGTTCAATATCCAGTCACGCATTTTTCACGCAGATGCTGCGCGCGCGGATGAAACCGCCCGCCGTGTTGCCGCTGCGGGGGCAGAACATGATGCCATCATCATCTGTCTTCCACACGACGTTTCCCTGGCACTGGTGCTGCAGCGTTTGGCGGATTCGGGGAAGCCGGTCGTTACGCTGGCGACCGACATCCGTTGCCGTGGCGCAACCTATGTCGGCCCGGACAATCACAAGGCCGGGCGATTGGCGGCAGAGCTGATGGGGCGGTTTCTGGGGCAGGCCGGGGGCGATGTGATTGTCATTGCCGGATTGTTGACCATGATCGGGCAAGAGGAACGCCAAGCGGGATTTCAGCAAGTGTTGGCAGAGCGTCATCCGAACTGTCGCATCACCGGCGTTTTTGAAAGTAGGGAAAAGGGCGATCTGGCCGGGGATCTGGTCTATCGTGCCTTGCGCCGCAATCCCTTGATCCGGGGGGTTTACAATGAATCGGCGGGCGCAACGTCTGTCGTGGATGCGCTTCGCAGATTGGGGCGGCTTGATGACGTTGTGTTCATCACGCATGAACTGACTGCGGATCGCAGGCCTTTGCTGCAAAGCGGCGCGATAGATGCCGTGATCGACCAAAATCCAGAATTGGAGGTGGAGACGGCATTGCGTGTGATTGCCGCCTTTTACAACCGGGCCGAGGGCGACGGGATTCCGGCCATCACCCCCGTGAACATCTACACGCGCGAAAATTGCTAAGGGCTTGGGTTGGGGCAGTCAGCGTGCTTGCAGCAATGCAGATTGTCCCTGATAGTTTCCATCACCCAATGATGCGAATACACCATGAGCCGTCCAACCATCGCTGATCTTGCCAAAGCTGCCGGTGTCGGTCGCGCGACCGTGGACCGGGTGCTGAACGGCCGCCAGAACGTGCGTGAAGAAACCGTCAAGCGCGTGCATGATGCTGCTGAACGCATCGGCTATCACGGTGCGAATATCATTCGCCACCGGATGCTGGCGGATAAGCCGGAATTTCGGCTGGGGTTGATTTTACAAAAGCCGCAGCACGCCTTTTATCAAGAGACACTTCGGATATTCGAGGCTCAGGCCCGCGCCTGCACATGGCGACGCGTGCAGATCCTTGTGAAATTTCTTGAGGATTCCAACCCCGAAGAACTGGCCCGGCTATTGGGCGGAATGAAGGGGCGGGTCGATGCTGTGGCTGCGACGGGGCTTGACCACCATTCGGTCACGCTGGCGGTGCAGGAATTGCGAGAGGCGGGGATACCTGTCTATTCGCTGCTCTCCGATTTCGCACAGGGTGTTCGGGAAAGCTATTTCGGCACCAACAACCTGAAGCTCGGGCGGGTGGCCGGCTGGTTCATTTCGCGGTTGGCGCCGCGGGCCGGCAAAGTCGGGCTGTTTATCGGCGGTCCCCGGTTTCATGGCCATGAACTGCGTGAAACGGGATTTCGCAGTTTCTTTCGCGATTCCGCGCCGGGATTTCATTTGCTGGAAACGCAAATCAATCTGGAGACACGGCAATTGACGTATGAAGCGACGATGAACCTGTTGTCGCGCCATGACGATCTTGTCGGGCTCTACTGTGCAGGCGGCGGCATGGAAGGGGCGATTCAGGCCGCGCGGGAAATGCGCAAGCCCGGTGATCTGGTGTTGATCGTCAACGAACTGACCCCCGAATCGCAGTCCGGGCTGCGCGATGGCACGTTAAGTGTCGTCCTTGCCACCCCGGTTCGGCAGATTACAGCGGATCTGATCGTGCAGATGATCGACGCGTCAGAGCGCGGTTTTGCTGACATGCCGGGGCAGAGGTTCTTTCCGGTACAGATATGGACCCCCGAAAGTGAATTTATGATGTAATTGCATCAATCGTTCAGGATGATTGCATCACGAATGATGTAAATACCGTTCGGTTTACGTTGATTGCGCTATCCAAATAAGGAACTCTTCGCGTGTCGACCGGGGAAGAGGGGGTCGGCATAAACAAGAACAGTTTCGGCACAGTCACCGCTTCTGGCGGATGGATAAACTTTGTCTGCTGGTCAGGCCGAACGGATCGCGGCGTATCCTGACGCCGTCTGTGGAGGAGAAGATGATGAAGACATTTTTGCTGTCGACCGCGTTGGTCGCGGGCCTTGCAAGCGGTGCCGCCGCCGAAAACATTGGCGTTTCAATGGCGCTGTTTGACGACAATTTCCTGACCGTTCTGCGCAACGGAATTCAGGAACAGGCCAGCGGTATGGACGATGTCGATGTCCAGATCGAGGATGCGCAGAACGATGTGGCACGGCAACTGGATCAGATCAAGAATTTCATCGCATCCGGTGTCGATGCGATCATCGTGAACCCGGTTGACACCTCGGCCACGCAGGCGATGACCGATGCGGCGGCGGCGGGCGGCGTGCCACTGGTCTTCGTGAACCGCGAGCCGGTCAATGTGGACGCGCTGCCGGACAATCAGGCCTTCGTCGCCTCGGACGAACGCGAATCCGGCACGCTGGAAACCATTCAGGTCTGCGAACTGCTGAAGGCGGCGGGCAAGGACCCGGCGAATGTCTATGTCATGATGGGTGAGCTGTCCAATCAGGCGGCGGTTCAGCGTACCAAGGATATCCATGACGTGATGGAAGGCGGCAAATGCGCCGTCACGCTGAATATCATTGATGAACAGACTGCCAACTGGCAGCGCGACGAGGCACAGGATCTGATGACGAACTGGCTGTCCTCGGGCACCGCGTTTGATGCACTGATCTCGAACAATGACGAAATGGCGATCGGCGCGATTCAAGCGATGAAGGCTGCCGGTATCAATATGGATGACGTCGTCGTCGGCGGCATCGACGCCACGCAGGACGGGCTGCTGGCGATGGCGGCGGGTGAATTGGACGTGACCGTGTTTCAGGACGCAGCCGGGCAGGGCGGTGGCGCGCTGGATGCCGCGCTGAAGCTGTCGCGCGGCGAGAAGGTCGAGAAGAAGGTCTACGTCCCCTTCCAGCTGGTCACGCCGGAGAACATGGGCGAGTTCACGCAAGGCAACTGAGGGTTCGCCTCATCGACGGGCGGTGCGCGATGCATCGCCCGTGGCAAGGTCAGGCGAGCGTCGTCTCGCGGGAAGGATGAAGCATGTCGGATACATCGCACGGCGTTGGCGGATTGAGTTTCGACAAGTCCAGGCGCGGACTTCCGGCCGAGGCCGGTGTCGCCATCGCCTTGGTATTGATCGTCGTAGCCTTTGAACTGCTGGGCCGGGTGCTGATGCATGACAGTTTCCTGTTCAACACCCGCGACAATGTGCCCGGCATTTTCAATCAGGCCCGTTTGCAGATCATCATTCTGCAAGTCTCGATCATCGGCATCATCGCGCTTGGCGTGACCCAGGTCATCATCACCGGCGGCATTGACCTGTCGTCCGGGTCGGTGGTCGGCATGACCGCCATGATCGCGATGAGCTTTGCCCAGGTGGGTGAGATCAATGGCATGGAAAACACCCGCGCGGTCTTTTTTGCCCGAGGATGGGTTGATCTGCCGGTCATCATTCCCATCGTGATCGGGCTGGCCTGCGGGATTGCCTGCGGTCTGATAAACGGCCTGCTGATCGCCTATACCGGCATCCCGCCCTTCATCGCCACGCTGGGGATGATGGTGTCGGCGCGCGGCGTCGCCAAGTGGTGGACGGCGGGGCAGCCGGTGTCCTTCCCGACCGAAAGCTATGCCGCCATCGGCGCCGGCATGATGCCGGTGGTGATCTTCGCCTGCCTGGCGATCCTGTTCCACCTGATCCTGAAATACACCGTCTATGGCAAGCACACCTATGCCATCGGCTCGAACGAGGCGGCGGCCCGGATGTCGGGCATCCATGTCCGGCGCCACAAGGTGCTGGTCTATACCATCGCCGGGCTGCTGGGCGGGATCGCGGCCATAGTTCTCAGTTCCAAGAACCTGACCGCGCAGGCCGGAATGGGGGTGATGTATGAACTGGACGCCATCGCCATGGCGGTGATCGGCGGGATTTCCCTGTCGGGCGGTCGCGGGACGATCCTTGGCACCGTGCTGGGCGCGCTGATCTTCGGGGTCATCATCTCGGGTTTCACCTTCCTCAGGCTGGACGCCTATTATCAGGAAATGGTCAAGGGCGCGATCATCGTCGGCGCCGTGGTGCTGGACCAGTGGCGGCAGCACCGCGCGGCCATCAGATAACGAAAAACGGAGAATATCATGGCAAGCGACCTGCAAACCAATATCTCGGGCGCGGATGCGGCGCAGACGGTTGGCGCACTGGGCGAGGTGATCCTGCGCACCGAAGGCCTGACCAAGCATTACGGCGGTGTTCACGCCCTGGTCGATTGCAACTTCGAGATCCGCAAGGGAGAGCATGTGGCGATCATGGGCGACAACGGCGCCGGTAAATCCACCTTCGTGCGCCAGATCACCGCGGTGGAAAAACGCACCTCGGGCAAGGTCTGGTTCAACGGCGACTATGTCGATTTCGACGGCCCTCTGGCCGCGCGCGAAGCCGGGATCGAAACGGTGTTCCAGACCCTTGCCCTGGCCGATCATCTGGACGTGCCCGACAACCTGTTTCTGGGCCGCGAGATCCGCAAGTTCAATCTCGGGCCGTTCTCGATCCTGGATTACAAGGCCATGCGCGAGGCGACCCGCAAGGGGCTGGAAAAGACCGGGGTGAAGATCCCCAATATCCGCAACACCATCCAGAACATGTCGGGCGGGCAGCGCCAATGCGTGGCCATCGCGCGCACCGCGACCTTCCATTCCAAGCTGACCATCATGGACGAACCCACTGCCGCACTGGGGGTGCAGGAAACCGCGCAGGTTGAAAACATCATCCGCACCCTGAAGAGGCAGGGCGAGCCGCTGATCCTCATCAGCCACAACATGCGGCAGGTGATGGACCTGTGCGACCGGATCGTGGTGTGGCGGCGCGGGCGCATCTGCGCCAACCTGCGCAAGCAAGACACCAGTGGCGAGGATGTCGTGGCCTATATCACCGGCGCCAAGACCCAACCCGAATATGACAGCGCAGCGTAAGGAGGCGATGATGATGCGGAAATTCCTGACCATGACGGCGCTGGTCGCCGCCACCTCGATCGGGGGCGGGGCCTGGGCCGAGACGCGGGTGGCGGTGTCGATGACCGCCTTCGACAACCCCTTCCTGACCATCATCCGCGAGGCCATCGGCGCCGAGGCCGAAAAGACCGCCGATCTGGATGTGGTGTTCGAGGATGCACAGCTGGATGTGGCCCGCCAGCTGGATCAGGTGCAGAATTTCATCGCCGATGGCTATGATGCGATCATCGTCAATGCGGTGGATGGCAATTCGACCGCCGCCATCACCCAGGCGGCGACGGCGGCAGGGGTGCCGCTGGTCTATGTGAACCACCCGCCGGGCGATGTGGACAGCCTGCCCGAAGGGGTCAGCTTCGTCGGCTCGAACGAGGTCGATAGCGGCACCATGCAGACAAGCGAGGTCTGCGCGATTCTGGGTGGCAAGGGCGATGTGCTGGTGATGATGGGGCCGTTGGAAAACCATTCCGCCATCATCCGCACCAAGGACATCCATGACGTGATCGCCACACCCGATTGTTCGGGCATGAAGGTGGTCGAGGAACAGACCGCCAACTGGAATCGTCAGGAAGCGCAGGATCTGATGACGAACTGGCTGACCTCGGGCGTCGAATTCGATGCCGTCATCGCCAATAATGACGAAATGGCCATTGGCGCCATTCTGGCCATGAAGGCGGCAGGGACCAGCATGGACGATGTGGTGGTGGCCGGCATCGACGCCACCCCGGACGGGCTGGCGGCGCTGGCGGCGGGCGATCTGGACGTAACCGTCTTCCAGAATGCCGCCAGGCAGGGCGAGGTCGCCTTGCAGACCGCGCTGGCCATGGCACAGGACCAGCCGGCCGAACGCAACATCTGGATCCCGTTCGAACCCGTCACCCCCGAGAACATGCAGAATTACCAGTAACACGCCCCGCGACGGGACCGCGCTTGCGATGCGGCGCCATCGCGCGGGACAGGTGACGCCGCAGAAAGGTCCCATGATGAAGATTGCTCTCGACCCCTTCATGCACCGCCATCTGACGCTGGAACAGCTGCCCTCGAAGGTGGCAGAACTTGGCTATGACTCGATCGAGCTGAGCCCGCGCGCCGATTTTCTGGAATGGTTCAAGGCCCCGCGCGTCTTTCCCGACCGGGTGAAATCCTTCAAGCGCGCGCTGTCGGATGCGGGTGTCGGCATCGCCAGCCTGCTGCCGATGTATCGCTGGGCCTCGAATGACGAGGGCGAGCGGCAGGCGGCTGTGAAGCACTGGAAGCGCGCCATCGAAATCGCGGTGGAACTAAGCGTGGACACCATGAACAGCGAATTCGGCCGTGGCCCGCACCCGGACAAGGGCAGCTGCTATTGCTGCCACACCGGTGCCATGATCGAGGCCTGCGAGGACGCCTGGTGGCGCAGCATGGACGAACTGGTGCCGATCCTGGAACGCGAGGGCATCAACCTGCATATCGAGCCCCATCCCGAAGATTGGACGGAAACGCTGCAGCCCTCGGTCGATCTGATCCGCACGGTGAACTCGCCACGGGTGAAGTTTCTGTATTGCACGCCGCACACCTTCTATTTCGGCGATGATACGGTGGCGATGTTGCGCGAATGTGCCGATGTGTTGGCCCATGTCCATATCGCCGACACCTTCAACCACAAGGCCAGCAGCGGGCTGCGCTATATCCTGAACCCGCCGGGCACGCAGGCGCGGGTCCATCAGCACCTGAATATCGGCCAGGGCGAGGTGCCCTGGGACGATTTCTATCGCACGCTGGCCGAGATCGGCTTTGACGGCATCATGACCGCCTGCGTCTTCGCCTGGGAAGACAAGGCCGATCACAGCGGCACATTCATGCGCACCGAAATGCAGCGCTATCTGGATACATATTTCACGTGAGGGCAGGGGAATGACCGTCAGAATTGGTGTCATCGGCACAGGCATGATCGGGCGCGATCATACGCGGCGCATCGCGCAGGTGCTGGCCGGGGCAGAGATCACCGCGCTCAGCGATTACAGCACCGACGCGGCGCGGAAGGTGCAGCAGGATCTTGTTCCCGCCGCCCGCGTCCATGACAGCGGCGAGGACCTGATCGCGGCCGCCGATGTGGACGCGGTGCTGGTCTGTTCCACCGGGGCGACGCATGAGCCTTATGTTCTGGCCGCCATCGCCGCCGGCAAGCCCTGCTTCTGCGAAAAGCCGCTGGCGACGACCGCCGAAGGTGCCCTGCGCATCGTTCAGGCCGAGGTCGCGCATGGCTCGCGGCTGGTGCAGGTAGGCTTCATGCGCCGCTATGACGCCGGTTACCGGATGCTGAAACGGGTCGTCGACAATGACATCGGCACACCGCTGATGGTCCATGCCGCGCACCGGAACCCGACCGTGCCCGACAGTTATGGCACGCCGATGGCGATCCATGACACGCTGATCCATGAAATCGACGTGCTGCGCTGGTTGCTGGATGACGACTATGTCTCGGCGCAGGTGGTGTTCCCGCGCAGATCCAGCCACGCCCATGCCGGCCTGCGCGATCCGCAGGTGGTGCTGCTGGAAACCGCCAAGGGTGTCCGCATCGATGTCGAGGTGTTCGTGAATTGCCGCTATGGCTATGACATCCAGTGCCAGATCGTGGGCGAGGAAGGCCTGGCCAACCTGCCAGAGCCGATGACGATCACGCTGCGCAAGCAGGCGCATCTGCAGAACGAGATCCTGATGGATTGGAAGGATCGCTTCATCGACAGCTATGACGTCGAACTGGCCGATTTCATCAAGGCCGCCGCGCAAGGCACCGCCGCCGGGCCGTCCAGCTGGGACGGCTATGTGGCGGCGATCACCTCGGATGCCTGCGTGCAGGCGCAGGACAGCGGCCAGATCGTTCCCATCACGCTGCCGGATCGTCCGGCGCTGTACCGCTGAGGGGCCGCCATGCGCTTTGCCATCAACCATATCTCGGCGCCGCGGCTGGCTTTGGCGGATTTCTTCGCCATGTGCCGCCGCCTGGGCGTCCACGAGGTCGAGATCCGCAACGACATCCCCGATGTGCTCTCGGCCATGACCCCGCAGGCCGTTCGCGCCGAGGCGGCGGCCCAGGGCATCACCATCCTGTCGATCAACGCGCTTTACCCCTTCAACCGCTGGTCGGGCGATCTGCCCGACCGGGCGCAGCGGATGGCCGATTACGCCGCCGAATGCGGGGCGCGGGCGTTGGTCATGTGCCCTTTGAATGACGGCACGGCGATCGCCCATAGCCAGGTGGTGACGGCGCTGGATGCGCTGGTAGGGGTCCTGAAAGATCGCGGGTTGACCGGCCTGGTCGAGCCGCTGGGCTTTCCCATCAGTTCGCTGCGCCTCAAGTCCGAGGCCATCGCCGCCATGACCGAGGCCGACGAGAACGGCGTTTTTGCGCTGATGCATGACACCTTCCACCACCATCTGTCGGGCGAAACGCAGATCTATCCGCATCGGACCGGGCTGGTGCATATCTCGGGCGTGACCGATCCGGGGCTGGACGTGGCCCGGATGCTGGACGCCCATCGGGTGCTGGTCGACGAGGATGACCGGCTGGACAATCTGGGTCAGATCCGGGCGCTGCTGGCGGGCGGCTATGACGGGCCTTTCAGCTTCGAGCCATTCGCCGAAAGCGTGCACGCGCTGGACAATCCCGAAGCCGCGCTGCGCGCCAGCATGGACGTTATCCGAAAGGGGCTTGCATGACCAAATCGCTGGACCTCATCACCATCGGCCGCTCCTCGGTCGATCTCTACGGCGACCAGATCGGTGGCCGGCTGGAGGATATGGGATCTTTCAGCAAGTATATCGGTGGCTCGCCCACCAATATCGCCTGTGGAACGGCGCGGCTTGGGCTGCGCTCGGCGGTGATTACCGGGGTGGGCGACGAACATATGGGGCGCTTCATCCGCGAACAGCTGGCCCGCGAGGGCGTCGATCTGCGCGGCGTCAAGACCGACCCCGACCGGCTGACCGCACTGGTCCTGCTGGGCATCCGCGACGAGGACAGCTTTCCGCTGATCTTCTACCGCGAGAATTGCGCCGATATGGGCCTGACCGAGGATGACATCGACGAATCCTTCATCGCCGAAGCGCGTTCCGTGCTGGCCACCGGCACCCATCTGTCCCATCCGAACACCCGCGCGGCGGTGCTGAAGGCGCTGGAACTGGCCCGCAAGCATGGCGCGCAGACGGCGCTGGATATCGATTATCGCCCCAATCTGTGGGGCGTGGCCGGCCATGGCGAGGGCGAAAGCCGCTTCGTCGAAAGCGCCACGGTGACGGCGGAACTGCAGTCGGTGCTGCATCTGTTCGACCTGATCGTGGGCACCGAGGAAGAATTCCACATCGCCGGCGGCTCGACCGACACCCTGCAGGCGCTGCGCAATGTCCGCGCGGTCAGTGGTGCCACGCTGGTCTGCAAGCGCGGCGCGGCGGGCGCGGTGGCGTTTGAAGGGGCGATCCCGGACAGCCTCGATGACGGCCAGACCGGTCCCGGTTTCCCGATCGAGGTCTTCAACGTGCTGGGCGCTGGCGACGGCTTCTTTTCGGGGCTGATGAAGGGCTGGCTGGACGGGGCCGACTGGCCGACCGCGCTGGCTTACGCCAATGCCTGTGGGGCCTTCGCGGTCAGCCGGCATGGCTGCACCCCGGCCTATCCCTCGCTGGCGGAACTGGACTTCTTCCTGAAACGCGGGGTGGTCCAACCCGACCTGCGCAACGATGCCGCGCTGGAACAGATCCACCGGGCCACCAACCGCACCAATCCTGGCGCGGGCGACTGGACGACGATGCGGGTCTTCGCCTTCGATCACCGCGCCCAGCTGGAGGACATGCCCGGCTTCACCCCCGCCAAAGGCGCCGCCTTCAAGGAGCTTTGCCTTCAGGCGGCATTGCAGGTGGCGGACGGGCAGGGCGGCCATGGCATCCTGTGCGACAACCGGATCGGACGCGCGGCGCTGCACCGGGCGTCGGGCACCGGGCTGTGGATCGGGCGGCCGACGGAATGGCCGGGATCCTACCCGCTCACGCTGGAACCGGAACTGGGCGCCGATTGCGGGGCGCTGGACGAATGGGCGCGCGAAAACGTGGTGAAGGTGCTGTGCTTTTGCCATCCGGGCGACGACCCCGCCACCCGCGCCGCGCAGGAAGCCACGGTCACGCGGCTGTATACCGCGGCCCGCCGCAACGGGCTGGAATTCCTGCTGGAGGTGATCCCCTCGAAGCTGGGCCCGGTCGATAATGACACCACCGCCACCCTGATCCGGCAGTTCTACGCGGCCGGCATCTATCCCGACTGGTGGAAGCTGGAACCGATGAAGACCCCCGCCGCCTGGCAGAACGCCATCGCCGCGATCGAGGACCATGACCGCCACACCCGTGGCATCGTCGTCCTCGGCCTCGACGCGCCGGAAGAAGAACTGTCCGCCAGCTTCGCCGTCGCCGCCGCCTTCCCGCTGGTGCGTGGCTTCGCGGTCGGCCGGACGATCTTCGGCGATGCCGCCCGCGCCTGGATGCTGGGCCAGATGACCGATCAGGAAGCCGTCGCGCAGATGGCCGAACGCTATGCAGGGCTGTGCAGGATCTGGGACCGCGCCCGGTCCGCCGCCAAGGAGGCCGCATGAAGACCATCCGCTTGACCGCCGCTCAGGCGATGACCCGCTGGCTTTCGGTGCAGATGACCGAAGAAGGCACGCGGTTCATCGACGGTGTCTGGGCGATTTTCGGCCATGGCAATGTCGCCGGTCTGGGCGAGGCGCTGCATGGCATGGGCGACGCCCTGCCGACATGGCGCGGCCAGAACGAACAATCCATGAGCCATGCCGCCATCGCCTTCGCCAAGGGGCAGGGGCGAAGGCGGGCGCAGGCGGTGACCACCTCGATCGGGCCGGGATCCACCAATGTGGTGACGGCTGCGGCGCTGGCGCATGTGAACCGGCTGCCGCTGCTGATCATCGCGGGCGATGTCTTCGCCAATCGCCGTCCCGATCCGGTCCTGCAACAGATCGAGGATTTCGACGACGGCACCGTCAGCGCCAATGACTGCTTCCGCCCGGTGGTGCGCTATTTCGACCGCATCACCCGGCCCGAACACCTGCTGACCGCGCTGCCCCGTGCCCTGCGGGTGATGACCGATCCGGCCAATTGCGGGCCGGTCTGCCTGGCCTTCTGCCAAGACGTCCAGGCCGAGGCCTACGACTGGCCCGAGGAATTCTTCGCCCCGCGTGTCTGGCGCATCCGCCGCCCCGCGCCCGATGCCGCCGAGCTGGCCGAGGTGGCCCGGCTGATCCGCAAGGCCAAGGCGCCGGTGATCGTCGCGGGCGGCGGCGTGATCTATTCCGGCGCGGAAACTGCGCTCGCTGATTTTGCCAGCCGCCACAATATTCCGGTGATCGAAACGCAGGCCGGCAAATCGGCGCTGCCGCAAGCACATCCGATGAATTTCGGTGCGGCCGGGGTCGATGGCGCGGCGGCGGCCAATGCGGTGGCGGCCGGGGCCGATCTGGTGATCGGCATCGGCACGCGGCTGCAGGATTTCACCACCGGCTCGCGGACGCTGTTCGGCGATGCCAAGCTGATCGGCATCAACGTCCAGCCCTATGACGCGGCCAAGCATGACGCGGTCAGTCTGGTCGCCGATGCGCAGGTGGCGCTGGCGGCACTTGACGCCGAACTGGGCGATTATCGCGCCAGCGGCGCCGATCCGGCGTGGCGCACGGATTGGCTGGCGGCGGTCGACGCCCATTGCGCGGCGCCGGCAGAGAGCAACCGGTTGCCCACCGATGCGCAGGTGATCGGCGCCGTGCAGCGCGCGACCGGCGAGGACGCCATCGCCATGTGCGCCGCCGGCACCATGCCCGGTGCGCTGAAGCTGCTGTGGCAGCCGTCGCAGGGAGGCTATCACATGGAATACGGCTATAGCTGCATGGGCTATGAAATCGCCGGCGCCATGGGGCTGAAACTTGCCCGACCGGATCGCGAGGTCATCTGCTTTGTCGGCGATGGCAGCTATATGATGATGAATGCCGAATTGGCGACGGCGGTGATGCGCAAGATCCCCTTCACCGTCGTGCTGACCGACAATCGCGGTTACGGCTGCATCAACCGGTTGCAGGCGGGCACGGGCGGTGCGCCGTTCAACAACCTCTATGTCGACAGCCGGATCGAGGCGCAGCCGCAGATCGACTTCGTGGCCCATGCCGCCAGCATGGGCGCCCATGCGGTCAAGGCCGACGGTATCGCCGCGCTGGAGGCAGAGATTGCAAAGGCGCGTTCCCGCGATGTTCCAACCGTGATCGTCATCGACACAACGGCGGTTCCGGGTCCGGGTGACGGGTTGGACGGAGCCGGTCACTGGTGGGACGTGGCTGTTCCCGAAATCGGCGATACCGATCGATTGAGGACCGCGTATCAAGATTATCTGTCCAATGCCGCCCGACAGCGGCTTTTGAACTGAGAGGCGAACATGATCCTTTACGGCACCAATCCGATTGCCTGGGCCAATGACGACGATCAGTCGATCGGCGCCCATATCCCGACTGAGCAGATACTGAATGAGGCCGGCCGGATTATCGGCTTTGACGGGATCGAGAATGGCCATCGCTGGCCCGACGATCCTCTGGCGTTAAAAGAGTTGCTGAGCGCTTATGGGTTGCAGTTCATCTCGGGCTGGTATTCGACCGAGCTTTTGAGCCGCTCGGTCGAGGATGAGATTGCGGCGGTTCAGCCACATCTGGCCAAGCTGAAGGCGAATGATTGCAAGGTGTGTATAACCTGTGAATGTTCCAACGCTGTGCATGGCATCCCAGACATGGCAGTGAACAATCGCCCGCGGTTGAGCGCCGAGGAAATGACGGCTTTCGGGGCGAAGATAGAAGCTTTCGCGGCCTATCTCGCATCCGAGGGAATCACGCTTGCCTATCATCATCACATGGGCACCGTGATCGAAACTCCCGAAGACATCGACGCCTTTATGGCGGCAACCGGGCCTGCAACGCGGCTGTTGTTTGATGCGGGGCATTGTGCCTTTGGTGGGGGGGATCCGTCGGCGGTTCTTGCACGACATGTTTCCCGTGTGGCGCATTTTCATGCCAAAAACATCCGCCGCCCGGTGACCGAGCAGGTGCGGTCCCAGGATCTGTCGTTCCTTGATGCGGTGATGGCCGGGGCCTTCACCGTGCCGGGAGATCCGGAAGGGGCCATAGATTTCGTCCCGCTGTTACGGGTCCTGGCGGAGGCGGGTTATGATGGCTGGCTGGTGATCGAAGCCGAGCAGGACCCCAAGATCAGATCGCCTCTGGAGTATCAGTCGCTGGGTCTGAAGTCGCTGAAGGCTGCAGCGCGCGAAGCGGGACTGGATCGTGATGCGCGGACGTGATTTCGGGGGCTTCCGCCCCCCGGTCCCGTGCCGGGCCCTTCCCCCCGAGGATATTTGACGACCAATGCAGTCAGGGATCGGGAACAGGGGGGTGGGCTGTCACCCGCGGCCGCCGCCAAAGATTTTTCCACTGGCGCGCAGCAGATATGTGCCTGCGGCGAAGTCCGTGACCTAAAGGAGATGAAATGTCAGATCTGTTGAAGAAGCCCTTCGGGACCCATGGCAAGGTGCATCAGATTACCCCGGCAAATGCGGGTTGGCGCTATGTTGGATTTTCGGTGTATCGGTTGCGAGCGGGTGAGACCGTGGCAGAGAGCACAGGGGATAACGAGGTTATTCTGGTTCTGGTCGAAGGCAAGGCGCAGATCGAGGCGGCCGGACAGGATTGGGGCATTCTGGGTGACAGAATGGATGTGTTCGAAAAGACAGCGCCGCATTGTCTTTATGTGCCAAACGCTCAAGCTTGGCAGGCGACGGCGGCCACCGATTGCACGATTGCGGTTTGCGCAGCACCCGGTCATGGACAACATCCCGCGCGCCGGATCGGCCCTGACGGCATCAGCCTGACCCAACGGGGGAAGGGCCCGAATGCCCGGTTCATCAACAATATCGCCATGGAAAACGAAAATTACGCCGACAGTCTGCTGGTGACCGAAGTCTTTACGCCGGCGGGCAACTGGTCCAGCTATCCCAGCCATCGCCATGACGAGGACGATTTTCCGCGCGTCACCTATCTTGAGGAAACCTATTATCACCGTATCAACCCAAAAAACGGCTGGGCTGTGCAGCGTGTTTATACGGATGACCACGGGCTTGATGAGGTCATGGTCGTAAAGGACGGTGATGTGGTTTGCGTGCCGCGTGGCCACCATCCCTGCGGCGCACCCCATGGCTTTGAACTGTATTACCTGAACGTCATGGCCGGACCGCGCAGGGCTTGGAGATTTGTGCTGGCACCAGAGGTGGAGCAGATTGTTGCGCAGGAAGCGGAGTAAAATGCCGGGGATGATCGCCCCGGCCGCGGTTGTGATCTGATACCAATCGGCCTGCGAAAGTTTGTGTTATTTGGCAGCGGATCCGGCTGCTAAGCCGGTCATGCCGCATGCCAGCAAGGTTCGGCCCTTTCGTAAAATGGCCTGCCGAAAGCGACAGCTCATTTGTCTTTCGGCCAGCGCCTGCGTGACAAGGGTCGGAAACGTTACAGCGGCAAAACGATAAGTTTGCGGCGGTTCAGGCTTTTATAGACCGGTAGCGTTCTCTGCGCGGCGCAAGCGCCAGAAGCGTCTGCGCCGTCTTGAACCGCGGTGCGCCACTTTCAGATTGGCCGCGAAGCAGCTCGAACGGCCCCGGCAGAAACAACTGCGCGACCGGACCGTGACTGTCGGCCGTTTCGATCATGTCGGTTTTTTCGGGTGCATTTGGAAGAGCGACGGGGGGGAAAACAGGGTGATCGCCGTTTGACCAGGCCGACCGCTCAACACGTCCGACCGGTCTGGATGAGAGCGAGCCACCGGAAAAAAACATACCTGGCTACGACAAACTGGTTCATCAATCTGGATGTCCGCGCTCTTCCAAATGCCGAATCATTTTCACACGCCGCCCGTTATCTAACCGTTATCTGCCGCATGACCCGGCCGGAAGGCTTTCAAGATCATCTGTGGAAATCGACGGTGGTGACGGCATGTTCAAAGTAAACAACAAAGACTTAAGTGGCATCCTGCCGTTTCGAAAGATCTCTTGCCCGGGTCGGAATCGGCACCGGACCACCGGCGATATTCCCGGCACGGATGGTCTGCCGACGCCGGAACGGTGCGACCTGCCAGACCAGATCGTGGTCCAGCCGATCGTTACGCCTGCCTTGGCCGACCGGGACGAGAATCACAAAAGTTTCACCCAAGGGTCATATGTCTGTCGCCTGTGAATGGGATCGGCAGACAGAACCAATCCATGAGGTCATTATGTTCCTTCGCACTGCCGGCACGGCAATCGGTCTTGTCATCGCATCGGGGGCCTCGGCCCAGGTGTCCATCTCCCAACAGGATAGCCAATGGTATACCGATGCGCAGGAACGCATCGACGAACTCGCAGCGATTCAATCCAATACCAATCGCGCCAAGAACGTGATCCTGTTCGTCGCCGATGGGAATGGCGTCGGCACGAACTATGCGACCCGCCTGTGGGTCGGTCAGCAGGCGGGCGGTCCGGGCGATGATCACGTGCTGCCGCAGGAAGCCTTTCCCAATCTGGCGCTGGTCAAGACCTATACCACCAATGGTCAAACCCCGGATTCCGCACCGACCGCCAGCGCCATGAACACGGGTATCAAGTCGCGCAATGGCACGATCAACGTGGGTGACGAAGGCGGCTATGACAATTGCGAGGGCGCAGCGACAGCGGGACTGACCACCTTCGCCGAGATCGTCTCGGATATGGGCAAGTCGGTCGGCGTCGTCTCGACCGCGCGCATTACCCACGCCACCCCTGCGGCGGTCTATGCCAAGACCACCAACCGCGATTGGGAAGACAATACCGCGCTGCCGGAAAACTGCGCCCAGAAGGACATCGCAGCGCAGCTGGTCGATGCCGTGGATGCCGGGACGCTGGATTTCGTCATGGGCGGTGGCCGCCAGCACTTCCTGCCCAATGGCGTCACCGATGACGAGGGCGCCGAGGGTCGGCGCACCGATGACCGCAACCTGATCGAGGAAATTCAGGCCAAGGGCTGGCAATATGTCTGGAATGACGAAACCGCCGCCGCCGCCGATCCGACCAAGCCGGTTCTGGGCCTGTTCGAGGCCAGCCACATGCAATACGAGGACGAGCGCACCGATGAGCCGTCACTGGCGCAGATGACCGAAATGGCGATCAACAACCTGTCGAACAATGCCGAAGGTTATTATCTGTCGATCGAAGCGGGCCGGGTTGACCACGCGAACCACGACGGCAATCTGCACCGGGCGGTGACCGATGGCGCATCCTTTGCCGAGGCGATCGAAAAGGCCGTCTCGATGGTCGATCTGAGCGAAACCCTGATCATCGTCACCGCAGACCATGAACATGCCATTGCCTTCAACGGCTATTGCGGTATCGGCACCCCGATCACCGGTCTTTGCTACGAGATCGACGAACAGGGCAACACCCATACCGGCACGCCGTCGCGGGGCCTTGATGGCAAGCCCTATACCGTCGCGGGCTACCTGAACGGCCCCGGCTCGGTCATGCATCAGGAAGAAGGCGCGAACGACTATACCGGCACGCGCCCCGACCTGACGCAGGAACAGGCGACCGATATCGACTATCTGCAACAGGCGCTGGTTCCGATGACCTCGGAATCGCATTCGGGCGAGGATGTCGCGGTCATGGCCAACGGCCCCTGGTCGCATCTGTTCCGCGGCGTGATCGAGCAGAACCTGATCTTCCACGTCATGCACCGCGCCGTGACCGCAGAATAATCCCTGATCTGCGATGACAAGAAGGGGCTAGGCCGCTATGCGGCCTGCCCTGTCTGTCCCGGAAAGATGTGCCTTGGACAACCCTATCTTTCAGACGAGAACTGCGTTTTGAGATAGGCGAGGATCACGTCCCGCGTTTCCGGATCGGGTTCGAACATGCCCTGCTCCTCGACCATCCATTGCCACAGTTCATCCCATCGGGCATCGGTGATCCGCTGCTGCTTGATGATATCGGTCGAATGACAGGCGACGCACTGGTAATAGGTCTCCTCGGCCCCCGGTGCATCGGGAAGCCCGCCCAGTTCGGCATTGGCGGCGGGCCCGTCCGGGGCCGCCTCCGTCGGCGCGCGCAGGGCCACCATCGGATCGGTCTGCGATATCGTCCCTGCCTGCAAGCTTGCGTCGCGCATCGGGTCCGGCCGGGCCTGCGCATCTGCCGGACCGGCCAGCAACGCAAGGGCGATCACTGCTTTCGTAATGGCACGCATGTCACCCCCCTCACGTCGCGATCAATGCGATGCGGTGCTGCATGTTATTGCCATATCCGCGCGGGTTCCAGCCCGGCGTCGTGACCGGCTGGCTGATCCCCTTCTGGTCGGTCGCCCGCGCCCAGACCTCGTAATACCCCGCCTGAGGCAAGGTGATATTGGCGCGCCAGCGTTGCCAGGCGAAACGGTTCGGCGGCGGGTCCAGTTGCGCTTCCTGCCAGGTCTGCCCGAAATCAACCGAGACATGCATCGCCGCCACATCGCCGTCGCCCGCCCAGGCATGACCGCGCACCTCGGTCGGCGAACCCGATGCGACCTCGGTGCCGGTGCGGGGGAATGTCACCAGCGACTTCACCGGCATTTCGGTCATCACCACCATATCCTCCTCGGGAACCTCTGTGCCCGGCGCAACCGGATAGGCGGGCAAGCGATAAGAATCGCCGGTCATCTTGGCGCCATCGTGTTCGCGGTCGCGAATGGTGATCCGGGTCAGATATTTCTGGCTGACCGATGCCGGATAGCCCGGAATCACCAGCCGCAGGGGAAAGCCGTGCAGTGCCGGGATCTCCTGCCCGTTCATGGCCCAGGCGATCACGCCATCTTCGGCCATCGCCTTTTCGATCGGGACACCGCGCGAGATGACGTCTTTTTCGGTATCGCCCGACAGATGCACGTCATTGCCGTAATGGCCGGTATAGACGGCGCTGTTTCGGACACCCGCCTCGGCCAGCACGTCACGCAGCCGCACGCCGGTCCATTCGGGACAGCCGACTGCGCCCATCGTCCACTGGTTTCCCGACGAGCCGGGATTGAAATAGGCGCGCCCGTTCCCGCCGCATTCCACCACCAGCGCACGCGTGACATTCTCGAAACGGGATTTCAGATCGTCGATGCTCAGCTCCAGCGGCTTGTCCACCTCGCCATCAATGGTCAGGGTCCAGCCTGTGGCGTCGGCATCGAGGGCGCTTTGTGGCACCAGCCCGTTCATGCGCACGAACATATGCTCATAAGGGGTCACATCGGCGTCCAAGAGATAGGCCGGGGTTTCGGCGTTAAGCGGCCGGTCGCTCAGCACGACAAGGCCGTCCTTGTCGACCATCAGATCCTGACCGGTATCCTGGGCAGCGCGACCGGGATCAGCCCATGCGGCAGGTTGCGTTCGAAGGGGATCGTCATGCCAAGCGCCGCCCCAAAGGCCGATGCCCCCGTCGCACGCAGAAATGCACGCCGCCCCCGGTCCGGTCCGGGCTCGGACAGTCCGGTTCCCTCGATTGCGCCGTTCTCAAATGTGTCAGCATTCTCAGACATCTTCAGATTCCCCCTCCTCTGGGCATCAGTTGCGCGGCGAAACTCACCGGCCGGTTTTCCTATCCTGCACCATTTTCGGTCCCAGTGGTCAACGATTGCACCGCGGTGACCGCGCAGGCCGCGACGATATCGCTGACCGAACAGCCGCGGGACAGATCGTTGGCCGGACGGGCAAGACCTTGCAGGATCGGGCCGACTGCGGTCAGGCCACCCAGGCGTTGGGCGATCTTGTAGCCGATGTTGCCCGCCGCCAGATCCGGGAAGATGAACACGTTCGGTCGCCCGGTCAGCCGGCTCTGCGGCGCCTTCTTGGCCCGGATCGCATCATCCAGCGCGGCGTCGAACTGCAACTCACCATCCACTTCCAGATCCGGCTCGGCGGCGCGGATCAGCGCCAGTGCCTCTCGCACCTTGTCGAGGCTGGGGTGATTGGCGGACCCGGCGGTAGAAAAGGACAACAGCGCGACACGGGCCGGTTCGTTCAGCAATTGCTGGCAGGACAGCGCCGCCGAACGCGCAATCGAGGCCAGTTCGTTCGCGTCAGGCTCGACCACCAGACCGCAATCCGCGAAGATCATGCCGCCCTTGATCGGGGTCTGGGAATCGCAGGCCAGCATCAGAAAGAAGCTGCTGACGATGCCGGCCCCCTCGGCGCGGCCGATGATCTGCAACGCGGCCCGCACCGTGTCGGCGGTGGTGGCGACCGCGCCGCCGACGGTGCCGTCCGCCTGACCCAGATGCACGCGCATCGCGGCCTGCCGGATCGGGTCGCGCATGTCCACCAGTGCCTGTTCCGGGGTCAGCCCCCTGGCCTTGCGCATCCCGTGCCAGACCGCTGCCAGCTCTTCCAGATCAGGTGCTTGCGCGGGATCCATCGTCTCGACACCGGGCAGATCCGGCCCGTTCATCAGGGTGATGCGGGCCAGCCCCTCGGCGGTCAGACGGACCGCAGCTTCGGCGATGCGGGGGTCATTGCCTTCGGGCAGGATGATGTGACGCGGGTTCGCGCGGGCCATCTCGAAGATGCGATCAAGAGGTTTCATGGCAACGGACCTTTCTGTTGCTCAATATCGGTATCGGCCGCAGAGGGCTGCACAAGGAGGCCGCACAAGGAGGCCGCACAAGGAGGCCGCACAAGGAGGCCGCACAAGGAGGCCGCACAAGGAGGCCGCACGGCGTGACGGATCGGGTCGGGGTGCGCGGCCTCGGCTATCCCAGCAGGTGCAGACCGGCCACGACGAACACCCCCAGAAACACGGTCTCGGCCACCAGAAGCACGATGGCCCCGCCGCCGACTGCCAGCATCTTCTTCAGCGAGGTCTTGATGCCGACCGCGGCGATCGAGATCAGCAGCGCCCAGCGGGACAGATCGCCGGCCAGATCGGACACTGCCTGCGGGATCAGCCCGAAGCTGTTCAGCGCCGCCAGCACCATGAAGCCGATGACGAAACTCGGCAGCAGCGGCGGCGCCTTGCCGCCCTCGGTATCGGCCAGACCGCGCGCCCGGATCACCAGCGAGAAGCACAAGACCACCGGCGCCAGCATCGACACCCGGATCAGCTTGACCAGCGTCGCCGTCTCGCCGGTTTCCGGACCGATGGAAAAGCCCGCGCCGACCACCTGCGCCACGTCATGAATGGTGCCGCCCAGAAACACCCCGCTGTCGCGCGGGGTAAAGCCAAAGGCGTTCGACAGCATCGGGTAAAGCACCATCGCCACGGTCGACAGCACCGTGACCGACAGCACCGTAAAGACCAGATCGCGCTCGGATTTCTCGTGCTTGGGCAGCACGGCGGCGATGGCCATGGCGGCCGAGGCGCCGCAGATCGCGACCGAGCCGCCGGTCAGCAGCGCGAACCGCCAGCCGCGCCCGACAAAACGCGTCGCCACCAGCGCAAACAGGATGGTCAGGATCACCCCCGCCACCACCAGCGCGATCGACGCGCCGCCCAGTTCCGCCAGCATGTCGACCGAGATCCGCGCGCCCAACAGCGCGACGCCCAGCCGCAGGACGGTGCGGGCGGTGAAGGCGATGCCCGGCGCGGTGCGGGTGCCCTCATCGGCCAGAAAATTCAGCGCCAGTCCCAGGAGCAGCGCCAGCAGCATGGCGGGGGCGCCGTAATGGTCAGAGAGGAACTGCGCCGTCGCCGCGACCAGAACCGAGACGGCAAAGCCCGGAAAGGCGTCGGTCAGCGTATCGCGCGAGGGGATCATGGTGGTCAGCATCGTCATCTCCGGGCTGGTGCGGAAGCTTCCGGCGCGGAGCCGCGCCCGCGCCGAAGGATGGTGATGTGCCGGCCGCCCCGAAAGGCGGCCGGGTCAGGCCCTTGCGTTTCAGGCCGCGGCGCCTTTCTGCGGGCGCATGTCGGAGGCGTCGATGCCGGCCACCGGCACGGGCTTCTTCATCGCGTCGCGGCGGAAGGGTTCGCCCAGCTCCTGGTTCAGCAGCACCTCGATGAAGGTGGTCTCGCCTTTCTTCATCTGCGCCTCGACCGCGTCATGCAGGGCATGGGTCAGTTCCTCGGGCGTGCGCACCTGCACGCCGTTGACGCCGCAGGCTTTCGCGATCCCGGCATAGGTGGTGTCGCGGTCCAGTTCGGTGCCGACGAAGTTGTTGTCATACCACAGCGTCGTGTTGCGCTTTTCGGCGCCCCATTGATAGTTGCGGAAGATGACCATGGTGATCGCCGGCCAGTCCTCGCGCCCGACCGAGACCATCTCGTTCATCGAGATCCCAAAGGCGCCGTCGCCGGCAAAGCCGATGACCGGGGTGTCGGGATTGCCGATCTTGGCGCCCAGGATCGCCGGGAAGCCATAGCCGCAGGGCCCGAACAGGCCCGGCGCCAGATATTTCCGGCCGCCCTCGAAGGTCGGATAGGCATTGCCGATGGCGCAGTTATTGCCGATGTCCGAGGACACGATGGCATCGGCCGGAACCGCCTGCATGATCGCGCGCCAGGCCTGACGCGGCGACATCAGGTCGGCGTCGCGGTTGCGCGCGCCCTCGTTCCATTCGGTGCCGGGATCGTCCTGCTCGTGGTCGAGGCTGGACAGTTCCTGCGCCCAACGCGACTTCGTCGTCGCGATCAGGTCCTTGCGGTCCTTGCGGCCGGCATCGCCCGCGCCGTCCGACAGCTGCGCCAGAATCCCGCGCGCCACCTTGCCGGCATCGCCCTGAATACCCACGGTCACCTTCTTGGTCAGCCCGATCCGGTCGGCATTGATGTCGACCTGAATGATCTTCGCCTCCTTCGGCCAATAGTCGATGCCGTAGCCCGGCAGGGTCGAGAACGGGTTCAGGCGGGTGCCGAGTGCCAAGACCACATCGGCCTTCTGGATCAGTTCCATCGCCGCTTTCGAGCCGTTATAGCCCAAGGGGCCGACGGCCAGCGGATGGCTGCCGGGGAAGCTGTCATTGTGCTGGTAGTTCGAGGCGACCGGCGCATCCAGACGCTCGGCCAGTTTGGCCACATCCGGAATCGCCCCGGAGAGAACCACGCCGGCGCCCGAGAGGATGACCGGGAACTTCGCTTCCGAAAGCAGCTTCGCCGCCTCGGCCACGGCCTCCTCGCCACCCGCCGGGCGCTCGAAGGCAACGATCTGCGGCAGATCGACGTCGATCACCTGGGTCCACATGTCGCGCGGGATGTTGATCTGGGCCGGGGCCGAATTGCGCCAGGCCTGCATGATCACCCGGTTCAGCACCTCGGGGATGCGGGACGGGTCGCGGACCTCTTCCTGATAGCAGACAGAGTCGGCAAAGAGCCGCATCTGCTCCATTTCCTGGAAGCCGCCCTGGCCGATGGTCTTGTTGGCCGCCTGCGGGGTGACCAGCAGCAGCGGCGTGTGGTTCCAATAGGCGGTCTTGATCGGGGTCACAAAGCCGGTCACGCCCGGCCCGTTCTGGGCGATCGCCATCGACATCTTGCCGGTCGAGCGGGTGAAGCCATCGGCCATCAGCCCGGCATTGGTTTCATGCGCGGTATCCCAGAAGGTGATCCCGGCCTTCGGAAACAGGTCCGACACCGGCATCATCGCCGAGCCGATAATGCCAAAGGCATGCTCGATCCCGTGCATCTGCAGGACTTTGACGAAGGCTTCTTCGGTGGTCATTTTCATCGGCGTCGCTCCTTATTTGCGTTCGTCGCGGTAATGGTAAAGGTGGTAGAGGCCCCATTGGCCCAGCCGCCGGAAGGGGGTTTTCCAGCCCTCATGCGGCAATTCGGTGTTGAAGATCGGCAGGTCCGGCACCGCCTCGCCCGCCACAAGCTGGGCCATGCGGCGACCGGCCATCGCCGAATACATGACCCCGTTGCCGCCATAGCCCAGGGCATAGAACGCCCCCGGCATGTCGGGCAGCCCGGTGATACGGGGCATCATGTCATGGCTGACATCGACCCAGCCCCACCAGCTGTAATCCAGATCGACCCCACGCAGGGCCGGGAACTTGCGGGCCATGCCTTCGCGCAGCGCGTTGAGATGCGCCGGATTGGCGGCGTCGCGGCCGGTGATCGCCGCGCGCGAGCCGATCTGCAACCGGTTGTCGGGCAGCAGGCGATAGTAATGGCGCAGCGTCCGCGTGTCGGTCAGCGGCGAGCGTTTCTTGACGCCGATCTCGGCCAGTTCGTCATCGCTCAGCACGCGGGTGACGATGCTGTTCGACATGATCGGCATCAGCCGGTCGCGGACCCGCGGGTTCAGCCCGCGCGGGGCATAGGCGGCGGTGGCGACGGCCACGCGCTTGGCGCGGACGGTGCCGCCGGGGGTGCGCAGAAGATGCGCGCCATTGCGGTATTCCCAGGTCTGGACCGGGCTGTCGGTATGGACCTTCGCGCCCAGCGAACGGGCAAGCTTGAGATAGCCGAAAGCCAGCTTCGCCGCGTGGATGCCGACCCCGTCCGCCTCCCACATGGCGCCATGGGCCTCCATGTCGCGGACGACGGTGTCGTGCAACTCGTCGCGCGACAGCATCCGGGCGTCATAGCCGAAGGTGTCGCGCAGAAGCTTCGCCTCGGCCTCCAGCGTCGGCATGACCGACGCCTTGTGGGCGATGTAGTAATGGCCGCCGTCCTGCGGGTCGCAGTCGATATGGGGATCGCGGATCAGGTCGCGGAACAGCGCAAAGGCCTCGGCCACCTCGGCATGCAGGCCCTTGGCCACGTCGAGGCCCCAGCGTTCGATCCACTGGCTGCGCTTCAGGCGCCCCGAACTGATCTGCGCCTGACCGCCATTGCGGGTCGAGCAGCCATAGGCGACGCCATTCGCCTCCAGCACCACCGCCTTGATGCCGTGCATTTTCGCCAGATGGATGGCGCAGGAAAGGCCGGTATAGCCCGAACCGATCACCACCACATCGGCATCCATGTCGGCGGTGACCGGGCCGTCATCCTCGGGGGCAGGACCGGCGGTCCCGATCCAGTAGGTCGGGGCATAGTCGCTGCCCGGCCCGAGGCTGCGGGCCTTCATCGGATCGTAGAAGGGATCGAAGGGAACCGATCCTGGGCGTTTGTCGATCACCTGCATGGCAACCTCACTTGGCTCACTTTGCTCACTTGGGCTCACTTGGCGGGGATGGCGGGGCGCTGTTTGCGGATCGCCTGTTTCTCGACGATCTTGCCGTCACGGATGCGGAACAGGTCGGCGCCCTGAACCTCGGTGCGGGTGCCGTCGGGATTGGTGGCGCGGAAGGTCCACTGGCTGACCCCGCGCGAGCCGTCCTCGGACATGAAATGCTCATGCTCGGCCCATTGCACGTCGGGCATCGAGGTCCAGACGTTGACGAAGGCCTTGGCGATGGCATCCTTGCCGTCGATCCGGTTGCCGTATTCATTGTCGCCCGCGACGGTGAAGAACACGCAGTCATCGGCGAAATGGGTCATCACGGCGTCGATGTCGTGGCGGTTGAAGGCGTCGAAAGTGTCCTTCAGATCCTGTGCGGTCAGCTTGTTCGACATGGGGATGGTCCTTTCCTTAGTAGCCCATCAGCCGGGGCAGCCACAGGGCGATTTCCGGGAAGATGGCGATGATGAAGATGGCGCAGACAGAGGCGGCGGCGAAGGGCAGGGCCCGCAGACTGATCCGCTCGATCGAGACGCCCGAGATGCCCGAGGCGATGAACAGGTTCTCGCCCAGAGGCGGGGTCTGGAAGCCCACCGACAGGGTGCAGATCATGACGATGCCGAAATGGATCGGGTCGATCCCCATCATGTAGGCGACGGGCAGCATCACCGGCACGAGGATCATGATCGCAGCGAGGGTTTCCATGAACATGCCGACGATCAGCAGCATCCCGATGACCAGCGCCCAGATGATGTAGAGGTTGTCGGTCAGGCTGAGGATGCCGCCGGCGATCACGCCGGGGACGTTGTTCTCGACCAGGATCCGGCCGAAGATCGTGGCGGCGAACAGCACCAGCAGCACGCGACCGGCCAGCCATGTGGTGGTGTCCAGCGACTTGACCACCTCGGTCACGTCCAGTTCGCGATAGATGAAGATGCCGACGAACAGGGTATAGAAGATCGCGACAATGGCGGCCTCGGTCGGGGTGAAGGCGCCGGAATAGATGCCGCCAAGGATCACCACCGGGGCCAGCAGCGCCCAGAAGCCCTTGTAGCAGGCGCAAGCGATCTTGTGCAGCGACAGGGGTTCGTCCGAGCCGTGGAAGCCGCGCGCCCGGCAGCGGATGTAGTTCATGATCAAGAGGCCGCCCGCCATCACCACGCCGGGCAGGAAACCGGCGATGAACAGCTTCGAGATCGAAACCGACTGGAACGGGCCATAGGTTTCGACCGCCTGCGGATCGGGCGCGATGCCCATGGCCGAGATGCCATAGATGACCATCGGGATCGAGGGCGGGATGATGATGCCCAGACCCCCGGCGGCGGCGGTGACGGATGCGGCATAGCCCGCGCCGTAATTCTGGCGCACCATGGCCGGGATCATCAGCATCCCCACGGCGGCGGTGGTGGCTGGGCCCGAGCCCGATATCGCGCCGAAGAACAGGCAGGCGATGATGGTCGCGGCGGACAACCCGCCGGTGAACGGGCCGGCCAGGCTTTCGGCAACGGCGATCAGCCGGCGGGACAGGCCCGCGGCCTCCATCAGCGCACCGGCAAGGATGAAGGCGGGAAGCGCCATCAGCGGGAACGACCCCACCGAAGACCACGCCATCTGCACCATCTTGATCGGGTTGTCGCCCAGATACAGCATCGCGGCCAGCGCCGAGACGCCAAGCGCCACGGTGATCGGCGCGCCAAGGATCATCAGCGCGAAGAACGAGCCGAAGAGGATTTCGATCAGCAGGCTGTCCATCAGTGGTTCCTCCGGTCATAGGCGCGTTGTTCGTCTTCGGCCAGTTCAAGCACGGCCTCGACGGTGACCTTGTCGGGATCGGCCGGGTCGACGCCACGGACCAGTTTCAGATAGTTCACCTGGATGATGCGGATGGTCATCAGCGCGAAGGCGATGGGCAGCGCCAGATAGACGTAGCGCATCTCCCAGCCGAGGGTCTGCGCCTTGACGAAGGGTTTCAGACGGCTGATGAACTCGATCGCATACCAGATGAAGACAAGGTTGAAGACGATCCAGAAGGCGTCGCCGATGGCCTCGACGATGCGGGCCGTCTTGCGGGGCATCATATTCAGATGGAAGGTGACGCGGTTATGCGCGGCCATCCGGGCGGCGTAGGACGCGCCGAAATAGGCGAACCAGACGAACAGGATGACGGAAAGTTCCTCGATCCAGGTGATCGAGAATCCGAAGATCTGGCGGGCAACGATCTGCACGAACAGCAGTGACACGAACACGGCCAGCAGGATTCGGCACAGATGGCTTTCGAACTTGTCCATGAAGGACCAGAAAGCGGACATGGCGGACCTCCGGGTCTGAGGGCTTGCGAGAAAGGCGGAAGGGCGGGAAAAAGTGGCGCACGGGAACCGCGCCCCGCGCGCCAGTCGGGGAGGGACCTTTACGGCGCCGCCGGACGGCCCAGCGAGGTCAGGACGTTGTCCAGAACCTCCTTGCCGCCGATCTGGTCATAGAATTTCGGCCAGACCGCCGCCGTCGCCAGATCAATGAATTCCTTTTCGCCATCGGCGGGCTCGGTGATCTCCATCCCGCGCGCGACCAGTTCATCGCGGATCTTGGCCTCTTCGGTGCGCAGGAACTCGGCCGAGGCCTTGGTCGCGGCTTCGCCCGCGGCCAGCACCTGCTGCTGTTCTTCCTCGCTGAGATCGGCGAATACCGCCTCGGATACGATCAGCGGCTCGATCGAGAACAGATAGCGCAGGTTGGTGATGTATTTCTGAACCTCGTCGAACTTCATCGCATAGACGGTCATGTAGGGATTGTCCTGACCGTCCACGACCTTCTGCTGAAGCGCGGCGAAGGTTTCGTTCCACGACATCGGCGTCGGGTTGATGCCCCAGCTTTTGTAGGTCTCGATCATGATTTCGTTCTTCGGCACCCGGATGACCAGACCCTTCAGATCGGCCACGGTCGAGACCGGTTTTTTCGAGTTGGTCAGCACGCGGAACCCCGAATAGCCCCAGCCGATGATGCGCACGCCGGTATCTTCAATGGTCTGCTCGATCATCTGCTGGCCGATCTCGCCCTGGGTGATCTTTTCCGCATCCTCCAGCGACAAGATCACATAGGGCAACGTCAGGGTGCCGACCGTGGGCGAATAAGGCGTGATGTTGTTGATGGCCAGGATCGAGAAATCCAGCGTCCCGGTGGCGGCGGCGGTGACGGTGTCTTCCTCGCTGCCCAGTTGGCCGTTCAGGAACAGCTTGCCGGTCATCTCGCCGCCGGACTGTTCGGCCAGTGCGGCGGTAAAGGCGTTGCCCAGCGCCTCTTGCGTGCCGCCCGCGCCATCGCCGACGGCGATGCGGTATTCCTTGGCGGCGACCGGCAGCGCCAGTGCAAGCACCGCCACGGTCGAGGTCAGAAAGCGTGTGATGATGGTCATGGTTTTTCCCCGTGGTTATGTAATGGAACGCCGCACTTTGGCGCGGTCTTTTTCTGCGCCGAGTTGTTGCAGGAAAGCTTCCCTTGGGGTATGTCCAGATCGAGAGGAAATTAGGTCCAGTTTGCCATGAGCGCCCGGATCTCGCCGGACACCATCTTCCTGCGCACCGATGAGGCGCCGACCCTGCAGGGCCAGTTGGCGGCGGCGGTGGTGCGGGCGATTCTGGAAAGCCGCGCCCGGCCCGGAACGCGGTTGCCCTCCAGCCGCAAGCTGGCCACCGCCCTGGGTCTGTCGCGGATGACGGTCACGCTGGTCTATCAGGAACTGATCAGCCAGGGCTATCTGACCACCGCGCCGCGATCGGGCATATCGGTCGCCGAAACCGTGCCGCACGGGCGGCTGCGCGCCGCGCGCCCGGTGGGACAGTCGCGCCGGCCGCCCGACTGGCAGAAGTGGATGGGGGATCATCGACGACCCAGCAGGGTGATCCGCAAGCCCGCGGACTGGCGCAATTACCGGTATCCGTTCATCTACGGACAGGCGGATCCGGCGCTGTTCGATCATAATGCGTGGCGCGATTGCGCGCGGCGCGCCCTGGGAACACGCGATTTCGCCGAACTGGCTGCCGACCGTTATGGCGCCGACGACGCCCTGCTGGTCGATTACATCTGTTCCAACACGCTGCCCCGCCGCGGCATCCATGCCCGCAGCGACGAGGTGCTGGTGACCCTGGGGGCGCAGAACGCCCTGTATCTGGCGATCGAACTGCTGTCCCGCGCCGACCGGCTGGCCGTCACCGAAGAGCCCGGCTATCCCGATTTTGCCGAAACCCTGCGGCGGGCGCAAAGCCCGACCATCTTTCAGCCGGTGGACGACAAGGGCCTCGATCCGACGATTCTGCCCGTCAACACCCGGCTGGTGATCGTCACGCCCAGCCATCACATCCCGACCGGCGTCACCATGCCATTGCCGCGCCGGCACGAATTGATCGCCCGCGCATCGGCCAGCGATTTCCTGATCATCGAGGACGATTATGATTTCGAGATGAGCTATCTGTCGCCGCCCGCCCCGGCGTTGAAATCGCTGGATCTGGACGGGCGGGTCATCTATCTGGGCAGCTTTTCCAAATCCCTGTTTCCGGGCCTGCGGATCGGCTACATGGTCGGGCCGACCGAGTTGATCGAACAGGCGCGCACCTTGCGCGGCTTCATGTTGCGCCACCCACCCAGCCATCTGCAACGGATCACCGCCTATTTTCTGGCGCTTGGGCATTATGACGCGCATATCCTGCGGCTGCGCGAAACGCTGCGGCGAAGACGCGGGGCGATCGAACAGGCGTTGCAGGGGACCCGGTTGCAGATCGCGGGCGCGCCCGCTGCCGGCGGCTCCAGCATCTGGGTGCGCGGACCGGACGGCACCGACAGCACGGCGCTGGCGCTGGCCCTGCGCGAGGATGGCGTGCTGATCGAACCGGGCGCGGTCTTCTTTGAGGATCCGCCCGATCCCTGTCCCTATTTCCGCCTCGGCTACGGCTCTATCGCCGAAGACAGGATCGCCCCCGGCATCCGCCTGATCGCCGAACGCGCCGGGCGTTGAGCCGACCGGGCCGCCCACGGTCGCCCCCGGCTTTTCGGCTGCGCCGGTCGCGGCTTCGGAAAAGGCCGGGACAGGTCGCAATCCGCCGATGATCGCGGCTAGGCGTCTTTTGGCGAATGCGAGAGCGGCCTGCTGCGGGTGACCGCTGCGATGGTCCGCAAGGCGGTCAACGTATTCCCGATTGCTGCGCCGTTTGGTGGCTTTGCGTCCATCTGAACGCCCAGCGACTTCCTGGGCGCAGCAAAATCGATGGCTTGTGCCGCCAATCTATCAGAGTATTCATAAGCTTAAGATGGTGCTGTGAGAGAGGATTGAACTCTCGACCTCTCCCTTACCAAGGGAGTGCTCTACCACTGAGCTACCACAGCGCCGGTGGAGGGGCGTTTAGACAAACATCGCGCGGCGCGCAAGGGGGTCGTGACAATTTCCCTCATTTCGCTGAAACACGCGTTTGCGTGGCAGCATTGCTGGACTGTCAATGCGTCCGACGCTAACAGGATTGAATGAGCGAACGATCCGGTGACAAGAAAAAAGCGGAATCGCGCGAGGACAGGCTGCGTGCCGCCTTGCGTGCGAATCTGCAGCGCCGTAAGGCGCAGGCACGCGCACGCGCTGATAAGCCGGATCAGGATAATGACGCGGGCAGCGATACAGCGGGCAGCGATACAGGCGGAGACGAAAGCTGATGGACCAGATCATTGTGCAGGGCAACGGCCCGCTGAAGGGTGAAATTCCGATCGCGGGTGCAAAGAACGCCTGCCTGACGCTGATGCCTGCGACGCTGCTGACTGATCAACCGTTGACGCTGACCAATGCTCCGCGTCTGTCGGATATCCGCACAATGACCTCTTTGCTGCAAAGTCTGGGCGCCGAGGTGGCGCCCCTGCAAGAGGGGCAGGTGCTGGCCATGTCCAGCCATGCCCTGACCAGTCAGCACGCAGATTACGAGATCGTGCGCAAGATGCGTGCCTCGATCCTGGTTCTGGGGCCGTTGCTGGCGCGTTACGGCCATGCTGAAGTGTCGCTTCCGGGTGGCTGCGCGATTGGCGCACGACCCGTTGATTTCCATTTGCGCGCGTTCGAGGCGATGGGCGCTGAACTGGATTTGCGCGATGGTTACGTGCGGGCCAAGGCCCCGGCGGGCGGGCTGAAAGGCGCCGTCGTTGATTTTCCGGTCGTGTCCGTTGGTGCGACCGAAAACGCGTTGCTGGCGGCGACACTGGCAAAGGGCACCACTGTCCTGAAGAACGCCGCGCGTGAGCCAGAGATCGTTGATCTGGCCCAATGTTTGCGCCGTATGGGTGCGCAGATCGAAGGTGAGGGGACCAGCACGATCACCATTCAGGGCGTCGAAACCCTGAACGGGGCGACGCATCCCGTTGTCACCGACCGGATCGAGCTTGGCACCTATATGCTGGCCCCCGCCATGTGCGGCGGTGAAGTTGAGTGCTTGGGCGGTCGCATCGACCTGTTGGCTGCTTTCTGCGAAAAGCTGCACGAGGCAGGGATCAGCGTCGAAGAAACCGCCCGCGGGCTGAAGGTCAGCCGCAAGGATGGCCCGGTCAAGGCGGTCAACGTCGTCACCAAGCCTTTCCCCGGCTTTCCCACCGATTTGCAGGCCCAGTTCATGGCGCTGATGTGTGTGGCCGAAGGCACCAGCGTCCTGGAAGAAACGATTTTCGAGAATCGCTTCATGCACGCGCCGGAACTGATCCGCATGGGCGCCAATATCGAGGTGCATGGGGGTCATGCGACGGTGACGGGCGTTGAAAACCTGCGCGGTGCGCCGGTCATGGCGACGGACCTGCGCGCTTCGGTCAGTTTGATCCTGGCCGGGATGGCGGCAGAAGGACAAACCACGGTCAGCCGGGTCTATCATCTGGACCGCGGGTATGAACATGTCGTGCGCAAATTGCGCGGTGTTGGTGCCGATATCGAACGTATCAAAGAGGAGTAAATCATGGTCGAAGACGCCCGTTTTGCCGATGCCGATCCACGCCCCCTTGCGTTGAAGGCCGAGGACCCGGACGATCTTCGGGTGATTTCCGCCTTGTTGCAGGATGCGATTCTGCCAGCGTCCGAGATTTCCTATGATGCCAAGGGCCGCCGGCTGGCCCTGCTGATCAATCGCTTCCGTTGGGAGGACGCCGATACGGCGCGGGCCGAAGGGCGTGCGTTCGAGCGCGTGCGTTCTGTTCTGGTCATCAGCGATGTGATGAAGCTGGCCAGCGACGGCGTTGATCGCGACGCCGATACGGTTCTGGAGCTGCTGGCGCTTGGCTGGAACGCAGGACCGGATGGCACCGGGCAACTGGCGCTGGAATTTGCGGGCGACGGCACGCTGGTTGCCAATGTCGAATGTATCAATCTGGATCTGCGCGACGTGACGCAGCCCTATCTGGCTGTGTCCGGCAAGGCGCCTTCGCACCCTGATTGATGGTGCAAATCTGGCAGCTAGGCCCTGATCGCGCGGCGGAATGGCGCGATATCCGACTGGCCGCCCTGCGCCTTGCGCCAGAGGCGTTTGACGCAGAACTGTCCGATTGGCAGGATCGCCCCTTGATCGATTTTGCCGACCGGCTGGCTGAACTGCCAACCTTTGCGGCGGGCGATACGCGGGGCACGCCGTTGGCCGTTGCTTCCTGGGGGGCAGGTCTGGATGACCGCGACCCCGACAGGGGCTGGCTGTTTGCCGTCTTCTGTCTGCCACAAGCCCGGGGAAGGGGTTATGCGCGGGCCGCAATCAAGGCGGTCATGGGCGATGCGCTGCAACAGGGCGCGACGTCTATGGGATTGAACGTGGTTGCGTCGAATCTGTCTGCGCAACGGCTGTATCATCGCCTTGGCTTTCGCCCGACCAACCGGCAGGGCGTCACCAATGCCCGTGGCGCCCCGGAAATCGAGATGATCCTGTCGCCGCTTTCTGCCCCGCTATGGTAACACCGCCTTGAGGCTGATCCCCGCAATCGCTAACAAGACGTGATGCAGCCGCCGTCGCTGCCCTGCGCGAGGAAGAACATGCCGGTCAAGCTGAACAGCCGCGATGCCGATTTCGAGGCCCACTTTGTCGACATGCTGTCGGCCAAGCGCGAAGATTCCGCCGATGTGAATGAGGTCGTGACGGGGATCATCGCGGATGTGCGCGGGCGTGGTGATACAGCCCTGTCCGAGTTGACGGCGAAATTTGACGGCATGGACCTGACTGCCGATCAATTGCGCTTCTCGAAGCAGGAGATTGCGGCCGAAACCGCCAAAGTCTCGGCCGAGGATCGGGCGGCGCTTGCTTTGGCCGCCGAACGGATCCGCGCCTATCACGCCCGGCAGATGCCCGAAGATATGAACTGGACCGACCCGGACGGTGCGACCCTTGGCTGGCGCTGGTCGGCCGTGTCGGCTGCGGGCTTGTATGTGCCGGGCGGGCAGGCGGCTTATCCCTCAAGCGTGCTGATGAACGCCATTCCGGCGCGGGTTGCAGGGGTTGAGCGTCTGGTGATCTGCGTTCCGACGCCCAACGGGATCGTCAACCCGTTGGTGTTGCTGGCCGCGCAACTGGCCGGGGTCGAGGAAATCTATCGCATCGGTGGTGCGCAAGCGATTGCGGCCATGGCCTATGGCACTGACACGATCGCGCCGGTGGACAAGATCACCGGGCCGGGCAATGCTTATGTCGCTGCCGCCAAACGGCAGGTCTTTGGCCGGGTTGGGATCGACATGATCGCCGGGCCGTCCGAGGTGCTGGTGATCGCCGAAGGGGATCAGAACCCCGATTGGCTTGCATGGGATTTGTTGGCGCAAGCGGAACATGATGCCGATGCCCAGTCGATCCTGATCACCACGGACGAGGGATTGGCGAATGCCGTTGCGGGCGCGGTCGATCGTATTCTGCCAACACTGCCGCGTGCCCAGATTGCGGGCGCAAGCTGGCGTGATTACGGCACAATCATTGTGGTCCGCGATCTGGATGAAGCGGCCCGGTTGTCAAACCGCATCGCCCCCGAGCATCTGGAACTTTGCGTGGACGATCCCGAAGGTCTGGCCAAGAAATGTCGCCATGCCGGTGCGATTTTCCTTGGGGCCTATACCCCGGAGGCCGTGGGCGATTACGTCAGTGGTCCGAACCACGTTTTGCCAACTGCCCGCTCGGCCCGCTTTTCATCGGGTTTGTCGGTGCTGGATTTCCTGAAACGCACCACGATGGCCCGCCTGACGCCCGGTGCATTGGCCGCGATTGGACCGGCTGCGGTTCGTTTGGCCGCGTCCGAAGGCTTGCAGGCGCATGGCGCATCGGTGAATGCACGTCTGGCGACGTTGAATGAAAGAGAGGCTGGATGAGCCGTATCACCCGCATTGCAATCGACGATTCCGCAATTCCGCCCGCCACCCCCCAGATGGAGCAAGAGCGCCGCGTGGCGGTGTTCGATCTGATCGAAGATAACAGTTTCACGGTCCCGGGTCGTGACGATCAGCCGATGATGGCGGGGCCCTACGCTTTGGATCTGGCGATCCGCGAAGGACGGCTGGTGTTCGACGTGCAGACCGAAAACGGCGAAAAAGTGGCAGAGTTTCATCTGTCGCTGGGCCCGTTCCGGCAGGTCGTGAAGGATTACTTTCAGATCTGCGAAAGCTATTTCGACGCAGTAAAGCGCTTGCCACCCGCCCAGATCGAAGCGATCGACATGGCACGACGTGGCATTCACAACGAAGGGGCGCGGACGCTGCAAGAACGGCTTGAGGGGAAGGTCGAGCTGGATATCGACACGGCAAGACGGCTGTTCACCTTGATTTGCGCGCTTATCCCGCAGGCCTGATCCGATGATGCAGGGCAAGTTCCCCCATTCGGTTCTGTTCTGCTGCGATCACAATGCCATCCGCTCTCCTATCGCGGAAGGCATGATGAAGAAATTCTATGGCCGTGCCGCCTATGTGCAGTCGGCGGGCGTCAAGAACGACATGGAGGTGGATGGGTTTGCCATTACCGTCTGTGACGAAATCGGGGTGAAGATTGCCAACCATCGCAGCCGCAGTTTCGAGGAAATGCAGGATTGGGGCGACGATTTGGGAGGCTTCGATCTGATTGTGGCCCTGTCCCCTGCAAGTCAGCGTCTGGCGTTGGAAATGACGCGAGTGTTTCATCTGGATGTCGAATATTGGCCGATCATGGACCCGACCGGTCTGGCCGAGGGGCGAGCGGCGAAACTCGCCGTTTATCGGCAGACCCGCGATCAGATACAGGCAAAGATGATCGAACGCTTTGGCCCGCCGACCGAACCGCAGGACTAGGCCTGCGCGTTCGATTCGCGGTTTTCTTCGGCCAGCAGCCACAGCGATGCGCCAATGATCAGCGCCGAGCCCAGCCACATTGATCCCGGTGGCACAAAGCCGAATGCCAGAACGCCCAGAATGACGTTGAACGGCAGTTTGACATGGTCAAACGGTTGCAGAAACGCAGCATCGGCGACGGAATAGGCGCGGGCCAGCGCATATTGCGCCAAAGCCGTCAGCAGACCGGCAATCAGAAGCGCCAACATGGCGTAAAGCCCTGCCACAGCAAAGCCGCCGGCGCCGGGCACCACTGTCAGAACCGCATTCAGGGGCGTCATCAGCGCCAACAGATACAGGGTCAGTGTCTCGGGGGTTTCGGTGGCGGTCATGCGTTTGGTCATCAGCGAGGCGGCTGCCCACAGGGCTGCGGCGCCGACCGGGGCCAGCGCCCAAGGGGTAAAAGCCTCGGACCAGGGCGCAAGGATGATCGACCCGCCAATGAAACCCACGATCACCGCAAGCCAGCGGGCGAGGGTCACCCGCTCCTGCAGCCAAAGCGATGCCCCGATGGTGACGAAGAACGGCGACAGCATTATCAGTGAAATGGCCTGCCAGATCTGGACATGGGCAAGGCCAAATGTCCAAAGCTGCACCCCGCCCACGCCAAACGCCACGCGCAAAATATGGGCGGGCAGGTGCCGTGTCTTGAATGCGGCCAGCCCGACGCCCTGCCATGGCAGCAGCGCGATCAATGCGATGCCGTATTGCCAGAAGGTCGCCGTTGGCGCGGCCACGCCCAATTTCATCGTCACGAATTGCAGCAATGTGTTGACGCATGCAAACAACGCACCCGCGCCGATCATCAGCAGTGCGCCCTGCATCGCGGGACCGGATCTTGAGGGGGCAGAGGTCATTCGCACGGCTCCTGTCATACGTCTTGGCCTGATCAAAGGCAGACAGAAGCGCTTTTATGCGTTCCGGCGCGGCTGCCGGAAAGGATCTGCACCCCGCCCCAAGATCGCAGCCATATGGCCGCAACCCTCAGATAGGGCGAGGTGTTTGCGCTGGCAAGCCACTCAGTGGCGACGCCAGTTTGACGGCACGTCCCACATCGGACGCTCAAGTTCTGCGTCGACATCATCACGGGTCAGGCCGATATCGTAAAGCTGATCGTCGCTGAGCTGCGACAGGTCGACCCGGGTTCGATGCAGAGCCAGCATCGTCCGAATGCGCTGGATCCAGTTCGAACGCGGGATGCCAGCGTATCCGGCAGCTACATTCGGCACAGCATTGCATTTGTCAGTCATTGATCTGCTCCGTTTATCCGTCGCATCACGACAAGTGATGGGTGTCCTCTGTTTGATTTCAGTAATTGATATATGGGCCGGTTTGATGTATTTTAAAAACGAATGGTTTTGATCTGAAACATCAGAGGAACTGATCGATGCGCAATCTGGATATCGCCACGCTGCGGTCGCTTCAGGCGGTTGCGGAATATGGCACCGTCACCCGCGCCGCTGATGCGCTGAACATGACGCAAAGCGCGTTATCGATGCAGATGAAGCGGTTGGAAACGCAGTTTCAGCGCCCGGTCTTGGAAAAGCAGGGTCGTGGGGTCGTGCTGTCGGTTTTCGCTCAGGAGTTGCTGACGGAAAGTCGGAAGCTGGTGGCACAGAATGATGCGATCCTTGCCCGTTTCGCGGGGCAGCAGCCCTCGGGCCGTCTACGGCTTGGGCTGACGACCGACTGGATGTTTGTTCATGTTCCCAAGGCCGTGCGGCATTTTCGTGAAGCTAATCCTAACATTGAAGTCGTAATCAGCGACGGCCGCACCAGCGTGTTGCGCCAGCTTTTTCGGCAGGGCGATCTGGACCTGATCCTGACGACGGAATTCGACTGCCCGTCCGGGGCGCAGCATCTGTTAAAGGCCGATCTGGCGTGGTTTGGCGCCGTTGGCGGCGATGCCTGGACCAAACGCCCGCTGCCGCTGGCGAACTCACCATCCTGCGCATATTTTCCCAAAGGCCTTACCGCGCTGGAGGCTGCTGGCATCAAGTGGGAACATGTTCCCGGGATCGGCGATTGCGAGGCGAATCAGGTGCTGACGGCGGCCGATCTGGGGGTAAATATTTACCCGCGCGCGCTGCCACAGCCGGGGCTGGAGGTGATTGACCATGGCGGATCTTTGCCGCCATTGCCAGCGACGTGGTTGAATATCTACATCACCGATGGACCAGCCAAGGCAGCCGCAGCCGAATTCGCGGGTTTTCTGCGCCGCGCGGTCTGCGAAGTGACCGCCGTCGCCGCATAGTCCAGCGATATCGACCAAGAAATGACTTCCCTCATAAGTTGATACCGGTCATTGTGCCGGCGACTTTTGGGGAACTTCCATGATCGATGACCTCTCGCGCCTGGCGATATTGAATGGCACCGACAAGTTCGGTTTGCATGACTATACCCCGGTTTACTTCGATCTTCTGAAGGATTTGCAGGATCAGACGCTGCGAATGATGGAAATTGGCGTGGGCGGCTATGGCTATCCTGATCGCGGCGGCGAGTCGCTGGCGACATGGCGCGATTTTCTGCCCAATGCTTTCGTTGTCGGTATCGACATCCAACCAAAGACGATGGACCTTGGTCCGCGTGTGAAAATTCTGCAGGGCAGTCAGGTGGACGCAGAATTTTTGGCAGATGCCGTCAAGACCTATGGTCCCTTTGATGTCATTCTGGACGATGGCAGCCATTTGAATGAACATGTGGTCGAGACTTTCGGCCTGCTGTTCCCGACATTGGCGCCCGGTGGGATTTATATCGTCGAAGATGTGCAGACCGCGACCTTTCCGAAATACGGAGGATCGTTAGAGCTGAGCGAGCCGAACATGGTCGGCTTTTTTGCTGCCATGGCCGAAGGTTTGTTCAACGGCAAAGACCTTGGCGACGTTGCCGCGATCGAGCGGTTTCACAATATCATCGTTATTCACAAACGGGATGCGCAAGGGCGAGGGCCGACGGCGGAAGACAATCGGTATGTCAGATCGGCGGACGAGGCCGGACTGGCTCGCCACACCGCATCGCCCGACGTTTTCATCGACGCGGACAGGCTGAACGCACTGGCCGATTCCTGTGACGACGGGCAGGTTGCTATTGTCCATGGCGAGAAACGGGACTGTCGGCTTTTGCAGGAATTGTTCCTGCACATAGATCATCGCGAGATCAGGGTCCATTTCCCGACCGCACCCATCCATGACGCGGCAAAATCTGTCATTTCGATGGCGGTGTATCCGGGGCAGGCAGTTCTGGTGGCAGGCGATAACGACTATCCGTCGAACTTCGCGTTTGATACCGCCAATCCCAGAGTCGTTTCAGCGATCGCGGAAATGGCCCAAGCCATTCAGGATGAGGCCGCAACAGCCAACGGTATTCTGATGTATCTTTCCGTGAGTCAGAAAATGCAGCAAGTCCAGAATTGCGATGAATATATAGAGCGGTTGGCGGCGCTGAAATCGACGGATCGCCGTTATTATCGTTTGGCCATAGCCAGCGCGATGGCGAAGAATGATTGGACCAAGACGGTATCTTTGGGGCGGGAGGCCCTGCAACATCATTCGGACGATCCACAGTTCAGTGCAAATCTGGCCCGTGGACTTCGCTTCACGGATGGTGTGGACGCGGCCCACGATATGCTGAGTGCGGCTTATCAGAAGATGCCCCGTGCAATGCCGATCATCAATGGGTTGGCCAGCCTTAAAGTCGCGAAAGGCGATGTGGATGGCGGGATCCAACTGCATGAAATATGTGTCGAACTTACCAGACCGCACGCAAGGGCCAAGCGGCTTCAGGACTTGCTGAAACTTTGCCGTGCAAAACAGAAACCGGAGGCGTCCCGCCGCGTCGCCGAAAAGCTGCTTGAATATACGCCGGATGATCCCGACGCATTGGACGTTTTGCAAAAGACGACCAGCCGCTGATCAAAGCGACTGGCCGTCGGCAATGTGTCAGACCACGACGCCTGCGCCTTCGGTCGCGGGTCCGGCAACGGCGCGGAACACCGCAAACATTTCCCGGCCCATCCCTTCGGCATTGTCCGAGCCGTCAAATGGCACGGGTTTGCGATCCGCGAAGGTGTCCGTCAGGTTTTCGATCACGCCCATCACCGCATCAAGCCGGATGACATCTCCGTCCCGCACTCGGGCCAGCGGACCACCCACCGAGGCTTCGGGAGAAATATGAATTGCTGCCGGAACCTTGCCCGATGCGCCGGACATGCGGCCATCCGTGACCAAAGCAACCTTCAATCCGCGATCCTGTAACACGGCAAGCATTGGCGTCAGCGAATGCAGTTCGGGCATGCCGTTGGCGCGTGGCCCCTGAAAACGCACGACGACAATCGTGTCTTCGGTAAATTCGCCGTTCTTGAAGGCAAGTTTGACCTGCTCCTGATCGCTGAAAACACGGGCCTTGGCTTCGATGATGTGGCGTTCGGGGGCAACTGCGCTGACCTTGATCACACCGCGACCCAGATTGCCCTCCAACTGCTTTAGCCCCCCCGTCTTGGCGAACGGTTCCGAGGCGGGACGCAGGATTTTGTCGTTCAACGTATCCTTGGCGCCTGCATCCCAACGGATGCGTGCTCCATCCAGTTTCGGCTCGGCCGTGTAGCCATCCAGACCCGTCCCGTTGATGGTCTTGACGTCAGGGTGCAGCAGGCCAGCCTCCAGCAGTTGGCCGATCATGTAGCCGATGCCGCCAGCGGCGTGGAAGTGGTTCACATCCGCCAGGCCGTTGGGATAAACGCGGGCCATCAGCGGCACGGCTTCGGAAATGTCGTGGAAATCCTCAATATCAATCAGGATGCCAGCGGCTTTTGCCATGGCCGGAATATGCATGACCAGATTGGTCGAGCCGCCGGTGGACATCAGTCCGACCATGCCGTTGACAAAGGCTTTTTCATCAAGGACTTCGCCAGCCGGCAGATAGTCGTTGCCCAGTTTGGTGATGGCGGCGGCGCGTTCGACGCCGGCGATCGTCAAGGCTTCGCGCAGCGGGGTATTTGGGTTCACGAAGCTGCTGCCGGGCAGGTGCATGCCCATGAATTCCATCAGCATCTGATTACTGTTGGCGGTGCCATAGAAGGTGCAGGTGCCCGGCGAATGATAGGATGCCATTTCGGCCGCCATCAGCACGTCGCGGCCCACTTCGCCCGATGCGAATTGCTGACGCACTTTCGACTTTTCGTCATTGGGCAAGCCCGAAGGCATCGGACCGGCGGGCAGGAATACGGCCGGAATATGGCCAAAGGTTCCTGCCGCCATTACCAGCCCGGGCACGATCTTGTCGCAAACGCCCAGATACAGCGCCGCGTCAAAGCAATCATGGGACAGCGCGACACCCGCAGCCAGCGCGATCACGTCGCGCGAAAACAGCGACAGTTCCATGCCTGCGCGACCTTGGGTGACGCCGTCGCACATTGCGGGAACGCCACCAGCCACCTGCACGGTCGCGCCCGCGGCATGGCCAGCCTTGCGGATCAGGTCGGGATAACGCTCGTAGGGCTGATGGGCCGACAGCATATCGTTATAGGCCGTCACGATCCCGATATTGGGTTTGCGCGTCGCGACGAAATCTTCCTTGTCGGGCATCGCGGCATAAACATGGGCCTGATTGCCGCAGGACAGATGTGCGCGGCGCGGCCCTTCTTCGGCGGCACGGGCGATTTTTTTCAGATATGCATCTCGGCTGGAATGCGAACGATTTCGAATGCGGTCGGTAACACGATCAATAGTGGCGTGAAGGCTCATAAGATTGGCTCCCCTAGCTTGTGACCAGTATAGCCCGTTAGCGATAACAGTTCAACTATCACTTGTGGACTGAACCCAATCAATTGCCAGTGCGAAGCGAATATTCGGCAATTGCAAACTCTGGCACGCTTGTGCCGGCGCGGGCGTCGTGCCAGATCAGCCATGAAAGGATACCATCCATGACCGATCTCCCCGTTATACGGCTGCGCCCGAAATCCAAGCCACAGGCGATCCGCCACGGCTTTCCATGGGTATATGAAGATGAAGCCGTGCTGGACCGCCGCACGCGCAATCTTCAACCAGGTAGTTTCGCGCTTCTTGAGGATGCCGAGCGTAAGCCGCTGGCGACGGTCACGGTCAACACCAACTCAAAGATCGTTGCACGCGTCATGGATGCCGCGCCGGACGCGGTGATTGACGGCGAATGGCTGCGCACACGCCTGACGCGCGCGTATCAGATGCGCGAACGGCTGTATGATGCGCCGTTCTATCGGCTGGTGCATGCGGAAGCTGATGGTTTGCCTGGGCTGATCGTCGACCGTTTTGGTGATGTTGCGGTCATGCAGCCCAACGCCGCTTGGGCCGATGCCATGGCCGACCAGATTGCTGATGCGCTGGTCAGTGTTGTTGGCGTTTCGACCGTTGTTCTGAATGGGCAGGGGCGGGCACGCAGTCTGGAAGGGCTGGATGAGCGGATGGAGGTCATTCGTGGCGCCACGCCCGCCGCACCGGTTCAGGTGCAGATGAATGGCGCGGTCTATCTGGCCGATGTGATGGGCGGTCAGAAGACCGGGATCTTCTACGATCAACGCCCGAACCAGGCCTTTGCGCAGCGTCTGGTCAGCGGGGGCGACGTGCTGGATGTGTTCAGTCATGTTGGCGGCTTTGGCTTGGCGATGTTGGCTGCTGGCGCAGAAAGCGCGACCTGTGTTGACGGCAGCGCCGCGGCGCTGGATCTGGCAAAGGGCGGTGCCCGGGAAATGTCTGCCGACAGCCGCTTGACGGTCCTGCAATCGGACGCCTTCAAGGCATTGGAAAAGCTGGCCGAAGAGGGTCGCCAATTCGACGTCGTGATCTGCGACCCGCCTGCATTCGCGCCTGCGAAACAGGCGCTTGAGGCGGGTTTGCGTGCGTATGAACGCGTTGCCAAATTGGCCGCGCCGCTGGTCAAACCGGGCGGCTATCTGGGTCTTTGCAGTTGCAGCCATGCTGTTGATCTGACGCAGTTTCGCAATGTCTCGGCGCGGGGAATCGGTCGTGGCGGACGACGTGGGGTGTTGATCCACAGCGGCGGGGCTGGTCCCGATCACCCGACCTTGCCGCAACTTGCTGAAACTGGCTATCTGAAAGCACTGTTTTTCAGGCTGGACTGATGCGGGCGGTTCTGGACGCCAATGTGCTGTTTCCGACGATCCTGCGCGAGATTTTGATGGATCTGGCGCGGATAGGGTTGTTTCAGCCTTTGTGGTCCGGGCGTATTCTGCAGGAATGGCGGCACGCTGCGGCGCGACTTGGCCCCGATCAGGAACAGGTCGCGGGCGCGGAAATCGCACTTCTGACCTATCAGTTCCCGGACGCAGCCATGCCGGATGACGGTGATCTGACAATTGATCTGAATTTTCCGGATCCGGCAGACCGTCATGTCGTCGAGGCTGCACTGTCTGGCCGCGCATCGCATATAGTCACCGCGAATCTGCGGGATTTTCCGTCGCATCTGTTGGCGCCACTTGCCATCCGCGCAATTCATCCGGATGCCTTTCTGATAGAACACCACAAACACCATCCACGGCAGGTTGTAACTGCGGTGCAGTCGGCCCGCGACAAGGCGGCGCGTTTGGGCGGTGACATGACTGTTGCCGAGATGTTGAAGCGTTCGCGCCTGCCGCGACTTGCCAAGGCGGTGAGAGGTTGAAACGGGTTGCCGTTATCGCTAACAAACTTTTAAGTCGAAAGTGCTGACGAAATGGAGGACAGCATGGTCTCTCGCGTCATTCCGGTGGATGATTTTGATCTGGTGATTTTCGGGGCAACCGGCGATCTGGCACATCGCAAGATCATTCCGGGTCTTTTCCGTCGTTTCGTGGCCGGGCAAATCCCCGATACCGCGCAAATCATCGGTGCGGCGCGCACCGAACAAAGCGACGATGATTTTCGCGCCGAGGCGGCGAAGTCGATTGTCGAATTTGGTGGTGTCAAAAAGGATGATCCGGCGCTGGCCCAGTTTCTGCCGTTGCTGAGCTATGTCCCGATTGATGCAAAAGGCGATGGCGGCTGGAAAGAGCTGAAATCCCGGATGCGCAAGCGAGCGATCCACGCCTTTTACTTCTCGGTCGCGCCGGCGTTGTTCGGCGACATCGCTGAACGTCTGGCAAAGAACGGGATCGCGGATTCGAAAAGCCGGATCGTGGTGGAAAAGCCATTTGGCCGCGATCTGCAAACGGCGCGGGCGCTGAACAAGATGCTGGCGCAGTATTTTGCGGAAGAGCAGATTTACCGCATCGACCACTATCTGGGCAAGGAAACCGTCCAGAACCTGATGGCCGTGCGCTTTGCGAATATCCTGTTCGAACCGCTGTGGAATGCGCAATATATCGACCATGTCCAGATCACGGTTGCTGAAACCGTGGGTGTGGCGGGGCGCGGCAGTTACTATGATAAATCCGGCGCGATCCGCGATATGGTGCAAAACCACATGATGCAGCTTCTGTGCCTGATCGCGATGGAGCCGCCCTATCATTTCGATCCCGACGCGGTTCGCGATGAAAAACTGAAGGTCATTCGCGCATTGGAACCGGTCGAAGCCATCGACATCGTTCGCGGCCAGTATCAGGCGGATGAGGATGGCGACGGCTATTTGGCCGATTCCGAAAATCCCGATTCCCGCACCGAAAGCTATGTCGCGATGAAGGTTCGCATCTCGAACTGGCGCTGGCAGGGCACGCCCTTCTACCTGCGCACGGGCAAGAAATTGCGTGCACGGACCAGCGAAATTGCCATCACCTTCAAGGAACCGCCACATTCGATTTTCGAGGATGCAGGCACCTCGGGTGCACCCAAGGCGAATGAACTTGTCATTCGCCTGCAACCCAACGAAGGCATGAACCTGAAGGTCATGATCAAGGAACCGGGTCCGGGCGGCATGCGTCTGGTTCAGGTGCCGCTGGACATGACCTTTGCGGATGCGCTTGGCCCCGAAGGCGCGGATATGCCTGACGCCTATGAACGCCTGATCATGGATGTGATTCGCGGCAACCAGACCCTGTTCATGCGCGGGGATGAGGTCGAGGCCGCATGGGCATGGACCGATCCCATCATCAATGCCTGGGAAGAAAGCAAAAACCGCCCCGAGCCGTATGATTCGGGATCGTCCGGCCCGGAAGAGGCGTTGCGCCTGATGCACCGCGACAATCGCCGATGGAAGGAGATTCGCGCATGACCATGGAGTTGGTGGAATATCCCGATCGCGAAATGCTGTCGCTGTCGCTGGCAGACCGGATTGCCTCGCAATTGGCGCAAAACCTGCGCTCGAATGACGGGGCCAGCCTGTGCCTGCCGGGCGGTACCACGCCGATACCGGTTCTGGAAACCCTTAGCGGGACTGATCTGGAATGGGATCGCATCACGGTTTTTCTGGGTGATGAACGCTGGGTCGATGGGGAACATCCGCGCTCCAACAGCCGCTTGCTGCGGCGGCATCTGCTGAAAGACAAGGCGGCGGCGGCGACTTACATCGACCTGTATACGAGGGATGCCGAACCCGAAGAGGCCGAAAGCAAGCTGGCCGAGGCTTTGACGCCGCTTTTCCCGATCACGGTGACGATGCTGGGCATGGGCAATGACATGCACACCGCCAGCCTGTTTCCCGATGCTGACCAGTTGGCGCAGGCCATGGCCGCAGATGCGCCGCTGGTCATGGCGATCCGGGCCGATGGCGCGGGCGAGCCACGTATCACGCTGACTCGTCGCGCGTTGGAGAATTCGATGAATATCCACCTGCTGATTATGGGTCGGGACAAGCGCGAAACGCTGGAGCGTGCGTTGAAGCTTGATCCAAGCGAAGCACCGATCCGGGCTTTCCTTGATAACGCGACCGTTCATTGGGCGGAATAAGCCGAAGGAGATTTCCATAATGACCGATATCTGGAACCGGCTGAAATCCTTGCGAAAGTCGCAGGGAGATGCGCGTATAAGCGGCTTGTTCGATGCCGATCCCAACCGTGCGCAGGCGTTCAGCACCGAAGCTGATGGCATGCTGTTCGATTGGTCCAAGACCATGATCGACGCGGGCGCCCGCGATCTGCTGCTGGATCTTGCGAAGGGGGCGAATGTCGAAGCCCGCCGTGACGCCATGTTTGCGGGCGAAAAGATCAACGAAACCGAAGGCCGCGCCGTTCTGCACACCGCCCTGCGCAACCTGCAAGCCAGCGTCACGGTTGATGGTCAGGATGTCATGCCCGAGGTCCGCCGCATCCATGATCTGATGGCCGCGTTTGCCAATGACGTGCGCTCTGGAGCGTTCAAAGGGCAGGGCGGCAAGATCACCGATGTGGTCAATATCGGCATCGGCGGATCGGATCTTGGGCCGTATATGGCGACGCTGGCGATGGCGCCTTATCACGATGGCCCGCGCACCCATTTTGTCAGCAATGTCGATGGCGCGGATATTGCCGATACGCTGAAGGGTCTGGACCCGACGACGACACTTGTCATCGTGGCCTCGAAAACCTTTACCACCATCGAAACGATGACCAACGCGAAAACCGCGCGCGACTGGATGGCCAAATCGGTCAGCAATCCGGCGGCACAATTCGCGGCCTTGTCATCGGCCGTGGATAAAACGGCCGCCTTCGGCATCGACGAATCCCGCGTTTTCGGTTTCGAAGATTGGGTCGGCGGGCGTTACTCCGTCTGGGGGCCGATCGGTCTGTCGCTGATGCTGGCCATCGGGCCAGAGCGCTTTGATGAGTTTCTGGCCGGCGGCGCGGCGATGGATGCGCATTTCCGCACAGCCCCACTGGCGGAAAACCTGCCGGTGTTACTGGCGCTGGTTGGCGTCTGGCACCATCAGATTTGCGGCTATCCGACACGCGCGGTGCTGCCCTATGACAATCGCCTGCTGCGTTTGCCCGCCTATCTGCAACAGCTGGAAATGGAATCGAATGGCAAGCGCGTCGCCATGGACGGCAGCGACCTGACGCAGCCTTCTGGCCCCGTCGTCTGGGGTGAGCCCGGCACCAACGGTCAGCATGCCTTTTATCAGCTGATCCACCAGGGCACGATGCCCGTGCCCTGCGAATTCGTCCTTGCGGCACGCGGGCATGAACCCGATCTGGCGCATCATCACATCCTGCTGGCGGCCAACTGTCTGGCCCAGTCCGAGGCATTGATGCGTGGCCGCAGCCTGGACGAGGCGCGGGCGCTGATGGCGGCCAAAGGCCTGACCGGCGCGGAACTGGACCGTCAGGCCCGTCACCGCGTCTTTCCGGGCAACCGCCCCTCGACCACGCTGCTGATCCAGCAACTGACGCCGTATACGTTGGGCCAGATCGTCGCGCTGTATGAGCATCGCGTCTTTGTGGAAGGGGTCATCCTTGGAATCAACAGCTTTGATCAATGGGGGGTCGAGCTTGGCAAGGAGCTGGCGCTGAAGGTCGAACCCTTGCTGGAGGGCAAACCGTCGCCCGATCACGATCCGTCTACGGAACATCTGGCGCAGGTATTCCGGCAGATGCGCGGATAAAACAGGGGCTTCGGCCCCTTTTTCTTTGGATCCCATCCATCCGCTTGGGTCCGGGCTTTCCCTCGGTCCTCGCAATGTTTAGGTTCTTGCCGATCACAAGGAAGCGGAAATGTCGTTTTTTACCAAACTGCGCGAGCGGCTGACACGGTCTTCATCGAAAATCGGTGAGGGGCTGGATGATATCGTGTCCGAAGGCACGCCCGAAGATGTCGCGGCAAAGCAGCCTCAGCCGCAAAATGATCCTGCCATTGCCGCGCCAGCCTCGGGTCTGGTCGGGCGTCTGTTTGGCCGCGCAGATGGCACCCCGGAACAGCCGCGCCGCGCGCTTGACGATGACATGCTGGAAGAGCTTGAGGATATGCTGGTCCAGGCCGATCTTGGCGTTGAAACAGCGCTGCGCGTGACAGCCAATATTGCCGAAGGGCGCATGGGCCGCCGCCTTTCCGTGACAGAGCTGAAAGAGCTTCTGGCGGCCGAGATTGCCCGGATCATGACCCCCGTCGCACGTCCGCTACCGCTTTATCCGAAAAAGCCACAGGTGGTTCTGGTGGTTGGTGTCAATGGCGCTGGCAAGACCACGACCATCGGCAAATTGGCCAGCCAGTTCCGTGCGGCGGGGAAATCCGTCGTCATCGCCGCAGGCGATACATTCCGCGCCGCCGCAGTCGAACAGTTGCAGGTCTGGGGCCAGCGCGCCGGTGTTCCGGTCATGGTTGCCGCTCAGGGATCGGACCCTGCCAGCCTGGCCTTTGACGCCATGGCCAAGGCCGAGGCCGATGGCGCCGATTTGCTGTTGATCGACACGGCCGGACGGTTGCAGAATCGTCAGGACCTGATGGAAGAACTGGCTAAAATCGTCCGTGTTATCCGTAAGAAAGACCCGTCCGCACCGCATAATACCTTGCTGGTTCTGGATGCGACGACGGGGCAGAACGCGCTGAATCAGGTCGAAACCTTCCAGAAGCTTGCGGACGTGTCAGGCCTTGTCATGACGAAACTGGACGGCACGGCACGCGGCGGGGTTCTGGTGGCGCTGGCCGATAAATTCGGCCTGCCGATCCATGCAATCGGCGTGGGCGAACAGATCGACGATCTTGATGCCTTCGACGCAGAAGATTTCGCCCGCGCCCTCGTCGGGCTCTGATTTCTTCTTTGCCCAAATACCCTCGGGGGAGGCCCTGAAAGGGCCGGGGGGCGAAAGCCCCCGATCAGACTGCCACGCCCAGTTGCGCCAGAAACCGGGCCATCTCGGGGCCATCTGCTGCCACACGATTTGCGAATAGGGTCGCCTGCGACCTTAAAATCGGTTCCTCCGACAGAATCTTCAGGTTGTTGGCCTGCAAGGTCGCGCCCGAACTGGTGATATCGGCAATCGCCTCGGCCGTCTGGTTTGCAACCGTTCCTTCGGTCGCACCCTGACTGTCGACCAACTGATAATCCGCGACCTCATGTTCGGCCAGCCATGCCCGAACCAACCGGTGATATTTTGTTGCGATCCGCAGGCGAAAGTCATGTGCGGCGCGAAAATCACGCGCGATCGAGGTCAGATCATCCAGATTGTCGCAATCGCGCCAGCAATCCGGCACGGCAAGGATCAGATCGGCATGCCCAAAACCCATCGGCGTAATTTCAATCAGATCCGACGCCCAGCCCGGCAGCTTTTCCCGCACCAGATCGGTGCCGGTCACGCCCAGCTCGATCCGTCCGGCAACCAGTTCCCGCGGAATTTCGCCCGCAGACAGCAGCACCAGAGAGACATCGTCGGCCCCCTCGACCCGGCCTGCATATTCTCGATCCGACCCGCTGCGCGACAGCCGCACGCCGCGATCCGCGAACCAGTCGAATGTCTGTTCCATCAACCGCCCCTTCGAGGGCACGCCCAAACGGATCATTGAACAGCCTCCAGTTCCGCGATCAGGCCCGGGCGAATGATGCCGCCAACCGCCGGAATGGCGCGCCCCTTGCCCAGCACGGCCATCAGCGCGTCGTAGCGACCGCCCGAGGCAACCGGCGGCCAGTCCGCACGCGCTGCTGTAAAGGTAAAGGTGAAGCCGTCATAATATTCCATCGTCGTGCGGCCATGGCTGGCATCAAAGATGATGCTTGCCGGATCTATCCCTAACCCAGCTATCGCTGTGAAACGCGACGCGATCTGTTCGACCGCAGGGGCAATCGCGGGGAAGTCTTCGGCAAAGCCGCGCAGCTGTGTCACCGCCTCCGGGGCAGAGGCACGCAGGTTGAAAAGCTGGTTCAGCCTGTCGCCCCATTCCGCGGCCAAGGGCGGCTCGTCGCGATCGGCCATCAGCCGGGCGATCCGAACCGTCATTTCTTCGGGGCTGCGAAGGCCTGACCATGTTGCCTGACTGTCCGACAGGCCCAACCCGCGTGCCGGGCGCGAAAAGCGATCCAGCATCCGCTGAAAACGCCGGGGCCGCCAGACATGGTGCAACAGCGCGTCCTTTCGCGCCGTTGACAGGGGCAGGCCACGCACCGCGTCCATCAGCAGGGCCATATCGCCCGTCTCGGCGGACAGGTCATAGCCCTGCAACTGCCGGTGAAACAACGCGAAAACCTCGGCGTCGGCGTCAGGATCACGGGCGAACAATTCGAACCCGCATTGCAGATATTCATTGTCGCGCGCATTTTCAGGGCGCAGATCGCCCATATCCTGCTTGCGAAAAACCTCGCCCAGATAGCAGTAACGGGCAGGTTCGGCGCCATGCTCCATATGCATCTGAACGACGGGCACCGTAAAATCCGGGCGCAGCATCACTTCGCCACGGATCGGGTCGATGGTGACATAGGCGCGGGCGCGAATATCTTCGCCATAAAGATCCAGCAGGGTTTCGGCAGGCAGCAGGATGTCCGGCGCAACCTCGACCGCGCCCGCAGCCCGGAAACCATCCAGCAGGCGTTGCCCGATCCGTTGCTTGTCGCGCTTGGCGATCATCCCAGTATTCGCTTCACTTCCGCGACCAGTTCGGCCCGAGGGACTTCTGTCTGCGCAGGCTGCGCCTTCCATTCGTCGTGGCTGGCCTCGGCCGCGATCTTTGCACCCAGAACCAGATCCTTGACCTGCACCATGCCGCGATCTGCCTCATCCCCGCCCTGAATGATGGCAACGGGTGCGCCACGCTTGTCCGCATATTTCAACTGATTGCCGAAATTCTTGGGATTGCCCAGATAAATCTCGGCGCGGATGCCTGCTGCCCGCAACTCGGCTGCCATGGCCTGATAATCGGCCATCCGGTCGCGATCCATGACCGTCACGACGACGGGCCCCTGTTCGGTCTGTCCGGCCAGCCCCTTGGCCCGCAGCGCCGCCAGCAGACGGTCCACGCCAATGCTGACACCAGTCGCCGGAACCTTCTGGCCGGTGAATCGCTCAACCAGCCCGTCATAGCGACCACCGCCGGCAACGCTGCCGAACTGGCGCTTGCGACCCTTTTCGTCGAGGATTTCAAAAGTCAGTTCGGCCTCGAAAACCGGACCCGTGTAATAGCCAAGACCGCGCACGATGGACGGATCAATCACGGCCCGATCCGCACCCACGCCCATGGCTGCCAGCATATCGGCGATCTGCGCCAGTTCATCCACGCCCTCGCGGCCGATGACAGCTTCGCCGACAGCCGCGCGCAGGTTCTTTAGCGTCGCGGCGTTGTCGCTGCCCTTCGATGTCAGAAAGGCCAGAACCGGCGCTGCCTGTGCTTCATCAAGGCCAACGCCATCAATGAACGCGCCGCTGTCGTCCTTGCGGCCCTTGGTCAGCAGCGCCAGCACCCCGTCGCGCCCTACCTTGTCGAACTTGTCGATGGTGCGCAGCACATCATCGGCCTGATCTTCACGAACCTGCGCTGCTTCCAGCACGCCGTTCAATACCTTGCGGTTGTTGATCCGCACGATGTAATCGCCACGCGCAATGCCCACGGCTTCCAACGCATCGGCCAGCATGGCGCATACTTCCGCATCGGCGGCCACCGAGGCGCTGCCGACCGTATCGGCATCGCATTGATAAAACTGCCGGAACCGCCCCGGTCCGGGCTTTTCATTGCGCCAGACAGGGCCCATCGCATACCGGCGATAGGGGCTGGGCAGGTCATTGCGAAATTGTGCCGCTACCCGCGCCAGCGGTGCGGTCAGGTCATAGCGCAGGGCCAGCCAATCGCCCGTGCCGCCCCCCGGCACAGCCTCTTCCTGCCAGGCAAAGACACCAGCATTCGGACGGTCCACGTCGGGCAGAAATTTTCCCAGGGCCTCGACCGTTTCGACGGCGCTGGTTTCCAGCGGGTCAAAGCCATGGCGATGATAAACCTCGGCGATCCGGTCAAGCATGTGCTTGCGTTCGGTCACATCCGCGCCAAAATAGTCACGAAAGCCCTTTGGCGTCTCCGCCTTGGGACGGGGCTGTTTTTTCTGATCTTTTGCCATGGTCCTGCGCCTTTCCGGCCAATCCGTGGTTGCTCTAACGGAAGGGGCCGCGATGAACAAGAACTCGGGGACAAATGTCGAGGCCAGAATCCAGCAATTAGAGGAAACAATCGCCCATATGAGCCGCTTGTCCGAAGAGCTGAACGAGGTGATCGCCCGTCAGGATGCCGAAATCACCCGTCTGACGCAGCGGGTGGAAATGCTGTGGCGCCATGCCGCCGAACAACAGGCAGATGCCGAATCCGGCACGATCCCCTTGGCTGACCAGCGCCCGCCCCATTGGTGAGCGCCCGCTTTTTCTTCTTTGCCGAAATACCCCGGGGAAGCCTTGTCACCCCCCGTTGAGGGGGTGACAAGGCTGGGGGCAGCGCCCCCTTTTATTCCTTACCGGTAAATCGCCGCTTTCCCCCGGCTGTTGCTTGGGCTAGATCATTTCGCGGACATTTTTCGGGCAATGGAAGGACCGGTCATGGCCAATGTGGTGGTAGTCGGCGCGCAATGGGGCGATGAGGGCAAAGGCAAAATCGTTGATTGGCTCAGCGAACGTGCCGATGTGATCGCGCGTTTTCAGGGCGGACATAACGCGGGCCATACGCTGGTCATCGGTGACAAGGTTTTCAAGCTGTCGCTGTTGCCTTCGGGGATCGTGCGGGAAAACAAGCTGGCGGTGATCGGCAATGGCGTCGTTCTGGACCCGTGGTCGCTGTTCGCCGAGATCGACAAGCTGGCAGGTCAGGGCGTCAAGATCACGACCGATAACCTGATGATCGCAGAGAATACGCTCTTATCCTGCCGTTGCATCAGGATCTTGATAAGCTGCGCGAAGAAGCCGCAGGCAAAGCCAAGATCGGAACCACAGGCCGCGGCATCGGCCCTGCCTATGAAGACAAGGTTGGCCGTCGCACCATCCGCGTCGCCGATCTGGGCGATGAAGAAACGCTGGATGCGCGTCTTGACCGTTTGCTGGCGCACCACGATGCGTTGCGTCAGGGGCTGGGCGCCGAGCCGATCGACCGCGCCGATCTGAAAGCCAAGCTGCTGGAGATCGCGCCCAAGCTGTTGCCCTATGCGCAGCCTGTCTGGAAGATCATGGGCGATGCGCGCAAGGCCGGGAAGCGGATTTTGTTCGAAGGCGCGCAGGGCAGCTTGCTGGATATTGATTTCGGCACCTATCCTTATGTCACCAGTTCGACCACCATGTCGGGAATGGCCGCTTCGGGCACCGGCATGGGGCCGGGGGCGATCGGCTTTGTGCTGGGTATCGTCAAGGCCTATACGACCCGCGTGGGCGAAGGCCCGTTTCCAACAGAGTTGTTCGACGAGGATGGTCAGCGCCTGGGCGAACGGGGCCATGAGTTTGGCACCGTCACCGGTCGCAAGCGCCGCTGCGGTTGGTTCGATGCCGTGCTGGTGCGCCAGACTTGTGCGATCTCTGGTGTGAACGGAATTGCGCTGACCAAACTGGATGTTCTGGACGGGTTCAAGACGCTGAAAATCTGCGTGGGCTATGAGATCGACGGCAAACAATACGACTATCTGCCGACCGCCGCCGCTTTGCAGGCCAAGGTGAAGCCGATCTATGAAGAGATGGAAGGCTGGTCGGAATCGACCGCTGGCGCGCGCAGCTGGGCAGAGTTGCCTGCGGCGGCGATCAAATATGTGCGCCGTGTCGAAGAACTGATTCAGTGCCCGGTCGCCTTGCTGTCGACCAGTCCTGAACGCGACGATACGATTCTGGTTACCGATCCCTTTGCGGATTGATCTGTCAGGCTGGGGGATTTTGCATCCCCCAGACCCCCGGCAGGATATTTGAACACAGAAGATCAAGGAGCGGTGCATGAACCTGAAGACGCGCAAGCGGCTGTCGCTGCTGATCCTTATTCTGGGTTTGCCGGCATATATCATTGTGGCGGTAACGCTGGTGAACTGGATGGACGCCCGTTGGGGGCGCCAGCCGATTTGGGTCGAGTTGCTGGTTTATGTCATTCTGGGCATCATTTGGATCGTGCCGCTGAAGCGTGTTTTTACCGGCATAGGTCGGGAAGAATGACGACGGCCGTGGTGAGCGCAGATCATGGCGTGACCGTGGTCGGCGGTGGTCTGCTGGCACGATCGGATTTGCGTGATGCCCTGAATGTGGCACCGGTTCTTGTTGCCGCCGACGGTGGTGCCGATCATCTGCTTGAATTTGGTCTGATGCCCGATTGGGTGATTGGTGATCTGGACAGCCTGAGCGATTCAGCGCGGCATGTCATACCGGCCATGCAGATTGTCGTGGTGGCCGAGCAGGACAGCACCGACTTTGAGAAATGCCTGAGCCGTATTTCTGCGCCCTTTGTCATTGCCGTCGGTTTTGCCGGGCTGAGATTGGACCACACGCTTGCGGCGCTGTCGGTGATGGTGCGGAGCGGGTGGCCACCGGTGATCATGCTGTCTTCAGATGATCTGGTGTTTCTGGCGCCTTCTCGAATCGATCTGCCTTTGTTGCCGGGAACGCGGGTATCGCTGTATCCGATGGGGCCAGCCCGTGGGCAAAGCCGCGGGTTGGTCTGGCCGATCGACGGATTGCAGTTTGCCCCGGATGGTCGCGTCGGGACGTCGAACCGTGCGGAAGGCGCCGTCTGTCTGGAGATTGACGGTCCCATGTTGGTGATGCTGCCACGCGATACGCTGGGCATTGTTCTGACCGCACTGGGCCTGCGCGCGGCGTAGCGCGATCACAGCCTTGTGGGGCGGTTGCCGATGGGCGCAGGATGGCTTATCTGCAAGGCCGAACCCGGAGGTCGAAAAATGTCGCTGAACCCGATCCGCCCATGGCGCAATATCGAGCGGCGGAAATCCCGTCAGATCATGGTTGGGAATGTTCCCGTTGGGGGCGATGCCCCGATTTCGGTGCAGACCATGACCAACACGAATGGTCACGATGTCAGGGCGACGCTGGATCAGGTGATCCGGGCGGCAGAGGCGGGCGCGGATATCGTCCGCATTTCGGCCCCCGACCAGGAAACGACGCGGGCGCTGAAAGAAATTTGCCGCGAAAGCCCTGTGCCGATCGTTGCGGATATCCATTTTCATTACAAGCGCGCGATTGAAGCGGCCGAGGCTGGCGTGGCCTGTTTGCGGATCAACCCTGGCAATATCGGGGATGCGACGCGCGTCCGCGAGGTGATCAAGGCGGCGCGCGATCATGGTTGCTCGATGCGGATCGGCGTGAATGCGGGCTCTCTGGAGCGGCATCTGCTGGAAAAATATGGCGAGCCTTGCCCTGATGCGATGGTCGAATCCGGGTTGGATCATATCAAGATCCTTGAGGATAACGACTTTCACGAATTCAAGATCAGCGTGAAAGCGTCGGATGTTTTCCTTGCAGCCGCAGCCTATCAGAAGCTGGCGGATGCGACCGATGCGCCGATCCATCTGGGGATTACCGAAGCGGGTGGCTTTGTCGGCGGCACGGTCAAGTCGGCTGTCGGTCTGGGCAATCTGTTGTGGATGGGCATTGGCGATACGATTCGCGTCAGTCTGTCTGCTGATCCGGTCGAGGAAGTGAAGGTCGGCTTCGAAATTCTGAAATCCCTCGGGCTGCGGACGCGCGGTGTGCAGATCATTTCCTGCCCGTCCTGCGCACGTCAGGGCTTTGACGTGATCAAGACCGTCGAGGCGTTGGAAAAACGGTTGGAACACATCAAGACGCCGATGAGCCTGTCAATCATCGGCTGTGTCGTGAATGGCCCCGGCGAGGCGCTGATGACCGATATCGGCTTTACCGGCGGCGGTGCGGGCAGTGGGATGGTCTATCTGGCTGGCAAGCAAAGCCACAAGATGTCGAACGATCAGATGATCGATCAGATCGTTGGATTGGTCGAGGAGCGGGCCCGGAAGATCGAAGCCGAAAACGCGGCGACCGAGACGGCGGCCGAGTAAGCCGGGGCGCTTCGCCCCCGGACCCCCGAGGGTATTTCAGCAAAGCAGAACAAGCCTAGCCGCCGGTATGGCTCATATGCCGGGTCATCTGGCCGCCAATCGTCTGGCGCGAGTAATCGAAATCGTGGCCTTTGGGTTTGTGGGCGATGGCCGAGCGGATGGCGGCGCGTAGCGGTTCATCATCTTGGCTGGTGCGAAGGGGCGCACGCAGGTCGGCGCGGTCTTCCTGGCCCAGGCACATGAAAAGCTCACCCGTGCAGGTGACGCGGACGCGGTTGCAGCTTTCGCAGAAATTATGGGTCAGCGGCGTGATGAAGCCGATCTTCTGGCCCGTTTCTTGCAGACGGACATAGCGGGCAGGGCCGCCGCTGCGTTCGGCCAGATCGACCAGCGTATAGCGGCCGGCAAGTTGTGTCCGCAGGTCAGTCAGCGGCCAGTATTGGTCCAACCGGTCCTCATTGCCCAGATCGCCCATCGGCATGACCTCGATGAAGGTCAGGTCGTGGCCTTCGTCGCCGCACCATTTCACCAGATCGAACAATTCGTCGTCGTTCACACCTTTCAGCGCGACGGCGTTGATCTTGACGCGCAATCCGGCCCGTTGCGCTTTTTGGATGCCGTCCAGCACCTGTGGCAGGCGGCCCCAACGGGTGATCCTGGCGAATTTGTCATCGTCAAGCGTATCCAGCGAGACGTTCACGCGGCGCACGCCGCAATCGACCAGCTCATCTGCGAAACGGCCTAGCTGGCTGCCATTGGTGGTCAGGGTCAGTTCATCAAGGCCCTTGTCCAGATGCCGGGACATGTTCTGGAAGAAACTCATGATGCCGCGACGGACCAATGGTTCGCCGCCCGTGATCCGCAGCTTTCGCACGCCCAGCCCGACAAAGGCGCTGCACAGGCGGTCAAGTTCCTCGAGCGTCAGAAGCTCTGCCTTGGGCAGGAATTGCATGTGTTCGGACATGCAATAGACGCAGCGAAAATCGCAGCGATCCGTCACCGAGACACGAAGATAGGTGATCGGTCGTGCGAAGGGGTCGATAAGCGGGGCGGCGGCTGCGTGATCCATGGCTTTAATATAGGGCGTGACGCCCCATAGGCACAAGTTCTGCCGATCACGTGACTGCCGGTGGCGCTGTCTTGTCGCAGCGGTTAGGCTGAGGCAAATCGCGGACTCAAGAGGAACAAGATGCGTAACTTGACCACCGGGCTGACCTTGACGGCTTTTGCCGCAGTCCTTTCCGCCTGCACGCCGGGTGCGACGACCAGCTCCAGCCGCCCTGCATCGCAAAGCGCGCCGGCAGAGGCGCCGAAAACTGATCTGACGCCCGCGCAGGTTGCGGCGGCAACGGCGATCACCCGCGCACCTGCGCCGCGTGCTGCGGCCCGCGCGACGGCGTCGCAACTGGATACGACGACTGCGGAACAGCGTGCGGCGGCGGCAAAGCCCAGCGAGGCTGCAGAAAGCAAGCTGGGCACGACTGTCGCCTCCCTGGGCAACCCGAGCGAGGGTGGTTTCTGGATCAAGACGCCGCTGGTCAAGGAACGTGGCATCGGACGCATCGTCAACCCGGCCAATGGCAAATCCGCCAAAGTCGATCTGATCCCGCTGGAGGGGGCCGGCACCGGGTCGCAGGTGTCATTGCCAGCGATGCAGTTGTTGGGAATTTCGCTGACCGACTTGCCGACGATCGAGGTTTACCGGTCCTGAATCAGTCGCGTCGCTTCGCGCCGTGCGAAAGGCTGCATTCGTGCCCCGTATTCGGTCAGAAAGGCCGTCACGCGGGGCGCGTCGCGTTTTGACAGATCGCGCAGCCACCATGCGATGGCTTTCTGAATGAACCATTCACGTTCATCGACCAGCGATGCGGCCCAGCCCAGGATGCGTTCGCGTTGCTGCAGTTCAGCCTGTTTCGGATTGTTCATCTTGGCCCATGGCAGGGTGCCGACCAATGCTGCGCGGCGGGTCCACATGTTTGGATGTTCCAGCCAGAACTGCACCTGATCCAGCCGGTCGGGATCTGCGATCAGGCGTTTCTGACCGGCGATCATCGTGCTGTCGGCAATCGACCAACCGTCAAAGTCTTGGGCCCAAGCGGCGATCATCGTCCACGCCTCTTTATCTGGCCTGATGCGTGCCTGTGTCAGCAGCTTGGCCGCTGCGACACGGGCTTCGTGGATATTGCTCTCCCACAAGTCCGAGGCCAGTTGCAGCCTTGCGTCAAGATCACGTTCGGCCCGCCAGCCCTGCACCAATTCGTCGATCTGGGGGTTGGTGACGCCCAGATAACGACGGTCTACCTTGTGATAATGTGCCATTTGCTGCGCTTTTTCGGGATCGGCCAAGGCGATCAGGCTGTCCAGTTCCGTCATCAGGCTTCTCCTTGTGTTCAGGTCTTTTAGAAGCCGTGCCGGAAACCCTCAAGAAGGTGGTGGCGGCAGGCGGATGGTAGCGATAAAAGGTCTGGGCAAAATACGAGGTTTTCCCATGTCGCACTCTGCCGAACCCACGCCAATGACCTCTCGTCGTTCCGGGCCGTTGGCCGGAATCGCACAAGTGCCGGGGGACAAGTCGATCAGCCATCGTGCGCTGATCCTTGGGGCGCTGTCGGTGGGTGAGACGAAGATCACCGGCCTGCTGGAAGGGCAGGACGTGCTGGACACGGCCAAGGCGATGGCGGCATTCGGGGCCAAAGTTGAACGGCATGGGCCGGGGGAATGGACGGTCAACGGCGTGGGCGTCGGCGGGTTTTCCGACCCGGAAGGCGTGATCGACTGTGGCAATTCGGGGACCGGCGTGCGCCTGATCATGGGGGCGATGGCGACCACCGGGATTACCGCGACATTTACCGGCGATGCCAGCCTGTCGCGCCGCCCGATGGCGCGGGTGACGGACCCGCTGGCGATGTTCGGGGCGCAGTTCACGACACGCGAAGGCGGGCGATTGCCGATCACCATCAAGGGCGCGACCGATCCGATCCCGCTGACCTATCGCACGCCTGTGGCCAGTGCACAGATCAAATCGGCGATCCTGCTGGCCGGTCTGAACGTGCCAGGCGATACGGTCGTGATCGAAACAGAGCCGACCCGCGACCATTCCGAACGGATGCTGGCGGGCTTTGGCGCGCAGATCACATCCGAGACGACAGCCGAAGGTCATGTCATCACCCTGACCGGTCGTGCCGAATTGAAGGCACAGCCGGTTGCCGTGCCGCGTGATCCCTCCAGCGCAGCATTCCCCGTGGCTGCGGCGCTGATCGTGCCGGGGTCCGAAATCCGCGTGCCTGGCGTCAGCCGCAACCCGACGCGTGACGGGCTTTATACGACACTGCTGGAAATGGGCGCGGATATCACCTTCGAAAACCAGCGCGATGAGGGTGGAGAGCCTGTCGCCGATCTGGTCGTGCGCTATGGCAAACTGAAAGGCGTCAGCGTCCCGGCGGATCGCGCCGCCAGCATGATAGACGAATTTCCGATCCTGTCCGTGGTCGCCGCTTTCGCCGAGGGAAAGACGGTGATGAATGGCGTTTCGGAACTGCGGGTCAAGGAAAGCGACCGCATCGATGCCATGGCCCGCGGTCTGGAAGCCAATGGCGTCACGGTCGAGGAAACCAAGGACAGCATGACGGTTCACGGCATGGCAGCGGTTCCGGGCGGAGGCACGGCGGTTTCACATCTGGATCACCGGATCGCCATGTCGTTCCTTGTGCTTGGTCTGGCAAGTGAACAGCCAGTCTCGGTTGATGATGGCAGCCCGATTGCGACCTCTTTCCCTGATTTCCTGCCGCTGATGCAGGGGCTGGGCGGCGATTTGGGCTGAACGTCACGGCTGGTCGCACGGTGGCCAGCCGCGATTTAGGTCTGCGGATAGCCGATTGATTTCAGCGCCACGGTGATTTCATCCAGCACCACCGGATCTTCGATGGTGGCGGGGGTTTTGAACGCCTCGCCATCGGCTATCTTGGCCATGGTTGCCCGCAGGATCTTGCCCGACCGGGTCTTGGGCAACCGGTCCACGACGCAGGCAGTCTTGAAGGCCGCGACCGGACCGATCTTGTCGCGCACCATGTTGACGACATCTTTCACCACCTGATCGTGCGGCGTGTTGACGCCGCTTTTCAGGCATAGAAAGCCGATGGGGGACTGACCTTTCAGGCTGTCGGCGACGCCGATCACCGCGCATTCCGCTACGTCTGGATGGCTGGAAAGCACCTCCTCCATCGCGCCGGTGGACAGGCGGTGACCCGCGACGTTGATGACGTCATCGGTGCGCGCCATGATGTAAAGATAGCCGTCTTCGTCGATATAGCCTGCATCGCCTGTCTCGTAATATCCTGGAAAATGGTCCAGATAGCTTTTGCGAAAGCGGTCCTCGGCGTTCCACAGCGTCGGCAGGGTGCCGGGGGGCAGGGGCAGTTTGATGGCGATTGCGCCCAGCGTGCCGTCGGGCAGGGGGTGCCCCTCATCGTCAAAAATCTGCACGTCATGGCCGGGCATCGGAACCGAGGGGCTGCCCAGCTTGGTTGGCAGCGTTTCAACCCCGATCGGGTTTGCGGCAATGGCCCATCCGGTTTCCGTCTGCCACCAGTGATCGATGACCAGGATGCCCAGATGATTTTGTGCCCATTTGACCGTTTCGGGATCGGCGCGTTCGCCGGCCAGAAACAGCGCCTGCAGATCATGCAGCTTGTAGCGCCTGATCCATTCGCCGGTCGGGTCTTCGCGGCGGATTGCCCGCAAGGCGGTCGGTGCGGTGAAGAAACTTTTGATCCGATGGTTCTGGATGATGCGCCAGAAGACCCCGGCATGGGGCGTGCCAACGGGCTTGCCCTCGAACACCACGGTCGTTGCCCCTGCGATCAGCGGGCCATAGCAGATATAGCTGTGACCCACGACCCAACCCACGTCCGAGGCCGCCCAGAAGCGGTCGCCCTCGTGGATGTTGTAGATATTGTTCATTGACCATTGCAGTGCGACCAGATGGCCCGCCGTGTCTCGCACGACGCCCTTGGGTTGCCCGGTGGTGCCCGATGTATACAGAATATAGGCGGGATGATTGCCCTCAACCGGGACGCAATCGGCTGGTGTGACGCCATATTGAAAGCCGTGCCAGCTGACGTCGCGCCCTTCGACCAACTGGGCGACTTCCTGTTCACGCTGAAAGATGACGCAGAAGTCGGGCTTGTGCCGCGCCTGATCAATTGCGGCGTCCAGCAGCGGTTTGTAATGGACAACGCGGTTCGGTTCCAACCCGCAAGAGGCGGCGATGATCGCCTTGGGCTGGCAATCGTCGATGCGCACGGCAAGCTCATTCGCGGCAAAGCCCCCAAAGACAACCGAATGAACCGCGCCAAGGCGGGCGCAGGCCAGCATCGCCTCTAACGCCTCGGGGATCATCGGCATGTAGATGATGACGCGGTCGCCCTTCTTTATCCCTTTGGCGCGTAGCGCACCGGCCAGCGAGGCGACGCGATCCTGCAACTGCCTGAAGGTGATGCCCTTGGTCGAGAGCGTGATCGGGCTTTCATGCATGATCGCGATCTGGTCGCCGCGCCCGGCCGCGACATGGCGATCAACTGCGTTCCAGCAGGTGTTGACCATGCCATCTGCGAACCATTCGCCGACCGGACCCTGGTCGAAATAGGCGTGGCTTGGTTTGCGGTCCCAGTCGATGGCGTCGGCCTGCGCCATCCAGAAACCCTCGGGATCGGATTTCCAGCCCTCATAGACCTCGCGATAACCCATGGCGGCCTCCAGCTTGTCACAGGGTTTTTCTTTTAGGGCCGAGATCGGAACTTGCGCAAGATCATTGCGTCAATTGTCGGATATTTGCGCAATCGTGTTAAAGAAACGCGAAAAACTTTCCTGAAAAGGCAGGCTGATCGCATTTGATGTTACGTGAGCAGTTTTCAGGCCGGTGCCGTTCTTGATTGAGGAGCAAGGATCTTGGCACTTTTTAGCAGCATTTTCAGTAGCATCGTGAGTGAGCGGAACCAGAACATCATTTCGGGCGGCCCGATATATACCTTCGGCTCTACCACATCGCCTGAGCGGCGGCGCGATCACCGCAGATATGCACGCGACCCCTGCATCCGGCGGATGCAAGGGTCAGCTCGGCGGTCTTCGGGCCGCCGATTTGCCTATTCGTAATGCGAGACCGGGGTGCCTGCAATCGCGCTCATGTTCAGCAGACCGCGTGTCGTGATCGAGGGGGTGACGATATGGGCGCGGTTGCCCATGCCCATCAGGATCGGCCCGACCTCCAGCCCGTTGGCACGCATCTTCAGCGCGTTTCGCACGCCAGATGCAGCATCCGTGCCTGCAAAGACCAGCACATTGGCCACGCCTTCCAGACGCGAGCCGGGGAAGATGCGTTCGCGCAAGGCAGGGTCCAGCGCCGCATCGACATGCATTTCGCCGTCATACATGAAATCGACGCCTTGCTGATCCAGCAACGCCATCGCATCGCGCATCTTGCGCCCGGTATAGGTATCCAGATTGCCGAATTGCGAATGGGCGCAAAGCGCGATTTTCGGCATGACGCCAAAGCGCCTGACATGACGCGCTGCGCCGATAACGGTTTCCATGACCTGCAAGGGTGTCGGATCATTGTGACATTGGGTATCCGCGATGAACAGCGGGCCGTCTTCCATGATGATCATGGACAGCGCGCCGACCGGGTGCAGGCCATCGCGGGCCAGAATTTCGCGAACATAGCGCAGGTGCCACGCATATTGGCCAAATGTGCCGCAGATCAGGCTGTCGGCTTCGCCGCGATGCACCATGACGGATGCAATTGCCGTCGTATTCGTGCGCATGATGGCGCGGGCGATGTCGGGGCTGACGCCCTGACGCGCCATCAACTGATGATAGGTTTCCCAGTAATCGCGATAGCGCGGATCGTTTTCCGGGTTCACGATTTCAAAGTCACGTTCGGGGCGGATCGGCAGACCCGCACGTTCTGCCCGCACGGCGATCACGTCAGGACGCCCGATCAGGATCGGCGCGTCGGTCGTTTCTTCCAGCATCGCGTTGGCAGCGCGCAGGACACGCTCATCCTCGCCCTCGGCAAAGACGATGCGACGTTCGACGGTCGCGGCTGCCTCGAATACCGGGCGCATGATCATCGCGGAACGGAACACCGAACCGTCAAGGGTGCGCTTGTAGGCATCGACATCGGGCAGCGGACGCGTCGCCACGCCCGAGGCCATCGCCGCACGCGCCACAGCCGATGACACGACGCCCATCAGGCGCGGGTCAAAGGGCTTCGGGATCAGGTATTCCGCCCCGAAAGTCAGCGTTTCGCCGCGATAGGCGGCGGCGGCCTCGGCCGCAGTCGTTGCGCGGGCAAGGGCTGCGATGCCTTCGATACAGGCCAGTTCCATCTCATCATTGATGGTCGTCGCGCCAACATCCAGCGCGCCCCGGAAGATGAAGGGGAAGCACAGGACGTTGTTCACCTGATTGGGAAAGTCGCTGCGCCCCGTGGCGATGATTGCGTCGGGTTTTACCGCGCGTGCATCATCGGGCAGGATTTCAGGCGTGGGGTTGGCCAGCGCGAAAATGATGGGCCGATCCGTCATTTTGGCAACCATGTCCGGTGTCAGGACGCCCGGTCCCGACAGGCCAAGGAACAGATCCGCGCCGTCGATCACGTCATCCAGCGTGCGCAGATCCGTTTCCTGCGCATAGGCGGCTTTCTGGGCTGTCATATCCTCGTGCCGGCCTTTGTAGACCAGACCGTGAATATCGCAGAGCCAGACGTTTTCGCGTTTGACGCCCAGTTTCAGCAACATGTCCAGACAGGCAATGCCGGCCGCGCCACCGCCGGTCGAGACGACCTTGATATCCTCGAACTTCTTGTTCGCGACATGCAGCGCATTGGTTGCCGCCGCACCAACCACGATGGCCGTGCCATGCTGATCGTCGTGAAAGACCGGAATGTTCATCCGTTCACGGCAAAGCTTTTCAACGATAAAGCATTCCGGTGCCTTGATGTCTTCAAGGTTGATGGCGCCGAAAGTCGGTTCTAACGCGCAGACGATATCGGCCAGCTTTTCGGGATCGGCTTCGTTCACCTCGATATCGAAACAGTCGATATTGGCGAATTTCTTGAACAGGACTGCCTTGCCTTCCATCACCGGCTTCGATGCCAGCGCCCCGATATTGCCAAGGCCCAGAACCGCCGTTCCGTTGCTGACCACCGCAACCAGATTGCCGCGCGTGGTAAAGCGTGCCGCATTCGCCGGGTCTGCCTTGATTTCCAGGCAGGCTTCGGCGACGCCGGGCGAGTAGGCCCGGCTTAGGTCGCGACCATTTGCCATTGGCTTTGTTGCCCGGATTTCCAACTTACCCGGTTTCGGAAATTCGTGATAATCCAGTGCGGCCTGCTTGGCGCTGTCCTGCCTGCGGTCTTCCATAATCTGCCCCTCCGCTTCCTTAGTTCAGCGTTAAACCATTTCGGCGACGGGGAACAGGCGGGTTCGGCTTGCGTTGAAGCGGGCCAAGGCGCAAAACTGCATCAACATCACGGGGAGAATAGCTTTGTCACTTCTGGATACCGCCCGCGAGGTCCGCGAGGCTGCATATGCGCCTTATTCCAACTTCAAGGTCGGGGCCGCGATCCGGGGCGCGTCAGGCACTGTTTATCGCGGCTGCAATGTCGAAAATGTCGCCTACCCCGAGGGGACTTGCGCCGAGGCTGGCGCCATTGCTGCCATGGTTGCGTCAGGTGAAACCAGACTGACCGAGGTTGTCGTGATCGCAGATTCGCCAACGCCCGTGCCGCCATGTGGGGGGTGCCGTCAGAAGCTGGCCGAATTTGGCGACGATGGCACACCCGTCACTTTGGCCACGACGGGCGGTCAGATTTTGCAGACCACGATCGGCCAGCTTTTGCCGGGACGGTTCGGCAATGACCACATGAGCAACGCCGGATGAGCGATCCGCGACAAGTCATCGCCTCGGTGCGCGACGGGCGGGGGGTTGACGGACCGGGTGCCGCCTTGATGGCGCAAGGTCTGGCCGATGGCGGGGTCAGCGATGCGCAGGCTGCGGCCTTTGCCATGGCAATCCTGCTGCGCGGTGTCGGCGATGATGGCCGCATCGCGCTGACCCGTGCAATGCGTGATTCCGGCCAGGTGCTGCAATGGGATTTACCCGGTGCTGTGGTTGACAAACACTCGACCGGCGGAATTGGCGATACGGTCAGTCTGGTTCTGGCCCCGCTGCTGGCGGCCTGCGGTGTCTTCGTGCCGATGATTTCCGGGCGCGGGTTGGGTCATACCGGCGGGACATTGGACAAGTTAGAGGCGATTCCGGGTTACAATTGTGATCTGACCGAAGAACAGTTCCGCGAGGTCGTGCGGCAAGTCGGTTGTGCCATCGTTTCGGCAACCGGCGATCTGGCCCCGGCGGACCGGCGTCTTTATGCGATCCGCGACGAATCCGGCACGGTTGAATCGATTGATCTGATCACCGCCTCGATCCTGTCGAAAAAGCTTGCAGCCGGGCTGGACGCGCTGGTTCTGGACGTGAAGGTCGGCTCGGGCGCCTTTATGCGCACGACCGAGGCGTCTGAAAAGCTGGCGCGGGCCTTGGTGACGACCGCCAACGGGGCAGGGTGCAGGACCGTCGCCCTGATCACCGATATGGATCAACCACTTGCCCGCAGCGCAGGCAACGCGCTGGAAGTGGCCGAAGCCATTGCCGTGCTGCAGGGCGGTTCGGGCGCGCTTCGCGACCTGACGCTGGCGCTGGCGCAGGAATGTCTGTCCGTCGCGGAGCAGAAACACGGTGATCTGGCCGCGATATTGGACAGCGGTCGCCCGGCCGAGATTTTCGGGCAGATGGTTGCAGCCCAGGGCGGCCCCACCGATCTGGTTGAAAATCCCGGGAATTATTTGCCCAAGGCGCATATCATTCGCCCGGTGCCTGCCCCCCAAGGCCACGTCGCAAAGATCGAGGTCACGGCACTTGGCCATGCCGTCGTCGCGCTTGGTGGCGGGCGCGTGCAGGCGGGCGAAAAGATCGACCCGACTGTCGGCCTGTCCGGTCTGGCCAAGCTGGGTGAAGCCGTTGGCCCTGACCGGCCGCTTGGCATGGTTCATGCCGCCGATGAAATTGCTGCCGATATCGCGATAGCTGCGGTGCAGGCGGCCTATAAACTGGGCGCTACCCCGCAACGTGGCCCATTGGTCCGCGCAAAAATTACCTGAGGAACAGATATGCCCTCTCCCCGAGCGTTTTTGATTGTCATGGACAGCGTCGGTATTGGCGGCGCGCCGGACGCAGGCGAATTCTTTAATCGCGACCTGCCCGATACTGGCGCGAATACAGTTGGCCATATCGCGCAGGCACGTCCGCTGTTGATGCCCAATCTGGACCGGCTTGGGCTTGGGGCCGCGGTCAGGCTCGCATCGGGGGAAGATGCGCCCGGCCTGGATGCCACGCCGCAGGGCCTGTGGGGGGCCGCGACGGAAATTTCGCCCGGCAAGGATACGCCATCAGGCCATTGGGAAATCGCCGGTGTTCCGGTCCCGTGGGAATGGCACTATTTCCCCGACACCGTGCCAACATTTCCCGATGAAATAACCCGCCGGATCTGCGAGCTGGCCGGAACGGATGGCATTCTGGCGAACAGCCATGCCTCGGGGACGCAGGTGATCGACGATTACGGGGTCGAGCATATCAGGACCGGTTGGCCGATCTGCTATACCTCGGTCGACAGCGTGTTACAGATCGCCGCGCATGAAGAGCATTTCGGTCTCAAGCGGCTGATTGACCTGTGTGAGGCGATTGCACCGATGCTGCATCAGATGAAGGTCGGGCGCGCCATTGCGCGTCCCTTCATCGGTGAAAAACCGGGCGAGTTTACCCGCACAGCCAACCGCCGCGATTTTGCGATTGCCCCACCCCAGGACACGATTCTGGACATCGCCAGCAATGCGGGGCGCGTGACCCACGCCATCGGCAAAATCGGCGATATCTTCAGCCATCGCGGCATCACCCATCTGCACAAGGGAAAATCCGACGCCGATCTGGGTGAACACCTGATCCGTCTTGGGAAAGAGGCTGATTCAGGCAGTCTGACATTCGCCAACTTCGTTGAATTTGATACGAATTTCGGCCATCGTCGTGATGTCGAGGGATATGCCGCGCAACTGGAATGGTTCGACGGTGTTGTTGGCCGCTTTCTTGAGACGCTGCGCCCCGGCGATCTGGCGATTTTCACCGCCGATCACGGCAACGACCCCAGTTGGAGCGGGACGGACCATACCCGCGAACGCGTGCCGGTCCTTGGATATGGTTTGGGCGCGCGTGCCGTTGGGCAGGTGGGCTACAGCGATATCGGAGCCTCGATCATGGCGCATCTGGGTCTGCCTGCAACCTATCGTGGAAAGTCGTTCCTGTGAAGAAAATCGAACTGCACCTGCATCTGGAAGGGGCGGCCCCGCCCGCCTTTATTCGCAGCATCGCCGCCGAAAAAAAGATCGACCTGACCGGCGTTTTCGACGAGCGGGGGGATTATTCCTATACCGATTTCGATGATTTCCTGCGGTGCTATGACGGCGCGACCAGCGTGCTGAAAACACCGCGCGATTACGCCCGCCTGCTGACCGAGGTGTTGGAGCGTAGCGCCGAAGAAGGCGTGATCTATACCGAACTTTTCGTCTCACCGGAATTCTGTGGAGAGGCCGATCTGTCCGCCTGGCGCGACTATCTGGCCGCGATGACCGAATCTGCTGCAGCCGGCCGCAAGAATGGCATCGACAGCCGTGCCATCGTGACCCCGTTGCGTCATCTGGGGCATGAGCGGGCCAAGAAAACCGCGATTTGTGCGGCTGAAACGGCGGGGGAATGGGTGACTGGTTTCGGGCTGGCAGGCCAGGAAACCAACGGCAAAGCCACGGATTATATGTGGAGTTTCGATTGCGCCCGTGAAGCTGGGCTGGGCCTGACCTGTCATGCGGGGGAATGGGTTGGACCAGAAAGCGTGCGTCAGGCGCTGGATCTGGGGGTGACCCGGATCGGCCATGGTGTCCGTGCCGTCGAAGATCCCGCGCTGGTTGCCGAACTGGTGCGACGGGACATCACGTTAGAGGTCAATCCCGGTTCAAATATCGCACTCGGAGTTTACCCCGACTGGGCCAGCCACCCAATTGCGCGGCTGGCGGATGCGGGTGTGCGGGTGACGGTGTCGACCGACGACCCGCCCTTTTTCCACACGACCTTGCGTCAGGAATATGATCGGCTTGCGGAAACCTTTGGCTGGGGCGATACCGAGTTTACCCAGATAAATCGCTGGGCCGTCGATGCCGCCTTTTGTGACAAGGCCACTCGCGACCGGCTGAGAAAGGAGTTCCCGTGACCAAGCAGCACCTGACCATCATCGACCACCCGCTGGTTCAGCACAAGCTGACGATCATGCGAAAAAAGGATGTCTCGACCGCGGGGTTCCGGCGTTTGTTGCGCGAAATCAGCCTGTTGCTGGCCTACGAAGTCACGCGAGAGCTGGAGGTGACCACCACCCGCATCGAAACCCCGATGCAGGAAATGGAAGCACCGACCTTGGAAGGCAAGAAACTGGCGTTGATTTCGATTCTGCGTGCCGGGAACGGCCTGTTGGACGGAATTCTGGAACTGATTCCCTCGGCTCGGGTCGGTTTTGTGGGGCTGTATCGTGATCCTGAAACCCTGCAACCGGTTGAGTATTATTGCAAGGTTCCGGGCGAATTGGACGTGCGCATGACCATCGTGGTGGATCCGATGCTGGCCACGGGAAATTCGTCGGTCGCGGCGATTGACATGCTCAAGGCGCGCGGCGCGAAAAACCTGCGCTTTCTGTGCCTTCTGGCGGCGCCAGAGGGCGTGCGGCGCATGCAGGAAGCCCATCCCGACGTGCCGATCTTTACGGCGGCTTTGGATGAAGGTCTGGACGACCACGGCTATATCGTTCCGGGTCTGGGGGATGCCGGCGACCGGATGTTCGGCACGAAATAAGCCATTAACCTGCGTTTCAACATTCTGTCTTATCCCTGTGATCTGACAGATGATTCGAAGGTGAATGATGCGGGGATGGATTGCGATTCTGGGGCTGGTCTTTTGGCCTTGGCTTGCATGGTCGCAGGATGTCCCCGATGGCTTTCGGGGTGCGCAATTCATTGATGCGTCAGGCTGCGTGTTTGCTCAGGAAAACGGTCGGTGGTCCGCCCGCCTGGATCGCGATGGCGAACAGATTTGTGGCTTTCCTCCGACAAGAATGACCGGTTCACATGATGAGCCGACGCCAAAAAACGCAGGAGAGCGGTTGCAAACTGCGCTGGCCGATGGGCTGCGGGACGGGGATTTGGCTGCGGACCGTCGCGGTCTGCAAGAACGTAATGCGCCGATGGTCGAGCCTGCTCAGACCGCCCTGCAGGACCGGGTGGCACAGCAGGTCAAAGCGGTCGAGGCTGTCAGAACCGCCGTCGCAGCGGCCAGCCCACGGTCCTCGCAACTTTGCGGGCAGTTGGGCTATGTGCCGACGGCGCAGCCCGATCCGATCATCGGCACCGATGTCACGCAGGGCCTGTGTCCGGGAATGCGTGCCCCCCTGCCAGAGGAACGACTGATCTCTCCGCCCGTCGTCCGGTTGACCGCGCCTGTGCAGCAAGACCTTGCGTCTTCGGCTGCGGTTCCTGACCGGCGCCCCCAGGAAGCAAGACCGGCGGAGCAAGCAAGGCCGGAAAAGACTGCCCCATCATCCGTCATCGCGCGGCGCCTGCACGTGGCCGACCCACGCCAACCCACGGTCGAGATGATCCCGGCGGGCGCGCGTTTTGTGCAGATCGGCTCATTCGTGGATGATCAGAACGCGACGATTGCGATTCGAAAACTGTCGCAGCTGGGCTATCGCGTGGCGCAAAACCACGTCCGGCAGGATTACCGGCAAGCGCGCGTAATCATGGCAGGACCTTTCGCGGATCGACAGACGCTGATCATGGCGCTGAACCATCTGCGGGCGGCAGGATACCCAAATGCCATTGCGCGCTAAGCTGGACTTGCACATAAAAAGGGGGCGAATACGCCCCCAGAAAATCTTGCTTCGATACTGGCTGCTTAGGCAGCGTAAAGGGCATCGTATTCGGTTTTCACTTCACGCGGAGCATCCTCGCGCGAGAAATAACCAAACATTTGCGCCAGAACAGCATCGGCCTCGGCCTGTGACTTGCGGTCGGCGATGCTCAGCGGTTTTTTCTGGTCTTGTGCCATCGTTCTGTTTCTCCGGGTCGAGTTGATGGTCCTCTCCCAACCCGGGGATTTAGAGTATGTCAGCCGTCTTTTCCAGTGCTGCGACGCAGCGTAAAGGTGCTGACAATGCTGCCATGCAGTATTCGCTTAGCCGATTTGAACCATGCGATGTTTCTTTTTGCCGACTGAAACTTTCAAGCCTTCGCCAATCAGTGCGGCATCAACAATCAGTTGCGGATCGGTTACGGCTTCGTTGTTCAGGCGCAGGCCACCCTCACTGATCAGACGCTTTGCCTCTTTTCCCGATGACGTGATCCCGGTTTGAACCAGCATTTGCGCCACGGAAAGGCCGCCATCAAGAGCCGCAGCGGGCAGGGTCGCGACTTCCAGATCGCCACCTGCGCCGCCTTGTTCAAAGACCTCGCGGGCCGTTGCTTCGGCACTTGCCGCAGCGTCGGCGCCGTGCAGCAAAGTTGTCACCTCATTGGCCAGGCGGATCTTGGCGTCGTTGATCTCGGATCCCTGCAGATTGCCCAGGCGTTCACACTCCTCGACCGGAAGCTCTGTATACAGTTTCAGGAAACGGCCGACATCGGCATCCGTCGTATTGCGCCAGAATTGCCAGAATTCATAGGGCGACAACATCTCGCCGTTCAGCCACACCGCGCCGCCCGCAGATTTGCCCATTTTGCGCCCGTCACTGGTGGTCAGCAAGGGCGACGTCAGCCCCCAGATCACCGTATCATCGACGCGGCGGGTCAGGTCGATCCCGTTGACGATATTGCCCCACTGATCGGATCCGCCCATTTGCAACTGACAGCCGTATCGGCGGTTAAGTTCAAGAAAATCATAGGCTTGCAGGATCATGTAGTTGAATTCCAGGAAAGACAGCGATTGTTCGCGGTCGAGCCGGGACTTTACCGATTCAAAGGACAGCATGCGGTTGACGCTGAAATGACGGCCGATATCACGCAGGAAGGTCAGATAGTTCAGATCGTCCAACCATTCGGCATTATTCAGCATCAGAGCCGCATCGTCACCGTAATTCAAGTAGCGCGCAAAGACCTGCTGCATCCCGTCGATATTGGCCTGAATCGCGGCATCATCCAGCAAGGGACGTTCGTCCGAGCGGAAAGACGGATCGCCCACCTTGGTCGTGCCGCCCCCCATCAGGGTGATCGGTCTGTTGCCGGTTTTCTGGAACCAGCGCAGCATCATGACATTCAGCAGGTGCCCGACATGCAGGCTGGCCGCCGTCGCATCATAGCCGATATAAGCCGTCACAGCCCCAGAAAGCAGGGTATTGTCCAGCGCTTCGAAATCGGTGCAATCGGCGACATAACCGCGTTCGATCATCACGCGCAGGAAATCGGACTTGGGCTGATAGGTCATGGGCTGTTTCCTTCTGGTCGTGGCGGATATACCGGCTGCGAAGGTGAAGGGAAAGCATGATGATTACCGCACTTGGGATGATGTCGGGAACGTCGCTTGATGGGGTCGATGCGGCGCTGATCAACACGGATGGCATGCGCATCGGCGGATTTGGCCGCAGCGGCTTTCGCGCCTATTCAGATAACGAAGGTGCAGTGCTGCACGGCGCACTTGGCCGCTGGCAGGGCGGGGATGGCGTCGCCGAGGCCGCCGAGATATCCGTTGCCAGTCACGCAGCGCTCGCGGTCGATTTCCCCGAGGCGCAGCTGATTGGATATCACGGTCAGACCCTGGCGCATGATCCGCAGGGCGCTGGTACACATCAGGCTGGAAGCGGCGCCGATCTTGCGCGCAGGGTGCGGCGTCCGGTGGTTTGGGATTTTCGCAGCGAAGATGTGCGGCAGGGTGGCGAAGGTGCGCCGCTGGCCCCGTTGTTTCATTGGGCCTGTGCGGAATGGGCCATCCAGCAGGATAAGTTGCCGCCCGAACCGGTAGCGTTTCTGAACCTTGGCGGCGTCGGCAACATCACCTGGGTCGATCCAACGATGGCTGCACCAGATGCTGCGGGCGCCTGTCTGGCCTTTGACACAGGCCCAGCCAACGCGCCGATCAATGATCTTGTCCGCACCCGCCTGCGCCAGAGCCGCGATAACAATGGCCTGCTGGCCGCAGCCGGGCGGGCGAACCCGGCGATCGTGACCGATTTTCTGGCGCATCCTTACTTTGAGAGGCAGCCGCCCAAATCGCTGGACCGCGACCAGTTCAGCGGTCTGGTTCATGCTGTCGCCACGCTGTCTGATGCAGATGCCGCTGCAACGCTGGTTGCGGCGCTGGCCCATTCTGTCGCTGCGGGATTTCGTTTCTTGCCCTCGACGCCCGCAACGGTTCTGGTCTGTGGCGGGGGGCGGCATAATCAGACGATCATGGCGGCGCTGCAGGCCGTATTGCCGTCACGGGTGGAGCCGGTCGAATCTGCCGGGCTTGACGGCGACATGTTGGAGGCGCAGGCCTTTGGATGGTTGGCCGTTCGCGTGCTGCGTGGATTGCCGACCTCTGGCCCGCTGACAACCGGCGTTCCTGCGCCCTGTTGTGGGGGTCGGATCAGCTATCCAAGGTAAATATCACGCATCGCGAATTTTCGCATCGCCGGGAACGATATTTTTGTAACGCGCCCTTGACGGGGACGCAGTGTCTGCGTAAACCGCCCCTCACCCCGGCGGGCGATCAGCCGGGAAAGGTGAGTGTGCGGTTGTAGCTCAGTTGGTTAGAGTACCGGCCTGTCACGCCGGGGGTCGCGGGTTCGAGCCCCGTCAACCGCGCCACTTACACCTTGTCGCCCAAAATATAGCGCGGTTGTAGCTCAGTTGGTTAGAGTACCGGCCTGTCACGCCGGGGGTCGCGGGTTCGAGCCCCGTCAACCGCGCCATTTCTTCTTTTTCAGACTGGTTTTCGATCCATGACCATCTTTGGCCCATGATCGATTATGTCTTGTGATGCAAATTGCGTCCCGCGATGAGCCGGGGGGCTTTCTGCCCCCCGCACCCCCCGAGGATATTTCCCGACCCAAGCAGGATCAGGCGCGCCTGACCAGGCAGAGAAAGCAATTATTGCTGGCTGATCTGACGTGAACGAAAGCGATTTCCGTGTTTTCGAGCAGGTCGTGACAGATCAGCGGAATGTCGACTGTGTTTACGATTTGCCCGCTACCATAGATGATACGTTCGTCCGCCGAATAGCCGCGAACGATATAATGCGCGGCGGTCAGGATTTTATCGGGAAATACTGAGCTTGCGGCCGGACAATCGTCGGCGCAAAGAAAAATCGGTCCGGTTTCCGTATATGGGTTCAGCCCCTTGAACGGACGATACGCGAGAAGCAGATAAGGTTTGCCTGCCGGGACTTGTTGCAAGCAATGTCGGCAGGGTGTGCCGGTGCCGCTGGATGCTGCCTGATATTCGGGCGAAAGTCCGAAGGCGTCTGGCTTGCCTTGACGATAGAGGCGGGCGATGTCGGTGGGGATTGCGGCGAAGCGGATGTTCATTTGGGACTCCTGTTTGAACGTGATTAAGGCTATGCAAAGACCCGGCCCGCAGGGGCCGTCAGATCGGGCGTCACATTCACAACGGCGCCAAGGAGGTTGGCATGAAGGATGAGATCGAGGCGCAGGGCCTGATCATCCAGATGGGCGAAGCGGCACGCGCAGCAGCGATTGAGCTTGCGCAGGCAACAGCGGATCGCAAACACGCCGCGCTGATTGGCGCGGCCCATGAAATCCGGAATCGTGTGCCGGAAATCCTTGAAGCCAACGAAAAAGATATGGAGTTCGGTCGGCAGAAGGGTCTGTCCGATGCCATGTTGGATCGTCTGAAGTTGGACGAAGACCGCCTGCGCGGCATCGAAGATGGTTTGCGCGCGGTAGCCGAACAGCGCGACCCGGTGGGCGAGGTCGTCACCGAATGGGATCGTCCGAATGGATTGCATATCCAACGTGTGCGTACGCCGATCGGGGTTATCGGTGTGGTTTATGAAAGCCGTCCGAATGTTACTGCCGATGCAGGTGCGTTGGCGTTGAAGTCGGGGAATGCCGTGATTTTGCGTGGCGGGTCGGAAAGCCTGCACAGTTCCAAGGCGATCCATGCCTGTATGGTCGAAGGTTTGCGTCAGGCGAAACTGCCCGAGGCGTCGATCCAGTTGGTGCCGACGCGTGACCGCGCGGCAGTGACCGCGATGTTGCAGGCACAGGGCTTGATCGACGTGATTATCCCTCGTGGTGGGAAGGGGCTGGTCGGGTTGGTGCAGCGCGAGGCGAGGGTGCCGGTTTTTGCGCATCTGGAGGGGATCTGTCATGTCTATGTCGATGCAGACGCCGATCCTGAAAAGGCGCGTCGCGTGGTGCTGAATGCCAAGACACGGCGCACAGGAATTTGTGGGTCAGCGGAATGTTTGCTGATCGACCGGGCATTCTATGACAAGAACGGCCCGACGATCATTGACCATCTGCTGTCGGCAGGGGTCGAGGTTCGCGCGGATGGTGATCTGGCGAATGTTCCCGGCACCGTTGTGGCGCAGCCCGATGACTTCGGGCGCGAGTTTCTGGACATGATCATTGCGGCCAAGCTGGTGGAAGGTGTGGATCAGGCAATTGCGCATATTCGCCGCTATGGCAGCCAGCACACGGAATCAATTCTGACGGAAAATGATGCGACTGCGGACCGGTTCTTCCGTGGTCTGGACAGTGCGATCCTGATGCGCAATGCCTCGACCCAATTCGCTGATGGCGGGGAATTCGGGATGGGCGCGGAAATCGGCATCGCCACCGGCAAGATGCATGCCCGTGGCCCGGTCGGAGCCGAGCAACTGACCAGTTTCAAGTATCTGGTCACCGGCGACGGAGCGATCCGCAGCTAGCAGCGGTTCGTGCTGGCGTGGCTGGACAATCCGTCCAGCCCAAGCGAGGTGCGGCATCGTTTCGAGATCACGTCGATCACCATGGTGACGATCATCGTGACCAATAGCAGGAATATTGCCCGGTCGGTTCGCAATTCCTGAATCGCGGTGCCGATATAATATCCCATGGTGGACACGCCCAGCAGGCCCAAAATGGCGGATTCTCGGACGATGATTTCCCAGCGATAAAAGCACAGGGCCAGAAAATTTCCATAGATACGCGGCAACACTTCCCACGCGTAAAGGTTTATGCCTTTCGGCGCATCGGGGCGCAGATCCTTGGAAAGGTGCCGGGATTGGTGACCCATCAGATGGGCGATGATGGCCCCGTTATGCAGACCAAGCGCGAGGATCGCGGGCAGCATCGAGGGACCAAAGATCTGGAGCAGGACATAAGCCAGCATATATTCTGGCGTCGAACGTCCTATGACCAGACCGATATGACCGGCCCATGCGCCCGCTCGGCCAACGATCAAGGGCAGGATCAGCGGAAAGCCGATCAGTGCCACGATGCCAGCCAGAACCAGCGCCAATTGCGCAACGATCATGGTGGCAGCCAGGCCGGGCAGCGCCTGATCGAAGGTCAGCATGTGCAACCACTCGCCAAAGCGCTGCCACGTTTCCGTTTGCGACAGATCGCCGTTGCGCAATGGTGCCGGCACGATGTCGTAGGTCAGAAACCGTCTTAGCATTCCAGCGGCCATCGGGGGCGTCTGAAGCGATGCCAGAAAGCCGATGGAAGCCAGAAGGTAAAGCGGCGCAAGCGGCCAGCGCATCCACAGGCGCATGGTGGCGATCAGCAGGTAATAGATGATCAGCACAGCCGCGACCGCGCCATACATCCCCTGTTTGAAGAAGGTATCAAGCTGAAAGCCCAATGTCGGCAGTCCGACAAAACCCAGAACCGCGCTGGAGCGGAGCGCACATTCCAGCCGGTAAAGCGTATAGGTGCCGAATTCTTGCAGCACCAAGGGCAATCTGGCATAGGAAAAGGCCGAAATCACGTCGGTGCGCGCAGGTATGGAACGGACGGGGCGGGGGTCGGCCTCGTCCAGATACTCGGAAAAGACCTTGGCAAAGATGCCCGCATAAGGAATGGCGATTGCCAGAATACCGGTTGTCGCGGACAGCCCGGTGATCTGCATCAACAGGATTGCCCAGAACAGTTCGTGGATCGAACGGATCGCCACGCAGAACAGTCTGATGGGCAGGATGTGATAGAGGGGCGTCAACAAAAATCCCGCGCCCGCACCGACCGCCACGCCACAGATGGCAAAGGCGACGGTCAGGGCGGCGGTATAGCTTAGATATCCGATGGCCGCAAAATCCGGTGACAGCAGCCCCGTCGCCATGCGGCCCAATTCGGCCCAGGGATCATGGCCCGCGACGTTCAGATCCGCGACAGGCAGCAACGCAATGGCCAGAAACAGAAAGGCCAGCGCGATGCTGATGCGTGGACGCAAGCCCGCGCCCGCCTCAGCGGTGATAGAGGGCATCAAGCGCGTCATCCGAAACCTCTGCGGCGGGCCTGTCGATGATCAGCCGCCCATTCTTGATACCGACGATGCGGGTCGCAATCTGTCGTGTCAGGGCGATGTCGTGCAGCGCCAGCAGCATCGTTTCAAATCGGTCTGCCAGCGTCTGGATCAGCTGCGCGGCGTGGCGTTCATCGACGGCCGATACCGGCTCATCGCCGATCAGGATATGACCACCTCGATGGATCGCGCGGGCCAGCGCCGTCCGCTGTTTCTGCCCCCCCGACAGTGAGACGACGGGTTTGCGTGCCATCCCCGCAAGGCCGACATCTTGCAAGACCTGATCCACCCGGTTTCGTTGTGATGCCAGCGGCCAGATCAGGTTCAGCAGGTTATAGGCCGCGCTGTGCTGATCAAGACGACCCATATAGGTGTTGTGAAATACCGAAAGCTGCGGCACCAGGCCGTTCTCCTGGGGCACAAGGGCGACATTGCCGGGCATCTGGGTGACAAGCCGCGCATAGGCCGCGTTCAGCAACGTGCTTTTGCCGCTGCCACTGCGACCCAGCAAGACGACACGCTCGCCCGGGCGCAGATGGAAATCCACGTCCGACAACACGACGGTCTTGCCATAGGCAAGCGTTTCGCCATCCAGATGCAGCATTGCCTCAGTCCAGCAGGCCCAGTTCGCGGGCCGTTTCGACAATCGGCACATACGCCTCGTTCGAGGTTTCGACAAATGCCTTGCGCGGAAAGGATGACAGCAAGTCGGGATCATCCATCCCGATCAGCGCAGCCTTGACCTTTTCAGTGAAGCCCTCGCCATAGCGGGCATCGACATCGCCGCGAATGGTCCAGTTGTAGTCAGGGTAGGGCGGCGTTTGCCAGATGGCACGTGTCGTTTCGACCTCGGACAGCCCTTGCGCCACGGCATCGTCATAGACGGTATAGTTCAGGGCGCCGATCTGATAGGCGCCGGTTGAAACCAGTCGCAGAGTCTGGGCGTGATCGCCCGAGAAGCCCACTTTCGAGAAAAATTCATCGGGGGCCTCACCTGTTTCCTTGCGGATATAGTAGTCTGGAAACAGGCGACCCGAGGTCGAGGTCTGCGCACCAAAGGTAAAGCTCATCCCCTTGGCGGCCATTGGAAAGGCATCGCTTTTTTCCAGACCCGTGCTTTCATTGGCGATGAAATAGGACACAAAGGCCATGTCTTCATCGCCCTGCGCAATTGCCTGCGAGCCGGGCACGGCAAGCTGCGCCTGCACACCGGTCAGGCCGCCAAACCAGCCAAGCTGGATCTGGTCATTGCGGAATGCCACAACCGATGCCGCGTAATCCTTGACCGGGACATATTCGACCGGAACGCCAAGCTGTTCTTCCAGATAATCGGCGACGCCGGAAAACCGCTGCATCAGCTTGGTCGCATCGTCGTCAGGGATTGCCGAGAAATAGAGTGTGGGGGCCGTATCCTGCGCATCAGCCCGGCTCGCCCCAAGCAGACCAATGGTTGCCGTTGCCAAAGCCAGCGCGAAAGCGGCGAAGTGGAAGGGGGTAGCCATGCCGACACTTACCTTGCCAGACGTGGTCCGTTTCATCTTGTCCATCCTGTCCATGAAATCCGTGCCGTTGAAATGACGGCATGACAACCTTAGACAAGGTGAAAATCGGACACAATGAATTGCGACAAAGTTGGCGGCGCCAGAAGGAGTGGCGCCACCATCATGCCCCTCAAACGGACAGTAACAGACCGTTCTGGTGGGCGGATTCCTCGGCGCGATCCAGCAGGCGTTGCAACGCCGCCCCGCGGGCAAAGTCAGGATCTGCCGCGCCTTCGCCACGAATGGCGGCGATGAAGCGGGGATAGATCGGCTCGACCTCGGGGGTCTCGATCTCGTGCCATTCGGCGGTTTGCAGGTCCGCTTCCAGACTGGCGCGCAGGCGGCTGACACGGTTTTCGAAATAAACCTCCAACCCGCCTTTGTCGCCATGGATGCTAAGCCGCAGGTCGTTCAGGTGGCCGCTGGCAAAGCGGGTCGCCGAAACAGTGCCCAAAGCGCCATTTTCCAGCACAAGCTGCATCGTGGCCGAGTCGTTGGCATCCAGCGTGTAGTCACCGATCTTGCCGCCCGGTGCCTTGTCAAAGGTCTTTAGCAAGCAGGACACCTGCGTCGCATCCTCGCCCGCGATAAAGGTCGCGAAATCAAGGATATGGATGCCGACATCGCCCAGAACGCCCTTTGATCCATGCGCGGTCGACAGACGCCACAGCCACTGGCTTTCCGTGCTCCATTCGCCCCAAGCGGGCTGAGTCAGCCAGCTTTGCAGATAGGAGGCCTCGAAATAACGGACCCGGCCGATATCGCCTGCGCGGACCATCTGGGCGGCCATCTGCAGGGCAGGGACATTGCGATAAGACAGGTTCACCATGTTGACGACGCCTGCCTTGGCAGCGGCGGCGGCCATTTCCTCGGCATGGTCGGCCCGCGTCGCCAAGGGCTTTTCGCACAGCACATGCTTGCCCGCCGCCAAGAGTGGCATGGTCGTCGGGTAATGCGCGGCATCCGGTGTCACGTTGGTGACGGCATCGAATTGGCCCCAGGCCAAAGCCTCATCCAGCGTGGCAAAGCCGTTCGGGATATTGTGGGCCTCGCAGAAGGCGGCCAATTGTTCGGGGCGTGTATCCACGCCCGCAACCAGTTCGACGCCGGGGATCTGGGCGAAACCTTCGGCATGGTTTTTCGCCATGCCGCCGGTGCCAAGGATCAACAAACGGATCGGTTTCATCAGCGATAACCTGCTTCGCCGGCCTGATGCAGACGCGGGCCGCGTTCTTCGATCGGCTCCAACGCCTCGGTCACCGGAACGTTCGGGGCAGCATTCGGGTCGGCCAGACGCGGGGCGGGATTATAAGCCCATTTCGCCGCGTTCAGCAGCACGCGCTGCACGTTGTCGTTGTGATAGGTTGGATAGGTTTCGTGGCCGGGGCGGAAATAGAACACATTGCCCGCGCCGCGCTTGTAGGTCAGGCCGGACCGGAAAGCTTCACCACCCGAGAACCAGCTGAGGAAAACGGTTTCCAGCGGCTCTGGCACGCCAAAGGGTTCGCCATACATTTCCTCGTTTTCCAACTCGAAATGATCCGGCAGACCGGCAGCGATCGGATGATTGCGAGAGGTCAGCCAAAGACGCTCACGCTCACCGGCTTCGCGCCATGTCAGGTTGCAGGGCGTGCCCATCAACCGCTTGAACGGTTTCGAGAAATGGGCGGAATGCAGGAAAACCATGCCCATACCCGACCAGACGGCATTGCAGACGCGTTCGACGATGGCGTCGCTGACCTGCCCGTGCGCCTTGTGACCCCACCAGAACAGAACATCCGTTTTGGCCAGTTTTTCTTCGGTCAGGCCATGGTCCGCTTCTTGCAGGGTCGCGGTTGTCGCGGTTATGCCCGGATCTGCGTTCAGGGCATTGGCAATCGTGCCATGAATCGCATCGGGATAAACCGAAGCGACAATCTTGTTTTCCTGCTCGTGGACGTTTTCGTTCCACACAGTCACGCGAATGGTCATCTTGCACTCCTGTTTCGTGCCCGCGGAGTTGGTCCGCGGGTTTTTTACGGTGGTTAGGTAAATCGCTGCTTGTGGAGGTCAGCGAATAGGGGCGTCGTTGTGATCGAAGCGATGCAGTTTTTCGGGGCGCGGCTGCAACGAGACCTGGCTGCCAAGCGCGATCTTCAGCTTGCCCGGCTGACGCACGATAAGGGGTTCATCCGCGCCGATCTCGACGAACAGGAAGTTGTCCGAGCCAAGATCTTCGGCATGAAGAACCTCGCCGCTCCATTCGCCCTGACCCTCTGCAACGACGTTGATATGTTCGGGACGGATACCCAATGTCTTGCAGCCTTTCGCCTCGGCGAACTTTCCGGTGAGAAAGTTCATTTTCGGGCTGCCGATAAAACCGGCAACGAACAATGAGTTCGGCCGCTCGTAAAGCTCGGCCGGGGTGCCGACCTGTTCCAGCAGGCCGTCGCGCAGAACCGCAATCCGGTCGGCAAGGGTCATCGCCTCGACCTGATCGTGCGTCACATAGATCATGGTCGTGTCTTCCATGCTGTGATGCAGCTTGGCGATTTCCAGACGTGTTGCGACACGCAGGCCCGCATCCAGGTTCGACAGGGGTTCGTCGAACAGGAACACGCGCGGATCGCGAACAAGGGCACGACCAATGGCGACGCGCTGACGCTGACCACCGGAAAGCTGCTTGGGCAGGCGATCCAACAGGTGGTCGATCTGCAGCATCTTTGCGGCTTCACGAACGCGGCGGTCGATTTCCGCCTTTTCCGCCTTGGCCAGCTTCATCCCGAAGGCCATGTTGTCATAGACCTTCATGTGCGGATACAGCGCGTAGCTTTGGAACACCATCGCAATGCCGCGATCGGATGGAACGAGGTTGTTGACCAGTTGGTCGTCGAACCGCATCTCACCCGAGGTGATGTCTTCCAGACCCGAAATCAGGCGCAGAAGGGTAGATTTGCCGCTGCCCGACGGGCCGACAAAAACCATGAACTCACCTTTTCTGATATCAAGGTCTACGCCCTTGATAACATCGACGGCACCATAGGATTTCTTGACGTTCTTCAGTTCAATTCTGGCCATGGGTTCAGCCTTTCACGCCGCCAGCGGTCAGGCCCGCTACGATCTTGCGTTGGAAAATAAGGACGAGGACGATCAGCGGAACGGTCACGATGACCGAGGCCGCCATGATCGGACCCCACGGAATTTCTTGCGCGGAAGCGCCCGACAGCATGGCAATGGCCACCGGCACCGTTCGCTGGGATTCCGAGCTGGTAAAGGTCAGCGCAAACAGGAATTCGTTCCAGGCCCCGATAAAGGCCAGCAGGCCCGTTGTCACCAATGCCGGCCACAAAAGCGGCAGGAATACTTGGGTAATGATGACCCACGGGCTTGCGCCATCAACGATTGCCGCCTCTTCGATCTCGACCGGCAGATCACGCATAAAGGTGGTCAACACCCAAACGGTGAAGGGCAGGGTGAAAATCGTGTAGGACAGGATCATCGCCCAAGGCGTGTTGAAGATGCCAAGGAAGCGCACCAGTTCGAACAGACCCGCCAGAACGGCAATCTGCGGAAACATCGATACAGCCAGAATTGTCATCAGAAGCAGGCCCCGCCCACGGAACCGAACCCGCGCCAGCGCATAGGACGCCGTCACAGCCAGAAACAGGGAAAAGCCCACCGTGCAGCCCGCAATGAACAGCGAGTTCATGATCGAGCGCGGGAAATTCCGGCCGCCCAGAACTGCTTCATAATTGGCCCAGTTGAACGCCTTTGGCCAGTAATTGACCTGAAACAGCTGTGATCCCGTCGAGAAGCTGGTCACGATGGCGTAATAGAACGGAAAGACCGCAAAGACGACAATCACGATGACCAGAGCATAGAACGCTATGTTCTTCAGAAGCTTATGCTGTTGCATCAGTCACGCCCCCCTGAAAGATCGACGCGGCCAATCCAGATATACAGGCTGACGAAGACTGCGATGATGGCGAACAGCAATGTCGACTGCGCGGCGCCATAGGCGAATTTGTCAAAGTCGATCATGTTTTCGCGGCTGATGACCGACATCGTTTTTGTCGCCGAGGAATTTGGCGTCAGCACATAGACAAGGTCAAAGATCCGCAGCGCGTCCAGCAGACGGAAGATCACTGCGACCATCAGTGCCGGCTTGATCAAGGGCAGGGTGACTTTGAAGAACACCTTGACCGGGTTGATGCCGTCGATGCGCGCCGCTTCGTAAATGTCACGCGGCACCATTTGCAGACCGGCAAGGATCAGCAGCGCCATGAAGGGCGTCGTTTTCCAGACATCCACGATCAGCACAGCCGTCATGGCCGTTTCCGGGCTGGCGGTCCAGGCGATCTTCTGGTCGATCAGGCCGAGGTTTAGCAGGATATCGTTGATGATCCCGAACTGGTCATTCAGCATCCAACCCCACATTTTCGCGGAAACGATGGTCGGAATGGCCCAGGGGATCAGGATGGCGGCGCGAACAATGCTGCGCCCCTTGAATTCGGCGTTCATCACCAGTGCGACGATCAGGCCGAAGATGGTTTCGAAAAAGACCGATGCGAACGAGAAGCGGACCGTGTTCCAGACCGCGTTCCACCAGTCGGGATCAACCAGCGTGCCGCGATAGACGGTGCGCCCCGAAGACAGCTCGCGCACTTGCAGATAATTGCCGAAACCGATCCACTCTGCGTCATACAGGTTCGACAGCGTGGCGTCGGTCATGGAGAACCAGATTGTGCGCAGCAGCGGCCATGCGGCCACAAAAAACAGCGCAACCAGCATCGGTGCCAGAAACCAGAACGCTGCCCTTTGTCTGCGTTGCTGCAGACTGGGACCGCTGGCTTGGGCCATAACTTGGTCGGTCATTGAAAAATCTCCTCGACATGGCCCGGTGGGGCCGATGACGGTCGGGCGCGAGGAACGCCCAACCGAATGCGCAGAGATGTCAGCGCGTCAGATTACCACGCCGACCCCTTGACGTCCTCAAGGTCCAGCTCAAGCAGTTCAAGGTTTTCGGCGGCAGTGCCGTTGCCCGACAATGTTTCGTGCACGGCTGACCAGAACTTGGCCGAAACTTCGTTATACTTGCCCTTGGTCGGGGCGGAAGGACGCGGAACCGCGCTTTCGAACACTTCTTTCCAGCGCGGGATCAGCGGAACCTTTTCTGCAATTTCAGCATCTTCATACAGGGCAGATATGCTGGGCAGGTGGCCACTTTCCAAGGCACGGAACTTCTGGCCTTCTGCGCTGGACAGGAACAGCGCAAGGCTGATCGCCGCGTCCTGATTGTCCGAGTATTTGGACACGGCGACGTTCCAGCCGCCCAGCGTGGCCGCCGAACCCTCCCCGCCCGAAGGCAGCGGAGCCACGTCGAACTTGCCCTTCACCGCACTGTCGTCGCCTGAGGACAAGGCATAGGCATAGGGCCAGTTGCGCATGAAGACCGCATTGCCGGTCTGCCAGACGCCGCGGGATTCTTCTTCCTGATAGGACAGGACGCCGGGCGGGCTGATGCTTCCGACCCAGCTTGCCGCAGTATCAATGGCTTTTGCGGCATTTTCATTGTTGATCGAAATGGTGCCATCCGCTTCGACGATCTGACCGCCGCCAAATGACTTGACCCATTCCAGCGCGTCGCAGGTCAGGCCTTCATAGGCGTTGCCTTGCCAGACATAACCCCAAAGATCATTGGCGCCCGCCGCGCGTTCTCCGTCCTGGATTTCCTGCGCGGTTGCGGCCAGTTCTTCCCATGTGGTCGGAACTTCCTTGCCGTATTTTTCCAACAGATCCTTGCGATAATACAGTGCCGGCGCATCGGTATACAGCGGCATCGCAACCAGTTTGCCATCGACAGTCTGGCTTTCGATGATCGATGGGAAGTGCTGTGGCAGGACGTCTTTTGCAGCCTCGGTCAGGTCGACGAAATGATCAGCCAACTGCGGTGCCCAGATCACGTCGGTCTGATACAGGTCGATATCGGTGGTGCCCGCCGCCAGCCACAGGCGATACTGGGCGAACTGATCCGAGGTCGAAGCCGGCATCGTCACGATCTTGACCGTGTGGCCGGTTTGCTCTTCCCAGGGCTTGACCATCTCTTCAAGGACTTGAACGGCATTGCCGACCGCGCCGATGACATAGCTGACCTCATCAGCCCAGGCCGATCCACCCAGAATGGTGCTCATCGCCAAGGCGGACAGACCTGTCTTGAATAGTTTGGTAGTCATATCTGGCATTCCCTCCCAGTATTGCCTGATCATCTCTGACAGGCATTCTCCCCTTGATCCGTCTTGTGCGGATCACTCAGTCAATCTTTAGACGCCCCCGAAACGTTTCGGTTTTGTTAGCGCGAACATCTGAACTGGTCAATGAATATTCTCGCAGAGGGTGAGTTTACTGGCAAGGGGCCGCCGTCGACTGCCGCAGGATGGTGCGATACGGCCCAACTACCTGTAATTCTGACAGTGGCGCGCCGGAAATTGCCCCCTCAAGACAGGCCGCCAAGGGCTTCCAGCTGTCGCGCATCGGGGCGTCCGTGACACTAAGAGCGGGGTAAAAAGCCTCTGTTTGTATTTGTGCAATATGATCATCATGCGCAAAAACCGATACATCGCGCGGGATGGAAAGACCCAGGGCATTCAGCGCCTGATAGACCCCCTTGGCGATGCGGACGCTGCCACAGATAATCGCTGTCGGACGTGGTTCGGGGCCCGAAAAAAGATCGACGGTTGAAATCAAACCAAAGGATTCCGTCATCGCGCCGGACCGAATAATCGCCTCGGACGGATCGATTCGCGAATCGACAAGCGCATGCCGATAACCACAGCTTCGCGCTTCGGCATAGGTTCGATCTTCGATTCCGTTCAGCAATACGATACGGCGATGGCCCAAAGCCGACAGATGGCGCGTGATGCCGCGAAAAATCTTTTCATTATCAATATCAAAATAGGCATGTTTGGGGTTGGGGCCGATCCTGCCATGGACGACAAAGGGCACTTTGGCTTTGGACAGAAATGCGGCCCGTCGATCATCTTCGCGTGGGTCGATCAACACGAAGCCGTCAATGGCGCCGTTTCCGACCAGACGTTTGTAGACGGGAATGATCGGTTCTTCCGGTTGCGTGACATGCAGAACGAACTGCATGTCACGCAAGGAAAATTCAGTGGAAAGGCCTGAAACCACCTCGATAAACAGGCCGTCCGATGCCAGATCCTTCGTGCGTGGAACGACCAGCCCGACCAGTCCGGACCTGCCGGAAACCAGCTTGCGTGCCGACAGATTCGGCCGGTATTGCAGCGTCAGCGCGATTTCTTTGACGCGTTCACGTGTGGCGGCGCTGACATCCGAATGATCGTTCAGTGCCCGACTGGTTTGCGTAATCGACAGCCCGGCTTTTTTCGCGACATCCTTCAGCGTTGTCATCAGATTTGACCTCCTCCGCTATACCGAAACCTTTCGGTTCTCTGCTTGTATCGCAGTTTCGGGACGAGGGAAGCCAGTTTCAGCAAGGGGGTTTCAGCGCCCGCCTTTTCTGCAGCGCCAGTCCGCGAACCATCAATCACGACCGAACCTGCGCGTCGAACGGGGATCATCCAGTCAGAGTGAGATGTTCGCGATCGCCCTGACGTCGGGACGAGTGCCGCCTGTCACAATCGCCATCTTGCCTGAACGTCGAAGGGGCGAATTGCCTTATGGTGAGGAGGTCGTCCCGCTGAGCGCTGTCCATTGGCTCATATTCATCAATCATGAGCATAAGAACCAGAGATCTGGGGGAACTGGCGGCGTTTGTCGTCCTTGATGACATGGACCTGACCATCGCCGCTGCTTTGGACGGGGTTGGCGTCGCTTATCCCGTTGAACAATATGGACGGCAACAATGAGAGACCGGGCAGTTGGTCAGCGTGCTAGAGGACTATTGCCCCCCTTATCCGGGTTTCTTCCTGTATCACCCCAGTCGAGGGCAAATGCCGACGGCCTCGCGTGCCTTGGTGGATATTCTGCGTGGCAGCGCCGGATGAACTGAAAAGCATTTCGGGCCAAGCTGAACTTCTGACAGTTGCCTTCCCGCGTCATTCGCGCATGAATGCCGGCGTGAAATCCATTTCTAGCGGGTTTTCGCAAGATGCTTGGCCAGGACCCTCGCCAGTGCCTTGCGGTCAATCTTGGATGCGTGCCGCCGGTCCATTGGGATGCGGGTCATGTGATGCAGGTGATGAATGCCAAGCGTCTGCGCATTTTCCTGCCAGATAGCGAATGCGGTGCGATCTCCTTCGATCACCAGAACGGGCTTGGTCGCCATGTACATCAACGCGCATTGCTGAACACCCGGCCATTGATGGGCCGCAACTTCGATCACGAAGGGGTAGACCTGCCCTTCGGCGATCGTCACCTGGGTGCCGGTTCGGCCCCATAACCACAAGCGTCCCTGACTGTCCAAACGACCCGCATCGCCTGTCCGATGCCAAATTGTTTCGTCGACCCGGATTTTGTTCTGGGCGTTGTCGGCAGGGTCAAGATAGCCTTCGTTGACATGCGGTCCCGCGCCCTGAATTTCATCATTCATGATGCGCAGCTGCAAACCCGCGACCGGGGGGCCTGCCAGCAGACCAGCCCCTGCCAGCATGGCCTGATGATCGTCGGCGGTCACCGTGGCGGTGTCCAGAATTGCGATAGGCTCTGCCTCGGTCGAGCCATAGACACAGGTGACGTTCAGGCGGGGATTGGTCGTCTGAAGGCGGGCAATCATATCGGGAAACACGGGGCCGCCTCCGGTAAAGATGCTGTGCAGGCGGGGGGGCAGGGCAATTCCCCCAAGCTTTTGACATAACGATGGCGGCAGCAGTGCACGGGTCGCGCCTTGTCGTGCGATCCAGTTGTGCAGTTGCTCGGGGGTAAGTTCTGCCAGATTGCTCATCTTCCAGTCTGGCAGGATTGATGTCCGTCCGGCGGCCAGATTCAGCAGCGCAAAGACCGGAAAGGCAACCAGATCGCGTTCGTCTGACGCACTGTCCAGCAGCGGTGCCAGTGCCTTGTGCTGTGCCAAAAGAAAGCCATGACTTCGCGGAATTGCCTTGGGCTTGCCCGAACTACCCGAGGTGAATGATATCAGGGCGATATCGGTTTTCGATGTCACAACCGGGACAAATGCCCCCCTGGTGTCGGTAAGACGTAACTGACGCGTCAGCCACAGTCGCGGCAGAAGCATGCGCAAGACCCGATAGCCGCCCGACGCGCAAAACGCCGTAACGCCCGCCGTGTGGACCGCGTGCCGAACCCCGGCGATGCCCATTGCCGGTTCCGGCAGAACCACTGTCGCGCCCAATGACCACAATGCCGCAAGGCTGGCATAGAGATCGCTGCCCAAGGGCATCGCCATCAGAACGCGATCTCCTGCACCGATGCCTTGCCTTTGCCATGCGGCGGCAAGGCTGTTGATACGCGACATCAGGGCGGCAAAAGTGACCTTGCGGCCTTTGCCATCAATGATCGCCACACGGTCAGGGTGGCGATCCACCGTTTTGGCAAAAACGCCAAGCAGGCTATCCATTCAGCCTTAGCCCGAACAGGCCATAGCGGCGAAACACCTCGGCACCCTCAGCGGCGCTGCGCAATGCCGATAAGTTCTCATCATGGATCAGGGCGTGGATCGCCGTTTGAAAGCCACCTTTCGCAGCGGCCGTGTGGAAGGTGTGCGACAAATGCCGGCCAGCCCCCTTGGTCAGGCTGGCATAGGTTTTCAGAATGACGGATTTTGGGGTCTGCGCCTCGGCGTAGTTCGGGATTCCAAACAAAAAACCGGTCAATGCGCCATCAGGCTTGCGTGCGAACAGCACCAGATCTTTTCGGATCAAGGGCACAATCGGCATATACATCGCCATGAAAGCATTGCGTGTGATGGCCTTGTAGAACGGGTTGTTTGCAAAGGCTGCCGCCGACAGATCATAGACCTGTTGAAACATTCCCTCGGCATCTTTGCCGTCCCAGATCTCTATCTTGAATTCGTCTGTCCGCGTAGGCTGGGGCGCGCGCATTTGTTGCAACGGGACGCGGGCCGAGAAGTAGCTGCCGATCTGGCGAAACCCGGCCAGTTTGAATACGTCCAGTTCATGCGCCTGATTGGTCGGCTCCATCAGAAAGGGCGGGCTGCCATCGCTGTCAGTGACAAAACGATAGCTGTGCCACGTGTCCCCCTCCATCGGGCCGATTATTTGGCTGACGCCTTTTGTTCGGGCAAAGTCAATCGCTTGCGACAGGACGGCTTGTCCGGCCTTTGCGTTGCGGCTGCGAAATCCGCCCAAAGTGGCAGTCGGCTGATTGTCCCAAAGAGGTCCATCAAAAAAAATGGTAATCGCCGCTTGGTCATTTTTGAAACTTTCTTGTCTCATGCCAGCAGTCCAAAAAGTTCAGTTGCATATACATAAGACACAAAAGGCAAGAGCAGCGAGAGAAAAGTCAACTTAAGAATGCGATCTTTCCGAAATGCGCCGGGCCACAGGCTTGTTGGAAGAATTGCAAGCAAGAGGGTCGCGACGGTTGCACCCCACATTGGTCCTGCCCAACCAGATGTGTCCGTGCTGATGGCCACGGTCCACAGTCGGATTGCCAGCAAAGCGAAAACGGTGACGGCCAGTCCGGCGACGCGCGTCGCCACCGGTGCCGTTGCAAGCGCAAGGGATGCAAGGCCAGCAGCAAAGGCCATGGAGGTCATGCCATAGAACAGGATGGCGTTCCATCCGACCGCCTCGCCGATCACCAGCCAGCCAATACTTGCCAGCGTCAGTCCGGCGACCATATCCAGATCGGGAAAACGATCCTCGGACGGGTTGGTCTGTCTGCTCCAGATATGGATGGCCAGCGCAAGGATGGGCGTGACCGCATGTTGATAGGACGTCGCGGCCAGCAGCAGGAAGATCATGGTCACATTGACGCGTGACACATGCAGGCCAACACCAAGGCGCGCGAAAAGAACGCGAAACGCCAAAAGCGTCAGGCCGAATATCACGATTAGCCCGAACAGGCGCAACAGATCACTGTGCATGGTGTCGGCCAGCACGATCAAGATGCCAATCGGCAGGAAAAGGTTATCGAACCCGCGCCAGCTGGCAGCCTCGACCAATGCGCCAAAGCCTGCGACGATCAGGGCGATGGTGATGATCCGTGTCGCAGGCAGCGTGCTCATCATTAGCAGGCAGATCAGTGCGATAACCAACGTCACCACGAAAAAGGTAACGCAACCTTCGACACTTTTCACGCCGTCTTCGACGTGAAAAACGCGTTTGCCATAGGCCCCTCCGACCAGTGCGGCGGCGGCGTCCGACAGGGTCAGGACGGCAATGGGCAGGACGTAAAAGATCAGGTCGTCGCGGGCCAGAAACAGGCACAGCCCGACCGCGACAGCCAAAAGAATGTCGCCATATGAACGCCGGTCGACGCTATGCAATGTCGCCCCGACGCCGGCCTTTGCAATGCGCGATACGCGCAGAACGATCAGCACGATCAATGTGATGCCGACCAGCATGTAGGCGGGCCAGCGATCCGGGAAAAGCCAAGGCCAGCTAAGCGCATAAAGTCCGGTGGCGATATGAATCAGTTTGCGCTGAACCTCGGCGCTCAGGCCGTATGTGCTGGCGCCATGCCGGATCAGGGCCATCAGCCCCAGCAGAACCGCGACTGACCCGATGGCAAAGCCGATCTGCAGGCTGGCATTCAAGCCTTCACCTGTTCGACAACAAAATCCGAATAGAAAAATGCCTTGTCCCGCGCTTTCAGGCGGTCCTGCAGGTCAGTCTGCGTTTTGACACGTGGGCGATAGGCGGGGGGCACCCGGCGTGGGGCCATCATGTTCCAGTAAACCAACCGCGCACCGGGCGAGGCGGCGTTCAGAATCGCGCCGTAGACTGCGGTAAAGACCTGCGGCGACATATATTCGAAGATATCGGACAGATTAAAGCCATCAGCCTTGTCACCGGTTGCGATAAAAGCCTCAAGCGAGCCGGGCATGATCTGCAACCGGTCCAGACGGCCGCGGATCGTTTCATAGTGTTCTGCCCGCCACGTCATCGGCAAAGCATTGCCATGCGTGCCCTTCATGATCCAGTGCAGATAGGGATTATCGGCTGGATCATTGGCGACGGCGGCTTGATTGATGCGACGCGCGACATGCTGGGCGGGGCTGCCATCGACATGATCGAAGAACGCCTTGTCGCGGCCCATTCGCCCCATCACGAAACGGCTGAAAAAGACGTTTAATAAAAGCCTCCACCGCCATGTATTGAAACGGTTATTCAGAAATTCCTGTCGTTGCGGTTCAGGGCGCGATACAAAAATATCGTCGATGGTGCCCTGCGAATGGACCAAAGGCAGGCAATAGCGGCGGAACAGCCGGAAATAGCGTTCAAATTTGCCGACACCGCCTGCACCGAAGGTTTGAACCTGATCCGCGCGGGCGGTCCAAAAGGCCTGTGTTTCGGCGTCCTGACCGGCCAATGCCCGCATCAGCAGCGCCGTGCGCCGGTTGCTTGGCCGGGCGCCCATCAGTTCAAGGAATTCCGTGTGGCCCAGCATGCTGAACGCGCCAATCCGCAGGCGCAGGCAGGCGATCTGGGCCATCGACAGATCCACCACGACAACCCGTGCCGGGTCCAGCGTCAGCATGGCCAGCGCATTATCCCCGGCAGAGCAGATGGAAACCAGCGTGCCACCCACGCAATCGCCCAGGGCTTCGGTCAGCACATCGGCATCTTCCCACAATTGCGCATAGCGGATTTGCCCGAAATCCGCTTTGTCCTCGATCTCGGATCTAGTCATCGTGACGCCTTACCCGGCCTGTTGCGCCGTCCACATCCAGCATTTCGCCATCCGCGATCCATGTCGTTGCATCTTTCAACCCGACGACGCAGGGAATGCCCAATTCGCGCGCGACGATGGCCGAATGGGATAAGAGCGACCCGCGCTCGACCACGATCGCAGACGCATTGGAAAACACCGCGATCCAGCCCGGATCGGTGTGTCTTGCGACCAGAATTTCACCGCGGTTCAAGTGTTCGCGGCGCGGGTCACGAATAACGCGGGCCGTTGCCGTAACGATGCCTGCCGAACAGCCCGTTCCTTGCCGGGTGCGGCTGTCATCCTCAGGGTGGGGCGTCTTGGGGGCCCAATTGGGGGCAATCGCCGGACCACGGATTTCGATACGCTCGGGCGGATCGGGGCGCTTGGCAGATGCGGCATCTTCGGCCTTGCGCAGGGCCACCAGTGACGACAGATCAGGCGACAGACCAAAGCCTTCGACCGCGCCCAGAACCTCTTGCGTGGTCAGATAAAACACGTCGCGGGGTGTATCGATCAGGCCGCGGGCGGCAAAATCGGCGCCAAGCGCCAGCATGACCCTGCGGGCAAGGCCGAATATCCGGGTCCGTTCAAAGCGCAGGTTTTCACGGTCGCGCACGCGGGCCTTGGTCCAGCCAATGATCCGGCGGGCAAGAAAGCCCCTGATCGGTCTGCCCTTGAACAAGGCCTGCCAATCGGGTGCCGGCGCAATGTGGTGAGGGGCGCTGCCACGCGCCGCACTTGCGGCAATGGCCTGGATCAGCGGCGCCGGATCATCGCCCAATGGGATGCTTTCCAGCTTCAGCTCTTCGGTGCAGCGATCCCCGAACTTATCCAGATATGATTGAAATTCCGCTTGGATTTCCGGCTGGCTTTGAAGGGCGTGGATACCCTGCACCGTCAACGCATCCTGCAAGCCCGCGGCCCGGACCATCCGACCCATGCGGGAAATACGTTGCGCGGGTTCGGCGGAAATGATGTCGCCTTGCCCGATCATGACGTCGTTATGCAGGCGCAGACCATCTTCGCCCAACCATTTCTGCATCAGATTCCGCGATGCGCCAAAGGCGATCATGCACAGAAAATCATTCACCAGTGGCGCGTCCCACCGATCCAGAAGTGAACTTTCGATCTTGCGGTATTCTGCGGCAAGCTGGGTTGCGTTGGCGGCTTTGATATCAAAACCGCTGTCCAGCGCCGCATTCAGCCGGTCATAGAAACCGGCTTTGGTTCGGGGCAGGCGGATCGCCTGCCAGATCAGACCGCCAGCGACACGGGACAAACGCAGGTATTCGACGACCCGCCTTGTCCCTGTCGCGGGTGGCGGGCCGATCGATGCGGTGATCTCGGCGGGGAGGGGCTCTGAAACGCCCATCATGGTTTCCATATAGGCGCGGTTCAGCGAAAATCCGGGCAGCAGCGCCAGTGCCCGATACCAGTTGACCAGATTGTAATAGACCCGGCCATCAACGCGGCCCAGCATGTTGCCGAACACGACGGAATTTTCCGCAATCGTGCTTTGCGGCAGGCCCAGCAACGCAACGAACGCCCGGTAGACGCGGTCATAAACGTGAACTGCAAAGGAATATGTCAGCGGACTGACCATGCCGGGATAGCTTTCGACGATATTTGAATTGTCGAAGATGATCAGCGCATTGTCGGGCTTGGGCTTGGGGCGCAATTCTGTCGTGATTGGCCGTGCTTGCAGAATATGCAGCCCCTCTGCGTCAATTGCCCATTCGATATCTTGCGGCGCGGCAAAGGTATGCTCGATCCGGCGGGCCAGATCGGCGATCTGGATCGCTTGCGCATCGGTCAGAACCGTGGGGAGATCCGGCGCGTCGATGACCGTATTGCCCGCGCCCAATAGCCAATCTTCGCCGTCTTCCTCGCCGGAAACCAGCTTGTCGCCCAGCCCGGCAATGGCCGAGATGACGACCCGCCCCCGCTGCCCACTGACCGGATCGGCCGAAAATGCGACCCCGGCGGCGATTGCGTCAAGCATTTGCTGAACGATGATCGCCGGCGCCGCAGCCGTTTCTTGCGTTGTGATCTGGCGATAGGTTTCGACACGATCGCCAAAGCCAGACGACCAGACCTGACCGGCGGCGGCAAGAACATCATCGGCTGCCACGTTCAAATAGGTATCGAACTGACCTGCATGGCTGTGCTGGGCCGAATCCTCGGATTGCGCGGAACTGCGGACGGCAAAGGGACCATTGCCCAAAGATGCCAGAGCCACAGCGATATCGCTGGCCAGCGCTGGTGATGGAAGCGGGCCGTTTTCGCCGGCTTGAAAGGCAGTCGCGGGGATGACAAAGAAGCGCGGCGGATTGAACCCGGCGGCGGCCAGACGCGCCAGCGATGCAGCCTTGCCACCGACTTTGGCCACATCAGTCGCCTGTTCCTGCGAGATTATTTGCGTCACGAAAACAACCTTGAAACAAGCGGCGCGAATCCGGCCACAGCGTAGCAAAGAAACACCCAAAGTCCTGCCACGTTGTCGACCGTCTTTTGCGCCTGCGGCGTTGGATTGTGGATATAGCGGAAAGCGGCATTCAGGATGATGGCAAATCCCAATGCACCGGTAGCGGCATTGATCAGTGGATTGCCCGTCGCAAAGCCGACCCCGATCAGCAGCAGATAGGACAGAGCAACGCAGCCCAGCCAGATGCGCGTGGCGGTGCGCGGCCCCCACAGGCCGGAATATGTCTCGACCCCCGGAATTTCATTTTCCGGCGCCCATAGTTTGCGGCCGATTTCCAGCACACAACCATTCACGAAGGATAGCGCCAGAAACAGCCACAGATGCGGCGACATCGATCCGGCTGGCACCCATTCGATACCCGTCAACAGCAGGTCTATTAACGGCATGATCGCCATGTGGCTGACCAGATACAGAACAGGACGGGCTTTCAAAAACGCCGGCGCACCAAATTCCACGGTCATCAGCCCAAGCCACAGCCAGACCAGTGCCAGCAGCCAAAGAACCTGCGGATGCCAGATCCAGGCCGCGACCACAGCGACCAGGGCGGATAGCAGCCCAAGCGCAAAAACCAGCCGCAGCGAGACCAGTCCGCGCGGAATTGGGCGGTCCGGACGATAGCGGAAATCGTCCTCAAGATCCTTATGTTCATCGCAAACGCGCATCTGAAAAAAGATCGCAATGGCAAGAATGAAGCCCGTGGCAAAGGCGCCGATGCCGGGCAAGGGACGGTCGGCCAAGGTGGCAGAAACTGCGATGCTGGCTGCGGAAAAGACGGCCAGCAACGGGACGGTTTTCTGTAACGGAAATCGTTCCGCCTGATAGATCCACAATCGCCGGACAATGGATTTCGTCATCTTTTGCGGGCCAGATTTTCATGGGCGCGGGTAAAGTGTCCCGCCGCCATTGCCGCCACGATCGAGATTTCGCCGCAAAGGCAAGTGGCGGCTGCGACCTCGGCCAGGGCGGCCCCGTTACCGGCTCCTTTCAGGCCCAGGATATTCAGCGCGGCTGTCTGGCTGGGCAATGATGTGCCCCCGCCGACCGATCCGACAAGAATATTGGGCAGCGTCACGCTGCAAAACAGGCCATCGCCGCGCGGCTCGATCCGCGTGATGCCAACGGCGCTTTCCGCCACGCAGGCGGCGTCCTGTCCGGTTGCGATGTAAAGCGCGGCTAGCCCATTGGCGAAATGCGCCTGCGCCCCGATCTGTCCCGACAGATGCGCGCCCAGATTGGCGACGCGGCCATAATCCAGCATCGCCTGGGCCGTGGTGGCCAGTGTTTTCTCGATCACCTCGGCGGTCAGAGTGACCGATGCGCTGACTTTGCGCCCGCGCCCGGTGACCATGCCCAGAAATGACGCCTTCTTGTCGCCCGAAAAATTGCCCTCGACATACCAGTTCCCAATCGGGACGCTGCAATTGCCAACAATCTCGTGGCACAGCGCGTCGGTTGCAATCGTGACCATATTCTGCCCCGAGGCATCGCCAGTGGTGTAGCGGCAGATCAGAAAGACGATGTTGTTGTCGATGATCGGCTCAATCGCGATCAGCTTGCCGTGACGGGTGGTTGCCTCGGCAATCTGTTTCAGGTGCTGGCTGTTGGTCACGACCCATTCGACGAACAGCCCGGCATTGAACAGGTTGTCAAAAACGAACGCTGGCGTGCGAATGACGCCTTCGTAAAGCAGCGCGGTGCTGATCCCGCCCGATTGCGTCGCGGCAAAGGCCCCGCGCGCGTAAGAAGCGACCAGTGCGGCTTCTGTCGTGGCCAGCGGGACATGAAAATCGCCATGCGCATTCAATCCGTTGATCCGAAGCGGACCAATGACGCCGACCGGCAGTTTGACCGTGCCGATAAAGTTTTCGATGTTCGCACTGAAACCTTCGGCATTCTCTATCGTCTGCGGATCGGCAAGCTGATCCTTGTCGGTTTGCCGGGCAGGGCCATCCATCAGCCGTTTCCAGTAGCCGTCGATGGATTGCTTGCTGATCTTGCGCATCGGCCGCATGGCGGCAAAGGCATCATCATGCGGCAGCATGCGTTCCTTGACCGGCTCGGTGGCGAAGCGGGCTCTGACCTTGCGCAGCATGTCAGTGACGTGGGACGGAATGATCACGCGTTATGGTCCTGTCAAAACACCGATACCAACCAACAGAAATTAAAGCTAAAAGGCAAGAAGATAGGCTTTGTTTGGCAATCAGCCTGCGCGCGAATGCTTGCTGACGGAAAGCAGAAAGGTTTTTGTGTCGTCACCATTGAAACACCGGTGGAGCTTTAGCCACAATTACATGACGGGCATCACAGCCGGGAAATGGCTTCGGCTTTTGGCGGATAACCGTTTTCGCGTATCACCAGCCTATTGGCATCGGGCGGCGTTCATTACGCTGGCCAGTCTTTCCAATTCCGCCTTTGCGATGGTTGAAAAGCTCCGGTTTGGCAGGGCGATCAGGCATGCGACGATTGCGACACCGCCCCTGTTTATCCTTGGCCACTGGCGCAGCGGAACGACATTGCTGCATGATCTGCTGGCGCAGGACGATATACAGTTCAATTTTCCCAATACCTATCAGGTGGTCAGCCCCTATACCTTCCTGACGACCGAAGGTTTGCTGACGCGGATGTTTTCATGGATGGTGCCGCCAAAGCGTCCGATGGACAACATGGCGCTGAAATTCACCTCTCCGCAGGAGGACGAGTTTGCGCCTGCATTGATGTCGCTGAAATCGGTTTACTTCGGGATCAGTTTTCCCGACAGCACGCCGGATTACGAAAAGCATCTGACCTTCAGGGATACGCCTTCGGATGAGGTTGCCCGGTGGAAAGCCGCCTTGCTTTTGTTCTGCAAGAAGCTGTCTTTGAATGACGATCGTGCTTTGCTGTTGAAATCGCCGCCACATACAGGCCGGATCAGGACATTGCTGGAAATTTTTTCTGATGCTCGGTTTGTCCATATTCACCGCGACCCCTATCGCGTGTTCCAGTCGCAGCGGCATTTCTTTGATACGGTCTGCTGGCACACCTATCTGCAACGCCCGGATCTTGGCGCGATAGATGAAGGTATCCTGCAACGCTATCAGACCATGTATGACGCCTATTTCGATGATGTGTCGCTGATCCCCAAGGACCGGCTGTGCGAGCTTCGCTTCGACCAGTTAGAGGCTGATCCGGTGGGACAGATTGGCCGCGTCTATGAGCAGCTGTCACTGCCGGGATTCGCGGCGTTTCAGCCAAAATTGCAACGCTATGTCGACACGCTTGATGGATATGAAAAGAACGATTTCGGTGATCTGGACGCGGCGACGAAAGCCATTGTCGCGCAGCGCTGGCGGCGAAATTTTGACCGGTGGAACTACCCGGTATGAGCAATCGCGCCCCCGGTCCCAAGGGTGATTTCATTTGGGGGATGCTCAGCGAATTCAAACGGGATGCCCTTGGCCTGCTGTCGCGATCCGTTGCGGAATACGGCGATATCGTGCGTCTGCGCTTTGGTCCGGTCACCGCGCATATCGTCAATCACCCTGATCATATTCAACAAGTCATGTCGCGTGATGCGGTGCAATACGACAAGCAAACCCGCAGTGCGCGATGTATTCACGCCACCTGCGGGGACAGTCTGCTGTCTGGAAACCGGCAAACGTGGCAACGTCACCGGCGGTTGATACAGCCCGTCTTTCAGCCCCGGCATCTTGGGGGCTTGGACGCGATCACGGATGCGCAGATGCAGCCGATGCTAAGCCGCTGGCAACAGATCGCGGCGGCAGGAGGCACGATCGACGTGGTTCCCGAAATGATTCGGCTTGTGATTGCGGTTTCGGCAAAGGCACTGTTCACCGCCGACGTGGATGCCGGGCGGATCGAGGCCGCATTGAGCATCCTTCTGGACGACACGTGGCGAAGGTTAGAGGCGCTGATTGACCCGTCAATGCTTTCCGAACGCTTTCATCGCGCCGATTTCAAAGAAGCCCGCGCCGCGATTGACGACATTGTTTTTGCGATCATCCAGCAAAGACGATGTGACAAAGCTGTGCCAGATGATCTTTTGACGCTTCTGCTTTCCGCGCATGAAGCGGAAGGCGAAACCCGTCTGTCAGACCAAGAGCTGCGTGACGCGACCGTGACCTTGTTGCTGTCAGGGCATGAAACCACTGCTAATTCTTTATCTTGGGCAATGTATTTGCTGGGGAAATTCTCTCTGGACAATCCCGCGATGGTCGATGATTTCTTCAGTGAAACGTTGCGGCTTTATCCGTCGATCTGGATTGTCGAACGGCGGGCCATTCATCCGCGAAACATTGGTGGCTATGATATTCCGCAAGGCAGCAGTGTCCTGATCTCGCCCTATCTGATGCACCGTCATCCCGGTTTCTGGCCTGACGCTGACCGCTTTGACCCCAGTCGTTTCGCAGAACAGAACGGCACGCGCCCAAGGCATGCTTACATACCGTTCGGGCTTGGTGCGCATCGTTGTGTCGGCCTGTATATGGCCCGGGCGATTGCGACGCGGGTGATTGCAAATATCAATGAACGCTTTCGCCTTATTCCACTGCCGGGGCAGCAACCGCAGATATTTCCCGGCATTACATTGCGGCATAAGGTAAATTTTCAAATGGGCGTTCAGGCGATCTGAAACCTATCTATCGTCCAGTCCGGGCTTTACACGTTCCCAGGCCAGTTGCAGGTGCTTGCCAAGGATCGCAGCCAGCCGGTCGGCATCGCGCGCCTCTAGCGCGGTCATCATCTCTTCATGCTCTGCAACGGCGCTAGCCCATTTGTCGGGGCCTTCATGGCCAATGAACCGAATGCGCTTTACCCGTGTTTGCAGCAGCGTATGGACGTCCACCAGCGCGGCATTATCGGCCAGCGCGACAAGGCCGGAATGGATGGCCTGGTTAAGTTTGTAATAGGCCAGCCGGTCGCCGTGTTCGTAGCGGTCGATCATCTGGTCGTGCAGATCACGGATCGCTGAAATCTGATAGGTCGTCGCAATCTCGCAGGCGCGCCGCGCTGCATGTTGTTCCAGCGTGCTGATCACCTGCAGCATGTCCGAGATTTCCTTGGCGCTGAATTTCTTTACGACTGCGCCACGGGCGGGGATCAGCTCGACCAGCCCTTCGCTGGCCAGAAATTTGATCGCCTCTCTCAAGGGGGTTCGCGATACACCAAGTTGGGCGCCGATCTGGCCTTCGTTCAGCCGCATTCCCGGCGGCAGGTGCCCCTCGATGATCATGTCGCGCAAGCGGTTCAGGATCGCATCGTGCAGCGATTGCCGCTCAATCTTGATTGCCCCGGTCGGCGATTGGTCCAGTTCTGAATTGGGCGCGATCACCTGCACCTCCTTAAATATGATCAACTTACCGGTCAGGCCCGGATAAGCGCAAGTCAGTCATAGCATATGTATTCTGTATACAGAATACTTGATGGAGAAAAAACTATATGCTAGCCAATCATCACGGCGCGATTCGAGAGAGGGTTCGGCTTGCGCCTGTTTGCCGCGCTGCAGATTTCGTGCAGCGCAGCTCAAGGGAGGAGGGGACAGTGACAACCCGATGGACCGCCAGGACGTGGCCGATTGCCGCGGCGATGATTCCTTTTCCGGGCAAGCTGCCCGATGGACGTCTGGTGCAGGATGCCGGGCCCGACATCTGGGCACGTGATCTGACCGATGTGGCCGATGCAGGCTTCGATGCGGTCGATCCAACGGATTCGTGGCTGCGTGTGGCGGACCTTGATTCCGGGCAACGCGCCGAATTTGTGGCGATCTGCAAGGATCTTGGGTTGTCCATTCCGGCGATTTCCACCTCGCGTCGTAGTGTGATCGACCCAGAACATGGCGACGAATATCTGGCCTATAGCCACCGTGTTCTGGATACGGCGGCAGAACTGGGGGTCGGCTATGTCAGTTTCGGCTTCTTTGGTCCTCTGACGCCGCAGCAGCAAAAGATGCTGTGGTTCTGGACGGCGGATGGCGTCAAGAACCCATCCGATCCTGCAATCTACACGCTGGCAATCATGCGCATGCGCGAGCTTGGCGATCACGCCCAGCGTCTGGGCATACAGATTTCGCTGGAAATGTATGAAGACACCTATATCGGCACGGCCCGCGATGCGGTGCAGTTCATGCAGGATCTGGATCACCCCGCGGTCAAGCTGAACCTTGATATCGGCAACCTGATCCGCCTGCATCGCCCCGTCGAACATTGGGCCGAAATGATCGACTTGTGCGCCCCCTATGCCGGTTATTGGCACGTCAAGAACTACTACAGGATCGAGGAGCCTGCGACAGGGCAGGTCATGACCCATCCGGCGCCGCTGCTGGGCGGGACGATCAATTATCGCGCGGCGATCCGCCGGGTGCTGGAACTGGGTTTCGACAGCCCGTTCCTGGTCGAGCATTATGGCGGAGACGGGCTGAATATCTGCGCCCAGAACCGCGACTATATCCGGACCATTCTTGCGGGAAGGACGATTCAGAATGACTAAGGTATTCGACAAACCTGACGAATTTGCCGCTGTGGCTCTTGCCGGTTTCTGCGCGGCCAATGTTGATCGGGTCCAGCCCGTGGCACATGGCGCGGTGCGTGCGGTGCCCGGCGCGGATGGCAAGGTCGCCATCGTGGTTGGCGGCGGGTCGGGGCACTATCCCGCCTTTCTTGGCTATATCGGCACAGGCATGGCCGATGCTGCGGTCGCAGGTGATGTTTTCGCCTCGCCCTCGACCAGTTGGGTCGCCGGGGTGGCGCGGGCCGCCAATCGCGGTGGCGGTGTCATTCTTGGGTTCGGAAACTATGCGGGCGACGTGCTGAACTTCGGCGCAGCTGCCGAACGTCTGCGTGGTGAGGGGATAGATGCCCGAATTCTGGCGGTGACCGACGATGTTGCCAGCGCCTCGAAGGACGAGGTCGCAAAGCGGCGCGGTGTTGCGGGCGATGTGCTGGTGTTCAAGATCGCCGGCGCGGCTGCCGAAGCCGGAATGGATATCGACGCGGTAGAGGCTGTGGCAAAGCGCGCCAACGCAAATTCGGTTTCCTTCGGCGTGGCCTTTGACGGCTGCACCTTGCCGGGGCAGGGCAGCCCGCTGTTCACGGTCGACGCGGGTCATGTCGGCGTCGGTCTGGGTATTCACGGCGAGCCGGGGATCCGGACCGAGAAAATGGTACCCGCCGTCGATCTGGCGAAGATGCTGTTTGATCCGCTGATTGCCGAACGTCCCGCGGGCCATGATGGCCGCGTGGCCGTCATTCTGAACGGGCTTGGCCGCACGAAATATGAAGAACTGTTCGTTCTGTGGCACCATCTGACCGGCATGTTCGATGCCCATGGGTTGACGCTTGTAGACCCAGAGGTGGGTGAATTTGTCACCAGTCTGGATATGGCGGGATGTTCGCTGTCGATCATGTGGCTGGACGACGAACTGGCCGAATTGTGGCAGGCACCCGCCGACGCGCCTGCATTCCGCAAAGGTCGCGTTGCGCATGTGGCACCCGCAGCCGAAGTAAAACCGGTCAGTGCCGAACCTGTCGCCGCGTCGATCATCAAGGGATCGGTCCAATCGCAGCAATCGGCGGTCTGCCTCGCCTCGATCCTGGAATACATGGCGGCGGCTTTGGCCGAAGCCGAAGATGAGCTGGGCCGCATCGACGCGCAGGCGGGCGACGGTGATCATGGTCAGGGCATGGCACGCGGATCGGCCGCCGCTGCGGCAGAAGCAAAACGTGTGTCCGAGGCCGGGGCAGGGGCCGGAACCGTGCTGTCCATGGCTGGTGATGCCTGGGCGGATCGTGCCGGTGGAACCTCTGGCGCACTTTGGGGTGTGGCGCTGCGGGCTTGGGGGCAAGAGCTTGCGGATACCGCGCGCCCCGATGCCGCAACGGTCGCAAACGGGGCGCAGGCGGCCTATGAGGCGGTGGTGCGTTTGGGCGGGGCGAAACCGGGTGACAAGACGCTGATCGACTCCTTTGCGCCCTTCGTGGAAACGCTGAAGTCGCAGGTGGCCGCAGGCAACGACCTTGTCGCAGCTTGGGCGGCGGCGGCGGCGGCATCGACCAGCGCCGCAGATGCCACTGCCGATCTTGTGCCAAAGCTGGGACGCGCACGCCCATTGGCTGAACGCAGCGTCGGGCATCCGGATGCGGGTGCCATTTCGCTGGCGCTATGTGCGCGGGTCGTGGGCAAGCAATTATCAAGCGGCTGACCCGTGACTGATAGGAACCGATCTTGTCGCGCGCAACTGGTGATTGTGGCAAGATCAAAATCTTCGCTTTCGCACATCACAATCCTGCTGCACGGGCTGATCCGGCGCTGAAAAATCTGGACTGATGTCGAATATTGTATACAGAATGCTGAATAGAGAATTGGGGAGATTCGCATCATGCGCATTGCACTTGCCATCGGGGATGCCGGAGGGGTCGGCCCTGAACTGGCCGCCAAGCTTCTGGCGCATCAGGATATGCAGGACCGCGATTTCATTGTGGTCGGGGATGCCAGCGTTCTGGCAATGGGCGCACGGCATGCGGGTGTCGAACTGAACCTGCCCGTCATCCGCGCCGACGAATTGCAGGGCGAACTGCCCAGCGGCCAGGTGCTGCTGGATCTGGCGAACTGCCCGGCCGATCAGGTGACATTGGGCGATTCAGCAGCTGCGAATGGCGGCGCGTCCTTGCAGAACTTTGCCGCCGTGTTGCGTCTGGCCAAGGCAGGGATTGCCGATGCGGTGATGTTCACACCTTACAACAAGCATTCGATGCGCCTCTCACGCCCCAGCTATGTCGATGAGATCGGGTTCATCGACGCCACCATCGATGCATCGCGCAGCGGTCGGGAATTCAACGTGCTGGAAGAGGTCTGGAACGCACGCGTCACCTCTCACATCCCGCTGCGCGAGGTCGCTGCCCGTCTAAGCGTCGAACGCATTCTGGACAGCATTCGCCTGACCACGGAAGTGATGGAAGGCGCGGGCAAGAAAGCCCCGCGTATTGGCGTGGCTGCGCTGAACCCGCATGCGGGCGACGGCCGCAACTTCGGCGATGAGGACGAGGATATCATCGCCCCCGCGGTCGAGGCGGCGGTGGCGGAAGGGCTGAACGCCAAGGGTCCGATCCCGTCCGATACGGTCTTCGTTCGCGCGATCCGGGGTGAATTTGATGCGGTTCTGACCATGTATCACGATCAGGGCCAGATCGCGATGAAGCTGATGGGCTTTGACCGCGGCGTCACGCTGATCGCGGGCTACGGCTTTCCAATCGTGACGCCCGCGCATGGCACGGCCTTTGACATCGCCGGTCAGGGCAAGGCAGATTTGGGGGCCACGCTGGCGGCCGCTCGTCTGGGCGCGGATCTGGCAAAGCTGAACCCGGCAAAATCCGCAACGCAGCCATTGGCCGCGGATTGGGCAACAGCGCCGGTCGCAGAACCGGGGATGGCGGCCGAGTAGGGCCGCAACGACTAAGGGAGTTTTCCGGCCCGCTTGGGCGGAAATCTGTGGAGGAGAGAGAAATGACCAAACTGACAACCGCACTGATCGCCGCGACCGCCGTCATGGCAGCCGCCCCCGCAATGGCCCAGTGGGAGCCGAACAACCGCCCCGTCGAATTTGTCGTGGCATCCGGTGCAGGCGGCGGAACCGACAACTTTGCCCGCACGATCCAATCCGTGCTTAGCCGTGATGGCATCATGGATCAGTCCATCGTCGTGCTGAACAAAGGCGGCGGATCGGGCGCCGAGGCGTTCCTTTACGCTAAACAGAACAAGGGCGACGCGAACAAGCTGATCTTCGGCACGAACAACGTCTACCTGCTGCCGCATGTGGCGAAGCTGGCCTACACCACCGATGATCTTCAGCCCGTCGCCGCGCTGGCGCTGGATGAATTTCTGGTCTGGGTCAAGGCGGACTCGCCCTATGAAAACATCACCGACCTGATCGAGGCCGCAAAGGCCGAACCGGGTCAGATCGTTTTCGGCGGCAGTCAGTCGAAAGACACTGACGAAACGCTGGTTGCGCTGATCGAACAGACATCGGGCGCTGATTTCAAATACGTTCCGTTCAACGGCGGTGGCGAGGTTGGCGTGCAGCTGGCCGGTGGTCATGTCGCGGCCAACGTGAACAATCCCAACGAAAACCTTGGTCAGTGGCAGGCCGGCGCGGTTCGCCCGCTCTGCGTCTTTGCGCCCGAACGTATGGCCGAAAGCGAGGCGATCAGCGGCGATATGGGCTGGCAGGATATCCCGACCTGCAAAGAAGCTGGCCTGGACATCGAAAGCTATCGCATGCCGCGCACCGTCTGGGTTCCTGCCGACCTGCCGGAAGAAGCCGTGGCCTATTACCGCGATGCGCTGCAAAAAGTCTCGGAATCCGAGGGGTGGAAAGATTATCTGACCAGAACCTCGCAATCGGGCGCGTTTCTGGCCGGTGACGAACTGAAAGCCTTCATCGACGAAAACGAAACCAGTACGGTTGCCGTTTTCAAAGCTGAAGGCTGGACCGGCGAATAAGACTTGATCGGCCCCCGGCTGTCCGGGGGCCTTTGCTTGAAAGGAGGCAGAGGGGCCTCTGGATTCTTGACGACGACAGGAGGGGGTATGGCCGTCACACGCTTTCACGCCGAAATCGCCACGGCTATCGGCACTGGTGCATTGGGCATCGCAGCCGTCATCGGGGCGACAGAACTCGGATTGGGATGGTCCGAAAGTGGACCGCAACCGGGGTATTTTCCCTTTTACGTCGGCCTGATCCTGATTGCGGCCAGCCTGTGGAATCTGGCCTCTGCCTTTGTGAAACATCGACAGGCTACGCTGGATGCGAGCAACGGTGCCGAAGCCGAAGAGCCGTTTCTGGATCGCGAAAAGGTTCAGCGTCTGGGCGGTTTTCTTGGCGCGATGCTGGCCTTTGTCGTCGCGACGCTTTGGTTGGGCATCTATATCGGTGCGGCAGGCTACATCGCCTATAGCGCGTGGCGAAAGGGCGGTTACAAATTGCCGCTGTCGCTGGCCATAGGTCTGGGCTTTTCCGTCTCACTTTACGTGATTTTCGAGGTGATCTTCAAAATTCCGCTTTTGAAGGGACCAATCGAAAACATGCTTGGCATCTACTGAGAGGGGCGTGGATCATGGGCAATTTCGACCTTCTGATGCATGGCTTCGGCATCGCCATCACACCGATGCACCTGATGCTGATGGTTGCGGGTGTGTTGATGGGGCTGATCGTCGGCGTGCTGCCGGGACTTGGTGCGCCAAATGGCGTATCGCTGCTGATCCCGCTGACCTTTGCACTGGACCCGACATCGGCGATTATTCTTCTGTCATCAATGTATTGGGGTGCATTGTTCGGGGGATCTACAACGTCGATCCTGTTCAATATCCCCGGTGAGCCAAGTTCGGTCGCGACAACATTTGACGGCTATCCGATGGCGCAAAAAGGGGAATCCACCCGTGCGCTGACGCTGGCTTTCATGTCGGCCGGGATCGGCGCGTTGCTGGGCATCATCGTCATCACGCTGTTGGCCGGCTGGGCATCCAACTTTGCCCTGAAATTCGGCGCACCCGAATATTTCGCCGTCTACTTCCTGGCCTTCGCAGCCTTTATCGGCATGGGCAGCGCGTCACCCGCCAAGACGCTGGTCTCGCTGGCGACCGGTCTGATCCTGTCCACCGTGGGCATGGATACCGTGACGGGCGAGGTTCGCCTGACCTTCGGTTATGACGAATTGCTAAGCGGGATCAGCTTTCTGGTTGTCGTGATCGGTCTGTTCGGCATTGGTGAATTGCTGTCGACCGTGCAGGAAGGGCTGCGCTTCCGTGGCGTATCGTCCAGGATCGACCTGCGCGACGTGCTACGCACGATCAGGGAACTGCCGCGCTATTGGGCCACGACGATCCGTTCCGGCCTGATCGGGATCTGGATGGGCATTACGCCCGGCGGCCCGACGGCGGCATCCTTCATGAGCTATGGCATCGCCCGGCAGGCGTCCCGCAAGGGGCAACCCTTCGGCACCGGTCGCCCCGAAGGAATCGTGGCCCCCGAAACCGCAGACCACAGCGCAGGCACCTGCGCCATGCTGCCCATGCTGGCGCTTGGCGTGCCATCTTCGGCCACGGCGGCGGTGATGATGGGCGGGCTGATGATCTGGGGGCTGACACCGGGTCCGATGCTGTTCGCGACCAAGCCCGATTTCGTCTGGGGCCTGATTGCCAGCATGTATATCTCGAACATCGTGGGGGTGATCCTCGTGCTGGCGACGGTGCCGATGTTTGCGGCCCTGCTGCGCATTCCGTTTGCCATCATCGGGCCGATGATCGTCGCGATCTGTTTTGTCGGCGCCTATACGGTGTCGAATTCGACCTTCGATCTGTGGCTGGTGCTGGTCTTCGGACTGGTCGGTTATATGTTCAACAGGCTGGACTATCCGCTGGCGCCGCTGGTTCTGGCCATGGTGCTGGGCCACAAGGCTGAAAACGCGTTCCATCAATCGATGGTCCTGTCGGACGGATCGCTGGGCATCTTCTTTTCCAACACATTGGTCAGCTCGATCATGGTGTTGGGGCTGGCGCTGCTGATCCTGCCCAAGATGCTGCAACTGGGTGGACGCCTGCGCCGCAAAATGCCGGTCGAATAAACGGGGGCGACGATGAACCATCTGCGTTATTTCCAGGGGCGCGACCCCCGTCAGGTCGAATGCGCCATTATCGGGACCGGCGGGTTTGGGCGAAGCTTTCTGTCCCAGGCACGTCATGTGAAGGGGCTAAGCTGCCGGATTGCGGTGGACCGCGAAATCGGCATCGCCGCGCGGGCGCTGCATTCGGTCGGCGTCGGCGCCGCCCTGATCGCGGAATGCGCTGACACCGCCGCCGCACGCATCGCGTGGCAGGCCGGGCAATCCATCGCCGCCGCCGATCTGGCGGTGGTCGCCGATCTGCCCTTCGACGTGGTGCTGGAAGCCACCGGCAACCCCGAGGCAGGTGCCCGCCACGCCCGCCTTGCGATCGAGGCTGACAAGCACGTCATCATGGTGACCAAGGAAACCGACAGCGTGATCGGACCGATCCTTGCGCGGCTTGCGAGCGAACGGGGGCGTGTCGTGTCACCCGTGGACGGCGATCAGCCCAGCCTGCTGATCGGCCTTGCGACATGGGCCGAAGCCATCGGGTTTGAGATCGTGGCAGCCGGTAAATCCAGCGAATATGATTTCGTCTTTGATCCCGCGATGGACAGCATCACAAGCAATGGCAAAACCGTGTCGGTGGCAGGGTTTGCGGATTGGATTGACGCGAAAGCCCGCGATTGGACGGATGTGACGGAAACACGCGCCCGGATCGCCGCAGCCTTGCCCCAACGTGCCGTTCCCGATCTGTGCGAAATGACGGTCGTTGCCAACGCTCTTGGCCTGCATCCCGACCGTGCCGATCTGCATGCCCCGATTGCGCGGATCACCGAGGTCGCCGATCTGATGGCGGTCCGCGAAAATGGCGGTGTATTGGACAAGCCCGCCGTGCTGGATGTGTTCCATTGCCTGCGCCTGCCGGGTGAACCCAGCTTTGCCGGCGGTGTATTTGTCACCGTGACCTGTCGCGATGATGAGACATGGGACATGCTGCGAGAAAAAGGCCATGTCGTTGCGCGAAATGGTCGCACGGCCATGATCGGCCTGCCGCGTCACCTGCTCGGATTGGAAGCCGCGACGACCGTGTTCGAGGTCGCGCGTCTGGGCGCGTCGTCGGGCGCAGAAAAGCCACGCCCGGTGATCGACCTGACCGCGTTTGCCGATGCCGATTTGAAAGCCGGGACGGTGTTGCACGCTGAAGGGCATCACCACAGCATCGCGAAGGTCTCGGGCCGGATGACGCCTGCGCGGCCTGTCACCGATGATGCGCCGATCCCCTATTACCTGGCGGCGGGGCGTGCGCTTCTGCGCGACGTGCCAGCCGGGCAGCCGATCCTGTGCGGCGATGTCGATCTGGATGAAGCATCGGAACTGCTGCGTCTGCGCCGGATGCAGGATGCGATTGCGCCGGGCGACTGGACTTGATCGGCTGACTGGCACAGGGTGGGCCGATCCAGGGCGACGCTTTAGCAAAAGGACAGAATATGCTGCTTGGCTGCATCGGAGATGATTTCACCGGCTCATCCGATTTGGGGAACACGCTGGTCAAGGCCGGGATGCGGACTGTGCAATATAGCGGCACCCCGACCGATCCCGCCGATCCAGATGTCGAGGCCGGGATCGTCGCACTGAAATCGCGATCCCTGCCCGTGGAAGAGGCCGTGCGCCTGTCGCTGGAGGCGTTGGAGTGGTTGCAGGATCAGGGCTGCCAGCAGATTTTGTTCAAATACTGCTCGACCTTCGATTCCACGCCCGAAGGCAATATCGGTCCCGTGGCCGAAGCTTTGGCGCGTGAATTAGAGGCCGACCGCGTGATCTTCTGCCCGGCTTTTCCGGCGACGGGGCGCACGATCTATCAGGGGTATCTGTTTGTCGGTGACAAGCTGCTGAACGAAAGCGGCATGGAAAACCACCCGCTGACACCGATGACCGATGCCGACCTGCGCCGCTGGCTGGCGATCCAAAGCACGGTTGGCGTGGGCCACGTAAACGCCGCGACGATCTGGCAGGGTGCCGATGCCGTCCGCGAACGTCTGGATGCCGAAGCGGACGCGGGCAATCCGTTTGTCATTTGCGATGCCATCCGCGACGATGACTTGCTGACCCTTGGCCGCGCGGTGGATGGCCTGCCGCTGGTGACAGGCGGGTCCGGCATCGCGCTTGGCCTGCCCGATAACTTCCGGCGTCAGGGGTTGCTGTCGCCCGAAGGCCCGGTCTGGGAAGGACAGGTCGGGCGTGTCGTGGCGCTGTCAGGGTCATGCTCGCGGGCGACGCGGGGACAGGTGGCCCATCATATCGGATTGGGCCAACCGGCGCTGGAAATTGATCCGCGCGAAATTCTGGCCGAAACCTTCAGCGCGATCGATGCCGCCGAATGGGCCTTGGGTCAGGACGGCGTGCCGCTGATCTATTCCTCGGCCGACCCCAAGGCGGTCAGCGCGATTCAGTCGGAATATGGCACGGAAACCGTCGCACATGCGCTAGAGGATTTTTTTGCCGATGTTGCCCGTTATCTGGTGGATGGCGGCGTGACGCGGTTGATCACGGCGGGCGGCGAGACATCCGGTGCGGTGGTGGAAGGGTTGGGCATCAGCCAATTGGAAATCGGCCCCGAGATCGACCCCGGCGTGCCGGCGATCCGTGCGGGCGAGGATTTGGTTCTGGCGCTGAAATCCGGCAATTTCGGGGCCAGGGACTTCTTCGACAAGGCTGCCCGCATGCTGGGCGATGAGGGATGAGTTCTGACGCACGCCTGCGCGAACAGATGTGCGACCTTGCCCGGTCGATGTTCGATCGTGGCCTGACGGGCGGATCAACCGGCAATATCTCGGCCCGGACCGAAGATGGCGGGCTGCTGGTGTCGCCCACCGGCGCCAGCTTCGGGCGGCTGGATCCGGCGCGGCTGTCGCGCTTTGATGCGCAGGGCCATCATATCGGCGGCGACCGTCCGACCAAGGAAATGCCCTTGCATAGCGCGTTCTATGACACGCGCGGGCGGACGGCGGCGGTGGTGCATCTGCATTCCTGTCACGCGGTCGCGCTGTCCACGTTGCCCGGCGCGAATGAAGATGATTTTCTGCCGCCGATCACGCCCTATGCCTTCATGCAGTTGGGCCGGGTGCGGCTGCTGCCCTATTTCCGCCCCGGCGATCCGGCCATCGGCGATGCGGTGCGCGGTTTGGCGGGCAAACGATCCGCTGTGATGCTGGCCAATCACGGCCCGGTTGTTGCAGGTCTGGATCTGGAGGGCGCCTGCAACGCGATTGAAGAACTGGAAGCGACATCGCGTCTGGCCCTGCTTCTGCGCGGGACAACGCCCAACATGCTGAACCCACAGCAGGTTGAGGCGTTGGTTAAACTGCACGACATGGCTTGGGGGGACGCGTGACCGGATTTTCCGCCAATCTGGGTTTTCTATGGGCCGATCTGCCCTTGCCCGATGCGATCCGCGCCGCGCATCGCGCGGGCTTCGACGCGGTGGAATGCCATTGGCCCTATGATTTTGATCCCGCAGCGGTCAAAGCCGCGTTGGATGAAACCGGATTGGCAATGCTGGGCCTGAACACCAATCGCGGCAAACCCGGCGAGAATGGCCTGTCCGCTTTGCCGGGCCGAGAGGTCGAGGCCCGGGCCGAGATCGACCGCGCCATCGCCTATGCGCGCGCGATCGGCTGCGGCGCAATTCATGTCATGGCGGGGTATGGCAAAGGCGCAGTGGCGGACGCCATCTTTATCGGTAACCTGACCTATGCCTGTCAGACAGCGCCCGAACTGACCATCCTGATCGAGCCGCTGAACCGCTATGACGCACCGGGCTATTTTCTGGCCGGAACGGCGCAGGCCGCCGATCTGATGATCAAGGCCCACCAGCCCAACCTGCGGCTGATGTTTGACTGCTATCATCTGCAAATCATGGAAGGCGATCTGTCGCGGCGGCTGGAAAAACTGCTGCCACTGATCGGACATGTCCAGATCGCCGCCGTTCCCGATCGTGGCCCGCCCGACCATGGCGAGGTGGACTATCGCCATATCGTGGGCGTGCTGCGCGATCTTGGCTGGGATCGCCCGCTTGGTGCAGAATATAAACCAAGCGGACCGACAGATGCTTCGTTGGGCTGGCTGGACCTGCTGCGGGCAGTCTAGTTTTCGGCGTAAACCGCATCGCGGATGTCAAAGACGAACTTGCCGCCCATGCCTTCAAAGGCGGTGTTGGTCAACGCAACCACCGTCAGATTTTGCACCGGGTCGATGAACCACGAATGACCATAGGCACCGCCCCATTGGACCGTGCCCACCGATTGGGGCGTATGCGCGGCCCGGGGATCGACCAGAACCGCCCAGCCATAGCCAAAGCCCCAACCCGGACCCTGGGTCTGCGACTGCGGGCCGACCTGATCGGCCATCATGGTCGTGACCGTCTCGGGCTTCAGGATGGGGCCGCCACCCTGCCGGATCACTTCCAGAAAGCGCAAAATCTCACTGGCAGTCCCGATCATGCCCGCGCCACCGGATGGATAGGATCGTGGGTTCAGCGCGCGACCCAAATCGAAACGCGCGAAACTGGCACCCGTGAAGATATCCGTCTGCTCGGTCATCCGAAGGGGGGCCGGGCTGCCATCACGATAAGGCGTGACCAGCGCAACCCCTGCCGGCGCAATGAAATCGGTCTTGGTCAGGCCCAGCGGGTCAAGAATGATCTGACGGACTGCCTGTGACAGCGGCAGTTCGGTCATTTTTTCGATCACCGCACCGATCACGTCCATGCCCAGCGAATAGCGCCACCCGTTGCCCGGATCATAAACCAATCGGGCTTGTGTCAAACGGTCCAGATTTTCCGTGAGGCTTAATCCCGGCTGATCCAGCCCGTCAGATATATTCAGCCGTTCATATTCGCTGCCTGCGGGTTCGATGAAGCCATAGCTAAGGCCGGATGTATGGGTCAGCAGTTGATGCAGGGAGATGGCGGGGGTGTCGCCTGTCGCCGTCCTGGGCAGGAAATCCGGCAGAAATCTTGTGACTGGATCATCCAATGAGACCCGGCCATCCTCGACCAGCTTCATCAGCGCCGCAGTTACGATGGGCTTGGTGATCGAGGCCAATCTGAAAACAGCATCCTCGGTCATCGGGATGCCATTCTCTCGGTCATTCATCCCGGCGGTGCGGCGATAGAAAACTCTGCCATTTCGGGCGATCAGCACCACCGCGCCAACGATGCGCTTTTCCCTGATCGCAAGGTCGATGGCAGCATCCATGCGCACCGTGATGTTCGGTTCCGCATCGGTCAGGGCGTGGTCATTGATCGACAAGTTCTCTGGCATTCTGGCTTCCTTTCGGGCAGGGCCGCCACGCCGAGGCAAGGCGAAAATCGGCCCGCAATCAACGGCAAGCTGTAGCGACTTTCAGCAAGGCGCAAGCCCGCAGTATCGGCATAGAATAATATTCTCTTTTCTGGCCAAAGGTCGCCAATCGCCGTTCCTTGGCAAGGGGATGGGCGGTTGTTAACTGTTCAGCCAAGTCACAAAGGACGCATCATGTCGCTTGCCATGTCGAATATCACCCGCCGCTTTGGCCAGACCGAGGTGTTGCGCGGTATTGATCTGGACGTTGCCAAGGGCGAACTGATCGCGCTTCTGGGGCCATCAGGGTCGGGCAAGACGACACTTTTACGGATCATCGCCGGGTTGGACTGGCCCGATGCCGGGAATCTGTCCTTTGAAGGGCAGGACTGGCTGCTGAAAACGGCGGCGCAGCGCAAGATCGGCATGGTGTTTCAGCACTACGCCCTGTTTCCGCATATGACGGTGCGCGAAAACATTGCCTTTGGCCTGACCGTTCTGCCGCGTGCGCAGCGCCCCGGCAAGGCACAGATCGCCGAAACTGTTCAGCGCCTGCTGACCTTTCTGCAAATCTCGCAGCTGGCTGATCGCTATCCGTCTGAACTCTCGGGCGGTCAGCGTCAGCGGGTGGCACTGGGGCGCGCCATGGCGATTGAACCGCGCGTATTGCTGCTGGATGAGCCTTTCGGCGCACTGGACGCACAGGTCCGCCGTGATCTGCGCCGTTGGTTGCGCAGCGTCCATGACAGCGCCGGCATCACCACGATTTTCGTCACCCACGATCAGGAAGAGGCGTTTGAGCTGGCCGACCGTGTGGTGGTGATGAATGGCGGCGTGATCGAACAGATCGGCCGCCCGGATCAGATCTATGACCACCCCGCGACGCCCTTTGTCGCCCGCTTCCTTGGCCTGACGGTCGAACTGCCGGTGGTGATGAAGGCGGGCAGGGCCGAGGCTGCAGGCTTTGATCTGACCGCGCTGCCGCGCCGTGCCCTGCCCGAAGGGCCTGCCACGCTGTTCCTGCGCCCCGCCGATATTCAACCTGTTGCCGATCCGGCGGCGCCCTTTCACCTGACAGAAATCAGCTCTACCGGCGCGCTGCTGCGCGTGGTGGCCGAATCCGACAGTGGCTGTCGCATTGAAGCCGAGGTTCCGCGTCGTGACGGTCACGGGCTGGAAACCGGCATGAATGTCAGCCTTTGCGCGGTCGCGGGACAGATATTCCCCGGCCTCGCGTCGCAGCGCGCATCCAGCCCGGTTGCCGCAGAAACAACACCTCACGCCCTCAAGGAGAACCGGCTGTGAAAACCCGTTTGACGACTGCGCTTGCTTTGATCCTTGGCCTGTCCGGCCCGGCCTTCGCGCAAGACGATTCCATTCTGAACGTGTCCTATGACGTTGCCCGCGAACTGTTCGCTGAAATCAATCCGGCCTTTGCCGCCAAGTGGCAGGCCGATACCGGCCGCACGGTCGAGGTCGAGCAATCCCATGCCGGGTCGTCGAAACAGGCCCGCGCCATTCTGGAAGGCTTGCCAGCCGATGTGGTCACCTTCAACCAAGTAACGGATATCGACGTGCTGGCCGAGGGCGGCATGGTTGATGAAAACTGGCGCGAGGCGTTCCCGAACGAAGCCTCGCCCTATTATTCGCTGCCCGCCTTTCTGGTCCGCGAAGGCAACCCGAAGGGGATCGAGGATTGGGACGATCTGACGCAGGAAGGCGTTCAGGTGATCTTTCCGAACCCGAAAACCAGCGGCAACGCCCGTTACACCTATCTGGCAGCCTATGCCTATGCGTTGAAACAGAATGGTGGCGATCAGGAAAAGGCGCAGGAATTCGTGCGCAAGATCTTTGCCAACGTGCCGGTTTTTGACACTGGCGGGCGCGCTGCGACGGCGACCTTTGCCGAACGTGGTCTGGGCGATGTGCTGATCACCTTCGAGGCCGAAACCGGAGGCATTGCGGGGCAATATGCCGATGAGAAATTTCAGCGCGTGACGCCATCGCTGTCCGTTCTGGCTGAATTTCCGGTCGCCATCGTGACCGAGAATGCCGAACGCAAAGGCACAGAAGACGTGTCAAAGGCCTATCTGGATTATCTGTATACGCCCGAAGCGCAGCGCATTCTGGGCAAGCATTTCTATCGCCTGAACAACGAAGAAATCGCTGCCGAATTCGCATCGGAATTTCCTGAAGTCGAACTGGTGACCGTCGATGATGTCTTTGGTGGCTGGGATCAGGCGCAGGCCGAACATTTCGCCGAAGGCGGTATTCTGGACAAGGTCTTTGTGAACCAATGACCTCGGTGGCGGTCGCGATACCTCGCAGCGGCAGAACGCGGCGCGTTCTTCCCGGCTTTGGGCTGACGATGGGGCTGACGCTTAGCTATGTCGGCATCATCGTGCTGCTGCCCGTGCTGGCGCTGGTGCTGAAAGGGGCGGAAATCGGCCCTGTCCGCTATTGGGAAATCGTGACCTCGCCGCGCACCCTGGCGGCGCTGCGGCTGACCGTGACGGCGGCCGCAATCGCAACGCTGTTCAATGCGGCCTATGGGTTGCTGATGGCATGGGTGCTGACCCGCTATTGCTTTCCGGGGCGCAGGCTGCTGGACGCGATGATGGATATTCCCTTTGCGTTGCCCACGGCGGTGGCTGGTCTGTCCCTGACCGCGCTGTTTTCCGCGAATGGCTGGTATGGGTCGATCCTTGCCCCGGCGGGGATCAGCGTCGTCTATACCATCTGGGGCGTCGCGATCGCGATGAGCTTTACATCCGTGCCCTTCGTCGTGCGCACGGTGCAGCCGATTCTGGAGGACCTCGATCCGGCGGTCGAAGAGGCCGCCCGCAGCCTTGGCGCGTCGCCCTTCACCATCTTTCGCCGGGTGATCTTTCCGGCGATCCAACCGGCCTTTCTGGTCGGCGCGACCATCGCCTTTGCCCGTTCGCTGGGCGAATTTGGCGCCGTCATCTTCATCGCGGGCAATCTGCCGATGAAGACCGAAATCGCCTCGCTTCTGGCGATGATCCGGCTAGAGGAATATGACTACAACGGGGCCGCCGCAATCGCGCTGACGCTGATGCTGATTGCGCTGATCCTGCTGGCGCTGTCGAACTGGCTTCAATCGCGGATGCAGCGCAAAGGGGGTGTGACGTGAAACCGGCTGTCGTCCCCGGTGCGCTGGCGCCACGCGAAAAACAGACCGCTTCCCGTCTTCTGATCGGCTTGGCGGTCGCGGTCACTGCCGTCATCATCGTGGTGCCACTGATCTATATCTTCTGGCGTGCGCTGGCCGATGGCTTTGGCGTCTTTGCGCAAAACATCCTTGACCCGAACACGCTGCATGCGGTCTGGCTGACGGCGCTGGTCGCGCTGATCACCGTGCCGGTGAATATCGTCATCGGTCTTGCTGCGGCGTGGCTGATCGCGCGGTTTACCTTTCCGGGCCGCAAGCTGCTGCTGACGGTGATCGAGCTGCCATTTTCAATCTCTCCGATCATCGCGGGCGTCTGTTATCTGCTGCTTTACGGTCGTCAGGGGCTGCTTGGGCCAATGCTGGCAGATGCCGATATCCAGATCCTGTTCGCGTTGCCCGGGATCGTGCTGGTCACGCTGTTCGTCACCGCGCCCTTCGTGACGCGCGAAGTCCTGCCCCTGATGCAGGCGCAAGGGTCGGAACAGGAACAGGCCGCCCTGACGCTGGGCGCGTCGGGATTTCAGATTTTCCGGCTGGTGACGCTGCCAAATATCCGCTGGGCGCTGGTCTATGGCGCGGTTCTGGCATCCGCCCGCGCGATCGGAGAGTTTGGCGCCGTCTCGGTCGTGTCGGGTTCCATCCGGGGGCAGACGAATACACTGCCCTTGCAGATCGAGCTGCTGTTCAATGATCTGAACATCGTTGGTGCGTTTGCGGCGGCCTCGACGCTGACCTTGCTGGCGCTGGTGACCATGCTGATCAAAACCCTGGTCGAGGGGCGCACCAAAAGCGACTGATCAGCGCGTCGTCAGATCAAGGATCGGGCGACGCGACATGGTCACCAACTCTTCCCGCAGACGCAGGGCCAAGGGCGACAGCGGACGGCGCACCAGATCCAGCAGGTAATAGGGCGGCACGCGCAGGTCATGCGCCGTTTTCAGCACCGTGAACCTGGCCGAGATCGGCGGCTGGATCAGCAGTTGCGCAACCTCATCCGAGACGGCGGCGATGGCATTGCTTTGCGCCAGATAGGCGATGGTCAGCAGCATCGAGGGGCTGTCGATGATATTCTTCGGCTCGGCCAGTCCGACGCCCGCGAAGGCCGCCAGGGTGGCTTCGCGGATGGGCGATCCGCGCTGTTGCAGCACCCATTCATGGCCGACCATTTCCATTAGCGTCACGACAGATGCACGGCCAAGCGGATGGCCGACACGCGCGATCATGGTTACTTTTTCGTCGTGCATGGGCAGGATGTTGAACGCCTTGCTGTCATATTCGGGCAGGATGCGGCCAAGGACGAAGTCCATCTCTCCTGCGGTCAACTGTTTCAGCAGCTCACGGGATGGCATCACGTCGATGCTGATCTGGGCTTCCGGTGCTTCCTGCTTCACGCGGCGCACGGCGGCAACCAGATGGCTGACGGCCGGACCTGTCACCGCCCCCACCCGAACCGCGCCGGCATAGCCCTCGCGCAGATCGCGCATATCGGTGGCGATGCTCTCCATTTCGCGCAGGATCACGCGGGCGCGGCGCAGAAAGGATACGCCAAATTCGGTCGGCTCCATTCCCTTGGGTGTGCGTTGAAACAAGGCCGAGCCGATTTGCCGCTCGACCTCGGCCAGCATGCGGGATGCGGCGGGCTGTGTCATGGCCAAGGCATCGGCGGCGACCTGCAATTGACCGTGGCGGTCGATCTGGTCGATCAGGCGCAACTGTGCGGGCTTCAGGGCAAGGCGGAAATTTGACATATCATCCTTGATATACGGATGGCTTAAAATTTCATTTTACCGATATGAACTTCCATTGCTAGTCTTCGCGCCACCTAACAAGGGAACCGCAGGCGCAAAGACGCTGCGCAGGGAGGATTATACTGATGAAGCTGAATACCGCCGCGATCGCGCTTGCGATCGGTGTGTCTTGGTGCGCCGTTGGTGCAATGGCCGAAACCGTCGGGATCTCGATGCCGACGAAGTCCTCGGCCCGCTGGATCGACGATGGCAACAACATGGTCAAGCAGTTCCAGGAAGCTGGTTATGACACCGATCTGCAATATGCCGAAGATGACATTCCCAACCAGCTTGCGCAGGTCGAGAATATGATCACCAAAGGCGTGGATGTGCTGGTGATCGCCGCCATCGACGGCACGACGCTGTCGAACGCGCTGGCCAATGCCAAAGCCGCCGACATCAAGATCATCGCCTATGATCGCCTGATCCGCGACACGCCGGATGTCGATTACTATGCGACCTTTGACAACTTCAAAGTCGGCGTCGAACAGGCAAACACGCTGGTCGCCGGCCTGAAAGAGCGTTTCCCGGACACGAAGCCGTGGAATGTCGAACTGTTCGGCGGCAGCCCGGACGACAACAACGCCTATTTCTTCTATGATGGCGCGATGTCGGTTCTGCAGCCGCTGATCGACGATGGCTCGGTCGTGATCCCGTCGGGGCAGATGGGCATGGATACCGTCGGCACGCTTCGTTGGGATCCGGCGACGGCACAGGCCCGCATGGATAACATCCTGTCGGCCAATTACACCGACAAGCAGGTTCAGGCCGTGCTGTCGCCCTATGACGGGCTGTCCATCGGTATCCTGTCGTCGCTGAAAGGTGTGGGCTACGGCTCGGGCGACATGCCGATGCCGATCGTGTCGGGGCAGGACGCCGAAGTGCAGTCGGTCAAATCCATCCGCGCCGATGAACAATATGCGACCATCTTCAAGGACACCCGCGAACTGGCGAAAGTCACCGTGGGCATGGTCGATGCGATGCTGAAAGGCGGAGAGCCGGAAATCAACGACACCGAAACCTATGACAACGGCGTCAAGGTCGTTCCCTCCTATCTGCTGCAGCCGGTTCCGGTGACAAAAGGCGACATCGAATCCGTGCTGATCGGGTCGGGCTATTACACCGAAGATCAGTTGAAATAACAGGCAATAAGGCCGCCCCGCGCGGGCGGCCTTTGACCGACGGAGTCCGCCATGTCCACACTTCTGGAAATGCGCAATATCACCAAGACATTCCCGGGTGTGAAGGCGCTGAACAATGTCAGTATCGCCGTCCGCGAGGGCGAAATTCACGCGATCTGTGGTGAGAACGGCGCCGGTAAATCCACGTTGATGAAGGTGCTGTCGGGTGTTTATCCGCATGGCAGTTACGACGGGGATATCGTCTATGACAACGAAACGGCCGCCTTTCGCAGCATTCGCGACAGCGAAGATCGCGGCATCATCATCATTCATCAGGAACTGGCGCTGATCCCGCTGCTGACCATCGCCGAGAATATCTTTCTGGGCAATGAACGCGCGTCCCATGGCGTCATCGACTGGCCCGAAACATTCCGCGAAACCGAAGGTCTGCTGGCCAAGGTGGGGCTGCGTGAAACACCGGGCACACGTGTTGACAGCCTTGGGGTGGGCAAGCAACAGCTTGTCGAGATTGCGAAGGCGCTGTCCAAGAACGTGCGCCTGCTGATCCTTGACGAACCGACGGCGGCACTGTCGGAATCCGATAGCCAGGCCCTGCTGGATCTGCTGCTGGAACTGAAATCACAGGGCGTCACCTCGATCATCATCAGCCACAAACTGAACGAGGTGCGCCGCGTCGCCGATACGGTCACGGTGATCCGCGACGGCGCCTCGATTTCCACCATCGACGCGCGCGGCGGTGAACTGACCGAAGATCGCATTGTGCGCGACATGGTTGGCCGCGACATGGCGCATCGCTATCCCGAACGCGAAAGCCGGGCAGGCAATGTGGTGTTCGAGTGAAGGACTGGAACGTCTGGCATCCTGAACAGCGCGAACGGCAGGTCGTCAAGAACCTGTCGATGAACGTCCGCGCAGGCGAGGTCGTCGGTATCGCCGGGTTGATGGGGTCAGGCCGCACCGAACTTGCGATGAGCGTTTTTGGCCGCAGCTATGGCCGCGACATCAGCGGGCAGGTGTTGATGCATGGCAAGCCTGCCGATGTCAGCACCGTGGACCGTGCCATCGACGCGGGCCTTGCCTATGTGACCGAAGATCGCAAGACGCTTGGCCTGATCCTGGAGGAAACCATTCGCCGCAACACCAGTCTTGCCAATCTGAAAGGCGTGTCGCAGCGCGGCGTCATCGACGATGCCCGCGAAACCGAGGTGGCCGAGAAATACCGCAAATCGCTGCGCATCCGCACGCCGACGGTGTTCCAGAAGGTGATGAACCTGTCGGGGGGCAATCAGCAAAAGGTGGTCCTGGGCAAATGGCTGTTCACCGATCCGGAATTGCTGATCCTGGACGAACCGACACGCGGGATCGACGTCGGCGCGAAATACGAAATCTATAATATCATCAACGATCTTAGCGCGGCGGGCAAAGCTGTCATCATGATCTCGTCCGAGATGCCAGAGCTGCTGGGCATGTGCGACCGGATCTATGTCATGAATGAAGGCAGCTTTGTCGGCGAACTGACCCGGGCCGAGGCCAGTCAGGAGGCCATCATGTCGCTGATCGTCAGAGAATAAGGGAGGAAGGCGGCTATGGCACATACCGAAAGCGCCTCGGACACCGGCACCGGAATCGGTGCCTATATCGCGAAGCATATGCGCGAATACGGCCTGCTATTCGCGCTGATCGCGATCATGGTCTTTTTCCAGATCGTCACCGGCGGCACGCTGTTGCGACCGGTGAACATCACCAACCTGTTCCTGCAAAACAGCTATATCATCATCATGGCGCTTGGCATGCTGCTGGTGATCGTGGGCGGGAATATCGACCTGTCGGTCGGATCGGTCATGGGCTTTGTAGGCGCGCTGGCTGCGGTGATGATCGTCAGTTGGGACTGGCCGGTTGCGGTGGCAATCGTGGCCTGTCTGATCTGCGGCGGCATCATCGGTGCGGCGCAGGGCTATTTCGTGGCCTATTGGCGCATTCCGTCCTTTATCGTGACGCTGGCCGGAATGCTGGTGTTTCGCGGGCTTTCGCTATGGCTGCTGGCGGGCCAGTCCATCGGCCCCTTCCCGGCAAGTTTTCAGGCGCTGTCGAACGGCTTCATCCCCGACCTGTTCGGCGTCGGAAAACCGAATGTCCTGGCGATGGCGGTCGGCCTCGTCACCGTGCTGGTTCTTGTCTGGCTGGGCATGCGCACCCGCGCCCGCAACGCGCGTTACGGCATCGAGGATGAGCCGATGGGCCTGTTCATCCTGCGCAACGCCATCGTCGCCGCCGCCCTGCTGTTCGTGACATGGAAGCTGGCATGGTTCCGCGGTTTGCCGAACGTGCTTCTGTCCATGGTGATCCTGACGGTGATCTATGTGTTCATCACCGAACGCACGACGCTGGGCCGCAGGGTCTATGCGGTGGGCGGCAACGCCAAGGCAGCCAAGCTGTCGGGCATCCGCACCGAACGCCTGACTTTCCTGACCTTTGTGAACATGGGCGTTCTGGCTGCGCTGGCCGGCCTGATCTATGCTGCGCGTTTGAACACAGCGACGCCGAAAGCGGGCTTCGCGGTCGAGCTGGACGTGATCGCCGCTGTCTTCATCGGTGGCGCGTCGATGGCTGGCGGGTCGGGCAAGATCGTCGGCGCTGTGGTCGGCGCGTTCATCATGGGGGTGATGAACAACGGCATGTCGATCCTGGGGATTGGCATCGACTATCAGCAGGTCATCAAGGGGCTGGTGCTGTTGGCTGCTGTTTTCTTCGACGTCTACAACAAGAACAAAGAGGGCTGAAGGATGCTGCTGTCGCAACTGAAACTGCCCGATGGAAGCCGCGCGGTCGCGGTGCGTCAGGGCGACACGGCAACATTGGTGCCGGGTGTGTCCACGACGGTTGAGCTGGCGCAGGCCGCGATTGATGCGGGCCGCAGCCTGGCCGCCGAAATTGCCGCACGCGGGCAGGGTGCAGCCGTTGATCTGGCCGCCGCACTGGCCGAAGGGCGGATGCTGCTGCCGGTGGATCATGCCGATCCCGCGCATCTGCATCTGACGGGAACGGGGCTGACCCATCTGGGGTCGGCCGCCACCCGCAACTCGATGCACAAGAAGGCCGATCCCGACGATCTGACGGACAGCATGAAGATGTTCCGCATGGGTCTGGAAGGGGGCAAGCCGGATCACGGCGCGGTTGGCGTTCAGCCGGAATGGTTCTGGAAGGGGAATGGCTATGCCGCCATCGCGCCCGGTGCCGATCTGACCTCGCCCGGTTTCGCGCTGGATGCGGGCGAAGAGCCCGAGATTGCGGGCATCTATCTGATCGGTGCGGATGGCACGCCGTTCCGCCTTGGCTTCGCGCTTGGCAACGAATTTTCCGACCATGTGACCGAACGCGGCAACTACCTGTGGCTGGCCCATTCAAAGCTGCGTCCCGCCAGCTTTGGCCCCGAAATGCTGATCGGTGATCTGCCCCAACATGTCGAAGGCACCAGCCGCGTGATCCGCGATGGCAAGGTGATCTGGGAAAAACCTTTCCTGTCGGGCGAGGCGAACATGTCGCACAGTCTGGGCAATCTGGAACATCATCACTTCAAATATGACCTGTTTCGCCGGTCCGGCGATGTGCATGTGCATTTCTTCGGCACCGCCACGCTGTCCTTTGCGGATGGTGTGACCGTGCAGCCTGGCGATCAGTTTCAGATTGCCTGCGACGCGTTCGGCCTGCCTTTGCAGAACGGCCTGAGCCAATTGCCAAATGACGCGGCCCCGGTCGCCGTCTCTGCCCTTTGAGAAATCGACATGACTTTCACCCCCGCACCCTGGCCGCGTAAGCTGCGTTCACAGCATTGGTATGGCGGCAATTCCCGCGACACGATCTATCATCGTGGCTGGCTGAAAAATCAGGGCTATCCGCATGACCTGTTCGATGGCCGCCCGATCATCGGCATCATGAACACCTGGTCGGACCTGACGCCCTGCAACGGGCACCTGCGCGAACTTGCGGAAAAAGTGAAGGCGGGCATCTGGGAGGCCGGTGGCTTCCCGGTCGAGGTTCCGGTGTTCTCGGCTTCCGAAAACACGTTCCGCCCGACGGCGATGATGTTCCGAAATCTGGCCGCCCTGGCGATCGAGGAAACCCTTCGGGGACAGCCCATCGACGGCGCGGTGCTGATGGTCGGCTGCGACAAGACAACGCCCAGCCTGCTGATGGCGGCGGCGTCATGCGATGTGCCCTCGATTGTCGTGACGGGCGGTCCGATGCTGAACGGCTATTTCCGTGGCGAACGTGTCGGGTCCGGCACCCATCTGTGGAAATTCAGCGAGGCCGTGAAGGCCGGAGAGATGACGCAGGACGAATTTCTCGAGGCCGAGCAGTCGATGAGCCGATCCTCGGGCACCTGCAACACCATGGGCACCGCCAGCACCATGGCCAGCATGGCCGAGGCGTTGGGCATGGCGCTGTCGGGCAATGCCGCGATCCCGGCGGTGGACAGCCGCCGCCGCGTGATGGCGCAGATGTCGGGGCGCCGTATCGTGCAGATGGTCAAGGATGATCTGAAGCCGTCGGACATCATGACGAAAGCCGCCTTTGAAAATGCGATCCGCACGAATGGCGCGATTGGCGGCTCGACCAACGCGGTTGTTCATCTGCTGGCGATTGCGGGTCGGGTTGGTGTTGATGTGACGCTGGATGATTGGGACCGTTGCGGGCGCGACGTGGCGACCATCGTGAACCTGATGCCGTCAGGAAAATACCTGATGGAGGAATTCTTCTATGCCGGTGGTTTGCCCGTCGTTCTGAAACGTCTGGGCGAGGCGGGCTTGCTGAACAAGGATGCGTTGACCGTCAGCGGCGACACCATCTGGGATGAGGTCAAGGATGTCGTCAACTGGAACGACGATGTCATCCTGCCCGCCGACAAGGCGTTGACCCAACAGGGCGGTATCGCCGTGCTGCGCGGCAACCTTGCCCCGAATGGCGCGGTGCTGAAACCATCCGCCGCCAGTCCGCATCTGCTGACCCATCGGGGTCGCGCCGTCGTGTTCGAGGATATCGACGACTACAAGGCGAAGATTGACGACGATGCGCTGGATATCGACGAAACCTGCATCATGGTGATGAAGAATTGCGGCCCCAAGGGTTATCCGGGGATGGCCGAGGTCGGGAATATGGGGCTGCCGCCCAAGGTGCTGAAAAAGGGCATCACCGACATGGTGCGGATCAGCGATGCGCGCATGTCGGGCACCGCCTATGGCACGGTGGTGCTGCATACCAGCCCGGAAGCTGCGGCGGGCGGCCCGTTGGCCGTGGTGCGCAACGGTGACATGATCGAATTGGACGTGCCGAACCGCCGCCTGCATCTGGATATCAGCGACGAGGACTTGGCCGCGCGGCTGGCCGAATGGACGCCGCTGCCCGACCAACCGACCGGCGGTTACGCATGGTTGCATCAGGCCCATGTGATGGGGGCGGATACCGGGGCCGATCTGGACTTCCTGAAAGGATGTCGCGGCAATGACGTCGGAAAGGACAGCCACTGATGAAGATCGCGCTTGTCGGCATTGGAAAGATCGCCGTGGATCAGCATGTCCCGGCGATTGCGGGTGGTCCGGATTGGGAACTGGCGGCCACTGTTTCGCGCAGCGGCAAGGTCGATGGGGTCGAGGCGTTTACCAGCATCGAAGATATGCTGTCGGCACGCCCCGACATCGGCACCGTCAGCCTGTGCCTGCCACCCGTTCCGCGCTTTCAGGCGGCGCAGGCCGCGTTGCTGGCCGGGCGGCATGTGATGCTGGAAAAACCTCCGGGCGCCACCTTGGCCGAGGTGCATATCCTGCATGATCTGGCGCGGGCGCAGGGCGTGTCGTTGTTTGCGACATGGCATTCGCGCTGTGCTCATGGCGTCGCCAGCGCGAAAGCGTGGCTAGCCGACCGGACCATCCGTGAAGGCCGCGTGATCTGGCGCGAGGATGTGCGCAAATGGCATCCCGGTCAGGACTGGATCTTCGAGGCCGGCGGCATGGGCGTCTTTGACCCCGGTATCAACGCCACCTCGATCCTGACCGAAATTCTGCCTATGCCAATCTACCTGACAGGCGCCGAAATCGACATTCCCGGCAACCGTCAGGCCCCGATTGCCGCGCGGTTGCAATTCAGCGGCAATATCACCGCCGATTTTGATTTCCGCGAGCAAGGCCCGCAGACATGGGACATGGAATTTGTCACCGATGGCGGACATCTTGCGCTGCGCAATGGCGGCAACAAGCTGGAAATCGATGGCAAGGCGGTAGAGGGCGACGACAAGATACTGGGCGCGGAATATCCCACGCTTTACGCGCAGATGGCGCAGTTGATCGGCGAAAAGCGTTGCGACGTTGACCTGTCCCCCATGGTTCTGGTCGCCGATGCTTTCACGCTTGGCCGCAGAAACACAGTCGAAGATTTTGAATTCTAAGGAAGAACGATGACCTACACTCCGAAAGGGAAACATCTGATCGCAGGCGAATGGATCGACGGGGACAAGACCTTCGCATCCTCGCCAGCTCATGGTCCGGTGCATGAATTCGCCTCGGGCAACGAGGGGCTGGTTGATCGCGCGGTTTGGGCGGCCGAGCAGGCGTTCGAGGTTTATGGCTATACCAGCCGGGCGGAACGGGCCGCATTTCTGGATGCCATCGCGGATGAGATCGACGCACGCGGCGATGATGTGACCGAAATCGGGACACAGGAATCCGGGCTGCCTGCCGGGCGGTTGCAGGGCGAACGCGGCCGGACGACGGGGCAGTTGCGCCTGTTTGCGCAGCATATCCGGGATGGCGACTATCTGGATCGCCGACACGACGGTGCATTGCCGGATCGCCAGCCGCCACGTCCTGATTTGCGTCTGATCCAGCGCCCGATCGGCCCGGTCGCGGTCTTTGGTGCGTCCAACTTTCCGCTGGCGTTCTCAACAGCAGGTGGCGACACGGCATCTGCGCTGGCGGCGGGCTGTCCTGTCGTCGTCAAGGGCCACCCGGCCCATCCGGGCACGGGTGAAATCATCGCCGAAGCCATCCACGCGGCCATCCAGAAAACCGGTATGCCCGCGGGCGTCTTTTCCTTTATCCACGGGGATAGCAACGCGGTGGGCAAGGCGCTGGTCGAACATCCGCTGATCAAGGCCGTTGGCTTTACCGGCAGCCTGCGGGGCGGTCGCGCATTGTTCGATCTGTGCGCGGCACGGCCCGAGCCGATCCCGTTTTATGGCGAATTGGGCAGCATCAATCCCTGCTTTGTGCTGCCCGAGGCGTTGGCCACCCGTGGCGCGCAAATCGCAGAAGGCTGGGTCGGCAGTCTGACGCTTTTCGCGGGTCAGTTCTGCACCAATCCCGGCTTGCTGGTTCTGCCGGCAGACGGCGCCGACGCCTTTGTCGATACCGCCGCGAGGGCGTCAGACGCCGTGGCCGAACAGGTCATGCTGACCCATGATATGGCGCAGGCCTATCGTGACGGGGCTGGGCGGATTGGCGATCTGGCCGCGACCGTGACGCGAACGGAAAGCCATGGGCGCAATGCCCGCCCGAACGTCTATCGCACGACCGCCGATGACTTTCTGCGCGACCATGCGCTTGGCGAAGAAGTCTTTGGCCCGATGGGTCTGATCGTCACTGTCAAGGATGACGACCAGATGATCGATTTGGCACGCGGGCTGGAGGGGCAACTGACCGCGACCCTGCAAATGGATGATGCCGACATCCCGCTGGCCGCTCGGCTGATGCCGGTCCTGGAACGCAAGGCAGGCCGGGTGCTGGCGAATGGCTGGCCCACGGGGGTCGAGGTTGCCGATGCCATGGTTCACGGCGGCCCCTATCCGGCCAGCACGAATTTCGGTGCAACCAGCGTTGGCACGATGGCGATCCGCCGCTTTCTGCGTCCGGTCAGCTATCAGAACATTCCCGACGCCCTGCTGCCCGAAGACTTGCGCGACTGACCATACCGGCCGCGCCCACCCACGGTCATAAATCAGGGAGGATACCATGACCAGAAAGACCCTTTTCACGACGGTTGCTGCCATGGCCATCTCGGCCACGGCGGCGCTGGCCGATGGCGAAACTGTCGGCTTTTCCCAGATCGGATCTGAATCCGGCTGGCGCGCTGCAGAAACGACGCTGACCAAAAGTCAGGCGGAAGAACGCGGCTATCAGCTGCAATTCTCGGACGCGCAGCAGAAGCAGGAAAACCAGATCGCGGCGTTGCGTTCCTTTATCGCGCAGGGCGTCGATGCGATTTTGCTGGCCCCGGTCGTGGCGACCGGCTGGGATTCCGTTCTGCAAGAAGCGAAAGAGGCTGAAATCCCGGTCGTCCTGCTGGACCGTCAGGTGGACAGTTCGGATGATCTGTATCTGACGGCTGTCGGATCCAATCTGGTGCATGAGGGTGAGGTCGCGGGCGGCTGGCTGGTCAACGAGGTCGGCGACAGGGAATGCAGGATCGTCGAACTGCAAGGCACTACCGGATCCAGCCCTGCCATCGACCGCAAGACGGGCTTTGAAAACGCCATCAAGGACCACGCCAACCTGTCCATCGTCCGCAGCCAGACCGGCGATTTTACCCGTGCACTGGGCAAGGAGGTGATGGAAAGTTTCCTTCAGGCCGAAAACGGCGGCAAGGATATCTGCGCGCTTTACGCCCATAATGACGATATGGCCGTGGGCGCAATCCAGGCCATCAAGGAGGCCGGGTTGGCACCGGGCAAGGATATCCTGATCGTGTCTATCGATGGCGTGCCGGATATTTTTCAGGCCATGGCCGCGGGCGAAGCAAACGCCACGGTCGAACTCACGCCGAATATGGCAGGGCCTGCGTTCGATGCGCTGAAAGCCTATTGGGCGGACGGGACCGAGCCTGCGAAATTCATCCAGACGGAATCGAAGTTGTTCACGCAATCCGATGATCCTGCTGGTGAATACGAGGCGCGTAAAGGTCTGGGTTACTGATCCATGGTCTGCCGGGCCGCGCAACTGCATGGCCCGGCATCAGACAGAAAGGCGGCAACATGCTTCTGTCCATCCGATCCCTGAACAAGATGTTCCCCGGAACCCGCGCCCTGGACGGCGTCGATTTCGACCTGCAAGCGGGCGAGGTCCACGCGCTTCTGGGCGAAAACGGTGCGGGAAAATCCACATTGATCAAATGCCTGACCGGGGCATATCGGCGCGACGGGGGCACAGTGCTTTTGGAGGGGACGGAAATCGCCCCGCAATCCACTGTTCAGGCGCAGGATCTGGGCATCGGCACCGTCTATCAGGAAGTGAATCTGCTGCCCAATCTGACTGTCGCGCAGAACCTGATGTTCGGTCGGGAACCGCGCCGCTTTGGTCTGATCGACAATCGCGCCATGCGGGCGCAGGCGCGGCGGATGTTGCAAGCCTATGGGCTTGATCTGAACGTGGACCGCAATCTTGGCAGCTACTCCGTTGCCATTCAGCAGATCATTGCGATCGCCCGCGCGGCGGCGCTGTCGGGCAAGGTGCTGATCCTTGATGAACCGACCGCCAGTCTGGACGCGCAAGAGGTTCAGTTGGTTTTCGACGTGGTGCGCGGCCTGCGCGAACGCGGGCTGGGCATCATCTTCGTGTCGCATTTTCTGGATCAGGTCTTTGACCTGACCGACCGTGTTACGGTGCTGCGAAACGGCCGCAAGATCGTGACTGAAAACACCCGCGATCTGAACCGGGTCAGCCTGATCGGTCACATGCTGGGCCGCGAACTTGAAGATGCGACCAGCCATGACACCATAAACCGGGGACCGCGCCCCCCGATGCTGCGCTTTGAGGGGATCGGCAGTCGGGGCGTGATCGCGCCTTTCGACCTGGCCGTGGGACAGGGAGAGGTTGTCGGCCTGGCTGGGCTGCTAGGGTCTGGCAGGACCGAAACGGCTGAACTGCTGTTCGGGCTGCGCAATGCGGCGACTGGCAGCGCCCGCGACCAATCGGGTAAGATCGACATCAGCAATCCACGCGCCGGGATCCGCAACGGTTTCGGCTTCGCCCCGGAAGATCGCAAAACCGATGGCATCGTCGCGGACCTGTCGATCCGCGAAAACATCACCCTTGGCTTGCAGGCCCGCCGTGGCTGGGCACGGCCGATCCCGCGCGATCAGCAGAACCGGCTGGCGGATGATTACATCAAACGTCTGGATATCCGCACGACCGGGCGCGAAAAACGTATCGGAGAGTTGTCTGGTGGGAATCAGCAGAAAGTTGTGCTGGCCCGATGGCTTGCGATGAACCCGCGCTTTCTGATCCTGGACGAACCAACGCGCGGCATCGACGTTGGCGCCCATGCCGAGATTGTCCGGCTGATCCACGAACTGACGGATCAGGGCATGTCGTTGCTGGTGATCTCATCCGAGATTGACGAACTGATTGCAGTCTCGGACCGGGTGATCGTCCTGCGCGACCGCCGGCATGTCGCAGAACTGACCGGCGATCTGATGAACCCGGACCAGATCATGAAAGCCATCGCCGCGACAGACGCGCAGACCAAGGAGCTAGCCTGATGATGGCGGCACTGAAACGTCTTGCCCCGCAGATCATCGCGCTGATTGCGCTGCTGGTATTGGTCACGGCGGTTTACCCGTCCTTCCTTTCGGTGACGCTTGCCGACGGGCGGTTGGTCGGTCCGTTGATCGATGTCGTCAAACGCGCCGCGCCGGTGGCCCTGCTGGCGACGGGAATGACGCTGGTGATTGCCACGCGCGGGATTGATCTGTCCGTCGGCACGATCATGGCGATCTGCGGTGCGGTTGCGGCGGCGGCGATTTCGGCCGGCTGGGGGCTGCCTGCCGCAATCTTGCTGGCCTTTGCTGCGGGTGCGCTGGCAGGGCTGTGGAATGGCGCGCTGGTCGCGATTGTCGGCATCCAGCCCTTTGTCGCCACGCTGATCCTGATGACGATGGGGCGCGGCATCGCGCAATTGATTACCGAGGGGCGCATTCTGACCTTTACCGATCCGGGTTTTGCATGGCTGGGGTCGGGCACATTGCTGGGTCTGCCCGTGCCTGCATGGCTGTGGATCATCACGGCGCTACTGGTCACCTTGCTGATGCGGCGCAGTGCGCTTGGCCTGCTGATCGAGGCTATCGGCATCAACCGTCGTGCCAGCGCCCTGGCTGGGGTAAATGCACATGTTCTGCTGATCGCGGTCTATGTCGCCTCGGGTCTGTGTGCGGCATTGGCCGGGTTGATCGTCACCGCCGATATTCGCGGCGCGGATGCCAATAACGCCGGGCTGTGGCTGGAACTGGACGCCATTCTTGCCGTGGTGATCGGGGGAAACTCCCTGCTGGGCGGGCGTTTTTCGATTGCAGCGTCGATTATCGGCGCCCTGATCATTCAAATCATCACGACCGGGATCAGGCTGGCCGGTTTTCCGTCGGAATATAACCTTGTCATCAAGGCGGTGCTTGTTCTGATCATCCTTGTGCTGCAGTCGCCGCGTATAGCCGCCGAATGGCGTTTGTGGCGGGACAGCCAGCGGGCCGCCAGGGAAGCGGCCTTGCAGGGAGGCGTCAGATGAGCACCCGCGCCCTGCCGCTTTACATCACCATCGGGATCTTTCTGCTGGCCTATCTGCTGTGCTGGATACAGTTTCCGAACATGTTGTCCACACGGGTGATCGGCAACCTGCTGACGGATAACGCCTATCTGGGCATTGTCGCCGTGGGCATGACCATGGTTATTCTGTCGGGCGGGATCGACCTGTCTGTGGGGGCGGTCATTGCCTTTTCCGGCGTGTTCATTGCGGTGCTGTTGCGCGATACCGGGCTGCACCCGCTGATCGTGTTCACGTTGCTGCTGATGCTGACCACGGCTTTCGGCGCGGCAATGGGCTTCCTGATCGACCGGCTGGCGATGCCCGCCTTCATCGTGACGCTGGCGGGAATGTTTCTGGCCCGTGGCGCGGCCTATATGCTGTCGATTGAATCCGTGCCGATTACGCATCCGTTCTATCAAACATTGCAAGGCGCCTATTACCTGATGCCGGGCAAGGGGCGGCTGACGCTGATCGGTGTGTTGATGGTGCTGACCTTTGTCGCGGGGATGATCGTTGCCCATCGCACGCGCTTCGGCACCAGCGTCTATGCCCTGGGCGGGGGCGAGACGACGGCTCGTCTGATGGGCGTCCGGCAGGGACGCACGACCATCATGGTCTATGCGTTTTCCGGACTGATGGCCGGAATGGCCGGGATCGTATTTTCGATCTATACCGGATCGGGTTATTCGCTGGCCACTGTGGGAACCGAGTTGACGGCGATTGCCGCCGTGGTGATCGGCGGCACCCTGCTGACGGGCGGGGCGGGCTATATGTTCGGCACGCTGATCGGGGTGCTGACCATGGGACTGATCCAGACCTACATCGTTTTCGACGGCACCTTGTCCAGCTGGTGGACAAAAATTGTGATCGGCATTCTGCTATTGGCGTTTATTCTGTTACAAAAAGGACTGCTGAGGTTGTCGCAAATGCGGATGGCGCAGCAAAGGGGACAAGCATGACAGCAATTGTTTTTGATGATCGGGTTTGCGAATTGGGCGAAGGTGCCTTGTGGCATCCCGAAAGACGTCAGTTTTTCTGGTTTGACATTCTGCGCCGCCGTTTGCTGTCACGGGATGACACTGGCCCTTTGGAATGGCGCTTTGACCGCATGGCGTCCGCTGCGGGCTGGATCGACCGGGACCGCCTGCTGATTTCGACCGAAACGGGGCTGGCGGTTCTGGATCTGACATCGGGCGCGCTGACCGATCTTGTCGCGGTCGAGGCGGATGACGCCGCCACCCGCTCCAACGATGGTCGCGCGGATCGTCAAGGTGGTTTCTGGTTCAGCACGATGGGTAAATCCGCGCAGCCCGGGGCAGGGGCGATCTACCGCTATTACCGCGGCGAGGTTCGCCAGCTTTTCGATGACGTGACCATCCCGAACGCGATTTGTTTTTCAGCGGATGGGCGGATCGCGCATTTTGCCGACACGCATCTGGGCCTTGTCTGGCGGAAGCGGCTGGACGCTGACGGTTGGCCCGAAGGACGCAGAGAACTGTATCTGGATCTGAGTGAATGGGACGAAGGCCCGGACGGCGCGATCATGGATGCCGATGACGGCTTTTGCTGCGCCCTGTGGGGACAGGGGGCTGTTCAGCGTTTTGACGCGACAGGCAAGCAGACGCATCGCTTTGACGTGGGAGGTCAACACAGCTCTTGCCCCGCATTTGGTGAGACTGGGCAGATGCTGGTCACGACCGCGTTGGAAAATATCGACAATCCTGATGCGCAGCAGGGTCTGACATATCTGGTCACCCATGATCTGCTCACGATCCCCGAGCCTCGGGTCATTCTGTGACCGTTTCAACCGTCGCAACTTTGCCCGATGGCCGGGTTGTGCAGCGCATCACTCTGCAATCACAGGGCATGACCGCGCAGGTGCTGACGCTTGGCGGGATCGTGCAGGATTTGCGGATGGACGGCGTCGCCGCTCCGCTGGTTCTGGGCAGCCCGGACGTGGCCGCATATCTGGGTCGGGCGCGATATTGGGGCGCAATCGTCGGCCGCTTTGCAAATCGCATCGGCGGCGGGCGATTTGCGCTAAACGGTCGTGACTATCAGACCGATCAGAATTTTCTGGATCGGCATACCTTGCATGGCGGATCGGACGGTCTGGATCAGCAAATCTGGACGGTCGAGGACCTCGCGGCTGACCGGGTTACGCTGTCCGTCAGCCTACCCGATGGCCATATGGGCTTTCCCGGCAACTTGCATGTCATGGCGGAAATAGCACTGCACGCCTCAACGCTGGCGTTCGATTTCACCGCTGAAACGGATGCCCCGACGCCTTGCAGCCTTGCCCATCACGGCTATTTCAATCTGGACGGTGGTGGTGATGTCCGGCACCATGAGCTGTGGATCGATGCCGACCGTTACCTGCCCGTCGATCAGGATCTGATCCCGCTGCCGGGAATGGCGCCGGTGGCCGGGACGGCCTTCGATTTCCGGCAACCGCGCCAGATCGGCGCATCCGGTTATGACCATAATTTCTGCCTGAACAATGGATCTGGGCAACGGGAAACGGTCGCGCGCCTGACCGGTCGGTCCGGGCTTCGCATGACAGTTACAACCGATGCACCCGGATTGCAGTTTTACGATGGTCGCCACTTCAAGGCCGAGCCGGGACTGGACGGGCAGACCTATGGCGCCCATGCGGGCGTGGCACTGGAAACGCAATCATGGCCGGATGCGCCCAACCGGCCCGATTTTCCCGATGCGATCCTGCGGCCCGGCGAAAAATATCGCCACTCCGTTTCATATGGATTCAACCAATGACGGCCAGTTTGATCGGCCTTGATTGGGGCACAACCTCGTTTCGTGCGTGGCGTATGGGCGCGGACGGGCAGGTTTTGGATCGCGTCAACCAAGGCCCCGGCATTCTGGCCGCGGCGAAACTGCCCGGTGGGTTTCAGGCTGCGTTGACCGCCGCCATTGGCCCGTGGCTGCACCCATCCGTGCCGATCATCGCGTCCGGCATGATCACCAGCCGGAATGGTTGGGTCGAAACGCCGTATCAGCCGCTGCCTTTGGGCGTCGAGGCGTTGGCGCAGACGCTGGTCGATGAGGATTTCGATGGCCACCGCATCTGGTTCGTCAGCGGTGCGATCAGCGACCGCGACGGCCCGTCGCCAGATGTCATGCGTGGCGAGGAAACCGAGATCATCGGCCATATCGCCGCCAGCGGTGTCAGCGAGGGCCGGTTCATCCTGCCCGGCACCCATAACAAATGGGCGCAGGTTCAGGACGGCAAGCTGACCGCGTTCCGCACCGTGATGACCGGAGAGGTGTTCCAGCTGTTGTCCGAGCATTCGATCCTTGGTCGGCTGATCCAGCAGGGGGCACCCAGTCCAGCGGCGTTTCTGCGCGGTCTACAGGCGGGCGCGGCCGATGGGCCATTGCTGGGACGTATCTTTTCGGCTCGCAGTCTGGCGCTGATGGACCGGCTGGCTGCGACCGAGGTGGCAGACTATCTGTCCGGCCTGCTGATCGGGGATGAGGTCGCGCATTCCGTGACCGAGGATGCGCAACGGACGGTCACCATCATCGGTCGCGGTGATCTGGCCGAACGCTATCTGATGGCGCTACAGACCAAGGGAATTGAAGCCACGATTGCCGCGCCCGGAATGGCGCAGCGCGGGCTTTGGACAATCGCAAAACATGCGGGGATAATCTGATGACGAACTGGCAGAAAGCCTTTGACGCCTGCCCATTGGTTGCAATTTTGCGCGGCGTTCGCCCGGATGAGGTTGTCGATATCGGCAAGGCATTGACCGAGGCGGGCTTTACGCTGATCGAAGTGCCGCTGAATTCGCCCGATCCGTTGGACAGCATTGCGCGGCTGGCAAAGGAACTGCCCGATGCGATTATCGGTGCGGGAACCGTTTTGCAGGCCGAAGACGTGCGGGCGGTCCATCAGGCGGGGGGACAATTGATCGTTGCGCCGAATTTCGATCCGGCCGTCGCGGCCGAAGCCGCCCGGCTGGGCATGGTCTATTTCCCCGGCATCGGCACCTTATCCGAAGCGTTTGCCGCGCTGAACGCTGGTGCCGCGGCGCTGAAGCTTTTCCCGGCAGAAATGTTTCCTCCGGCTGCGGTCAAGGCGATGCGCAGCGTATTGCCCAAAGATATACGGCTGTTGCCGGTCGGCGGCGTCAATGCGGAAACCATGTCGCGCTATTGGCAGGCGGGGGCGACTGGTTTTGGTCTGGGGCAGTCGTTGTATCGTCCGGGTCAGACAGCGATTGAAACCGCAACCCGTGCGGCAGAGTTTGTTGCAACCTGGCGGCGGATCGCGGAAAGCACATAGCAAAATTCGATTCGCATGACCGAAAGAAGGGCGCCGCTGGCGCCCTTGTTCATTTTGGTGCTGAGATTAAAATTTCATGATTTAAATCAAATCAATATGTCACATCTTCTGCCAAGGTTCTCATCCCCAAGGGTAGATTTTCATTCTCCAAATCCGGCTTAATTTGGAATATTAAATCACGATAAATATTGTAGTTTTAAGTGAGATTAAGCAGAGGATGACGACCATGACCAAGACCCTGATCGTTCCCGGACTGGACGGATCTCCGGCGCCCCATTGGCAGAACTGGTGGGCGCGGACGGACCCGAATGCCATGCTGATCGACATGCCGGCACCGCATCGCCCGGTGCGCGAGGCGTGGGAGGCGGCGTTGGCTGTGACCGTGATCAAGCATCCCAACAGCATTCTGGTGGGGCACTCGCTCGGCTCTGTCATCATCGCACAATTGTTGGCCAACTGGCCTGATCTCAAGGTGCGCGGTGCCATTCTGGTCGCGCCGGCCGAGGCGTCCAAATGCGATCGGGCCAAAGGTTTCGGGACTTTCCCGAAGGCCAGCTTTGACATTCCGACGGTTCTGGTTGCCAGCCGCAACGATCCGTGGATGCCCTATGCACGCGCCGAGGATCTGGCCGAAACCTGGGGGGCCGAACTGGTCGATCTGGGACATGCCGGGCATATCAACGTGGCTTCGGGCTACGGTCCCTGGGCCGGTGGCAAGCTGATCCGTGACAACCTGATCGAACAGACCGCGCGTCCTTCGACAATTCGTCGGCTGTTTGCATCGGCAACGGGCTGGGCCGGTGAACTGCGCACGCAATCTCGCTAACGAACGGGCCGCCGGTGGCGCGCCCCAGACCTTCAAAGGTGCATCATGTATGACATCGAAACCGAATTTCATCTGCGTCAAATGGCACGTGATGAACGCGAACCGGACAATGCAGAAAGCATCATTCGCTGGGCGCTGGTCCTGACGAATATGGCTGTCCTCGCCGTCTTCGTTGTCCAGTTGATATAATGCGGGCCGCGCGTGATGAATGAACAGCTGAAGCGCAGCTCAAGGACTGGCCCTGAACATGTGATCATCATCGGTGGCGGGGCCAGTGGTGTTCTGCTTGCGGCACTTCTGCTGCGGCAATGCCATGATCGCCTCCGCGTCACGATCATCGAAGGCCGGCATATGTTGGGCTGCGGCGTTGCATATTCGACCGAAGACGCCGATCACCTATTGAACACCCGCGTCGCAAATATGAGCGCCTATCCCGATAAGCCGGATCATTTCGTCAGATGGCTGCAGGTGCGGCAGCCGGGACAACAGAACACCTCGGACCGCTTTGTCAGTCGCAAACTGTATGGCGAATACATGTCAGGGTTGCTGACCCCATGGCGTCAGATGGAAGAGGGGGTGTTGAACTGTATCCATCAGACCTGTCGGCGGTTGGATGATCTGCCGGATGGCGTGGCCGCGCATCTTGACGATGGCCGCGTTGTGGTTGGTGATATTGCCGTTCTGGCAACAGGGCATGCGTTGCCCGGTGCTGATCCAGCGGGGTTGGTCCAAGGGGCTTGGGAAGCCGTTGATATATTGCCAAAGGATGAACGGGTGGTCGTCATAGGCTCTGGCCTGTCCATGGTCGATCACGCGGTTTCGCTGCTGAAATCCGGGCATGAAGGCGAAATCGTCGTTGTCTCTCGTCGCGGTCAATTGCCACGCGAGCATGCCACGGGAACCGCGCTGGACATTCCTGCCGATCAAGTGCCGTTGGGCGCGCCCGTCAGTCAGTTGATGTCATGGCTGCGCCATCAGGTGAAACTGGCCGAAGCAAAGGGCGGAACATGGCGAGACGCCGTTGATGGCCTGCGCCCGCATTTGCGTCGTATCTGGCGCAGCCTGCCAATCGAAGAGCGTAAAAGATTCCTGCGACACGGCGCATCGTGGTGGGAGGTGCATCGCCACCGTTTGCCGCCAGAAAGTTCGCGGCTTGTGCATTCGGCGCTGCGCAAGGGTCAAATCAGGCTGATCTCAGCCTCATTCCAGCGCGGTGAGCGGTCTGACGCGGGGCAATTGCAAGCGATCATCCGGCGGCGCGGCTCTGACGAGGAAACGGCGATTGCCGCCGCCCGTATCATTGATTGCAGGGGCATCCGGCACGATCCAGAAAAACACGCGACACCGCTGATCGCTGATCTGTTGCAGCAGGGGGCAGCGCGTCTTGATCCGCTGCGGCTAGGTTTGGATGTCAGCGGCGATTGCGAATTGCTGGATCGCGAAGGCACGCCCAACCCGCGTATCTATGCCATGGGGCCAGTTTCCAGGGCCGCGTTCTGGGAGATTACCGCCATCCCTGACATTCGCGATCAGGCAAAATGGCTGGCGGGCCGGATCGTATCGGTTCGCTCTGAACCAAGCCTGTTGCGCAGGCATTAAAAGCAGGCATTAAAAAAGGCCGCATCGTGCGGCCCTTTCAGTGATGTCGCAAAGCGATCAGCCCTTGGCGCGTTCCACATAGGAACGGTCTGCGGTGTTGATGACGACCTTGGTGCCGACATCAATATGCGGCGGAACCATGACGCGGACGCCGTTGGTTGCCAATGCCGGCTTGTAGCTGGACGATGCCGTCTGCCCTTTCACGACCGGTTCGGTCTCGGCGACTTCGACGACGACTTTCTGGGGCAGCTCCATCGCGATCACCAGGCCGTTGTGAACCTGCAGGAAAACCCGGACACCTTCGCCTAGGAAGACATTGTCATCGCCGATGACATCGCGGCCGGCGACCAACTGTTCATAGGTTTCCGGCTCCATGAAGTGAAAGCCTTCGTCGTCCTCGTAAAGATAGTCGTATTCACGTTCATCGACATGGGCGCGTTCAACCTGTTCGGTCGTTCTCCAGCGTTCCGACACCTTGGTGCCGTCCGAAATGCGGCGCATGTCGACCTGTGTGACCGGCGTGCCCTTGCCGGGGTGGAAGTTTTGCGCGGTCAGGACGACATACAGCGTGCCATCAATGTCCACGACATTGCCTTTGCGAAGGCTGGAAGCGATAACTTTCAAGGTATTTCCCTTGCCTGCTTTTCAAGAAACCGATGCTCGGCTAGGTGACATGCCGAAGAAGATGCGGTCGTTTAGCCTATTTTTCCCGATATCGCCAGCCACAAGAAAGTTTCGCGATGAGCCAGCCCAGCACCCCATCGATTGCCGCAAGCCCATGGTGGGATCGCGCCCGTCACGCGGATCGCAGGCCGCTGCTGCTGGCCCGAAACCGTGCGCAGCGCGCGATCCGGGACTGGCTGGAATCTGAAGATTTCATCGAAGTGGACCCGGCTGCCCTCGTCGTCAGTCCCGGGAACGAGGCGCATCTGCATGCCTTTGTGACCGAACAGATTGGCAGCGACGATGAACGACGGCCAATGTATCTGCATACCAGCCCCGAATTCGCGATGAAAAAACTGCTGGCCGCAGGCGAGGAGCGGATTTTTTCCTTCGCCCATGTCTGGCGCAACCGCGAGCAGACCATTCAGCACAGCCCGGAATTCACCATGCTGGAATGGTATCGCGCGGGTCAGGATTATCAGGTGCTGTTTCACGATTGCGCCCGCTATCTTGCACTTGCAGCCGAAGCGGCGGGTGCCGAGTTGTTCCGGCACGGGGACAGGAGTTGTGATCCCTATGCCGCGCCTGACATCGTTAGCGTGGCCCAGGCATTTACCGAATTTGCGGGAATAGACCTGCTGGCAACCTGTGATGGTGGCGATACCGATGCAGCGGCGTTGCGCGCACAGGTGCAGGCCCAGGGGATCAGTCTGGCGGACGACGATACATGGTCCGACATGCTGTCCCGCGTTCTGATCGAAAAGGTCGAGCCGCATCTGGGTCATGGCCGACCGCTGATCCTTGACCGTTACCCCACGGCCGAAGCGGCGCTTGCCCGCCGCTCGGTCAGTGACCCGCGCGAGGCAGAGCGGTTCGAGCTTTATGCCTGCGGAGTTGAGCTGGCGAATGGCTTTGGCGAACTGACCGACCCGGCTGAACAACGGCGGCGCTTTTTGCTTGAGATGGACGAAAAGCACCGCGTCTATGGCGAACGCTATCCGCTGGATGAAGATTTTCTGGCGGCACTTTCGTTCATGCCGCCCGCCTCGGGATGCGCGCTTGGCTTTGACCGGCTGGTGATGCTGGCCACCGGCGCCCCCCGCATCTCAGAGGTGGTCTGGACACCGTTGAGCGAATAAGGGCGCGTCCGCTTGCCGCCACGCTCACCAATTGGTTAATTGCACGGTCATTCTTTCCTGACCAGATTGGGATCATTCCCAAAACGCATGGCGGTTTGATGCGCAATATCTCCCGACGATATTTTCTGAACGCGACGGCGGCGGCGATGACATGGCCCGCATTCGCCGCGCCCTTGCGGGCGCAGACAAATGATTGGGCGCCAGTCAGGGATACGGCGTCCCGGCTGGACCAGTTTCGCAGTCTGGTCATTCACCAAAACGGACAGCAGGTCTTGGCCGAGGCGTTTCGCGGCCCCGCATTGGATCGGCCTGCCAATGTGAAATCCGTGTCCAAGACCCTTGTTGCGCTGTTGACTGGAATTGCGATTGATCGCGGTGTCCTTGAAGGCGTGGATCAGCCGGTCTTGCCATTGTTGGGTCGCAAGCCCTTTGGCGACACGCGGGATGATCTGACGATTGCCAACCTGTTGACGATGCAAACGGGTCTTGGCGGAACGTCCGGGGGCAATTATGGCAGTTGGGTGTCCAGCAACGACTGGGTGGACTATGCGCTGCGCCGGCCGCTGGAGGGGCGCCCCGGCGGGCGCTTCATCTATTCAACCGGTGGCTGGCATATCCTGGGTGCGGCCCTGTCGCGTGCAGCGGGTCAGAACCTGCACCGGCTGGCGCAGGAATGGCTGGGCAATCCGCTGGACATCGCAATTCCCCCTTGGGTTGCCGATCCGCAGGGGCGCTATCTGGGCGGTAATGACATGGCGATCAGCCCGCTTGGCCTTGTGCGGATTGGCGATATGGTGCTGAACGGCGGGCAGATTGATGGGCGACGCGTCGTCAGCCAAGCCTGGTTGCAAACGTCATGGCAGCCGCGTGTTCGATCGCCATTTTCGGGCGATCAATATGGCTATGGATGGTTTTTGACGCGTTTCGGCGGGTGGAACGCGGCATATGCCCGTGGATATGGGGGACAGATGCTGGTCGTTGTGCCGCAAAAGCGCCTGAGCATCGCGATCACCTCTGATCCGAATCAGCCGGCACGCGGTGGCGGATATTTCGATGATCTACGCGCGATCGTGACCCGCATCGTTGATACGCTCTGACCGCTTATCCACATGTGACGGAATGATTCCGGCCTCTGTCAGTTTTCGGATCAATCGCTCATATTGATGCCCAAACCGACGGAGAGAGAATGCCCAAGAAGATCACCTTGCAAGAAGTCGCCCGCGTCGCCGGTGTCTCACGCGCCACGGTTTCGCTGGTCGTGCGCAAATCTCCTCTGGTCGCGGCCCACACGCGCGAAAAGGTCGAGCAGGTGATGGCCGATCTGGATTATGTCCACGATATCGGGGCCGCGCGACTGCGCAATAACAGCAGTCGGACGGTCGGGCTGATTGTCCCCAACCTTGTCAATTCGTTCTTCACCGAATTTCTGTCCGGGGTCGACCGGGTCATGGAGCAGGATGACCGGGTGGTCCTGCTCGCAAACAGCCATGATGATCCGGCGCGTCAGGATGCGATCCTGCAACGGTTTCGCGGCCACGGTGTCGACGGCGTGATCCTGTGCGCGGCCGAGGGCACTGATCCCGAATTGTTGCATAAGCTGCAGCGATGGAATTTGCCGATCGTCCAATCGCTGCGTGAAATCGGGAAAGGGCAGACCGATTATGCCGGGGCGGATTATATCGAAGGCGTAGGTCTGGCCGTCAGGCATCTGGTCGATCTGGGCCATCATCGCATCGCCTTTCTGTCGGTCACGGCCCTGACCTCGGCCCGAGAGGAGCGTCTGGTTGGCTTTGCAAAGGCGCTGAAACAGACCGGCGCAGAAGATGCCGGTATCGTTGAAGCGCCCCTGACATGGGAGGGGGCGGCGCAATCGGCAGCACGGATTCTGGCCCTCGACAGTCGCCCAACTGCGGTGGTGTGCTTCAATGATGTGTTGGCGGCGGGGCTGATGCTGGGGCTGCGTCAGGCAGGATGCGAGCCGGGGCGGGACATCGATGTTGTGGGCCTGGACGATCTGCCGCTGGCACAGCTGACCTATCCACCCTTGACCAGCGTCGCGATGACCCCGGATCGGATCGGCGTGGCGGCGGCACAACTGTTGTCGCGGCGATTGAATGCGGAGGGCGCTGCCATCGAACGCGCCATTATCAAGCCGCAGTTGGTGCTGCGGGAAAGCAGCGGGCGCAAACTTGGTTGACTTTTTGATCACCAGAATTTAGATCGTTCTAAATTGGAGGAATCAAGGCATCCGCGGGGAGGGCAGATGTATCAGTTCAACTTCCAGCCAGTCGTTGACAGTATGGACCTGCTGCTTCATGGGGCATGGCTGACCGTCCGTTTGTCGCTGATGGCGATGGCTTTGGGCCTGATCGTTTCCGTTCTTGGGGCGATTGGAAAAACCTCGGGCATTCGTCCGGTCAGATGGCTGATCGATGTCTATGTCGAGGTGATCCGCAACACGCCGTTTCTGGTGCAGATCTTCTTCATCTTCTTTGGCTTGCCGGCGGTCGGGGTGTCGATGTCGGCCAATACTGCCGCGCTGGTCGCGCTGGTGATCAATGTCGGTGCCTATGGGACCGAGATTATCCGGGCGGGGATCGAATCCGTTCCGCAGGGCCAGATCGAGGCAGGCCGCGCCCTTGGCCTTAGCCCGGCAAAGATATTCCGATATGTCGTGCTGAAACCGGCATTGCGAAACATCTATCCCTCGCTGACCAGCCAGTTCATCTATCTGATGCTGACGTCCAGCGTCGTATCGGTGATTTCGGCCAATGATCTGGCGTCGGCGGGGGCCGATCTGAACGCGCAGACCTTTGCCAGCTTTGAAATCTATCTGGTCCTGACGATCATGTATTTCCTGCTGTCACTGGGTTTTTCGGCGCTGTTTGCCGTGATCCGCCGCCTGTTCTTCACCTATCCAGCGAGCCGTTGACATGATCCGCGAATTTTCATCCGCCGATGTCCTGTTCATCATGTCCGCCGCGCGTTGGACGCTGATCCTGTCTGCCATCGCCTTTCTGGGCGGCGCCATCGGTGGGCTGAGCATCGCCTTGGCCCGCACGTCGCATGGCAAGTGGCTTCGCCGCATCGCGGCCTGGTTCATTCAGGTGTTTCAAGGCACGCCGCTGCTGATGCAGTTGTTTCTGGTCTATTTCGGTCTTGCCGTCGTGGGCTTGCCGATCAATCCGCTGCTGGCCGCCGCCGTTGCGCTGACCCTGCATGCCAGCGCCTATCTGGGCGAAATCTGGCGCGGCGCGATTGAAGCGGTTCCATCGGGGCAGACCGAAGCGGCGACCGCACTGGCGCTGTCTTATCCCGACCGGATGCGCCATGTCGTGCTGCCGCAGGCGCTGCGGATCGCGACCGCACCAACAGTCGGCTTTCTGGTGCAGTTGATCAAGGGCACATCGCTGGCCTCGATCATCGGGTTCACGGAACTGACGCGTGCCGGTCAGATCGTCAACAACGCGACCTTCAAGCCGTTTCTGGTCTTTGGCACGGTCGCGGCAATCTATTTCATCCTGTGCTGGCCGCTGTCGCTGTTGGCCCGTCACATGGAAACCAGAATGCGCCGTGCCATTACGCGCTGACTATCCAAGGAGGAGGAAACCATGAACATGAAACTGAATCGCCGTCTGTTTACCCTTATCGCCGCCGGGGCTTTCTCGGCTGGCCTGTTCGGGCCGGCGCTGGCCGCAGATCTGGAAGCCATCGAAAGCGCGGGCACCGTCAAAGTCGGAATGCTGGTCGATTTCCCGCCCTTTGGCATTCTGGATGCCTCGGGTCAGCCCGATGGCTATGACGCCGATGTTGCCAAGGCGCTGGCCGAATATCTGGGGGTCGAGGCGCAGATCGTGCCCGTCACCGGACCGAACCGCATTCCCTATCTGCTGTCGGGACAGGTGGACGTTCTGGTCGCCTCGCTTGGCATCACGGAAGAACGCGCCCAGAAGGTCGATTTTTCCAAACCCTATGCGGGTATCAGCATTGCCGTTTATGGCGACGCCGGGGTTCAGGTTGCTGATGCCGCGGCTCTGGCCGGGCAGTCAATCGCTGTGACGCGCGCCTCGACCCAGGATACGGGCGTGACCGGCGTTGCGCCCGAAGGCACCGACATTCGCCGCTTTGACGATGATGCCAGCTCGGTTCAGGCGCTGATGTCGGGTCAGGTGAAACTGATTGGCCTGTCGAACGTGGTGATGTCGCAGGTTACGCAGGCAGCGGGGGATCGCTTTGACAAGAAATTCGACCTGTCCAGCCAGGTGCAGGGGATCGCGGTCGCGCCTGGATCGGATGCGCTGCTGGAAAAGGTCGATGCCTTCGTGGCCGAAGCCAAGGCTGACGGCACGCTGGATCATATCCACCAGAAATGGCTGGGCGAACCGCTGCCCGATTTCGTCAAAACGGCCGAGTAATAACGCATCAGCCCGGCCCTTGGCGGCCGGGCAGCTTTCACAGGGGATGGATCATGACCGAACACGCCATCATCATGCGTGACGTGAACAAATTCTACGGTGCCTATCATGCGTTGGTCGATGTCGATCTGACCGTCGAGCGTGGTGAAAGGATCGTCATCTGCGGGCCTTCCGGCTCGGGCAAGTCGACGCTGATCCGTACGATCAACCAGTTGGAAACGATCCATTCCGGCACGATCAACGTGGATGGCGTCGAACTGACCGCAGGCGGCGATAATGTCGCCAAGGTCAGGCAGGACGTTGGCATGGTGTTTCAAAGCTTCAATCTGTTTCCGCATATGACCGTACTGGAAAACTGTATCCTTGCGCCGATGAAGACCCGCAAGACACCGCGGGCCGAGGCCGAGCAGACCGCGCGTCATTATCTTGAGCGGGTGAAGATTCCCGAACAGGCCGACAAATATCCGGCCCAGCTTTCCGGTGGTCAGCAACAGCGCGTCGCGATTGCCCGCGCTCTGTGCATGAAGCCACGTATCATGCTGTTTGATGAGCCGACATCGGCCCTTGATCCTGAAATGGTGAAAGAGGTTCTGGACACGATGATCGACCTTGCCCGCGAAGGCATGACGATGCTGTGCGTCACGCACGAGATGGACTTTGCGCGCGCCGTCGCGGACCGCGTGATCTTCATGGACAAGGGGATGATCGTCGAACAGGGCGCACCTGATGTTTTCTTCAACAATCCGCAGAACGAACGGTTGAAAAACTTTCTGGGGCAAATCGCATGAGCCGCCCCCGTCTTCTGGTTCTGGCCCGGTTGCAGCCGCAGGATATGGCGGATCGTCTGGCCTCTGATTACGAGGTCGTTACCGATATTGCGCAAGCTGGCGATGTGCAGGCCGTTCTGACCGCAGGCAATGTGGGTCTGACGGCTGAACAGATGTCGGCGCTGCCCGATCTGCGCCTGATTGCGGTGAATGGGGTGGGTGTTGATGCGGTTGACCTGAAACAGGCATCTGAACGCGGCATCGCCGTGACAACGACCCCGGACGTGCTGTCGCTGGCCGTAGCGGAAATGGCGCTTGGTCTGGCACTGGCCGCCGGGCGCCGCATCGCCGAGGGCGACCGCTTCCTGCGCGCGGGTAACTGGGCGGCGGGCGGCAAGCTGGGGCTGGGCATGTCGGTTCTGGAACGCCGCGCGGGTATCCTTGGCTATGGCAGGATCGGGCGCAGGCTGGCTGATCTGCTGCGTGGTATGGGGATGCAGGTGCTGTATACGGCGCGGCAGGAAAAGCCTGGCAGCCCGGATGAATTTCGACCCGATGCCGTCGCGCTGGCCCGCGATTGCGACCTGCTGTTCGTGACTGCGGCGGGCGGTGCCGATACGCGCGGGCTGGTTGGTGCTGCGGCGCTGAATGCGCTTGGTTCGGGCGGCATTCTGGTCAACGTGGCCCGTGGCCCGGTGGTTGACGCCGCTGCCTTGGCCCATGCGCTGCAAACAGGCGCGGTTGCGGGTGCGGGTCTGGATGTGTTCGATGACGAACCGAATGTCCCGCAATCGCTGCTAAAGGCGCCGAACTGCGTCCTGACCCCGCATATCGGTTCCGCCACGGTCGAGGCGCGGCGGGCAATGTCGCGGTTGGTGCTGGACAATATCGACGCCCATTTCGCGGGTCGTCCGTTATTGACGCCTTACGAGGCCTAAGATGCGTTTTCTGTCTATTGGTGAGCCGCTGGTTGAATTTACCTCCCGCCCCGACGCCCCGTCGACGTTTGATCGCAGGGCAGGGGGCGATACGCTGAACACGGCTATCTATCTGGCGCGACTGACCGCGCACGATCAGGTTGGTTATCTGTCCTGCCTTGGCGATGATCCGCAAAGCCTGTGGCTGCGCGACCATATCGCAGCCGAGGGGATCGACATTTCGCATCTGGCGATCCGCCCGGGCGCCCGTCCCGGCCTTAGCTTCATTTCCACCGATGCGTTGGGCGAACGCAGCTTTACCTATTGGCGCGAACAGGCGCCGTTCCGCGATCATTTTGACGATCCGTGCCATCTGGCGACGCTGGACACGGCCGGAACGCTGTTTCTGTCGGCGGTGACGCTTGCGGTTTTGCATCCGCAAGGCCGCGAGAACCTGCTGCAGGCTTTGGTTCGCAGACGGGCAGAGGGTGCGCAGATCATCTTTGACACCAACTATCGCCCGGCCCTTTGGCCCGATCCCGTGGCGGCACAACAGGTGATTACCCGTATGGCTGGCATTGCTTCGCTTGTGCTGCCATCGCTGGACGATATGTCCGCTTGCTTTGGTTGCGACACGCCGGAAGCTGCCATGCGTCTGCTGATGGATATGACCGAGGCGGAGATCGTGCTGACAACAGGCGGCGCGACGGTTCTGCGCAGGGCCAGTGGGCAGGGCCAGATTGCCCGCCATGATCTGCCACCCGCCATTACCGCCACCGATACGACAGGCGCGGGCGACAGCTTCAACGCCGCCTATCTGGCGGCACGGGATCAGGGCATCGCGCCGGATCACGCCATCTTTTCTGCCGCCCGTTTGGCAACGATCGTCGTGGGCTATCCGGGGGCCGTTATTCCAAACGATGCAATGCCTGACCTGTTCGGCGAAAAGGTAACGACATGAACGATATTTTCGATGCTGACGCCGCTGCCGCATCCCTTGTTGATGCACGCCAAACCGGAAAGCCCGCATTACCCCTGAGCCCATCACCTGCAACTACCCGCGACGCCTATGCCGTGCAGCAGGCGGTGATGCAGCGATTGGGCGATCCGGGTGGCGTCTGGAAAATGGCCTTGCTGGGCGGGGTGGACCGCGAAGCCTCGATCCTGCCGCAGGCTGCATTGGCTGACAGCGGTGCGCAGCTTGCTTTGCCGTCGCATGCGATGGTCGAGGTTGAAACGGCCCTGATCCTTGCCAAAGATCCCGGCCCAAAGCCGGATTTGAACAGCATCGCCGATATCCGACTTGCTTTTGAAATCGTGGCAACCCGCTTTGCCGCAGCGCCGTCGCCATTACAGGCGATGGCCGACAGCTTCAACTCGGTCGCAGTGATCCTTGGCGGCTCTGTCCCTCACTGGCAGGACGGGCTGCCCGACCGGCTGGGCATCGCGCTGACCTTGGACGGCCAGCGGATCGCCGCGACCGAGGCCGCCGCCCCCTTGGCGGACGTCATGGATTTTCTGGGCTGGTTGTCGCATCACGCGCGGGCGCAAGGGCGACCGCTGAAGGCAGGCGATGTTGTCATTACGGGCGCAAGGATTGGCCCGCTGCCGCTGGCAAAGGCGCGCCTGGCCAGCGCCGTGGCGATGTCGGCGTCGGTTGAATTGACGGTCCAGGGGGCTGAAGCCGAACTGGGCACCTCTTAGACGCCAAGCCTCGACGCCGGCGTCACGCAAATCCTGCCAGATAAAGCGCCATGCCGGCGATGGCGGTGGCCGCCAGCACGGTCGTCATGCCCAGCTTCAAGCGGAACAGGGCGAAGATTGCCAGTGCCGACAGGATGGCCGCCGCCCAGTTGAGCGATGACAGCACCGGCAATTCCATCGAAAATGGCCCTGCTTCGATCCTGAACACCTGACGCCAGATGACGTGGATGGCGAACCAGATCGCCAGGTTAAGGATCACGCCCACCACAGCCGCTGTCACCGCCGTCAAGGCCGATGACAGCGCACGATTCTCGCGCAGCCGCTCCATCCATGGTGCGCCAAGGAAGATCCAGGCAAAGCAGGGTGCGAACGTGACCCAAGTTGCCAGCAGACCGCCGATTGTGCCGCCCAGCAGGCTGTCCGTTTCGCGGTATGCGCCCAGAAAGCCCACGAATTGCAGCACCATGATCAGCGGGCCGGGGGTGGTTTCGGCCATGCCCAGCCCGTCCAGCATCTCACCCGGTTCCAGCCAGCCATAGGTGCCGACGGCCTCTTGCGCGACATAGGCCAGCACCGCATAGGCGCCGCCAAAGGTCACGACCGCCATCTTGGAAAAGAAGGTGGCAATGTCGGTAAAGACATTGCCCGGCCCGACGGTGATCAGCAGCAGTCCCACGGGCAACAGCCACAACATCAGCGCGACCAGACCGGCGATCAAGGCGCCACGTCGTCTGGAGGCGGGCATGGCCACCACCTCCTTGCCCAACAGGGAATCCGCATCCGCGATATGGCTTCCGTCCACCGATCCGTGACCGCCGCCCGGTGCAAAAGCGGCAAACCCGGCCTTGGCCCCGGACCAGCCAACCAGTGCCGCCACCGCGATGATCAACGGAAAGGGCGCGCCAAAGGCGAAGATCGCGATGAAAGAGAGGGCCGCGATGGCCCGCATGGCATCATTCTTTAGCGCGCGTTTGCCGACCCGGAAAACGGCTTGCAGGACGATGGCAAGCACGGCGGCTTTCAGCCCGAAAAACAGGCCGGCAACAAGGCCGACATCGCCCCAGATTGCATAGACCCAGCTTAACGCCATGATGGCGATGACACCGGGAAGGATGAACAGCACGCCCGCGATCAACGCCCCGCGCACCCCGTGCATCAGCCAGCCGATATAGGTGGCAAGCTGCTGTGCCTCTGGTCCCGGCAGCAGCATGCAGAAATTCAGTGCATGCAGGAAACGATCATCACCGAACCAGCGTTTTTCCTCGACCACGATGCGGTGCATGACCGCGATCTGCCCGGCCGGTCCACCAAAAGACAGGGCAGCGATCCGTACCCAGACCCGGGTTGCCTCGGCCAGGGTAGGATAGCTGCGGTCAGATATATCCATGCGGCTCCTTCGGTCTTGTTCATCGGCCAATCTTGGATTTTCCCTGATCGTATTTTGACACCAACGACCAGCGTTGCCGCAAGGCGGTAACGCGTGCATGCCGCGTGAAAATTTTCAATGCGCTGGCCTTTGCCAAGACCGTTGCCGACTGAAGAATGGACCAGGAAAGCGACCGAAAGCCATTTAAAAGCCAAAAGCACCTTGTGAAGCGTCTTTTAGGGATTTGCCCATGGTCGCAGATGGCTGCGATAAAAGGTAACGATGTCAGGCCAATCCAGTCCTGCCGGGACAATCAAAACAACCCTGTTCGGCGATGTCCATCCTATCGCTGCCTAAGCGCCTCCATGATGACCCTGAAGGCCGGGCGGTTCTGGCGTCGGCTGGGGTAAAACAGGAAATAGCCGTCAAAATAGGGCGACCAGTCTTCCAGCATCAAGACCAGATCCCCCGACGCGACATGGTGATCGGCCATGCTGTTGGGCACGAATGCGATCCCCAACCCAGCCAGCGCGGCATCGACCATGGCATAGGAATTATTGAAGGTCAGCTGACCATTCACCCGCACATTCAGCGCTTGCCCGTCTTTTTCAAATTCCCAGGCATAGATGCCGCCTCGCGTCGCCTGCCGCATGCGGACACAATTATGGGCCAGCAACTCCTCGGGGTGTCGAGGCAGGCCATGGGCCGCCGCATAACCGGGCGAGGCGACGGCCAGCATCCGCCAGTCCGGGCCGATCCTGACCGCAATCATATCCTTTTCCACGCTTTCGCCAAGCCGCACGCCGGCGTCGAACCCATCTTCGACGATGTTGCGAAAACCGGTGTCCAGGCTGAATTCGACCTGAATATCGGGATATTCGGCCAGAACCGGCGCCAGCTTGGGCCAGACAACGGTATTCAGCGCATGATCCGACAGGGTCAATCGCACCTCGCCCGAGGGTGTGTCACGGAACTCCATCAAGGTGGCGATCTCGTCCTCGATCTCGGTCAGCCTTGGCGCGAGGGTGGCCAGCAATCGCCCGCCAGCCTGCGTCGGGGCGACGTTGCGGGTGGTCCGGGTCAGCAGGCGGATGCCCATGCGGGTTTCCAGCCGCTTGATCGTATGGCTCAACGTCGATTGCGCCACGCCCAGCTTGGCCGCTGCGCGGGTGAAGTTCTGTTCCTCGGCCACAACGCGGAACCACATCAGGTCGTTGAAATCGGTGCGCGGCATGGGGTGTCTCGGATCAGGGGTTGTGGCGATATATTAATCGACCCTGTCGATTAGTCCATGCCAGTTTGTTGGGCTAATCTGATTGCGCACGCTCGGCTATCTCTTTCGTCAAATGGTGAAGGTGATGACAATGAGCGACGCAACCTATGTAAATTTCGAGACCCGTCCCGCCGCCGCCTGGGGTGCGGTGCTGTCCATGACGCTGTGCGTGGCCCTGCTGATCGCGTCCGAGTTCATGCCGGTCAGCCTGCTGACGCCGATGGCGCAAGGTTTGGGCGCAACAGAAGGCCAGACCGGGCAGGCGATTTCCATCAGTGGGCTGTTCGCGGTGCTGGCCAGCCTGATGATCACCACGATCGCCGGGCGGCTGAACCGCAAATGGGTGCTGGTCGGGCTGACCGCATTGATGCTGGTATCGCTGGTGTTGGTCGCGATTGCACCGAATTTCACCGTGCTGATGGTGGCGCGGGCGGCCCTTGGCATCTGCGTCGGCGGCTTCTGGGCGCTGGCGACATCGGTGATCATGCGGCTGGTGCCGGAACGCGACGTGCCGCGTGCGCTGTCGCTGATGTTTGGCGGGCAGGCGATGGCCGCCGCCTTTGCCGCGCCGCTCGGCAGCTATCTGGGCGGGATGCTGGGTTGGCGAGAGGTTTTCTGGCTGCTGACCCCGGTTGTTGCGGTCAATCTGGTCTGGCATGTGCTGGCGCTGCCTTCGTTGCCCGCACGGGGTGGCCAAAGCCTTGCTGCACTGACAGGGTTGCTGCGCCGCCCCTATTTCCGGCGCGGCCTTGCGGCGGCGATGCTTAGCTGGGGATCGGCCTTCACCATGTTCACCTATCTGCGCCCGTTTCTGGAGCAGGTGACGGGCGTCGATGTGACGGTCCTGTCGGTCCTGCTGCTGGTCCTGGGGCTGGCGGGCTTTGCCGGCACATGGGCCGCTGGGCGGATCGATGGCAGTCGGGTCGCGCCGTTGTTGATGCTGCCTGCGCTGGTCATGGGCGTTGACACGCTGGCCCTGCTGCTGGTCGGTGGGTCGGTCCTGGCGGTTGGCGTGCTGCTGGCCATCTGGGGCGCCATGAACACCGGCATGTCGGTGATCTGGATGACCTGGATGTCACGGAACGCCGGTGACGCGCCCGAGGCCGCAGGCAGCCTGATGGTCGCCGCGATCCAGGTCTCGATCCTGCTGGGCGCGGTCGTCGGAGGGGTGTTGTTGGACCGGCTGTCGATCACCGCGACCTTCTTGGGCAGCGGCATGCTGGCTGCGGCGGCGATCCTGCTGATCGGCAATGGCCAGCGCCTGCTGAGGCGTGCAGCATGATCGCGCGGCCCGATCGCACGCGAGCGATCTTGATCCTGCCGCTGGGCCTGAGCATCGAGGAGTTCTCGACCAATCAAAAGCTGGCGCATCGGCCGGATGAGGGCTGCCCTTCGATCAAGGAGATCGATCAAGACCGCAAAAGAGCATGGGTGCAGGTCATTCAGGCCGGCTCAATCGCCGAATTCCGCGCAATGGAAGGTCGTGCTGAGCGTAATGCAGCAGCGTCGTGCCAAGCCCGGCATTGCTGCGCTTTATCGAACAGGCACAGGGCCTCGGCTTCACCCTGCGTGAGATTGCCAGCGTCGAGATTCAGCCGGGCGCACATATCGTGTCCTGCACCGATGCTCTGGCACTGCTGGCGAAGAAACGAGATACCGTCACTGCTCTGATCGCAGAAGCCCGCGACCGCAAACGGCGCATCGAGGCGTTGATGACCGAGTTAGAGGCGAGCAAGAAGGCGCAATTGGCGGCAGTGGAATAGCGGGGGCGTCACAAAACGATCATCCGGGTCCCTGTCAGGCCCGGATGACGACCTTGCGTTTGCGCCAGTCTTTCAGATGCCCGTCAGACAAGACCGCGAAGCTTCTGGAGTTCGTGCAGCATCGGGCCAAGCTTGCCGCAATAATCCGGGTCTTTTGCCGAATACTCATCCACGACCTCCAGCGAGTATCGGCGCAGATTTTCCAGCGCCTCGTCGTCAAGCTGGGTCAGTTCGCCGCCTTTCTCATCGACGAAGCGCTGCGCATAGGTCATGTCGCGATACAGGAAATGTGCGCTTGCATCGGCCGAGGTTGCACGAACGACCTCATTGAAGATCGCCTGAATCTCGGGGCTGATCTTGCTCCAGGTGTCCAGCCCGACGATCACCTCGCCGTTGAGATGGCCAACAAGGTCGGGGCGCACGATATATTTGTTCACCTCATGCAGATTCATTCCCCAACCGGTCGAGGTCGAGCCCCAATGTGCCCCATCGACCACGCCGGTTTGCAGGCCCTGATACAGCTCCGCCCCCGGTATCGACACAGGCGTCGCGCCCATTTTGATGAAGACATCGGCGGCCGGCCCGGTCGAGCGCACTTTCCAGCCGGCAAAATCGGCGACCGTGCGCAGCGGGCGGTTCGAATAAAGTGCCAGCCCGGCATAGGACACCGGCCCTGCCTGATAGATGCCCTGCGCGGCATAGGCCTCGCGGATGATATCCAGCGCGCCCATCTCATACATGAAGGCGGCCATTTCCTCGTGCGTGTCCCACATGCCGATAAAGCCGTTCAGATGGGCGGCGGCGGGAATGCGACCGATCCAATAGGCGGGATAGATGAAGGCGCTTTCCAACAGGCCCCGACGCACGGCATCCAAAGCCTCGCCGGTGCGGACAAGCCCGTCATTCTGCACCGGAGTGATCGTCAGCTCGCCACCTGTCGCCTCGGTCACCCGGTTGCAGAATTTGACGAAGACCTCCTCGTAATACCAGACCCCGGTCGGCCAGTGGGTCTGCATCCGCCAAGTGGTGGTGCCCTGCGCGATGGCGGGCGGCGCGGCCAGCGCGGCGATGGTCAGGGCGGCGGTCGTGCCGGTCAGGAAATGGCGGCGCGATGGCGTTGTCGGCTTCTGGTTCATTTTGATCTCCTCTCTCTGTTGGGTCATGGGGCGCGGTCAGGCGCCGGTCGTTGCCGTGATAATTTGCGGAAAGGCGAAGAGCAGCGCGCCAACGCCCAGCATCAGCAGCAGGAACGGGAACACCGCCGCATAGATCTGCGTGATCGGCGTCTTGGGGCTGGGGTTTTGAGATAGAACAGGTTATAGCCGAAGGGCGGCGAGATATAGCCAATGCACAGGTTCAACTGGAACAGGATGCAGAACCAGATCGGGTCAAAGCCAAGCTGCACCACGATCGGAAAGAAGATCGGCAGCACCAGCAGGATGATCCCCACCGGATCCAGGAACATTCCCAGGATCAACGTGATCAGCTGCATCAGCAGGATTGTCACCCAGGGCGAGGCACTGAGACCGGACAGCATTTGCTGCATGAAGGCCGTTCCGCCGCCACTGCCATAGATCGAGGTGAACGCGGTGGCACCGAAGACGATCCAGATCACCATCCCGGTGACGGATGCGGTGGTGAAGCTGACCTCTTTGATATAGCGCCAGTTCAATTCGCCCCGCAGTGCAACCGACAGGGTGACGGCGGCAGCGCCGATGGCGGCGGCCTCGGTCGGGGTCGCGATGCCCTGAAAGATCGAGACCAGCACCGACAAGATGATCAGCACCGGCAGGATCACCGATTTCAGCGACGCCAGCCTTTCGCGCAAGGGCGGCGTCTGCCCAAGTGTCGGGGCCAGTTCCGGGCGCATCCGGCTGCGGATCGCCACATAGCTCATGAAGACGGCCAGAACGATCAGCCCGGCCACCATGCCACCCAGAAACAGCCGCCCGATGGATTGTCCGGTCTGCATCCCGATCAGGATCAGCGTGATCGAGGGCGGGATCAGGATGCCCAATGTGCCCGATGCGCCGATGGTGCCCAGCACGAATTTGCGGTTATAGCCGCGCTGATCCATTGCCGGAATGCCGACCATGCCGGTGGTGATCGTCGAGGCCGCGCAACTGCCGGTCATGGCCGACAGCGTGGCAGCGAAACCCGAGGTGCCCAGCAGCAGCCCACCCGGCATCCGCCCCGACCACAGGTAGAAAGCGTGATACAGATCGCTGGCGATCTTGGACTTGGCCAGTGCCACACCGATGAAGGTGAACAGCGGGATCGCTGACAGCAGGATTGACCACATCCCGCCGAAGGCTGCCGAAACGATGGAATACATGCCGTTCGGCCCAAAGATCAGGTAGCCGAAGACCACGGCGGTGCCGCCCATGGCGAAGGACAGCGAAATACCGCAGATGATGGCGATCAGCAACATGCCGAACATGCCATAGGTCAGGATTTCAGGCGTCATGGGTCAGCATCTCCTGTTCGGCATCGGCTGGCGTGGCAGCCTCGGCGCCGCTTGGCGAAATCAGGTAAAGCACGGACTTGATCGCCTCGTTGACGCCCTGAAGGGTGATCAGCAGGCTGCCAAGGAAAAGCGCCAGCTTGGGCGGCCACATGGCGTGGCGAAGGGCGCTGTCGTCGACTTCGGCCCATCGCCAGGCATCAAGAAAGAAGCGCCAGCCCTCGATGGTCAGGACCAGGCCCCACAGGATCAGAAAGGCGTAGTTCAGCAGGTCCAGAACGGCATTCCGGCGCGAGGACTCAGGCGTCAGCAGGATATCGACCCGCACGTGATCGCGCTGGATCAGCGTATATGCTCCGATCAGAATGAAATAAGATCCGAAGATGCGCTGCGTATAGCCATGTGCCCAGACCGTCGGCTGCCCGAAGACATAGCGCGCGACGACCTCATAGCAGAGCACTGCGATGCCGGCCCAGATCAGGAAACTGACGACCTGGCCGATGGCGGCGTTCATCTGGTCGATGGTGCGGGTCAGGCGGCGGATCATTCTTTGTCCTCCTTTTCGGTGCGTTCGATGATATCCAGCCCGCGCTGTGCAAAGCGCTCGGCCAGCGGGGCGAGGTTGGCGGCCTCGGCCGAGGCGGCATTGCCGCTGCGGGCGCGGTCGGCGATGCCGACGAAGATCGCGGCAAAGCGGAACATGGCGAAGGCGCGGTGGAAGGTGGTCAGCGGAATGTCGGTGATGGCATTTGCCTGATATTCGGCGACGAACTCCTCCAGCGTGGGGATGCCGGCATCGGCCCAATCCGTTCCCAGAATGCCGCCATATTCATCGGGCGCGCTGGCCCATGGCATCGCGCAAAAGCCCAGATCGGCCAGCGGATGACCAAGCGTCGACAACTCCCAGTCCAGGATGGCGATGACGCGCGGCTCGGTCGGGTGGAACATCATGTTGCCGATGCGGAAATCGCCATGGCTGATGGCAACCGCGCCGTCATCAGGCGGCGCATGCCGGACGATCCAGTCGGTCAACTTGTCCAGCGCGGGGATACGCGGCCCGGTCGATTCCCGGCATTGGCGGGACCAGCGGGCGATCTGGCGTTCGAAGTAATTGCCGGGCTTGCCATAATCGGACAGGCCGATCTGATCCGGGCGCACCGCATGCAGCCGCGCCAGCGTGCGGGCCGTGTCCAGATACATCGCGCGCCGGTCATCGGGGCTGACGCCCTGCAGCGAGCAATCCGAAAACACCCGCCCATCCAGCCAGTCCATCAGATAGAATGGGCGGCCAAGAACCGTCTCGTCCTCTTCCAGCCAGCGCACGGTGGGCACCGGCACGCCGGTCGGGCCAAGCGCGTTCATGACGCGGTATTCACGCTCGATCGCATGGGCACCGGGGAGCAAGGGACCGGGCGGCTTGATACGCAGAACGAAGCGTTCGCCCCCGAAGATCACCTGATAGGTCGGGTTCGACTGCCCGCCCGAGATTTGCGTCACCACCAGCCCGGACTTGCCCGGCAGCTTCCCGGCCAGCCAGCCTTCCAGCGCAGCAAGATCAAGATCATTGCTCATCGACCATCTCCTTCGCCCTCTGGCGCAATGCGAATTTCTGGACCTTGCCGGTCGCGGTCTTGGGCAGGGGGCCCAGCACGAACCGTCGCGGCCGCTTGAACCCTGCCAGATGATCGCGGCAGAACCGGTCCAAGGCCTGCGGATCAGGGGTGCAGCCCGTCTTGGCTTCGATGAAGGCCCATGCGGTTTCGCCCCATTTCGCATCCGGCGCGGCGACCACGGCCGCGATCAGCACATCAGGGTGCTGGTGCAGCACGGTCTCGACTTCGAGGCTGGAAAAGTTCTCGCCGCCGGAAATGATGATGTCTTTCGCCCGGTCCTGAATCTGGATTTCGCCGTCTGGATGCAGCACCGCCAGATCGCCAGTGCGAAACACGCCGCCGCCAAGCGCCTGCGCCGTCGCCTCGGGGTCGCGGTAATAGCCGGCCATCAGGGTGTTGCCGCACAGCGCGATTTCGCCCACGGTGCGGCCATCGGCGGGAACGCCCTGGCCCTGCGCATCCAGAACCAGCACCCGGCCCACCGTCAGATGCCGGACGCCCTGCCGCGCCAGCCGCGCGGCGCGCTGCGACAGCGTGGCATCGGGCGCAAGGACCGGATCGTTCAGCGTCACCGGGCCATAGCTTTCGGTCAGCCCGTAAAGGTGAACGATCTCGAAGCCCAGTTCCTGCATCCGCGCGATCAGCGCCGGGGTCGGCGCGGCGCCACCGGTGCCGACCTTGACGGGCGCGGGGGCAGGGTCGCGCATCTCTTCCAGCAGCATATACAGCACGACCGGCGCGCAGCACATATGGGTGACGCAATGGGCGGCGATCAGGTCGATCATCTGCGCCGGCTCGATCCTGTCCAGACAGATATGCGTGCCGCCCGCCGCCGTGACCGCCCATGTATGGGTCCAGCCGTTGCAATGAAACATCGGCAGCGTCCACAGATAGCGCGTGCGGTCGTCGAACTTCAGCGCCGCGACATTGCCGAGTGCGTTCAGCCAGGCACCGCGATGAGTATAGACGACACCCTTCGGACGGCCGGTCGTGCCCGAGGTATAGTTCAGCGCGATGGCCGCGTTTTCGTTCACCGGAGCGCCCGTCAGATCTGCCTCGGGCAGATCGGCGGCGAACAGGTCCAGCCCGTCGCCCGCGCCCGGCGCTGAACACAGCGCGACCGTCGGCAGCGGCAGCGCGTCCAGACCGGTCAGCGTCCCGGCATCGCCGATCAGCACCCGGCTTTGCGCATGACCGAGGATATAGCCGACCTCATCCGCGTTCAGCCGCGTGTTGACGGCGTTCAGCACCGCCCCGATGCCGGGCACCGCGAAATGCGCGGCCAGCAGTTCGGGCCGGTTGGGCAGGATCAGCGACACGACATTGCCCGGCCCGACGCCCTGCGCCCGCAGCCAGAAGGCCATGCGGCGCACCAAGGCGCCGAATTCGGCATAGGTCAGCTTCAGATCGCGCCAGATGATGGCGGGCCGATCGGCATGGACCTGTTCGGCACGGCGCAGAAAGGCCAGCGGTGTCAGCGCTTCGTAGTTTGTGGCGCAGGGCGCCAGATACGGCTCATCGAACATTGCTCCCTCCTCCCAGTGACGAATGTTCTTTGGCAGCGGCCCTCAGGCGGTGCTGACGGGCCAGGTCCAGAACCCATCGGGATTGTCCGCTTGCAGGCGATTCAGCACCATCTGATGCACCTCGTCCGCGCCATCGACCAACCGCGCCTGCCGGGCATAGCGGTAGATCCATTCCAGCACCGTGTCGGTGGAATAGCCCCGCGCGCCGTTGATCTGGATCGCCACATCGGCGGCCTTGTGCAGCAGGTTCGCGACGTGGATTTTTGCCATCGAGACTTCCTGGCGGGCGAAATCGCCCTGATCCAGCGTCCATGCGGCCTTCATCACCAGCAGGCGGCCGATCTCGATCCCCATGGCCAGATCGCCCATCTTGATCTGGGTGCTTTCGCGATCGCCCAGCCGGATGCCAAAACCGGTCCGGCTGCCGGCATAGTCCCGCGCGATCTCGGTGCAACGCTTGGCCAGACCCAGCCAGCGCATGCAATGGGTCAGCCGCGCCGGGCCAAGCCGCATCTGGGTCAGCTTCAGCCCCTGTCCCTCGCCCAGAAGGATGCGGTCGGCGGGCAGCTCCATCCCGTCATAGACGATCTCGCAATGGCCGCCATGTTCCTCGGGGCCCATGATCGGGATGCGGCGTTCGATGCGCCAGCCGGGGTCGTCGCGGTGGTGCAGGAAAGCGGTCAGGCCGCGGCGCGGATCGTCCGAGGTGCGGGCCATGACGATGAAATGGGCGGCGTCCTCGGCGCCGGTGATGAACCATTTCCGGCCGGTCAGCACATAGCGGTCGCCGCGCTTTTCCGCCCGCGTGCGCATCATGCCCGGATCCGAGCCACCGCCGGGCGACGGTTCGGTCATGGCAAAGGCGGAACTGACGCTGCCCGCGACAATCGGCGCCAGCCAGCGCTCCTTCTGCGCCTCGGTCGCGGCCTTTTCCAGCACCATCATATTGCCGTCGTCGGGCGCCGCCGCGTTGAACACCACCGGCCCAAAGATCGAGCGGTTCATCGCCTCATAGCAGACCGCCATGCCGACCTTGCCCAGCCCTTGCCCGCCGTTTTCCTTGGACACCTGCAGGCACCACAGGCCCTGATCGCGCGCCTGTGCCCGCAGGTCCGTCAGCGCCGCGCGGCCGATATTGCCGTGCTCGTCCCAGAGGCTGCGATGGCCCTCGACTGGTAGGATGCGGCTATCGACGAACGCCGCGATGCGGGCGCGGTAATCCTCGATCTCGGGGGAGATGGTGAAGTCCATGATGGCCTCCTAAAGCGATGAAACAAGATGGCCGCCATCGACGGCGATATCGGCACCGGTGATGAAGCGGCCCATGTCGGACAAGAGCAGCAACAGCGCCCCGTCCAGATCCTGCGGCTGGCCAAGGCGGCGCTGCGGCACGCGGCGGATCAGCGCCTGACCCTGTTCGGTGGCAAAGAAATGGCTGTTCAGGTCGGTCTCGATATAGCCGGGGCTGAGGCTATTGACGCGGATGCCGTGGCGCGCCCATTCCAGCGCCAGCGCACGGGTCAGTTGCAGCACCCCGCCCTTGGACGCCGCATAGGCCGCGACATGGCCCGAGACGCGCGAGCCGAGGATCGAGGCGACGTTGACGATGGCGCCACCCCGACCGGCCTCGCGCATCGCCGCCGCCGTGGCGCGGGCGACGTGGAACACGCCCTTGAGGTTGGTGTCGATCACCGCGTCCAGCGTGTCCTGATCCAGATCGAGCGCGGCACAGGAATGCGACACGCCGGCATTGTTGACGACCAGATCGAAGACCTGCCCCGAGAGCGCCGCCTGCACCGCCTGCGCCGAACTGACATCCAGCGCCAGCGGCGTCGCCTGATGCCCCTGATCGCGCAGGTCAGCGCACAGCGTCTCGACCCGGTCGATCCGCCGCGCGGCGGCGACAACATGCGCGCCCTGCTGCGCCAGAAGCCGCGCGAAATGCGCCCCGAGGCCGGTTGAGGCACCGGTTATCAGGGCTGTGCGGCCCGCCATGCCGGGCCATGAATGAAGGTGGTGTTCAGTTTTGGTCATGGCGTCAACCCTCCTATCGAGCGCTCGCTCATTTTTTTATGCGGGAGGAGGTGCCAACTTGTCAAGCGAGCGTTCGTTCTATAAATTGCGACGAAAGATTCCAGACGCAATGTCAGGGCGTGGATACCGGGTTGGTTGTCGCAACGATCATTGAAGAGAAGGGCACCGAAAATGTTGGAATTAAAGGGTCATACGGGCGACGACCTGTGCCGTTCGATGCTGGAACGGCATGCAGATGTCATCTCGGTCCAGAAGCCTGACGTTGCACTGAAAAAGCTGAAAATCATCATCTCGGCAGCGCTGAAACTGTCCAACAGCAAGGGCTTTCAGGCGATGTCCTTGCGTGACCTGTCGAAAGAATCAGGCGTTTCGATGGGGGGGCTTTACGCCTATTTCGACAGCAAGACCACGCTGCTGAACATGATCCTGTCCGAAGTCACCGGGGCGGTCGACAGCGTTCTGGGCAACCCGCCGCCCGAAGTGGTCAGCGATCCGATCGAACATCTGAAATGGTTGATCGAGGCGCATATCCGCCTGACCGAGGAGATGCAGCCATGGTTCAGCTTTGCCTTCATGGAGGCCAAGAATTTTCCCGCCAAGGAGCGTGGCAGGGCTGTCGATAGCGAGGCGTTGACCGAATCTCTGTTCGCCGAGGTTACGGCCCGCGCCATCGCCGATGGTCGCTTCCGCCCCGGCGTGACACCCCTTTTGCCGACGATGATCAAGCCGCTTCTGCAAGACTGGTATGTCAAACGCGCCAAATACCGCCGTCGCAAGGTGTCGGTCGACGATTATATTGCGGCGGTGCAGGAAATGGTCCTGACCACCTGCCTGCCCGTCGATCAGCTTTCCCACCCCGCGGCTGGATGATTTCCCAAACCCATTTCTGAAAATCAAGGAGACATTCCTGTGGCAGAACAGCTGGAAGGTCAAATGACATGCGTCGCCATTTCGCGGCCAGGGCCGCCCACGGTCCTTGTGCCCGAACAGCGCGACATCCCCCGCCCCGAACCCGGCGAGGTCGTCATCCGCGTCGCAGCGGCTGGTGTGAACTATCCGGACGTGCTGCAGCGGCAGGGTCGCTATGCCGTGCCGCCTGACGCGAGCGATCTGCCGGGTCTTGAGGTTGCCGGAACCGTCGCGGCAGTTGGCAGCGACGTCGGCGATCTGAAGGTCGGCGACGCTGTCTGCGCCCTGACCCATGGCGGGGGCTATGCCGAATATTGCCGCGCCCCGGTCGAGCAATGCTTGCCGATCCCCGCCAATGTCACAATGGCCGAGGCCGCGACCCTGCCCGAGGTCTATTTCACGATCTGGTTCAATCTGGCGATGCAGGGCGATCTGCTGAACGCCCGGCGGCTGCTGGTCCATGGCGGCAGCGGCGGCATCGGCAGCGCGACGATCCAGCTTGCCTCGGCCCTTGGGGTCGAGGTCTTCACAACCGCATCAAGCGATGAGGCCTGCGATTTTTGCCGCGAGCTGGGCGCCAGCGTCGCGATTAACTATCGTCAGCAGGATTTCTTCGAGGTGGTGCGCGACAAGACCGGCGGCGAAGGTGTCGATCTTGTGCTGGACATTGTTGGCGGCGACTACATTCAGCGCAATATCGACTGCCTTGCGCAGAAGGGCCGATTGGTGAACTTGTATTATCTGCAGGGCAGCAAGGTTCAGATCGACATGATGCCGGTGCTGGTGAAAAACCTGATCCTGACCGGATCGCTGCTGCGGCCGCAGCCCTTGACCGTCAAGGCCCAGATCGCGGCCGGGTTGCAAAAGACCGTCTGGCCGCTGTTTGCGGCCGGGAAGATCCGCTCTGTCGTCGATCAGACCTTCCCGCTGAACCGCGCCGCCGAGGCCCATGCCCTGATGGAAGGCCGCAAGCATGCCGGCAAGATCGTGCTGCTGACCGATTACGGGCAGCAACTGCAATCGGCCTGACCGCGCAAGACGTGCTACCCCGCCCCCGGTCATCGCGACCGGGGGCGTGGGGGTTTCAGCCACGCGCTATTGCCCCATATTCGCCGAACATATTGGGTTCGTAATGCAGCCGTGATCCGTAATTGCCCTTCCCCCGCATCGCGCCGTCGCGGTGATCGGCGTTATAGGGGCATTTGGGCAGATTCACCGGGATCTGGGCATGGTTCAGGTCGGGAACTTTCAGCGGATCGCGCAGGAAGAAGACCGGTGTATTGTTGCCGAACAGGTCCCAATTGCCTTCCTGAGTATGGAATTCCATGGCGAATCCGCGAATGTCGCGTTCGGCATCGGCCGCGCCGCGTTGCCTCGACGTTAGCCAGGAAGGCGTCCAGAAAACACGGGGCTATTCACCGCGCCATTGATGGACAGTCATGGAGGACATGGTCCCTATTAACCGCCTTGCGGCGCTTTTAGGTGACGCTTTCAAGAACCTGGATGATTTTGGCTGGGGCGGTAGGATTCGAACCTACGGTACACGGTACCAAAAACCGATGCCTTACCACTTGGCCACGCCCCAACTGTGGAAGGCTGTCTAACTAACACGATCAGAGGGTGCAAGTCGAAAAATGAGAAAACTTGCGTGCCAAACGCAGCCCCGATATGCGCCCATTATGGAACAGGCAGATATCGTTATTCTTGGGGCCGGAGCGGCCGGATTATTCTGTGCAGGCTCGGCCCTCGGTCAGGGGCGGCGGGTCGTTGTGCTGGATCACGCAACCCGTCCGGGCGAAAAAATCCGGATATCCGGTGGCGGGCGATGCAATTTCACGAATCTGGCCGCCAGCCGCGAACGCTTTCTGTCGCAGAACCCCAGATTCGCGGCCAGTGCGCTGTCGCGCTACCGTCCCGAGGATTTCGTAGACCTTGTCGATAGGGCGGGTATTGCCTGGCATGAAAAAACGCAGGGCCAGCTTTTTTGCGACGGTAAGGCAACACAGATCACGGATATGCTGCTGAACCGGATGCGCGGGGCGGACCTGAGGCTGGGGAGCCAGCCACGTTCAATCAGCCAGATCGGCGACAGGTTCATCGTCGATGCAGGCCAGCATAAAGTTGAGGCCAGCCGGATCGTGGTCGCGACGGGTGGCAAGTCGATCCCGAAAATGGGGGCGACGGGATTTGCCTATGATCTGGCGCAGCAATTCGGCCTGCGGTTGGTCGAAACGCGGGCCGGACTTGTGCCGCTAACCTTTGCAGAGCAGGATCTGGCACTGTGCCGGCCCTTGGCGGGCGTCGCGATTGACGCGCAGATTGCCCATAACGGCGGCAAGTTTCGTGATGCGCTGCTGTTTACGCATCGCGGGATAAGCGGGCCGGTCATCCTGCAAATCTCAAGCTACTGGCAACCCGGAGAGACATTGCTGATCGACATGGCGCCGGGCCGCGATGTTGCACAAGAACTGAAGAGGCAACGCGGGCAGGGCGGTCGTATGGCGGTTGCAACGGCGCTGTCGGCGATTCTGCCCGAACGGTTGGCCGCTGCCATTGTGGCGGAAATGGGGCTGGCCGATGCCAGATTGGCCGATCAGCCCAATGCGAGGTTGGAGGTCCTGGGGGCAAGGGTGAACCGCTGGCCCATCAGGCCTGTCGGAACCGAAGGATATCGCACGGCAGAGGTGACCTTGGGCGGGATTGATACACGTGATCTGGATGCCAAAACGATGCAGGCGCGGCATGTGCCGGGGCTGTATTTCATCGGCGAGTGCGTGGATGTGACCGGGTGGCTGGGCGGCTATAATTTCCAGTGGGCATGGGCATCTGCCGATGCCGCCGGAAAGGCCTCATAGGTTTTAGCTGCCCTGCGGGTTCCGCGGCGGAGCAGGGGTCAGCAGGTTGCGGCCATCATCAACCCGTTCGCGGTCGACCATTTGTTCGAACGCCTCATCGGGTGTCAGATCAAGGGTTTTTTCCCGTTTATATGGTTTGGGTGCGGGGGCGGCAGGTTGCTGATCGGCGACTTCGCCACCTTCCATCTGCACGCGATAAATCATCTCTGGAACGGCAAAACCTGCATCATCCAGCGCACGCCGCAATCTTCGGAACGCCTCACCACGGGCAAGGTCGAAATCGGTCCCTTCCTGAGAAAGCCAGCCGCCTGCACGCACGACGATCAGTTCCTGATGCGACCCAGAGGGTTCGATCCACGCCACAGGCTCTGGCCGTTTCATGACGAAATCCATGCCCGCCATCGTCTTGATCGCCAGATCGCGCGCCAGCCACATATCCGAGGCGGGGTTGATGACCAGATCCACCATGAAGCGCCGTTCGGGATTGCGCGTATAGTTGATGATCACTGCCTTGTAGATGATCTGGTTCGGGATGCGAATGTGGTTGCCGTCCAGCGTCAGCAGCGAGGTTCCTCGGCTGGTCATGCGGATCACGCGGCCACGCAGGTTGTTCACCTCGATCAGGTCATTCGGATTGAAGGGCTGCCGCAGCGACAGAATCAGCGTCGCGACGAAATTTTCGATGGTATCGCGAGAGGCGAAGCTGAGCGACAGACCAAAGATACCTGCGGCACCCAGCAAGGTGCCCAACAGGGCGCCCGCTTCCATCAAGTCCAATGCCACGACCAGCGCCACGATCCACGATGTCAGCCGGATTGTCTGGGCCAGGAAATCGGCGATGAACGGATTCGGGGTCAGATGCTCGATCGTTTTGCGCCGCCGGGAAATCCAACCCCCAACGATCACGATAACCGCACCGACCCCAAGGCCCAGAAGGACAAAGGGGAAGCCCGCAGCAATCGTGTTCAAACGCTGCTGAAACCGTTCCCGGACCGTTTCCAGTCTGGCACCGATATCGGTGCTGAGCGCGACTTTGTTTTCAATCGCCACCACCCCATCGACGCGGGACATCAGCTCGTTCAGGCGGGTGATGGTCTGCTGTTCGGTAACCTCACCTTCCAGCGTGACGACGCCAGCGCGAACGCGGGCCGTGATCGCCGAAAAGGCGGGCACTTGGTTGAGGATGCCGTCAATTCGGGTGCGAATCGCGAAATCCGTCGCGGGATTGTCGCGGACCGATATGGTTCCGACGGGGGCTTCGTTTGTGCCTGCATCATCGCGGGCCTGTGCGCTGGCCATCGGTGCCAGCGTCAGGCTTGCGATCAGCAGAAAAAATCGAAAAACCCGCCAGAACCTCATGCCATGACGGGATCGGCTTTTGCCAGCTGGTCGAACTGCATCAGCGAGGCGACCAGGGATGGCATCTTGTCCAGATAGATCATGTTCGGCCCGTCAGAGGGGGCATTATCGGGATCCTGATGGGTTTCGATGAAGACACCCGCAACGCCCAGCGACACCGCCGCCCGCGCCATCACAGGTGCAAATTCGCGCTGTCCGCCGGATGAACCGCCCTGACCGCCCGGTTGCTGCACCGAATGGGTCGCATCCATGATGACGGGATAGCCTGTCCGCTCCATCGTGGGCAGCGAACGCATGTCTGCGACCAAAGTGTTATAGCCAAAGCTGGTTCCGCGTTCGGTCAGCATGATCTTGTCATTGCCGGTCGAGGCGACTTTATCCGCGACGTTGGCCATATCCCATGGGGCCAGAAATTGCCCCTTCTTGATATTCACCACCGCACCGCTGCGACCTGCAGCCAGCAACAGATCGGTCTGCCGGGACAGGAAGGCGGGAATCTGGATAATGTCGACGACTTCTGCGGCGCGGGTGGCCTGTTCGATGTCATGCACATCGGTCAGCACCGGGCAGCCAAGACGGTCGCGCACCGTCGCCAGCATTTCCAGCCCTTCTTCAATGCCGATACCGCGTTTGCCGCCAAGCGAGGTCCGGTTGGCTTTGTCATAGCTGGCCTTGAAGACATAGCTTGCGCCTTCTTTCGCGCAGATTTCGGCCATCTTCTCACCGATCATCAGAGCGTGGTCCAGTGTTTCCAATTGGCATGGACCGGCAATGATCGTCAGCGGCAGGTCGTTGCCACAGGTGATATTGCCGATCTGAACGTGCTTTTGCTGGGTCATGTTGAAACCTGCTCGCGGAGAATGGACGTTGTCAGGGACAACATAAGGTAAATTCCGGAAAATATAAGGAAGGCCACCAGAGTGTTCTGAAATGCCTTGGGATAGGTTGCTTCATCTGGCGGGACGGGGGTGATCGACAGGGACAGGTAGCGCACTTGCTTGTTCGCCTCGATCCGGGCGGATTCCATTTGTTCGGCGGCGGCGGCCAGCAATTCCTGACGTGTCAGCAAATCACTTTCCGCAATTCGCAATTCGCCGCCTATCGTCGCCAGAGAGCTGCGTGTTTCATCGCCCTGCGTCAGTTGCTGACGGGTATCGGCGATCATTTCTTCCAAACGCGCTACGTCACCTCGCACGGCGGAAACGCGGCTTTCATTCGGGCGGGTATTCGACAACAGCTGCCCCAACTCCAACCGCTTTGCGGACAGCTGATTTTCCAACGAGGCGATCTGATTCATCACGACCGTGCTTTCGGCGGCCGGATCAAGCACGCCCAGCGATTGTTGCAGTTCCTGCACGCGTTGCTGCGCGGCGACCACCTTTGCTTCGGCATCCTCATAGACCTGAACAGCGCCCTCCATCTGGTCGGCACGCAATCTGGCGGTCATATGATCCACGCGTTCTTCAGCATAGTCGATCAGTGCCCGCGAGAATGCTTCGCTGATTTCGGGGTTCGGGGCGATAACCTCCATATCCAGCATCCCCTCGGTCGGATCATAGCCGATTTTTACCGATTTCTGATACAGCCGGTAGGTCGCCTCATTCGTGGCATCAGCTGGCAACCGTTTCAGGGGGTCAATGGACGGATCCTGATAGGCCGCCCGGAACCCCTTATCCGCGTTCAAGCGCATCATCGCATCGCGTGACGACAGATAATTCTGCACGCTGACCGCATCACTATTGGCCTGCATCCCGGCGATGGCGTTTCCTTCACCGCCCAAACCGCTGACGCTGGCGAATTGAATCTGAAACTGAGAATGCGTGGCGTAAAGTGGCGTCGCGACGCGGAAATAATAAAGCCCTGCAATTACCGTCGGCAACACAACCAACAGCAACAGGCGCATCGCCAGAAACAGCATGCGGCGGCGGCGGCGGCGGGCGATATCGCGTTGAATTTTGAAGATTTCTGCGGCGCGGCGATCTTCGTCCAGCGTCTCTCGCGGGGGCAAGCGCGCCCCGCCCGCGCTTGGCAGTGGCAACGGCATGCTTTGCTGGGCAGGGCGAACAAGGGCAAGCGGCTGCTGAGATGGTTTTGCCTGTGACCTGCTGCCTTCGGACGACAGAATTTGCCCCAGGGCTGCCCGGTGCGACGGGTCAATGCCGCGTTCTCGCAGGCGAAGGACCGCCTCTTCGTCGGATTCGACATTGATATGATGCAGCCCCGCAATGCGGCGTGCGATGCGCAACTGTCGTGCCGACAGGTTTTCGGCCCGAATCGCCGCCAGCTTGGCGTCCAGATCATCTTCATTGCCGGGGGACGACGGCTTGTGGCCGACGTTACCGGCTTTCTTTGCGGCGGCGTCGGCGGCGGCGCGCAATCCATCAAGCCCGTCGTCGACGGGGTCCGTGCGCATGAACCGCGCACGCTTTGCGGCAGCGTCACTTGTGGCGCTGTCCCCCGGTTTCGCGGTTGCGGCCTGGTCCGCGCCGGTGGGTAGCGGGCTTGCTTTCTTCTGAACCTCGACCCGGATGCGAGGATCGGTTGCAGGCGTCTTCGCCGCTTGTCCCGGCTGCACAGCCTCATCGGCCGAGATGTGGAAGCGGCGGGCCTTAGGCGGTGTAGTCATAATATTGTTTCGCTTCGTCGAGGGATTCGAACATGTAAAGCCGCCCATCCCGCAGGATCGCGGCAGAATCACAGAATTTTTCAATCGTGGCCGGTTGGTGCGATACGATGATCACCGTCGCCTTGCTAAGCCGTTCATACAGCACAGATCCTGCCTTGCGGTTAAATTCGACATCGGTTGTTTGCGGCATGCCTTCGTCGATCAGATAGATGTCGAATTCCAGCGACAGCAGCAGTGAAAAATTGAACCGCTGTCGCATTCCGGCCGAGTAGGTGCCCACGGGCCGGTCGAAATATTCGTCGATATCGGTCAGCCAGCGTGCAAAGGCAGAGACATAGTCAGGATCCAGCCCGTAAAGCCGCGCGATATAGCGGGCGTTTTCATTGGCGGACAAACGCGCCACCAGACCGCCCATGAAGCCAAGCGGGAAGGAAATCCGGCTGGTGCGGCGGATTTTCCCTTCATCAGGTTTTTCCAATCCGCACATCATGTTGATCAGTGTGGTTTTGCCGGTACCATTTGGCGCAAGAATGCCGACCGAATTGCCGGGTTCGACGCGAAAAGACGCGTGGTCAAGGATCACCTTGCGCCGCGTTCCCGTCCAGAAGGACTTGGAGACGTTGTCGAATTCCAGCATGGCTTTTGTCACCACCCACTTACTTGCCCGAACCAGCGATCTTCCGCATGCGTGTCGTGCATCGGTATTTCGGCAGTCGCTGACTGTCCACAGTTCCCTTGGTGATGCCAGATGAAAGATAGTTGTGTCACCCTTCTTTCGTGAAGCATTTTTACTAGATAGGTGGGATGACCGATCTTCAGCAGAAAATCAGGGCATGTCGCCTATGTGAAACGCGCTTTGCCGCAACGGCCACACGGCATCGGCCGAAGCCGGTGGTCTGGTTTCAAACGGGTGCGCCCATCCTGATCGTGGGGCAGGCTCCGGGGATGCGGGTGCATGAAAGCGGCAAACCCTTTACCGATCGATCCGGGGACAGGCTGCGGCAATGGATGGGGATTGATGCGGAGATGTTCTATGATCGCAGCCGGACTGCCATCGTGCCGATGGCTTTCTGTTTTCCGGGCTATGATGCCAAGGGGGCCGACCTGCCGCCGCCGTCACTTTGTGCGGCGACATGGCGTCAGCAGGTCATGGACAGGCTGCAACCCAAGCTGACCTTGCTGGTGGGCGGGCATGCGATGAAATGGCATCTGGGCGCGCAGAACGTGACCAGGACCGTTGCGAACTGGCGTGATCATGCACCTGCGATCTTTCCCCTGCCGCATCCCTCATGGCGAAATACGGGCTGGCTGAAACGCAATCCGTGGTTCGAAGCTGACCTGTTACCTGAATTGCGCACCGCTGTTGCGGCAATGCTGTAAGGCCAATTGCACAACCGCCCGTTCGGCTATACATGCGCGGGCATGAACAACCGCCCCGCGCTTCCGCCCGAAATCGCCCGCCGCCGGACCTTTGCGATCATCTCGCATCCCGACGCCGGTAAGACCACGCTGACCGAAAAGTTTCTGCTTTACGGTGGCGCCATTCAGATGGCCGGTCAGGTCCGCGCCAAGGGCGAGGCGCGCCGGACCCGTTCCGACTTCATGAAGATGGAACAGGACCGGGGGATCTCGGTCTCGGCCTCGGCGATGTCGTTTGATTTCGACGGCTATCGCTTCAATCTGGTCGATACTCCCGGTCACAGCGACTTTTCGGAAGACACCTATCGCACGCTGACGGCGGTGGATGCCGCGATCATGGTCATCGACGGCGCGAAAGGCGTGGAATCCCAGACCCGCAAACTGTTCGAGGTTTGCCGTCTGCGTGATCTGCCGATCCTGACCTTCTGTAACAAGATGGACCGTGAAAGCCGCGACACGTTCGAGATCATCGACGAGATTCAGGAAAACCTTGCTATTGACGTGACCCCGGCAAGCTGGCCCATCGGGGTGGGCCGCGAATTCATCGGCTGCTATGACATGTTGAACGATCGGCTGGAACTGATGGACCGCGCCGATCGCAACAAGGTCGCGGAATCGATCAAGATCGAAGGTCTGGACGATCCCAGACTGGAACAGCACGTCCCGGCCGAGTTGCTGGAAAAGCTGCGCGAAGAGGTTCAGATGGCACGCGAGTTGCTGCCCGCCTTTGATCGCCAATCCTTCCTTGAAGGGCATATGACCCCGATCTGGTTTGGCAGCGCGATCAACAGTTTCGGCGTTCAGGAACTGATGAAGGGGATCAGCCAATACGGCCCCGAACCGCAGCCGCAAAACAGTGCGGATCGTGAAATCGTGCCCGAAGAAAAGCCGGTGACCGGCTTTGTCTTCAAGGTGCAGGCCAATATGGATCCCAAACACCGCGACCGGGTGGCCTTTGTTCGCCTGGCCTCGGGGCATTTTGAACGCGGGATGAAACTGCTGCATGTGCGGTCGAAAAAGCCGATGGCGGTGTCAAACCCGGTGCTGTTTCTGGCCGCCGACCGCGAACTGGCGGAAGAGGCGTGGGCAGGCGACATCATCGGCATCCCGAACCATGGCCAGCTGCGCATCGGTGATGCCCTGACCGAGGGTGAGGGGTTGCGCTTTACCGGCATCCCGTCATTCGCACCTGAATTGTTGCAGACCGTTCGCGCCACTGACCCGATGAAGGCAAAGCATCTGGAAAAAGCCCTGATGCAATTCGCCGAGGAAGGCGCCGCCAAGGTGTTCAAGCCGATGATCGGTTCCGGCTTCATCGTCGGCGTCGTCGGCGCGCTGCAATTCGAGGTTCTGGCCAGCCGGATCGAGCTGGAATACGGCATCCCCGTCCGGTTCGAGGCGTCGCAATTCACCAGCGCCCGGTGGGTTGCAGGTCCAAAGGACAAGGTCGAGGCCTTTGCCAACGCCAACAAGGGCCATCTGGCGCAGGATCACGATGGTGACATGGTCTATCTGACCCGCCTGCAATGGGATATCGACCGGATCGAACGCGACCACCCCGAGCTGAAACTGACGGCGACGAAAGAAATGATGGTGTGAACCTGCCCTTGCACGAACTTGCGGCGCTTGGCGCCGCGGCCTGTTGGGCATTCACGGGAACGGTTGTCACGGACGCCGTTCGCGCCATCGGGCCGTTCCGTTTCAATTTGTTGCGGCACATCTTTGCCATCGTTCTGCTCAGTGCAATTGTCGTGTTTCGCACCCCAAGCGGGTTGTTGGACATTGACGCGGGGCTGGTGCTGATCCTGTCCGGGGTCATCGGAATTTTCATTGGTGACACGCTGAATTTCGCGGCTGTCGGACGCCTTGGGGCGCGGCGGGCCGGAGCGATCTTTGCGCTGAACGCGCCGATGGCGGCGATCCTTGGCTGGGCGGTGCTGGGCGAGGAACTGTCGCTGCAGGCAAGCATCGGTGTTGCGCTGACCGCTGCCGGTGTCGCGATCGCGATTGCAGGACGACCACGCGCCAATGCGCACCGCTTCGAGCAGACCGAGGGCATCGTGATAACCGGCATCCTGTTCGGTCTGGGCGCGGCATTGGGGCAGGCGGTTGGCGCCCTGATCGCGCGACCTGTCATGGAGGCCGGGGTCGACCCCTATGCGGCATCCCTGATGCGTGTGGCAGCCTCGGGTCTGTGTTTCGGCGCGCTTGGCAGCCTGATGATGGTAGGGGGCTTCAATGGCAGACAGAATGCCAAACTGACTGCGGCGGTTGTGTTGCCTGCTCTGGCAACTGCGGTGATCGGTCTTGGTCTGGGCATGACGCTGGTGTTGTATGCGTTGGTAGGGGGCAAGGTGGGGATCGTCTCGACACTGTCGGCGACATCGCCGGTTCTGATCCTGCCGATGCTGTGGCTCCGCACGGGCCAGCGACCCACGGCGGCCAGCTGGCTGGGTGCCGCCATCGCCTGCACCGGAATGGCGTTGATTTTCCTGCGCTAAGCGGAAATCAAGCAAACAGCATTCCGTCCAGCTCATTTCCCTGATGATCGACAGGGTGGCACCAAACGGTAAAGCCGTCCAGCGTGTGCTGACCAAAGCTGTTGATCAACGGCACATCCGAAGCGTCATGCCCGCGGGCAACGACAACGCGGCCGATACGGCGCTGGTTGTTGCGTGGATCGAAAGTCCACCACTTGCCGCCCAGAAATACCTCTGTCCAGGCGGCGAAATCCATGGGGTCAGGAACTGCGGGCACGCCGATATCCCCGACATAGCCGTTTACATAACGGGCGGGGATATTCAGCGCGCGAAGAAAAGCCAGCGCCAGATGTGCAAAATCGCGACAAACGCCCACACCCTCGGCATTCGCCTCGGCCGCCGTGCGCGTTGCGCGGGCCTGTTGATAATCAAAGGTCAGATGGTTGTGGGCGTAATCGACAATCGCCTGAACGCGGGACCAACCGGGTGCGATCGTGCCGAAACGGTCCCAAGCCTCTTGGCTGAGAAGATCCGTTTCGACATAACGTGATCCGGTCAGAAAATTCAGCGCTTCATCGGGCAACGCTTCGACCGGCCATTCTTCGGCGGATTCGTCCACCGCATCTCGCTGACCGTCATCGTGCAAGGTCACATCACCGCGCAGCGTGAACTGACCCTGCGGCGCAATCATGCGTCTGCAGATATTTCCATAGCCGTCGAAATAGCTGTGAATCGGCGTCTGCGGGTCGGTCGTGACACTTTCAGGCGCGATAAAATCGCCCTGCCGTGACACATGCGGCGCCGTTTGGCAGATCAACGGGGTGTCCTGTGCCGTTGTGATGATGATTTCATGACCGACCCGGATCAGCATCAGGCGACCGTCGCATCCATGGTCACGTCTGCCTTCAGGAGTTTCGACACCGGGCACCCTGCTTTCGCCTGCTGAGCCAGTTCCTCGATCTTTGCCTTGTCGCCATCGCCCGAGATATTGGTGGTCAGATGGGCTTTGGTGATGGTGAAGCCATCGCCATCCTGCTCCAGCGTCACGGCCGAGGTCGTATCGATCGTCACATTCGAGATACCGGCATCTTCCAGCATTTTCGACAGCGCCATCGAGAAACAGGACGCATGCGCCGCGCCGACCAGTTCTTCGGGATTGGTGCCGGGCTTGTCTTCAAACCGGGTATTGAAGCCATAGGGCTGTTCTGACAGGGCACCGGATTGCGTCGAGACCGTCGCCTTGCCGTCCTTCAGACCGCCTTGCCATTTTGCCGAACCTTTGCGCGTGAAACCGGCCATCTTCATTCCTCCTGTCAGATGTGCAACTGCCACCTAACGCGCAGGCCGGGATACGGGTTCGCGATACGATAAATATTAAACGATAAATATCTACAACGGACGCCGGGCGAACAGTCGCTGATGTTCCGCGATGGCATAGCGGTCGGTCATCCCTGCGACATAGTCCAGCACGATACGGGCGCGATGCGTTTCATCGGGTGCGGCCAGGGCCTCGGCGCTCCAATGATCGGGCATGTGGCTCGGATCGTTCAGAAAAAGCGGGAACAGATCGTTCAGCATGGCGGTGACGCTGACACGTTCATCCACCACCGAGGGCGCGCGATACATGCGGGTGAACAGAAAGGATTTGATGGCCTTGATGTTCTGATACAGCGGCTTGGAAAAGCGGATGATCGGGCCGTCCATATCACGGATTTCCTGTGCCGATCTGGGTTGCAGGCTGGCCAGTCGGTTTTCGGCGACGTGGATCACATCCTCGACCATGACACCAAAGACGCGGCGCAGCGCCTCGTGACGGCGGCGCATCGGGTCAAGGTCCGGGTGGCGGTCGTCAACCTGGGCAAAGGCAGTGCCCACCACGGGCAGTTCGGCCAGTTCCGCCTCGGTAAACAATCCGGCTCGCAGACCGTCATGCAGATCATGGTGGTTATAGGCCACATCATCCGCCACCGCAGCAACCTGCGCTTCGGCGCTGGCATTGGTGTGCAGTTCCAAATCCCATTGGTCATTCACCTCGGCCAGCGCATAGGGCAGAGGAGCGTGAACCGGCCCGTTATGCTTGGCGATCCCCTCCAGGCTTTCCCATGTCAGGTTCAGCCCGTCGAAATCCGCGTAATGGCGTTCCAACCGGGTCACGATCCGCAGCGCCTGTGCGTTGTGATCAAAGCCCCCATAAGGGGCCATCAGCGCCGCCAGCGCATCTTCGCCCGTATGACCAAAGGGCGGATGGCCCAGGTCATGGGCCAGTGCCACGGATTCGGCCAGATCGGTATTCAGGTTCAGTGCGCCGGCGATGGTCCGGGCAACCTGCGCCACCTCGACCGTGTGGGTCAGACGGGTGCGGAAATAATCGCCACGATAGGCGTCGCCATCATGTTCCACGAAAACCTGCGTCTTGTGTTTCAGCCGCCGAAAGGCGCTGGAATGGATGATCCGGTCGCGGTCGCGCTGCCAGGGTGAACGGAATGTAGACAGGTTTTCCGGATACAACCTGCCGCGGCTGGCATCGGGGTGGCAGGCATAGGGCGCTAATGTTGACACGGACTGACGAAGCCTTCCTTGCGGGATATGGTGGCAAAGCCTATATTTGTTATCCACAGACGAAAACGGGAACGCCCCATGAACCTGCCTCCGAAAGTAACCGAACGCGCCTTTGCCCGGTTGGCCGAAATCAACGAAGGTGGTGAAACCCGCCCGCTTCGCGTGGCCGTATCCGGTGGCGGATGTTCCGGGTTCCAATACGATATCCGGCTAGATGATCCTGAATCCGATGATTTGGTGCTGGAAGGTGGCGGTCAGCGGGTGGTGGTCGATCCGGTCTCGCTGCCCTATCTGGCGGGCGCGGTCATTGATTTTTCGGATGAGCTGATCGGCGCGCGTTTCGTGATCGACAACCCGAATGCATCATCCAGTTGCGGTTGCGGCACGTCCTTTTCGATCTGAGGTCTTATCCTGCACAAACCTGTTTTGTTCTGGCTTGGGCGGTGACGCCCGAGTAGGGTCAATTCAAGTTTAACAAATCTGGATAAGACCCATGAAAACCAAGATCTATATTCTGATTGCCATCCTTTTGGTCGGGATCGGCGCCTATCGGCAATTCGGCACATCATCCGTGTCCGCAGCGGATCAGGCGCGTTGCGAGCAATTGGTTCGGGATGAATATGGCAGCGACGCTGAAAACGCCAATACGATGCTGGCCAATTGCAATGACCCGGGAATGATTGCGATGATGGATGCTCGGGCAAGTGGTGCAGGCGCCGAACAGGCCGCCAGCTCGATCGCTGCGGCCAATCAGACCGATCTGTTTTCGATGATGATCAACTATGCCCTGATCGGTGCCGGGATCGGCGCGTTGATGGTTGCCTTCGCGCCTAGGAAAAAGCGGGCCTGAATCCCATTTCGGATCAAGGTTGGCGGGATCATCCACAGACGATCTGGCGCAGCTTTATATCCAGTTCGTTATAACGCAATTCGCCCCAGAAATCGCCCATGCCTCGTCCAGCCAGAAGTGAGGCGATTTCACGGTTCGCCCCATCCCAACCGTGACGGATGCTGTCCAAACCGGCGATCTGGCAATGGGTTTGCGGGCGCGCGTCCGCCACCCGCATCTTGCCGTTCTGTTCGATCAGCGTGATGATATGGCCATGCCTGCGCGCCACGCCCGCGCCGAACGTCAGGGGCGCATCCATCTGCGTCCAGCCGGTGTCGCTGCCGAACAGCTGATCCTCATTCTGCCAGTCGCGGCCATAGGCGAAACGCACCATCCATGTGCCCGGCGGAACCAGCAATCGGAACAACCGGCCGCCCTGGATATACCCCGCCATCACAGGCTGGTCTGTCTCTGGGTCGACAATATAGGCGACATAATCCTTGCCCGGCAACGTCTTCACCAGCATCGGCAGGGTCGCTGGCAACCCGCTGCGGTTCCACATCAAACCGGCACGCGGCCGTTCGTCCGCCCATGCAGGCGCGGCCAGCGCGGGCAGCAGGCATAGCAGCAGCAGTGCAATCAGGCAGCGTATCATCAGGTCCGATCCCAAGGGGTCCTGACCCTATTCTATCACCTTGGGGCGAAAACCGAAATGCAGCGCCCTAAGGCAGAAAGGCCGTTTTGTCCTATCGCTGCCAGGTCATCCAGCAGGATTGAAAACTCTGCGGTCCGGTCGCCATTCATCCGCCAGAAATGATGATATCCGTGCCCGCGCCGACGATGTGGCCACTGCTGGAAAATCAGACCGGTAGGATCATAATCCAGTCCGATATTTCAGGGTGGTCGCCAGATTCAGGCCAAAGGCGCAGTATAGCGGAAAAGCGATCCGTTCTGGATTGTTTCAAAAGCGTGAAATGGCTCGGAACTAGAAGGGGAATAATCTCGGCCCAGCCGGCAATGATCCAAAAGAACAGGTCGTGGGACGGCTTGCCAATCCGGCGACGAAAGCCGAACATACAGGCATGAAAATCGCGACATTCAACATCAATGGCGTCAAAGCCAGAATCGAAGCATTGACCGACTGGTTGGCAGGGTCCGGCGCCGATGTGGTCGTGCTGCAGGAAATCAAATCGGTCGACGAAAATTTCCCGCGCGAACATTTCGAGGATTTGGGCTGGACCGTGGAAACGCACGGTCAGAAGGGCTTCAACGGTGTTGCGATCTTTTCAAAGCTGCCGTTGGAAGATGTCATGCGTGGTCTGCCCGGTGACGATGCGGACGAACAGGCCCGTTATATCGAAGCGACCGTGATCGGTGATATTGCCGTGCGGATCGCGGGGCTTTACCTGCCCAATGGCAACCCCGCTCCTGGGCCGAAATACGATTACAAGCTGGCTTGGATGCAACGTCTGGCAGCGCGTGCGGCGGAACTGCGCGCGACTGAAATGCCGGTCGTGATGCTGGGCGATTTTAACGTCATTCCTGAAGCCCGCGATGCGGCCAACCCGCAGAACTGGATAACGGACGCGCTGTTTCTGCCCGAAAGCCGTGCGGCGCTGCGCCGGATTGAATGGGCAGGCTGGAGCGATGCTGTCCGTCTCCGCGACCCATGGTCGACGCGTGGCCCATTCACGTTCTGGGACTATCAGGCAGGTGCGTGGAACAAGGATGACGGCATTCGCATCGACCATCTGCTTTTGTCACCGCAGGCGGCCGATCTGATGGTGGATGTCGGCGTCGACAAGGATGCGCGGGCGGGTGAAAAGCCCAGCGATCACGTGCCTGTCTGGATCAGACTGGCTGCCTGAAAAAGGCCGCCGTCAGTCCAGCACCAGCACGCCGCTGTGCTTGGCCTTATGTTCAGGCTCGACATGAATGGTGATCTGCGCTTCGGGCAGCTTTGCCTTGATCGAAGCCTCGATCCGGTCGCAGATTTCATGGGCGCGTGTCACCGTCGTTTCGCCATCCACGACCAGATGAAAATCGATAAAGGTCGCGCTGCCGGCATGGCGCGTGCGCAGGTCATGCGCCTCGATTGCGCCGGTCGCACGGTCGGAAATGATGTCGCGGATTGTGGTCAGGGTCGCGTCGGGCACAGCTTCGTCCATCAGCCCGCTCAGCGACGATGCCATCACCTTCCACCCCGACCACAGAATATTCAGTGCCACCAGCCCCGCCAGCAGCGGATCAAGGATCGGCCAGCCCGTCGCAACGGCCAGCGCAACGCCAATAATGACGCCGATCGAGGTCACGACATCCGAAAGCAGATGGTGGCCGTCCGCGACAAGGGCAGGGGACTTCAGGCGGCGCCCCTGACGGATCAGAACGGCACACCAGATTGCGTTCAGAACACTGGCCCCGGCATTTATCAGCAAGCCTTCCATCGGTGCCTCCAGCAGGCGCGGATGCATGAGCCCATGATAGGATTCGCGCAGGATCAAAAGCGCGGCGACAATGATCATCACGCCTTCCAGAACGGCGCTGAAGAACTCTGCCTTTTGGTGGCCATAGGGATGGCTGTGATCTGCAGGCTTCGCGGCAATGCGAATCGCGATCAGCGCCGCGATGGCGGTCGCGACATTGACCGTGCTTTCCAGCGCATCCGACATCAGCGCGACCGAACCCGTCAGCCACCAGGCCAGGGTTTTCAGCGCCAGAACAATCACACCAACAACAATGCTGCCGGTGGCGATTTTAAGAGTTGGCGACATGACCCGCACCCCTTGAACGGTCCCTTGATCGAAGAGGGCATGTCGCAGATCAGGCATTGAACCTCAACCGGTCGCAGCCCGGAAAAGCCCGAACTGCGCAGAAAAGGGCCTTGAATCTCGCTAGTTGAGAGGGGTTCGCAAGGGTCTTGCGAAGCATTCTCATGGACGGGATCGCGGTCGGGGTTTAAGACAGAATCATGCAGGCCATTTTCATTTACGCCACCGCCGCGCTGGCCGAGATTGCTGGCTGCTTTGCCTTTTGGGCGTGGTATCGGTTGGATAAATCGGCGCTTTGGCTGGTGCCGGGCGTCCTGTCGCTGATGCTGTTCGCATCGCTGCTGGCGTTGAGCCCGCCGGATCAGGCGGGACGGGCCTACGCCGTTTATGGCGGCGTCTATATCGCCGCATCGCTGTTGTGGTTGTGGCTGGTCGAAGGGCAAAAACCCGATCAGTGGGATCTGATCGGGGGGGCTGTCTGTCTGATCGGGGCGGCCATCATCTTATGGGCACCACGAGACGTCTGACCTGGCAGGCGCTGCGTCCGCGATCAATCGCCGTCGCCGCGAATTTCATCATCCTGACCGAAGCGGGCGTCATCGTCATATTCGTCTTCGCCTTCGCCGACGTATTTGGAACTTAGCGCGATGGAATGATTGTCATGGATCGGGTCCATCACGACGTCCGAGGGGATTTCGCCGATCAGCCATTCCCGAAGTTCCTCTTTGATTTCGGCGCTGTCCTGTCCGGTCACTTCGACAAGATATTTGACGAAGGCACGTTGATCGCCGCCGATATCATCCAGATCGCCTTCATCGACTTCCGGCCATTTTTCCTGAATGGCCTCATAGAAGGCGGGCCAGTTTTCCTCGACGTGGTGCCATTTCATCAGTAGCCCCTTCCACCTATCCCGGTCTGTGCCCACGTGGCGATGCCGGTTATGTCTTCACCAACGCCCGCGACCGTGTTGCATCCGGCCAAAAGGGCACAGGCAATTATTGCGCCTATCACTGCTTTCATCACTCTGCCTCCTGCCACCACAGCTCGGGCATGAAACCCGGCCAATCTCCGTATAATGGTGTGCGGTCACTAGGATAATGCAGGTTGGACGAATGAGCCAGACGTGAGATGGGCGAGAAGCTGACCGGAATCACGTATCGGCCCGCTGTAAGCACACGATCCAAGGCCCTGACGGCAGAAGTAAATTCTTCGGGAGTGTCTGAAGTCACGATTTCCTGGATCATCGCCTCGGCTGCGGGGCTTTTCATTCCCATCCAGTTCCGGCTGCCGGGCTGATCCGCTGCGGCGCTGCCCCAATACAACATCTGTTCATTTCCGGGTGACAGCGACAGGGCGCGTTCATACCAGGTCATGTCAAATTGAAAGTTGTTCGTGCGCTGAATGAACTGCGCCGAATCCAGCAGGGTGGCATGGGCGTCGATGCCCAGACGGCGCAGGGCCTCGATAAAGATATCGACCATTTGCTGCGTCTCTGACGCGGCGCGCATGGCACTGCCGGATTGGTTCAGCAGGATTTCAAAGGCGAAGGGGCGGCCATCGACATCGCGCAGCTTGCCGCCCTGAACGGTCCAGCCCGCCTGTTCCAGCAGGTCCATGGCACGGCGCATGCCGTCGCGATCAATTGGCCGGTCCGAGCCTGCGGGCAGGGAATAGCCTTCGATCGTTCCGGGCAGCAGGTCATCCGCGAATGGCTGCAAGAGTTCCGCCACGCGGCCTTGTGCCGGGCCGGGCTGCATCGCGATCGCAGAGTTTGAGAAGTAGGACGTGATCCGAGGTTCTTTTCCGGCGTTCAATGTGTTGTTGATGAACTGGAAATTGAACGCTTCGATCATCGCCTGCCGCACACGCCAATCCGTGAAAAGCGGGTGGCGCGTGTTCATCACCAGCCCCATGATGCCCGACGGACGTTCGTTCGGAATCTCGGCTTTCAGAACACTGCCTTGCGCGGCCCTGGGAAAGTTGAACTGCGTTTCCCATTTTTGCGGCGACAGTTCACGCCAGATATCGGCATTGCCCGCCTTGAATGCCTCGAACATGGCATTGGCGTCGCCATAATAATCATACCGGATTGTGTCAAAATTATGCAGGCCGCGGTTCAGCGGCAGATCCTTGCCCCAATAATCGGGATTGCGCCGGAACGTGACTGAACGACCGGGATCAACGCGGTCTACCATGTAAGCGCCCGATCCGATGGGAGCTTCCAGCCCGGATTGAGCAAAGTCCTTGCCGTCCCACTGCGCTTTTTTCAGAACCGGACGCAGCCCCATCAGCATGGCCAGTTCGCGGTCCTGTTCGTTGAAGGTGAAACGGACGCTTCGGGGGCCAGTCTGTTCCATCCTGGCAATCTTGGACCAGACGCCGTGATAGCGGGGATGCCCCTGCGTCCCAAGCGTTTCATAGGACCACATCACATCTTCGACAGTGACCGGACTGCCGTCGGAAAAGCGGGCTTCGGGCCGCAACGTGAATTCCACCCAAGAGCGATTCTCATCGGTTTCGACGGATTCGGCCAACAGACCATAAAGCGTAAAAGGCTCATCAATTGACCGATACATCAGCGTTTCGACCACATGAACGCCCACGCCCCAAGCCGCATCGCCCTTGAGAACCCAAGGTTTCAGCGAATCGAAACTACCCGGCTCTGCCATGCGAATCGTGCCCCCTTTCGGGGCTTCCGGATTCGCATAGGGCAGGGATTCGAAACCTGCCTCCAACGCAGGTTTTCCATACATTGCAATGCCATGCGCGGGATCGGCAAGGGTTGCCAGCGGCATTGCTGCAACACCGGAACCAACCAGAGCCAGCAGCGAAAAAGCACGCGTAATCGCGCATTTGTTAAGGTTTTTGAAGATTCGCATTGCCTGCCGCCCGGTCATTCTTGTTGTCGTTCCGATATCAACAATCTGAGTCTGCGGGCGTCAATGGCAGCGGGGAAATGGATGTTGGACTCGGGCGGTGCATCGCGTATAAATAACTCACTGCTCGATAGGTTTCTTGCCTGTATGAAACCTGCCTCATGACTTGCGCCCGCCTTGTGCGGGCGCTTTTTTATGGCTTACGGCAGCTTACAAAAATGGGTGAAACACTGTCCTTGATCCTGAATGCCTTTCAGAATCGTCGGGGCGGCGTTTAGCTGCCCGCGTAAATTCAGGCTTCACACCGCCCGCCGCAGGATTACTCTGCGCCCAAGCCCGAGCGTTTAGGAGGATATATGTTCGAGAAATTTCTGACCGGAAAAACTGCCGTCGTGACGGGGTCAAATTCGGGAATCGGTTTGGGCGTGGCCCATCAGCTTGCCGCCGCAGGGGCCGACATCGTCCTGAACAGCTTTACCGACAATAAAGAAGATCATGCGCTGGCCGACGAACTGGCCAAGCAACACGGCGTGACCGTTCGCTATATCAAGGCCGACATGTCCAAAGGCGACGAATGTCGCGCCCTGATCGAAAAGGCCGGGAAGTGCGATATTCTGGTGAACAACGCAGGCATTCAACATGTCGCGCCGATTCAGGATTTTCCATCGGACAAATGGGATGCCATCATCGCAATCAACCTTAGTTCGGCCTTCCATACCACCGCTGCCGCTTTGCCGAAGATGCGCGAAGCCGGCTGGGGCCGCATCGTCAACATCGCCTCGGCCCATGGCCTGACCGCCAGCCCCTATAAATCGGCCTATGTTTCGGCCAAGCACGGCGTTGTCGGGCTGACCAAGGTGACCGGTCTGGAAACCGCCCGAGAGGCGATCACCTGCAATGCGGTGTGCCCTGGTTACGTCCTGACGCCGCTGGTCGAGGCGCAGATTCCCGACACGATGAAAGAATACAAGATGGGCCGTGACGAGGTGATCGAAAAGGTCATGCTGGAACGCCAGCCATCCAAAGAATTCGTCACCGTCGAACAGCTTGGTGATACGGTCGTCTTTCTGTGCAGCGATGCAGCAGCCCAGATTACCGGAACGACCATCAGCGTGGACGGCGGCTGGACCGCCCTTTGACCTGAACCAGACATAAAAACGGGCCGTTATCGGCCCGTTTTGTTCAGGGTGCGACGCTTAGGCGGTAAACGCAGCCTCGATCGCGGCCAGATCTGAATTGGTCAGCGTTTTGGACAATTCCTTGCGCAGACGGAATTGCAGCTCCTTGTGATAATGCTTGCGCATTACGCCCAGCGTTGACGGGTCAGCCGCCACAGCCAGATCATCATATTTATGCTTCAACGCCAATGCATTGAGGTATTGGGCAAGTTGGGCGGCAAAGCCCGCTTCCTCTTCCGCGCGGGGCGAGCCTTCGTCCATCACGGCACCCGCCGACTGTTTGTCGAGATCACCGGGGGAAAGCTTTTCAACCTCTGACAATTCAACGCCATGTTTTGCAACATTGCGATACAGTGTTGCGGAATGGCCGTCGGCAACAACGACAAGTGTATTATGCGGTAACAAAATAGCCTCCTGCTTCTTGTTCCGAAATCAACGCGCAATTCCACCTGTCAGTTGCAGCCCTCGCAAAACTTCCTGATCCGGGCGACCGCCTCAGTCAGTTGGTCATCGCTGGTGGCATAGCTGACGCGGAAATGCGGGCTAAGGCCAAACGCCGCGCCAAAGACGACGGCAACACCGGTTTCCTCTAACAGGGCGTTGGCAAAGGCCTGATCGTCCGTCAGCGCGGTTCCACCGGCCGAAGTCTTGCCAATCAAACCCTTGATGGAAGGATAGACATAGAATGCCCCTTGCGGTGTCGGGCATTCGATACCGGGACAGTCATTCAGCCCGGCCACGACCAGATCACGCCGGCGCTGAAATGCCTCGCGGCTTTCGTCGATATAGTCTTGCGGCCCGTTCAGCGCGGCTTCAGCCGCATATTGGCTGATCGAGCAGGGGTTCGATGTCGATTGCGATTGCAACTTTGCCATCGCCTTGACCAGCGGAGCAGGGGCCGCCCCATATCCGATGCGCCACCCGGTCATGGCATAGGCTTTGCTGACCCCGTTCATTGTCAACACGCGGTCCTTCAGCTTTGGTTCAACCTGGGCCGGGGTGACGAACTGGAAGCCGTCAAAGACCAGATGCTCATAGATATCATCGGTCAGGACCCAGACATTGGGATGCCGCAACAGCACATCCGTCAGCGCTTTCATCTGATCGTGGTCATAGGCCGCGCCCGAGGGGTTCGACGGCGAATTGAGAATCAGCCATTTCGTGCGCGGCGTGATGGCGGCTTCCAACGCCTCAGCGGTCAGGCGGAAACCCTGTTCCAGCGTGCATTCCACGAATACCGGCGTGCCACCCGCCAGCAGAACCATATCAGGATAGCTGACCCAGTAAGGGGCAGGGACGATCACCTCATCCCCATCGTTTAACGTGGCCATCAGCGCGTTGAACAGGATTTGCTTGCCCCCTGTGCCAACCGTAATCTGCGAGGGTTCATAATCCAGCGCGTTTTCGCGTTTGAACTTGCCACAGATCGCTTTTTTCAACGACGGCGTGCCGTCCACCGCCGTGTAGCGCGTCTGTCCCGCATCGATTGCGGCTTTCGCGGCTTGGCGGATATTCTCGGGCGTATCAAAATCCGGCTCACCGGCTGAAAGGCCGATGATGTCGCGGCCCTCGGCGCGCAGTTCGGCGGCGCGAGTGGTCATTGCAATGGTTGGCGACGGCTTGATTCGCGCCAAGCGGTCAGACAGAAACGCCATGATCGGCCTCGTCAGTTTGAACTGTGGACCGCTATGGCTTACGCTTGCGTGAAAGAACCCACAAGCGAGGCGATGATGACCGATTTCGGTTACGGTCCGACAGAGGCGACACTGGGCGATCGCCTGATGGCAGCACGAGAGGCCGCAGGTTTCAGCCTTGAACAATTGGCCGAACGGCTGGAACTGAGCAGCGTCACCGTTGAGGAATGGGAAGCTGACCAATCCGCGCCCTCGGACGATGGGCTTGGGCGCATTGCCAGATTGCTGGATGTTTCCGCCGGTTGGCTGCTGGATGGCGAAGGCGCGGGCTTGACCTCTGGTGCCGACGCAAGCACAGCTGCCGCCGAAATTCAGGAACTGCGCCGCATCCTGCAAGATGCCTTGCAGCGCCTTGCCCGGTTGGAAGGAACGCTAAGCGATGGATAACGTGACCGAAACCCATGATACCCGCATCCGCCGCCTGAAGCTTCGCAGTTGGCGGCGTGGCATGAAAGAAATGGACCTGATCCTGGGGCATTTCGCCGATGGTCCTTTAACGGACCTGTCATCGTCGCAATTGGACGAATACGAAGCGATGATGAATGAGAACGATCAGGATCTGTATCTGTGGGTCACGGCACGGGTGAATGGCGGTCCGAACAGGGGACCAGAGGCGATTGCCCCTATTCTGGACATCGTCGCAAGTTATGCTGGTAAACGCCTCCGCTCGGCTGGATAAAATTTTTCCTATCCAGTCCAGAAATTTCGGTCGAATTAACTGAAGATTCGCTTCTTTCCGTCAAACCTGTCCAAGTAACACAAAGGACAGGATCGCAGACGCCATGCTTTCACCTGCGCCGCGCGAGACGCGCTCTACAAACACACTCTCTCTGATCCCCGATCTGTCAGAGACGACCGAAGCCTATCTGGAAGCCCTTCAGTTACTGGAACGGATGTATCGGCTGATGCTGGATCTGCTGAAGGATGAATTCGAACGTCTGAACCGCAATGACCTGACACCCGTGCAGGCCATGATCCTGTATAATCTGGGTGAAGCAGAGGTATCCGCAGGTGAACTGAGGTCACGCGGCATGTATCAGGGATCGAATGTCAGCTATAATCTGAAAAAGCTGGTCACGATGGGGTATGTCCATCATGAACGCAGCGATCTGGACCGCCGCTCTGTGCGGGTGCGCCTGTCAGATCAGGGGATCGAGGTTCGTCAAATCGTCCACAATCTGTTTCTGCGTCACGCTAAAGGGCTGGCGATGTCGGGCGTGCTGGAAGACCCGCCGCTGGAACTGGTCAATATGCAGACCCGCCGGATCGAACGGTTCTGGGGCGAACAGATCCGCTACATCTATTAGATCGAAGCGCCGCACGGAGACACATTTCCGTGCGGCCGGCCCTTACCAGTGACCGGTATTTTCCATACTGGCCCAAGGTTCCTGCGGCGGAAGGTGTTCGCCCTCTTGCAGCAACTCGATCGAGACATTGTCCGGGCTACGCACAAACGCCATATGGCCATCGCGCGGCGGACGATTGATTGTGACGCCCGCATCCATCAGCTTCTGGCACATCTGGTAGATATTCTCGACACGGTAGGCCAGGTGGCCGAAATGACGGCTGTCCGACGGAAGACCGTCATCGCCATCCCAGTTATAGGTCAGTTCGACCGGGCATTCATGTTGACCGGGCGGGGCCATGAAAACCAATGTAAATCGGCCCTTGTCATTGTCGATCCGCCGCGTTTCTTCCAGTCCCAGCAGGCGAAAGAAGGCCATCGTCTTGTCAAGATCCTCGACTCGGACCATCGTATGTAAATAGCGGATTTTCATCGAATTTCCCTTATGTCAGGATGATATCGCATCATTGTCGAGCCGCAGTTTGGCATGGCGGGCATCGACATTCAAACACACCCGCTGAACTTTGGTTTCCATCCCGCATTCATGGGGATATCTTATGGGTTATGGTTTCCTTCCCACATTCATGGCGATATGTCATGGATGTCGGTCGAACAGCGGGAATCCCTCATGAAGCAATATCTGGACGCGTTGCGCATGGTGCTGGACCATGGCGTGGAATCGACCGATCGCACCGGGACGGGCACATTGTCCTATTTCGGAATGCAGTCCCGCTATTCGCTCGCCGATGGCTTCCCATTGGTGACGACGAAAAAGCTTCATCTACGCTCGATCATCCATGAACTTCTGTGGTTTCTGTCCGGCGACACGAATATCCGCTATCTCAAGGATAACGGTGTCTCGATCTGGGATGAATGGGCAGATGAAAACGGAGATCTGGGCCCCGTTTATGGCCATCAGTGGCGTCATTTTCCGACAATTCAGCGGGTGCAGGACGAATCCCCCCACATCGGTGAGATTGACCAGATCGAAGCCTTGATTCAGGCGATCCGTCAGACACCCGACAGCCGCCGGCTGATCGTTACGGCCTGGAACCCCGGCGATATCGACCGTATGGCGCTGCCGCCCTGCCATACGCTGTGGCAGGTGCGGATCGCGGGCCGTAAACTGCATTTGCAGCTTTACCAACGCTCGGCGGATATGTTCCTTGGCGTGCCGTTCAATATCGCGTCTTACGCGCTGTTGCAGGTCATGCTGGCCCATGTCACCGGCTATGAGCCGGGCGATTTCATTCACACCATGGGCGATGCGCATATATACCTGAATCATATGGACCAGGTGCAGACGCAGCTGCAACGCGACCCGCGCCCCCTGCCGAAACTGGAACTGACCCGCAAGGTCGATTCGATCTTCGATTTCAAGTTCGATGATTTTCGGTTCGTGGATTACGATCCCGCCCCCGCCATCAAAGCACCCGTGGCCGTCTGACCATGCTGACCCTGATCGTCGCCCGCGCACGGAATAACGCCATCGGGAAGGATAACCAGATACCGTGGCACATTCGGCCGATCTGAAGATGTTTCAACGTGAAACAACCGGTGGCGCATTGATCATGGGCCGCAGGACCTGGGAAAGCCTGCCCGTCAAGCCGCTGAAAAACCGACTGAATTGTGTTCTGTCACGTCAGGAAGGGCTGACGGACCACGTTTTCTGCAACACGGGTCAGGCGATCAGCTTTTGCCAAAGCCAAGGCTATAACCGCATCTATGGCATCGGTGGACAGGCGGTTTATCAAGACCTGCTGCCGAACTCGGACCGCTTGATGGTGACCGAAGTGGACATCGAAATCGCTGGCGCCGATGCCTTCTTTCCAGCCTTCGACGAAACCGAATGGCTGGAGATAGCCCGGCACGCCATCCCGGAGGCCCAGCCAGCCAGCATCTTGCGTGAACTGATCCGCCGCCGCTAAGCGGCTTTGACTTTATCCAGCCAGTTCCGAATGGCTTCAACGGCCTTCGTTTCGTCCAGCCACGGCACATGCGCCCGATCCGGCACCTCTGCATATACTCCGTCCGGCCGCCGCTGCCGCATTTCTTCAAACATCGCGCGTGACAACAGGTCGGAATTGGCCCCGCGAATGACGGCGACCGGAAGCCCTGATGTTGCGGCCCAAAGCGGCCACAGATCCGGCGTTTCACCCTCGAACGCAGCCAGAAAGGCATCCCGCAGGGTGGGGTCATAGCGGATTTGCAAACCATCCGCCGTCTCTTCATAATGCTTCTGCGCGTCCGCCAACCATCGACCATTCGGCACATTGGCGAAACCCGGATTGGCAGCGGGCAGCCGCGCGGCCAGTGCATCATAGGTGCGGGCCGCAGGGTTGCGTCCGACATAGTCGAAAATTCGCTCCAACCCCGAACGCTCAATCACCGGACCCACATCGTTCAGGCAAAGGCCCAGCAAACGATCATGCGCCACAGCCGCAATCAGCAATCCGATCAAACCACCGCGCGACGTCCCCAGGATCGCCGCTTTCTCAATCCCCAGATGGTCCAGCAGGTCCAAAGCATCCTTACCCTCTTGCGGAACGGTATAGGTCGCCGCACCGGTGTAATCCGACTGCCCCCGACCGCGGTAATCCATCCGTATCATCCGGACATCCGCCAGATGCGGCGCAACATAATCGAAATCGGCCATATTGCGCGTCAGCCCGGCCAGACACAGAACCGGCACACCCTGACCTTCGTCGCGATAGGCGATCTTTGCCCCGTCACGTGCCGTAAAGAAGCTCATCTCGCCCACCATCTTCTGTGATCAAATATCCCGCAGGGGTCTGGGGACGCGCAGTCCCCAGGTTTGTGCAGTCCCCAGCTTTCGCCTTACAGGTTCTCGCTTTGTGGCATGCCCAACACGTGATAGCCGCCATCGACCAGGATAATCTCGCCGGTCGTGCACGCGCCCCAATCAGACAGCAGATAGACAGCCGTGCCGCCAATGGCGTCCAGCGTGGCGTTGGCGCGTAGCGGAGAATTGGCCTCGGTATGGCGGAAAGTCTTTCGTGCTCCGCCAATCGCGGCCCCTGCCAGGGTTTTCATGGGGCCGGGGCTGATCGCGTTGACGCGAATACCCTCCGGGCCAAGATCATTTGCCAGATAACGCACCGCTGATTCCAGTGCGGCTTTGGCCACGCCCATGACGTTATAGAACGGCGTCACCCGGTTCGATCCGCCATAGGTCAGGGTGATCAGCGACCCGCCATCCGCCATCAGGGGATGCGCCCGACGCGCGACCTCGATCAAGGAATAGCACGAAATTTCAAGGCTGTGCTTGAAGTTTGCACGGCTGGTATCCACGAATCGGCCGGTCAATTCATCCTTGTTGGAAAAGGCAATCGCATGGATGACAAAGTCCAGCTTGCGCCAACGGCTTCCAATCTCACCAAATGCACGATCCAGCGATTCGTCATCAGTGACATCGACATCCAACAGGAAGTCCGACCCAAGCGACGCTGCCAGTGGCTCGACCCTTTTGCCAAAGGCATCGCCCTGATACGAAAAGGCAAGCTCCGCACCCTGGGCAGCGGCGGCCTTCGCAATACCCCACGCGATGGAACGATCATTGGCGACCCCCATCACAAGGCCACGTTTGCCTTTCAGAAGATCGCCCATGTCTGCTCTCCAGCCTTGGTTAGTCTTTGTATTTCGACATCAGAAGTGTCGCATTGGTGCCGCCAAAGCCAAAGCTGTTGGACAGGACCGAGTCGAGCCCGGCATTGTCGATGCGGCTGGTGACAATCTCGGACGGTTTCAGTCTGGGGTCCAGTTCCTGCACATTTGCAGAAGCAGCGATGAAGTCATTTTGCAACATCAGCAGGCAGTAGATCGCTTCATGCACGCCGGTCGCGCCAAGGCTGTGCCCGGTCAGCGACTTGGTTGAACTGACGGGCGGGGTGCTGCCATCGCCAAAGACGCGGCGCAGTGCCTCGACCTCGCCGATATCGCCGACGGGGGTCGAGGTGCCATGCGCATTGACATAGCTGACCTTGCGGCCTTCGGGCAGGGTGTCCAGCGCCAGACGCATCGAGCGTTCGCCACCTTCGCCCGACGGGGCAACCATGTCGTAACCGTCGCTGGTTGCGCCGTAGCCCGTCACTTCGGCGTAAATCTTGGCACCGCGTGCCAGCGCGTGTTCCAGCTCCTCCAGGACGACAACGCCGCCACCGCCGGCAATGACGAAACCATCGCGTGTTGCGTCATAGGGGCGGGACGCAGTCTGCGGGGTGTCATTATATTTCGACGACATCGCGCCCATGGCGTCGAACAGGCAGGACAGGGTCCAGTCCAGTTCCTCGCCGCCGCCGGCAAAGACGATGTCCTGCTTGCCCATCTGGATCTGCTCGACCCCGTTGCCAATGCAATGTGCGCTGGTCGAACAGGCCGAGGTGATCGAATAGTTCACGCCCTTGATCTTGAACGGCGTCGCCAGGCAGGCCGAGTTCGTGGACGACATGCAGCGCGTCACCATGAACGGGCCCATCCGCTTGGGCGCACCCTTTTCGATCACGATCTGATGGGCTTCGAAGAAGTTGCTGGTCGACGGCCCGCCAGACCCCATCACCAACCCGGTGCGCGGGTTGGAAACGTCGCTCTCCTCCAGCCCGGAATCCTTGATCGCCTGTTCCATGGCGATGAAGTTATAGGCCGCGCCCGGACCCATGAAGCGCAGGTTGCGCTTGTCGATATGGTCCTCCAGCACGATCTGGGGCATGCCGTGGACTTGGCTGCGGAAGCCGTGTTCAGCATATTCAGGCGCGAAAACGATGCCGGAACGGCCCATCTTCAGGCTTTCAGTGACTTCCTCGGCATTGTTGCCGATGGGTGAAACAATACCAAGCCCGGTAATGACGACGCGTCGCATGGGCGCCTCCTCTAAATTTCAGTTAGCTGGCCGACAATGCGACCTTCATGTCCTTGACGAGATAGATGACTTCGCCATCCGCTTCGACGCGACCATCGGCCACGCCCATCGTCAGGCGACGTGTCTGCACGGCTTTTGTGAAATCAACGTGATAGCGCAGCATTTTGCGATCAGGACGAACCATTCCGGTCAATTTGACCTCGCCAACGCCAAGCGCATAACCACGTCCTTGCCAGCCACGCCAGCCCAGATTGAAGCCGGTCAACTGCCACAGGCCATCAAGGCCCAGACAGCCCGGCATGATCGGGTTTCCGGGGAAGTGGCAGGGGAAAAACCACAAGTCGGGGTTGATGTCGAATTCAGCTACGACGTGACCTTTGCCATGTTCGCCGCCATCTTCCGAGATGTCGGTGATCCGGTCCATCATCAGCATGGGCGGTTCGGGCAATTGTGCGTTGCCGGGGCCGAACAGCTCTCCGCGCGCGCAGGCCAGAAGGTCGTCGCGGTCAAAGCTGGTTTGCGTCATCGCCATGCGGGTCTTGCCTTTCGTCTCGGCGCTTTGGCCGGGTAGGGTTTTCGTAACGTCGTGTTCAAGTTGACGTTTCGTCTATCATTCGTGGCAATGCGCACGCAAGTCTAGCCGATAGTGCTGCCAGGCTAGAACCATTGGCCCGGTTCCATCAGGCCAAGATCCATCAATTGCTGGGCCCGCCACTCGAAAACGCGCGAATTCCGCCAGACAAAACCGCCGATGGAATCGCGCGATCCCGGATTCGAGACCAGCGCCTTGGCAACCCGAAAGGACGCAACCGCTGCGGTCAGGTTGTGATGCCACGGACAGGAATATGTGTTGTATTCATCGATATTAAAGCGGTGATCTGCCAGCAGGTGCAAATCGGGCGCACTGCGGAACAGCGAAATCCTGTCGATCCGGCGGCGGCCTTGGGGCAGATGTTCTTCATATCGCCAGCGCAGGCCGCCGTGAAAGTCCAACTGCCGATCCATTGGGCGGCCATCCGCGCCAACGCGGCCAAGCGCGAAATAGCCTGTGCTGTCAAACATGGCCGAATCGATACTGACCGCATTCGGAAATATGGACAGGTCAGGGGCATACAGGTCGATGACATAGCTTAGCATCGCGCTGCGTCGCTCTTCGGTGTGAAAGGCCAGTAACTCGCCCACGCTGCGCGATTCCGAAAAAGGAAAGAACAGAAATTCAGCGTTGAAGCCGTAATAAAGCCATGTGCCTTCGGGAACGGCGCGAATGAAGGCATTGACTGCGGCGACATGCGCATCGGGCTGGCGGGTATTCCAGATCAGATTGGTCACGGTCTCGGTCAGATCGGGCGCCATGTCTGTCGCTTCGGGCGACAGCGCGAAAACGTGACGAAATCCGGCATCGACATGGTGTCGCAGCGTTTCATGAACTGCCGCCTGATCTTCGATCAGGATAATCGCCAAAGGCCCGCGCAGCAGCGTTTTGGGCTTGCCGCGCAGGAATTCGTCAAGTGTCGGGACGGGTGTCACCGCATGACGGCCTTTACCTGATCCAGCGCAGCCCGCAGCAGTTCGGGGTTGGAACCCGCGGTTTCGATCAGGCGGGTCAGGGTGGCCTTTTGATCGGCTGAAATCGACGACTGACTGATCAGCTCTTTTGCGCGGCCTGCGTCGAAACCTTCGGGGGTCAGCAAGGCTTCGATCTGTGCTGCGGTGGCGGCGGCGTCCGTGGCCTGTTCGGTCGCCTGTGCTGCATCATCGGCCGCCTGTTCTGCATTGGCGGCGGCTTCGGTTGCGGGAACCTCATCGCTTTCGGCGTTCGCATTTACGGCTGCTTCGGCGGCGCGATTGGCGGCGTCGATGGCTTGTTCGGCAGCAACCTCGGCTTCGGTTGCTGCCTCATTCGCGGCCGGCACGCCGCTTTCGTCAGAGGCGGCGACGGCTTCTGCTGCGGCATCTGCGGCAATTGCAGCAGCGTCGGCGGCGGCGTCGGCTGCGGCATCAGCAGCCTCGGTCGCGCCTGCGGTATCTGCTGCTGCTTCGGTGGCCTCGGCTGGTTGCTGGGGGGCATCGGCCTGGGGTGTTGCCGGGACCTCTGCGACGGGCTCATCCGCCGGTTCAGCGTCCTGTTTGTTCTGCCACCACAGCCAGCCACCCACACCAAGGGCAAGAACCACGATCAAAGGAATCACGTTACGCATCGGTTCGAAAGCTCCCTCAAACCCGTTTTGATTGTCTATCGCATAGGGCGCCACGCCTTGAAAGACATCCGGTGTGATTGCGGGAAAGCGGCAATGTGACCCAAAAGCCGCCATTTGCCGTTCAAAACCGATCAAATCCGGTTGAATCACCGGGCAGGGAGGCTTATTTCATTTTCATTCGTAATGGCTATTAAAGGAGTATCGCCATAGCTCGTCGACCGCACAACGCACCGCCCACCCGTGACACCGGTCCCCGCGTCAATGAACGCATTCGTGTGTCCGAAATCCGCCTGATCGGCCCCGACGGAGAGAACGTCGGTGTTGTGCCGCCCTCGGTCGGGTTGGAAATGGCTCAGGAAGCCGGGCTGGATCTGGTCGAAATTTCGCCGAACGCGGTCCCGCCGGTCTGCAAGGTCATGGACCTCGGCAAATTCAAGTATGAACAGCAAAAGCGTGAAGCCGAAGCGCGGAAAAAGCAGAAGGTCATCGAGATCAAGGAAATCAAGTTCCGTCCGGGAACCGACAGCCATGATTACGACGTCAAGATGCGCAGCGTGATGAAATTCCTGGAAGGCGGCGACAAGGTAAAGGTTACCCTGCGTTTCCGTGGCCGGGAAATGGCTCACCAGGATCTGGGTCTGGAACTTCTGAACCGCGTCAGGGATGAAGTGGGCGAAGCGGGCAAGGTTGAATCCATGCCCAAGCTGGAAGGCCGCCAGATGGTGATGATGATCGCGCCTCGCTAAGGGATCAGCCGCGATTTGATGAACGAACGGGCCGCGCTGGCGATATGCCGCGCGGCCTTTGCTTTGGAAAGGATGCCTGAATGCAGACACCTCGGATCAGAATCATGCGCCTGCCCGATGCGGATCAGGCGATGGAATTGCCGTCTTATGCGACCGCGGGCGCCGCCGGTGCCGATCTGCGGGCGAATTTCCCGACGGCGCTGCGCGACGCGGGAATCGAACTGGCCCCCGGCCAACGCAGTCTGATCCCGACAGGACTGGTTCTGGAGATCCCCGAAGGGTGGGAGGTTCAGATACGCCCACGCTCGGGTTTGGCGCTGAAGCACGGCATCTCGCTGCCCAACAGTCCCGGCACCATTGACTGCGATTATCGTGGCCCGTTGGGTGTTATCCTGATTAATCTGGGCGATCAGCCGCATCGGATCGCGCATGGCGAACGCATTGCGCAGATGGTTGTCGCACCCGCGCCGCAAGCCATTTTCGAGGAAGTCGCAGATGTCAGCGAAACCGGTCGCGGCGTGGGCGGCTTCGGATCCACCGGGCGCGGGTGATGCTGGGCCTTCTGTTCTTGATCGGGGCTGCCTTGACCTCCTGGGTATTCGGGCTGTCTCGTCTGATGACATGGCTTGTGCTTGGCGTGGTTTGGCTGGCCTTCATCCCGATTTCTGGACAGCTGGGTCGGCTTGGCGGCGATTCCCTACAGGGCTGGATGGTGTTGGGCTTTCTGGGGCTGGCGGTGTTTCTGTATCAATCCGGCCTCAGGTGGATACGCGGTCATGTCGGGCCCATAGAACCTGAGACAGGTGAGACAACAGCAGAGGCGCAGGCCATCCCACCCGGACTGTCCGACCCCGAGATCGACCGCTATGCCCGCCATCTTGTTCTTCGCGAAATCGGTGGCCCCGGTCAGATGCGTCTGCGTGATGCGCGGGTGCTGGTGGTCGGGGCAGGTGGGCTTGGGGCGCCGATCTGCCTTTATCTGGCTGCTGCGGGCATTGGCCATATCACCGTCATCGACGGCGATACGGTCAGCCTGTCGAACCTTCAGCGTCAGGTAATTTTCCGCAGCGATCAACAGGGGCAAATGAAAGCGGCGGCGGCGGCGGCCAATATGGCTGCCCTGAACCCGCATATCGCGGTTGAGCCTGTTGCCAGAGCGTTGACCGAAGACGATGGTTCGCTGATCGCCGCGCATGATCTGGTTCTGGATGGCACCGATGATTTCGAAACGCGCAGCCTGGTCAACCGCCTGTGCGTCAGGGCAAAGGTGCCGCTGCTGGCCGGTGCCATTGCGCAATGGGAGGGGCAGGTAACACTTTATGACCCTGCCCACGGTGGTCCTTGCCTGTCCTGCCTGTTTCCCGAACCGCCCGCGCGCGGCCTTGCGCCCGCCTGTGCGGAAGCGGGCGTCGTGGGTGCCTTGCCCGGTGTGATCGGCAGTCAGATGGCCTTAGAGGCCATCAAGCATCTGACCGGCGCGGGGCTGGGCCTGCGGGGGCGGCTACTGGTTTATGATGGGCTTTACGGCGAAACCCGGATGATCGGCATTGAAAAGCGCGGCGATTGCCCGGTTTGCGGATCGCCACTGGAAGCCGGTCCGAAAGCTTCATAGGTTCAGGGCAACCGAAAGGAAGCCCCGATGAACACTGAATTGACGCATTGGACCGGCCCTCAGGGTCTGCCCCGTTTCGATCTGATTGCCGACGCCGATTTCAGCCCTGCATTTGATCGCGAGCTTGCCGCCGCAGAAGCCGCGATGGAGGCGATTGCCGCCAATCCCGAACCGGCGACATTCGAAAACACGATCGCCGCGATGGAACTCGCCGAAGAGGGGCTGAACCGCGTCCTGTCGGTTTTCTACAATCTTGCGGGCGTCGATTCGAACCCCAAGCGGCAGGAATTACAGCGTGAGTTTGCCCCTCGGCTGGCTGATTACGGCAGCAGGATCAATATGGACCCGCGCCTTTACGCACGCGTCAAAGCGGTGGCAGAAACTGCCGATAGACTGGCACCGCAGGATCGTCGGATTACCGAACTTGCGCTGCGCAATCTGACCCGCGCCGGTGCCGGACTGTCCGAGGCTGATCGCGTCCGCATGGCGGGTATCAGCGCCCGGATGGCGACGCTGACCACGGAATTTGCGCAAAATGTTCTGACGGACGAACGCGATTATGTCTTGCCGGTGCCCGATGATCGTCTGGGCGGACTGCCGGATTGGCTGCTTCGCTCGATGCGGGCGGCGGCAAAAGAGCGCGGGTTGACCGGCCAGATCGTGACGCTGAACCGGTCGCTGATCGTACCTTTCCTTGAATATTCTGCGGATCGCGCCCTGCGCGAGGTGGCGTTCAAGGCGTGGGCCGCGCGTGGCTCGGGGCAGGGCGCGGGTGGTGCGGAAACCAACAACCTGCCGTTGGTCGCTGCTATTCTGGCGCTGCGCCACGAACGCGCGCAGCTTTTGGGTTATGACGATTTTGCATCTTATAAGCTGGAGCCGGAAATGGCCGGCAATGCCAAGGCGGTGGAAAATCTGCTGATGCAGGTCTGGGGTCCGGCCCTGAACCGCGCAAAAGAGGACGAAGCCAAGCTGACCGCCCTGCTGCGCGACGATGGCGTCAATGGCCCGCTTGAGGCGTGGGATTGGCGTCTTTACGCTGAACGCCTGCGCCAGCGGGAACATGATTTCGATGCGGCGCAGGTGACGCCTTATCTGACGCTGGATGCAATGCTTGGCGCGGTGTTCGATGTCGCGAACAAGCTGTATCGGCTGGAATTTCAGCCCTTCACCGCACCGCTGTGGTCGCCTGATGTGCGTGCATGGCGGGTGACGCGTGATGGTCAGCTGATGGCGATTTTCCTTGGCGATTTCTATGCACGGCCCAGCAAACGCTCTGGCGCGTGGTGTTCATCCTTGCAGGTTCAGCACAAGATCGGGGACGGGCAGCGGCCTATCGTCGTCAATGTCTGCAACTTTACCCCGCCTGACAGCCCGGATGCACCTGCCTTTCTGTCATGGGATGATGCGCATACCTTGTTCCATGAATTCGGCCATGCGACCCATCACATCCTGTCCGATGTGACCTGGCCGTCGATCTCGGGCACTTCGGTCGCGCAGGATTTCGTCGAATTGCCCAGCCAGCTTTACGAACATTGGCTGGAACAGCCCGTCGTGCTGGATGCCCATGCGCGGCATTTCGAAACCGGTCAGCCCCTGCCAGCCGAATTGCGCGATCGTCTGCTGGCGGCGGGCAAGGCGGGTGCGGGTTTTGGCACCACGGAATATCTGGAAAGTGCGCTGGTCGATCTGGCCTTTCATCGTGGCACGCCCGCCAAGGATGGCATGGCGCAACAAGCGCGGGTGTTGGCCGATCTGGGTGCGCCCAGTGCCATCCCGATGCGCCACGCAACGCCGCATTTCGCCCATGTGTTCAGCGGCGACAGCTATGCCAGCGGGTATTACAGCTATATGTGGTCCGAGGTGATGGACGCCGATGCCTTTGCCGCGTTCGAAGAAACCGGCAATATCTTCGACCCTGAAACCGCGCGGCGGCTGGAAGACACCATTTTGTCCAAGGGCGGTTCTTTGCCTGCCGACGAACTTTGGATCGCGTTCAGGGAACGCATGCCGGGGGTTGATGCGTTGTTGAAAGGGCGCGGGTTGATCTAGGCGGCGCTGCAGCAAGGAGTGATTGATGAAAAAGCTAAGCAGTGCATTGCTTTTGGGGACGTTCGTCCTTGGCGCATGTGTGCCGGACGCCGAAGCCGAAAACGGGGTCGAGACAGGCGCGCCGGTGGCCGTTATCGACGGAACCTATGATCAGCGTCGCGATCAATGCAGCAATGTAAATTCGGAAACCCGGCTGACCATCAATGGCGGCACATTCCAGTTTTACGAATCGCAATGCACCTTCGGTCGCAAGGGTGGGCAGGCCAGCGCGTCCGAGGGCACCCTGATCTGCATGGGCGAAGGGCAAAGATTCAATCGCGACATCACGTTGAACGCCGATGCCGATGGACTTCAGATCGTGGAAAACGATACCGCGCTGAATTACACCCGCTGCCCGAATTGACGCATTGAAGCCGTCGCGACATGCGGCGGCTTATTCGCGGACTTCGTCGGGATCGACGCCCCAGATCGCCGATTTCGGGACCCAGCCACGCTGCCCGCCGCCGGAAATGCGGCACCAGCCGGGGTCACATTCGCCCAAACGTACAATCGCCCCTGATTCCGCACGCGCGACGACGTTTGAGTCCGGATCGGGGCGACTGCGCAGTTCCAGCATGTCCTGGGTCACCAGCGCCGTTCTGACACCAGATAACAGCGCATAGTGAATCCAGCCACCCGCGCCGTCTTTGTCTTCGACCCGCCGCCAATGGCCGAACTCTGCCGTGACACGCAGCGGCATGCCGGCATGGCGAAAGACCCAATCGATCCGGTGTGACAGGCTGGGACCACGGCGCGCGTTGCCCTCGCTGCCTTTCAGGCTGACATAGCGGGGAACCGGAAGGTTGGTGACCGGCCCGCGCGTCCCTTGGGCCACATCCCCTTGTGGCCGGGCAATCTTAGCATCCGCAGATTGCGCCAGTTGCATTTCGATCCGTGGGGTATCGGCCATGACCTGTGCCATACCGCAAACCACCCCTGCCATCGCGACAAGAACCGCCGAGCCGAGCCTGATAGACCCTTTTGTTTTCATCTTCGTCCGTCCTGCCTCGTCGACCGTTCTGGCCGTCCCGTTTCATTATTTGCCGCATCGCACCAAGGTTGTGCGGCCGATCTGACGATTGTCAGCTTGGGGACTTGTGCCCGCCCCTCATCACGGGCAGTTTGCCAAAAGCAGAAGGGCTTTGGAAGTCTGGCACCGACACGAGTTCGAGAAAGTGAGGTTATTATGCCCACCCCACAACCACCACGTCAGAAACTGCGCGTTGCGGTGACTCGCCGTCTGCCGGAAGCCGTTGAAACCCGGATGAAAGAGCTTTTCGATGTCGTGTTACGGGACGAAGACAGCAAGCTAAGCCGGGACGACATCGTGCTGATGATGCGCGGCTGTGATGTGCTGGTGCCCACGGTGACGGATCAGATTGATGCCAATATGCTGGCGCAGGCTGGTGAGCGGCTGAAGCTGATCGCGAATTTCGGGGCCGGGGTGGATCATATCGATGTCCATTCGGCCCGTCAGCGCGGCATTCTGGTATCCAACACGCCGGGCGTCGTGACCGAAGACACCGCAGACATGACCATGGCCCTGATCCTTGCCGTGACGCGCCGCATTCCCGAAGGTCTGGCCGAAATGCAGGCCGGTCGCTGGCAGGGTTGGGCGCCGACCGCGCATTTGGGGGGGCGCGTCGGTGGGCGTCGTCTGGGCATTCTGGGCATGGGCCGCATTGGTCAGGCCGTGGCGCGCCGCGCGAACGTCTTTGGGATGCAGGTCCATTACCACAACCGTAAACGCCTGCGCCCCGAGATCGAGGAAGAATTGCAGGCGACCTATTGGGAAAGCCTGGATCAGATGCTGGCGCGAATGGACATCATCAGCGTCAACGCCCCGCATACGCCATCGACATTCCATTTGCTGAACGCACGCCGACTGAAGCTGATGAAGCCGACAGCCGTGATCGTGAATACCTCGCGCGGCGAAGTGATTGATGAAAACGCCCTGACCCGGATGCTGCGTTCCGGTGAAATTGCCGGGGCGGGTCTGGACGTGTTTGAACACGGGCACGAGATCAACCCCCGCCTGCGCGAATTGTCGAATGTCGTCTTGCTGCCGCATATGGGTTCGGCCACGGTCGAAGGCCGCGCCGAGATGGGCGAAAAAGTCATTATCAATATCAAGACCTTTGCCGACGGACACCGCCCACCGGACCTGGTCGTGCCATCAATGCTGTAAGACAACATGAACATTGCTTCACATGCCAGAATGGCTGTCTCTGGCCTGTTCTTTCTGAACGGGCTGATGGTTGGCAGTTGGGCACCCAAAATCCCCGTCCTGATGGAGCGTCTTGGCATCAGCGAGGCCACGATGGGCCTGATCGTTCTGTGCATGGGGATCGGCTCGGTCACGATGATGCCGGTCTTTGGCGCACTGACGGCGCGTCGGGGGTCGACCTATTCGGTGCGTCTGGCGGCGATTCTGGCAACGCCGGTCCTGCTGTTGATGTCGCTGGCGCCCAACCTGTGGACGGTGGTGATCACGGTGCTGATGTTTGGCGCGACTATTGGCGGCATGGATGTGGCGATGAACGCCAATGCCGTCGCGGTCGAACGTGCCCGCCGACGGGCGATCATGTCATCCTGCCATGGATTCTGGAGCCTTGGCGGCGTTGCAGGGGCCGGTCTGGGCGGCATCGCCATCACCTATCTGGGTGAGGTCGGGCATGCCGTCGTCCTGACGGTCGTTCTGGCCGCGGGCCTTGCACTGGTCTTTCCGCGCCTGTTGCAGGATGTGCCCAGCCATGCTGACCGCGCCAGCACGCCGCTGCGCCTGCCCAATACATTGCTGCCCTATGTCATCGGTCTGGTCGCGCTGTGCTGCATGATCCCCGAGGGGGCGATTCTGGACTGGGCCGCTGTCTACCTTCAGCGCGAATTGGGCGCTTCGCTGGCGTTGGCCGGTTGGGGCTTTGCCGCCTGCGCGGGCACAATGGCCGTGATGCGGTTTTTGGGCGATGTGATCCGGCAATGGCTGGGCGCGGTCACAACTTTGCGGATCAGCGCCGTGATCGCCATTATCGGTTTGGCGATTGCGGGCCTGTCATCTTCACCTGTTGCCGCGATCGCGGGGTTTGCAGTGGCCGGTTTCGGCCTGGCCAATATGGTGCCTATCGCGTTTTCAGCGGCGGGAAATCTGCCGGGGATGGCCAACGGCGTCGGCCTGTCCGTGGTCACGACCATGGGTTATTCCGGCATTCTTCTGGCGCCCGGAAGCATCGGTTTTCTGGCTGAATATACCAGCTTTTCGACCATCTATTTCGGGCTGGCTTTGCTGCTTCTGTTCCCGTTGGCGATGTCGCGATTGATGAAAACAGCGGATTTCGGTTAGGTTGTCCTAGCGGTAAACCTGCGCCTCGGACGGAAAGCTGCGGTCACGGACGGCGGCGGCGTATTCCGCGATGGCGTCGGATGCCTGCGTGCCCAGATCGCCAAACTTGCGCACGAAGCGCGGCACGCGACCCGACAGGCCCAGCATGTCGTCCAGCACCAGAATTTGACCATCACAACGGTTCGAGGCCCCGATGCCGATGGTGGGGATCGCGACGGACTGGGTGATCTGATCGGCCAACCCCTCGATCACGCCTTCCACGACCAGACTGAATGCACCGGCCTGTTCGACGGCGCGGGCATCGGCGATATGTGCGGGCCATGTGGCCTGATCGCGTCCCTGCGTCTTGAACCCGCCCATGGTGTTCGTGGCCTGCGGGGTCAGGCCGATATGGCCCATGACGGGAATTCCACGTTCGGTCAGGAATCGGATCGTGTCGGCCATGCGCAGGCCGCCTTCCAGCTTTACGGCACCGCAGCCGGTTTCCGCCATGATGCGGCCGGCATTACGAAACGCTTGCTGGGGGCTTTCTTCATAGCTTCCAAAGGGCATGTCGACCACGACAATGGCCCGTTCGCTGCCGCGCATGACCGCCTGCCCATGCAGGATCATCATGTCCAATGTGACCCCAATGGTCGAGGGCAGGCCATGGATCACCATGCCCACACTGTCACCGACCAGGATCACCTCGGCGTGCTGATCGACCATCGCGGCCATTGGTGCGGTATAGGCGGTCAACGCGACAATGGGCGTGTCACCCTTGCGCGCGGCGATCTGCGGGACGGTAAAGCGACGGATCGGGGCATGGGCGGACATGAAACCTCCTTACGGATGGGCGACGCGTTGGTCGATCAGCAGGACATCACCGAAACGAACGGCCAGCAAAATCACGACGGGTTGCCGGATCGTCTGAACCCGCGACAGATGGGCGGCATCGCGAATGTCGATGGACCGGATATCGGCGCGTGGTTCGGATTTCAGGATCGCGCGGATTTCCTTGCGCAGGACAGGCAAGGATGCGCCATCGGCGATCATCGATTGCGCGTGGTCCAAAGCGGCATTCAGGATCGGCGCCACGGCCCGATCCTCGGGCGTCAGGCGGCGATTGCGCGATGACATGGCCAGACCATCGGCTTCGCGCACCGTCGGCACGGGAAGGATTTCGACCGGCATGTCCAGATCGGCGACCATTTGGCGAACAATGGTCAGTTGCTGGTAATCCTTTTCGCCAAAGGTCGCGACATCCGGGCCGACGATATTGAACAGCTTGGTGACGATGGTCGTCATGCCCCGGAAATGGCCGGGACGCATGCGCCCCATCAGCATTCGCGACAGGCTGGTCACATCGACGACAGTCTGCGCACCAGCGCGATAGATCTCGGTGACATCAGGAAGGAAGGCGCCATCGCAACCAGCCTCGCGCAGCAGGCGCAGGTCGCCCTCTTCGTCGCGTGGGTATAGCGCCAGATCGGTTTTCTGATCGAATTGCGTGGGATTCACGAAGATCGAGGTCACGATCCGGCCACCGCCGCGGGCATCCAGCCAATCGCGTGCGCAGCGCACCAATGTGAGATGTCCCTCATGCAGCGCGCCCATGGTTGGCACCAGCGCGATCCGCTGACCATTCGCGCGCCATTCGGCCGCGCATTCGCGCATCGACTGCTTGTCGCGGCTGATCTGCATTATTCCTCCCAAGGCCCTGTCAGGTTGGGCCAAGCTAAGACCTTGCCGATTATGGAGCAAGTGCTGCGTTGCAGCATGTCGTTTTTCGCTGCCAATGGTCGGCCCTGTAGGACGCAATGTAACTGCCTCTGGCACAAACAACCAAACACCCAAGGAGACGGGAATGAAGTCGCATGTGAAGGTTCTGGTGGTTGGCGGTGGGGCTGTCGGTTGCGGTATTGCCTATCATCTGGCGAAGGCCGGCTGGGATACGATGCTGGTCGAACGGGATGAGCTGACGGCAGGTTCAACCTGGCATGCGGCGGGTCTGCTCCCCTTGTTCAACATGGGGTATGCAACCAGCCATATCCACGACTATTCGGTCAAGCTTTATGCCGCGTTAGAGGCCGAGACGGGGCTGAACGCCGGTTTCACCCGCTGCGGCAACCTGCGCATGGCGCAGACGGATGCGCGGATGGACGAATACATGCTGTATTCGGCAACCGCCGAAACCGTGGGGGTGGAACACGAATTCCTGACCCCCGCCCAAATGAAGGACCGCTGGCCGCTGCTGCGGACCGATGATCTGAAAGGTGCGCTGTTCCATCCGACCGACGGCTATATCAACCCTGCGGACGTGACGCAGGCCATGGCCAAAGGCGCGCGGATGGCCGGTGCCACGATCGAGCGCCGGATTCAGGTCAACGCCTATCGCTGGACCGGGTCGGAATGGATCGTCACCTGCGAACGCATGGTGGAAAAGGGCGGTAATCTTATCCCCTCGGGCGAAGAGTTCGAGATTCATGCCGAACATGTCGTGACCGCCACCGGCAACCACGCACAGCGCACGGCGCGACTGCTGGGTATCCGTATTCCGGCGATCCCGGTTGAACACCAGTATATCGTGACCGAACCCGATCCGGCGTTGGTCGCATGGCGTGCGGCAGGCAACCCGGAACACCCGGTTCTGCGTGATGCCGATGCAAAATGGTATGTCCGGGAAGAACGGGGCGGCTGGATCCTTGGCCCCTATGAACGCAACGCGCCCGCCCGGTTCCTGTATGATGTCCCCGAATCCTTCCGCGCCGACCTGTTCCCGCTGGATCTGGAACGGATCGAAGAGGAATACATGTCGATGATCCACCGTCTGCCGACCTCGGAAGAGGTAGGGTTGAAGGACGATTTCAACGGCCCGATCTGCTATACGCCGGATGGTAACCCGCTGGTTGGCCCGGCACCGGGTCTGCGCAATATGTGGCTGGCCGAAGGTTTCAGCTTTGGCATCACGGCCGCGGGTGGCGTGGGCCATTACCTGACCCAGATGATGGTCGAGGGCGAGGCCGAGATCGACATGGCCAGCCTTGATCCCCGCCGCTATGGCAACTGGATGACCACCGAATACGCGGCCAAGAAGAACGAGGAATGCTATGAGCATGTCTTTATCCTGCACCACCCGGATGAAGAACGTGAGGCATGCCGTCCGCTGCGCACCTCGCCGGCCTATGACCGCCAGAAGGCACGCGGTGCCCAGTTCGGCAGCGTGAACGGCTGGGACCGCCCGAACTATTACGGCCCGCTGGATGCACCCGCCGACTTCGATCACAACGCCCGCAGTTTCCGTCGTGGTGGTTGGTGGCAATATGCCAGGGCCGAGGCCGACGCGATCCGCAATGCCGCAGGCCTGATCGATGCCACCGCATTTGCCAAACACATGGTCAAAGGGCCGGGTGCGACGGCGTTCCTTGATTGGCTGACGACCAACAAGCTGCCCAAGGTCGGCCGTATCAACCTGACCTATGCGCTGACCGATGCAGGCACGACGCGGACGGAATACACCATCGTTCGTCTGGCCGAGAATGAATATTACCTTGTCTCGGCCGGGGCATGGACGGATTACGACGCCGACAACCTCATCAAATCAGCCGAGGATTTCATGGCTGCTGGCGGTGAGTATGTCAGCATTCAGGATGTGACGACCCAATGGGGCGTCTTTGCCATCGCAGGCCCCGCATCGCGGGACATTCTGAAAAAGCTGATCCGGGACGCAGAGCCTGAAACTGCCCTGTCGAACAAGCGTTTTCCATGGCTTTCGGCCAAACGGATCGAATTGGGCATGGTGCCGGTCAACGCCATCCGCGTCGCCTATACCGGCGAATTGGGATGGGAATTGCATCACCCGATCGAAATGCAGAACCACCTGTTCGACCGACTGATGGAAGCCGGAGAACCGCTCGGCCTGAAGCTGGTCGGCGCACGGGCGCAGAACTGGCTGCGCCAGGAAAAATCCTATCGCGCGTTCGGGACCGAATTGGGCCGCGATGCGACGCCGCTGGAAGCCGGGCTGGATCGCTTTGTCGATCTGTCCAAGGATTTCAAGGGCAAAGCCGCGATGGAGGCCAAGGGCATCCGTTCCAAATGCGTCACGGTGCTGATCGACGGTCCGGCGGATGCCGATCCGTGGGGGCGCGAGGGCCTGTTCCAGGATGGCCAGCGGGTCGGGCGCCTGACCTCGGGCGGCTATTCGGCGGCCTTTGGCAAGCAAATCGGAATGGGCTATGTCCGCCCCGATCTGGCCGAGCCGGGAACCAGGTTGCAGGTTCGCATGTTCGGCGATCTTTGGGATGCGGAAGTGACCGAAGACAGCCCCTATGATCCGCAAAACCAGCGTATCCGTCAGGACGGCTGATTACGCCTCAAGCAACTGTGTTCACCTTGACCAGAAGCTTCAGGATGCTGGAGAAACTGGGCGGGGTGAACGGCGCGCTTGGCGCGCGCGGCTTGCTCATGTGCAGGGATGAATAGCCGTGAACCATCGACCATGTCATGATTTCAAGACGATCCCCGTTGTCGGACGATTTGAACGGGGAGCATGCTTGTTGCAGGATGGCGTAACTTTTGGTGGCCTGCTTGCTCAGCTCTGGCGTCGGCGCCAGAAGTTCGTCGAACATCAGGCGAAACAACCCGGTATGGGTTTCTGCGAATTTGATATAACTGACTGAAACGGCTTCCAGTTTTTCGAAATCGTCGCCGTCGGCTGACTGTCTGTGCGCCTCTGACATCGTCTGTGCAAACATTTCGAACCCACGCTCGCCTATGGCTGCGCGCAGGCCTGACAGACCGTCGAAGTAATGCGCCGGTGCGGCATGAGAGACCCCTGCAAGTGCGGCGATTCGTCGAAGTGAAAGGCTTTCACATTCATCCTCGGCAAGCAGTTCTATTCCTGCTTGTATCAGCTTTTCACGGACACAACCGCGACCCTCATTTTTATTTCTGATCATTTTAGTTCAGGTGTCCCTTACCTTGACAATGTCAAGCGCAGCGGGGATGTTCTTCGAGCCCAGAGGTAGAGTTATGCACGTTCGTGTTTCCAAGGCGTGCTTGTTTTGGCAGTGTAAAAATCTGGGCGGCCCGTTGAAGGCTCTGGTCTGGATTTTAGTCATTTATTTGTTTTTGTTTTTCAGGCCAGAGCCCCCAACATTCCGCTGAGAGTTGAATCCCGCTGAGTCTTCTGTTCGATGTCTCGAATTTTAAACCGAATTGAACTGCGGTAAAAGTTGACGTTTCAGTCACGTTACCAAGGAAATTCAACTAAAACAAAAGGCCGGACCCGAGGGTCCGGCCTTTTTGTATTGGAGCGGGCGATGAGATTCGAACTCACGACCCTAACCTTGGCAAGGTTATGCTCTACCCCTGAGCTACGCCCGCATCCGTTACCTTCGACGTTTCCGCCTTCGGTGAGCGGTGATTTATGGGACCGCGTCGGGGGGTGCAAGGGGAAAAATGCGCATTCCGGCAGATTTTTTTCATGGCATTGACGACAGGCCCGTATTTACTGACTGTCAAAGGCCATCATAGGGACAGATCATGCGGCCAGCCGATCAATTGACAGCGTTCGTTTGCAAATCTCTGAATGCCGGGCACGACCGGCAGGCTATCTCAGGCGCTATGCTGCAAGCCGGATGGTCTGCCAAAGAGGTTGCAGCCGCGCTGGATGGCTGGGCAGATGCTGGCAATGGCATGCCGCCGGTCCCAAGGCCAGGAAGCGTTATCCGGGCCCGCTCGGTGGTTTCTTACGGGCTTTTGTTCATCTCACTGGCGATGGTGGCCTGGCATATCGTCTGGCTTGGTTTTGGCATCATCGAAGCCATTATTCCCGATCTGTCCGATTTTGGCGCCACGCCGCATGCGATGCGGTGGTCGATTGCGATGCTGATCGTGTTCGTGCCGCTGTTTCTGCTGCTTGACCGGCGACGTGACGTGCATTTGGGCAAGGAACACGTCCGGCGTGCCTTGCCGGAGCGGCGGTGGTTCGCCTCGGTCAGTTTGCTTGTGGCATCGCTGGTTCTGATCGGCGATCTGGTCGCGTCGGTCTATGCGCTACTGACCGGCGACCTGACCATCCGCTTTGCCGCCAAGGCGTTTCTGGTCGCCGGCGTTGGAGCGTTGGTGATGATCTATTATCGGGGTGACATGAATGTCTGATGGCAAACAGTCCCTCGCCGTTTGGGGCATCGCAGGCTTGGCGTTGCTGGCCATCGGTCTTGGTCTGACAATCACCGGCGGCCCGTTGCAAGGCCGCAAGGAACGTCGCGACGCCGTTCGGTATGAGGACCTGATGCGTCTGGCCCAACAGGCACGTTGTTTGCATGACGCGGACCAGTTGCGGGGAACAGGGCTTGGCCCAGTCGACGCCTGTCCTGACGATGTCCGAGCCGCGGACCCCTACACGCATCAGCCGTATCAGATCACGGCAGTGGCTCCGCAGCATTTGCGCCTATGCGCATCGTTCGAGCTGACCGAGGATGAAGCCCCGTGGGTGCGGCAATACAATCAGCAATGGCAGGGCGATTGCGTCGTGGTGGAATTGGATGAAAACGCCGTGGCGGAACCGCGTTAGTCGCGCCCGATCCGTCCCAGATGCGTATCGCGAAAACCGGTGGGTCGCTTCAGCCCATAGCCAAGGGCGCGATCCATCCCGACATGCGCGACCCACACCATGCCAATCGGAATCAGATTGGTCATCCCGCCAAGAAGGCCGACCACCGCCAGGATGATTCCGAAACTGTAAAGATGGAACAGGTTATAGACAAAGGCGCCCGCGCGTGATCCGGCCAGATAACCCAACATCGCAATGTCAGGTGCCAACAACGCCACAGGCCAAATCCAAACGGGCCAGCCGATCTGCGTGACGCCAGCCAGCAGCACTGCCGCGAAGAAAATCAACAGACCTTCAAGGCGCTGCCACTGGATGGTTGTCATGCTCTGCCCCCTGGAGATGTGCCCTAACTCGCCTTTCGCAAGCGTGTCGGCGTCAGCATCGGTTTCAGGTAATGGCCTGTATGGCTTTCTTTTACCTTGGCCACATCTTCAGGCGTTCCTGTTGCGACGATGCGACCACCGCCGTCACCACCTTCGGGGCCGATGTCGATGATCCAGTCGGCGGTTTTGATGACATCAAGGTTATGTTCGATGACCACGACGGTATTGCCCTGATCGACCAAGGAATGCAGCACTTCCAGCAGCTTGCGGACGTCTTCGAAATGCAGGCCGGTTGTCGGTTCGTCCAGGATATACAGCGTCCGCCCGGTCGAGCGTCGCGACAGTTCCTTGGCCAGCTTGACCCGCTGCGCCTCACCACCCGACAGCGTCGTGGCCTGTTGACCGACCTTGATGTAACCAAGGCCGACCTCCATCAGCGCGTCCATCTTTTCGCGGATGGAAGGGACGGCGGTAAAAAATTGCTGCGCATCCTCGACCGTCATGTCCAGCACGTCGGCAATGCTTTTGCCCTTGAACTGAACCTCCAGCGTTTCGCGGTTGTAGCGTTTGCCCTTACAGGTTTCGCATTCGACATAAACGTCGGGCAGGAAGTGCATCTCGATCTTGATGACGCCGTCACCCTGACAGGCCTCGCAGCGCCCGCCCTTGACGTTGAAACTGAATCGCCCGGGTTTATAGCCGCGTGCCTTCGCCTCTGGCAGTCCGGCGAACCATTCCCGGATCGGGGTGAAGGCGCCGGTATAAGTCGCCGGATTTGACCGTGGCGTGCGGCCAATCGGACGCTGGTCGATGTCGATCACCTTGTCCAGATGTTCCAGCCCCTTGATCGTCTCGCATGGGGCAGGGGTCTGGCGTGCACCGTTCAGACGCATGCTGGCGGTTTTGAACAATGTTTCGATAGTCAACGTGGATTTTCCGCCACCGGACACGCCGCTGACGCAAACGAATTCGCCCAGCGGATATTCCGCCGTGACGTTCTTCAGGTTGTTGCCGGTCGCACCGACGACCACGACCTTCTTGCCGTTGCCTTTGCGACGTTCGGCAGGGACAGCGATTTCGCGCGTTCCGGCCAGATATTGTCCGGTCAGACTGGCGGGATCGGCGGCGATTTCCTCGGGGGTGCCCTTGGCCACGATGGTGCCGCCATGCACGCCCGCGCCCGGCCCCATGTCAAAGACATAATCGGCATGACGGATCGCGTCTTCGTCATGTTCGACCACGATGACCGAATTACCCTGATCGCGTAAGCCCTTCAGCGTGGTCAGCAGGCGGTCATTGTCGCGCTGATGCAGGCCGATGCTGGGTTCGTCCAGAACATACAGAACGCCCGTCAAACCGCTGCCGATCTGACTGGCCAGCCTGATCCGCTGGCTTTCACCGCCAGACAGGGTGCCCGCCGCGCGTGACAGCGTCAGATAGTCCAGGCCGACATTCACAAGAAAACCAAGGCGTTCGCGGATTTCCTTGACAATCGCAACGGCGATTTCGTTCTTTTGCTTGGACAGGTGGTTGGGCGCGTCATTGATCCAGTCCAGCGCATCGCGGATGGACAGTTCTGTCACCTGACCGATGTGATTGTTGGCAATCTTGACGGCCAGCGCCTCGGGGCGCAGGCGATAGCCGTGGCAGGCGCCGCAGGGGCGGTTGTTCTGATATTTCTCGAACTCTTCGCGGACCCAGGCTGAATCGCTTTCGCGCAGGCGGCGTTCCATATTCGGGATCACGCCCTCAAAGACGCGGCTGACTTCATAGACACGCCCGGCGTCATCAAAGCGGAACTTGATCTGTTCTTCACCCGAACCATAAAGGAAAAGCTGTTTGATCTTTTCCGGAAGGTCTTTCCACGGGGTTTTCTTGTCGAACCCGTAATGCTTGGCCAATGCATTGATCGTTTGCGTCAGATAGGCGGATTTCGATTTGGCCCATGGCGCAATCGCGCCCTTGTCAATGGACAGCGCTGAATCCGGCACGATCAGGCGTTCGTCAAAGAACAGCTCTGCCCCAAGGCCATCGCAGACCGGGCAGGCACCCAAAGGCGCGTTGAAGGAAAACAGGCGCGGTTCGATGTCGGGGATGGTGAAGCCACTGACCGGGCAGGCAAAATTTTCGCTGAAGGTGATGCGTTCGGCATCCCCCTCGGCCGGGGCCGTTTCCAGGATGGCGATGCCATCGGCCAGATCCAGCGCCGTGCGCAGCGAATCCGCCAGACGGGTTTCCAGGCCTTCACGCACGACAATCCGGTCAACGACCACGTCGATATCGTGGCGGAATTTCTTGTCCAACGTGGGCGGTTCGTCCAGTTCATAAAATTCGCCATCAACCTTGACGCGCTGGAAGCCTTGCTTCCTAAGCTCAAGAAATTCCTTCTTATATTCGCCCTTCCGGTCGCGCACGATGGGCGCCAGAAGATAGGCCCGCATGCCTTCTTCCATCGCCATGATCCGGTCGACCATGTCCTGAACCTGCTGCGCCTCGATCGGCAGGCCGGTGGCGGGGCTGTAGGGCGTGCCTGCGCGGGCAAAGATCAGGCGCAGATAGTCGTAAATCTCGGTCACGGTGCCCACGGTCGAGCGCGGGTTTTTTGACGTGGTCTTTTGTTCGATACTGATCGCCGGGGACAGGCCGCTGATATGGTCGACGTCTGGCTTTCCCATCATATCAAGGAATTGCCGCGCATAGGCCGACAGGCTTTCGACATAACGTCGCTGCCCTTCGGCATAGATCGTGTCAAAGGCCATGCTGGATTTGCCGCTGCCCGATAGTCCCGTGATGACCACGAACCGATCGCGCGGAATGTCCATATCCACGCCTTTGAGATTATGCTCGCGCGCACCGCGCACTTCGATGAACTTCTGTTCCATAGGCGTGCCTTTACCGACCAAGCGCATCACATAATAAGAGAAGCTGAAAAAGCAACCGTCGGATGGGAACATAAAGCGAACAATAGTTCAAGTGACAGATTGGAAGCGGCCACTGACCAATCCTCGCGCAGGTTTCAATATGACTGGATGGTCCTGCACCGCAAATGCCGTCAGCAAGAAATGCACATTGTCTGGATGTCGGCCAGCTCTCTGACCTTGGGTCAATTTATGACATTCCGGTAAATCGTTATGCTTGCGCTGCGGTGCAGCATCGCTAACATGCCCTCGAAATCGAGGGAGACAGCCATGTTTCAGAAAATCCTGATTGCCAACCGGGGTGAAATCGCCATCCGCATCATGCGTGCTGCGAACGAGCTTGGGAAGCGGACGGTCGCTGTCTATGCCGAGGAAGACAAGCTTGGCCTGCACCGTTTCAAGGCTGACGAGGCATATCGGATTGGTGAGGGGCTTGGGCCGGTCGCGGCCTATCTGTCGATCCCGGAAATTATCCGTGTCGCCAAGGAAAGCAACGCGGACGCGATCCACCCCGGCTATGGCCTGCTGTCGGAAAACCCCGATTTCGTGGATGCCTGTGCCAAAGCCGGGATCACCTTCATCGGTCCCAAGGCCGACACGATGCGCGCCCTTGGCGACAAGGCCAGCGCGCGTAAGGTGGCGATTGCGGCGGGTGTCCCGGTGATCCCCGCGACCGAAGTTTTGGGCGATGATTTCGACGCCATCAAGGCCGAGGCCGCCGAAATCGGCTATCCGCTGATGCTCAAGGCCTCATGGGGCGGCGGCGGTCGCGGCATGCGCCCGATCAATGGCCCCGAGGAGCTGGTCGAAAAGGTCCGCGAGGGCCGGCGTGAAGCCGAAGCCGCCTTTGGCAATGGCGAAGGCTATCTGGAAAAGATGATCCTGCGCGCCCGCCATGTCGAGGTGCAGTTGCTGGGCGATACGCATGGCGGTCTGTATCATCTTTATGAACGCGATTGCACGGTGCAGCGCCGCAACCAGAAGGTCGTCGAACGCGCGCCCGCACCCTATCTGACCGATGCGCAACGGGCCGAAGTTTGCGGACTGGCGCTGAAGATCGGGCAGGCCGTCGGCTATCAGAATGCCGGCACGGTCGAATTCCTGATGGATATGGACAGCCAGGAATTCTACTTCATCGAGGTGAACCCCCGTGTGCAGGTGGAACATACCGTGACCGAGGAAGTCACCGGCATCGATATCGTGCAGGCGCAGATCAAGATCGCCGAAGGCGCGACCTTGGCCGAAGCAACGGGCACTGCATCGCAGGCCGATATCACCTTGTCCGGTCACGCCGTTCAGTGTCGGGTGACGACGGAAGATCCGCAGAACAATTTCATCCCCGACTATGGCCGGATCACGGCCTATCGCAGCGCCACCGGCATGGGGATTCGTCTGGACGGCGGCACCGCCTATTCCGGCGGCGTCATCACTCGCTACTATGATTCCCTGCTGGTCAAGGTGACGGCTTGGGCGCAGACGCCGGAACAGGCGATCAAGCGGATGGATCGCGCCTTGCGGGAATTCCGGGTGCGTGGGGTTTCCACGAATATCGATTTCGTCATCAATCTGCTGAAACATCCGACCTTCCTTGATGACACCTATACCACCAAGTTCATCGACACGACGCCGGATCTGTTCAGCTTCAAGAAGCGTCAGGACCGCGCGACCAAGATCCTGACCTATCTGGCGGATATCAGCGTGAACGGCCATCCAGAAACGGCTGGCCGCGTTCTGCCGCCCGCACAGGCGCGACTGCCCGTGCCGCCAGCACCCTTGGCCGATCCTGCGCCCGGCACCCGGCAATTGCTGGATGAAAAGGGCGCGCAGGCGGTGGCCGATTGGCTGGCCGGGCAGTCGCAGCTGTTGATTACCGATACCACAATGCGCGACGGGCATCAGTCGCTGTTGGCGACGCGGATGCGCAGTATCGACATGATCCGGGTCGCACCCAGCTATGCCGCGAATTTGCCACAACTGTTCAGCGTGGAATGTTGGGGCGGGGCGACGTTCGACGTGGCCTATCGCTTCCTTCAGGAATGTCCGTGGCAGCGTTTGCGCGATATTCGCAGCCATATGCCGAACCTGATGACGCAGATGCTGCTGCGGGCCTCGAACGGCGTGGGCTACACCAATTATCCCGATAACGTGGTGGAGTCCTTCGTCAAACAGGCGGCCGAAACGGGCGTCGATGTGTTCCGCGTGTTCGACAGCCTGAACTGGGTCGAAAACATGCGCGTCGCCATGGATGCAGTGATTGATACCGGCAAGATTTGCGAAGGCACCGTTTGCTATACCGGCGACATGCTGGACCCTGACCGATCGAAATATGACCTGAAATATTACGTCGGCATGGCCAAGGAATTGCGCGATGCCGGGGCGCATATTCTGGGCCTGAAGGATATGGCGGGCCTGCTGAAACCCGGTGCCGCCAGCCAGTTGATCCGGGCGTTGAAGGAAGAGGTTGGCTTGCCCGTCCATTTCCACACCCATGACACCAGCGGCATGGGCGGGGCCACGATCCTTGCCGCGTCTGCGGCCGGCGTCGATGTTGTCGATTGTGCGATGGACGCGCTGTCGGGCAATACCAGCCAGCCCACGATGGGCAGCATTGTCGAAGCCCTGACCGGAACCGACCGCGATACAGGGTTGGATATCGGGGCAATCCGCCAGATCTCGAACTATTGGGAACGGGTGCGCGAAAACTATGCGGCCTTCGAATCCGGCCTGCAGGCCCCCGCGTCCGAGGTTTATCTGCACGAAATGCCGGGCGGTCAGTTCACCAACCTCAAGGCGCAGGCGCGTTCCATGGGTCTGGAAGATCGCTGGCACGAAGTCGCGCAGGCCTATGCCGATGTGAACCGGATGTTTGGCGATATCGTCAAGGTGACGCCGTCATCCAAGGTTGTGGGGGATATGGCGCTGATGATGGTGGCGCAGAACCTGACACCTGCACAGGTGACCGATCCTGCGGTTGATGTCAGCTTTCCCGACTCGGTGGTCGATATGATGCGCGGCAATCTGGGCCAGCCGCCGGGTGGTTGGCCCGAAGCTCTGCAAAAGAAGATCCTGAAGGGCGAAACGCCCCTGACCGATCGGCCCGGCGCCCATCTGGAACCCGTCGATCTAGAGGCAGCACGTGCCCGCCTGTCAGAAGAATTGGGCGGCAAGGCGATCGATAATGAAGACCTGAACGGCTACCTGATGTATCCCAAGGTCTTTACCGACTACATGTCGCGGCACGAAATCTATGGTCCGGTTCGCACCCTGCCGACGCGCAATTTCTTCTATGGGATGGAGCCGGGGCAGGAAATCTCGGTCGAGATCGATCCGGGCAAGACGCTGGAAATTCGTCTGCAAACCTTGGGCGAGACCGACGATCAGGGTGATATCAAGGTGTTTTTTGAACTGAACGGGCAGCCGCGCAGCGTCCGTGTGCCCAACCGCAAGGCAACAGGCGCCGTAGCCGCGCGTCCCAAGGCTGACCTTGCAAATGCCGGTCATATTGGTGCGCCGATGCCGGGTGTCGTCGCCTCGGTCGCGGTGGCGGCAGGGCAGGCGGTGAAACAAGGTGACCTGATCCTGACCATCGAAGCAATGAAGATGGAAACCGGCCTGCATGCCGACCGTGACGGGACGATCAAGGCTGTTCATGTCATCCCCGGGGCGCAGATCGACGCCAAGGATCTGCTGATCGAAATTGAATAGGCGTCTCTGACGCGATGAAAATTGGGGCGGTCCGGCATTCGGGCCGCTTTTTTCATTCGAATGGTTAGGAAGATTCCCGCTGACGTGCTGGTAATGCGGGAAATCCTGACTATTTCACCCATGCAGATAACAAGCCGAGGCAGAATGAGCAGTCAGCAAAAGATCGACCGACTGGGGCCGATCCTTCATTTTCGTGGTGGTGACGAAAGCAAGATCCGCGTGGCTGCAATGATCGTCTCGCCAGAAACGGCGCCGCCGCCTGCAAATATAACGGTGCGTTCCGGCCAAATCGCGCCGCTGTTGATCGCGACGGTCGCGGGCTTGAACTTCTGGCGTCACGATTTCACGATGGCGGCGGATGAGGGGGGCTATCGCCTTGGCGAAGCCTGGTATCCCGTTGTCACTGACCTGACCGGCGATATGCGGATCGCGTTCGTGTCCTGCAATGGCGAAGAGAACGGCGATCTGAACCGCGATTCGGCCGAGCGGAATATCATGTGGGCGCGTCTGGCAGATGAACATTCGGTGTCGCCATTTGCATTGCTGCTGCAGGGCGGCGATCAGATTTACGCGGATGAGGCGACAAAGGATCATCCGCTGAGCGAGGATTGGCCCGAATTCGCACCGGAAAACCCTGACCCACAGGCTTTGGCCAGTTTGACCCGACATTTGCAGGAACGCTTTGCCGACCGGTATATGCAGATCTTGTCGGCGCATGTATGTGCGGGCATCTTTGCGACGATTCCGTCGCTGTCCATCTGGGACGACCACGATATTTGCGATGGTTGGGGGTCGCTGCCAGAACATCTGATCAAGTCGGAGGTGGGGCAAGCGGTGTTTTCGGTTGCCCGTCAGATGTATCTGCTGTTTCAGCAAGGGGCGACGGATGCCGATATTCCGGCGCTGTTCTGGGATCCGACCGGCCGCAATCTGGGGTGGCAGCGCGACTTTCCCGGCGTGACGATTTTTGCACCCGACCTGCGGTCCGAGCGTGACCGCGACGACATCATGGGACCGGCCGGCTGGCGGGCAATGGATGCGTTGCAGCCCAAAGGTGCGCATACGATCATGGTGTCCAGCGTGCCGCTGTTGGGACCGCGGCTTTCGCTGCTGGAAACGGTAATGCTGGCGATCCCGCGGATGCAGCATTACGAAGACGACCTGCGTGATCAGTGGCAAAGCCATTCGCATCGCGACGAATGGCGGCGGATGCTGAAGCAGGTTTTGCGGCTGCGCGAAAGCGGTCCGGTGACGGTGGTGTCCGGGGAAATCCATCTGGCCACACGGGCTGTCATGGGACCGCAAAATACGGTTATAAATCAACTAGTTGCATCGGGCATTTCGCACCGCGCACCGCCCAGCTCATATGCCCTTTGTCTGGGGCTGTTCGCAGGTCTGGGCGAGGCGCCATTGCTAGGACATCCCATTCGGATCAAGCAGTTGCCGGGTCAGAAGCATCGTTATGTGGCGCAGCGAAACTACCTGACGATGCAGCGCCGGAAAGGGCACTGGACCGCCAAATGGCATCTTGAGGAAAGCGGCGTCACCCCCGCCCTGGCCTTGGATGATGAACGCGTTTGAATTAACCCGTTGAGATCAGTGCGATAGGGCCGTTCCAATGCTGTGCCAGCCGTTCGGCGGCGTTCCATGCCCGCAGACCCGAGCGGCAGCACATCACCACTCTGGCATTGGGCCGTAACTCTGGTCCGACCTGATCCACGGTCAGCCGCAGAAAGTCGTCGCGCAACGGCGGCCCTTCTTCGGGTGCGCGCAGGTCGATCAGCAGATCGGAGAGGCGCAACGCGTGTTCGCTGATGAAAACATGCCGGTGGTCCGGTTCGGATGCCTCCCGAAAGCTGAACCCGCCAAAGCGGTGGCTGGCGGCGTCATAGGTGACGATCCGGCCCAAGGGCGACGGCGACATGCCCGTCAGCAGGGTAAGTGCCATCTGGGCCTGAATGCAGCCGATCATGCCGACGACGGGGCCGATCACACCGTTCTGTGCGCAGTTTCCGGCCCGTTGCGGCAAATCCGGAAAAACGGCCCGCAATGACGGAGCCCCGCCGCAAAACGCCCCGGCATATCCACTGCGTCCAAGTGCCGAAGCAGAGATCAGCGGCAGCCCCGCCTGCCAGGCATGATCTGACAGGATATAGCTTGCCGCAAAGCTGTCAGCGCAATCCAGGACAAGATCGCAACCATCTGACAGATCATCAGTATTCGATGGATCAAGGCGTGTCGTGATCGGCTCGATCCGGCAGTCGGCGTTCAGCCCTTTCAGCGCATTGGCCGCCGCCAATGCTTTGGGCAGGCCCAGATCGGATATACGGAACAGGGTCTGACGGTGCAGGTTGCTTTCCTCGACGATATCCGGGTCGATCAGGCGGATATGGCCCACGCCAGCGCCCACCAGATAGGGCAGCAGCGATGCCGACAGGCCACCGGCCCCAACGACCAGAAGCCTGCTTTTCAGCAGGCGGGCCTGTGCCGCCATATTCATGCCGTCGACGGCCAGTTGGCGGGCGTATCGATTCATCTCGTCACCTTCATCCATTCACGAATCCGGTCTTCGGGATTGGGATTCAACGTAATATCGGTCACGACTGAAACGATATCTGCGCCTGCGTTGAATGCGGGCAACGCACGATCGACCGACAATCCGCCAATCGCGACCAAAGGGACAGACCCGACCAGGTTGCGCCATTCCGTCACTCGATCCAGACCCTGTTCATGCCACTTCATCTTTTTAAGAATGGTCGGCCAGACCGGGCCAAGGGCCACATAGTCTGGCCTCAGGCGCAGCGCGCGATCCAATTCGTCATGATCGTGCGTCGAAATGCCAATGCGCACACCGGCACGGCGAATGGCGGGGATATCGGCGTGGTCCAGATCCTCTTGCCCCAGATGGACCCAGGTGCTGCCAAGATCAATCGCAAGCTGCCAGTGATCGTTGACAACCATCGTTGCCCCCGCCGCCGTGCAAAGCTGCTGGCTAAGCTTCAGCAGATCACGCAGATCAGCCGGCGACCGGTCTTTGATCCGCATTTGCACCAGCGTCACCCCAAGGGGCAGGGCGCGTCGCAGCCAGTCGGGGTGATCGAAAATCGGGTAAAAGCGATCCAGCATCAGACCAGCCTTGCCATGCCGATAACGGGTGTCGACGGTGCGGCCATGTCGCGCGGCGGCATGGGATCGGCCCGTCGGGCCAATGCGCCGGCCTGCAGCGCATGGGCAAAGGCCGTTGCCATTGCAACGGGATCGCCTGCCTTGGCGACTGCCGTGTTCAGCAGCACGGCGTCGAAGCCCATTTCCATTGCCGCCGCCGCATGGCTTGGCAGGCCAAGCCCTGCATCGATCACCATTGGCACATCGGGGAACTGCGCCCGCAGGCTGCGCAGGCCATAGGGATTGTTCAGGCCCAGCCCTGTCCCGATAGGCGCACCCCAGGGCATCAGCACCCTGCACCCCACGTCCAGCAGACGGCCGGCAAGGATGCCATCCTCGGTCATGTAGGGAAATACCTTGAAGCCATCTTCGGTCAGAATGCGCGCCGCTTCGACCAATCCGAAGGGGTCTGGCTGCAATGTGTCCGGGTGGCCGATCACCTCCAGTTTGATCCAGTCGGTCTGAAACACCTCTTGCGCCATATGGGCGGTTGTGACGGCTTCGCGGACGCTGTGGCAACCGGCGGTATTCGGCAGAATCGCGACGCCCAGATCACGGATCATTTGCCAAAAGCTTGCGCCCGCACCATCGCCACCCTCGCGCCGCAGGGAAACCGTGGCGATGCCAGCGCCCGATTGACGAAAGGCATCTGTCAGGATTCGCGGCGAGGGATATTGCGCCGTGCCCAGCATCAACCGTGACGGGATGTCGATATCGTAGAAAACCGGCATTTCATCCCCCCTGCATCGGCGCAAGAATTTCAAGGCGATCACCCTCTGCCAGCGCCTGTCCAGCACGCGCGGATGACGGCACGAAGGTTTCATTCACTGCCGTCGCGACGCGGGCATCGGCATAACCCAGTTCCACCAACGCGGTTTGCAGCGTTGTGGCGCTGATATGTTTCAGCTCACCATTCACCGTGATCTTCATCCATCACCTCCGGTTTTTTGTTGTCTAGCGCCAGATCAGCGGCCATCTGCGCCAATGCGGGTGCCAGAAGAAATCCATGTCGAAACAGTCCGTTGATGAATATTCTTCCATCGCGTTTGCGGATGCGTGGCAGATTGTCGGGAAAAGCCGGGCGGGCATCCGCACCGATTTCCAGGACCCGTGCTTCGGCGAATGCCGGGTCCAGCGCATAGACCGCGTTCAGCAGTTCAACGACCGAGCGTAGTCGCGCAGGGCCGCGATCATGGCTTTCGATTTGCGTAGCCCCCAGCATGTAAATGCCGTCGCCACGCGGCACGATATAGATGGGGTGACGTGGATGCAGCAGCCGCACGGGGCGGCTGATCTGGACATCGGGGGCATGCAGCAACGCCATTTCACCCCGCACCCCGCGTAAATCGGGCAATTGATCGCGGGCAGACAGACCGCGACAATCTATGATGCGGCCCCTTGGCGCTGATTTCTCGATTGTAACCCCGGCCTGCGACAGGGAATTTTCCAGCACGCTCAGGGCTTGGCGAGGGGCGATATGCGCCTCGGTATCAAAGAAAAGGGCGTGGTCATGGCGGTCGGCCAAAGACGGCTCGATCTGGGTCAGCCAATCGCGGCTCAGCCGCTGATAGCCCGTGGTGCGACGCGCAAAGCGGTCTAGTTCGCCTCGGTCGCGCCCAAGGGCGACAACCAGAGAGCCGCGCCGCGTGACATCGGCCCCTGCCTTTTCCCACCAGGTCACCGCTTTTTGGCCCAGGCGGACCACGGGTTCCTCGGCCGTTTCCCCCTCGCAGAAGGGGGCAAGCATGCCGCCTGCCCACCATGAACAATTATGTGCACCCGGCCCGCCATTCGGATCAATCAACTGCACCTTGGCCCCACGCCGGACCAGTTCCGTTGCGATGGTCAGCCCGGCGACACCAGCCCCCAGGACAGAGATGACGTCGCTCATGCCCATGTCTCGTGAAAATGGTGGATGGGACCGTGCCCCGATCCAATATGCAGGTGATCGGCTGCCTTGATCGCCCCTTGCAGCCAGATATGTGCGATCCGAACGGCATTGATCAGGTCCGCCCCTTTGGCCAATTCGGCGGCAATGGCCGAGGACAGCGAACAGCCGGTTCCGTGCGTATTGCGGGTGTCGATGCGTGGTGCGGTAAACGGGGTTGAAAAATCCGACATGATCAGCCAGTCGGTGCAGGTATCGCCGGCAGCATGGCCGCCTTTCATCAAGACGGCTTTTGCGCCCAGATCGATAAGCGCACGGCCCTGTTCTGCGATCTGCTGCGGTGTGACGGCCATGCGCGTGTCCAATAGACGCGCGGCCTCGGGCAGGTTAGGCGTCAGCAGAAACGCACGGCTTAGCAGGCGATCGCGCAGCGTGGCGATGGCGTCTTCATCCACCAGCGGATCGCCCGATTTTGCAATCATCACCGGGTCCACCACCACCGGCCCAGGATATCCGGCAAGCGTATCTGCGACAGTCCGGGCGATGGTTGCCGAGCCGAGCATCCCGATCTTTATCGCATCCGCACCGATATCTTGCAGCACTGAAACCATCTGCGCCTGCACCAGATCGGCAGGCATCAACTGCACGGCCTGCACCGCCAATGTGTTCTGTGCCGTGATCGCTGTGATTGCCGTGGTGGTGTAAACACCGCGCGCAGATGCCGATTTCACGTCCGCCTGAATGCCCGCGCCGCCACCGCTGTCGGACCCTGCGATAATCAGAAGCTTCGCCGCCCCGTTCATACATCCTCCGCTTGGGCACCTGGACATAGGGGAGGGGGGAAATGCGCCGTAAGGGCACATACACTCTCCGTTCCCTACGCCGGCATTGCCCGGATCAGGTTCGATGGGTTAGCGCATGGCCTCTCAGCCCCGGAACGGGGCACCCCAACGGAATGATGTGACGTTAATCAGGTGCGGTGCGGGTTGCAAGGCGAACTTAGCGTTCCAGAACCAAAAGATCGCCTTCGAAACTGACGCGGGCAAAGGTCCGCAGATAGGACATGCCCAGAAGCGAGCCATCCATATCGCCGCCAATCACCCATGCCCTGACATTGTGGTCGGTAATTTCGCCAATTGCCATTTCGTCCAGCGTGATCGGTGCTGTCTGGACGCGACCATTGGCGGTCATGGCCGTGCCGATATAGGCCAGATCGTCGGGGTCGATCCCCGCCTTTCGGGCATCCTCACGGCCAAGCGCGATCGTCGATGCGCCGGTATCAACCATGAACCGGACGGTCTGGCCATTCACCTGGGCATCAAGGTGGAAATGCCCATCGCGACCGACCGGGATTTCGATTCGCCCCCCCTGCAACACCTGTTGTTGCGACATGCCGCCATTGTCCCACCATTCAGCGGCCAGCGCGACACCGGCAAAAATGACGATCCACAGAACCAGTTGACGCAATGCCTTGCCACCCCGGCCTGACAGCTCGAATATCAAAGCTCCGCCGATCACGATCAGCAGCACGACATAGTAAGCAAGCTGCATCGTGTCGGTATTGGTCATCAAATGTTTCCTGAAACGATCCCAAGGGTTGGGCAATCTTTCTGAAAATGGTGTGTTGAGCCGTGCTTGGCAATGACTGGGCGCGGAATACGCGTTATAATCATGCTGGCAGTCATATGCGCATTTGCGGAAGCCGCGCCCGAATCGTGATACGGACCATCACCTGATCCATTCGTTGCTGATGGGGCATGATCACGGAATAGAGCTTTGCAATCACCCCGCTGTGCGCATAAACCTGCAACGCGGGCGGCTGGAACCGCCCGGAGAGGGAGCTTACTATGTTCAACAACATTGGCCTTCCTGGCCTTCTTCTGATCGCGGTCGTCGTGCTTGTCCTGTTTGGTCGGGGCAAGGTCTCGTCGCTGATGGGCGAAGTCGGCAAGGGCATCACCGCCTTCAAAAAAGGCGTGAATGACGGCAACAACGAAATCGAAAAAGCTGCGGATACCACGCGTGAAGTGCCTGGCGAAAAGGCCCGTGACGTGACGCCGCACACGACCGATCAGACCCCTGACCGCAGCTAAGGCGATATCATGTTCGACATCGGCTGGACCGAACTTTTGCTGATCGGCGTGGTTGCGCTGATCGTTGTCGGTCCAAAGGATCTGCCGCATTTGTTCCATTCTCTTGGCCGGTTCACGGCCAAGGCACGCAGCATGGCGCGGGAATTCACGTCGGCCATGGACGATGCGGCGAAAAATGCCGGTCTGGACGAAGCCACGAAGTCGCTGCGGGATGTTCAGTCGCTGACCTCGAAAAAATCGCTTGGTCTGGATGCTCTGGATCGCGCCGCCGACAGGTTCGAGAAGTGGGATCCCAAAATTCCCAAAGCACGAACCAATGCGCCTGTCGATCCAAACGCACCCGCCCGGCCCGCCGACGCGCCGCCGCCCCCGGCTCAGCCGCAGGTAGCCGCGACCTCGCCCGCCGATGCCGCGCCGCAGCCCGGAACGCGCAGATTACATGCCGTGCGGCGCAGTGACAGGAAAGACGACTGAATTGGCGACCAAGCCCCTGAAGGAAGACGAGCTTGAAGACAGCTCGGCCCCGCTGATCGAGCATCTGGCCGAGTTGCGGACCCGTATCATGTGGTCAATGGCGGCTTTTATCGCCGCCATGATCCTTTGCTACACGGTCTGGCAGCCCATCTACAACATCCTGACACAGCCGATCTGCGCGGCGCTGGAAGCGCGTGGACAAAGTTGCCAGTTGCAGATCATCAAACTGCAAGAGGGCTTTTTCACGGCCATCAATATCTCGTTCTTCGGGGGCTTCGCGCTGTCCTTCCCGATCATCGCCTTTCAGCTGTGGCGCTTCGTCGCGCCGGGCCTTTATCGGTCTGAAAAGGCCGCATTCCTCCCGTTTCTGCTGGCCTCGCCGATCATGTTCGCGATTGGCGCGACATTCGCATATTATGTCATCCTGCCAATGGCTTATGACTTCTTTCTCAGCTTTCAGCAGGCCCCGGTTGTCGCCACGACAAAGGAGGTGACGACGACAGACAGCGTTGCCGGGATCGCGTTCCAAGGCTCGATGCAGGAATACCTGAGCCTGACGATCAAGTTCATTCTGGCGTTCGGTCTTAGCTTTCAGTTGCCGGTTCTGCTGACGCTGATGGGCAAGGCGGGGCTGGTTTCGTCCAGCGGTCTGGGCGCCGCTCGGCGTTATGCGATTGTCGGCATCCTTGTCCTTGCCGCCGTGGCGACCCCGCCGGATGTGATCTCTCAGGTGGTGTTGTTCTCGGTGATCTATGCCCTTTACGAAGTGTCGATTCAGCTGATCCGCCGCATCGAAAAGCGGCGCGAGGCTGAAATGCGTGCCAACGGCACTTGGGTCGAGGATGAGGAAGAAGAACAGGCATGAATGGCCGAGATGATCTGACCGACCCGTTGCAGCGGATCGCAGCGGCGCTGGAACGTCTGGCGCCTGCGCCCGCACCTGTGCCCAGTTTTAGCGAGGCGTCGGCCTATATCTGGCATCCCAACCCCGATCATCTTGAGCCGGTCGATACCGTGTCGCGTGTCGATCTGGTGCAATTGATCGGCATCGACAGGGCCAAGGACACGCTTCTTGCCAATACGCTGCAATTCGCACGCGGATTTGGCGCGAATAATGCGCTTCTTTGGGGCGCGCGTGGTATGGGAAAATCATCGCTGGTCAAGGCCGTTCATGCCGAGGCGATAGCCCAGGGTTTGCCGCTGGTCCTGGTCGAGATTGCGCGCGAAGATCTGGACAGCGTCGGACGTCTGTTAACCATTCTGGGTCGGGCGACAAACCGGCGTTTCCTGCTGTTTTCGGATGACCTGTCCTTCAGCCACGACGATACCCAATACAAATCGCTCAAGGCGGTTCTGGATGGCGGGCTTAGCGGCCGCCCCTCGAACGTGATTCTCTATGCGACCTCGAATCGTCGCCATTTGATGCCACGTGACATGATCGACAATGAGCGGTCGTCAGCGATCCACCCCGGAGAGGCGGTCGAGGAAAAAGTGTCGCTGTCGGATCGCTTTGGTCTGTGGCTGGGCTTTCACAGTTGTTCGCAGGACGAATATTTGGCGATGGTGTCTGGCTATTGCGATGCCTATGGCATTGATATCGGCGCCGAAAATCTGCGTGCAGAGGCCATTGAATGGCAGGCGACACGCGGCGGTCGTTCAGGCCGCGTGGCGTGGCAGTTTTTCACCGACCTTGCTGGTCGTCATGGGATTGCTGTTTGAGCCCATGATCCAGCCGACTCGCCTTATAGGCGAAATCGCGCCGAAACCGTGACGTCTCTATGTGTTTTCCCTATGTGAAAACGACAAGTTGAGGCAAAATTTGTCTCCACTGCGAGTAGGGCTTGGGGGAGGCTTGCGACGCGCCGATGCTGGATATTCTTGTCATCGAGAATAAGCGGAACGTGGCGAAAATGGCCAAGGTCGTCCTGACGCGCCATGGCTGGAAGGTGGCGTTTCATCAAGAGGATCAGCGCGGCATGGATGTCATCCGCGAAGTTCGGCCGCGAATGATCATTCTTGATCTGAATACGCCAAGCCGCTCCGGTGCTGAAATTCTGTCGGAATTGCGCAAGGACGGCGACCTAAGTCTTGCGCTGACGCCAGTGGTCATGCTGACCGGCAATCAGGATGATGCGGATAATGCGGCGCAGGCCGACGCGATCTTGCCCAGACCGTTTGTGGGGCGCGATCTTTGCGCCCTGGTCAGCCGCATGTTGCCCAGCGGGATCAGCAGCCATCACGCGTAAACCTTTCGTAAAGCCAGACCTGCCAGATTGAGGGTCAAGGTTATTGATTCGGATTTGGCTTGATAATGGCGGTGACAGAGCGATCTGAAAATCCTGGCGTTCTGCGCCGCATGCTGCAGGCGCGTGATCAGGCGGCGTCCAGTCGTGACCGCCCGCCGCAATTGCCGCTTCCGGTCCCGCAAACTCCGGCCCGCGCTGCGGCGACCGCGATTGGGCGTGCGGCAGAACGCCTGTATCGGCTGGGTGTGCAGCCGGTTGGAATTGACATCGGCGCATTGACCCTGGCCGAGATGACCGAAGTTCTGCCAGAACCCTCATTGCTGACAATTGTTCAGGGCGTTGCGGATGCGGTTGGTGTGGTGGCGCTGTGTCCAGAAGCCGTGACGGCGCTGATCGAAATGCAGGCGCTTGGCCGCATCACGAAACGGCCCGTTGAACGTCGCAAGCTGACGCGTAGTGATGCGATGCTGTGTGTGGAATTCGTGAATGCGCTGATGGCCGAACTGGCGACGGAAATGGCCGGCGTCGAAGGGTTCGATGGCTTTTCGGGCTATCGCTATGCGACCTATCTGGATGATCCCCGTCCGCTGGCATTGATGTTGGAAGATAAACCCTACCGCAGCCTTGAATTTCGACTGCGGCTTGGTGCGACAGAGACACGCGACGCGCGCATCTTTCTGGCGTTACCACATGTCGGCGGGGAAGGTGACAGACGAGAGGTGGCACGCCCCGAACAGCAGCCCGCGAAGCAGGCCCCTGCCGTTCCGCCGCAATCAAGCGATCATCGCGCTGGCTTTGTGGCGACCAGCGTTCAGGATGCCCCGATAGAGGTGATCGGTGTTCTGTGCCGCCGTCAGATCACGCTGAAAGAGCTTCGCAATTTGGTACCCGGACAGATGCTGCCGCTGCCACGCGTAAATCTGTCCGCCGCCCAAATCGAAACAATCGATGGTCAGGTGCTGGCTGTGGGGAAGTTTGGCGAAGCAGATGGCTGCCACGCCATCCGGCTGCATTCCGGTGAGGCGGGTGATGCCGAACCCGCCCGGGCAATGGCTGCTCCTTTGATCGCAGAGGCTTTGCCACTGGACCTGTTCGGACCTGATGAGTTCCGTGCAGCCCACCTGAAAGGGACAGAAACCGACAAACTTGTCCCACAAACCGGGGGAAACGGCGCATCAATTGGCTGAAAACACGCTTTGCACTTGAATTCTCCCAGACTTGATCGCATTTAACCGGGCGTCCCGAATCCTGCGGGATGATCAAAATGGAGCGACCATGGCCAAGGAAGAAATGCTCGAATTTCCCGGCGTCGTTAAGGAACTCCTGCCAAATGCGACATTCCGGGTCGAGCTTGAAAACGGCCATGAAATCATCGCACATATGGCAGGAAAGATGCGCAAGAACCGCATCCGTGTTCTGGCCGGTGACAAGGTTCAGGTGGAAATGAACACCTATGACCTGACCAAGGGGCGGATCAATTACCGCTTCAAGTGACGTCGGCGTTGTCGCCGACGACAAATCGACACGACGGACTGACACGCCGCGACTGATCCTTGGATCGGCAAGTCCGCGGCGATTGCAGTTGCTTGCGCAGATCGGCATTGTGCCCGATGACCTGCGCAGCGCTGATATCGACGAAAGCCCCCTGAAAGCCGAAGCGCCACGGGATTACGTGCTGCGTATCGCCTTGGCCAAAGCCACGGCTTTGGGCGCCGAGAGGGACGACGTGTTGTTGTGCGCGGACACCACGGTTGCCGTCGGCCGGCGCATCCTGGGGAAGCCGGAAAGCCGGGATGAGGCTGCGGATTTCATGCGTCTGATGTCCGGGCGCAGGCATCGCGTCTTGACAGCCGTTGTCCTGCACCAGAACAGCAAATCTCGGACACGTCTGGTGGAAACACTGGTTCGGATGCGCCCCATTTCTGCCCCGGAACTTGAACGCTACCTTGATATCGGCGATTGGCAGGGCAAAGCCGGGGCTTATGCGATACAGGGCGCCGCTGCCGCATTCATTCCGTGGATTCAGGGTTCATTTTCATCGGTCGTCGGCTTGCCGTTGGCAGAAACTGCGGCAATGCTGGCCTCGGCCGGGATTCATGGGAAGAAGGTCGAGGCATGAAGGGACGCCAAGTTGTTCTGGGTCATTTGTTCGGGGCCGAAGCCGCCGCACTGATGGTGGACGGCCAGCTTGTCGATTTGATCGCCGATCCCGGTGCGTTATCGCCCCTGCGGCCCGGCGCAATCTGTCGCGGTGTGGTGGAACGGTTGATGAAAGGCCAGGGCGGCGCTTTCGTGCGTCTGCCCGATGGTGAGCGTGGTTATCTTCGCGAACGGTCCGGCGTTCGCGAAGGACAGCCGATGCTGGTCCAGATTGCAGGGATCGCAGATGAGGGGAAAGCGATCCTGCTGTCTCCGCGCCTGACGTTTCGCGGACGCTACAGTCTGGTTACGCCCGGTGCCCCCGGTGTGAATGTCTCTCGGCGTATTCGGGATACGGAAACGCGCACGGAACTTGAACAGATCGGGCAAGAGGTTTTGGGAGAGCGTTCGCACGGCATCGTGATGCGAAGCGCCGCCGAGATTGCTGACCCTGACGAGATTGCGGACGAACTGGCACAGTTGGTCGACCTGGCCGATCGCGTCACAGCCGAATCCACGGGTCAGCCCGAGCTGTTGCTGGATGCGCCTGACGCGTGGGAACAGGCCTGGATGGACTGGGCCGAGCCGGCCCCTGATGCCGTCGAAGAGGGGGATGACAGCTTTGACCGCTGCGGCGTCACCGATGCGCTGGATGCGGTTCTGCTGGCCCGTGTCGATTTGCCTGGCGGTGCCAGTGCCTATATTGAAACGACGCGCGCCCTGACCGCGATTGATGTGAACACGGGTGCGGATGCAACGCCCGCCGCATCGCTCAAGGCGAATATCGCACTGGCGCGTGATCTGTCGCGGCAGTTGCGTTTGCGCGGTCTGGGCGGCCAGATCGTCGTAGACTTTGCCCCGATGCCCAAACGCGACCGGGCGACGTTGGATCAGGTGTTGAAAGCCGCCTTCAAGGGCGAAAGCGCAGAAACCTCGTTGGTTGGCTGGACCACGATGGGCCTGTATGAAATCAATCGAAAACGCGACCGGGTCGCCCTTGAGCGCCTGTTCGCCGAGGAAGGAAAAGGCTGATGGCCTGCCCGATCTGCAATAAGGATAGTGCGCCCAATTACCGTCCATTCTGCTCAAAACGCTGTGCCGATGTTGATCTTGGCCACTGGCTGCGGGGCGATTATGTCATCCCCGGACCACCCCTGGATGACATCGCATCCGATGAGAGCGAGAGAGAAACAAAAAACAGCGATTTGGGGCTGGACAGTCGCGACAAGCGACCGTAAACACCCTCCACGCACGGCGGCAGAGATGCTGCCAGATTGCCCGGATAGCTCAGTTGGTAGAGCAGCGGATTGAAAATCCGCGTGTCGGTGGTTCGAATCCGCCTCCGGGCACCATTTAAATCCTTGATATGAATATAATATCGGACCGCAGTTCGCGCCGCTTGATGGCGCCGGATGCTGACGCCAGCGCCCATGAAAAAGGCGGCCAGTTGGCCGCCTTTCTGCGTCACACTTCGTCGCGCCCCGAAGCGAGAATGCACAGCAGCGTCACGACCGCCGCTGCCAGCATGTAATAACCGACATAATGCAGGCCGAAATTCGTCTGCAACCACGTCGCCGCATACGGTGCCAGCGAGGCGCCGAAGATACCTGCGAAGTTGAAGGTCATCGACGCGCCGGTATAGCGAACCTTGGTCGGGAAAGGCGCGGCCAGCGCGGCCCCGATCACGCCATAGGTCAGGCCCATCAGGAACATGCCGACGGTGATGAAGACATACAGCTTGTCTTCGCCGCCGCTCATCAATGGGCCAAGCAGGAACGAGAAGGCGCCGATCAGCACGGTGATCACGATCAGGAACGGGCGGCGGCCGACGCGGTCGGCGATCTTGCCCGCAATCGGGATCGCAATGCCAAAGACGACCGCACCGAAGATTTGCAGCTTCAGCGCATCAAGGAACGGAATTTGCAGGACCTTGACGTTGTAGGACAGCAGCCATGCCGTGCAGATGTAGAACAGCACAAAGGTGACCAGCGCCACGAAGGTGCCCAGGAACAGGCTGCGTTTGTGATTGCGAAACAGCTCGACCACGGGGACCGAGACGCGCTCGTCCCGCTTGACGGCTTCGGCAAATTCCGGGGTTTCGGTGATCGACAGGCGAACCCAAAGGCCCAACGCGACCAGAAGGATCGAGGCCAGGAATGGCAGGCGCCAGCCCCATGTCAGCAGGTCGTCCTGGCTCATGAAATGCAGCATGACCCAGAAGAATCCCGAAGACAGGAACAATCCGATCGGCGCACCAAGCTGGGGGAACATGCCATACCAGCTGCGTTTGCCTTCGGGCGCGTTTTCGGTGGCCAACAGCACCGCGCCGCCCCATTCACCACCAAGGCCGAAGCCCTGACCAAAGCGGCATAGCGCCAGCAGCGCCGGTGCGGCCACGCCGATCTGGGCGTAGGTGGGCAGCAACCCGATGATCACGGTGGAAACGCCCATGGTCAGGAGCGCCGCCACCAGGGTGACTTTGCGCCCCACCCGGTCGCCAAAATGGCCGAACACGACGGCGCCAAAGGGGCGGGCGAAGAAGGCAATCGAGAATGTCGCGAAAGAGGCCAGCAACGCCGTCATCGCATCCTCGGCCGGAAAGAACAGCGTCGGGAAAATCAGCACCGCCGCGGTCGCATAGACATAAAAGTCAAAGAATTCGATGGTTGTGCCGATCAGGCTGGCCAGCAAAACCTGAGCAGGAGAGTTCAACGGCTTTCGACGTTGCGCCACGTCGGGCGCATGAAGGTTGGTTTCGGTCATTACTAAGATCCGCATCGGTTATGGAGGAGGCATGGCGTCGCGGAAGACGCATGGCCGGGCCGCGCTATCGCAAAAAGCGGTAAAAGAAAATGGCCGAAAGCTAAGAAAATTGCGCTATGCAGTCAGTGCATGGCAACTAGATTGCGCGATGGTGCGGGCCGATTGATTGCCCGGGTGTTCCGAGACAGGAAGGGACGCAACCGATCCACCGCGTGGTTCGTTATCTGGCAGTCGTCTTTTTAGAACGAGGGTATCGCAATGCCACAAGGCCGGGATTTAACCACGGGATCAATCGCCTCGGCCTTGCTTCTGTTTGCCCTGCCAACCCTGGGGTCGTCGATCCTGCAATCCGCCAATGGCTCGATCGACGCGGTATGGGTTGGGCGGCTTTTGGGGGAAAACGCGCTGGCCGCGACCACCAATGGCAACCTGATCATGTTCATGCTGACGGCTTTTGTCTTTGGTTTCGGAATGGCCGCGACCATCCTGATCGGACAGGCGATCGGGCGAAGGGACATGACCGGCGCGAAAGAGGTCGTCGGCACGGCGATTGGCACCTTCGCGCCGGTTGCCTTGATCATCGCGGTTGCTGGCTGGTTGGTTGCGCCACAGGTTCTGGCCTTGCTGGGAACCGGGCCAGAGATCACGCCGCTGGCCCGCGATTTCCTGCGAGTGACCTTCATTGCGATGCCCGCCATGCTGATGCAGACGATGATCATGATGGCGCTGCGCGGGGCAGGGGATTCGATCACGCCCTTGATCTTCATGGCCGTGGCGGTCGTGCTGGACGTTGTCCTGAACCCGGTGTTCATTCTGGGCATGGGGCCGGTGCCCGAAATGGGGATTGGCGGATCTGCATTCGCGATGGCGGTTGCAAACTATATCAGCCTGGTCGCGATGCTGATCTATATCTATGCCAGTCGAAATCCGCTTCGTCTGCATCGGGATGAACTGCATTTGCTGCGCCCGGCGCGGTCCGTCCTGCGCCTGATGGTTGGCAAAGGGCTGCCAATCGGCATCCAGATGGTCGTCGTGTCCAGCGCGATGCTGACCATGATGACCCTGGTCAACAGCGAAGGCGTTGATACCACCGCAGCCTTTGGTGCCACACAGCAGCTTTGGACCTATGTCCAGATGCCTGCGATGGCGCTTGGCGCGGCGGTCAGTGCAATGGCTGCGCAGAATATCGGGGCAGGCAACTGGGACCGCGTGTCGCAGATCACCCGCATGGGACTTGTCTTCAATATCCTGCTGACCGGCGGATTGGTGGTGGCATTGTTCTTTGTCGATCATCTGGCCCTTGGCTTCTTTTTGGGCGCAGACAGCCCGGCCATCGCGATTGGTCAGCATATCCTGCGCGTGGCAACCTGGGGCTTTATCGCCTTTGGTGTGACGATGGTTCTGTTCGGAACGATCCGGGCGAACGGGCAGGTCGTCTGGCCAGTCGTCATCCTGTTCATTTCGCTTTATCCGGTGCGGCTTGGCGTCGCCTATGGATTGCGAGAATGGCTGGGTGTCGATGCCTTGTGGGTCAGCTTTCCGGTGGCGATGGTTGCGACGATGATCATGGCGATCGGGCTGTATCTGCAAGGGGGATGGCGGCGCAGCACTGCCATGGCCCGCCTTGATGATGCCGAGGCCGCGCCCGCCATGTCGATCTCCTCCGAAGCCGGATCACCGATCAGCCCGCGCAACCCGCAAATTCCGCCTGCGCAGGCCTGTGAAAGAATCGATCAGGTTTGATTTCAGACCAATAGCTCGGTTGTGAAATGAACGGTTGTTTTGAAACCTGTCCAAATCGACAAGGCATTGGTCAACGCTATTGACGCGAATCTGAAAAGCTTCCTACTGTCAGCTTGAAGCAGTCGGAAATATCGGGTTTCGATCGATCCAATTGCTTCATTTTGCCTTGGTTATCAGTGCTGGCAATGTGAAAAAAATGAAAGCCGGCTGACTGCTGATGACCATTCGATAGGGGTTATGGCCAAGGGCACGAATATCTCTTCCCAGGATGAAACCTGTCCGACGATCCGTCGCTGTGCGGAAATCGGAAGAAGCGGTGAGCCATTCACCAAACCCGCATCGGGCAATCAAAAGGTCACCACTCACTGTAGCTAGTGCTGTCGCGCGGATCCTCAGGCAACGGGATCCGCGTTTTGTTTTGACACGGATTGCGGTCTTGTGCGTGTCGACGATTCTGGCAGGCCGCCGGGCCGGCACATTTTCGCGGCATTCCTGTTAGCGCCCAAGCGGTTACGTGATGGAATCTGGTGCAATTCACTGCATTCTGGCGCATTTCGCGCCCTTTGGGGCAATTGACCCTGCCTGCTGTCAGGTCTAAACCGACCATAGCCAACCCGTCGCGGGCAGCCAAGTTTCCCCGCGACCGACAAGGGGAACTGTTCGTGGAACATTTGCTGCAGGAATATCTGCCCATTCTCGTATTCGGCGCGATGGCGTCTGCACTGGCCATTATCCTGATGCTTGCCGGTGCCTTGATCGCAGTCCGCAATCCCGACCCCGAGAAGGTCAGTGCCTATGAATGCGGCTTTAACGCCTTTGACGATGCGCGGATGAAGTTCGACGTCCGATTCTATCTGGTGTCGATCCTGTTCATCATCTTCGACCTTGAAGTGGCGTTCCTGTTTCCCTGGGCCGTCAATTTCGCCGGACTGACCGATGCCGCCTTCTGGTCGATGATGGTCTTTCTGGGCGTTCTGACAATTGGCTTTGCCTATGAATGGAAGAAGGGTGCGCTGGAATGGGCCTGATCCTGCCGGAAAAGCAAGGCATCCAGACGGGTTTGAATACCGCCGGTGCCGATAAGGAAGTGGCCACCGCGGCGCTGAACCGTGAATTGCAGGACAAAGGTTTCCTGCTGACCTCGACCGCGGACATCATCAACTGGGCGCGCAACGGTTCGCTGCACTGGATGACCTTCGGTCTGGCCTGTTGCGCCGTTGAGATGATGCAGGTCTCGATGCCGCGTTATGACGTGGAACGCTTTGGCACCGCGCCGCGCGCATCCCCGCGTCAGTCGGACCTGATGATCGTGGCTGGCACGCTGACCAACAAGATGGCGCCGGCCCTGCGCAAGGTTTACGACCAGATGCCCGAACCGCGCTATGTTCTTTCCATGGGAAGCTGTGCGAATGGCGGCGGCTATTATCACTACAGCTATTCCGTTGTGCGTGGCTGTGACCGGATCGTCCCGGTTGATATCTATGTGCCGGGCTGCCCTCCGACCGCCGAAGCCTTGCTTTATGGCATCCTGCAACTTCAGCGCCGCATCCGGCGCACTGGCACGCTGGTGAGGTAACAGATGGCTGTTTATCCCGATATTGATGCCCTGAGCCAATTGGCCGAGCATATCCAGCTCCGCCGCAGCAATCAGGTTCTGGATACCGCCATCGAATTTGGCGAACTGACCATCACCAGCACCGTCAGCGGCGTTCTGGATCTGGTCGATTTCCTGCGCTCTGATTCCAGCTGTCGTTTCTCGACCCTGATCGACATTACCGCCGTGGATCACCCGGCACGCCCGCAGCGTTTCGATGTCGTCTGGCATTTTCTGTCGATGTATCAGAACCAGCGTGTTCGCGTGAAAGCCGCCATCCGCGAAGATGAGGTCGTGCCCTCGCTGACCGGGATATTCCCGAATGCGAACTGGTATGAGCGTGAAATCTTTGACATGTTCGGCATCCTGTTCAGCGGACATCCCGATTTGCGCCGTATCCTGACGGATTACGGTTTCAGCGGCTATCCGCTGCGCAAGGATTTCCCGACCACGGGCTATGTCGAGGTGCGCTATAGCGACACCGAAAAGCGCGTCGTTTATGAGCCGGTGAACCTGACGCAGGAATACCGTCAGTTCGATTTCCTTTCGCCGTGGGAGGGCGCGAAATACGTGCTGCCCGGCGACGAAAAGAGCAAGGGGTAAGGCCATGGACGGCGATATCCGCAAAAACCAATACGACGATGGCAGCCACGATATTTTGTCGGGCGAACAGAACATCCGTAACTTCAACATCAATTTCGGCCCGCAGCACCCTGCCGCGCACGGCGTGCTTCGTATGGTGCTGGAGCTGGATGGTGAGGTTGTCGAACGCGCCGACCCGCATATCGGTCTGCTGCACCGTGGCACCGAAAAGCTGATGGAAAGCAGAACCTACCTGCAAAACCTGCCTTATTTCGACCGTCTGGACTATGTGGCGCCGATGAACCAGGAACACGCCTGGTGTCTGGCAATCGAACGCCTGACCGGCACCACGATTCCGCGCCGCGCCAGTCTGATCCGGGTTCTGTTCTCGGAAATCGGACGCATTCTGAACCACCTGATGGGCTTGACCACTGGTGCGCTGGATATCGGCGCACTGACGCCACCCTTGTGGGGGTTCGAACCGCGCGAACAGTTGATGATCTTCTATGAACGGGCCTGCGGTGCGCGTCTGCACGCGGCCTATTTCCGCCCCGGCGGCGTTCATCAGGATCTGCCGCCTGATCTGATCGACGATATCGAGGCATGGTGCGATCCCTTTCTGAAGGTCGTGGACGATCTGGCAGGCCTGCTGGTCGAAAACCGTATCTTCAAGCAGCGCTTGGTCAATATCGGCATCGTGACCGAACAGGACGCTTTGGATTGGGGCTATACCGGCGTCATGGTGCGTGGCTCGGGTCTGGCGTGGGATTTGCGCCGTTCGCAACCCTATGAATGCTATGACGAATTTGAATTCCAGATTCCGGTGGGCAAGAATGGCGATTGCTATGACCGCTTCCTGTGCCGGATGGAGGAGATGCGTCAATCCGTCAGCATCATGCGTCAGGCGATCCAGAAACTGCGGGCCGAACCTGCGGGCGACGTCATGGCCCGTGGTAAACTGGCACCGCCCAAGCGCAACGACATGAAGCGGGACATGGAAAGCCTGATCCACCACTTCAAGCTTTACACCGAAGGCTTCAAAGTCCCCGCGGGCGAGGTTTATGCCGCCGTCGAAGCCCCCAAGGGCGAGTTCGGCGTTTATCTGGTCAGCGATGGCACCAATAAACCCTACCGCGCCAAGCTGCGCGCACCGGGCTTTACCCATTTGCAGTCGATGGACTGGATGGCCAAAGGGCATATGCTGGCCGACGTTCCGGCCTTGATCGCCACACAGGACATTGTGTTTGGTGAGGTGGACCGGTGATGAAATCCGCCTCGACCTCGTCCCTTGGGACAATCACTGAAATTCTGCGGCCCGGCATGATCGCCGGTTGCTGCATCGCCGTTACGCTAGGGGGCTGATCCATGCTTCGCCGTCTTTCACCCGTTCAGCCGGACAGCTTCGCATTCACGCCCGCCAATCTGGAATGGGCGCGGGCGCAGATGACCAAATTCCCCGAAGGTCGCCAGCAATCGGCGATCATCCCGGTTCTGTGGCGCGCGCAGGAACAGGAAGGGTGGCTGAGCCGCCCGGCGATCGAATATTGCGCAAACCTGCTGGGAATGGCGTATATTCGCGCGCTTGAGGTTGCGACATTCTACTTTATGTTCCAGCTTCAACCCGTTGGAAGCGTTGCCAATATCCAGATTTGCGGCACGACGACCTGCATGATCTGCGGGGCCGAGGCGCTGATCGAGGTTTGCAAGCGCAAGATCGCCGCGACGCCGCATACGGTCTCGGCCGACGGCAAGTTCAGCTGGGAAGAGGTCGAATGCCTGGGCGCGTGCTCGAACGCGCCGATGGCGCAGATCGGCAAGGATTACTACGAAGATCTGACGCCGCAGAAATTGGAACAGCTGATCGACGCGCTGTCGGATGGCAAAGTGCCGCTGCCCGGCCCGCAAAACGGTCGCTTCGCCTCCGAGCCGGTTTCGGGGCTGACCAGCCTGACCGAAGTTTCAGGCAGCGAGCTGAATGCCAGCGCGACATTGGCCCGTGATATCGGCGAAACCGTCAAGCGCATTGATGGCACGGAAGTGCCGATCCTGACAAAGTGGCTGAAATCACAACAACCGGCCCAAGCCGCAGACCAACAACAAGGGCAGGATGGTGTCCCGGAAAACGAACCCCGTCCTGCGGCAGGCAAGCCGGTGGATGAAACGGGTGTGACCGAACAGGAAGCCACCGTCGAATCCGTAGCCAAGCCTGAAACAGCCAAGCGTGAACCGGCTGACGCCGCCGCCACGTCCGGCCGCCGCCCGGAAGGGTTGGACGCTGCCCGCGACAGTGGTGCCGATGATCTGAAGCTGATCAATGGTGTCGGACCGAAACTGGAAGAAATGCTGAACCGCCTTGGCTTCTGGCATTTCGATCAAGTGGCGGCTTGGGGACCGGAAGAATTGGCTTGGGTCGACCAAAACCTGGAAGGTTTCAAAGGCCGTGCATCGCGCGATGACTGGGTCGCGCAGGCCAAGATTTTGGCGACCGGTGGCGAGACTGAATTTTCCAAGCGCGCCGAAGACGATGGCCGCTATGATAAGGAGCAAGACGTTTAGCCTTTAGCGACGGAGTGATGTGACGATGCCAACTGTGCAAGCTACCAGAAAAGCTTGGATTTCCGGTGCCATCCTTGGGGGACTGGTCTGGCTTTCCTTGTCAGGTATTGGCGACTTTTCAGTGTTGGCGGGCCTGTTCCTTGGGCTTGTTTCTGCGGTCGTTCTGGCGCTGTTTCTGATCTGGCTCTCTCTGGGGGGCGACGGTGCCGATGGCTCTGAATGGGAACCAGAGGTTCTGTCAGAGCCGGGGCAGGTCGGCTTGGAAAGTCTGGCGGCTATTGAGCCACAATCGCAAGCGACGACGGGCGTTCGGCCTGCCGCTGATAAAGCGGCTGATCCGAAGCCGGCGAAGGCCGGAACGGATAAGGGCAAGACGCAGCACCCCGACGACCTGAAGCAGATCAAAGGCATCGGTCCGAAGTTAGAGGAATTGCTGCACGAAAATGGTGTGACGCATTTTGCGCAGATTGCGGCTTGGGACGATGCCCAGATCGAGCATTATGCAGAGCTGATAGGCCGAATGGGCGGTCGTATCCGCAGTGATGATTGGGTCGCGCAGGCCAGAACTTTGGCCCAGGGCGGCGAAACCGAATTTTCCGCTCGGGTCGAGAAGGGTGGCGTTTATTGATGGCCAAGCCGCAACATGATCCGGACGCGGCGCAGATGCGTCTTGTCGGCGGGGTGATTGCGGCGGCAATGGTCATCTGGCTGCTGGTCCAGTTTCTGGGCAGCGAATATAATTGGGCGGCGAAATGGGCTTTTCTGGCTGATTTGGCCGCGATCGGGGCTTTTGTCTGGTCGCTGATCGTGACCTGGCGTATCTGGCGTCGCAGAAATCTGTAACGCCCGGATGAGAGGAAGAAAAAACTGATGCTGAAAGACCAGGATCGCATTTTCACCAACCTCTACGGGATGGGTGATCGCAGTCTAGCTGGTGCAAAGCGCCGCGGCTGTTGGGACGGCACGGCCGAAATCATCGGCCGTGGCCGCGACAAGATCGTGGAAGAGGTCAAGGCATCCGGCCTGCGTGGCCGTGGTGGCGCGGGCTTTCCGACGGGACTGAAATGGTCCTTCATGCCCAAGGAAAGCGATGGCCGCCCGTCCTATCTGGTCATCAATGCCGACGAATCCGAGCCTGCGACCTGCAAGGACCGCGAAATCATGCGCCACGATCCGCATACGCTGATCGAAGGCGCGCTGATCGCCAGCTTTGCCATGGGCGCGCATGCTTGCTACATCTACCTGCGCGGCGAATATATTCGCGAGCGCGAGGCGCTGCAGGCCGCCATCGACGAATGCTATGATGCGGGTCTGCTGGGCGCGAATGCCGCCGGTTCGGGTTGGGATTTCGACCTGTATCTGCATCACGGCGCCGGCGCCTATATCTGTGGCGAGGAAACCGCGCTGCTGGAATCGCTGGAAGGCAAGAAGGGCATGCCCCGAATGAAGCCTCCGTTCCCGGCAGGTGCTGGTCTTTACGGCTGCCCGACCACGGTGAACAACGTGGAATCCATTGCCGTTGTGCCCACGATCCTGCGTCGCGGCCCGGAATGGTTTGCAAGCTTTGGCCGCCCCAACAACGCGGGTGTCAAGCTGTTTGGCCTGACCGGCCATCTGAACGCGCCTTGCGTGGTCGAAGAAGCCATGTCGATCAGCATGAAAGAGCTGATCGAAAAGCATGGTGGTGGTGTTCGTGGCGGCTGGAAAAACCTGAAAGCGGTCATCCCCGGCGGCGCCTCCTGTCCGATCCTGACGGCCGAGCAGTGCGAAAACGCCATCATGGATTACGACGGCATGCGCGAGCTGCGCTCCAGCTTTGGCACGGCCTGCATGATCGTCATGGACAAGGACACCGATGTCATCAAGGCCGTCTGGCGTCTGGCCAAGTTCTTCAAGCATGAAAGCTGCGGCCAATGCACGCCCTGCCGTGAAGGCACCGGCTGGATGATGCGGGTGATGGAACGTCTGGTGCGCGGCGAGGCAGAGGTCGAGGAAATTGACATGCTGCTGGACGTGACCAAGCAGGTCGAAGGTCATACGATCTGCGCTCTTGGCGACGCCGCCGCATGGCCGATCCAGGGCCTGATCCGCAACTTCCGCGACGAAATCGAAGACCGCATCAAGGCCAAGCGCACCGGTCGCATGGGCGCAATGGCCGCTGAGTAGGAGGCAGGCCGATGATCCGACAGACTGCAAATCTGCTGAAAGCCACGGGGGGCGCCAAGGCGCTTGCCGCGCTATGTCTGTTGGGTCTTGCCGCCTGCACCACCCCGACGGACCGCGTTCCGTTCAATATTGACGGCCGTGTCTATGTCGTTTCGGGCGGGAACGGCGGCCTTGTGACCGGCCCGGTGGGGGCGTCGCTGTCGCAGGCGGATGGGCTTTCGGCTGATCGGGCGTTTCACGAATACTGCCGCACGCAGGGCCGCAACGGATCTGCTGGCACTTATGCTATGCTGGGCAGCGTTGGTGTGTGGCAATACGCGGGGTGCCGCCGGTGATGTTCACACATTCCTCACCCCTCCGTGTCGGGCTGTTTGCGGCCGTTCGTGATACGGGTGCCTCTATGAAGAAATGGAGGCTAGAGCCATGAAAAAATTGCTTGCAACAGTTCTGACCGCTGCAACGCTTGTCGCGTCAGGACTGCCCGTCCTTGCACAGGTTCCGCTAAGCCAGGAAAAATACGTCAATGACCGCCTGATCGCGGCGCGGATCGCGGATCGGATTCGTCGTGAATGCCCCGCCTATGGGGCGCGGATGGTCTATGCCTACAATCAGGCGCGGGCGCTGAAACGCTATGCGCTGGACAAGGGCTATAGCGACGAACAGATCGACACGTTCCTTGACAGTCGCGAGGACCGTCGCCGCATCTATGCCGTGGCCGAGCAGTATCTGACCTCGAAAGGTGCGAAAGAGGGGGATGCCCAAAGCTTCTGCGCCGTTGGACGACAGGAATTTGCCAGCAATTCCTATATCGCAACCTTTCTGGTGGCACGATGAAACGGGCGACACGGATCATCGCGGCAATTTTTCTGGCACTGGCCGTCGTGGCCATGGTCGCCGGGGATTTGATGCTGGCGGGCGCGGCAGAACCCGCGCTGACCGACACTCGGGCCATTTCGGCCTTGCAGCGCGACGTGACTGCGCAGAATAAAGATTTCAATTCCTTCGCCCGGTTGGGCTAAGGCAGAGGACAGGCAGATGAGCGAACTTCGCAAGATCAAGATCGACGACAAGATCATCGAGGTCGATCCAAATTTGACCCTGATTCAGGCGTGTGAACAGGCCGGGGTCGAAATTCCGCGCTTCTGCTATCACGAGCGGTTGTCGATCGCAGGCAACTGCCGGATGTGTCTGGTTGAAGTCGTCGGGGGGCCGCCCAAGCCCGCCGCATCCTGCGCGATGCAGGTCAAAGACCTGCGTCCGGGGCCGGAAGGTGCCCCGTCCGAGATTCGCACCAACTCGCCCATGGTCAAGAAGGCCCGCGAAGGCGTGATGGAATTTCTGCTGATCAACCACCCGCTTGATTGCCCGATCTGCGATCAGGGCGGCGAATGCGATCTGCAGGATCAGGCGATGGCCTATGGCGTCGATTTCAGCCGTTACCGTGAACCAAAGCGCGCGTCCGAGGAATTGAACCTTGGCCCGCTGGTCGAAACCCACATGACGCGCTGCATCTCCTGCACCCGTTGCGTGCGCTTTACGACGGAAGTTGCGGGCATCACCCAGATGGGGCAGACCGGGCGTGGCGAGGATAGCGAGATCACCAGCTATCTGAACGAAACGCTGGCCTCGAACATGCAGGGTAACATCATCGACCTGTGCCCGGTTGGCGCGCTGGTCAGCAAGCCCTATGCCTTTACCGCCCGCCCCTGGGAATTGCGCAAGACCGAATCCATCGACGTGATGGACGCGCTTGGCAGCAATATCCGCATTGATACCAAGGGCCGCGAAGTCATGCGCATCATGCCGCGCAACAATGACGGCGTGAATGAGGAATGGATCAACGATAAATCCCGCTTTGTCTGGGACGGCCTGCGTCGTCAGCGTCTGGACAAGCCCTATATCCGCGAAAACGGCAAGCTGCGCGTCGCAACCTGGGCCGAGGCTTTGGCCGCCGCAGCCACCGCCATGAAGAGCGGGAAAGTCGCGGGTCTGGTTGGCGATCTGGCCCCGGTCGAGGCGGCCTTTAGCCTGAAGTCACTGATCGAGGGTCTGGGTGGCAAGGTCGAATGCCGCACCGATGGCGCTCGTCTGCCTGCCGGCAACCGCAGTGGCTATGCCGGCACGGCGCGGATCGAAGATATCGACGATGCCGCGATGATCCAGTTGATCGGCACCAATCCGCGCGAAGAAGCGCCGGTTCTGAACAGCCGTATCCGCAAGGCATGGGCCAAGGGCGCACAGATCGGACTGGTCGGCGAGCCGGTCGATCTGACCTATGATTACGCCCATGTCGGCAATGACCGTGCGGCACTGGAAAGCCTGTCCTCGCGTGAGATTTCGCAGGAAACCAAGGATAAACCGACACTGGTCATCGTTGGGCAGGGTGCCATTCGCGAAGCTGATGGCGAAGCCGTTCTGGCCCATGCCATGAAGCTGGCCGAAAACACCAATTCCAAGCTGCTGATCCTGCATACCGCTGCCAGCCGCGTTGGCGCAATGGATGTGGGCGCGGTGACCGAAGGCGGCCTGCCTGCCGCCATCGACGGCGCCGAGGTGATCTATAATCTCGGGGCTGATGAGGTGGACATCGCGGACGGTGCTTTTGTCATCTATCAGGGCAGCCATGGTGATCGCGGTGCGCATCGCGCCGATGTCATTCTGCCAGCGGCTTGTTATACCGAAGAAAACGGCTTGTTCGTGAACACCGAAGGCCGCCCGCAGCTGGCCCTGCGCGCCAATTTCGCGCCCGGTGAGGCCAAGGAAAACTGGGCAATCCTGCGCGCCTTGTCGGCTGAACTTGGGCAGACCTTGCCGTGGGACAGCCTTGCCGGTCTGCGCCGCGCACTGATTGAGGCCGTGCCGCATTTGAAGGCGATTGATCAGGTGCCGGAAAACGAATGGCAGCCGGTGCCGATGGCCGATCTGGGCAAAGCCGGCTTTGTCTATCCGGTCAAGGACTTCTATCTGACCAACCCGATTGCGCGCAGTTCGCCCCTTATGGGTGAATTGTCCCGCATGGCCGCGGCGCGTAACGCGACCGCGATGGCGGCGGAGTAAACTCATGCAGCCAGCATTTTGCCCGCCACGCCTGATCATCACCGCCCTTGCCGGGGTGGTGGTGCTGGCTGGCTGTGGCAAGGATGCTGGCGAGGGGCGTCCACCGGCCAAGCCCGAAACGCTGACAGCCCGCGTCACGACGCCGGGCGGTTCAGCGGACAAGGCACCCCTGACCTTGGCCCGGATTTCGACCAAGTCGGGAGAAATTCTGATTCTGGAACCGGATGGCAGCGTCAGCACGATGGAGCTGGACAGCGCCGCGGGCCGGGAGGCCTTTGCGGTCAGTGAAGCCGACCTGATGGCGCTGAACGAAAACCTTGACCTGAATCTTGATGGTGTGATCGCGACAAATCTGCCGCCTCGTCAAACCGATCAGGAAAGGGCCTTGGAAGAATTTGCCAAGCGGACGCAGCCCGCACTGCCCGCCTGGAACGATGAGACGAAGGTATCGGAAGAAGATTTCCTGGGCACACAGGTTGTCTCGCTGAACCCCAAGGGCACCGCCGATCTGGTCGAGGTTCGCGCTAATCTGCGGGAAGGGGTGGACGCCGATATCGCGTTCTCGTATGCCACCTGCGCGTTGGCCGGTTGGGCAAAGCAGAATGGCGGGAAATATGGCCGTCATATCCGCACTGTTCAGGACACGCGTGACGGCGAATTGCAGATAGGCGCAGCGTTTACGCTGTCCGAAAGCAAGCCGATGGGCCTGCGGGTGATGGAAACGAATGAGACCCTGCAAGAGTGCAGGGCGCGCGGCATTCCCGCAGCGTAAAACGAAGAGGGACGGGCGTCATGGCTGAATTTTGGGCATCCTCCTGGGGCATCGCGGTCCTCCTGCTGCTGCAGGGGCTGGCGCTGATCGCCTTTGTGATGCTGTCGCTGATCTTCATGGTCTATGGTGACCGCAAGATCTGGGCAGCGGTGCAGATGCGTCGCGGCCCGAACGTGGTTGGCCCATGGGGTTTGCTGCAAACCTTTGCCGACGCGCTGAAATATATCGTCAAGGAAGTTGTCGTTCCGGCCGGCTCCGATAAATTCGTCTTCTTCCTTGCGCCTTTCCTGTCGATGATGCTGGCGCTGTTCGCCTTCGTGGCGATTCCGTTCGCGCCCGGTTGGGTTATGGCCGATATCAATGTCGGCATCCTGTTCATCTTTGCCGCGTCGTCGCTGGAAGTTTACGGCGTCATCATGGGCGGCTGGGCCTCGAACTCGAAATATCCGTTTCTCAGCTCGTTGCGGGCCGCGGCACAGATGATTTCCTACGAGGTCAGCATTGGCCTGATCATCATCGGCGTCATCATCTCGACCGGTTCGATGAACCTGTCCGCGATTGTCGAGGCGCAGCGCGGGGCAGGGCTGCTAAGCTGGTATTGGTTACCGCATCTGCCGATGGTTGTGCTGTTCTTTGTGTCGGCACTGGCCGAAACGAACCGTCCGCCCTTCGATCTGGCCGAAGCTGAATCGGAACTGGTTGCAGGCTTCATGGTCGAATATTCGTCCACGCCTTACCTGCTGTTCATGGCCGGTGAATATATCGCCATGTGGCTGATGTGTGCGCTGATCTCGGTCCTGTTCTTCGGCGGCTGGCTGTCGCCCATTCCCGGCATTCCGGATGGGGCGATGTGGATGTTCCTGAAGATGGTCTTCTGGTTCTGGATGTTCTCGATGGTGAAGGCCATCGTGCCGCGCTACCGCTATGACCAACTGATGCGCATTGGCTGGAAGGTGTTCCTGCCGCTGTCGCTGGCCTGGGTCGTGCTGGTCGCCTTCTTGGCAAGATATGAAGTATTCGGGTCGTTCTGGGCCCGCTGGGCAGGAGTTTGATAGATGGCTTATTCCAACAAGATCGCTGAAATGCTGGCAATCGCCTCGGAAGGGGACAAGGTTGAATTGGCTCATTTCCTGGCCAACAATCTGGACAATGGCGAACATGCCAAGGACAGCGCTTTCGTGCGCCAGATCGTCGCTGCCTTTGACCGCTTCTCGGCCCCGCGCGGAGGAGAGCGTTTCTGATGGCCTTCGATCTTGCCCGTGCCACCAAATATTTCCTGATGGTGGATTTCATCAAAGGCTTTGGTCTGGGGATCAGGTATTTCTTCGGCCCGAAAGCCACGGTGAACTATCCCCATGAAAAGGGCCCGCTGTCGCCGCGCTTTCGTGGCGAACATGCGTTGCGCCGCTATCCCAATGGCGAAGAACGCTGCATCGCCTGCAAGCTGTGCGAAGCGATCTGCCCCGCGCAAGCCATCACCATTGATGCCGAACCGCGCGAAGACGGCAGCCGCCGAACCACGCGCTATGACATCGACATGACCAAGTGCATCTATTGCGGCTTCTGCCAAGAGGCGTGCCCGGTTGATGCCATCGTCGAAGGCCCGAATTTCGAATTCGCCACCGAAACCCGTGAAGAGCTGTTCTATGACAAGGCCAAGCTTCTGGATAACGGCGCCCGTTGGGAATCCGAAATCGCCCGCAACCTTGCAATTGATGCGCCCTACAGATGAGTAGCGATCCGTTCCAGAAGCTGTTTCAGCAGATGCTGCAATCCGGGCAGGAAATGGCGCGTGCCTTTAACCCCGCCTTGGAAAGCGTCGACACCAAGGCGTTTGAAAAGATGTTCCCGACCATGCCGGCCGACATGCTGGAAATGTGGTTCGGGCGCACCTTCAACCGTGACGGTCTGGACGCTAAGACGCGGCTTCTGGTGACGATTGCGGCCATGACCGTTCAGGGCGCCCATGCCGAGCCGCAATTGCGCATGACCATCCGCCACGCGATCGAGGCAGGCGCCACACCGCGCGAAGTGGCCGAGGTGATCTATCAAATGGGGATGTTCGGTGGCATTCCGGCGATGCAAAAGGCGCTGGAAATCGCCCAAAGCATCTTCAAGGAACAGGAACAGGGGGAACAGTCGGAATGATTACCTTTGCATTCTATCTTTTCGCCATCTCTGCCTGCGTTGCGGGCTTCATGGTGGTTTTGGCCAAAAACCCGGTTCACTCGGTTCTTTGGCTGATCCTTGCATTTCTGGCGTCCGCCGGGTTGTTCGTGCTGCAAGGCGCGGAATTCGTGGCGATGCTGCTGGTCATCGTCTATGTGGGTGCGGTCGCGGTGCTGTTCCTGTTCGTGGTGATGATGCTGGACGTGGACTTCGCCGAACTGAAAGGCGAATTTGCGCGCTACCTGCCGCTGGGCGTCTTGATCGCCGTGGTTTTGCTGGCCCAGTTGGGGATCGCCTTTGGCGCGTGGCAAACCTCTGATCTGGCCGAGGCGCAGCGTATCGCCCCCATCACCGGCGAGATCCAGAACACCCACATGATCGGGATGGTCCTGTATGACCGCTACCTGCTGCCGTTCCAACTGGCTGGTCTGATCCTGCTGGTGGCCATGATCGGCGCCATCACCCTGACCATGCGCCACCGCCGCGACATCAAGCGTCAAGACGTGCTGGAACAGATGTACCGCGATCCCGCCAAGGCGATGGAATTGCGCGACGTGAAGCCGGGGCAAGGGCTGTAATACCCGCCCGGCGCATCGGCGCCGACGGATCGAAAGAATATTCAACGGGTAAACAGCCCGGAGGGACTGAGAACGATGATAGGTTTGACACATTACTTGGTCGTGGGGGCGATTTTGTTCGTCGCCGGGGTCTTCGGGATCTTCGTGAACCGAAAGAACGTCATCGTCATCCTGATGTCGATCGAACTGATGTTGCTGGCGGTGAATATCAACTTTGTCGCCTTCTCGACTCATCTGGGCGATCTGGCGGGGCAGGTGTTCACCATGTTCATCCTGACCGTCGCTGCTGCCGAAGCGGCGATTGGTCTGGCGATCCTTGTGGTGTTCTTCCGCAACCGTGGCACGATCGCGGTCGAAGATGTCAACGTGATGAAGGGGTAATCGAAAATGGTTCAGTTCATCCTCTTTGCCCCGCTTGTGGGCGCGTTGATCGCTGGTTTCGGCTGGCGGGTGATCGGGGAAAGGGCTGCGCAGCTTTTGACCACGGGCATCCTGTTCGTCTGCGCATTGTTCAGCTGGATCATCTTCCTGACCTTTGATGGCGTGACGCAGCATCTGCCGGTGCTGGATTGGGTCGTCTCGGGCGATTTCGTGTCGCAATGGGCGATCCGTCTGGACCGTCTGACGGCGATCATGCTGATCGTGGTCACGACCGTGTCGGCGCTGGTTCACATGTATTCGCTGGGCTATATGGCCCATGACGAAAACTGGGAACATGGCGAGCATTACAAAGCCCGGTTCTTTGCCTATCTGTCGTTCTTCACCTTTGCGATGCTGATGCTGGTGACGGCCGACAACCTGCTGCAGATGTTCTTTGGCTGGGAAGGCGTGGGCGTCGCGTCCTATCTGCTGATCGGTTTCTATTACCGCAAACCAAGCGCGAATGCCGCCGCGATGAAGGCGTTCATCGTCAACCGCGTGGGTGACTTTGGTTTCCTGCTGGGGATGTTCGGGCTGTTCTGGATGACCGGCTCGATCCAGTTCGATCAGGTTTTTGCCGCTGTTCCCGAATTGGCGCAGACCAAGATGCATTTCCTGTGGGCGGATTGGAGCGCGACAAACCTGCTGGCCTTCCTGCTGTTCGTGGGCGCCATGGGCAAATCGGCGCAACTGTTCCTGCACACATGGTTGCCGGACGCAATGGAAGGTCCGACCCCGGTTTCGGCCCTGATCCACGCCGCAACCATGGTGACGGCAGGCGTCTTTCTGGTCTGCCGCATGTCGCCGCTGTTCGAATTCGCGCCCGACGCCAAGCTGTTCGTCACCATAATTGGTGCGACGACGGCTTTCTTCGCCGCCACCGTTGGCCTGGTTCAGAACGACATCAAGCGCGTGATCGCCTATTCGACCTGTTCGCAGCTGGGCTATATGTTCGTGGCCGCAGGCACGGGCGTCTATTCGGTCGCCATGTTCCACCTGTTCACGCATGCCTTCTTCAAAGCGATGCTGTTCCTGGGCGCCGGTTCGGTGATCCATGCGATGCACCATGAACAGGACATGCGGAATTACGGTGGGTTGCGTAAGAAAATCCCCCTGACATTCTATGCGATGCTGATTGGCACGCTGGCCATCACCGGTGTCGGCATTCCGCTGACCCATATCGGTTTCGCGGGCTTCCTGTCGAAGGATGCCGTGATCGAAAGCGCATGGGCCGGAAATACCTATGCCTTCTGGATGTTGGTGATCGCAGCCGCCATGACCAGTTTCTATAGCTGGCGTCTGATGTTCCTGACCTTCTGGGGCAAGCCACGCGGTGATCATCATGCACATGACCATGCCCATGAATCGCCTCCGGTAATGACCATCCCGCTGGGCGTGCTGGCCCTGGGTGCAATCTTTGCCGGGATGATCTGGTATCAGCCCTTCTTCGGCAGTCATGATCGCGTTCTGCAATTCTTTGCCATCGGTCATGGCCAGGCCCATGCCTCGGCAGAGGAAGGCCAGGGCGAAGCCGCACCGGGCACCGAACATGCAGTTGAGCCGGTCGAGGCCGAGGGCGCACAGGCGCCTGCCCCCGAACATGCCACTGCGGACACGGCAGAGGGTGAACCCGCTGCACCCGAAGGCGAAACCGGCATCGTTGATGGCGTCGTCGTGGTCGATCCGTCGCAAACGCCCGAGGCGCTTGGCGGGGCGATCTACATGGCCCCCTATAACCATGTGATGGACGAAGCCCACCATGCCCCGGTCTGGGTGAAAATCTCGCCCTTCATTGCGATGCTGGGTGGTCTGGCGCTGGCTTGGCTGATGTATATCCGCTATCCGACTGCACCTGCGACACTGGCAGCACAACAGTCGGTTCTGTACCGCTTCTTGCTGAACAAGTGGTATTTCGACGAAATCTACAATTTCCTGATCGTTCGCCCGACGCTTTGGCTTGGCCGTAAGCTGTGGACGGGCGGCGACGGAGCGATTATCGACGGCGCCATCAACGGGGTTGCCATGGGAATCATCCCGCGCCTGACGCGTTTCGCGGGGCGGGTGCAGTCAGGCTATCTGTTCCATTATGCCTTTGGGATGGTTCTGGGCGTCGTGGGCTTGTTGATCTGGGTGATGATGCGGGGAACGCACTGATATGACGAACCTACTCTCGATCATCACCTTCCTGCCAATTATCGCGGCGGCCATTCTTGCCCTGTTTCTGCGGGGCGATGATGAAGCGTCGCAAAGGAATGCCAAGTGGCTGGCGCTGATCGCCACGACGGCGACATTCCTGATTTCGATCTTTGTCCTGATCGGCTTTGATCCGTCCAACACCGGCTTCCAGTTCGTGGAAGACAAGGAATGGATCATGGGTCTGCGCTACAAGATGGGGGTGGACGGGATTTCGGTCCTGTTCGTGATGCTGACCACCTTCCTGATGCCGCTGGTGATCCTGTCCACATGGGAAGTGACGACCCGCGTCAAGGAATACATGATCGCCTTTCTGGTGCTGGAAGGGTTGATGATCGGCGTCTTTACCGCGCTGGATCTGATCCTGTTCTATCTGTTCTTCGAGGCCGGTCTGATTCCGATGTTCCTGATCATCGGCATCTGGGGGGGCGCCAACCGCATCTATGCGGCGTTCAAGTTCTTCCTTTACACCTTCCTTGGATCGGTGCTGATGCTGGTTGCCATGGTCGCGATGTATCGCACCGCAGGCACCACCGACATCGTGCAATTGCTGGAGTTCGACTTTCCCTCGACCACGATGCATGTCCTTGGCATCACCGTGATCGGCGGCATGCAGACGCTGCTGTTCCTGGCCTTTTTCGCCAGCTTCGCGGTGAAGATGCCGATGTGGCCGGTCCATACCTGGCTGCCCGATGCGCACGTGCAGGCGCCGACCGCCGGTTCGGTCGTGCTGGCCGCCGTGCTGCTGAAGATGGGCGGCTATGGCTTCCTGCGCTTCAGCCTGCCGATGTTCCCGGTCGCCTCCGAGATCTTCCAGCCCTTCGTCTTCTGGCTGTCGGCGATCGCCATCGTCTACACGTCGCTGGTGGCGCTGGCGCAGACCGACATGAAAAAACTGATCGCCTATTCATCGGTTGCGCATATGGGCTATGTGACCATGGGCATCTTTGCCGCCAACCAGCAGGGCGTCGATGGCGCAATCTTCCAGATGCTGTCGCACGGCTTCATCTCGGGGGCGCTGTTCCTGTGCGTCGGCGTGATTTATGACCGCATGCACACCCGTGAGATCGACGCCTATGGCGGTCTGGTGAACCGGATGCCGGTCTATGCGCTGGTCTTCATGTTCTTCACCATGGCGAATGTGGGCTTGCCGGGCACGTCGGGCTTTGTCGGCGAATTCCTGACCTTGCTGGGCACATTCAAGGTGAATACCTGGGTCGCCACGATTGCCGCGACCGGTGTGATCCTGTCGGCGGCCTATGCCCTTTGGCTGTATCGCCGGGTGACGCTGGGCGCGCTGATCAAGGAAAGCCTGAAGACGATCACCGACATGACACCGCGCGAACGCTGGATTTTCGTCCCGCTGGTCGCCATGACCCTGCTGCTGGGCGTATATCCGCGTCTGGCGCTTGATATCACCGGCCCCACGGTCGAGGCGTTGGTGACCCACTACAACGATGCCCTGCCGCATCCGCCCGTCGATGGCCTGGCCGTCGCCGCGACCGCGGACGCGACAGAAGCCAGCCACTGAGGTAAGCAAGATGACCGCGCTTGATTTCTCGACAATCCTGCCCGAGCTCTTGCTGGCAATCTATGCGCTTGCTGCATTGATGGCCGGGGCCTATCTGGGCAAGAACAAGATCGCAAAACCCATTCTGTGGGCAACTGTTGCCGCCCTGCTGATCGCAGCCTTCTACATCGGTTATGGTGACCGGGTCGAGGCTGTTGGCTTCTACGGCATGTTCATCGACGACGCGTTCTCGCGCTTTGCCAAGGTGACGATCCTGCTGTCGGCCGCCGCCGTTCTGGCGATGAGCGCGGATTACATGGAACGCTACCGGCTGTTGCAGTTCGAATTTCCGATCCTGATCGCGCTGGCATCTATCGGCATGATGGTGATGGTGTCAGCCGGTGATCTGCTGTCGCTGTATATGGGGTTAGAGCTGCAATCGCTGTCGCTTTACGTCGTCGCCGCCATGCGCCGCGACAGCGTGAAATCGTCCGAGGCTGGCCTGAAATACTTTGTTCTGGGCGCGCTCAGTTCGGGTCTGCTGCTGTATGGCGCATCACTGGTCTATGGCTTTTCGGGCACGACCAGCTTTGCGGGGATCACTGCGGCGGTCACGACCGACCACCTGTCCGTTGGTCTGCTGTTCGGTCTGGTCTTCCTGATGGTCGGTCTGGCCTTCAAGGTGTCGGCCGTTCCGTTCCACATGTGGACGCCAGACGTTTACGAGGGTGCGCCCACGCCGGTCACCGCCTTCTTCGCGACCGCGCCCAAGGTTGCCGCCATGGGCCTGCTTGCGCGCCTGCTGTTTGATGCCTTCGGTAATGTGCCGGGCGATTGGAGCCAGATCGTCGCGGCGCTGGCCGTGATGTCGATGTTCCTTGGCGCGATTGCCGGTATCGGCCAGCGCAATGTCAAACGCCTGATGGCCTATTCCTCGATCTCTCACATGGGTTTTGCGCTGGTTGGTTTGGCCGCTGGCAATGCCGATGGTGTGCAGGCGATGCTGATGTATATGGCGATCTATGCAGTGATGGGGATCGGCACCTTTGCCTTTATCCTGTCGCTGGAACGTGACGGCCAGCCGGTGACCGATCTGGAAAGCCTGAACCGCTTTGCCAGCGCCGAGCCGCTGAGGGCCTTCGCCGTGCTGTTCCTGATGTTCAGCCTGGCCGGTGTTCCGCCGTTCCTGGGCTTCTTTGCCAAGCTGGGCGTGTTATCGGCTGCGGTCGAAGCCGGGATGACATGGCTTGCCCTGCTGGGCGTCATCGCCTCGGTCATCGGTGCTTTCTACTATCTGCGCATCGTTTACTACATGTTCTTCGGCGCCGAAGGTGAAGGCGTCGAAAGCCGGATGAGCATGGTCCAGTTCGTCGCGCTGATCGGCACCGCCGCCATTTTGCTGCTGGGCACGATCAGCGTGTTCGGTGTGGATGATGCCGCAGTGGTTGCCGCAGAAACGCTTGTGGGTGAACAGGTTGCCGCATCGGCGGACGCAAGCATGGTCGTCCCCGGAGAGCTTCCTGCTGACGAGATGCCAGCCAGTGAGTGAGACCGGTCCGACCGGCTGGCCCGAGGGTGTGGCGCGCCACATCCTCGAACGCGTTGACAGTACCAATGCCGAGGCCATGCGCCTTGCCCCGCATCTGTCGGGTCCGGCATGGGTCTTGGCGCATCGTCAAGAGGCTGGTCGGGGCAGGCGTGGACGGGCATGGACCGATCCCCCCGGTAATTTTGCAGCATCGCTGGTCATGCGTCCCGAAGGTGGGGCGGGCGATGCGGCGCGGCTGTCCTTTGTTGCCGCGCTGGCGCTGCACCAAGCGCTGATCCGCCTGTGCGGTCCGCACCTGAATATCGCGCTGAAATGGCCCAACGATGTGCTTCTGAATGGCGGCAAGTTGTCGGGCATCCTGCTGGAAAGTGCGGGTGCAGGTGGGCAGGTCGCGACGCTGGTGATTGGTATTGGCGTCAATCTGTCGCAGGCCCCCGATGTCGGGCAGGTCGAGGCGGGCGCGACGCGCCCGGTCAGCTTGAAAGGGGAAACGGGCCTGACCATTACCCCGGAAGAGTTTCTGGATGCGCTGGCAATTGCGTTCGACGACTGGCACCGCCAGATGCGCACATATGGTTTTGCGCCGATCCGGCAGGCATGGCTGGCGCGTGCGGCGAAGCTGGGTGAAACCATCACGGCACGCACCGGCACAGTTGAAACCACAGGCGTTTTTGAAGGCATCGACGAAACCGGGGCGCTGATCCTGATGACGCCGCGTGGCAAACAGGCGATCCCGGCTGCCGATATTTATTTCAGCGGAGGTTAATCTCGTGCTGCTTTGCATAGATACGGGCAATACCAACACGGTCTTCTCGATCTGGGACGGTAAGAAATTTCTGGCCCATTGGCGCATTTCGACCGACCACCGGCGCACGGCGGATGAATATTTCGTCTGGCTGTCGACGCTGATTGCGGTTCGCAAATTCGATCTGGACATCGACGCCTGCATTATCAGCGCCACCGCACCGCGTGTCGTGTTCAACCTTCGCGTTCTCTGCAGCCGCTATTTCGATACACGGCCGCTGGTCGTTGGCAAGCCCGAATGTCTGTTGCCTGTTGCCCCACGTGTCGATCAGGGGGCGACCGTCGGGCCGGACAGGCTGGTGAACACCGTTGCCGCCTTTGACAGGCACGGGCCGGACCTGATTGTGGTCGATTTCGGCACCGCCACGACATTTGATGTGGTCGATACGGATGGCGCCTATATAGGGGGGGTAATCTCGCCCGGTGTGAACCTGTCGCTGGAGGCATTGCACATGGGGGCGGCCAGCCTGCCGCATGTGGATGTGACCATGCCCGCGAAGGTGATCGGAACCAATACCGTTGCCTGTATCCAATCGGGCATTTTCTGGGGCTATATCGGCCTTGTCGAAGGGATTGTTCAGAAAATTCGTGTTGAACGTGATCGCCCCATGAAGGTAATCGCAACAGGCGGACTTGCCCCATTGTTCGATCAGGGGTTTGATCTGTTCGACTCGATCGAAGAAGATCTGACAATGCACGGCCTTCGATTGATTTATGACTACAACAAGGAGATGGGCAATGGCTGATCGCTTGATCTATCTGCCGCTGGGCGGCGCGGGCGAAATCGGCATGAACGCCTATGTCTATGGCTACGGGGCACCGGGCAAGGAGCGTCTGATCCTTGTCGATCTGGGCGTGACTTTCGGGGATATGGAAACCTCGCCGGGAATCGACCTGATCATGCCGGAACTGACCTGGCTGGAACAGAACCGTGACAGGCTGGAAGGGATCTTCATCACCCACGGCCATGAAGATCACCTTGGCGCGGTTGGCCACCTGTGGTCGCGTCTTGACGTTCCGATCTATGCGCGCCTGTTCACCGGCACGCTATGCCGGTTGAAGATGGAAGATCAGGGCCTGCCCGCTGAAACCGTCATGATCGTCGGTCCACGCCCCGAGGTGACGCAGCTTGGCCCGTTCAACGTGCAATTCGTGCCGATCAGCCATTCGATCCCGGAAAGTGCTGCGTTGATCATCGACACGCCTGCGGGGCGCATCGTCCACACCGGAGACTTCAAACTGGACGGCACGCCGGTTGTCGGCGACCCCTTCAACCCGGTCGTCTGGCGCGAGATTGCGAATGAAGGCCGTGGCATCAAGGTGCTGACCTGTGATTCCACGAATATCTTTTCTCCCCATCCTGGCCGGTCAGAAGCGACCTTGGCCAACCCGATCCTCGATTGGGTGATGGCCCAAAAGAACATGGTCGTTGCGACCACCTTTGCCAGCAACATCGCCCGTCTGAAAACGCTGGCCGAGGCCGCGACAGCCTCGGGCCGCAAGGTCTGCCTGCTGGGGCGCGCAATGCGGCGCATGGTGTCGGTCGGGCTGGAAACCGGAATCCTGACTGATTTCCCGGAAACCATCGGCCCGGATGAGGCAACCGAATTGCCCCGCAACAAGGTCATGCTGATCGTCACCGGATCGCAGGGCGAACGTCGGGCCGCCAGTGCGCAGCTGTCGCGTGGCCGCTATCTGGGCTTGTCGCTGAAAGAAGGCGACAGCTTTCTGTTCAGCTCCCGGACGATTCCGGGGAACGAACGCGCGGTCAATCGCATCATGAATTCGCTCAGCGAGTTGGGCGTGAATGTCTATGACGCCGATGATGGCACATTCCACGTTTCCGGCCATGCCAACCGTCCCGATATTCAGGCGATGCATGAATTGCTGCAACCCGACATGGTTGTTCCGATGCATGGTGAACATATGCATCTGCGCGAACAGATGCTGCTGGCACAGGAAAAAGGCTTCGCGTCGATCATTGCCACGGATGGTACGATGGTGGACCTGACCGGCGATGCTCCTCAGATCGTCGATCAGATCGAAAGCGGCCGCATCTATCTGGATGGAAGCGTGCTGATCGGTGCGATGGACGGGATCGTTCGCGACCGCATCCGAATGGCGCTGAACGGGCACGCCATGGTCAGCGTGATCGTGGACGAAGATGACAAGTCCTGCCCGATGCCTGGGTCGAATTGATGGGCCTGTCAGAACGCACCCGCGGTGGTGACGATCTGGCCCGCCATATCGAGGGTGAATTGGCAGAGTTTCTGGACGGTGCCGAAAATCGCATCGTGCAGGACGACGCCAAGATGGACGAGGCGATCCGCAAGATTACCCGTCAGGTCACGATGGAAGAGATCGGCAAGAAGCCCGAAGTCTCGGTCATCATCAGCCGCCTGATGGCAGACTGACACGATGGGGCGCGCCATGCGCCCCTTTGCACTTGACCGCGCAGGGCATGCGGTGCAAATCCCGCCGCCATGAGCGATACATCCAAATCCCCCTTCGATCCGAACCCGTCCCGACGGAATTTCTATGGCCGTCGTCATGGCAAGACTCTGCGCCAAAGCCAAAAGGGCTACCTGTCCGAGGATCTGGGCGATTTGCGTCCGCGCAATATCACCATCGACGAAAATCCGAACCGGGTGACGATTGCCCCATCAGCGATCTTCGGCGATGACCGCCCGATCTGGCTGGAAGTCGGTTTCGGCGGGGGGGAACACATGGTCCATATGGCGGCCACTTATCCTGACATCGGCATCATCGGCTGCGAGCCGTTCATCAACGGCGTGGCGATGCTGTTGGGCAAGATCAGGGCCGCTGCTGTGGAAAATGTCAGCGTTCATCCCGGCGATGCCCGCGATCTGATGGACGTGCTGCCCGATGCCAGCATCGAGCGCGCCTTTCTGATGTATCCCGACCCCTGGTCCAAGGCCCGCCATCACCGCCGCCGCTTTGTGACGCCCGAACATCTTCTGCCCTTGGCCCGCGTCATGCGTCCGGGAGGAATTTTCCGCGTGGCCAGCGACATCCCTGATTATATCCGCCAAACGCGCGAAGAAGTCCCGCTGGCCGGGTTCGAGATGATCGCGGACACAGATCAGGCATGGGACGACTGGATCAGCACGCGTTATGAACAAAAGGCCCTGCGTGAGGGGCGTGTGCCCCATTACGTCACCTTTCGCCGTCAAAGCTGAGGCGGTCTGCGGTTCGGCCAATCGGTCAGCTGATGCCACGCATGGCCCAGCCGCAGGATTGCCCTATCCGCGCCGACCGGTCCGGAAAGCTGCATCCCCATCGGCAAACCCTGATCGCCAAACCCGACGGGAACAGACAGGCAGGGCAGACCGGCCAGACTGACGGGAATCACGATCTCCATCCAACGGTGATAGGTGTCGGCATCTTTGCCCCCCACCTTGTCGGGCCAGCGCCATTCGACCGGGAAGGGCCAGAATTGCGCCGTCGGCAGCGCGATCACGTCGACATCCCGAAACAGTTTCGCCAGCCGACGATACCAGTCGCTGCGGATCGTGCTGGCCTGATAGACCTGATCCGCGCTTAGGTTCAGGCCCTGCTCGATCTCCCACACGGCTTCTGGCTTCAACTTGGCGCGTTTGGCCGGATCGCCATAGATCGCCCGTTTGCTGCCTGCGTTCAGAAATGCCCGCAACGTCATCCATGACTGCCACAGCTTTCCAGCCGGGAAGGGGGCGGGCAGGCGGACGATTTCACAGCCCAGCGTTGTGAACTGCTGCAAGGCGTCTTCGCAAATCGACAGAATGCCTTCCTCGCAGGCATAGGCGCCATCCCAGTCGGCCAGCCAGCCGATACGGGTTCCCTTGACCGGGCCGGTCAGGGCAGCGGGATAATCCTGCGCCTCGCGTCCAAAGGGCAATGCCGGATCAGGGCCGGCCATGGTGGCCAGCAGATATGCGATATCTTCCGGGCTGCGACCCATCGGGCCAAGCGTTGACATCGTGGCCATGAAATTGTCGCCGACTGGATCGCCGGGCACCAGGCCCCAACTGGGCCGGTAGCCATAGACATTGCAGAACGCCGCCGGATTGCGCAGGCTGCCCATCATGTCCGAGCCGTCCGCAATCGGCACCATCCGCGCCGCCAGCGCCGCGGCCGCACCCCCCGAAGACCCCCCGGCTGTCCGGTCGGGATCATAGGGGTTTCGCGTTGCCCCAAAGACTTCGTTGAAACTGTGCGAGCCCAAGCCCCATTCCGGCGTATTCGTCTTGCCAATGAAAATCGCCCCGGCATCCCGCATCCGCGCGACGACGATATCATCCTTGGCCGGGACATGATCGGCGAACAGGGGCGATCCCCATGTCGTGCGCAGACCCGCGACCGCCGCCAGATCCTTGACCGCCACCGGCAGTCCATGAAGCCAGCCTTTGCGTGGCGCGGTGTCGGCGGCGCGGGCTTCGGCCAGAAGTTGATCACGCGGGCGCAGGCTGACGATCGCATTCAGTTGCGGGTTGACCGCGTCGATCCGATCCAGAAAAGCGGTCATCACCTGCTCTGCCGTAATCCTTTTTTCAGCAATGGCCGCTGACAACGCAACAGCGCCCTGATTGATCACGCCATTCATTCCACCCTCTTTATCCAGCACAAATCTGTTGCAGGGCCCGCCATTGGTCGCTGGTCAGTAAGGGTTTGGTCGGCCCGTTCGGGAACGGGTCGCCCTCGACCAAGGGAATGACGGTCCTCCCGGTCGGGTCCAACGATCTTGCATAAGGCTCGGACGGGATGCCAAGCTCGCCCAGAACGGTCAGGAACTGCCTATCTTCCGGGCGCGGCGGGGCGGTCAGCAACATCTGTTTGCCATAGCCGACCATGGCGCCATCGGGCAGCGTGCCAAGGGTCATCAGGCGCATGACGGGCCAAAAACCCGCATATTCCAACGCAGCCAGCCGCAGATCATCGTCATTGGTGGCAAGTTTGGCAGCAACCAGATGCGCAGCCGCCGCCTCTGGCCCCGCTGCGGTCAGCAAAAGATCGTTCCCAATGACATAAAGATCGCCGGGCAGGCGTCGTGCGCCGCTGATAGGGCCGGGAACAACGCGGATTTCGGCGTCGGCACCGATCAGGCGCGGCGTAAGCCAGTTCAGCACCGCTTGGCCGGATTCGCGCTGGCAGATGCGGCCTGTCGTCCCCTCCAGATCGGCCAGAATATCCTTGCCAACCATTCGGGCCTGCGCGGGCGGTGCGATATGGGCGGCATGGCGGACAATCGCGTCCGGCAGCCAGAAGATCAGAACGGCCAGCACCGCAAGGACGGCAAAGACCGTCAGCCCGCCGCGCAGGCCTCGTGGATGTGCGCGGCGCGTTTCGATGGCGTGGTGCACACGCTCGATCGCTTTGATCATCAGCGGGTCATCGACTTCCAGCGTTTCATCGCTGGCATCGTCGGCAGGGGCATAGATTGCGGGCAGCTTGCCGGGGTTCAGGCGCGTTACCGCAGGCAGCGACCAATGCGACATCGGGCGTTCGGTTTTCGGGTCGGACAGTGTCAAGGTTGCATCGCCGACCGAGATGATCACCTCGCGCATCGGCGCGTCGGGCGTTGCGCGCCACAAGCCCTGAGCTTCAAGTCTTTGAAATTCCGTCAGCGCGGTGGTCATGGTGTCTGGTCTGCCTGCCTTTCAGACGACCATAGCGTTACGGGGCAACAGGTCAATCGCGCCCGATCAAATCTGACCGGGCGCGACAAAGATTACGGGCGCGACAAAGATTAATTGCGAAGAATCAGGCGGTTTCGGGAACCCGCATCCCCTTGTCACGGGCAAGCGAGCGCATCCGTTCCTGCAGCTTTTCAAAGGCGCGAACCTCGATCTGGCGAATCCGCTCACGCGAGACGTCATAACGCTCGGACAGGTCTTCAAGCGTCATCGGATCGTCGCGCAGGCGGCGTTCCATCAGAATGTCCTTTTCACGGTCATTCAGCACGTCCATGGCCTGCAACAGCATTTGGCGGCGTGTGTCCAACTCTTCGGTTTCGGCATAAGCCTCGGCCTGATTGGCGTCTTCGTCCTCCAGCCAGTCCTGCCATTGCGCAGCCGATTCGCCATCACCCGATCCAACGGTTGCGTTCAGCGACGCGTCACCGCCCGACATGCGGCGGTTCATGTCGATCACTTCCTGTTCGGTCACGTTCAGGTCATTGGCAATCTGGGCGACATTTTCGGGGCGAAGATCGCCTTCTTCCAACGCGCCGATGCGATTCTTGGCTTTGCGCAGGTTGAAGAACAGCTTCTTCTGGGCGCTGGTCGTGCCCATTTTCACCAGCGACCACGACCGCAGGATATATTCCTGAATCGAGGCGCGGATCCACCACATCGCATAGGTCGCCAGCCGGAAGCCTTTTTCCGGGTCGAAGCGTTTCACGGCCTGCATCAGGCCAACATTCGCTTCCGAAATCACTTCGGCCTGCGGCAGGCCATAGCCGCGATAGCCCATGGCGATCTTGGCGGCCAGGCGCAGGTGGCTGGTCACGAGTTTATGGGCGGCCTCGCTGTCTTCGTGGTCAACCCACGCTTTGGCCAGCATGTATTCTTCTTCGGGCTGCAGCAGCGGGAACTTACGGATTTCCTGCAAATAGCGGTTCATCCCCTGTTCGGGACTAGGAGCCGGAAGATTGCCATAATTTGCCATAATATCGGCCTTTCGCAGAGTTCAGGAAACGCCCGCAATGCGCTCGCGGTTCCGTGAGACGCAGCAGCATTCCCCGAGAATGGGACGGCAAAGCGTTAAGCTATTTTGTCGGGAATTTCGGGAAGGGTAAGGTGGGGATCGTTCACGATGTTGTCAAGGTCAGGGCAGGATACGCTATCTCGGCAGGGGATGGGCGGCCGAAATCAGGCCAGCCGATTCCGCAGCGCCGTCAGCAATTCTTCCATGTCCGGGGGCAACACGCTTTCAAACGTCAACATGTCCCCGCTGACAGGGTGCTGGAACCCCAGATATGCGGCGTGCAGCGCCTGACGGGGAAATGCCATCGCGGCTTCGGCCGCCGGGCCAAGCGCCTTGGCGGATGCACGGCGAGAACCGCCATATACCGGATCGCCGATCAGGCCCAGACCGGCATGGGCCATGTGAACGCGGATCTGATGGGTGCGGCCGGTTTCAAGGCGACATTCCACCAGCATCGCCGACGGGGGCGTGCCAAAACTTTCCAGCATGCGCGCCCGCGTCACGGCATGACGGCCCTTGTCGAAATAGACGGCCTGTTTCTGGCGATCCGTCGCATGGCGGGTCAGCCGCGATGTGATCTTCAGAACGCCGCCGTCCTCGAAATTGACGCCGGGTGTGCCGCGCAGGCGCGGATCGGCTGCGTCGATCACGCCATGGGCCAGCGCCAGATAACGGCGTTGGGCGGTATGCGCCTCGAACTGGGCGGCAAGGCCATGATGCGCGCGGTCGGTTTTCGCGACGACCAGCAGGCCGGACGTGTCCTTGTCGATGCGATGCACGATGCCGGGGCGTTTTTCGCCGCCAATGCCGGAAAGCGAGTCGCCACAATGCGCCAGCAGCGCATTGACCAGCGTGCCATTCGGACTGCCGGGGGCGGGGTGGACGACCATTCCTGCCGGTTTGTCGATCACAATCAGGTCAGCATCTTCGTAAACGACGGTCAGCGGAATCGCTTCGGGGCGGGTCTCAACCGCTTCGGGGGCGGACAGGGCGATGTGGTATTCCTGCCCCTCGGCCACCTTGGCCTTGCCATCGCGCACAACGCCGCCGGGACCGGTGATCGCGCCTTCGACAATCAGCTTGGACAGACGAGAGCGCGACAATGCCGCTTCCTCTGGCACTGCAAGGGCAAGCGCCTTATCAAGCCGGTCAGGCGGATTGGCCGGGATAGTGACAATAAGGTTCGACATGGCTCAGGATGATAGCGACTGGAAACGGGTTGCGAAAGATGTGCCCGAACTGCGTTTGCTGAAAACGCTGGTGACCGGGCTGGCTTTGGTCATGGGGCTGGGCATGATCGCCATCGTCGGCCTGTTGTGGCTGCGTCTGGGCCAGCCTGTGCTGCCTGAACTGCCATCCAATATCGCGCTGCCGGATGGCGCGCAGGCCGACGCGGTGACCTTCGCCCGCGATTGGATCGTCGTGGTGACCGACGCGGGCGAAGTTCTGCTTTACGATCACGCAGGCGCGCTGCGCGACCGCGTTCAGCCCTGACGACCCGCTTCCAGCGCGTCCAGACGGGCCTTCAGCTCGGCGTTTTCGGTGCGGGCCTTGATCGCCATTTCGCGCACGGCCTCGAACTCTTCGCGGGTGACGAAATCGCGGTCGGCCAGCCAGCGGTCGACCCAGCCATTCACGGCGGTCTCTGCCTCGGATTTGGCGCCTTGGGCGACGCCCATGGCGTTGGTCATCATCTTCGAGATGTCGTCAAAGAATTTGTTCTGCGTGGTCATCTGCCATGGCCCTCTCACTTCGCTTCGCGCCCTATATGGGCCGGTTCGGGGTTGGGTTCAATGTTGACACCGCGTTCTGTGTGACTAGCGTGCGCGGCGAGTTGCTGTCCGAGGTCGCATGATCCCCTTTCCGAATATCAGCCCCGAGATCTTCACCCTTGAACTGGGCGGTCTCAGCCTGTCGTTGCGCTGGTATGCGCTGGCCTATCTGGCCGGGCTGATCATCGGCTGGCGGGTTCTGGTGCGCATGATGAAAGCGCCCTCGATCTGGGGGGATCGGGCACCAATGAAGCCCGAAAGCGTCGATGACCTGCTCACCTGGGTGATCCTTGGGGTGATCGTTGGCGGGCGACTGGGCTTTGTCTTTTTCTATGAACCCGCCTTCTACCTTTCCAACCCGGCCGAGATCATCAAGGTCTGGAATGGCGGGATGAGCTTTCACGGCGGTTTCGCGGGCGTAATCGTCGCGACATGGCTGTTTTGCCGTGCGCGTGGCATTCCGCCGCTGCGGCTGGCCGATGCCATGGCCGTCGTCGCGCCCATCGGTCTGTTTTTTGGCCGCATCGCGAATTTCATCAATGCGGAATTGTGGGGCCGCCCGACCGATGCACCTTGGGGCGTGGTTTTTCCGGGCGAAGCCGCGCAAAACTGTCCGGGGATCGAAGGCGCCTGTGCCCGCCACCCAAGTCAGCTTTACGAGGCAGGGCTGGAGGGGCTGCTCTTGGGGCTGATCCTGCTTCTGGTCGTGCGTTCCGGTGGTCTGCGTCGTCCGGGACTGGCATTCGGGATATTCCTTGCGGGTTATGGTCTGGCGCGGATGTTCGTTGAATTGTTCCGCGTGGCGGATGCGCAATTCATCACCCCCGACAACCCGCTGGGCCACGTTCTTGGCGGTCCGGTCGTCGGGTTGACGATGGGGCAGCTTTTGTCGCTGCCGATGGTGCTGTTGGGATTGTTCTTCATCGCCCGCGCCATGCGCCGCCCGGTGGTTCAACCGCTTGCACCCGTATGACGCCGCTTGCGGATATCATCGCCGGGCGTATTCGGGCGACGGGTCCGATTTCGCTGGCTGATTATATGGAAATCTGCCTGCTGCATCCGCGATACGGCTATTACAGCACGCGCGATCCCTTTGGCAGGACGGGCGATTTCACCACCGCGCCGGAAATTTCGCAGATATTCGGGGAAATTTGTGGTCTTGCGCTGGCGCAGGCCTGGGAGGATCAGGGCAGGCCTGCGCCGTTCACGCTGGCTGAAATCGGGCCTGGCCGGGGCACGCTTATGGCCGACATCCTGCGTGTGATCGCGAAGATGCCCGGCATGCGCGATGCCGCGCAGGTGACCCTGATCGAGGCATCGCCGCATCTGCGACAGGTTCAGTGCGACAGGCTGGGCAAGGTCACGCATCTGGATCACGCTGACCTATTGCCGCAACAGCCGCTGTTTCTGATTGCGAACGAATTTTTCGACGCCCTGCCGATCCGACAATATCAGCGGGTCGAAAACGGATGGGCGGAACGCCTGGTCGGCCTTGGTCCTGATGGTTTGCAATTCGGGCTTGGGCTGCCGATGGATCTGCCCCGCGATGGCAGGCCGGGGGATGTGATCGAGGAATGTCCCTTGGCGCCTGCGATTGTCGCGGCCGTTGCCGGACGTATCGCCCAGCACGGCGGTGCCGCGATCTTTGTCGATTACGGTGGCTGGAACGGCTATGGCGACACGTTCCAGGCGCTGCGGCACCATCGGCCGGAACACCCTTTGGCCAATCCGGGACAGGCCGATCTGACAGCACATGTCGATTTTGCGCCCTTGGCTGGCGCGGCGATCCGTGCCGGTGCGGTTGCCTCACGGCCACGCCATCAGGGCGAATGGCTGCTGTCGCTTGGTGCGGCGCAGCGTGCCCGCAGATTGACCGATGCGGGCGATCAGGGCGCGCAGGCCGCACTTCATCGCTTGACCGATGCGGAGAAAATGGGTCACTTGTTCAAAGCGATGGCCATCTGGCCCAAAGGGGCGCCGTCCGTGCCCGGTTTCGATCCGCTGAGGCATCATGCAGACGACGCTTGAAATACTGACACATCCCCTGCTGACAGACGTGAAGCACGGCTTTTTCACGCGCAAGGGCGGGGCATCGTCCGGGCTGTTTTCGGGCCTGAATTGCGGGCGGCGTTCCACCGATCAAAGCGATATGGTGGCGGTCAACCGCGCCCGTGTGGCACGCGCAATGGGCGTTCCTGTCGATAACCTTGCAACCGTCAAGCAGGTGCACTCGCCCGATGTTGTGACGTTGAACGACGATGACGACATCGCCGTTGTCCGCGACACTCCGGCCGACGGTCTGGTGACGAAACGCAGGGATGTGGCAATTGCAGTGCTGACGGCGGATTGTCAGCCTGTTCTGTTTGCCGATCTGGCAGCAGGCGTGATCGGTGCCTGCCACGCGGGCTGGCGCGGCGCGATCGGCGGTGTGATCGAAGCGACGGTGCAGGCCATGCGCGACCAGGGCGCGACAGACATCAAGGCCGTGATCGGTCCGACGATCAGCCAACGCGCCTACGAGGTCGGCGAAGATTTCATGGAAGATTTCATCGCCGAAGACCCCGAATATTCCCGGTTTTTCAGCGGTGGCCCTAATGGCCGCCCGATGTTTGACCTGCCATCCTTTGGCCTGTCACGCCTGCGGGATGCGGGCGTGGATGCCCAATGGTCAGGCCACTGCACCTATTCCGACCCCGAGCGGTTCTTCAGTTATCGCCGGTCAACCCATGAGGGGCAGGTGGATTACGGACGGCTGATTTCAGCGATTGCGCTATAGTGCTGTTCTCCTGAAGCATTGCCTTCAGAAGGCGATCAGTAGTTCCGTGATGATCACGGCTGATTTGTCGGCTTGGCTTTCTGATTTGCTTTTCCATTGAACAAAAACGCCATAAATCCATATCTCTCGATCAGGAACAGATGGATTGCTGTGGAAATCGCTACTGCCAAAATCGTCGCGAAAACAACATGATATGGTGTAACCTGACCTGTGTGAATGTCCAGCAGGTAAAATAGCAGAAAAATAAAGAATGTGTGCAGAAGATACGTCGTGTAAATAGAGCGGGAAAAAATATCGCTGACGTAATTTCTACCGTTAAGGAATTTTCTGGCAGCCAGCATTATGAATACGACCAAAGAAAATGAAATGAGACTGCGGCCAAATTTCTTCGCATGTCCCCATCCGGGTCCGTCATAGAAAAATACGAGAGCCAGACCCAAAAGCATCAGCAACACAAGAGGCGCGTCGATGCGGTGCAGCGCATTCCTAAGATTTTGGGACATGAAGGCAAGCGAGCCAATAAGAAAATATGGCATATATCTTGCGAACGGTTGCGCCAGACGGTGGGCCTGAAGGTGGTCGATCACAAACGATGCGCAGACCATATAAACGGCCAGAAGAAGTGCAAGCCAGAACATGATCGCTGACGGCCTGACTCTGTCCATCACACTTGCCATTCGCGTAAGCACCGGCGTCAGGAGCGGAAGCAGGATGATGTAGATTAACAAGAGAACCAGGAACCACAGATGTAATTCGTACCCATCCCATTTTCCGGAAATGGATGATCTGATGGCTTCTGTAAAGGTATAACTGCCGTATCTCACATTCTCGCGAAACCCATGTCGAAAATAATGTATGAAAGGGTTCACCAGAATGGAAATCGTGATGAGAGGAAGTAAAACTGCCGGTATTCTGATATTGAAATAGTCTTTGCTTCCGCGACTCCGCAATGTCGAAGCTGCGAGATAGCCGGAAATGAGAAAAAACACCTCAAGAGAGAAATACAGAAAGAACTTCCCTGTTTTCATCAGGATATCGGGATTGCCGAGTCCGGATGCGTGATAAAATACGATAAACAACATGCAAAGCACCCGCAGGTTGTCCAAATAATTTATTCGGTTATTCGTAGAGGTCATGCAATAAACTAACAAAATTCGGAATCATCAGGGTCGAAGCGATCAGAAAAATATTCACCCCGCCTCGCGCACCCGTTCTTCCACGATCTCGAACGGCACCGCCGGTTCATCCTTGGCCGCGCGGATCACCAGGGATGTCTTGACGCTGGCGACATTGGGCGCCGCAGTCAGATTGTTGGTCAGAAAGCGCTGGAATGTGGACAGATCCGGGGCGACGCATTTCAGGATGAAGTCGATTTCGCCGTTCAGCATGTGGCATTCGCGGACCAGCGGCCATTCCTGCACCTTGGCCTCGAAGGCGGACAGGTCGCGTTCGGATTGCGAGGCAAGGCGGACCATTGCGAAAACCTGCACCTCGAAGCCCAGTTCGCGGGCGTCGATATCGGCGTGATAGCCACGGATAAAGCCCAATTCCTCAAGCGTGCGGACGCGACGCAGACAGGGCGGGGCGGAAATGCCCACGCGGCGGGCAAGCTCGACATTGGTCATCCGCCCGTCGGCCTGAAGTTCGGCCAGAATTTTACGGTCAATGTCGTCCAGTTTCGCGCCGGCCATGCTGCTCTTTCTTCTTGCGGGAGTTTTCGTTGCCGGAAACTACAATGCAAGCCGTCCGCGCGCAACATTCTTTCTGAATGCACGATACGTTGCAGTTGCCGATCAAGGGCACTACCTAATGCACAAAGACAGATTGGGGCGCAAGATGACTGACCGCACGCATGTGAAACTTCTGATCGTGGGCTCTGGCCCGGCTGGCTACACCGCTGCCATTTACGGCGCCCGCGCGATGTTGGAGCCGATGTTGATTCAGGGCACGCAGCCCGGCGGTCAACTGACCATCACGACCGAGGTTGAAAACTGGCCGGGTGACACCGAAATTCAGGGCCCCGATCTGATGGTCAAGATGGAAGAACATGCCCGCGAGATGGGCGCGGAAATCGTCTTTGACACGGTGACCAATCTGGACCTGCAACAGCGGCCTTTCGTTGCAACCTGCGACAGTGGGCGCGTTGTCACCGCCGATGCGGTGATTCTGGCGACGGGTGCGCAGGCACGCTGGCTGGGCCTGCCGTCCGAGGAAAAGTTCAAGGGTTTCGGCGTCAGCGCCTGTGCGACCTGCGACGGCTTTTTCTATCGCAACCGCGAAGTGCTGGTGATCGGCGGCGGCAATACGGCCGTTGAAGAGGCGCTGTTCCTGACCAAATTCGCGTCCAAGGTGACGCTGGTTCACCGCCGCGACAGCCTGCGTGCCGAAAAGATCCTGCAACAGCGTCTGTTCAAGAACCCCAAGGTCGAGGTGATCTGGGATCACGAACTGGCCGAGGTGTTCGGCGCCGATACGCCGCTGGGCGTCACCGGCGCAGTGCTGAAATCGACCAAGGATGGCAGCACGATGGAGGTTCGGGCGGATGGCGTTTTCGTCGCAATCGGTCATGCGCCCGCCAGCGCATTGGTCAAAGACCAGCTGGAACTGCATAATGGTGGCTATGTAAAGGTGCAGCCGGGCACGACCCAGACCTCGATCCCCGGTGTTTTCGCGGCAGGTGATCTGACCGATCATGTTTACCGTCAGGCCGTGACCAGTGCGGGTATGGGCTGCATGGCGGCACTGGATGCCGAACGGTATCTGGCCGAACATCACGAGGCTGGCGCGCCTGAACCCGATGTCGCCCAGATCGAAGAGGTCAACGGCTAGGTTGGCGCGGACAGTTCATGTCGGCGATAAAATGCAGCAGGGCTACTCCTATGCCCTGACTGCGCCGATGGGCGAAGATTTCGCCGAGGGGTTCTTGCCTGATCTGACGCCGCGGCAGATGTTGGCGCTTGGCGTGTTCGGGGGATGCTATCTGACCGATTGCCGCGCTGAATTTCCCGCCGATTGGTTCGGAGACGCCAAGCTGTCGCCCGGAAAACGCAATCCAAAGCTGAACTATTTCGGGACTGATGCCAGTCAGCCGTTATCCGAATGGCGGCGCAAGGGGTGGCTGCATCAGGATGATCCGCGCGGCTGGTTTCAGTGGTATTGCCGCTATTACATGGGCCGCAGGCATTCGGATGATGACCGCCAGATCGGTCGCTGGCGCGCGATGCGCCGCCATGTGGGGCAGCTTCGCGGGGCGTGTGACATGGGTGATCTGTTCTGTCGTCCGCGCCAGCGTCAGGCCTTGTTGCATTGGGCCTATGACAGCAGGCGGCTTTGACGCCTAGGCGGCTTGCTTCATCTCTTTGGTCAGCCAATCGCGAAAACGCGCGACTGCGGGTTTGCGGCGTCCTTCGGATGCGGTGACGAACCAATAGGCATCACCCGTCAGCGCCCGTCCGGGCAATGGGGCGGTAAGGCTGCCTTTGGTCAGACGGTCGATGGCCAGCGTTTCCCACGCCATGAAGACGCCTTGTCCCGATGTTGCCGCGTCAAGGCACAACCCGCCATCGGCATATTCGGGACCGTCGGGAAGCTGGCCCACGTCAATGCCATGCGGCACCAACCATTCACGCCATCCATGCAGCCGGTCGTTTTCGCGAATGATCGGCAGCGACAGCAGGTCGGATGGGACTGTGATCCGCGCTGCCAAAGCGGGTGCACAAACCGGCATGACCCGTTGATCCAGCAGTTTTTCCGCCCGGACGCCGGACCAGTCGCCCTTGCCGACGCGCAAACCTATGTCGATCCCGTCCAGCCCCGGCGTCACCATGCGAGAGACAGGCTCGATCCGCACCCGGATATCGGGATGGGCCGCAGTGAAGCGGGGCAGACGCCAGATCAGCCAACGGCTGGCGAACAAAGGTGCGGCTGAGACATTCAGAACATCGTCCTGCGCTGGACTGGCCAAGGCGATGGCGGCTGCCAGCTCGGCCATGCCGCGCGACAATCTGGCAACAATCAAGGCGCCGGTTTCCGTTGGTCGCAATCCCTGAGCTGTGCGGTGAAAGACCGGCAGACCCAACTGCGCCTCGGTCCGTGAGATGCGTTGACTTAGCGCACCGGGGGTGACGCCAAGCTCTGCCGCGGCGGGCACAAGGCCGCCCAGACGGGCGACGGCTTCAATCGCGCGCAGGCCGACAAGCGATATGCGGTTCAGGTCACGCATTTAGAAAATCTAAACTGTGAATCCGATTTTCTCAATCCTGTATATGAAAATCGGCAGGTATATTTAAATCATGAAAAGCATCATCAGCCATCTGGGAAACCGCATCATGCGGTTTCTGGCCCCGCCCTTGCCGGTTCACGACCTGCTGGACCATCCCGATATTCGACATATGACGCCGCACCAACTGGACGATCTGCCGATGCCACGGTTTCCGGTGGATTGCCCGGGCGGTTCATCCATCTCCTATGCATTGACGGAATTGCCGCATTGCGGCGGTTTCCAGCGGAAAACAGAAGCCCATGGTTGATTGTCAATGCGCACAGGTCTATTCGCGGGCCGAAGTTACGTCGAACCTCAAGCGGTTGACGTCAATAACCGTTTCCGAAATTGACCGAGCACATGATGACCAATCCGAACCACTCGCCTATCCCCGAACTTTACGTATCGCCCGAAACTGCCGCCGCGCTGAAAGACGAAGCTGGCAACATGCCAAGCTGGGATCTTAGCCCGCGTCAGGTCTGCGACCTTGAGCTGTTGATGAATGGCGGTTTCAGGCCGCTGAAAGGCTTTCTGACCGAAGCTGACTACAACGGCGTCGTGAACGAGATGCGTCTGGGCGATGGTTCGCTGTGGCCAATGCCGATCACGCTGGACGTGTCCGAGAAATTCGCCGAAGGGCTGGAGCCGGGCACCGATATCGCCCTGCGCGATCAGGAAGGCGTCATTCTGGCCGTCATGTCGGTCACCGATAAATGGGTGCCGAACAAGTCGCTGGAGGCTGAAAAGGTCTTTGGTGCCGATGATCTGGCCCATCCGGCCGTGAATTATCTGCACAACGTCGCTGGTCCGGTCTATCTGGGCGGCCCGGTCAAGGGCCTGCAGGAACCGACGCATTACGATTTCCGTTCGCGCCGGAACACGCCGAACGAACTGCGCGCGATGTTCAAGAAACTGAACTGGCAGCGCGTCGTGGTCTTCCAGACCCGCAACCCGCTGCACCGGGCGCATCAGGAACTGACCTTCCGTGCTGCGAAAGAAGCACAGGCCAACCTGATGATCCACCCGGTTGTCGGCATGACCAAGCCGGGCGATGTGGACCATTTCACCCGCGTGCGTTGCTATGAAGCCGTTCTGGACAAATATCCGCAGGCAACCACCACGCTGTCGCTGTTGAACCTTGCCATGCGCATGGCTGGCCCGCGTGAAGCCGTGTGGCATGGCCTGATCCGCAAGAACCACGGCGCGACCCACTTCATCGTTGGTCGTGACCACGCCGGCCCCGGCAAGAACAGTCAGGGCGTCGACTTCTATGGCCCCTATGATGCGCAGGAACTGTTCCGCAAGCATCAGGGCGAAATGGGCATCGAAATGGTCGACTTCAAACACATGGTCTATGTGCAGGAACGCGCCCAATACGAACCCGCCGATGAGATCGAAGAGGGCGTCACCGTCCTGAACATCAGCGGCACCGAATTGCGTCGCCGTCTGCGCGAAGGTCTGGAAATTCCGGAATGGTTCAGCTTCCCCGAGGTGGTGCGCGAATTGCGCCGCAACTCGCCCCCGCGTGCGCAGCAGGGCTTCACGGTCTTCTTCACCGGGCTGTCAGGCTCGGGTAAATCGACCGTCGCCAACGCATTGATGGTCAAGCTGATGGAGATGGGCGGCCGTCCCGTGACGCTGCTGGATGGTGACGTTGTCCGCAAGCATCTGTCGAGCGAGCTGGGCTTTTCGAAGGAACATCGAGACATCAACATCAAGCGCATCGGCTATGTCGCGTCGGAAATCACCAAGAACGGCGGTATCGCGATCTGTGCGCCCATCGCGCCCTATACCGCGACCCGTCGCGCCGTCCGCGAAATGGCCGAGCAATACGGCGCCTTCGTCGAAGTCCACGTCTCGACCAGCCTAGAAGAATGCGAGCGCCGCGACCGCAAGGGGCTGTATAAACTGGCCCGCGAAGGCAAGATCAAAGAGTTCACGGGCATTTCCGACCCCTATGAAGAACCCGCAAAGCCCGAACTGCGCGTCGATACCCAGGATATCGACGTTGACAGCGCCGCGCATCAGGTTCTGTTGACGCTGGAAAGCATGGGCCTGATCGGCCTGCGCTGATTGCCCAGCCGGTGAATTGCACAGCCCCGCCCGTAACAAGGCGGGGCTGTTTGCTTTCATGGGGTCGCCGCGACACCTGCCCACGCATTCAGAAAGCCGTTCGATGGCGAAAATTCAGCCCGCTACAGGTTTCACCCCTTGGGTGGCGGCGGTGGTTTTGCTGCGGGGCAATTTCATGAACCTGATCATGGACGGCAAGGGCTGGATGATCATCCCGCAGGGATGCAGTTCGCGCTGCGCTATCCACCGGGCATTGTTGCGACGATTGCCATGATTCCGGCGATCCGCAGCGGCAACCACCACGCGCCGTCTGATCCGCAAAGCAAAACCCCCGCCACGCGGTTGCGGGCGGGGGTTTTTTGACGGTCGAAGGGATGGGTTCAGTGAACGCTGACCGGTGTCAGTTCATTCTGACGGGCCAACATGAAGGCCAGCGAACGTTCGCGAACCAAGGCCAGACGTTCGCCATCACCGTCATACATCGCATAAAGCGTGTCGATGCCGGGCACTTGTTCGCGGATTTCATGTGGCAAGGTCTTCGTGGCGACCGGGCGGATGTAAACGGTGTTTGTCACGGCACCGGTGTCGCCGAAATCGAATTTGGTATCCATGATGATCCCCTTTTTATTTACGGCTGATCGGAATGGTTTGAACGACTTGCTGGGGCGCGGTTCGGCGCAGGTCGATATGAAGCAGACCGTTTTCCATGTTGGCCGAAACCACTTCGACCCCGTCTGCCAGAACAAAGCTGCGCTGGAATGCGCGGCCCGCAATGCCACGGTGCAGAAAAACACGCTCTTCGTCAGGTTCAGTGATGCGGCCACGAACCACCAGTTGCCGGTCCTCGATCGTGACCGTCAGATCATCTTCGGAAAACCCGGCCACGGCCAATGTGATCCTGAAGCCATCCGGTGCCACATGCTCGATGTTATAGGGGGGATACCCCTCAGCGCCCTTGGCAGCACGCTCGGCCAGCCGTTCAAGCTGATCGAAACCCAGCAGATAGGGATGTGCCCCCAACGAAATCTTGCTCATATTCAGCCCTTTGTCTTCTAAGCGACTGTCGTCCGCAGGCCCCATCTGGCGACCCGCTTGTATCGAATATGTGTGCCGCTGGCCCGGGAAACAAGCCCATAAGGTTTTCGTGATCACAATCGGCGATCATTCGGGATGTGTTGGCAAGGAAAACCGCTTTGTTCGCACGATTCTGTTAACAGCGGGTCCAAGACTGGGTATAAACAGTTCAAATAACATCAACCTGTCCAGCAAAGCGTGCCAGATGAATATGCAAAACACCATGTCGCACGAGGAAATCGTCCGTTCGAAACTGACGGCGTTGCGTTGCGAGCATCGTGATCTGGACGAGGCGATTGCAGCATTGTCCGCCCAGCAATTGACCTCATCGGTCGCATTGCAACGGCTGAAGAAGCAAAAATTGTCATTGAAGGACAAAATTGCCCGTCTGGAAGATGAACTGACCCCCGATATCATCGCATAAGATTGCGAAGCGCGGCCCCGCGCGGTATGCCTGCGCAGCATTTATTTAGAGGGCGGCGAATGGATAAACCGGTCGGAATCATCATGGGCAGCCAGTCTGACTGGCCGACGATGCGCGAAGCGGCTGCCATTCTGGATGAGCTCGGAATCGGTTATGAAACCAAAATCGTCAGTGCCCATCGCACCCCTGATCGTTTGTGGGACTATGGCAAGACTGCTGCGGCGCGTGGACTGAAGGTCATTATCGCCGGGGCAGGGGGGGCGGCCCATCTGCCGGGGATGATGGCGTCGAAAACCCGTGTGCCGGTGATTGGCGTGCCGGTGCAGACCCGCGCTTTGTCCGGTGTGGATTCGCTGTATTCCATCCTGCAGATGCCCAAGGGCTTTCCGGTTGCCACAATGGCCATCGGGCCGGCGGGCGCCGCCAATGCGGGATTGATGGCTGCGGGCATCCTGGCCATCAGCGATCCTGATCTGGCGGAACGTCTGGATGCGTGGCGCGATGCGCTGTCAGCATCCATCCCCGAGGAGCCGGTGGATGAGTGACATTCGCACGATCGGCATTCTTGGCGGCGGTCAGTTGGGGCGAATGCTGTCGGTTGCCGCCAGCCGGCTTGGCCTTCGCTGCCACATCTATGAGCCGGGGGCGACCCCTGCAGCCGATGTTGCCTATCAGGTGACGAATGCGCCCTATGAGGATGAAGGCGCGTTACGTGCCTTCGCCGAATCGGTGGATGTCATCACCTATGAGTTTGAAAATGTCCCGACCTCGGCGCTGGACTTGCTGGAATCGATCCGGCCCATTCGCCCGAACCGCCGTGCCTTGGCGGTGTCGCAGGACCGGCTGACGGAAAAGACGTTTCTGAATGATATTGGCCTGACGACAGCGTCTTTCGCCGATGTGCCGGATCAGGACGCCTTGCCCGCCGCCATTCAGCAGATTGGGGCACCCTCGATCCTGAAGACGCGCCGCATGGGCTATGACGGCAAGGGGCAGGTGCGGATTACCGATGCCGCACACCCGGAATGGACGGGTGCGCCGTCGGTTCTGGAAGGTTTCGTCGAATTCACAGCCGAGATCAGTGTCATCATTGCCCGTGGGGCAGACGGTCGTGTTGCAGCCTTCGACCCCGGTCTGAATGTCCATCGCGACGGTATCCTGCACATGACGACCGTGCCCTGTGGCCTGCCTGCGCGGACCACGACGGATGCCGTGCTGATCGCGGCGAAGATTGCCAATGCGCTGGATTATGTTGGCGTGCTGAGCGTCGAGCTGTTCGTCACCCCGAAGGGTCTGGTGGTCAACGAAATCGCGCCACGTGTGCACAATTCCGGCCACTGGACGCAGGCCGGCTGCGCGGTGGACCAGTTTGAACAGCATATCCGTGCCGTCGCAGGCCTGCCCTTGGGGGATGGCAGGCGTTACGCCGATGTGGTGATGGAAAACCTGATCGGCGACGATGTGTTACGGGTGCCCCAGTTGCTGCAAACGTCGAACCTGCAGGTTCATCTTTATGGCAAGGGCGATCCGCGACCGGGCCGCAAGATGGGGCATGTCAACCGGATCGGCGGATGAAACCGGCCCGGCCACGTCTTGCGGTGCGCGCGGCGATCCTGCGCGACGACCGCCTGCTGATGGTGAACGCCTATCCGGGCCAGATGTCGGATCTGTGGACCCTTCCCGGCGGCGGTGTCGAGGGTGGCCAGTCGCTGCCCGAAAACCTGATCCGTGAAGTGGCCGAGGAAACAGGCCTGCAGATCAATGTCGGCGCACCGATCTTGATCAACGAATTTCATGACCCCGCCACCGGCTTTCATCAGGTCGATTTGATCTTTCGCGCGATGTTGCGGGACGAAAATCGGATCATGCTGAATGATCCCGAAGGTGTGGTGAACCGCTTTTGCTGGGCATCGCGGAAGGATCTGCGAAAATTGCGGCACAAGCCCGATATGTTGGCGCAAGCCGTCTGGGGCCAGCATGCCGCATGGTATGACCCTATGGAAACCATCGTTCGATAAAGCGGCAGGCATCCGCGATGCCTGGTCCGACAGCAACCCATGACCACTTGTCGCCTGCCGGGTCATGTTTATCATCGCCGTGTTTACATAAGGTTGTTTGACAATGTTGACCGTTTTTGCTCTGGCCCATACGGCGATTTTTCTGACCCTGATGACGCACGCATTGTCGCGGCCTGACCTAAGCTCGACAACGCGGATTTCCTGGATATTCGCCCTTTTGGTGCTGCCATTTGTGGGGGTCATTTTCTACTTCCTCTATGCCACGATCCGCTTTGGCGGGCGTGAGGGCAGAGGGCACCGCGCCGCGATCAAGGCGACGCATGACATGGTCGTCGCCAGTGGAGAGCCGGCTGACATTGTCAGGCATGGCCCCGTCAGTGGTTTTGCAACTGCGATCAATGGGTTTGGCGTGACGACCGGCAACCGTGCAAAGCTTTTGGCCAGCCCGGATGAGCAGCGCGCCCGCATGATCGAAGATTTCGATGCTGCCACGCAATTCATCAACGTCTTTTATTATATCTGGCTGGACGACAATACCGGCCGCAATGTGGCACAGGCGCTGATCCGGGCGGCAAAGCGCGGTGTCACGGTCCGCGCGGGCGTGGATCAGATCGGATCTCATGCGTTTATTCGGTCGCAGACCTGGAATGATCTGAAGGCCGCCGGGATCGAAACGCAGGTTGCGCTGCCCATCGGTAATCCGTTCCTGACCGCCTGTGTGCGGCGCGTGGATTTGCGCAATCACCGCAAGATTACGGTCATTGATGGCCGTATCCTGCATTGCGGCAGCCAGAATTGCGCCGATCCGGAGTTTTCCCCCAAACCAAAATACGCGCCGTGGATCGACGTCATGGTGCGTTTCGAAGGTCCGATCGCGCGGCAGATGGACCTGCTTTTCGCCCAGACCTGGTTCGAGGACAGGCCGATCGAACTTGGGCCGTGGCGCTATGATCCTGTGTCGTTCAGTGACGGGATCACGGTGCAGGCCATCGGCACCGGTCCAACGTTGAGCAAAGGCGTGTCGGCGCAGTTTCTGGCCCGTATGCTGAGTGAAGGCCGGCGCGAAATCATCATGACGACGCCTTATTTCTCACCCGGTGAGGTTGTCGTGGATGCCATCATGGGCGCTGCCTTGGCGGGGGTGGATGTCACCCTGACCTTGCCGCGCCGCAATGATTCCGGCTTTGTCGGACCGGCCAGCCGGGCCTATTACCCGCAATTGATCGATGCAGGCGTCAAGATCGTCGAATTCAACGGCGGTCTGTTGCATTCGAAAATCATGACGATCGACGGTGAAATGGTCTGTTTTGGATCGACCAATCTGGATTTTCGCAGTTTTGACCTGAACTTTGAAAATGATGTCTTGGTAAAGGATCGCAAGTTGACGCAGGATTTGCGCGACCGACAATTAGAATACATCGCCTCATCAACGCCGGTCTCCCCGGCCGAGGTCAGGGCATGGCCGACATGGAAGCGTGTCTGGTATAACGCGTTCACCAGCATCGGCCCGCTGATCTAGCGAAACCGTTTTCGGTCCCGACTGACAAAAAACGACCGACAAAAAAAACCGGGCGTTGATTTCGCCCGGCTTTCTATTGCTTGTTCTTTTTATTCTGCGGCTTCGTTCATCGCCGTTTCAGAACCCGGTTTCATGCGGAACCCCCGCTCAAGCTGATCGAAGGGGGCCACCGGATAATCGCCCGAGAAACAGGCGTCGCAATATTGCGGAGATTTGTTATTGCGGCCCTTGGCTTCGCCCACGGCGCGATAAAGGCCGTCCAGCGATACGAAGGCCAGGGAATCCACGCCAATCCAATCGCGCATTTCCTCGGGCGTCATATTTGCCGCCAGCAGCTTGTCGCGATCCGGGGTATCCACGCCATAGAAGCAGGGCCATGCGGTTGGCGGGGACGCGATGCGGAAATGCACCTCGGCTGCGCCGGCATCAAGGATCATGTCCTTGATCTTGCGGCTGGTCGTGCCGCGCACGACACTGTCATCGACCAGCACGACCCGTTTGCCCGCGATCAGCGAACGGTTCACGTTCAGCTTCAGTCGCACGCCCATGTTGCGGATCTGTTCGGTCGGCTCGATAAATGTGCGGCCCATATACTGGTTGCGGATGATCCCCATGCCATAGGGAATCCCCGATTCCTGCGCAAAACCGATGGCCGCGGGGGTGCCGCTGTCGGGAACGGGGCAGACCAGATCAGCCTCGATCGGGGCTTCACGGGCCAGTTCCACACCGATCTGACGGCGGGTTTCATAAACCGAACGACCGCCGATGATCGAATCGGGGCGGCTGAAATAAACATGTTCGAAGATGCAGAAACGCCCGGTCGAGGGGCCGAAGGGCCGCGACGATTCGACCTGACCTTTCGAGATGACAACCATTTCCCCCGGCTCGATCTCTCGGACGAAGTCGGCGCCGATAATGTCCAGCGCACAGGTTTCCGAGGCCAGCACAAAGCCATCGTCACCAACCTTGCCCAGAACCAGCGGGCGCACGCCCAGCGGATCGCGAACGCCGATCAGCTTGGTGCGGGTCATGGCGATGACGCTGAATGCGCCTTCGATCCGACGCAGGGCGTCCTTCATCCGCTCGGGAATGTTGCGCTGTATGGACCGCGCCATCAGGTGAATGATGCATTCGCTGTCAGAAGACGACTGGAAGATGCTGCCGCGTTCGATCAGTTCGCGGCGCAATGCGGCGGCGTTGGTGATGTTGCCGTTATGGGCGACGGCACAGCCGCCCATGTGAAATTCGCCAAAGAAGGGCTGCACGTCGCGGATCGCCGTTGCAGCTTTGGACCCGGCCGTTGAATAGCGCACATGGCCAATGGCCAGCGATCCGGGCAGCGTATCCATGACGTCCGGCTTGGTGAAGTTGTCGCGGACGTAACCGAAGCGATGGGCACTGTTGAAGCCCTGATCGGGATCAAAGGCGACGATGCCCCCCGCTTCCTGACCGCGATGCTGCAAGGCGTGCAGGCCAAGGGCGACGAAACTAGAGGCATCGACCACGCCGATCGCTCCGAAAATGCCGCATTCTTCATGCAGGCGGTCCGAGTCGAACGGATGGGCCAGAAATGGTTGCATCACGGCATCCTGAATAGCTTTGGGCTGTCATGCGCTATGTAGTGTGGGTTCTACAAAAAGTCACGCCCCCGCAGCAGGGCGAGGGCGCTTTTTCGTCACGAAAGCGACATGCACGGGAAAATATGCCGTGGATGATCAGTTTGTCGCGGGTGCCGAACCCTCGGGGATGGTGGCTGGTGCCTGATCCGGTGAGACGGCTTCGGTGGCGGTGCAACCCTGAACCATCTGTTCGTAGCGGCTGACGATCCAGCTTGGGGCGTCGTTGGGAAGTTGTTCGTCCATCTGGCCGCGCATCCGCTCGAACACCTGGGCCGAGCGCGAGTTCTCGACCATCGTGACCTGTTGCGAGGTCATCACGCGGTCATAGACGATGAACGCAATCGCAACCAACAGCACACCGCGTGCCACGCCGAACAGAAAGCCCGCGCCCTGATCGATCCCGCCTAGCGCAGACCGTTGCACGACCGACGAAAACAGCGGGGTCAGGATCGAAAAGACCACCAGTGCCAGCGCAAAGACCACCGCGAAACCGGCGATTGTTGCCAATTCGCAGCTATCGCCCAGAAACTTGTCCAGATAGGGCAGCTGCGCAATCAGCGGTCGCATCTGTCCGGCGAACAGAAAGGCCAGAACAGCAGCGCCGATCCATCCCAGAATGGCCAGCGATTCGCGAACGAATCCCCGCGACCATGCCAGAATCGCGGAAAGGATGATGACTGCAGCCACCACCGCATCGATTATCGTGAAACCGTCCATAGCATTGCCCCTGTGCCGGTTTTCTTTTCATATCAGGTGGTTCAGCCGGCGCCGAAAACCTCACCCACGAATCCAGTCAGATCGGCAATGCGTCGCAGTTGCATGCCTCCTGCGCCCTCGACCTTTTGGGCGTCAGGCAAAATCGCCTGTGAAAAACCAAGTTTCTGCGCTTCTTTCAACCTATTTTCCGCCTGTGCGACGGGACGTAGGGCACCAGACAGGCTGATTTCGCCGAAAAGGACAGCCTCTGGCGGCAGTGCCATGTCCTCTCGGGCGGATAGCAAGGCACCTGCGATGGCCAGATCTGCGGCGGGTTCATTGACGCGCATGCCGCCTGCGACGTTCAGAAACACGTCCAGACCGGCAAAGGGGATGCCGCAACGCGCCTCCAGCACTGCAAGGATGGTGCTGACCCGCCCGCTGTCCAGCCCCACGACCGTGCGGCGGGGCGAGGCGAGGGTGGACGGCGCGACCAGTGCCTGAATTTCGGTCAGGACCGGGCGCGTGCCCTCGATCCCGGCGAAAACGGCGCTGCCGGCGATGGGCTGGCCGCGTTCGGACAGAAACAGGGCCGAGGGGTTGGCAACTTCGGCAAGCCCCATCCCGGTCATTTCAAAAACGCCGATTTCGTCCGCCGGGCCAAAGCGGTTCTTCACGCTGCGCAGGATGCGGAACTGGTGGCCGCGTTCACCTTCGAAATAGATGACCGTGTCGACCATGTGTTCAACGACGCGAGGGCCGGCAATCTGTCCTTCCTTGGTGACGTGGCCCACAAGGATGATGGCCACGCCGCGCCGTTTGGCGAATGTGACCAATTCATGCGCCGCGGCGCGAACCTGCGCCACGCTGCCCGGCGCAGCCTCGACCTGATCGGACCACAGCGTCTGGACGGAATCGATGATTGCCAGATCCGGGCGTTCGATATCCAGCGTTGTCAGAATGTCGCGCAGGTTGGTTTCCGACCCCAGCCGGACGGGCGCGTCGGCAAGGCCAAGCCGCTGCGCGCGCATCCGCACCTGTGCGCTTGCTTCCTCGCCGCTGATATAGACCGCATCCAGACCGCCACGGGCAAAGGCTGCCGCGCCTTGCAGCAAAAGCGTTGATTTGCCGATGCCCGGATCACCGCCGACCAGAATGGCCGAACCGGGCACCAGCCCGCCGCCCAAGACTCGGTCCAGCTCTGCCATGCCTGAATTCTTGCGCGGCGGCGGCGCTTCGACCGTTTGCAGGCCGCTGAGCGGAACCGCACGACCCTTGGCCGCGCCCAACCCGCGCCCCGGCCCTTGGGACAGGGGGGCTTCCTCGATGATCGTGTTCCATGCGCCGCATGCGTCGCATCGCCCCGCCCATTTCTTGTGGGACGCGCCGCAGGCGGTGCAGGTGAATGTCGTGACCGGTTTTGCCATAGCCGCATCTTGTGGCATCTGAGCGGGCCTGCCGCAATATCGGTATTTGTCGAATTCACGGCATTGTCGGCTTGATCTTTGCGGGTTGGGCGGTAAGGGTCTGCGCGCAAATCCAAAGGCTTCACTTATGTCCAGCCCCGCGCCCTTTTCCCGTTACGAATTTCTGATCGCATGGCGATACCTGCGTGCCCGCCGCGCCGAGGGTGGCGTCAGCGTGATGACATGGATCAGCATCATCGGCATTGCGCTTGGCGTCATGGCGCTGATCGCGACTTTGGCCGTGCGGGCCGGGTTCCGCACCGAATTCGTGGACACGATCCTTGGGGCGAATGCCCACTCGACCGTTTACATGGCGCCGCAGGAAATCCGCAACGAATACACGACCGATGTTTACGTCGTCCCCGGTCGGATTCAGGATTACGATGCGATGGCCGACAAGCTGGCGCTGGTGCCGGGTGTCACGCGCACGGCGGCCATCATTCGCGGGCAGGTCATGGCATCGGCCAATGACAATTCCAACGTTGCCGAAGTCTTTGGCGTGTCGCTCGACGATCTGAAGGCGATGCCGCGTATCGTTGACCCGGAAACCTCGGTCGGCGATCTGGCGCAGTTCGATCAGGGCATCGCCATCGGCTCTGGCATCGCACGCGAACTGGCGGTTGGCCTGGGCGACAAGGTGCGGCTGATCGCGCCTGAAGGGGCCAAGACCGCCTTTGGCACCTCGCCTCGGGTCAAGGCCTATACCGTCACCTATATCTTCAGCGCCGGACGCTATGACATCGATCGCACGCGCGTCTATATGCCGATCGCCGAAGCGCAAAGCTATTTCAACCGCGAAGGCGTCGCCGATGAGGTCGAGGTTTTCGTGGAAGATCCGGAACGGGTCGCGGACTGGACGCTGCCGCTGATCGAGGCCGCAGGCCAGGGTGCGCAGGTCTGGACCTGGCAGGACGCATCGGGCAGCTTTCTGTCGGCGCTGGATATGGAGGATGACGTGATGTTCGTCATCCTGTCGGTGTTGGTGCTGATCGCCTCGATGAACATTACCTCGGGGTTGATCATGCTGGTCAAGAACAAGGGCCGCGACATCGGCATCTTGCGAACCATGGGGCTGACCGAGGGCGCGGTGATGCGCGTGTTTTTCCTGTGCGGGGCATTTACCGGCATCATTGGGACGATCATCGGTGTCATTCTTGGGGTGCTTCTGGCGCTGAATGTGGACAGCATCATGGCGCTGCTGAACACGATCACCAGCGGCGGCGCCTGGCAGCCCGAAGTGCGCGGCATCTATCGCCTGCCGGCCGAGTTGCGGGCCTGGGACATTTTCCGCGCCGTCGGCCTGTCGCTGCTTTTGTCCTTCATCGTCACCATCTTTCCCGCGCGCCGCGCCGCGCGCATGAACCCGGTCGAGGCTTTGCGTTATGAATGAGGTTCTGCGCCTGGATGGCGTCACCAAGACCTATGGCAAGGACGGCCCAAGCCCGGTCCCGGTTCTGCGCGGCATCGACCTGACCGTCGACAGGGGCGAGGTCGTGGCTTTGGTCGCCCCCTCGGGTGCTGGTAAATCGACGCTGCTGCATATCGCGGGACTTTTGGACACCCCGGATGGCGGACAGGTTTATCTGAGCGGCCGCGACATGACCGGCCTTCCCGACAAACCCCGGACCGAGGCGCGCCGGAACCAGCTTGGCTTTGTCTATCAGTTCCACCATCTGTTGCCGGAATTCAGCGCGGCGGAAAACATCATCTTGCCACAACTGGCCAACGGCTCCGGTCAACGGGCGGCGGCGGATCGCGCCGCTGACCTGCTGGACCGTGTCGGCCTGTCACATCGCGCCGACCACCGCCCCGCGGCGCTGTCTGGTGGCGAACAACAGCGGGTGGCATTCTGTCGCGCCTTGGCGAATGCACCTGCCCTGCTTCTGGCGGATGAGCCGACCGGGAACCTTGATCCCGCGACCTCGGACCGGGTGTTCGATGTGCTGATGACACTGGTGCGTGAAACGGGTCTGTCCGCGCTGATCGCGACACATAACCTTGAACTCGCTGGGCGGATGGACCGCATCATTCGTCTGGGGAATGATTGATGCGTGCGGCGCTGGCCCTGTCCGTCGCATTGACCGCAAGCCCGGTGGCCGCTGATCCTTTCGAGCAATTCGGCACCGCGATGAAATACGGCCTGCCGCTGGCTGCCGCCGTCTGCGCCGAACGCGACGACCGGCTGGAAGACTTCGCGGTCAGGGGTATCTTGCAGGCGGCGATGGTCTGGGGAATGAAGCAATATTTCGATGGCCAGCCCATTTCCCGCCGCCCATCTGGCGAAGGGAAGGGATTTCCGTCGGGCCATACCGCGGCGGCCTTTTTCGGAGCCAGCGATCTGGCCGGAAAATGCTTCAAGGATGATATCGCCGCCGGCGCCGCCGCCTATGGTGCCGCCGGCCTGACCGGTTGGAGCCGCGTCCATGCGGGCGAACATACCGTTCCGCAAGTCATGAGCGGCGCGCTGATCGGATTCAGCTTCGGCGCGGCAAGTTTCGGGATTGGCAGTGAGGAAGTCAGTTTCAGCGTCGGGATGCGATTCTAGGGGGCAGAGGAATTCGAGCCAGAACCATTCCCAGGCGTCGCGTTGGGCGCGTTCCCTTTAAGTGCGGAAATGAGCGTTGCGGCTTGTGTCAGCACAGAACCAAAATAAAATCCTATTATCACACCTCCCCAATTGCTTAGCTCTTTTGGAATTGTGTCTACCGCCATCCTGTTTTTCATAATGATCGCCGCAATCGCATCGAGATCATGTTCGGCAGGCTCAAGGATTAGCGGCGCGTAGCGACCCGATACGATAGATGCCCCAAGGTCTTCCTGTCCGCCATTGCTCTCGCGGCAACCGTCCTGTTCTGGCTATGATGCAAGAACGAGGCCTGACCCTAGGAGTTACGCGACACAAGAGGACGGGAACCTGCCGGTAGTATTCAAAGCATATTCGGTATAACATTCGCGTATGCGTGCTGGTGTTTCGCTGAGGATCGCAGACTTCGTGAGCACCCTTCCATTGAGGGAGGGCCTTCGCGTACTCGAAATCGGGTGCGGTCCTGGCGTTGCGGCACGGGAGATCAGCCTACGCATCGGGAACGGCTTTGTGCTTGCCATCGATCGGTCTGAAAAGGCGATCCGCCTGGCGCGAGCTGCGTCGCAGCACGAGATTGAATCGGGCCGGCTGGAGTTCAGGCAGTCGTCAATTGAACAGTTCCAACTTACAAGCGGCGACGGACTTTTTGACGTAGCATTCGCGATGCGTGTCGGGGCCTTGGATGGCCGTCATCCGGAAGCGGGAAAGCTTGCGATCAAGAACATCAAATCTGCACTCAAACCCGCAGGTCGGTTGTTCGTTGACGGTGGCAATCCATTGAGAGAGATTTCGCTAGGTGAAACGTAAAGCTCACACGGGCCGCTGTTTGTGCGGGCAGGTCAAGTGGACGGCGACTGAATCGCCGGCATTTTCGGGTTACTGCTACTGCGGACATTGCCGGCGAATGTCTGGCGCCGGAAGGAGCCCATTCATCGGATTTGATGCAGCAGGAATCAGCATATCCGGTGAAATCCGCTACTATACCGACTCTAGCGATGAAGGTGCTGGCATTGAGCGGTATTTCTGTCCGACATGCGGCACGCGATTGTTTTCAATACCGGGTTCGGCACCGCACTTCCGAATCTTCTATGCAGGTTCGCTAGATGATCCCGATAGCTTCGAGCCTGCATTCTCAATTCACGTCGCGGGCAAGGTAGCTTGGGAAACCATCCCCGATGGTTTGGAGGCTTTTGACGGTGATGCTCCGGGTTGATGCCGCCAGCTAGTTGTCTTGACCTGCCCCAAGGTCTTCCTGTCTGCCATTGCTCTCGCGGCAACCGTCCTGTTCTGGCTATGATGCAAGAACGAGTCCTGACCGATTGGAGCCGCGTCCATGCAGGCGAACATACCGTTCCGCAAGTCATGAGCGGCGCTTTGATCGGTTTCAGCTTCGGCGCGGCAAGCTTCGGGATCGGCAGTGAGGAAGTCAGCTTTTCAGTCGGAATGCGGTTTTAGGCAATAGGGGGATTGGAGTTCGATTGACCTTCATCGGTGATTGTTTTCCCACTCCCTTTGATAGCCGAAATGAGTGCGCCCGCCTGTGTCAAAGCGGAGCCAAAATAAAAACCGATTATAACACCACCCCAGTTGCTCAATTCTGTCGGGATATTTTTTTGAACTGCCTCGCTATCGCCTTTCAAAATTCCTGCAATGGCGAATCCTGTGAAGCTGCATATTACTATGGTGGCTATTATTCCAGCGATGGCGGTATTCCATATCAAAATTCTTGCGATAGCATTTTCGATATTGCGCGATTTATCGGCGTTCATTCTTGTTTTCCTTCATATTCAGGGTGGCTCATTGCACATTTCAGTAAGCTGCCTGTTGTTAAGGCGCCATTTTTTCACTAATGCACATGCTTTTGTTTCGCCATCTGTAGTATTTTGTTGATCCGTCAGTCTAAAAGCGGATTCTAATGATTTCGAAATATCTTCCAGCATTTGTCCAGGAATTTCCTGATCTGCGTTATTGTAAAATGTCTGAATAACTTCTTTTATGTTTGTAAGGCACCTATACTTAAATTTCGTAAGGTCTATGGTTGTGCTTTTTATTCTATAATTCTCACAATGCTCGGCGAGTTCCAATAAATCTGAGGCATCTGTTGCTTCTGCATTGGCCTTTTTTGCATGGAGGGATTGGATTGTTAAGTAGGATATGGAATCAAGTAAATCCAGAGCCCATGATGCGTTTGATATTGTGGCCTGCTTGTCGAAATCTACCAATAAGTACTCTCCTAATAGAGGGCTGGCCAAATCCGGATTTGATCTAATTGCGTTGGAAATTTTTTTAATCGGACCGTTGTTGTTTTCATCTCTCAAGCTATAGTAGTCGGTCCAGTTTAGCTGGAGCTGGTTTGAGTTTGCAAACCTAATCATGCGGGCGTAGAGTTTTATTTGATCATCCCCTATCAAATTTTCTGGGATACCCTCAAAGAAATTTCTAATTTTCTCTTCTATTTGTTTTTCTCGGAATTGTTGAGGCGATGAAGCTTCAATAAGCTCTAGTAAAGACTGTTCCTGCTCGGCGTAATATTGTTCTGTGTTCAATAACGTTCGTTGATCGATTAGGGTTGGTTGCTGAATATTATTAGCAGATATTTCGAACAAGGGTCTGCATCGAGTATTAAATAAAAACCCGCTATTCGGAATTTCGTTCTTGCTTATATCGATGCAAATTTCTCTTATCGAAGCCCATCTTTCTGGACTATCTTGATGAGTTAAGCTTATCGTAGCCTTCCAAGTGTCGTCCGTTAAAGTTGCCTTTTCGATCAGCTCATAAGGTGGCATTGAGGGAATCAAAGAAAATTGTATAGCTAGTCTAATTGATTTTTGACCTGAAAGTTCAGCTTGCAGAATAGGACTGTTTTCGAATGTCAAAACATAATGCCGCAGATCTTCCGGTTGGGCCTTGAGAGGGGCAACAATAACAAAAAAGACTACTAAAAAACGCCCGAGCATGAACGCTTCCCGCCATTCAAATTCACTATTATAATAATAGCTCTTTTGAACAGATCAGTCTACAATTTTTATTGTAGGAGATCACACATCCAGTTCTTCCGCATCCGCGAAACGCGCGTTTTCCTGAATATATTCAAACCGTAGCTCGGGCTTCTTGCCCATCAGACGCTCGACCAGATCACCGGTTTCTCCGCCGTCTTCGTCGTCAATATTGACCCGGATCAGTTTGCGGGTCTTGGGGTTCATCGTGGTGTCTTTCAGGTCTTTGGCGTCCATTTCACCCAGACCCTTGAACCGCTGCACGTCGATTTTACCCTTTCCGCCCAAGCCTTTGGCCAACATACGCTCTTTCTCGGCGTCGTCGGCGACATAGATGCGGTGCGCCCCTTGGGTCAGGCGATACAGCGGCGGGCAGGCCAGATACAGGTGCCCCTTGTCGATCATGGGGCGCATCTGGGTGAAGAAAAAGGTCATCAGAAGCGACGCGATATGCGCGCCGTCAACATCCGCGTCGGTCATGATGATGACCTTGTCATAGCGCAGATCATCGACATTGAATCTGGTGCCCATATTGACGCCAAGCGCCTGGCACAGATCGTTGATTTCCTGGTTCGAACCCAGCTTGGAACTGGCCGCGCCCAGCACGTTCAGGATCTTGCCCCGCAGCGGCAGAAGCGCCTGACTGGTGCGGTCACGCGCCATCTTGGCGCTGCCGCCCGCGCTGTCACCTTCGACGATGAACAGTTCGGTCCCGTCGCGATTCGTCGCGCTGCAATCGACCAGCTTGCCGGGCAGGCGCAGCTTTTTGGTGGCGGTCTTGCGGGCGGTTTCCTTTTCCTGCCTGCGACGCAGGCGTTCTTCGGCCCGCAGGACAAGGAAGTCCAGAATTGCGCCCGCCGATTTCGTATCCGCCGCCAGCCAGTTGTCGAAGTGATCGCGCACGGCGTTTTCGACCAGCCGCTGGGCTTCGACCGTGGCCAGCCGATCCTTGGTCTGGCCCACGAATTCCGGCTCTCGGATAAAGCAGCTGACCAGCGCGCAGCCGCCGATCACCAGATCTTCGCGGGTGATCTGCGCGGCTTTCTTGTTGCTGATCCGCTCGCCATAGGCGCGCACGCCTTTCAGGATCGCGGCCCAGAAACCGGCCTCATGCGTACCACCTTCGGGGGTAGGAACAGTGTTACAATAGGATTGGATGAAGCCGTCGCGGGCGGGCGTCCAGTTGATCGCCCAATCGACCTTGCCCGGCACATTGAAGCGTTCCTTGAAATCGACACTGCCTGCGAACGGACGATCGGCATAGGTGCTGGCACTCGTCAGCGTCTCGGTCAGGTAATCAGCCAGACCGCCGGGAAAATGAAAGGTCGCCTCGGTCGGGGTTTCTCCGTCCTCGATGGCTGATTTCCAACGGATTTCGACGCCCGAAAACAGATAGGCTTTGGACTTCACCATCTTCAGCAACCGGGCAGGTTTAAAGCGGTGATGACCAAAAATTTCTTCGTCCGCATGGAAGGTGACGGTCGTGCCGCGCCGGTTCGGCGCCGCGCCAATCTTTTCTACCGGACCCTGCGGAATACCACGAGAGAATCGCTGTTCGAACAGTTCCTTGTTTCGCGCGACCTGAACGACCATCAGATCCGACAGCGCGTTGACGACCGACGCGCCGACCCCGTGCAGACCGCCCGAGGTCTGATAGGCATCACCCGAAAACTTTCCCCCTGCGTGCAGGGTGCACAGGATCACCTCAAGCGCGGATTTCCCCGGAAATTTCGGGTGCGGATCAATCGGAATGCCGCGTCCGTTATCGCGGATGGTGACACTGTAATCCGCCAGCAGCTCGACCTCGATCCGGCTGGCATGGCCGGCGACGGCTTCATCCATTGAGTTGTCAAGGATTTCAGCGACAAGATGGTGCAGCGCACGTTCATCCGTGCCGCCGATATACATGCCCGGACGTTTGCGAACAGGCTCCAACCCCTCCAGCACTTCGATCGAAGAGGCGGAATAGCTGTCGGCCTGCGCATCGGCGGCGGAAAGAAGATCGTCTGCCATCGGCTCTGCTCTTATTCTTGTTCGGGTTTGGCTGGTTATCTCATGCCGGGGCAGGGCGCGGCAAGGGGTTGTAGGGGCACCTGACGAATACGCTATCCCTTGGGGGAAAATTGTCCCTTGTGACGACAGATGGGGGTCTATTCCGGCTCTGCCAGGCGACGCGCCCACATTTCGCGAAAGGCGGGGCGGGCCTGACAGCCATCCAGCCAGGCCCGGGTCGCGGGAAACTGGTCCATCAATTCGTGATGTCCCTGAGCGTAGCGCAAAATCTCGGCCATGTTCAGGTCGGCGACGGTGAAGCGGTCGCCGACCAGATAGGCATGCGTCGAAAGATGCGTTTCCAGAACACGCAAGGGCCGGATCAGACGCTCTGCCGCATTGGTGACGATGGCGACATCCTCACCGGGTTGTTGCTGTCCGGGCTTGTGCAGGAACAGGATCGTCAACGCATCCGGTTCAATGCTGGCCACGGCGTAAAAGCTCCACTGCATCATCAACGCCTGTTCGGTGGCATCGGTCGGTCCAATCGGTCCGCCTGCCTTCTGCGCCAGATACAGGGTGCAGGCCAGCGACTCGTTCAGCAGCAGATCGCCGTCCTGCATCACCGGCACGGCGCCGGCTGGCGAAAGCGCCAGAAATGCGGGTGAATGTGTGTTCAGCGGTGCATCGGGCGCGTCCGCGTTCGGCAGGCGATAGGCCTGGATCACGGGGATCTGCTCAAACTCCAGACCCAACTCATAACAAAGCCACACAATACGCGAAGCGCGCGAGCGAGTAACGCCATGGATCACCAGCATGGAAGTCTCCTATTCAAGCAGATGGCAGGTTATGCGCTGAAGGAATGAACGGAAAGCCGGATTACTTCCGTCGCGCACATGAAAAAAGGCGGGCACTGCCCGCCTTTGCAAGTTGATGTCGCAGCAGGCTTAGGGGCTACGACGCGACATTCGTACGAGCGTGCTTGGAAGCGCTCGCAAGTCAGTTGGGCGTCAGCTTTGGATAGGTTGACAAAGCTGGGCACAAATCCACGGTTGGTATCGGCGACCTGACGACGCGCACCTTGCAGCGTCACGCCATCCCGAAGGGCGCTTTGCATCAGCAATTCTTCTGCCGCCGCACGCGAACGGTGCAGGCCCAGCGTCACCCCCCAGTTGCGTCCGCTGTTCGAGGGACGAGACACGATCTCGACCGCTTCAGGATCTGCCAGATCGCCTTCGCCCATTGCTGCCAGAATAACGGTTTCCGAGCGAGGCTTGGGTGCCGATGATTCCATCAATGACAGCGATGTGCCGCTTTCGGGAATGGCTGCGGCGACGGCGCGGGCGATATCGTCCGGGTTGGTGCCCGAGTTGCTGGATGCACTGGCGACCAGCGATCCATTGCCACGCGAACGTGGAGCGGGGACCGGACGATGCGACGCGGCCAGAACCGGTGCCGCAAGGCTGGCCGATTGCGGCGCATCGGCCGAGGCCACCGCAGTCGCAACGGCGTCGTCAACCGCACCAGCATTTGTGCCGGGACGCAAGCGGGGGCGGGCGCTGGCCGCCAGTGCCAACCCCGCTGTTGCTGCTGCGGGTGCATTCACGGTTTCGGTCTGTGCCTGGCGGATCGCTGCGGCCAAGGCATCGGGTTGATTGGTGGTGGCTGCCGTCGATGCGGATGCCGCGCGGTTGGCACGCGCCGGTTTTTGCGAGGTTTCAAGAACCAGTCGCTGTGGGCTGGCCTGGGTTGCTGCCGGCGTCGGTTCAACCTGAGCGCGGCGCACGGTGCGTTGAACCAACAGGCGTGGCGCCTGCGGACGAGTTTCGCGGACGCGGTTTGGCACGCGGGCAAAGCTGGAGTCCAGCAGTTGCGCCATCGTCTGATTCCGCTGCGCGGTCGACGTGCCCCCGAATACGGTCGCGATCAGGCGCTTGTTTCCCCGCTGGGCCGAGGCAGTCAGGTTAAAGCCTGCGGCCCGCGTATAGCCGGTCTTGATCCCGTCTGCGCCCTGGTAGCTGTCGAGAAAACGGCGATTGGTCGATGAAACCTGGGCAATGCCGGCATCGGCCGAACGACGCGAGAACAGGTTGTAATACTGGGGAAAGTCATAAAACAGGTGCCGCCCAAGGATCGACATGTCATGGGCCGAGGAATAATGGCCCTCTTGGGTCAGGCCATGAGCGTTGCGGAAATTTGTGTTCCGCATGCCAAGGGCACGCGCCATCTGTGTCATCTGCTGGGCAAATGCCTCTTCCGAGCCGGCAATGTTTTCGCCGATCGTGGTCGCTGCGTCATTGGCAGATTTAATGGCCGCCGCACGGATCAGATAGCGCAGCTCGATTCGCTGGCCAGCGCGCAGGCCCAGTTTCGATGGCGGCTCGGCAGCTGCATTTGACGATACAAGGAATTGCGAATCCAACCGGACTTGCCCGCGTTCGATTGCGTTGAACGCCATGTAAAGCGTCATCATCTTGGTCAGTGACGCGGGATGCAGCCGCGTGTCGGCATTTTGCTTGTAGATTGGCTGGCCGGTTCGCGCATCCATCACGTATGCCGCAAAAGGAGCAGCTGACACGCTGGCCGGCAGCAGTGCTGCCAGCACGATGAAAGCCCACAGCCGGGCTGTCTGGGAAAGTTGGTTCACTGTCGCGGTCTCTCTGCCTCATGCGGGTGTGTCTTTTGTCGCACACCCGTCGTTGATAAAGTGATAATAGCATGCAAATTTCCGTCAGGAAACCGTGCATTCAACTAATTTTCCAAACTCGGGCAATCTGTTGCGCGGGGCTTTTATCAACCGCGAAAATCACTATATTGCGGCTGACCAGCCACAGGTGCGCCGCATGGCGGACAGGAAACGCAACATTAGCCTGCAAAATACAGGCGTCAGCGTGTGAACCGGATTACAATGACGCATTGGATGAGTGACAGCGACAAAACCGACAATCAGTCAGACCTGGCGGTAAAGCCGCGTGCCAAATCGCAGCGACCGCCGATGTATAAAGTCTTGATGCTGAACGACGATTTTACCCCGATGGAATTCGTGGTGCATGTGCTGGAACGGCTTTTCAATATGACGCATGCACAGGCGATCGAGATCATGTTGACGGTGCACCGCAAAGGGATTGCGGTCGTGGGCGTATTTTCGCATGAAGTTGCGGAAACAAAGGTGGCTCAGGTGATGGAACTTGCGCATCGCCAGCAGCATCCGCTGCAATGCACTATGGAAAAAGAGTAGCCGCACAATGGCAACACGTATCTCTCTGGCCCTTCCGGATGGTCATCCCGGAGGCGATATTTTTGTTATCGGCGCACGTGCTGGCGATGATCTGTCTGCGTTGGACCCTGCCCATACCCAGATCCAGCAGGGTAGCTTCCCCGATTATCAGAACCTGAAATCACGCGGTTTCGATGTTGCCCCAAAGGTCGAGGGGCAGTTTGACGGTGCAATCGTCTTTCTGCCGCGCGCCAAACCGCAGGCGCGGGCGCGGATTTTTGATGCGGCAACGCGATTGCAGCCGGGTGCAAGCTTGTGGATCGACGGGCAAAAGACTGATGGCGTTGACGCCATTCTGAAAGAAATGCGCACAATGGTTCCTGTGGATGAAGTCCACAGCAAGGCGCATGGCAAGATATTTCGCATTGCCGTTCCCCAAGGAAACTGGGTGCCAGCCGACTGGGCCGCAGCGCCGAAAGAGGTCGCGCCCGGTTTCGTGACCCGGCCCGGCGTTTTTTCTGCGGACGGGGTGGACCCTGCCTCGGCGATGCTGGCCCGGCATCTGCCCGAACGCCTGCCGACGCGTATGGTTGATCTGGGTGCAGGCTGGGGCTGGTTGTCGGCGCAGGCCCTGCAACATCCCGGGATCGGGCAAATTCATCTGGTCGAGGCGAATTACGACGCCCTTGAATCGGCGCGTGACAACGTCAAGGATGAACGCGCGCAGTTCCACTGGGCCGATGCGCGGAATTTTTCGCTGCCGGAACCGGTCAACGGCATCATCATGAATCCGCCGTTTCATGACGGGCGCACCGCAGATCCGCGTATTGGCGGAGAGTTTATCGCCGCTGCAGCGCGGTTGCTGACCGGTGCGGGGCGGCTGTGGATGGTCGCAAACCGCCACCTGCCTTATGAGGCCGTGCTGGCCAATCATTTTGCGCAGGTCAAAGAACTTGGCGGTGACAATCGTTTCAAGGTGATCGAGGCGACCGGCGCTGGTCGCGATGGGCGCAGCACCGATACGCGAAAGGGTCGCAGATGAGCCTGTCGATACACGGCAAGACCGCCATCGTGACCGGGGCGGGGCGGGGCATTGGCCGCTCAATCGCTCAGTATTTTGTCGAACGCGGCGCAAATGTCGTCTTTGCCGATGGCGACGAGGCCTCGTTGGAACAGGCTGTTCTGGATTTTGGTGCCGATAACCCGCATGTCCGCCGGTTTGCCGGCAATATGGCAGAGCGGCTGTCGATCGCGAACCTGCTGTCCACAACTTTGGACGCCTTTGACCGCGTCGATATTCTGGTCAACACGCATCGCTTGGTAAAAGCGTCGGAACCGTTGGATACCGAAGTCGATACGCTGGAAGAAATGCTGCGGCAAAATCTTCTTGCCGGGGTGCGGCTGACGCAATTCGTTGCCAAGCGGATGATAAAACAGGCCGAAAACGCCCCCGAAAGTCATCAGACAGGCGCAATCGTCAACATATCCTCGATGGCGGCTGACCGGCCGGTGCCCACCTTGCTGGGCTATTCGATTGCCAGTGCGGCGTTGGAACAGGCGACCCGTGGCATGGCGCTGGTTCTTGCGCCGCACAAGATTCGTGTGAACGGTGTGCGCTTTGGCAGTGTGATGTCGCATGAATTGCAGACCGGCCTGAAAGAAAAGCCGGAATTGCGCGATCAAATCCTGAAAGGCACGCCGATGGGGCGTATCGCGGCATCGGATGAACTGGCCGAGGCGGTTCAATATCTGTGCAGCGATGGCGCCCGCTTTGTCACAGGGCAAATCCTAACAGTCGATGGCGGGCGCAGTCTGCTTGACCCGGTTATGGCGCAGCTTCTGTAAATATCACCCCTGAGTTTCGGGATAGGCCTGGCGACAGGCCTGAACAACTGACGCCGCGCGATTGGACAGGGCGGATTTGCGGGCAGCCAGATTGTCGCGTTTGCGTTGTTCCACCACCGGGTCAATCGGCACGCGATAGCGTTCTGTATCCACATAATCGCGCCAGCACGGTTCATAATAGACCGAAACCTCTCCCTTGCGATTTCGAGAGTAACTGCGGCAATGGGTCAGGCGATCGCGAACGACTTGCCGTTCTTCCCAGGCATAGCCGCGCGCCAGATTGCCTTCGACCTGTGCCAGCAACCGGCTGACCGTGCGGTATTCATCTGTATTTCGGCTGATGCACCGTTCTTGCGGGGTGCCACAGGCGGACAATAGCAAGGGCAGCGCCATCGCTGCGACAATAGTGACGTTGCGGGTCATGACAGGCCTCTTTACAGCATTTGTCCAAAGATAGCGTCGCCGAATCCGGCTTGGCAAATCAACAATAGGGTGCCCCATGGACAATCAGCGCCGTCAGGCTGCAGCTTGGTTCCGCGAATTGCGCGACCGGATCACCTTTGCTTTCGAAGCATTGGAGGATCGTGGACCGGGTGATGCCCCCGAAGGTCGCTTTGTCGTCACCCCGACCGAACGGGCGAATGATGGCGGCGGCGGGCTGATGTCCGTCATGCGCGACGGTCGGGTGTTTGAGAAGGTCGGCGTCAACTGGTCCGAGGTTCATGGCACGCTGTCGCCCGCTGCGCAGAAATCCATGGCTGCACGGGGCGTTCCGGGAATAGCGGATGATCCACGCTTTTGGGCATCGGGCATCAGTCTGGTCGCCCATATGCAAAACCCGCATGCCCCCGCCGTCCACATGAATACCCGGATGTTCTGGACGCCCGGCGCATGGTGGTTCGGGGGCGGGGCGGACCTGAACCCGTGCATCGAATATGCCGATGATACGGCCCATTTCCATGCCACCATGCGCGCGGCCTGCGATCCGTTCGATCCTGAATATTACCCCCGCTTCAAAACATGGGCGGACGAGTATTTCTTTATTCCCCATCGTGGCCGGGCCCGTGGCGTGGGCGGTATCTTCTACGATGATCTGAATACCCAGGACTGGGACGCCGATTTTGCCTTTACCAGATCCGTGGGCGAAGCTTTCCTGCCCGCCTTCCTTCCGCTGGCTGATGCGCATATGGCGCAGCCTTTCACCAATGAGGACAAGGATCAGCAACTGATCCATCGCGGGCTCTATGCCGAATATAATCTGGTCTACGACCGGGGAACCAAATTCGGCCTGGAAACGGGGCATAATGCTGACGCAGTCCTGATGAGCCTGCCACCAATGGCCAAGTGGGTCTGAGGCAGGACGGGCAAACACCGCGCAGAATCCGAAAGTTTTCGACAGCAACCCATGGTGATCTGAACAGAGCCGTCTACTTTTTGTGGGGCGGTTATCGATTATGTATGGGAGATTGCGATGAAGGTGCTTATGTCCCGCCGTCGCCGTCCGGTGGACCCAGCAACGGGTCTTCATCTGCGACGACGATTGACAGTGGCTGGGCGACCTTGAACGATATTGATGCGGTCTGGTTCGGCGCGGGTTCGCTGACCTTGGGGGATGGGGAATCCTGGCCGCGATTTTTGCGCCAAAGATTGATGTCCTGTCGTCGCTATTTCTGTTTGTGGGCGAAGTTTCCGGCGATGCTGGCGAAACCGTTTCAGGCCTGATCGAGGCGTCCGATACGGTTCCGGCTGTCGCGTTGCCTGCGACCGGGCTGTTGCTGCGTGGTGCGCTTGGCGTTTTTGGCCTGCGTCGCAAGCAAAAAGATTGAATGTGATCTGGGACGGGCTGTCTAAGCCCGTTCATCCTTTGGGCTGTCCATGACCACATGCGTGGTGATCGTCGCAATCCACGGAAATGCACCCAACACGTCCGAGTGGAATTGCTTATATGCCATCAAGTCAGCCACTTCGACGCGCAGCAGATATTCTATCGTGCCGGTGATGTTGTGACATTCCCGAACGGCGGGGGCGGCAAGGCAGGCCCGCTCGAACGCGACCTGTGCTTCGTTTGAATGGCGCGACAGGCCGATGCTGACATAAGCAACAAAATTGATATTGCGCGCGGACGGGTTGATGACCGCGCGGTAGCCGCTGATGACGCCGCGCCGCTCTAAATCCTGCACGCGCCGCAGGCAGGCCGAGGGCGACAGCCCGACTCGGGCAGCCAATTCGGTATTTGGTTGGCGACCGTCGCGTCGAAGTTCACGCAATATGTTATCGTTAATTCTATCATCTACGCTCATGGATTGTTCGGATATTCGATAATGGGCCACCTTCACAATCAAATTGCGACAAATATAGTGTATTATTGTGCAAGATGGAGATTGATGATGCATGAATTGATTTTTGCACTGGTCGCGTTCGCATTTGTGACCTCGGCGACGCCCGGCCCGAATAATATGATGCTGATGGCGTCAGGGGCGAATTTCGGGTTGCGGCGGACCGTCCCGCATATGTTGGGCGTATCGCTGGGCTTTGGCGGGATGGTGGCGATCCTGGGTCTGGGGATTGACCGGATCATCCATGAAAATCATGCCCTTGCCGAGGCGCTGAAATGGATCAGCCTGGCCTATATGCTGTGGCTGGCGTGGAAGATCGCGACCTCAGCCGCACCCGAAGGCGTCGCGGCGGATGCAAGGCCGATGACCTTCCTGCAAGCTGCGGCGTTTCAATGGGTCAATCCGAAAGCATGGGCGATGGCGCTTGGCGCGCTGTCGGCCTATGCCGCGGGTGTCGGCGGGGCGCTGATCGTGGCGGTGGTTTTCGCGCTGGTGAACCTGCCGACGGTCGCAATCTGGGCGGCCGCGGGGCAGGCTTTGCGCGGGTTTCTGGCAACCCCGGCCCGCTTGCGCCTGTTCAACGGGGTGATGGCGATCTTGCTGATCGTATCCATGCTGCCGGTGCTGTTTCACTGACGCCCGGCAATCGCCAGCAGTCCTGCAACCCCGATCACGATCAGCACCATCCCGGCCAGTTGCAGCGGTTTGACCTGCTGGCGCAAAACGCGCCCAGACAGGATTTGCGCAAAGACCACCTCGACCAGCGCCAGCGTGCGAACATTGGCGGCAGGGGTCAGCGCAAATCCGATGAACCAGAACAACGAGGCAAAGCCGCCAAGGGCGCCAGCCGCCAATGAGGCCCTCCAGTCCTGCGCGATCCCGCGAAGCGCGGCCCGGTCGCGCCAGACCATCCAGATCAGCATGGCGGTCGCCTGCATCGCCAGGGTCAGCGTCAATACCGTCAGTGCGCGAATGAAAAATGCGCCCGATGGCAGGGCCAGAATGGCACCGCGAAAGCCGATGGCAGACAGGCCGAACAGCGCACCTGCCGCCACGCCGTTGATCACCGGCACCAGTCCTGCCCGCGACCATGTCGCCCCCGAGGCAAGGACCACACCCAATGTCGCAACGACGATGGCGGCCATACGCGCGGGGCCAAGCGGCTCTGCCAGGATCACAGCTCCGACGATCGCCAGCGTGACAGGTTCGGTTTTCATCAGTGCGGTCGCCACACCAAAACTTTGCCCGCGCATGGTCAGCAGCATGAAGGCGGTCGCGGCAATCTGTGCCGCTGCCCCCATGGCCGCGAAGCCGATGACGGCGCCGTCAGGCGCAGGAATGTCCAGCCAGATCGCGGCCAGCGATAGCGCGACAATAGCGAAGGGCAGGCCAAAGACAAACCGCACCGCAGTTGCGCCGATGGTGCCGATTCGCGCCGTCAGTCCGGCCTGCGCGGCATTGCGCCCGGTCTGGGCAAGCGCCGCAATCAGCGTCGCCGCGACCCAGATCATGCGCTGCGCACGGCCTCGATCATTGCGGCGACGTTTTCAGGATTGGCGTCGGGTGTAATGCCGTGCCCAAGGTTGAAGATATGCGGACGACCGCGAAAAGCACGGGTGATCCGCTGCGCCTCGGCAATCAGTTCATCGCCGCCTGTGACCATGTGATGCGGCGCCAGATTGCCCTGAACACAGCCATCGCCCTGCACCTTTTCCGCAGCCCATTCTGCCGAGACCGAATTATCCAGCGCAACACAATCGGCGCCGGTCGCGCGCGCAAAGCCGATATAGCGGTCACCGGCCTCGCGAGGGAAAGCGATCACCGGCACATTTGGGTGGCGCTGCTTCAGCGCCTGAATGATGCGGCGGGCGGGGGTCAGGGCAAAGTCGTCGAAATCGGCCCCCTGCAAACTGCCGGCCCAACTGTCGAAAATCTTGACGACCTCGGCCCCGGCGTCGATCTGCGCGGAAAGATACAGGATCGTTGCCTCGGTAATGCGGTCGATCAACGCGCTGAACGCGACGCGATCGGCGTTTTTGAACGCATGCGCCGGTCCCTGATCGGGCGTTCCCCGACCCGCGATCATATAGGTCGCGACCGTCCATGGCGCACCCGCAAAGCCGATCAGCGCCGTTTCGGGGGGCAATTCGCGCGACAGGATGCGGATGGTTTCATAGATTGGCGACAATGTGTCATGGATCGCATCGGCGGGCTTCAATTCGCCCAGCTGCCGGGCATCGGTGATGGTCGAAAGCCGCGGCCCTTCGCCGGTCACAAACCACAGGTCAGCACCAAGAGCCTGCGGAATCAGCAGGATATCTGCAAACAAGATCGCGGCGTCAAAACCAAAGCGGCGGATGGGCTGCAGCGTCACCTCGGCGGCAAGATCGGGGTTGTAGCACAGCGACAGAAAGTCGCCCGCCTGCGCACGGGTTGCGCGATATTCAGGCAGGTAGCGTCCGGCCTGTCGCATCATCCAGATCGGCGGGGTCGGCAGGGCCTCTCCGGCCAGCGCACGCAGCAAGATTTTGGTCATGATTTCTCCTTCCGCCCCTTCAAGGATAGGGGCGAGCCGTTGTCAAGCATCGCGCCTGCGACTAGGGTCCGTCGCATGACTATGATGCCCACACCCTCCCGTCCGTTGAAGATTGGCACCCGCGGTTCGGCGCTTGCTTTGGCGCAGGCGCATGAGACGCGCAGGCGCCTGATGGCGGCACATGATTTGCCCGCCGAGGCCTTCGACATTATCGTCATCAAGACGACCGGCGACCGGATAACGGATCGCCCGCTGAAAGATATCGGCGGCAAAGGGCTGTTCACGCGCGAGATCGAAGATGCGCTTGGCGCCGGTCAGATTGATATCGCGGTGCATTCGATGAAGGACATGCCGACGGTGCAGCCGGACGGCCTGATCATCGACTGTCTGCTGCCCCGAGAGGATGTGCGCGATGCCTTTGTCAGCCCGCATCACGGCTCAATTGCGGATCTGCCACAGGGCGCGGTGATCGGCAGTTCCAGCCTGCGGCGCCGGGCGCAACTTGCCTATCGTCGTCCCGACCTGAAACTCGTCGAGTTTCGCGGCAATGTTCAAACACGGCTGCAAAAGCTGGAGGATGGCGTGGCTGTGGCGACATTTCTGGCGATGGCGGGACTGGCCCGACTGGATTTGCTGCATGTCGCACGCGGGCCGATTGACCCGCAAGACATGCTGCCCGCCGTCGCCCAAGGTGCGATCGGCGTTGAGCGGTGCGAGGGGAATGCCGATATCGCCCAGCTTCTGCGTCCGATCCATGATATCGAAACCGGACAGCGCATCATTGCCGAGCGTGCATTTCTGGCGCGTTTGGATGGATCATGTCAGACGCCAATTGCCGGGCTGGCCGAGATTTATGACGGGCATCTGATTTTGCAGGGAGAGATTTTGCGCCCGGATGGATCCGAAGCGGTCAGAGGGCGACGGGAAGGTGACATATCCGATGGTGTGGAACTTGGTGTTGATCTGGCAGAGGAATTGCTGTCGCGGGCGGGGCCAGGGTTCCTTGCCGGCCAATAACGAAATGTCGCCAAAAATCGCGTGGGCGCAATGACGCAACAAACCATGCTCACGACTGAAGGGCTGGCTGCGGACAGCCAGCCACAGGATCAATAGCTGCGGATCAGCCCCACAAGACGTCCCTGAACCCGAACGCTTTCTTCCGGCAGGATTCGTGTTTCATAAGCAGGGTTTGCCGCTTCCAAAGCGATCATGTCGCCGCGGCGGCGATAACGCTTCAGCGTGGCTTCGCTGCCATCGACCAGCGCCACGATGATATCGCCATTATCCGCAGAGTTCTGTTCCCGGATCACGACGACATCGCCATCATTGATCCCCGCTTCGATCATCGAATCGCCTTTCACCTCAAGCGCGTAGTGATGGTCGCGCCCAGACAGCATGGTGCCGGGAACTGCGATATGATGAGACACCTCGGAAATCGCCTCAATCGGGACGCCTGCAGCAATGCGCCCCATCAAGGGCAGTTCAACCGCGCCCGTATCCAGGACGTTCATTGCCGCACGTGGACGGGTTGGCTGACCACTTGCCACGACCCGAGGAGTGAAGCTGGCAACAGCTTTATCCCGTGCTGCACCAAGATCGGCCAAGGTGTCGGGCAGGCGCACAATTTCCAATGCACGGGCCCGGTGCGGCAGGCGCCGGATGAAGCCACGTTCTTCCAACGCGGTTACAAGTCGGTGAATGCCGGATTTGGACCGCAGATCAAGCGCGTCCTTCATTTCGTCGAAAGAAGGCGGCACGCCATCACGGGCCATCCGCTTCTGGATGAATTCCAGCAACTGGATTTGCTTTTTGGTCAGCATCTGCCCCATCCCTGCGTCATCATGTTCCATAAATGTTCTAACCCAAAGAGCGAATCGCGTCAATGAACAGAACAGGGTGTGATGAAAAATCGGTTAATGCTTACCCTCGCAAGGGCAGATATTCGACGATCTCTCCCGCAGTCAGTGCAGCATCATCGGCCCGGCGGACCAGCAGGGCGTCGGCTTGGGACAGCAGCGACAGTTTGGCCGAATCCTGGTCCTTGAAAGGGGTGATCAGGGGGAAATCATCACCGTCACGCAATGTGGCGCGCTGATAATGCTGCCGGTCCCCTTCGGTGGGTAAATCCACGGCAAGTCGGGCTCGGCGCAGGTCATTGCCAGCCGGCAACCCCTGCATCGCGCGGATCAGAGGTTGCATGAATAATATCCCACAAACAATTGCCGATACTGGATTTCCTGGAAGTCCGAGCATGGCCGATTGGGCAATTTTTCCGGCCATCAATGGTTTTCCCGGACGCATCGCCAATTTGTAGAATGCACGCTCCATCCCAAGGTCCGCAGAGACCTGTGCGATCAGATCGTGGTCGCCAACCGAGGCTCCGCCAATCGTGACGATCAGGTCGGCCCCGGCGGCAAGTTGAAAGCTGTGCTTGAGATCCTCGATGGTATCGCGGGCGATCGGCAAGATGTTCGCAACGGCCCCGGCCTGACCGGCAAGAGCCGCGATCGCCAGATCGTTTGAACTGATGATCTGCCCGGCTTGCGGGGTTTCGCCGGGGCGAACCAGCTCATCCCCGCCTGCAAGGATCGCAACGGTGGGGCGGCGGGCGACGGTCACTTCGGGGATATTCATTGCCGCCAGCAGGCCGATATCAGCGGCGGTCAGGACCCGTCCGGCGGGCAGGGATTGGCCAAGCGCAAAATCACTGCCACGTGCGCGGATATGATCGCCGCGAGGTGTGTCGGTGATCGTCAGGATATCGCCATCGCGCATCGTCATTTCCTGCATGACGACCTGGTCATAGCCCGCTGGAACGGCGGCACCGGTGAAGATGCGGATGGCAGTGCCCGGTTGTGGCTGACCGGTCCAGGGATAGCCGGCCGCAGCTTCACCGATGATCCGCAGGGGCTGACCCAGATCCTGTTGCCGCAACGCATAGCCGTCCATCGCAGCCGAATTGAAAGGTGGCTGCGTCAGGCGCGCCGAGGCGGGTTCCAACAGGGCGCGACCGGCGGCTTGGTCCAAGGGAACAATTTCGCCCACGGCAGATGGGGCAAGTGCCAGCACGCGGCCGAGGGCATCATCGACCGTAATCACGGATTTGCCTCGTAAAGACCTGATTTTCCGCCTTCTTTGCGCAGCAGGCGGATGCCTTCGATATGCATGGATTTCTCGGCCGCTTTCAGCATGTCATAGATGGTCAGGCATGCTGTCGTCACGGCCGTCAAGGCCTCCATCTCGACCCCGGTGCGGCCTGTGGTGCGGACAGTGGCCGTCACGCGGATGCCGGGCAGATCGGGGTCGGGGGCCAGATCCAATGCGACCTTGGCGATCGGCAGAGGATGACAGAGCGGGATCAGGTCCGAGGTGCGCTTGGCCCCCATGATCCCGGCCAGACGCGCCACGCCCAGCACGTCGCCCTTGGCCGCGCCGCCCTGCACCAGCGCCAGCGTATCAACGGACATCACCACACACCCTTCGGCAATGGCTTCCCGCGCTGTTTCGGCCTTGCCCGATACATCGACCATATGCGCCTGACCGGCGCTGTCGAAATGGGTCAGGCTCATGCCGCGCCCGCCCCGGCAGGCAGGGTCAGCAAAGCGCGGGTAGCAGTTGCCACGTCATCCTGACGCATCAGGCTTTCGCCGATCAGGAAGCGACGCGCACCGACCTGCATCATCGCGGCCAGATCCTCGGGCGTGAACAAGCCGCTTTCGCAGACCACATCACGGTCGGCCGGAATGAATGGCGCCAGATCGCGGGTCACATCAAGTGTCACCTCGAACGTCTTGAGATTGCGGTTGTTTATCCCGATCATCGAGGATTTCAGCAGAAGGGCGCGATCAAGCTCTTCGGCGTTATGCACTTCGATCAGGGCGTCCATGCCCCAATGGGTGGCGGCATCCTCGAGCTCGGCGGCCAAGGCATCATCGACCGAGGCCATGATGATCAGGATGCAATCCGCGCCCCATGCCCGCGCTTCTGCGACCTGATAGGTGTCGTAAAGGAAATCCTTGCGCAGCGCAGGCAGGCTGACCGCGTCACGGGCCGTGGTCAGAAATTCCGGTGCGCCCTGAAAGCTGGGGCCGTCGGTCAGGACCGACAGGCATGCTGCGCCGCCCTGTTCATAGGCGCGGGCCAGCACGGGCGGATCGAAATCGGGGCGGATCAGACCCTTGGATGGGCTGGCCTTTTTGATTTCGGCGATCAACGCGGGTCCGGTTCGGGCTTTTTCGGTCAAGGCGCGGGCAAAGCCACGGGGGGCCGAGGCAGCCTTGGCGGCGCGCTCCAGTTCAGCCAGCGGGCGGGCGCGCTTGGCCGTGGCGATCTCTTCCAGCTTGTAGGTCTTGATCTTGTCGAGAATATCCATGGTGGTTTTTTACTCTGCTGATCGGGGGGAAGAAAGGGGCTTTGCCCCCGTCCCTGCGGGCCTCCCCCAGGGTATTTTGACAAAGAAGAATGGTGGGCGGCTATCCTGCCCAATCTATTGACGTGCGATTCTGGGCCGTCAGCCAGTGATTGATGCGGCTGAAGGGGCGGCTGCCAAAGAAGCCGCGACGGGCCGATAGTGGTGAGGGATGGGCGGTGGCGATGGTCAGATCCTGTGTGCGGGGAAGCCCTGCCAGTGCCTTCTGGGCGTGACCCCCCCAGAGAAGAAAGGCGACAGGGCCATGCTTTTGCGCCTGTGCCACGGCCTGACGCGCCAGTTCGGACCAGCCCCATTTGGCATGGGCGTTGGCCTTGCCCGGCGGAACGGACAATGAGGTGTTCAGCAGCAGCACGCCCTGACTGGCCCAATGAGAGAGGTCGCCAGTGGCCGGGGTGTTGCCGATATCGTCCCGCAGTTCGGTAAAGATGTTTTTCAGCGAGCGCGGCAAGGCGACTTCCGGATTGACTGAAAAGGCCAGGCCGTTGGCATGGCCCGGGGTGGGGTAGGGATCCTGACCCAAGATCACGACGCGGGTTTGTTCCGGCGTCGTGGCCTGTAGTGCTGCAAAGATGCGATCAGGGCCGGGCAACCAGTCAGGCGTGGCCGCAAGCTGTTGTTCCAGCTGTGGCCATTTGCTGCTGAAAAAGGGCAGATGCGCCCAGGCTGCGGGCGGCCTCATGCTTCCGGGGGGCCGGTGATTTCGGCCAGGGCGATCAGTTTGGCCTTGGCCGCACCGCTGTCGATGGCCTCGGCTGCCATTTTTGCACCGTCGCGCAGATCGCCGACCTTGTCTGCGACCAGAAGTGCGGCAGCCGCGTTCAGCACGACGGCGTCGCGATAGGCGCCCGATTCGCCATCCAGCAGACGGCGGAATGCGGCGGCGTTGTATGAAGGATCCCCCCCGATAATCGCTTCAAACGGATGGCGGCGCAGACCCGCATCTTCCGGCGTTACGGTAAATTCAGTCACCTCGCCATTTTTCAGCGCCGCGACGGCAGTCTCCCCGGCGATGCTGATTTCGTCGGTGCCGTCGCTGCCGTGGACCAACCAAGCCGCTTCCGAACCAAGGTCGCGCAGAACTTCGGCCATCGGGCGTATCCAGTCGGTGCTGAACGCGCCGGTCAATTGCCGTTTCGCCGAAGCCGGATTTGTCAGCGGACCCAGCAGATTGAACACGGTCCGGGTGCCAAGTTCAGCGCGGGGCGGTCCGACATGGCGCATGGCCGGATGATGCATCGTGGCCATCATGAAGCAGATGCCGACCTTTGCCAGCGCCTGTTCCGCGATTGCGGGGCCGCCCATCACATTGATGCCCATTTGGGTCAATGCATCGGCAGAGCCGGATTTCGACGACAGGTTGCGATTGCCATGCTTGGCCACCGGCACCCCGGCACCCGCCACCACGAAGGCCGTCGCGGTCGAGATATTCAGCGTGCCTTTGCCATCGCCTCCGGTGCCGACAATGTCGATGGCATCGGCGGAGCCGTCGATTCGGTTCATGCGGGCACGCATGGCGCGCGCCGCCGCCGCGATTTCGTCGACTGTTTCGCCGCGCACGCGGAGCGCCATCAGCAGGCCGCCGATCTGGGCAGGGGTGGCCGCGCCGTCGAAAAGGATCGAGAAGGCCTCTTCAGCCTCGGACCCGGTCAAGGGGCGGTCGGCAGCAATCCCGATCAGCGGGCGGATATCTCGCTGGTTCATGCTGCTGCCTCTGTTCGGGTGCAGCGGGCAAGGAAGTTGCGGATCATCTCGTGACCATATTCCGATGCGATGGATTCGGGGTGGAACTGCACCCCCTCGATGGGCAGCGCCTCGTGCATCAGGCCCATGATGGTGCCGTCATCCGAAGTTGCGGTCACGCGCAGGCTGTTGGGCAGGCTTTCAGGCTCAACCGTCAGTGAATGATAGCGCGTCGCCGTCAAAGGCGAGGGCAAATCGGTGAAAACGCCGGTGCCATCGTGGCTGATCTGGTCGGTCTTGCCATGCATGATCCGCACGGCACGCACAACCTTGCCGCCGAACGCCTCTCCAATCGCCTGATGGCCAAGGCAGACGCCAAGCAGCGGAATTTCGTTTTCGGCAGCGGCCCGGATCAGATCAAGGCAGATTCCCGCTTGCGCCGGTGCCTTTGGCCCCGGTGAGATCACGATCCCGTCAGGGTTCATCGCCAAAGCCTGTTCCACCGTCAGCGCGTCATTACGCCAAACAGCCACGTCGGCGCCTGCTTCGCCCATGTAATGCACGAGGTTCCAGGTAAAGCTGTCGTAGTTGTCGATCAGAAGGATCATCTTTGGCGCCTTGATTTGGGGGCGGTTTCCCCTTTGAAACGGGTTCGCTATAGATGGGGCATACTGCGCCGAAGGGTCAAGACGGCAGGGACAAGAAGAGGCACATGACAAGCGGTTTCTGGAAAGGTCTTTTGCATGGCGGGCTGATAAGTGCCGGGGCGCTGGCGGTTTTGTCGCTTGTGTCGCCCATGCCGCAGCCGGCCGACGCACCTGTCGATCAGCCAGTCGAACCGGTTGGGTCAGCCGAAACTGGCACCACCGGGTTGGCGGAACAGTCCCGGCCTGCGGATCAGGGCGCAGCGGATGGGCCTGAAAAGATGAACGGCGCATTGGAATCCGGGTCAGGTGATGAGATCGCAACCGCGCCCGAGCCAGCTGCGCCCGCTCTGGTCGACGTGCCACCTGTCGATCCTGAGCCTTTGGCGGCGCCTGACGACGATGTTGCCGGGCGGCCAGGGGAAGCCCCCGTTGCCAGTGCGGTCGATCTGCCCGTGGGGTCGGAATTCGGTCGCGGCGGTGATCGTCTGCCAAACCTGCCCACGCCGTTGGATGTGCCGCAGGGCAGCATGGGTCAAACCGAAGCGCCCGGCGTGATTGCACCCGCCGCCGAACCGGCGCCCGTGACCATCGCCGTGAACGATGCTCGTCCGGACGCCGCGAATGCCGCGCCATCGGCACTGACCACCAACGATGCCGAAGCGGCACCTGAATTTGACCAGCCCAAGGTTTTGGCCGCGCCTGCCGCGCCTTCCGCACCAGAGTTGTCACGCGCAGCGCAGCCGGACAGTGTGCCTGATATGTCAGCATTTTCTGGCGTTTCCGAAACATTTTCGGCCGTGATCGAAGATGATCCGAACGTGACCGTGCACGTGATTGAACCGATCGAACCGGCGGCCGCTCGCGAAACTGAACAGGGCGAGGCTATGACTTTGCCCGGCACTGCGCCCGAACCAGAGCGGGTGCCCATGTCGGAAGTGTCGTCCGAACCTGAAGCCACGGTTCCTGTCCAGCAATCGCAAGACCACGCCCCGGATGCAGATGGGCCTGTATCGCCTCCCGTGGCGTCCACCTCGCTGGACCTGTCTTTGCCGCCAGATATCACTGAATTGCGCAACATGGAGCGCGACTGATCATGAAACCCGTCAATCCGGCCCTTGCCGCGACCTTCTCTCCCCCCGTGATGGAGGCGCGCCGCTGGCTTGCGGGTATCAGTTTTCCACCGGAACGCCCGCTGATCAATGTCAGTCAGGCAGCCCCCGTTGATCCGCCGCCCGAAGGGCTGCGTCAGGCCATCGCGGATGCCGCCCTGAACCGGCCCGAGGCGCATCTTTACGGACCCGTTCTGGGAAATTCCGATCTGCGCGAAGCCGTCGCCGAGGAATTCAGCGACGCCTATGGTGGCAAGGTTCAGCCCGCGCAGGTCGCGATCACGCAGGGGTGCAATCAGGCCTTCTGTGCGGTGATCCAGACCCTTGCCTCGGCAGGGGACGAGGTGATCCTGCCGACGCCTTGGTATTTCAACCATAAGATGTGGCTGGATATGCAGGATATCCGCGCTGTGCCGTTGCCCTGTGGCCAGGGCATGCTGCCATCCCCCGAACAGGCCAAATCGCTGATAGGACCGCGCACGAAGGCGATTGTGCTGGTCACGCCGAACAACCCGTCAGGTGCGGAATATCCGGCCGAGCTGGTCGGGCAGTTCTACGATCTGGCGCAGGAAACGGGAATCGCGCTGATTCTGGACGAAACCTATCGCGATTTTGACAGCCGCCCCGATGCGCCGCATGATCTGCTGACCCGGCCTGACTGGGATCAGACCCTGATCCAGCTTTACAGCTTTTCGAAAGCCTACAGGCTGACGGGGCATCGCGTGGGCGCGATCATCACCTCGGTCGAGCGGATGGATCAGGTCGAAAAGTTTCTGGACACTGTCGCGATCTCTCCGTCACAACTGGGCCAGATTGGCGCATTGTGGGGGATGCAGAACCTGCGGCAATGGGTCGCCGGTGAACGCCTCGAAATCCTTGCGCGGAAAGATGCGACGATGGCAGCGTTTGCCGAACTGCCGGGGTGGCGGTTGAAAAGCGTCGGCGCCTTTTTTGCGTGGATCGAACACCCGTTCGATTTGCCCAGCAATGATCTGGCCCGGCTATTGGTCAGAAACGCAGGCGTTCTGGCGCTGCCGGGGACGATGTTCACGCCGGACGACGATCCGACCGGTGCGAAACATTTCCGGATCGCATTTGCCAATGTTGACGGCGCCGATATCGCTCAACTGGCCGAGAGGCTTGTCAACTTCCAGCCCTGACAGGCTTGTCGCCGCGCCTTCCCGGCCCTAAAGACGAATGCGAAAAGAATACGAGGGAAGTCCGGGCCATGAAGAACCTGCGCACGCATGGAAAATCGACCATCGTTTGGCTTTTGTTGGGCCTGATGGTGCTTGGCCTTGGCGGATTCGGCGTGACCAGCTTTTCCGGCGGCTCAAGTTCCGTCGGATCGGTGGGCGAAACCCCGGTGACGGCGGATCAGTATTTGCGGGCGTTGCGCAATCAGATGCAAAGCTATCAGCAGCAGACGGGTCAGCCGCTGAGCATGGCGCAGGCGCAGGCCATCGGTCTGCCGCAAGCCGTGCAATCGCAACTGTTCACCGCCGCCGCGTTGGAAGAGCAGACCCGCAAGATCGGCATTTCCGTCGGTGATGAAAAGGTGCGTCAAAGCATTCTGGAGGCCCCGGCGTTTCGTGGTCCGAACGGCAGGTTTGACCGCACCGCATACGGCGAAGTATTGCGTCGTGAACGGATGACCGAAGCCGAGTTTGAAAGCGCCATCCGCGTCGATGAATCCCGCATGTTGCTGCAACGCGCCATCGTGGGTGGCGTCGTTGCGCCTCAGCCGCTTGTGGACACGACGGTGCATTGGTTGCTGGAACGCCGCGATATCGCATGGCGCGAATTGACTGCGGATCAGCTGCAGGCACCGATTGCCGACCCGGATGAGGAAACCTTGAAAGCGTGGCACAGCGCCAATGCCGACCGTTTCACCGCGCCGGAAATTCGCAAGATCAGCTATGTCTGGCTGACGCCGGAAATGCTGGCCCCCGAAGTTCAGCTGGACGAGGCGGCCTTGCGCGCGGCCTATGACGCCAAAGCCGCCGAATATCAGCAGCCCGAACGCCGCATGGTCAGCCGTCTTGTGATGCCGTCGCAAGATGAGGCATTGGCGGCCAAGGCGCGTATCGATGCTGGCGAAATCTCATTCGAGGATCTGGTGACGCAACGCGGTCTGACGCTGGAGGATGTGGATCTGGGCGAAGCCAGCAAAGACAGTCTTGGCGACGCTGGCGAGCCGATCTTTGAATTGGAACAGCCGGGCGTTGTCGGGCCGATCCAGACCAATCTTGGCCCGACCCTGTTCGCGATGCACGCGATCCTTGACCCGGTGGATGTCTCGTTCGAGGACGCAGAGGAGGAGCTTCGCAGCGACGCAGCGATGGACCGTGCGGTCCGCATGATCGAAGACCGTTCGCATGATTACGAAGACCTGTTGGTGGGCGGCGCGACGCTGGAGGAGGTTGCCGATCAGACCGAACTGGAACTGGGCCAGATCGAATGGTCTGCTGACAGCGCGTCCGAGGGCGGCAGCATCGCCGGATATCAGGCATTCCGCGATCTGGCGAACGCCCTGACCCAGACCGATTTTCCGACGATCACCCAATTGGATGATGGCGGCGTGTTTGCCGTTCGTCTGGATGAGATCGTTCCCCCCATGCTGAAACCCTTTGAAGATGTTCGTGAAGACGTGTTGGAAGATTGGCGTCGGGGCGAGGCGCATCGCCAACTGCTGGCCCTGGCCGAGGAAGAGCGGTTGCAGGATACCGCTGCCGCCGCGCCACAACCTGAACCCGCCGCATCGACCGGTGCGGGTGGCGTGGTCGAAAACCCTGCGGTAACGCCCGATGCAGCCCCTGTTGCTGAACCGGCCGCCTCTGCATCGGCATGGGTCGAAGTCCCCGAACTGACCCGCGACGGCTGGGTCGAGGGTGTTCCGCCCGATGTCGTGGCCCGCGCATTCGAGATGGACGCGCCGGGCGAAGTCGAGGTGGTCGATGCTCAGGATCGCGTGATCCTGTTGCGTTTGGATGCGATCAACGAAGCCGATCTGGAAGGCGAGGATGCGCAGCGCGTCGATGAAGCCGTCCGTTCGCGGATTGGTGAATCCCTCAGCATGGATATTTTTGACTACTATGCCCGTGCAGCGCAGCGCAGCGGTGGTCTGGAAATCAACCAGTCGGCCATCAATGCCGTGAACACGCAGGTTCAGTAATGGATCTGACGCCTGATTTTGCGGAATTTGAGACCGCGTGGAAGGCCGGGCAAAATCAGCTTGTCACCATCCGTCTGGCGGCCGATCTGGATACCCCGGTCAGCCTGATGCTGAAACTGACCGACGCCACCCCGATGAGCTTTATGCTGGAATCGGTGACGGGAGGAGAGGTTCGCGGACGCTATTCCATCGTCGGCATGAAGCCTGATCTGATCTGGGATTGTCGTGACGGCAAGGCGCGGATCAACCGGCAGGCTCGGTTTTCCCGGCAATTCGAAACGGATGACCGTCCTGCGCTGGACAGTTTGCGGGCGCTGATCGAAGAAAGCCGGATCGAGGCGATGCCCGATGGTGTGCCGCCAGCCGCCGCAGGGCTGTTTGGCTATCTGGGCTATGACATGATCCGTCTGGTCGAGCATTTGCCGGATGTGAACCCGGACCCGCTGGACCTGCCGGACGCGATGCTGATGCGTCCTTCGGTGGTTGCCGTTCTGGATGGTGTGAAGGGCGAGGTGACGTTGTGCGCGCCTGCGTGGCATGATGGCAGTGACAATGCCCGCGCCGCCTATGCCCGCGCGGCTGAACGGGTGATGGACGCGCTGCGTTCGCTGGACCGCCAACCAACCGAGCCGCGCGCCCTGGGCCATGATGCCCAGATCGGAGAGCCGATTTCGAACTTTGCCAAGGATGAATATCTGGCGGCTGTCGAAAAGGCCCGTGATTATATCCGTGCTGGCGACATCTTTCAGGTGGTTCCATCGCAGCGCTGGCGGATGGATTTCCCGCTGCCACCCTTTGCGCTGTATCGCAGCCTGCGCCGCACGAACCCGTCGCCGTTCATGTTCTTTCTGAACATGGAGGGCTTCCAGATCGTCGGCGCCAGCCCGGAAATTCTTGTCCGTCTGCGGGACGGAGAGGTGACCATTCGTCCGATCGCGGGCACCCGTCCGCGCGGTGCCGACGAAGCCCAGGATCGCGCATTGGAAGCCGACCTGCTGGGCGACCAGAAAGAGTTGGCCGAGCATCTGATGCTGCTGGATCTTGGCCGAAATGATGTGGGGCGCGTGGCAAAGCCGGGCACGGTTCACCCGACCGAGCAATTCGTGATCGAACGTTATAGCCACGTCATGCATATCGTCTCGAACGTGGTGGGCGAGTTGCGTGACGGCGAAGATGCCCTGTCGGCCTTGCTGGCGGGGCTGCCGGCTGGCACCGTATCAGGTGCGCCCAAGGTTCGTGCCATGGAAATCATAGACGAATTGGAACCTGAAAAGCGCGGCGTCTATGGCGGCGCGGTCGGTTATTTCGCCGCAAATGGTGAAATGGACATGTGTATTGCGCTGCGCACGGGCGTCATCAAGGATGGTGGGTTGTTCATTCAGGCCGGAGGCGGTGTTGTCTTTGACAGCAATCCCGAAAGCGAGTTCGAAGAAACGGTGAACAAAAGCAGCGCACTTCGACGCGCCGCCGAAGGTGCTGCCCGTTTTGTGCGCGGTGATAATAGCTGACGCAGGGATGATGCAGCAAGCTGCTGCGTCAATCCGGTAGCGACAGTTTCCGGGCGCTTTCCGGGCATGACCGGAATCGAAAAGGGCGGCCCAAGGGCCACCCAATACTCGATAAACAATAAGACAGATCAGTTGGCCGGTGCGGTTTCACCCTCGGCCGGCACTGCTGCCGGATCGGTCGGCATTGCGGCCGGGTCTGCGGGTGCGGCTGCCGGATCAGTCGGCATTGCTGCCGGGTCGGCAGGTGCGGCTGCAGGGTCGGCAGGCGCCGCCGGATCAACCGGTGCCGTTGCATCGGCGGGGACAGCGCCCGGCGCCGCTTCCTGTTGACGGAAGACATATTCCGGCGCGGCTTCAGCCTCTTCCTTGGTCAGGTCGCTGGTGATTTCCTGCGCGTCGTAGTTGATGACCAGCTGATCCCACGGAACGGCAATCTGCTTCTGGCCGATGCCCAGGAAGCCGCCTACGCCGATCACCGCAGCGATCATCTGGCCGGTCTCGCTGTCCACGATGATGTCGTTGATATTACCAATTGGGGTTGCGTCAGCCGTGACGACAGATGCGCCGGTGACCCAGTCAAGACGAAGCTCCGTCGCGGCTTGCTCTTGGACGACCTTCCCACTTGCGGCGACTTCTGCGGCTGCGGCTGCGGCGGCTGCCTCTTCTGCGGCGGCATCAACTTCGGCCGCAGCGGGATCATCCGTTGCACCCTCCGGTGCTGCGTCCATAGTACTGCCAGCCTCGGGTGCCGCAGCAGGATCTGCCGGAGCCTCGGTCGTGGCCGCAGGGCTATCTGTGGCAGGTGTGGTTGCATCCTGCGCGAAAGCTGCACCCATGGACAGGGGCAGAACAAGGGCGGTTGTCAGCATGAACTTGCGCATGTCTTTTCCTCCTAAATAGGCCGCGCCGTGCGTGTATGGCGCGATTGAAAAGACAAGTCATTGGCCCCCGGATAGGTTCCAGATGAACTGAAATTTCACACAATTATTTGAAATTATCGGTTTAATCCGTGCCGCGATAAGGCTGCACATATTGCAGCGCCATATCCCAGGGGAAAAAGATCCATGTATCCTGACTCACTTCGGTGACATAGGTCTGCACCATCGGCTTGCCCTTGGGCTTGGCATAGACGGTGCCGAAATGCGCTTTCGGATACATTTCGCGGATCAGCTCCAGCGTCCGGCCCGAATCGACCAGATCGTCGATGACCAGAATGCCGTCGCCATCGCGCATCAACTGATCATCGGGTCTTTTCAGCACTTCCAGCTGGCCTTGGCCGGCTTCCGTGCCCACGCCCTTATAGGACCGGATCGAGATCGTATCGATGGTGCGGATGTCCAGTTCCCGCGCCACGATCATTGCCGGAACCAGACCGCCGCGCGTCACCGCGACAACCGCCCGCCAGTCATTGCCGTCCAGGCGCCAGGACAGGGCCCGTGCGTCGCGGTGCAATTGATCCCAGCTTACGTGAAAACCCTTTTCGTGGGGCAGGCGGTCCATCATCTATCGGCTCCCTAGTCAGTCGCGTCAGTGGCGCAAAATCAGCGTCAGGCCCAAAAGTCCGATCAACAGCCCGGCACCACGGTCTATCCAGAATTTTGATGCATAATAACGACGTCGCGGCCAAGGCAAAGCCATCAAGCAGGCAACGGCGGTATAAAATATCATCTCGACGCTAACTGCCGTAGTGTAAATTGCAACTTTATCCAGAACGGTCAAAGACAGAGGGAACACGGACAGAAGGACTGATGAATAAAACAGCGCAGGTTTCGGGTTCGACAGGTTCAATGTCACCCCGCCCCAAAAGCTGATTCCCCCCGTGCCTTCGGCAGGGTCCGGCAAGGGATCGGGCGCGTGCCGCCACATCTTCCATGCGATCCATAACAGATACAGCCCGCCCAGCACCGTCAGGGCCGTATAGGTCCAGGGAAGCGTTTGAAAGATGATGGTCAGACCCAATAGAGACACGGCACACCACAGCGACGCGCCAAAGGCCAGTCCCCATGCATAGGGCAGCGTGCGCGCCCGCCCAAGCGCAAAGGCGCTTTGACTGGCCGCGATCACCGCAGGACCAGGGGACAGGATCGCCGGGACCAGAATTCCGGCGAAGATCTGCAACTGCTGCGCGGTGACCGTGATCATGCTGCTTTATATGGCCCCGGTCAGTCTTTCTTCACCACGGCAATATCGGGCGCATCAACCGCCTTCATCCCGACGACGTGATAGCCCGAATCGACGTGATGCGTTTCGCCGGTCACACCCGCGCCAAGCCGCGACAGCAGATACAGCGCCGAATTTCCGACGTCTTCCTGTGTCACATTGCGGCGAAGGGGCGAGTTCAGTTCGTTCCACTTCATGATGTAACGGAAATCGCCGATGCCTGACGCGGCCAGCGTCTTGATCGGGCCGGCGCTGATCGCATTGACGCGAATACCGTCCTTGCCCAGATCCTCGGCCAGATAGCGGACACTGGCTTCCAGGGCCGCCTTGGCTACGCCCATCACGTTGTAATGTGGCATCACCCGTTCGGCCCCGTAATAGGTCAGGGTCAGCAAACTGCCGCCATCAGGCATCATTGCAGCCGCACGTTTGGCGACAGCGGTGAAGGAAAAGACCGAGATATCCATGGTCATCAGAAAGTTTTCGCGCGTGGTGTCGGCGTAACGGCCGCGCAGTTGGTCCTTGTCGGAAAAGCCGATGGCATGGACCAGAAAGTCGATCTTGCCCCATTTTTCCTGAAGTGTATCAAAAAGCGCGTCGATCGACGCGACATCGCTGACATCGCAGGGAAGCACCATGTCAGAGCCAAGTTGCGCCGCCAGCGGATCAACCCGTTTCTTCAGTGCGTCGCCCTGATAGGAAAACGCCAGTTCTGCGCCTTCGGATGCCAGTGCCTGCGCGATACCCCAGGCGATGGACTTATCATTCGCCAAGCCCATGATCAGACCGCGTTTACCTGCCATCAAACCGTTTTTTTGCTCGCTTGACATGTTCTGACTCTCGCGCTTTCAACCAATTATGAAATTTGCTTATGGCAAAGGTCAGGCAGCATCAAGCGCAAGGAATGATTGAATGGCTGACAGAGATGGCCTGTTCGCAGGAGATGATCCCTTTGAAATCGCGCGGCGTTGGTTGGCGGAAGCCGAAAAGACCGAGCCGAATGATCCGAACGCCATTGCGTTGTCCACGGTCGATCCGGAGGGAATGCCCGATGCTCGCATGGTCCTGCTGAAAGCGATCGAAGGCAGCGGCACCGACGGCTCATTTGTTTTCTATACGAATTACGAAAGCGCCAAGGGTCGGCAAATTGCTGCCACCGGCAAGGCGGCTTTCGTCATGCACTGGAAATCATTGCGCCGCCAGATACGCGTGCGCGGCACCGTTACCCGCGAGGAAGGGCCGCAGGCGGACGAATATTACGCAAGCCGGGCCTTGCAAAGCAGGATCGGCGCGTGGGCGTCGAAACAATCGCGCCCATTGGCAAGCCGTGGGCAACTTTTAGCGGATGTCGCAAAATATACGATCCGGTATGGAAATTCCCCGACACGCCCCCCATCTTGGGGAGGACTGAGGATACATCCTGTATCCATAGAGTTTTGGGCTGAAGGTGCGTTTCGCTTGCATGATCGCTTTGTATGGGACATACAAAATTACGAGAGTTGGGCTGTTCAAAGATTGTATCCATAGACAGCTTGACCTTCGTGGCAAGATGGCTGACGATATTTCGTTCGTCGGCAGCAAGTTACATTCGTGGGTTCGGAAAATTGAGTCACGCGAAGAGCCAGTGCAGGCGGATGCAGGCGGCGAACTAAAGAACAGCACGATAATGTGCGATGCGGTGATATGACGATGACGGACGAAAATGGACTGAAACTGGTCTTTGGTGTGGTCAAATGGTTTGACCCTGCGAAAGGGTATGGTTTCATCTTGAATTCAGAGGGTGGGGCAGACATCCTCTTGCATGCAAACGTGCTGCGTAACTTCGGTCGCAGTTCGGTTGCTGATCAATCGCGCGTGACGGTCTGGATGCAACCGACCAAGCGCGGTCTGCAAGCCACCGAAGTCGTCTCGATCGAGCCGCCGGTCACTGACGGCAGTGCACCGATCGCCGATCTGGAAAATGGCGTCATCGAACAATTGGACAGCCTGCCGCTGCGTCCGGCACGGGTGAAATGGTTCGACAAGGCAAAAGGCTTTGGATTCGCGAATATTTTCGGCCTTCCGGATGATGTGTTCCTGCATGTCGAAGTGCTGCGCCATTCGGGTTTTGCCGATTTGGCCATCGGTGAGGCTATCGGCATTCGTGTCGTAGAAGGGCCGCGTGGCCTGATGGCTGCGCAAATCAGCAGCTGGGACAGCGGCGTGCCGCAAAGCGACAGCCTGTTCGGTGCTTCCGATGACGAACACGAACGAGACGATGATTTCCTTGCTCATGTTGCAGAATAAGGTCGCTTCGGCGGCCTTTCTTATTGCTGGCCTGACATTTTCCCCGCCACTTTTTGCCCAGACGCCGGTTTGCGCGGGCGATGTCGTGCATTTCAATACCGCGCAGGGCGTGACGTCCTTTCGCGTCGAAATCGCCGATGATGACTCCGAACGCGCCCAAGGGTTGATGTATCGCCGTGAATTGGCCGCGGATTCCGGGATGCTGTTCATCTATGACAGCCCGCGAAGAACCAGTTTCTGGATGCGTAACACCTATATCCCGCTGGATCTGATCTTCATGGACGCTGCCGGGGTGATTCGGCATATCCACCGAAATGCCCGTCCGATGGACGAAACCTCGATCCCCGGGGCGGCGATTGGTGATCCGCAGCCGGAACGCCTGATGATTTTGGAAATCGCGGCCGGACAGGCGGATGCGCATGGGCTGAAGATCGGGCAACCCATGGCCCATCCACGATTAAATCCAAATCGTGCGGCTTGGCCCTGCGACTAGGTCTTTCCCTCGGCGTTTTGATCCGCTAGAAGCCGCCAAGTCGGGGCGTAGCGCAGCCTGGTAGCGCGACGGTTTTGGGTACCGTAGGTCGGAGGTTCGAATCCTCTCGCCCCGACCATCTTCCTTTCAACAAAGATGTCAGGGCGATGGTCGGTTAACGACGGCCGATGCTGAGCAATTGATACAGCATCAGCGCAGCCAGCGTGGAGGTGCCGATGCCACCCAGTGCAAAGCCACCGATATTCACCGTGAAATCGCCAGCGCCAAGAATCAGCGCGACCCCCACGGTGAACAGGTTCCGCGAATCGGAAAAGTCGACTTTGTTATCGACCCAGATCCGCGCCATTGCCGAGGCGATCAGCCCAAAGACAGACACCGCCAGACCGGCCAGAACCGGGGCTGGAATGGTTTGCAGGACCGCGCCGAATTTGGGCGACAGGCCAAGGAAAATCGCGATCATTGCAGCGATTGGAAAAATCAGCGTCGAATAGACCTTGGTCATCGCCATGACGCCGATATTTTCGGCATAGGTGGTCACACCTGTGCCGCCGCCCGATCCCGCGATCATGGTGGCAATGCCGTCGCCCAGAAAACCGCGCCCGATATAGCGGTCCATGTTCTGCCCGGTGATCGAGCCAAGGGCCTTGATATGGCCCAGATTTTCGGCCACCAGAACGACGGCTACGGGGGCAATCAGGCTGATCGCCTGCCAGTTGAATTCCGGCTTCACAAAATTGGGCAGTCCGAACCACGGTGCCGCCGCAACGCTGCTGAAATCGATGCCGGGCAGCAGCCCCGCCCCATTGCCAAGGATCAGGACCAGCGCATAACCAAAGACCAGCGCCAGCAGAACGGCGACCCGGCGGATCGCCTGTGGCCCATAGGCCGATACCATTGCCATGCACAGCACGGTGGCAAAGGCGATGGCCATATGGGCGCCGCTGCCCTTTAGCTGTCCAACGGCGACGGGCGCAAGGTTCAGGCCGATCGCCACGCCAATCGCGCCTGTCACCGCGGGGGGCATCAGCTTTTCCACCCAGCCAGCGCCGGCAGCCATGACGATCAGGCCGATCAATGCATAGACCGCGCCCGCCGCGATGATGCCGCCAAGGGCCACGCCGATATTTGGATTTGCCCCGCTGCCGGAAAAGCCTGTGGCGGCGATCACCACGGCGATAAAGGCGAATGACGATCCCAGATAGCTGGGCACTCGGCCGCCGGTGATGAAGAAGAACAGCAGCGTGCCGATGCCCGAAAAGAAGACGGCGACATTCGGATCAAACCCCATCAGCAGCGGCGCCAGAATGGTCGATCCCGACATTGCCAGCAAATGTTGCAGGCTCATCGGAACTGCGGCTGCCGGCGGCAGTTTTTCATCTGGCAGGACGGTATTGCCCGTCGCGCGGCGCCAGGTGGGGAAATAGGCCATGTGGTCCCTCGGATCTTGATGATGCGCCAAGGTTTAATGGCATCGGCATGGAAAATGCCAGCGGCCACATCGAGGTCGCTGGCATTTTCGGCAGTTCCGCAACGCCGCCTTAGACCGCTTCGTTTTCCCGCCGCAGGGCAGGCAGGCCGACACCTGTTGCGGCAAAGCCGCCATCCACCGCCAGCGTCTGCCCGCTGATAAAGCTGGCCTTGTCCGAGGCGAGGAAGACAATCGCCTCGGCGATTTCTCGCGCCTCTCCATAGCGGTTCAGGGGAATGGCGTCGTAATAGGCCGCGATGATTTCGGGCGCGTGGACCGCCATGGCCAGTTTGGTGCGCACGGGGCCGGGCGCCACGCAATTGACGCGAATGCCCGCTTCGCCCAGTTCTGCCGCGAATTGTTTGGTCAGATGGATCACCGCCGCCTTGGACGTGCCATAGGCCACGCGCAGCGTCGATGCCCGCAGACCAGAGATCGAGGCGATGTTGACGATGGCCCCCTTGGTCTTGACCAGTTCGGGGACGGCGGCTTGCGTGCACAGGAAAACGCCATCCAGATTCGTTCCCATCACCTCTCGCCATTCGTCGAAACCGGTCTTGCCGACGCGGGCGAACAGCGCCACACCGGCGTTGTTGACCAGCGCATCGACCTGACCAAAGGCCGTGACCGTTTCCGCGATCATCCGATCCACCTGCACCGGATCGGAAATATCAGCCTCGACCGCCAGCACGCCGGGCAGGTTTGCTGCGGCGGCATGCAGTTCTTCTGTGTCGCGGTCTACGATCGCGACGCGCCAGCCCTGTTCCAGGAAAATCTCGGTTGCGGCCAGACCGATTCCCCGGCACCCGCCGGTGACAATGGCAACTTTGCTCATGCTTTCTGTCCTTTGGTTTCGATAATCAGTTCAACTGTGACGCCCACCGGGTTATGGCCCCGTGTCAGCGTTCCACGGTGAATTTCGCCGGTGATGTCCACCACCTCTATGGGGATATCTGCGCTGCCGTCGGCCAGCGTGGCGCCGGTGAAATGCAGTTCGGTCGCAAGGCAATCGACCCTGCGGCCATCGGTGAACCGGATATGGTCGATGCTGCCCACCGCATGCAGATTGGCGTGCAGAATACCGTGTTCGGCGGCCAAAGCCTCGATGGCGGTGATGACGTCTTCACCGGGCAGAAGACGCGCAAGAACAGATCGACCCCTATCGCCATTCACCGGGGTGAACAGGGTAAATGCGGTCTCACTGTCCGGCAGCGATTCAAACCATGTATCAGCCGCGCCAAGCCCACTGACCTGCGCCTGCGCCGTCAGAATGCTGTCAAAGGGCAGCAGGTGGCCCATGTCCCGCGTGCGGTCATTGGTCCAGATGCCATGACAGTGCAGAAAGGGTTCACCGTTTTTTTGTCCCACGCTGGCTGTCGCACTTTCGATGACCCACGGCCCGTCAGGGGCATAGGTCTCTGAATACCACGCCGCGTGCAGGCCATCGGTTGACAGCGCGGGCAGCACATAACGCATCGGATCACAGGTCACGCCGTCCAGCCAAAGCATGCCGCCCCGGCAGCCATGGGCCGCGAACAGATCGCCCACCGCCTGCATGACACTGACTCCGGCGGGAAGGATGCCTTTTATCGGGACCAACGTCGCCCGTCGCGCCTGCACCCGCTGATCAGCACGCGGGCCGGGATGGATCATCCCACGCCTCACGCGCGCGCCTTTTCGTCGCCGATAAGACCGCGTGCTTCCAATTCTTCGCGGATGAGCTTTTTGGTGATCTTGCCATAGGCCGATTTTGGCAGCGCATCCCAGAACAGGAACCGTTTGGGCATCTTGTAGCGCGACAGTTTGCCATCAAGGAACGCGGCCAGTTCGGCTTCCTGGATCGAGGCAGATGGCACGCAGACCGCCCAGCCGATTTCACCCCACAAGGGGTCGGGCACGCCCAGCACGGCAACCTCGGAGATCGCCGGATGGGTCAGGATCTTCTCCTCGATCTCTCGGGGGTAGACGTTCGATCCGCCCGAGATGAACATGTCGGATTCGCGGCCCGTGATGAACAGAAAGCCTGCCTCGTCCATATAGCCCAGATCGCCGGTGCGGAACCAGCCATCGCGGAACGACTTCGCGTTAGCGGAGGGGTTCTGATAATAGCCAGCAAAGACCGCAGGCCCGATGCAGCAGATTTCACCGGTCTGGCCGGGGGGCAGTTCATTACCCTGATCGTCCTGTATCTGCACCTCGATCCCGGTGCGGGCATAGCCGCAGGTGCCGATGCGGGTGCCGGGCAGGTCATCGGCATCGTGCAGAAATGTCGGCAGCACGGTGATATTGCCGGTGCATTCACCCAGACCGAAATATTGCACCAGCACTTTGCCCAGCGTGGTCAGCGCCTTTTGCTGATCCACCCGATACATCGGCGCCCCGGCATAGATGATATAGCGCAAGGATGATGTATCAGCCGCAGCGGTCGCGGGATGTTCGACGATCATCTTCAGGATCGTCGGCACCGTAAACATGGTCGAGACGCGCCATTCCCGAACCAATTCCCAGACCGTCGCCACATCGAATTTTTCGGACGGCATCAGCACGGTCTTCACGCCGCGCGCAACCTGGGTCAGTTGATGCACGCCCGCGCCGTGCGACAGCGGCGCCACCACCAGTGAGGCATCGTCGCCGGTCAGCCCTGGCATCAGATCGGCCAGATGGTTGGTGACGACGAACGCCATCTGACCATGCGTCAGAACAGAGGCCTTGGGCCGTCCGGTCGTGCCGGATGTGAAGAAGAACCAGCAGGGGTCATCGCGATCCACCGCCGCGATTTGCGGGCGGCTGCCCATCGCGTCGGCAGTGATGTCCTGAACCGATGGCCCGAAATCAGCCGCACCGAAGGACAGTATGTCGGTCAGCATGGGGCATTCCGCGCGGCAGGCGGCGGCATGTTCGGGGAAGGCTGCGTTGCAGATCATCAGCGTCGCGCCCGATGACTGGGTCAGATAGACGACCTCATCCGGGGTCTGGCGGAAATTGGCGGGAACCCATACCCCGCCCGCGCGCCAGACCGCGAACATGGCCTGCATCATTTCCAGACAGTTTTGCGACTGACACATCACCCGATCGCCCTTGCGCAGCCCAAAGCGGGTTTGCAGCGCATGGGCCAATGCGTCGGTGCGAGCCTCGAAGTCGGACCAGGTCCAGCGACTGTCGCCCATGACCAGCGCAATACCATCCGGGTCGCGTCGCGCCGCCTGTGTCAGAAAGGTGGCAAGGTTCATCACCCGCGTGGAAACCGGGGAAATGCCACCGACAGGACCGCTCATTTCACGCGCTCCAATATCGAACAATAGCTGGCGACTGCCGCGCCGCCCATATTGAAGACGCCGCCCAAGGCCGCGCCGGGCAATTGCATTGCGCCCGCATCCCCTGCCAGTTGCATTGCCACCATGACATGCTGCGATACGCCCGTTGCACCAATGGGATGGCCGCGCGATTTCAACCCGCCTGATGGGTTGACCGGCAAGGCACCGTCAAAGCGCGTCACCCCGTCGCGGATCGCGCGCCAGCCCTGTCCTCGCGGGGCAAGGCCCATCGCCTCATATTCGATCATCTCGGCGGTGGTGAAGCAGTCATGAGTTTCGACCAGATCAAGATCCATGATGCCCAAGCCCGCCCGATCCAGCGCATCACGCCATGCCCGGTGCGGGCCGTCGAACGCAATCGGATCGCGCCGCGACAGCGCCAGCAGATCGCCCGCCTGCGCCCGTGCGCGAAATGCGACGGCGCGTTGCAGATCGGCGGCCACGTCGGGCGCGGCCAGAACCAGCGCGGCCGCGCCATCCGACACCAACGAACAATCGGTGCGCCTCAACGGCCCCGCCACCATCGGGTTCTTGTCAGAGGGTGTATTGCAGAACGCCACATCAAAGGACTTCTGCATATGGGCCAGCGGATTGCGCATGCCGTTTTCGTGGTTCTTGGCGGCGATCATGGCCAACTCCTCGGACCGGTCGCCGTGGCGCTGGAAATAGGTGCTGGTGATGCGGCCAAAGACGCCCGCAAAGCCGCCATCGATCTGGCCCTCTTCAGGGACATAGCTGGCTGACAAAAGGATATCGCCAACCTCTGGGCCCGGCGTGGCAGTCATCTTTTCCGCGCCCATCACCAGCGCAACCTTGCCCTGGCCCGAAGCGATGAAATCGGCTGCCGCATACAGCGCGGCCGACCCCGTGGCGCAGGCGTTTTCCGTGCGCATGAAGGGAACGCCCGCCAGTTCAGGTGTCCCCATTGCGACCAGGGCACCCTGAAAATCCTGACGCGAAAAGCCGTTATTATAGACACCCACAAAGATGCCATCGACGGCATCCGCCCCGATACCGGCATGTTCCAGCGCGGGCAGGGCGACCTGCTGCATCAGGGACAGCGTGTCGGGTGCGTCGGATTTGCCGAATTTCGTATGCGCCCAGCCGACAATCAACGGATCGCTCATGCGGTATTCCTTTTGCGTTCGGATTTAGGGATGCCGCCAAGCGCGGCCAGATGTTCTTCGACAAGGCGGGCTTCGCGTTGCAACGCGGCAATCAGGTCCGACCGTCGTTCCGGACGCATCCGATCCTCGATCGCGGCGATGGACAGCGCACCTGCGGGCCGTCCGTCAGGCCACAGGATCGCAACGCCCAATCCCCACGATCCCGGCACGATGCGACCGGGGTTCACCGCATAGCCCTGTCGCCGGGTCGCGGCCTGATCCAGTGCCAGGGTCTCGGCCAGATCGCCGGTCAGATGGGCCACGCGGCGTTGCAGGGCATCGGCCTCGGTCTGTGGCAAGGCGGCAAGGATTGCCATGGCGCCCGCGCCGACGCCGGCCGGTTGCGATCACCGCGCATCAGGGCGTGGGTGCGGATCTGGAAATCACCCTCGACCCGCTCAAGGCACAGGGTGTGATCGTCCTGCGGGATCGTTAGCAGAACCGTATCGCCACTTTCCATGGCCAACCGCTGCATCGAGGGCCGCGCATGTGTCAGAATGCCGTGACGATCGGCGGCAAAGCTGCCCAGCAGATAGGCTTCGGGGCCAAGATGATAGCGCCGCGTTTGCCGGTCCTGTTCCACCATCCGCGCCGTGCCAAGCGCCAGCAACAGACGCCGCACTGTCGGGCGCGGCAGGCCGGTTGACTGGGAAAGCTGTGCAAGCCCCACACCGTCGCTGCCGCCCCTGCCGACCAGCGACAGAAGCGACAGCGCCCGCACCACCGCCTGCGCCCCGCCAGCGGCGGGTTCACCTGTTGCGGTGGCGGGGGCTTGCGTCATCAGGATCAGACCAGCGTGCGGCCGATGGCTGTTTCCAGAATGGCCCAGGCTTCGTCGCCATAGGTTTTCTTCCATTCGGCATAGAAGCCCGCCTCGCGCAGCTTGTCCTCGAAGGGTTTGGGATCGACCTCGTTGAAGGTAAAGCCCTCGGCCTCAAGTTCGCCGCGCAGGCTGGCGTTCAACGCCATCACATCGGCACGCTGCTTGTCGGCGGCGGCGTTGAAATTGTCGGCGACAATCTGCTGCGCCTCTTCGGGCAGGGCGCCCCATGCACGGCGGTTGCCCAGCAGCCAGAAGCCGTCCCACATGTGGTTGGTCATGGACAGGTATTTCTGAACCTCCCACATCTTGGCGACCTTCATGATCGCCAGCGGGTTTTCCTGCCCATCCACGATGCCGGTTTGCAGCGCGGTATAAACCTCGGCAAAATTGATCGAGGCCGGGGCCGCGCCGAATGCCGTATACATCGAGGTCCATAGCGGGCTGACCGGCACCCGGATCTTGAAGCCTTCCAGATCGGCGGGCGTGGTGATCGGCTTGGTCGAGGATGTCGTCTGGCGGAACCCGTTGTCCCAGATCTTGTCCATCACCACCAGACCGGCGTTTTCGATCTGCCCGCGCTCATAGGCGCCCAGCTCGCCGTCCATCGCCTTCCAGACGGTGTCGTAATCGGGGAAGGCAAAGCCGACACCGTTGATCGAGGAATTGGGTACCAGCGTCGACAGGATGATCGGCGACAGCTGGAAGAACTCGACCCCGCCGGAACGCAGCTGCCCCAGAACGTCGGTATCCGCGCCAAGCTGGTTCGACGGGAAAATCTGGATGTCCACGCTGCCGCTGGTCTGCTCAAGAATCGCGGCCACCGCCTCTTGCAGGCGGACGTTGCTGGGGTGTTCCAGCGGTTGGTTATTCGCGATCTTATAGCTGAAATCGGCGGCGCGGGCCATGCCGGGCCGGATGAAGGGCGCGGCAAGCGCACCGGCAGCAGCAGTCATCAGGACGTTACGGCGGTTGATGGTCATGGGGTCCTCCTCCCAAAGGATGTTGTTGGTTCTGGTCAAAGCAGTGCGATTGAAAACCACGGAACGGCAGCGATCAGCAAAAGGCCGACCAGCAGCGCGCTCAGATAGGGCCAGATGCGGCGCATCACCTGTTCGGCAGGGACGTTCGCGATCTTGCAGGCGATATAGAAGCCGATGCCGATGGGCGGGGCCATCAGCCCGATATTCATCGCGGTGACGATGACCATGGCGTAATGCACATCATGGATGCCAAGGCCACGTGCAATCGGGAACATGATCGGGGCCAGCAGCACGATGGCGGGCAAGCCCTCCAGCACGCAGCCCAGCACCAGAAAGATGACGATGGATGCCAGCATGAACACGATCCAGCCACCGGGCAGGCCGGTCACCAGCGTCATCAGATCGCGGGCAAAGCCCGATTGCGTCAACGCCCATGCCATGGACGACGCCGCGCCAAGGATCAGCAGGATCGCCCCCGACATGGCGGCGGTATCGATCAGCATCGTGCCGATCTTGCGAACGGGAATCCCGCCATACAGAACGATGCCGATGATAAAGGCATAAAGGACGGCAATGGCCGACACCTCGGTCGCGGTGGCGACGCCGCCGCCGACCAGGCTGCGGATCATGAAGGGCAAGACCAGTGCCGGGGCCGAGATCAGGGCAGCCTTGCCGATCAGGGGCAGGGTGGCGCGCTTGACGCCACTCATATCCTCGTCCCGCGCTTTCCAGCGGGCCAGCAGGGCCAGCACGATCAGCAACACCATGGCGATGGCAAAGCCTGATGTGAACAGCCCCGCAATCGATACGCCGGCGACGGATCCCAGAACGATCAGGACGATGGATGGCGGCACCGTGTCGGCCATCGCGGCGCCAGTGGCCAGCAGCGCCGTCATTTCCGGCCCCGAATGTCCTCGGCGGCGCATTTCGGGAAACAGGGCAGGGGCGACCGTTGCCATGTCCGATACCTTGGACCCGGAAATGCCCGAGACAAGGAACATCGACCCCAAAAGGACATAGCTCATCCCCGCCTTCACATGGCCCAGCAGCGAGGCAAGAAAGTTGACGATCGCCTTGCCCATGCCGGTTGCGTCCAGAATGCATCCCAGCAGCACGAAGACCGGCACCGACAGCAGGATCAGCGACGACATGCCCTCGTCAATCCTGCCCATCATGACGAAGACTGGCGAATGGCTGGCAAAGGTCAGATAGGCCAGCGTTCCAAGGGCAAAGCAAAAGGCGATAGGCACACCGATGCACAGCAGGACCGCGGCAAAAAAGCCCAGAAAGATCGGCAGGTTCCAATTGCCCAGCGTCAGCATTGCAGGCTTGATGACCCATAACAGCGCAACCAATGCGCTGGTCACAATCAAGGTGCCGATAATGGTTTTCCATTCCTTCGTGCGGATCACCGACAGCACGGCCAGCAAGGCCATCAGGCCGATGCCGGCGGGAATGGCTGACGCCCGCCACGACATTGGAATGCCAAGCGCGGGCGAGGTGACGTAGCTTTCCTCGTATGCGTATTCGATCGCGACCGGCAGCAGGCGCAGCAACAGAACGCAGACCAGAACCTGACCTGCAACCTCGGCCATGCGGGCAATCCGATCCGGCAGCAACGGCAGAAAAACCGTCAGCTTCATATGCTCGTGCCGGTCGACAGCCAGCGCCGCGCCCAGCATCGCCATCCAGATGAAGCTGATCGAGGCGACCTCATCCCCCCAGATCAGCGGTTTGGCCAGCACATAGCGAAAGAAGACGTTGGCAAGAACTGTCACCATCATCGTAATCAGCAAGGCCGCCGCCAGAATTTCGACGGGCCGCATCCAGCGTTCGGCGCGTTTGGGCTGGGCCATCGCCTCGATTCCGCCAAGCGCCAGTTCGGCCCCTGCCTCAGTTTCGCTGAGCTGCATACGTCCCTCCCTGATGCGGCGGGCTCTCCCCAACCCTGCCTATCCACGATGTGGACATGGCTGCCGCGTATTCTGTTCGTTTTTGAGATAATATTTCTGCTGAAAGCAAGGGAAAATTTATCGCCATAGGAAACTTGTTGGAGATCGCAGATAAATTTGGGGAAGCTCATTCCGTATTGTGGAATGTTCGTGCAAAATCCCGGGGTGGCGTTGCAGTGCATGGATCCAATTCGGTCAGGCAGCTGTCGACGCACGCGGGGGTCGGATTGCCAAACTGACAGGACGAACTGTCACGGGTAAAGACGGCCAGGTCCAGTGACGCTGCGAATCCCCTTTTTAAAGTCCTGATTGCCGCTGGTTTGACGCTGTTGCAGGGCTGCTATGCCTTTTTGAATTGAGTCGGGGCGAAAAATGACCAAAACATGGCAAGATCAAGTTCGTTGCATGGTGTGCAATTCTCACTCACATTCTTGTTCCTGCCCGCTAGGAGAAGAATTGTTTCTCTGTCATGTTTTGTATAGTTTATTGTAAAGTAATTATAATATTCTCTCATTTGCGTGACGCCTTCTTGTCGGCCCCTTTCTGCCTCTGTGTTTTTTGGGCAACGCAAAGACCGGTGTGCCGGTGCTGTCGGGTTTAAACACCAAGACCACCGGCCTACCTCAATCGGCATAGAACAAGGAGTTTGATCCATGAAAAAACTGATCCTCGCATCGGTTGCAGCCATCACCGCTACTGGCGCTTATGCCGGTGGTTATACCGCACCCATCGAACCGGCACCCGTTGTTGTGGCTCCGGTCGTTGCTGAAGCACCTGCTTACAACTGGGACGGCTTCTACGCTGGTCTGCAGTACGGTCAGGGCAGCGCAGAACTGGACGGTGAAGGCGACGACCTGGACCTGGGCGATACGGAAGCATGGGGTATCCACGGTGGTTATACCCGTGGCGTCGGCAACTGGATCCTGGGCGGCGAACTGGACTATAACAAAGTCGACTTCGACGATTATGAAGGCGATGCCGACCTGTGGCGTCTGCGTGGCCGCGCTGGCTACAACATGGGCCAGTTCCAGCCCTACCTGACCGCTGGTGTTGCGCACATCTCGACCGATGAAGATGCAGGCGACGTTTCGGAAACCGGCTGGACCTATGGCGTTGGCGTCGAATACCTGGTCACCCAGAAGTTCTCGGTTGGTCTGGAATACACCCGCAGCGACTTCTCGGACGTGATCGACGGTTCGAACGGCGATGTCGATCTGGACACCGATCTGGTTTCGATTCGCGGTTCGTATCGCTTCTAAGTTCGATACGATCTGAATTGGAAAACGCGGCTCCTTGCGGGGCCGCGTTTTTCTTTTGTCCGGATGCGGGCTGGACGTTGTGACTTTGGGTTACTAGACCCATCGGACAGTGATGTGGGGGCAGTATGACGGACGACAACGGCTGGGAAGCCTCGGCGCAGGCGTGGATCGCGACACTTGGTGATCGGGGTGACTTTGCGCGGGAACATGTGATCGACGCCCCCTTGTTGCAGCGTATCCAGCGGGGCGATTTCAAGCGCGGCTTGGACATTGGCTGCGGCGAGGGGCGGATGTGTCGCGCCATTCAGGCCATGGGGATCGCAACCGTCGGGGTCGAACCAACCAAAGCCCTGCGTGAAGTCGCGATCGAACGTGACCCTTCGGGCAGCTATATCGATGCCCGGGCCGAGCAGTTGCCGTTCCCCGATGCCTCATTCGATCTGGTGTTGTGTTGCCTGACCTTGGTGGATGTGGATGGCATCGAAGACGCCATTGCCGAGGCGGCCCGCGTTCTGGTGCCCGGTGGCGCGTTGTTGATCGTCAATCTGAACAGCTTTGCAACTGCTGGAAGCTGGCTTGGCAGCAACAAGGGGCAGCAACGCTTTGTCATCGACAATTACATGCGGCCCCATGCTGAATGGGTTGGCTGGCAGGGCATCTATATTCGCAACTGGCACCGCCCGATGAGCTTGTATATGCAGCTTTTGCTGCAAACCGGCCTGCACCTGACCCATTATGACGAACCGATGCCGGATGGCGAAGGTGACCCGGATAAAACGGCACGCTACAGCCGCGTGCCGTGGTTTCATATGATGGAGTGGCGCAAGCCCGCCTGATCAGGCCGCGTCCAGCGCAGTGATGATCGCGCCAAAGTCAGAGGCCGTCAGGCTGGCGCCGCCGACCAATGCACCGTTGACGTTGGGCAGGGCAAAAATTTCCGCGGCATTGCCGGGCTTTACGCTGCCACCATACAGCAGGGTGACATCACCCGCGCTTCCAACCAGACTTTCCAGCCTGTCGCGCATCAGGGCGTGAACCTCGGCGATTTGGTCATTGGTGGGGGTGCGGCCTGTGCCGATGGCCCAGACCGGCTCATAGGCGATCACGGTGTTGGCAGCGGTCGAACCCGCAGGGATTGACCCGGCAAGCTGCCTTGCAATGATATCCAGCGTTTCTCCGGCGTCACGCTGTGCCTCGGTTTCGCCAACGCAAATGATGGCGATAAGGTCAGCGGCATGGGCGGCGGCGGCCTTGGCCGCGATCTGGGCGTCGGTTTCGTTGTGATCGGCGCGGCGTTCGGAATGGCCGAGGATCACATATTCCGCGCCCGCATCCTTTAGCTGAGCGGCTGAAATGTCGCCTGTATGTGCGCCCGATGCATTGGCATGGCAGTCCTGCCCGCCGATGGCGACAATCTGTTTTCCGTGCCAGGCAGCGGGTTGCACCAACAGGGCGGGCGGACAGATCAGAATATCGCAGCCCGCATTTTCATGCGCCAAAGCCAAGGCGTCAATTTCGTCCAGCGACGCCAATATGCCGTTCATTTTCCAATTGCCTGCGGCCAGCTTACGCGGTGCCATCCGTATTCCTCCTGTCATGTTGTCAGTGGCTTAGGAGGATCAGAGGCGCGGCGCAATCATGGTAGCGCCTGACATGGCGTCATGTCCTGCGTCTGGGCGTCAGTTCGCCGTGCGGCTGCCTTCCAGCGGTTCAAAGCGCACGGACTCGCCACATCCGCAAGCCTCGGTCACATTTGGATTGGTGAACTTGAAGCCGGATTCCAGCAGGTCGGTCTTATAGTCGATCTGGGTGCCGAACAGATACATCTGCGCCATTGGCGCAATCATCACACGAGCCTCGCCCTGTTGAATGACTTCTTCATTCGCAGCGGGTTCTGTGGCCATTTCCATGGTGTATTCCATACCTGCACAGCCACCCTTTTTCAGCCCGATCCGCAGGCCAAAGGCATTTTTGCCCGCCATCAGCTTTGCAATCTGACGCTCGGCGGCGGGGGTGATGGTCACGGGCGAGGTGCCGGGAATTGAAAACATGGTCGAACCTTTGTTCCGGCGCGACGGTCCGGGGCATCTGGTCGCTATGGCCTTCAAAATAGGGGTTCATCGCCGACAACTCAAGATCAGTGCTGGCGGCTGCGTTTTTCGCATTCGTTAACGTGAGGGTCACGTCGCGATCACGCCCGATCCGCCATGCTGCCCGAATGTCGAAAAAGATGACGAATGGCTTTTGAAAGGACCCTTTATCATGACGAATTTGATCAATTACACGCTGTCCATGAGGATCAAGGATGATGAAAGCTGGCCGTTTAGCGATGAATACGCAAATCGCAGCGTCTCGGGCACCTTGCTGCTGGATGATACCACGCCGGAACGGCAGATATTTGATATCGGGCGTTGCGGCGGAGAGGTCAGGGTGGAAGCCCGGATCACCTTTAGCCGTTCTGGCGGCGGCGCAGTCCGGGTCAGTGGCGATTTGCGGCTTTATGAAGGCACATCTACGAACAGCAGCGACCTTGACGGCACGGCCGGCATGAACGGATCGGTCGCCGCGGATAGTGGTGTGACGTTAACTCAACGCGTGGCCAACACCGATGAAGGCGGGGACTGGGCCGATGTGACCCTGCAGGCCAACAATGACGCTTTAGACGCGCGTGACCCGTGCGCCCATATCGATGCCAAGGCCGCAGCCTTGGGAATTGCGTTCACCGGCAATGCCGTATCGGGCTGCGAAAACGTCCGTGGGGGTCAGCGCAAGCGGTTCCAGCATTGCGATATCTATTACTCGGCATCGACCGGCGCGCACGAGGTTCATGGCGATATCCGCCGCAAATACGATTTCAAGGGCGGCCCGAACAGTGATCTGTTCCTGCCCGTGACCGATGAGACGGCCACCCCGGATCGGATTGGCCGCTACAATCACTTCAGCGGCAATGGCAGCATCTATTGGCATCCCGATACCGGCCCGATGGAAGTGCGGGGCGGTATTCGTGCCACATGGGCCGGGCAGGGATGGGAACGGGGCGGTCTTGGCTATCCAACCAGCGATGAGATGATGATCGGGCAGTCACCGGCGCAATGGTTCAGTGATTTCCAGAACGGTGTCCTGTTTTGGCAAGACAATGCGGGGATCGATCCCGCAGTGGCGACCCTGTCGCGATCGGGTGTTCTGGCCGCGTTCGAGGCCGCGTTTCGCAACCGGATAACCGACGCCCGCGTCGATATCCAATCTGTCTCGATCGTTGGGGTGTCCTCGACCGGTGGCGACTTCATGCGCAGCAGGAACCGCACGATCACCTTCCGGTTGGCGGGTGAGGTCTCCTCGGGGCATTGGTTTATTCCCGATCCGGACTGGTGGCTGGAAATGCCCATCCTGATCGAGGCGATCCCGGCCCCGAATGCCGCAACCGATGTTCGGTTGCAGGTGCGGCGAAACGGGTCTGCACGAATCCACGCCTCTAATTTTGCCGGGATCGGCACCCGTGAGACGGTCGAGGGGATACGCAACGCCGTGGAGAGCGGATTTTCCGCGCCAATCTCGGTGGCCGATATTCCTGCGGCTGCCGGGTTGCTCAGTGCGAAGGTGCTGCCCGATGCTGCAGTCAGACTGTATTTCCGGCCCGATGTCGCAGGCCGGTTTGCCGCCGGTATCGCGCAGGGCAGATTGGACAATCTGCAGTTATGACCGGAATCATCCCGGTCAGACCCGGCCGGGGGCTGTCTGCCGCTGGCCGGATGGAATGCAATTACATGAAGCCCAGTTCCAGCCGGGCTTCATCGGACATCATGTCCATGCCCCATTGCGGCTGAAAGGTCATTTCCACGTCAACTTGCTTGACGCCGGGGATCGCTTCGACCGCGTCTGCCACCCAGCCTGGCATCTCGCCCGCCACCGGACAGCCCGGCGCGGTCAAGGTCATGACGACCCGGACTTCGTTCTGGGGGTTGATGTCGATGGTGTAGATCAGCCCCAGATCATAGATATTGACCGGGATTTCAGGGTCATAAACCGTCTTGCACGCCTCTACGATGGGATCGTAAAGATCGTGTTCGGTGGTTGATGGCGCAATAAGCGGGGCGCCTTCCTGCAGATCGGTCATGGCGGGTTCCTGTAAATTCTGACTGTTTATATAGGGTGCCATGCCTCGTGGGTCCAGAGCGTCAGCTACGTTGCAGCGCGCGGGAACAGCGGTTACATACAGCCGGTTCCAGCGACAGGCCCCCAAATCATGACCGACCGTTTTCAGTTCACCGTCAATGCAACCGATGGCAAGGCCCGCACCGGGGTGATCAACACGCCACGCGGCGATATCCGCACGCCCGCCTTCATGCCCGTGGGCACCGCTGCCACGGTCAAGGCGATGTTGCCGGAATCGGTGCGTGAAACCGGCGCCGATATTCTGCTGGGCAATACCTATCACCTGATGCTGCGTCCGGGCGCGGAACGTGTTGCGCGTCTGGGCGGGTTGCACAAATTCATGAACTGGGAACGCCCGATCCTGACCGACTCGGGCGGGTTTCAAGTGATGAGCCTGGCCAGCCTGCGCAAGCTGACCGAGGAAGGCGTGACCTTTTCCAGCCATATCGACGGGTCGAAACACATCCTGTCGCCCGAAACCAGCATGGAAATTCAGCGCCTGTTGGGGTCGGATATCGTCATGTGCTTCGACGAATGTCCGGCGCTGCCTGCCGATGAAAAGACGGTGGCGGACTCCATGCGCCTGTCGATGCGGTGGGCACAGCGGTCGCGGGACGCATTTGGCGACCGTCCGGGCCACGCGCTGTTTGGCATCATGCAGGGCGGCGTCACCCGCGATCTGCGCGAAGAATCGGCCGAGGCCCTGAAATCCATCGGCTTTGACGGCTACGCGGTCGGCGGTCTGGCCGTGGGCGAGGGGCAAGAGGCGATGTTCGACGTGCTGGATTATGCCCCCGGCTTCCTGCCACAGGACAAGCCGCGCTATCTGATGGGCGTGGGCAAGCCCGACGATATCGTGGGCGCGGTTCAGCGCGGCATCGACATGATGGATTGCGTGCTTCCCTCGCGATCAGGCCGCACCGGACAGGCCTGGACCCACCGAGGACAGGTCAACATCAAGAACGCCCGTCACGCCGATGATCCGCGCCCGCTGGACGAAAGCTGCACCTGTCCCGCCTGCCGCGGCTATTCCCGCGCCTATCTGCACCACGTCTTCCGCGCGGGTGAGATGATCTCCGGCATGCTGCTGACATGGCACAACCTGCACTACTATCAGGATCTGATGGCTGGTCTGCGCGGCGCGATTGCCGAAGGGCAACTGGATCAGTTTGTCAGCAATTTTCACGCCAGGCGCGCCGAAGGCGATATCGAGCCGGTTTAGACGACCCCTGCCGTCGAAAAATCCGGCCAGATTCCGGCCCGTGATTTTTCAGATGAATTGGTCAGGCAAACAAGGGCGGCGCTGAAGGGTGCCGTCCTTTCAGCGCGCGCCGGGCAGAAATTTCAGTCTGACCGCGCCCGTGCGGTGCGTATCGTCATGTCAGGGTGGATGAGTCCGGTGACGCGCCGGATCGACATGCGCAGGTCAGATCATCACCTTTTCTGTGGCATTCCTGCGCTGATCCGAGTCTTTCCTGATATTTATACGAACATACATGTTTTCAACATCAACGCTTGGGCCTATGCCTGACAGGCTGGCGGACGAACCGCCCGAAGAAAGATTTGTATGAGCAACGACGTCATCACCATTACCCGTACGGAAGATCTTGCGCGATTTTGCGAAGCTGCCAAATCCAAGCCGTATGTCACTGTCGATACCGAATTCCTGCGCGAGCGGACCTATTGGTCTAAATTATGCCTGGTTCAGCTTGCCGTTCCTCCGGCCTCCAGTGGGAAATCTGATGGTGGCGAAGCGGTTCTGGTTGATCCGCTGGCCGAAGGTCTGTCGCTGGAACCGCTTTATGATCTGTTCCGCCACGAGGGCACGGTGAAGGTGTTTCATGCGGCCCGGCAGGATCTGGAAATTTTCTTCCACGATGCGGGCCTGTTCCCGACGCCGCTGTTTGATACGCAAGTGGCGGCGATGGTCTGCGGCTTTGGCGAGCAGGTTGGCTATGAAACGCTGGTGCGCAAGATCGCGCGTGCCAATCTGGATAAATCCTCACGCTTCACGGATTGGTCCCGCCGTCCCTTGTCGGATGCGCAAAAGGCCTATGCGCTGGCCGATGTGACCCATCTGCGCCAGATTTACGAATATCTGTCGGCCGAACTGAAAAAGAACGACCGCGAAGATTGGTTGACCGAAGAGGTTCGCGTTCTGGAAAACCCAGAGACCTATACCAATCGCCCGGAAGAGGCGTGGCTGAAAGTGCGCACCCGCACCAACTCGCCGCGCTTTCTGGCCATTCTTCGCGAATTGGCCAAATTCCGCGAAGCCTACGCCCAGCAACGCGATATTCCCCGTTCGCGTGTGTTCAAAGACGACGCGATGATCGAGGTGGCGTCCACCAAGCCCGCTTCGGAAGATGATCTGGGCCGGTCACGCCTGCTGCTGCGCGAAGCACGCAAGGGCGATATCGCCCAAGGTATTCTGGCTGCGGTGAAAACCGGGCTGGACACAAAGGATCTGCCGCAGCCCAAGGATGATGAGCCGGGCAAGCCAGGGAATGCCGCGCTGTCGGATCTGTTGCGCGTGCTGTTGAAAGCCAAGGCGGATGCGACGGGTGTTGCGCCCAAGCTGATTGCGTCCTCCTCGGATCTGGACGCGATTGCGACCGGCGAACGCGATCTGCCGGCACTGAAAGGCTGGCGGGCCGAGGTTTTTGGCAATGATGCCTTGCGTCTGGCAGATGGCAAGATTGCACTCTCCGCCAAGGGCGGCGCGGTCCGCGTCGTTCCGACCGAGTAGGGCATGACAGCGGCGCGGGTTCTTCTGGATCGCCCCCGCAGCTTTGACGTGCAGGCGATCACTGCCGCGATGTCGGATTGGCAGGTGGCGCAGTGGTTGAGCGCGCCGCCATGGCCCTATCTGGAACAACATGCCCGCGACTATGTTGCCGGGGTATCCGACGCGGAATACGCGATCAGGGTTGATGGCATGTTTGCGGGCACCGTTCGTGCAAATGGCAGTTTCGGGATTTGGGTTGCGCCGAAATATCAAGGCCAAGACATCGCCTGCCGCGCATCCGTTCTGGCGCTGACACGCAAGTTCCGGGCTGGCACGTCGATTTGTCATGCACGCTACATGATTGGGAACAAACGATCCGCGGCCTTGTTGTCCAGCCTGGGTTTTCAGCCAGTGGGTCAGTCCAGAATCCGGGCCGAGGCGCGCGGAACCGAAGTCGACATTGTATCGATGGAATTGACGCGCACCGATTTCGCGCGTCTGCACGGCATTCGCCTGACAACGCCCCGGCTTGTCATTGACGCCTATCAACGCGCGGATTTGCCAGACCTCTACCGCATCGTGACGCTGCCGCAGGTCGCGCAAATGTTGTTGCGATTCTATCCCGGCATGCCACTGGCCGAGGCGGAAAACATTCTGGCCACCGATGCCTTGCTGCCGCCTATTCGACTGGTCGCCCGCCATCAAGGCAAGGTCGTCGGTTCAATCGGAATCAGTGATGGCCAGCCGCCTGCAATCTTTTACTTTCTGGACCCGGCGGCGGCTGGACAGGGGCTGGCGCAGGAAATGGCACAGGCCTTCATGCAGGAAATCAAGGCGCGCTTTGATCCCCAGGAAATGGTGGCGGACGTGTTCGCCGAAAATATCGCATCACAGAAAATTCTGGAGAGGATCGGGTTTCAGCCCATAGCCAGGGAGATGATTTCCTCGAAAGCGCGGCAAAGTCCGGCGCCCGGCCTGATGTATCGCTGGCAACGGGATGCCGTTTAGCGCGACTTGTCAGGCGTGGTCATGCGATCCTGAATCGCGACAACCTTGAACAGGGCGCGACGCCCTTCGGGCGAGTCGGGCTGCATCTCGACTGCATGCGCCTGCGAAATTACAGGCACTTTCGCAACATCCCCAATTTGGGAATAGATCGAGGTTGCGTTGCGCGTCGGGCGTTTGGTCAGAAAGCTGTTTTCGGCAGAGGGCGAGGGCGCCAGCGTCTTGCCGCCCTCGATAATCGGCAACATCTTGTCGCTGACCAGGTCGAACCGACGCGGCGCCATGCCAACACGGCCTTCCGAGACCAGACAGCCAAGGGCGCGGGTCACATCGCCCAGATCAGATTTCAGCGGCATCAGCAACAGGCGCGCCCGCATCTCGGGGCGGCCGTATTCGGCCTTGGCAAACAGGTCCATCTCGGCGATTTGCGGGGCTTTGAAAACGGCTTCCAATACGTCCGACAGACGGCCGCGGGAATTGGGGTTCAGCACGGCGCACAGCGGCATGCCGCGAACCTCCATCCCCATCAGGTCGATCAGATGGCGGCCCGCAAGACGAAAGCGTGCGGCACCGGGGGCCATCCGTTCAAGAATAAAGGAATAATCCAGCGCAATATTGATGTTGCGCGGCTCTATATCGGCGCGGTGCGGGATCGCCCGGCCACGGCACAACGTCTGCCAATAGCCTTTCAGCTCGGCGATGATTTTCGACGGGGCATGCGGATCAAAATCGGAAAGACGCAATACATCAGCCGAGCGGAACTGCGCTTGGGTAATGGAGTCGTCTTCGAAATAGTTGTCAGACAAAAGGCAAACCCTCACCCAATCAAACCAAGCGGCTCTGCAAAACAGCAGGTCGCCATCTCAACGTTAAAACATACTTCACCATACGATGTTTTAGGTACGCAAGCCGAGTCGTTTCCTAATGAATGGTTAAGAAACTTGGTCACCGTCACTTAAATGCAAGGTCTGGGTCGCTGCAGCTTGGTCTTGACCGCTTGGTTCCGCTGGTCCATCCCCTGTCAAAACATCGCAAGAAAAAGGGAAAACCAATGGATCACACCGGGTTGCTGGTCATCCTGTCCTCGCCATCGGGGGCGGGTAAGTCGACACTGGCACGACGGCTGATGGATTGGGATTCTTCGCTCAGATTTTCCATATCTGCGACGACGCGCCCCCCCCGGCCGGGCGAAATCGATGGCGAACACTATCATTTTACCACACCAGACGAATTCAGGGCATTGGTTGATGACGATCAGATGCTGGAACATGCCGAGGTGTTCGGCAATTTCTATGGCAGCCCGCGCAGACCGGTGGAACAGGCGATGCGGGAAGGGCGCGATACGATTTTCGACGTGGATTGGCAGGGGGGGCAACAGATTCGCGCCTCGGCCCTTGGCGGGCATGTGGTGTCGATTTTCGTGCTGCCGCCATCGCTGCCAGAGTTGGAGCGGCGTCTGCGCACGCGGGGCCAGGACAGCGAAGAGGTGATCGCGGGCCGGATGGCGAAAAGCCGCGCTGAAATCAGTCACTGGGCCGAATATGATTATGTTCTGATAAACGAAGATCTGGATGAAACCGAGGGCCAGTTGCGTGCGATTCTGACGGGCGAACGCCTGCGTCGTGACCGCCGCGCAGGTCTGGGCGCCTTTGTGAAAAACCTGATGGCCGAGGAGCAGAAGCAATGATCTGGGAACTTGACGGTATCCGCCCCGAAATCGCCGCCGACGCATGGGTTGCACCGGATGCGCAACTGATGGGGCGCGTTGTGCTGGAAGCCGAAACCTCGGTCTGGTGGGCGGCGGTGCTGCGGGGGGATAACGAAGAAATCCGCATCGGTCGTGGCAGCAATGTTCAGGATCATTGTGTCTTTCACACAGATATCGGCTATCCGCTGACCGTCGGTGCGAATTGCACGATTGGCCATAGGGCAATCCTGCATGGCTGCCAGATTGGCGATGGCGCCCTGATCGGAATGGGCGCGACGATCCTGAACGGCGCGAAAATTGGCGCGGGTGCCCTGATTGGCGCAGGCGCCCTGATCGCTGAAGGCAAGGAAATTCCCGCAGGCGCCTTGGTTATGGGCGCACCGGGCAAGGTTGTCCGCATGTTGGACGACAGCGCCCGCGACGGCCTGCTGAAATCGGCCCAGAATTACCGCGACAATGCCGCCCGCTTTCGTTCGGGGTTGCGCATGGTGGCGGAATGACACGCGACCTGCAGCGTCGGATCGCCGGGATGCTGGATGGTGTGCCGGTGGCGATGCTGGCGGTTGACGCGTCGGCCCGGACCATCGCCGCGAATGCGGCGGCCGAGGCGCTGTTTGGCCGCGATCTGCTGAATCGTCCCTTTGTCACAATCCTGCGCCATCCCGCCGTGGTCGAGGCTGTGGATTGGGTTCTGGACGCCGACAAGCATAGCGCACCCCTGCCTGATCCGGCGATGCGCACCCCACCCGAGGGTATCGCGACGATGCGGGCGCAGATCGGTGCGGATGGTCGCGAAGTTGTCGCCGAAATTACCGTGGCACCCCTGCCTGTTGCAATCGGCAAGGGCGCAACCATTGCGGTTCTTGACCTGTCGATCGCGGAAGAGGCCGAACAGATGCGCCGCGATTTCGTCGCCAATGTCAGCCATGAACTGAAAACGCCGCTGACCGCGATGATCGGATTTATCGAAACCTTGCGCGGTCCCGCGCGGCATGACGAAAAGGCCCGCGACCGCTTTCTGGACATCATGGAGCGAGAGGCGGCCCGGATGAACCGTCTTGTCAGTGAACTGTTGTCGCTGACCCGCGTGCAATCCGAAGAACGCCGCCGCCCCACGACCGAGGTTGATCTGCCAAAGCTGTTGCGCGGTGTGGTGGCGACAATGGCCCCGACCGCCGAAGCGGCGCAGGTGGTGATCGAGGTCGAGGGCATATCGGATAGTCAGCGACTGCTGGGCGATCCGGACCAGCTTGTTCAGGTTTTCCAGAACTTGATCGAAAACGCGCTGAAATATGGATCATCGGGCGGCTATCTTGGCGTGCGGATGCGCCGGATCGATTACGAGCCGCTGTTGCGCGGCCCCGCCTGGGCGGTTGATATCCTGGATCGCGGCGACGGCATCGACGGGATGCACCTGCCACGTTTGACTGAACGGTTCTATCGTGTCGATACGCATCGTGCACGCGCGCAGGGCGGGACTGGTCTGGGTTTGGCGATCGTCAAGCATATCATCAACCGGCACCGCGGACGGTTGCGGATTGACAGCGCAAAGGGCAAGGGCAGCACCTTCACGGTGATCCTGCCCGAGAGTGTCGCAAGTCAGGTCTGAACAGGATACATGGAAAAATGTCTGGGAAAGTAAGGATTTCTGAACTGATTGCCTACGCGGCTACCTTTGTGATCGGTGCGGGCGTAGCCTATCTTGTCCTGACACTGTCGGTTCAGAACCTGTTCGGTCCGGATGGTGACGCAAATATCGCAATCGTCCTGAATTGGCTAAGTCCGCTGGCGGGGCTGGCCGCGTTTCAACTCGGCTTCGGCCTTGTGACTGGCAGGTGGCGCAACCTGCATTTCTGGCTGGTCGCGCCGCTGATCACCTACGCCGCTGTGGCAATCGGCATGGCGTTGGCGGCCAAGGGCTGGCTGGACCTGATCGGTGCCGGTATTCTTGTGCTGGTTGGCCTGTTTTCTGCCGGCCTGATTGCATTGTCGTTATCACGCGCCGACTAATCCCGCGTGCTGGCGCTATCAGGGCCGCATTTGGGGGCAGTTCTGTCTCGCCCTTTTGGCAGCCATCCAATATACACCTGCTGACCCATCTCTCAGGAGCCGCAGATGTCGCAAACGACACAACCAGATCCCGCCAAACTTGCCGCATCGAAAGCCGCTGTGGCCTTGGTCGAGGACGGCATGAGGCTGGGCCTTGGCACCGGCTCGACCGCGAATGTGATGGTGCAGGAACTGGCCAGGCGCATTCAGGCCGAAGGCTTGAAGCTGCGCTGTGCCGCAACATCACAGGCAACCGCCGATCTGGCCGAAAGCCTTGGCATCAAGATTGAAACGCTGGACGAAATCGGCTGGCTGGATCTGACCATTGATGGCGCCGACGAAATTGACCCCGATCTGCACCTGATCAAGGGCGGTGGCGGCGCGCATCTGCGCGAGAAGATCGTCGCAGCAGCCAGCGATCGCATGGTGGTTATTGCCGACCCGAACAAGGTCGTCGATCAGCTTGGCGCCTTTCCCTTGCCGGTCGAAGTTTTGCAATTCGGTTTTGAAACCACGCGCAAACTGATCCGCCGGGCGCTGGATCGTCTTGATCTGGGGCAGATCGACGTGCTTCAGCGTCTGAAGGGCAGCGACCCTTGGGTGACGGACGAAGGCAACTGGATCCTTGATCTGCATATGGGGATCATCCCCGATCCGGTTGCATTGGCGCGTGCCCTGTCGGCGATTCCGGGTGTTGTCGAACATGGTCTGTTTCTGGGCATGTGCAGCAAGGCGATCATCGGGAAACCTGATGGCACGGTTGTCGAACTGGACCGCGAAGCCGATATTGATGCCGATATGCTGATCGGCGAAGGGAAGTGATCTCGTGACTTTCGACTATGATCTGTTCGTGATCGGTGGCGGCTCGGGCGGTGTTCGCGCCGCGCGGATCGCCTCGGGCGAATATGGCGCCAGGGTGGGTCTGGCCGAGGAAAGCCGTCTGGGCGGCACCTGCGTCATTCGCGGCTGTGTGCCGAAAAAGCTGATGGTCTTTGCCTCGAACGCGCCGCTGATGGCCGAGGAAATGCGCGGCTATGGCTGGACACAGGCCGATACGGGCCATTTCAGCTGGGACATCTTCCGCGAAAAGCTGGACGCGGAACTGAACCGGCTGGAACAGGTCTATAAATCGGGTCAGGAAAAGGCAGGGGTCGATCTGTATTTCCAACGCGCCACGTTAGTCGATCACCATACGGTCGAATTGGCCGATGGCACGCGCAAGACGGCGAAATATATCCTGATCGCGGCGGGTGGTCGTCCCTCGGTTCCCGATATTCCCGGCAAAGAGCTTGGCCTGATCTCGGACCAGATCTTCCTGCTGGACAAGTTGCCGCGTCGAATTCTGCTGATCGGCGGCGGCTTCATCGCCTGCGAATTTGCAACCATCATGAACGGGATGGGCGTAGAAACGGTGCTGGCCTATCGTGGCGATGCCGTGCTGCGCGGGTTTGACCGTCAGGCCCGTGACATGGCCAGTCAGCAGTTGACCGACATGGGTGTCGATCTGCGCCTTGGCGTCTCGCCGGCCAAGCTGGAAAAGGACGGCGACAGGATTGCCGTCACCTTTGACGACGGTGTCACGGACCATTTTGATGCGGTGTTTTTTGCCACCGGTCGGGCGCCTTATACCAAGGGGCTTGGGCTGGAAAACACGGGCGTCCGGCTGAAAGGCAATGGCGCGATCGAGGTGGACGAATGGTCCCAGACCTCGGTCCCGTCGATTTTTGCCGTGGGTGATGTCACCGACCGCATCAATCTGACCCCGGTTGCGATCCGCGAAGGGCATTCCTTTGCCGATACCATCTTTGGCAGCAAGCCCCGCAAGGTCAGCCACGAAAACGTGGCCAGCGCGGTCTACATGCGACCGCATGAATTGGGCAGCGTCGGCCTGACCGAGGAGCAGGCCAAGGAACGCGGTGATGTCGATGTCTATGCGACGGTGTTCCGGCCCATGCGGTCGATGTTCGCCGGCTCGGATGCGCGGATGATGATGAAGCTACTGGTCGATCCTGACACCGACAAGGTTCTGGGCTGCCACATCTTTGGTCCCGAAGCGGGTGAGATGATCCAGCTTGCCGCGATTCCCATCACGATGGGCGCGACAAAGGCGCAATTCGATGCCACAATGGCGGTCCATCCCACGGCAGCGGAAGAATTGGTCACCATGCGGCAGCCGACGCTGCGGTATCGCAAGCCCAAGGATGGCGAATAGGCGGATCGGTCCGGGCGGCTACATGTCGCAGGGCAACACCTCTGACAACACCGTGGATGGGTTGACATTTTTCATCCCGGCCCCAGTTTCAGACAAGATATTCTAACGACGGAAAGAAGGTCGAACATATGGCAAATCAGGGCCCTTGGGGCGGCGGCGGAAGCGGCGGAGGAGACGACGAGGATCGCGATAAGCGACCGTCCAACCGTCCTTGGGGGGATCAGCAGCCACCAAAGGGACAACGTCGGCCCGGAAATGGCGGCCAGCAGCAACTGCCCGAGATCGAAGAGCTGATGAAGAAGGGGCAGGATCGTCTGCGCGTTCTGATGGGCGGTCGCGGCGGCGGGAATGGCAATGGCGGCGGCAGACCTGGCGGGTCCGGTGGCGGGTTCAAGGTGACCCGTTCGACCGTGATGATCGGTGGTTTGGTGCTGATCGGCCTGTGGGCCTTTTCCAGCTTTTACCGCGTGCAGACCAACGAACAGGCTGTCGAATTTCTGTTCGGCAGATCAATCGCGGTTCGTGGCGAAGGTCTGAACTTTGCCCCTTGGCCCGTCATAACCGCCGAAGTCATCCCGACCACCAACGAACGTGTGACCGAGATCGGGACGGGCGGTGAAGGGTCAGATGACAGCGGTCTGATGCTGACCGGCGACCAGAATATCGTGGAAATGGAATATCAGGTTGTCTGGAACATCAGCGATCCGGAAAAATACCTGTTCAATCTGGCCGATCCCGGTGACACCGTGCGTGCCGTGGCCGAATCCTCGATGCGCGACATTATTGCCCGCAGCGAACTGGGCCCGATCCTGAACCGGGACCGGGGCGCGATCGGCAATGATCTGCAAACATCGGTTCAGCAAACGCTGGATGCGTATGAATCAGGCATCAACGTCATCCGTGTGAACCTTGCCCGCGCGGACCCGCCAAGTCAGGTGATCGACAGCTTCCGCGAGGTTCAGGCCGCACAACAGGAACGTGACCGGCTTGAGAAAGAAGCCGATGCCTATGCCAACCGCGTTCTGGCACAGGCACGCGGTGATGCTGCGGCGGCGGTCGAACAGGCCGAAGGTTATCGCGCCGAAGCCGTCAACACGGCCGAAGGTGAGGCTGCACGCTTCAATTCGATCTACGAAGAATATGTCAAGGCGCCGGATGTGACACGTCGCCGGATGTATCTGGAAACAATGGAGAATGTTCTGGGCGGTATCGACAAGGTCATCCTTGATGGCAGTGTGGACGGGCAGGGAAGCGGCGTCGTGCCCTATCTGCCATTGGACCAATTGCGTCGCCAGGGCGGAGCCAACACGAATTCGACCGGAGGGAATAACTGATGGCCGCCAGTAGCAGTAGCATTCGTTCAACCCTCGCCCTTGCCGTGGTTGTCGTCGTCGGTGTCTTGGTCGCCTTGTCCGTCTTTATCGTGGACGAACGCGAAAAGGCGCTTGTCATGCGGTTCGGTGAAATCGTCACCGAAAAGGAAGACCCGGGCATCGGCTTCAAGTTGCCGCTGATCGAGAATGTCGAAAAATTCGACGGCCGCATTTTGGGCCTGCCAACCACGCCGCTGGAAGTCACCCCGGCCGATGATCGTCGCCTGGTCGTGGATGCCTTTGCCCGGTGGCGGATCAGTAACCTGCGGGCGTTCCGTCAGGCCGTCGGATCGGGCGGTATCGAAGTCGCGCAAAGCCGTTTGGAGCCGATTGTCAGCAACGCCATTCGCGATACGCTTGGCACGGTGCCGTCGACGGCGGTGCTGTCTGACGACCGGACCTCGCTGATGAACCAGATCCGGGATGAGGCGCGTCGCAACGCAGCAGGCCTTGGTGTGGAAGTCATCGACGTCCGTTTGACCCGCACCGACTTGCCACAGCAGAACCTCGAGGCGACCTATGCCCGGATGCGGGCCGAACGCGAACGGGAAGCTGCGGATGAAATCGCCCGTGGTGGCGAGGCTGCACAGCGCGTTCGCGCCGCCGCCGACCGAACCGTGGTCGAACTGACGTCCGAGGCGCAGAAGCGCGCTGAAATCGTGCGCGGTGAAGCGGATGCCCAACGGAACGCGATCTATGCCGACGCCTTTGGCCGCGATCCCGAATTTTTCGCCTTCACCCGCTCGATGCAGTCCTATGAACGTGCGTTGCAAGGGCAGAACAGTTCGATGGTGATGCGCCCGGATGGCGAATTCTTCAGTTATCTGCGCAATGACGGGTCCGATCAGGCCAACCCGCCCTCGACACCGGTTCCGGCTGGTAATTCGGCATCAACATCGACGCCGTCCGCGTCGGCGAGAGATGCGGATGCTGAGGAGCTGGTGACGCCAGAAGTTACCGACCGCGAGGGGAACCCGCTTGGCGAATCCGCAGGTGTCAAGTTGACGCCCGTGCCGGAAAGTCTTGTCACGCCGCCGCAGCAGGAATCCGATGTGATGCCGTCTGAAGGCGCAGAAACGCCCGCAGAAACGCCAGCAGAGGCACCTGCAGAGGCCCCGGCGACCGACGCGGAAGCAGCACCAGATGAGCAGCCGCAAGAAAATGCACCTGCAGCGAACTGATTGATAAAAGGGGCGAATGGCAACATTCGCCCCTTGTCGTAACAAAAGTCACGATCAGTTCACCCGGCGAGAGCGTGGTTTATTTGCAACTCGTGCCTATTTTCAATTCAGATCAAATCCATTCCCGGCTTGGTTAAGGCCGGGGAAAAATAAGAAAGATGAGGAATCCCAGCATGAAGTCGCTTTCTCCTCGGTATTTGCTGACCGCCTCGGCATTGGCTGTGACCGTCGGACTTGGCATCGCAGGTGCGCAGCAGGTGCAAGAAGCACAGCCGCAAGAAGATGTCTCGCCCGAAGCCAGCCAGCGGGCACAAGAAGCCGCCAATAACAACGAACCGCTTAGCGCGACCGCGCCGGCCATCCCGGGGCAGGTGATGCCCGACAGCTTTGCCAATCTGGTTGAACAGGTCGCCCCCGCAGTGGTGAATATCACCACAACCGCTGTCGTGGCGCAGCCGACCAATGGCCAAGGGCCGACCTTCCCCGAAGGCAGCCCGTTCTCGGACCTGTTCCGCGACTTCGGCTTCCCCGGCATGCCCGGCGAGGGCGGCCCCGGAATGCCGCAGCGCTCGAACGCGCTTGGTTCGGGCTTCGTGATCTCGGCCGATGGTTATATCGTCACCAACAACCACGTCATCGAAGGCGCGGATGAAATCGAGATCGAGTTCTATTCGGGGGAAACCCTGCCTGCCAAAGTGGTTGGCACAGACCCCAATACCGATGTCGCGTTGCTGAAGGTTGAAAGCGAAGATGCGCTGCCTTTCGTGAAGTTCGGCAACTCCAATGACGCCCGCGTGGGGGATTGGGTGCTGGCGCTTGGCAACCCGTTGGGGCAGGGCTTCTCGGCCAGTTCGGGGATCGTCTCGGCGCGGAACCGTGAATTGTCGGGCACCTATGATGACTATTTGCAAACCGACGCGGCGATCAACCGGGGCAACTCGGGCGGTCCGCTGTTCAATCTGAACGGCGAAGTGATTGGCGTGAATACCGCGATCCTGTCCCCAAATGGCGGCTCGATCGGGATCGGTTTCTCGATGACGTCGAATGTCGTTTCCAGCGTGGTCAATCAGCTGAAACAGTTCGGTGAAACCCGTCGCGGCTGGCTGGGCGTCAAAATTCAGGATGTGACGCCCGATATGGCCGAGGCGCTTGGGTTGACCGCCGAGAGCGGAGCGATGGTCACCGATGTGCCGGAGGGCCCAGCCCGGGACGCAGGCATGCGGTCGGGTGACATCATCATCAGCTTTGACGGTCAGGATGTCGCGGACACCCGCTCATTGGTGCGCCGTGTCGCCGAGGCCCCTGCGGGTGAGGCCGTGGACGTCGTGGTTCAGCGCGAAGGTGGCCCTGAAACACTCAACGTGACGCTGGGCCGTCGCGAGACGGCCGAAGGCACCGGCGATGAAAATTCCGGACCTGATGCAGATGGGCAGCAAAGCGGCGGAGAGGTTCTGGGCATGACCCTTGTGCCGATCACGCCTGAAATCGTGGCGGATATGGGCTTGCCGCGTGACACCACCGGTCTGGTCGTTCAGGAAGTGAACGCGGAAAGCGAAGCGGCGGAAAAGGGTCTGATGCCCGGTGATATCCTCACCGAAGCAGGGCAGCAGCCGGTCGCCTCGCTGTCGGACCTGAATGATCGCATCGCGCAGGCCCGTGACGCCGGTCGCAAATCCTTGCTGGTGCTGATCCGCCGCAACGGCGAGCCGCGCTTTGTCGCGCTGCCCGTGGGCGAGAAGTAATTACGCTTTGCTGATGCGTTAACGGGGCGGTCCAGCACGGGCCGCCCCTTTTCAATCCGGGCGCAATGGCCTATTTCGCCTTGCGCAGCAAAGGAAACGAGCCATGGCGAAAATCACCTATATCGAGCATAACGGAACCCGGCACGAGGTTGACGTCAAGCCCGGCATGACGGTGATGGAGGGTGCGCGCGACAACGGCATTCCCGGCATCGACGCCGATTGCGGGGGGGCATGCGCCTGTTCGACCTGCCACGTTTATGTCGCCCCGGAATGGATCGAAAAGCTGCCTGCGAAAGATCCGATGGAAGAAGACATGCTGGACTTCGCCTATGAACCCGACCCCGAGCGTTCGCGCCTGACCTGTCAGTTGCAGGTCACGGATGCGCTGGACGGTCTGGTCGTGCAGATGCCCGAACGCCAGATCTGATTGGCCGCGTTCAGCCTGCTAACCTTCCCAGATGCAGTAACAGCACCTGATCGCGCATGACCCCGGCCAGCGAGCCATGGGTTTCGTCGGGATAGGGCTGATAAATCACCTCCAACCCGTCGATGTCGCGCAGGATTTCCACCAGCGCAGGCACCGATTGCAGTCGGTTGTCGGGCGACAGCGCGGCAGACCGTGCGATCAACAGGCGGAGGGGCGGGGATAGACTGCCGCCCGCCGCCCTGGTTCCACCTGCAAAGGCGGCAGCTTCGCGTAGCGCCTCGCCATTGTTCCACCACACGGACGGGTCCGATGCGACATAGCGGGCGAAAACCTCGGGCCGGGTAAACAGTGCATGCAGGGTGAACAGACCGCCCAGCGAATGCCCATAAAGGGTCAGGTCGCGCATGTTCAGGCGGACGCGCTGATTGACTGCGGGCAGGATGCTGTCTGCGATCATGTCCAGAAACGCACGGCGTCCGCCCGTCTTGCGATCCTGTCCCTTGTTCATCATCCGCTCTGTCATGGATTGCGGCGGTTGGCCGGGAGAGGTCAGATCGAACCATCGGCGTTCGGTGTCGATCGTGTAGTCGGTCGGATAGCCGACGCCGATCAGCACGACAGGCGCATCGGGGGCAAGCGCCTGAAGCCCGTCCCACAGGCCGGGAAAGCTGGCATTGCCGTCGGTGGCGATGATGGCCGAATACCCTTCGGGCGGGGCAGGGACGTCCGGCAGCCCCACCAGCACGCGCCATGCGTTGCCGTCAGGGCCGATGTCAAAGCTGCTGGCACGCGGATCGTCGATGATCCGCGCCAGTTTCGGTGCCGGTTGGGTTCTGGCCTTCGTGGCCAGACCGCTGGTGGCGGCCATGGTCAACCCGGCAACGATATCTCGGCGTGACGGAGGCATCTGCAATCCCTTTGTAGCCACAGGGTGTTGGCTGGCTTCACGCGGGCTGATCTGAATTTAAGCCGCCTGCCGATGACCGGCAAGCTGGCTTTGGTTTACTTCAACAGCGCCAAAGCCTGGGCCAGATCAATCGCGCCATCATAAAGCGCCCGGCCCGAAATCGCACCTGCGATCACGCCCGTTGCATCCAGCGCCCGCAGATCGTCCATGGACGAGACGCCACCCGATGCGATGACCGGGATATTGACCGCGCGGGCCAGTGCCTCGGTCGCCGGAATATTGGGGCCTTGCATCGCGCCGTCACGATCAATGTCAGTGTAGATGATGGCGGCAACGCCCGCATCCTCGAACTGACGGGCCAGATCGGTCGCCATCACGTCGGTTTCGGTTGCCCAGCCACGGGTTGCAACCTTGCCGCCGCGCGCATCGATGCCGACCGCGATCTTGCCCGGAAACGCCTTGGCGGCCTGATGCACCAGACCGGGATTTTCGACCGCAACGGTGCCAAGGATCACACGGCTAAGCCCCCGGTTGATCCAGCTTTCGATGGTCGCCATGTCGCGGATGCCGCCACCCAGCTGCGCGGGCACGGTGATGGCCGCCAGGATTGCCTCGACCGCTTCGGCATTGACCGGATGACCCGCAAAGGCCCCGTTCAGATCGACCAGATGCAGCCATTCCGCCCCTGCATCCTGAAACGCACGGGCTTGCGCCGCGGGATCGGTGCCGAACACGGTCGCGGCCTCCATCTCTCCGCGCAAAAGGCGCACGCAGTTGCCGTCTTTCAGGTCGATGGCAGGATAGAGGATCATGGCAAGCTCATTGGCTGGATGGGTTCTGCGCCCCCTTTGCCATGTGAAATCAGGAAACGGAAGGGTTCGACCCTACGTCACACTTGCCAGAAGAAAAACTGATGCGCAGCATCGTCGATATCCTGAGGAGGAGGATCCATGCGCAAATTCATTATCGCCGCAGCTTTGGCCGTTGCAGGCACCGCTGCTGCCGCCGACCCGATTGAGGGCGTTTGGCAAACCCAACCCGATGAGGGGTCTTTCGCCTATGTCACGATTGCCCCCTGTGGCGGTGCATTCTGCGGCACGATCAGCCGCACGTTCAAGGACGGGGCAGAAACTCAGTCGCCCAATATCGGCAAACAAATCGTTCGCAACATGGCGCCGCAGGGCAACGGCGAATATAGCGGACAGGTTTGGCGCCCGGCCAACGACAAGATTTACAACGGCAAGGCCAGCGTTTCAGGCGACCGGATGAGCCTGTCTGGCTGCGTCGCAGGTGGCTTGATCTGCAAAAGCCAGACCTGGGCGAAAATTCAGTAACGGCTTCTGACGTCAGCACTCACGAAGAAAGGACGGGAATTCCCGTCCTTTGCCATTTGGATAGGCGTTCACGTTCGGGCAGTTCGCAACCGCGACCAGCTTGTTGCGCCGATCTCCAGTGCCGCAGCGACAAGCAGCGTCAGTCCGACCAGCGGAAAGAATACCCCCGCCGCGATTGCGATCAGCAGGACGTTTCGCGGGATGCGCCAGTCGAGGGGCATTTGTGGTGCGCCCAGCGATCCTGCGGGACGGCGTTTCCACCACATGACCCCGGCCGCGATCGACATCGCGATCATGGCCACGCAAACCAGCAACAGCACGACCTGATTGAGCAGCCCGAAAGCCTGTCCCATATGGATGCTGATGCCCCATTCGGCGGCTTGTCCAAGCGCCCCCAGTTCATTCAGCCGCATATCGAACAAGACTTCACCCGTATACTGGTCCAGATGAATGACGCGTTCCTGCGTGATGTCGTCAGGATAAACCGAGGCGGTAAAGACGCCGTCGGCCCTGCCGGGAATCCGCAGCGCATAGCCCGCCGCGATACCCAAGTCTTCGACCGTTGCGACGATGTCATCCAACTTCACCGGAACGCCATTCGCCGTGCCCGATACCGGCATCGGTTGCTGTTCCATGATCCACGGTGCCCGGTCGATGGCATCCCCGACCGGTTGCGTGGAAACAGGCAGCTTGCTCCAATAGCCATCAGGCATCCCAAGACCTGCCTTATAAGAGAGGTCATAGAATTTTGCGCCCCAGACCCCCGACCATGGCAGACCGGTCATGGCCAGAAAAACGATAAAACCCGATGCAAAAATACCCGTTACAGCATGCGTATCCCGCCAGAAGACCCGACGGGCGGGGCGGTTGCGGATGGTCACCACGCCGCCTTTCTGGCCGCGTGGCCACCACAGATAGATCCCGGTGATGACCAAAAGGATCATCCAGCCCGCAACCGCTTCGATCACCCGATTGCCCAGCCAGCCAACATAGGCAAGGCTGTGCAGATCCCGCACAAGCTTCATGACCGGCGTCCCCGATGCGCCCGAATCCGGGTGGCTGCCCAGCACCTGCGCCGAATAGGGGTTCACATAGACCGTGTTTTTCGTCCCGTCCTGACCTGCGACCTTTACAATCGCCGAGCGGTTGGGCGCAGCTGCCGGTTCATAGGCGTAAAGCGTTCCGGGATGCATTTGCAACGCGCTGGCGACCAGTGCGGATGGCGGTCTGGGCGCCTGTCCTGTCACCTCGACCAGACGTTCGTTGCGATGCGAGATATTGGCGATTTCATCCTTGAACAGGTATATCCCGCCAGTCGTGGCCAGCAGGATCACAAAGGGCAGGACCAACAGTCCCGCATAAAAGTGCCAGCGCCAGACGGCGCGATAAAGTGCGGTGGCATTGCCAGTCCGCCTTGTCGTCGTTTCCATGTTTTTCTGTCCCCATAATACTTTGTGCCGCGCCGGTCGGGGCGCAGCAGTCAACTGAGCTTGAGTTGAGACAGATGGGGCGGGGCACGGGCATGAACCGAAAGACGGGTTGGCCGATTGACATGCTGATCTTTGGGCGATGGAAAACGGACCGCGTGATCCGTCGATTGCGTCGCAGCCAGGGCTGAAAAAGCCAAGGTCAGCGGGTGAAAGCCGCCGAACCACAGACATGGCTCGGCCTTGTGGCTGTCCTGATCGGGTGCCTCTTGCCCGTCAACCGTCTGAACGCCCAGTTCCGAGGCTTTGATATAGACAATTTCGGCCCCCAGACAGATGGCGACATAGCCATCTTTCAGGGTGGTCACAGTTCCGGCAGGGCCGAACAGACGCAGGATAATGGCCAGCGCGATCAGCAGCCCAAGGGCGGCGCTTTTCAATCCATCATATCCAAGCCTGCCAGCAATCATGACGACCATTTGAATGATCGATGTGATTCTGACCAGTCAGTTTGTCAGGCCCTGCGCCATTGTGACACACAGGGGATTTTGGCGCGGTCGCAGCGGTCGGCATAGCGTTTGGCGACCTCTTGCACCTCGGCCAGCAAGCCATCCTGCAGCTTGATGGGGTCCAGCCCCAAGCCAAGGAAACGATCATTGGCAACATGCAGATCGTTTTCCTCGGCCTCGTTGCGCGGGTTTGTCAGGAACGCGACCTCGGCCCCGGTCTGATCCGCGATCATCTGCGCCAGATCGCGGACGCGATGCGTTTCGGTCATCTGATTCAGGATGCTGACCCGATCGCCCTTTTGTGGCGGATTGGCCAGCGCAAGTTCGACACAGCGGCAGGTGTCCTGAATATGGATGAACGCCCGGGTTTGCCCGCCTGTCCCGTGAACGGTCAGCGGATAGCCGATGGCCGCCTGCATCAGAAAGCGGTTCAGCACCGTGCCGTAATCGCCGTCATAGTCGAAACGGTTGATCAGCCGTTCATCCATCCGGGTCTCTTCGGTCTGGGTGCCCCAGACGATGCCCTGATGCAGGTCGGTGATCCGCACGCCGTCGTTCTTGTTGTAGTAAAAGAAGAACAGCTGATCCTGCGTCTTGGTCATGTGATAGATGCTGCCGGGGTTGGCGGGATAAAGGATTTCCTGCCGATGCGGACCATTTTCGGTTTCGATCACAACATCAAGATAACCTTCAGGAATTTTCATCCCTGCCGTGCCATACCCATAGACGCCCATCGTGCCCAGATGGACCAGATGGATGTCCTGCCCGCTTTCCACAATGGCGGCCAGCACGTCATTGGTGGCGTTCAGGTTGTTGTTGACCGTGTAACGCTTGTGCCAACTGGATTTCATCGAATAGGGCGCGGCGCGTTGTTCGGCGAAATGGATCACCACATCAGGCTTTTCCTGCTGAAACAGAGTCAGCAGGCGGTGGTAATGTTCGCCAACGGTAAAGTTTTCGACCCGGATCGTATGGCCGCTGACCTCTTTCCACGCGGCGACGCGTTCGCCCAGGGGCCGGATCGGTGTCAGTGAGGTGACCTCCAGCTCGACGTCGATTTTCCGGCGCGACAGATTGTCCACGATGATGATGTCATGGCCACGCGCTGACAGGTGCAGCGCCGTCGGCCAGCCGCAGAAACCGTCTCCACCCAGAACGATGATTTTCATGCGTTTGCCTTTGCTGGTCAAAATTTGGGCGTCTTGTAATCTGTGGATCTGTCCGACGCCAGCCTTGCCGCGAAAGTGACATATTCCTGTCGCAAAGGCTCGCTTAACCGCGCGCCAAAGCCCGTTCCATATTGCTGAGATGCGCATCGATGGCGTCTTCGATATCGTGGAAATAGGACAGTGTTCCGTTTTCCAGCACTGCACCCGCCTGGCAGGTTCGCCGCAGCATCACCATCGAATGCGACACCACGATCGCGCCAGCGGCGGACATCCGTTCGGCAAAGACGCGGTTGGATTTTTCCTTGAACGCCGCATCGCCGACGGCGGAAACCTCATCCACCAGATAGGTGTCAAAGGGCACGGCCATCGAAACGCCAAAGGCCAGACGCGCCTTCATTCCCGATGAATAGGTGCGAAAGGGGAGGTAGAAATGCTGACCCAATTCGGCGAAATCCTCGACGAAATCGCGCATTTCATCGGTATCCACGCCATAGACGCGGGCGACAAAGCGGCAGTTTTGCTCGCCCGTCAATTGGCCATTGAAGGAACCGGAAAAACCGACCGGCCAACTGATCGTGCCGGTTGACAGGATACGCCCCGAAGTCGGCAGCATTGCGCCCGAAATCATCCGCAGCATGGACGATTTGCCCGCGCCGTTGCGCCCCAGAAGGGCGACGGAAATGCCGGTCGGAAAGACCGCATTGATGTTTCGCGCCACGACCTTGGTGCGGCCATTCAGCTTGTAGCTTTTGTTCAGGTTCTGCAGACGGATCATCGACGGTCGCGCAGGCTGTAGAAGATCAGAATGCCGACAATCCAGATCACCATCAGGAAGCCTGTGATGATGAACAGCAGCTTGCCTCGCTGCGGGAATTCCGGCTCTTGTGCCAGTGTGGGCTTTACATAGGCCGCCAGATAGCGCGACTGTCGCGCCGCTTCCGCCCGCGCATTGTCATAGGTGGCACGCGCCGCGACATAGCTTTGCTCGGCAAATTCGCGGTCAACCGCCAGCCCTTCATATTGGCCGACAATCTCGGACAAAGCCTCGCCCGTTTCCGAGCCGAATTTCAGACGTTCTGCCGCGATCTGTTCGCGGATGACCTGAATGCGCAGCTCGCTTTGCTCGATACGCGGATCGTTGGGCTGTGCGTTGGCCCGCAACAGGCCCAATTGCACAAGCTGTTCGGCCAGTTGCGACTGCAATGTGCTGACCACGCCAACCTGACCTTGCACATCGGCGGTTGGATCAACCAATTGATGGCGATTGCGGAACGCGGTCAGCGCCTGCCGCGCCTCTTTCACACGCTCACCTGCGCGCTCAAGCTCATCGCGGGCATAGCGCAGACCGTCTTCACGGGCGACATCGTTCAGCTGGTTGATCAGAATGGTGCTTTCGTCCATCACCGCCTGTCCGATGGCCTGCGCATCCTGAGCATTGAAGGCAAGAACGCGCAGATCGATCATGCCATTGTCGTAATAGATGCGGACCTTGCTGGACCATTCGCTTCGCAAATCTTCCAGCGCATTGCCGCCGTTAAACCCGAAAATCGGGTCGTTCGGGGCCTTTGACCAGATCTCGCGCAGGTTCAGGCGCGCATCGACCTTTTCCACCAGATCATGGCTTTGGATGAACTTATACAGCACGTCCGAGTCCGTCGTCGTGCCGCTGGACCCCCCCACGAGCGAGGTCAGACCACCCAGCAATTCCGTCGATGTCGCACCGGATTCGCTGCGGACGGAAAAGCCCACATAGGATGCGTATTGATCCGCCGCCCGCGCATACAAATACCATGCGCTGACAATAACGGGGAAAAGGACCGCGATGCAAAAGCTGCCGGCAAGAAAGATATGCCGACGCGATAAACGAGCGCGCGAGGCGGGCTTGCGAACCGGACCTTGCTGGGCAGGGGCGGGGCGTGTCGCCGCAGCGATCGCCTTTTGGCGACGCCTGTTCACCTGACGCTGGACCATGGCCTCGTCAGTGTCTTCTTCCTCGGCCCCTTCAAGGATCGCCCTGCGCTGTTGACGCTGTTGTCTGCGTTGCGCGGGTGTAAGGGCGGCTTTGGCGCCCGGCCCGGGTCCGGCCGGACCTTTGGCCGCACCCTCGGAAGCGGGTTGCGCCTTTTCCGCGACCGCAGGTTTGGCGCCCTCATCCTGAATGTCGTCTTTCTTGGTCAGGGGGGTGCTGAAGTTGGGACGGCGGGGCGCGTCATTGGCCGAGTCGTCGGATTTCAGGGGGGCGTTCTGCCCCTTGCCCGTAACGTCTTTGGTATCTGACATGCCCAGGGACTCTTGCCTGCTGTTAATCTGCTTGCAGGTGTCATACATAAACCGCGAATACAGTTCCAGCGCGGATAAGTTACGGTATCGTGACCCGCAAAACCTGTAAGGTTTGTTCTATGGCCAATGCTCCCCTTCCTGTCCGCCGCTCGATCGGCACTTCGGATGGCAAGCTGCGTCCTGTGCATCAGCATCGCTCATTTGCCAGTCTGCGGTCCATTGGCGCACTGATTTTACGCGAGATGTCGACCAATAACGGGCGCGTCGCAGGTGGCTATCTATGGGCTATCGCCGAGCCGGTCGGCGGCATCGTCCTTCTGACGCTGATCTTCTCGCTTGGGTTTCGCACCCCGCCGATTGGTCAGAACTTTGCGATCTTCTATGCGACGGGCGTTGTGCCGTTCACCATGTTCTTGGCCATGTCCAGTCGGATTTCCCGCGCAATCACGCAATCAAAGTCACTTTTGGCCTATCCGGCGGTGACGTTCATGGATGCGCTGATCGCACGGGTGATTTTCAACGGCGTGACGCAGGTTCTGGTCGCCTATATCGTCTTCGTCGGCATCTATGCCTTCATGGAAACCCGCACCGATCCACAGATCGAAGGTATTACGCTGGCGATCCTGATGGCCTTTGCATTGGGGATTGGTGTGGGGGTGATGAACTGCTTCCTGTTCGCCGCCTTCCCGGTGTGGGAGAAGATCTGGTCGATCCTGACCCGTCCGCTGTTCCTGCTGTCCTGCGTGTTTTTCATCTTTGACGAAACGCCAGAAGTCATGCGGCAATATCTGTGGTTCAATCCTGTGGTGCATGTGATCGGGCAGATGCGGAAATCGTTCTATCCGTCATATATCGGCGATTATGTCAGCCCGCTTTACGTCTTTGCTGTCAGCCTGATCCTGATTGCGATCGGTCTTGCGATGCTGTTTCGTTATCATCGCGATTTGCTGAACAGCTAAGCCAATGAAAATACGCCAATAAAAAAAGGCCGCTTCATGCGGCCCTTTTTTATTGGCTGGGTTTGATCAGTCGCGACAACACCGCTTCGCGTGTGACGCGCCCACCCCCTTCGATGGGAACGGAATCCACCTCGGTCAGGCGACGCATCACCTCGCGCACCGGCATGTCGCGGGACACAGGCTGGCCAAAGGCATCGCCGCTTTCGGCAAAGTCGGCGGCGGTCAGCACGCCCAACGGGTTCATATGCGCCACGAAATCCGCGACATATTCGTTGATCGGATTGGCGATGATTTCGCGGGCGGTGCCAATCTGAACGATGCGCCCCCCCTCCATCAACGCGATGCGGTTGCCCAGCTTGAAAGCCTCGTCCAGATCGTGGCTGACGAAGATGATTGTCCGCTTGGTCTTGGCCTGCAATTCCAGCAGCTCATCCTGAAGCCGTGACCGGATCAGCGGGTCCAATGCGCTGAACGGTTCATCCATCAGCAGGATCGGCGCTTCGGTCGCAAAGGCGCGGGCAAGACCGACGCGCTGTTGCATGCCGCCCGAAAGCTCACCCACCTTGCGTTCGGCCCAATCGGTCAGGCCAACGGTGGCCAGTTGGCTATCGACCATGTCCTTGCGTTCGGCAGCCGACAGCCCAGCCAGTTCCAGCCCAAGCCCGACATTTTCGCGCACCGTCCGCCATGGCAGCAGCCCGAAGCTTTGAAACACCATCGCGACCGTGCGCAGCCGAATGTCGCGCAGTTGGCGACGGCCCGCGCCCGTGACCGAGACCATCTGATCGCCGCAACGCACCCGCACATCACCGCGCACGACGTCATTCAGCGCATTGACAGCCCGTAAAAGCGTGGATTTCCCCGATCCCGACAGGCCCATCAGCACAAGGATTTCACCCTGAGCGACATTCAGGCTGCAATTATGACGCCCAGAACCTGACCGGTCTTGTTCTTGACCTCGGCCCGCTGAACGCCCTGATCCATCAGGGGAAGAGCATTTTCCGGTTTGTCGCCAAAGACGATGGTCACATTGTCGAACTCGACCGCGTTGGCGGCGGTATCACTGGCCATATCGCTCATTTCCGGCCCTCCATTCGCAGCATCCTGTCAAGCAGGATGGCCACCACGACGATGACGAAACCCGATTCAAAGCCAAGGGCAGTGTTGACGCTGTTCAACGCGCGGACAACCGGCACGCCAAGCCCCGAGGCGCCGACCAGTGCTGCGATCACCACCATCGACAGGGACAGCATGATCGTCTGGTTCAGGCCGGTCATGATCTGGGGCAGGGCGCTTGGCAATTCGACCTTCCACAGCAATTGGCGCGGTGTGGCGCCAAAGGCGGTCGCGGCCTCTATCAGCGAGGGCGGGGTCGAGGAAATGCCAAGCTGCGTCAGGCGGATAGGCGCCGGCAGCACGAAAATCACGGTCGCCAGCAGGCCCGGCACCATGCCGATGCCAAAAAAGACGATGGCCGGGATCAGATAGACGAAGGTCGGCAGCGTCTGCATCAGGTCCAGCACCGGGCGCATCCACGCATACAGGCGGGGGCGGTGGGCGGCGGCAATACCGACGGGCACACCAATCGCCATGCACACGATACAGGCGGCCAGCACCAGCGTCAGCGATTGCAGGGTTTCTTCCCAATAGCCCTGATTAAGCACGAATAGCAGGCCAAGCGCCATCAACACGCAGGGCTGCCAACGGCGCTGCAGAAACCATGTCAGCGCGACGGCCAGAATGATGAAAATAAAGGGATGTGGCGTTTCTAATACGGTCAGAATACCGTCGATCAGCCAATTCATCGCGTTGGAAATGGCGTTGAACAGGCCTGCCGCATGGGCATTCAGCCAGTCAAAAAAGGTTTTTGCCGTTCGACCTACCGGGATCTTGTTATCCGTTACCAGACTGGTCAACTGCTCCATAGGTGGGTTGCCCCTCGGGTTGTGGTCGCAACGCCTTTCAGGCGGAACGCCCTGTTTCCTTTACGTCTTTGGCGGATACCGCCGTGCCCGACACAGCAGGCAGGGCGGTGGTTACAGTCCTAACCGCCCAGTGCGGCAGCAACCGCCGCCTGCGCGTCATTTCCGTCGACGGTCGTCACCCCATCCAGCCACGGCGTCGTGGCATCGGGATTGGCTTGCAGCCATTCTTTCGCGGCATCCATCGGATCAGCGCCGTCATTCAGGATTTTCCCCATGACTTCGTTTTCCATGGCCAGCGTAAATTCCAGGTTCTGCAGGAATTTGCCAATATTCGCACATTCGTTGACATATCCCGCACGAGTATTGGTTCTGACTTCCGCTCCGCCCAGATTGGGGCCGAAGACATCGTCGCCACCTTCCAGATAGGTCAACTGGAACTGCGAGTTCATAGGATGAGGCTCCCAGCCAAGAAAGACGATCGGGTCGCCCGCGCCATCGGCGCGCGCGACCTGTGCCAGCATGCCCTGTTCGCTGCTTTCGACGACTTCAAAGGTGCCGGTGCCGAATTTGTCCTCGCCGATCATTTCCAGAACGACACGGTTGCCGTCATTCCCCGGCTCGATCCCATAAATCTTGCCGTCCAACGCATCTTTGTGTTCGGCCAGATCCTGATAGCTGGTGATGCCCAGATCGGCGCCCGCCTTGTTCGTGGCCAGCGTGTATTTCGCGCCCGTCAGGTTGGTGCGCACGGTGTCGATCGTGCCCGCCTCGGTATAGGGGCCGATGTCGGCTTCCATCGTCGGCATCCAGTTGCCCAGGAAAACATCCAGATCATCGGTGGCCAGCGCCGAGAAGGTCACGGGCAGCGAAAGCAGCTTGGTTTCCGTCTGATAGCCAAGCGCCTGCAACACGGTCGACGTCAGTGCGGTGGTTGCGGTGATATCAGTCCAGCCCACATCGGCCAGCCTGACCTTGTGGCACTGATCCGGTTCTTGGGCATGGGCTGCAGTTCCAAGCGTTGCCGCCACGCTCAGCGCAGATGCACAGATTAGTTTGGACAAAGTCATGCTGTGATAGGCTCCCTGTTCTTGATTGATCAGTCAATTAAAGATACAAAGGCCCCATATTGCAACCAGAAACACATGCGCAGGTGCAGTGATGCCCAAGATTGGTGCAGAGCCTATCCGAAAAGCCGCGTTAATCAACGCCGCGATATACGAAGTTGGTCGCGCCGGCTCGCTGGACGTGACGGTTGCGCAAATCGCACGGCGGGCAGGGATGTCGCCGGCCTTGGCGCATCACTATTTTGGCACGAAAGAACAGATTTTCTTGCAGGCGATGCGCTATATTCTGCGGATTTACGGCAATATGGTGCGCGAGGTCTTGCCGGGGCATGGCCCCCACGGGCGGATCAACGCAATCGTGGAGGCCAGTTTTGCGCCCGAAAACTTTCAGCGGGAAAGCGTTAGTGCATGGCTGAATTTTTATGCGCTTGCCCTGACCAATGATGAAGCCCGCAGGCTTTTGCGGGTTTACCATCACCGCCTGCGCTCGAATCTGATCGTCGCGCTGCGTCCGTTGACGGATCACCCCGAATCCATAGCCGAAACCCTTGGGGCGCTGATCGACGGCGTCTATTTGCGCGCCGTTCTGACGCCCGGACCGACCGATGGCGACGGCGCCCGCAACATGATCATGGAATATCTACAGGAGGCCGTGAAATGAGCCTGAACGCCCAACCCGCAGCAAGTCTGTTCATCAATGGCCAACCCGTCGAAGGGCAGGGCGATGCCTTGCCGGTGTTCTATCCCTATACCGGCCAGGAAATCGCCAGCCTCCGCGAGGCCAGCGGCGCACAGGTGGCCGAAGCCTGCAAGGTCGCGGCAGAGGCGCAGGTCGAATGGGCGGCGATGGCGCCGGTGGAACGTGGCCGCGTGCTGTCCCGCGCCGCCGCGATCATTCGCGAACGGAACGAAGAACTGTCGCGCCTGGAAACGCTGGATACCGGCAAGCCGATTCAGGAAACCCTGGTTGCCGATTGGGAATCGGGTGCGGCTGCGCTGGAATATTTCGGCGGTTTGGCTGCGACCGTAACAGGTCAGATGATCCCGCTGGGCCGCGACTGGGCCTATACCATTCGCGAGCCGCTGGGCGTTTGTGTGGGCATCGGCGCGTGGAACTATCCCAGCCAGATTGCCTGCTGGAAGGCCGCGCCTGCACTGGCCATGGGCAATGCGATGGTCTTCAAACCTTCCGAGGAAACGCCGCTAGGTGCCTTGAAACTGGCCGAAATTCTGATCGAAGCCGGCTTGCCCGCCGGTGTCTTCAATGTCGTGCAGGGACGTGGTGCCGTGGGTGCGGCGCTGGTCACCGATCCGCATGTCGCCAAAGTGTCGCTGACGGGTTCGGTGCCGACCGGGCAAAAGGTCTATGCCGCTGCCGCCGCAGGGATGCGTCATGTGACGATGGAGCTGGGCGGCAAATCCCCGCTGATCATCTTTGACGACGCCAATCTGGATGATGCCGTGGGCGCCGCGATTCTGGCGAATTTCTATTCTTCGGGGCAGATCTGTTCCAACGGCACGCGGGTGTTCGTGCAAAGCGGCATTCGCGACGCCTTTTTGGAAAAGCTGACCGCACGGCTTGCGGCGATCAGGATTGGCGATCCGCTGGACCCCGACACGCAGCACGGACCGATTGTCAGCCCCGCGCAGGCGGCCAGAATCCGCGCCGCAATTACCGCGGGTGAGCAGGAAGGCGCGCGGCTGGTTGCCGGTGGCGTGGGCGAGGGGGCCTTTATCCCGCCGACGGTTTTCGCTGACGCGACCGATCAGATGACACTGGCAACCGATGAAATCTTCGGCCCGGTGATGACCACGCTTGCCTTTGACACCGAGGAAGAGGTGATCCGCCGCGCCAATGCCACCGGTTTCGGCCTTGCCGCGGGCGTTTTCACGCAAGATCTGACCCGCGCCCATCGCATGATCGCAAGGCTGGAGGCAGGCACCTGCTGGATCAACGCCTATAATCTGACGCCGGTCGAAATGCCCTTTGGCGGGGTCAAGCTGTCGGGGATCGGGCGTGAAAACTCGGCCGCGGCCATCGAACATTATTCGCAGTTGAAGACGGTCTATGTCGGCATGGGCGGCGTAGATGCGCCCTACTGATGTGACGAAAGGGTTTGGGCAATGAAGGCTGAATATGTCATCGTCGGTGCCGGTTCGGCGGGGTGTGCGCTGGCCTATCGCCTGACCGAGGCCGGGCACCGTGTGACATTGATCGAATTCGGTGGCAGCGACCGCAGCATCTATATCCAGATGCCCGGTGCGCTGTCCTATCCCATGAATATGCCACGCTTTGACTGGGGCTTTCACACCCGATCCGAAGAGCATCTGGGCGGGCGCAGTCTGGTGACGCCGCGCGGCAAGGTGCTGGGCGGGTCATCTTCGATCAATGGCATGGTTTTTGTCCGGGGGAACCGCAAAGACTTTGATCACTGGCAGGAATCCGGCGCTGACGGGTGGGGGTATAAGGATGTTCTGCCCTATTTCAAGCGGATGGAGGCATGGCATGGTGGCGCGTCCCCATGGCGTGGCACAAATGGCCCGTTGCATGTCACGCGTGGCAGCCGCCGAAATCCCCTGTTCAACGCATTTACCGAGGCCGGAGAGCAGGCGGGTTGGCCGCATACCCCTGATTACAATGGTGAAAATCAGGAAGGCTTCGGCCCGATGGAGGCAACCATCTGGGGCGGTCGTCGCTGGTCAGCTGCAGCGGCCTATCTGCGTCCGGCAATGAAATCGGGTCTGCTGACCATCGTGCATGGCTTCGCACGGCGTGTCTTGTTTCAAGATAACCGTGCTTATGCCGTTGAAATCGAAAGAAAAGGCATAATCGAATGTGTCGAGGCAGAGAGAGAAATCATCCTGTCGGCCAGTTCAATCAATACACCAAAGCTGCTGATGCTGTCGGGGATCGGGCCTGCCGATCATCTGGTGCAACATGGTATTCCGGTGATCGCGGACCGTCCGGGTGTGGGGGCAAACCTTCAGGATCATCTTGAAATATATATGCAGTATAAGTCTCTGAAAAAAGTGACTCTTTATACCTATTACAATCTTCTGGGCAAAGGCCGGGTCGGGGTGGAGTGGCTGCTGCAGAAAACCGGGCTTGGCGCCTCGAACCAGTTTGAAAGCTGCGGCTTCATCCGTTCCTCGGACGCGGTGGATTATCCCGATATCCAGTATCATTTCCTGCCCTTGGCTGTGCGTTATGACGGCAAGGCGGCGGTCAGCGGTCACGGCTTTCAGGTGCATGTCGGGCCGATGCGATCCAAATCACGCGGCACGGTGCGGCTTGTGTCGAATGATCCGAATGCGGCGCCTGAAATTCACTTCAACTATATGTCGCATCCTGATGATTGGAAAGAATTTCGTGCCTGTGTCCGACTGACTCGCGAAATCTTTGATCAGCCCGCGATGGCGGAATATCGGGGCGATGAAATTCAGCCGGGCGCGGATGTTCAATCAGACGATGATATCGACACCTTCATCCGTCAGCATGCTGAATCCGCGTTCCATCCCTGCGGCACTGCCCGTGTCGGGGCCGAAGACGATCCGCTGGCCGTGGTCAATCCGGAACTCTGCGTGATCGGTACTCAGGGTCTGCGGGTTGCCGACAGCTCTATCTTTCCGCGTATCACCAATGGAAACCTGAACGCGCCGTCCATCATGACCGGGGAAAAGGCGGCAGATCACATTCTGGGCCGGTTCCGGTGCAATACCGGATGGGACAACAGCCTGATCGTTGACTAAGATGACGGGCCAATGATGCGTGACATCAGCGGCCCGCGATCATGCCTGCTGTGGCCGGTGTTGCAGAATTTCGGGCAGATTGACCTCGATCCAGTCGGCCATTCCGGCGACATGCCGGGCAGCTTCGACGCCCAGGGGTGTCAGGCTATATTCCGTCTGCGGCGGCACGACAGGATAGGCAACGCGCAGGATCAGCCCGTGCCTCTCTAACCGCTTCAGCGTTTCGGACAGCATCCGTTCGGACACGCCGCCAATGCGTCGGCGTAATTCGCTGAACCGGTGTGTGCCTTGCTGCAAACTCATCAGGACCAGCACGCCCCATTGACTGGTCATGCTGCGCAGAACCTCTCGGGATGGGCAGGCGGCGGCCATCAGGTTGCCGCGTTGCAGTTTGGTGGAAAGCGGTTCGGGTTGGTGCGACATTTTTTATACTTACGTTTTTGTTGGTTCTTACTATTAGTGAGTATAGGGTCTAAGTCATCACATATCCAGTTCCTGAAGGAGAATATGATGACCATTGCAGTAACGGGCGCCACCGGCCAATTGGGCCAGTTGATTATCGAAGGCCTGAAAAAGGCCGGGCAGGACGAGATTGTCGCCTTGGCGCGCAGCCCGGAAAAGATCGAAAATACCGGGGTCGAAGCGCGTAAGGCCGATTATGACGCCCCCGAAACCCTGGCCCCGGCTTTGGCGGGTGTCGATACGCTGATGCTGGTATCGGGCAGCGAAGTTGGTAAACGCGCGGTGCAGCACAAGAACATCATTGACGCGGCCAAGTCCGCGGGCGTTCGGCGCATTGTCTATACCAGTCTGCTGCATGCCGATACCTCGCCTTTGGTTGATCTGGCGGCCGAGCATGTCAAGACCGAGGCAATGTTGAAAGCGTCCGGCCTTGTCACGACGATCCTGCGCAATGGTTGGTATACGGAAAACTACACTGCCTCGGTCCGGCCCGCCGTTGCCAATGGCGCCTTCTACGGGGCCGCGGGCGAAGGGAAAATTGCTGCGGCCGCGCGGGCTGACTATGCGCGGGCAGCCGTCGCTGTGCTGACAGGGCAGGGACATGATGACGAGGTCTACGAACTGGCGGGCAGCCCTGCCTTTACGCTGGCTGACCTTGCTGCCGAAATTTCGCGGCAGACCGGCAAGGACATCCCCTATGTGAACCTGTCCGAAGCAGACTATGCCAAGGCGTTGGAGGGGGCGGGTTTGCCCGCGCCGGTGGCCGCGATCTATGCCGGTTTTGACGCCGGTGCGGCGCAAGGTGCGCTGGATGGGGATGGCGCGACCCTGGCCAATTTGATCGGGCGCCCAAGCACGCCACTGGCTGACAGCGTCAAGGCCGCACTGGCCTGAACGACAACGGGGGCCGGCGCGATGCCGACCCCCGTTCATGTCGATGTTCATGTCGATGCCGAATGTCGCATCAGCCCTGCTTTTCGCGTTCCGCCTGAACATAGCTTTCAAGCCCGTCCTGCGGCACACCGCGCAGCATTTCATCGCCGATGATGAAGGTGGGCGTGCCCATGATGGCCATGGTTTCGCCCAATTGACGGTTCGCGCGCAGCACGGCGGTGACGGATTCGGTGTTCATCAGGTTGATGACCTCGTCCCGGTCCACGCCGATATCTTCGGCAATCTTGCCAAGCGCGTCCAGAGATGCCGGGCCGCGAAGCTCGATCAGGGCGTCATGGGCTTTCATGTAAGCCTCATCCCCGGCGATCTGCTTGACCGCGACGGCAAAGCGGGCGGACATATCGCTGTCTTCGCCAAGGATCGGGTATTCCTTCAGGATCAGGCGCACATTCGGGTCTTTTTCGATCAGCGCATGCACCTGATCGTTGAAGCGACGGCAATAGCCGCAGCGATAGTCCAGAAATTCGACCACGGTCACGTCGCCTTTGGGGTTGCCGCCGACCCAGCTGTGACCATCGTCAAAGATTGCATCCCTGTTCGACGCGACCAGCAGGCGGTCATTTTCAACCGACTGTTCCTGACGGCGCGATTCCAGCACGTTGATGGATTCCACCAGCACTTCCGGGTTGGCCATCAGATAGTCGCGAACGGCGGTGCCAAAAGCCTCTTTTTCGTCCTCGGTCATGGATGAAATGTCAAAGGACAGGGCCGGGCTTGCAAGTGTCGATCCAAGCAGCAAAGCGGCGATCAGGCGTTTCATGGGTTTCCTCAGTGTTCAGGGTTGGCGGCAACTTGGCCCTTCGCGCGGGTGATGGCAAGAAACTCTGCCACACGGATACGTGAAAGAAGCAGTGATTAAGGCTTGGAGTGAGGCTGCCAGACGCGCTATGACACCGCCAAAAGAAGAAACCCGAGGTCAGAGCATGCGACATTCCGCCCGTGGACAGGTGGACCCGTTCATCGTGATGGATGTGATGGAAGCGGCCACCCGCGCAGAGGCATCCGGTCGCCATATCGTGCATATGGAGGTGGGGCAGCCCGGCACGCCCGCACCCGCAGGTGCGCGGCAGGCGCTGGCTGACGCGCTGTCGCAGCCCTTGGGTTATACGGTCGCACTTGGTCTGCCTGCATTGCGGCAGGGCATCGCGGACCTGTATCGGCGCTGGTATGGCGTCGATCTGAACCCGACCCGTGTTGTCGTGACATCAGGCAGCAGCGGGGCGTTCCTGCTGACCTTTGCCGCGCTGTTCGATGCGGGGGACAAGGTGGCCATGGGCTATCCCGGCTATCCCAGCTATCGCCAGATATTGCGGGCCATGTCGCTGGAACCGGTGGGCATTCTGACCCGGCCCGAGGACCGTTATCAGCCGCGCCCACAGGATTTGCCCGATGATTGTGCGGGGCTGATCCTTGCCTCGCCCGGCAATCCATCGGGCACGGTGTTGCGTCTGGACGAGTTGCGCGGGCTGACCGATGCGGCGGCGGCCAAGGGCATGGCGGTCGTCTCGGACGAGATTTATCACGGCCTTGGCTATGGCGATCGTTGTCATTCCGCGCTGGAAGTGACCGATGACGTGTTCGTCATCAATTCCTTCAGCAAATATTTCAGCATGACCGGCTGGCGCGTAGGCTGGATGGTGGTGCCCGAAACCCATCTGCGCACGGTCGAACGGCTGGCACAGAACATGTTCATCTGCCCGCCCCATGCCAGTCAGGTCGCAGCCCTTGCCGCGCTGGATTGCACGGACGAGGCTGATGCGAACCTTGCCGTTTATGCCGAAAACCGCCGCCTGATGCTGGAAGGTCTGCCCAAGGCGGGCTTCGATCGCATCGCGCCGCCGGAAGGGGCGTTTTATATTTATGCCGATGTGTCGCATCTGACCGACAATTCGCTGGAATTTGCGGCCGAAATTCTGGATCGCGCCGGTGTGGCGGTGACGCCTGGGCTGGATTTCGACCCGGAACGCGGCGCGCAGACATTGCGCTTCAGCTATGCCCGCGCGACCGCAGACATCGTCGAAGGTCTGCGGCGTCTGGCGGAGTTCATGGCGTCCCGATGAAGCTTCTGGCGCTGATCCTTGCATGTCTGACCATGTTGTCACCCGTGGCGGCGCAGGAAACTGCGCGGATCGACATGGGCGCGTCGGCATTGGTGCAGACGGGGCGGGGCTGGTGGCGCAACCCGCCGCTGGAATTGCGCCTGACGCTGGATAAGGCGGTGCCGTTTCGCACTTATGTCGTGGGTGATCCGGCCCGGCTGATCGTCGATATGCGTGGCGTCGATCTGAACGGGGTCAGTCCACAAGACCTGTTTGGCGCTGACAAGGTGCCCGGTATCCGTTGGGGCCGCCATCGTCGCGGCTGGTCGCGGGTGGTGATCGAATTGCCCGGCCCTTACCGTATCGAAACCTCGGCCATGCGAACCACCGCGCCGCAGCCTGAACTGCGTGTCGCCCTGAAGCCGGTATCCGACAAGGATTTCGCGCCGCCGCCAAGCGCCACGGCCGCGTTGCGCGACCTGCCGGACCCGGCAGCCGTTGAAACCGCCGCCCCGGATGACGAATTTGTCGTCGTGCTGGACCCCGGCCATGGCGGCTTTGACCCCGGCACGCAGGTGGATGGCCAGACCGAGGCCAATCTGGTCCTTACCTTTGCGCTGGAACTGCGCAAAGCGTTGCAGGACCGGGGCATCAGCGTGGTCATGACCCGTGATGATGACAGCTTTGTGCGGCTGGAAAACCGGATGACCGCGGCGCGCGAGGCCAAGGCCGATCTGTTCATGTCGCTGCATGCCGACGCGTTGCCCGAAGGTCAGGCGGCGGGGGCCACGGTCTATATCTGGAACCCGAAGGCCGATCAGCAGGCGTCGCAGCAACTGGTGTCCCGCCACGATCGTGACGATCTGATCAGCGGTCTTGATCTGGCCGGCTACGACGATGCGCTGACGGCCGCCCTGATGGATTTTACCCGCACCGACACCCAGCCAAGATCCGAAAACTTTGCCAAATGGCTGACATCGCGCATGGCGCTGATGGGAATCGGTCTGCATGGGCGGCCGGTTCAGGGGGCTAGTTTTTCAGTCCTGAAATCGCCCGACATGCCCTCGGTCCTGCTTGAGCTGGGCTTCCTGTCGGACGACAATGACCGGGCGAACCTGCTGAATCCGCTGTGGCGTCAGCGCATGGTTGCGGTGCTGTGCGAAGCAATCATCGGCTGGAAGCAGGATGAAGTGGCCCGCAGCGCATTGGTGCGGCGCTAACTTGCTGCACGCTTGCGTGACCGGGTTTTGTTGTTTTGACCGCTGCTTGCGCTATCGTTATAGACGGCGATACATCACATAAAGGCGATCCTCTTTTGCTGCGCAGTCTCCTTTCGTTCTTTGGTTCCATTTTCTCGTGGGTCGTCACCGCGCTGTTTTTCGCTGCGCTGACGGTGGGCGGTATTTTCTGGGTTTACTCCCGGGACTTGCCCAGTCACGAAGCTTTGGCCCAATACGCCCCCAAGACCATCAGCCGGATCTATTCGGGTGAAGGGCGCCTGATCGACGAATTCGCCGAGGAACGCCGTATCTTCGTGCCGACCGAAGAAATTCCCGAACTGGTCAAGGAAGCCTTTGTCAGCGCCGAGGACAAGAATTTCTACTCTCATCCGGGCTATGACATTCGCGGTATCCTGAGCGCCGCCTATGAGGCTGCGGCATCGGGCGGCTCCAGCGTGCGCGGGGCATCGACGATCACGCAGCAGGTGACCAAGAACTTCCTGCTGTCCAGCGACCGCAGCATCGAACGCAAGGTCAAGGAAATCATTCTGGCCTCGCGCCTGGAACGGTCACTGACCAAGGATGAAATTCTGGAACTGTATCTGAACGAGATTTATCTGGGTCAGAACAGCTATGGCGTTGCGGCGGCGGCGCAGACCTATTTCAACAAATCGCTTGCCGAGCTGTCGCCCAGCGAGGCCGCCATGCTGGCCGCCATGCCACAGGCCCCCGGTCGCTATCATCCGGTCGAGGCGAAAGACCGGGTGACGGAACGGCGCAACTATGTGCTGCGCGAAATGTGGCAGAACGGTTATATCGACGAAGCCACCTATGAAAGCGAAGCCAAGCTGCCGCTAAGATCGGTGCAGAACGGCGATTATCCGTCTTTCCGTGGTCAGCTTCCTCCACGCGATTATTTCACCGATGAAATTCGCCGCCAGCTCAGCCGAGAGTTCGGGCAGGAGGAATTTTTTGGTGGCGGTCTGACGATTCGTGCGACTGTTGACCCTGGGCTGCAATCGACCGCCGCCCACGCCCTGCAAAAAGCTTTGGAACAGTATGATCGTGGCCTTGGCGTCTGGCGCGGCACCGGGCAGACCATCCCCGCCGACAAGTTGACGAATGAGGCGGCTTGGCGGGGCGCGTTGTGGGAACTGCAATTGCCGCGTGACATTCCCGACTGGTCGCCCGCCGTCGTGCTGGAGGTTGGCGCGTCCGATGCGCGCATCGGCATTGAAGGCATCGAAGAGGACAGCGACGGCCACTGGATTCCCGCAGCCGATGTGCAATGGGCGCGCAAGCGCAACGCCGATGGGTCACTTGGCCGCCGTGCGCAGGTGGCCGGCGATCTGGTCGAGGTGGGCGACGTCGTGCTGGTCCGTCCGATGACCAGCGACGGCGACGGCAAATTCATCCGCTGGACCTTGCGTCAGGTGCCACAGGTTCAGGGTGGCTTCATGGCGATGGACGTGAATACCGGCCGCGTTCTGGCGATGCAGGGCGGGTTCAGCTATGAATCCTCGGTGTTCAACCGTGCGACGCAGGCGATGCGTCAGCCCGGCTCAAGCTTCAAGCCGTTCGTTTATGCCGCGGCACTGGACAACAATTACACCCCCGCCACCATCGTCGTGGACGAGCCGATCCGCATCAACACGCCCTATGGCTTGTGGGAGCCGAAAAACTCCAGCGGGCGCCATTATGGCCCCTCGCCGTTGCGCACGGGCATTGAACAGTCGCGCAACCTGATGACCATTCGGATCGCAGACGATATCGGGATGGAGACGGTTGCCGATTACGCCGAACGCTTCGGCGTTTATGATGATCTGAAGCCGTTCCTTGCCAACGCACTGGGCGCACAGGAAACCACGCTGTTTCGCATGGTTGCCGCCTATGCCATGTTCGCCAATGGCGGCGAGCGGGTCGCACCGACGCTGGTTGACCGCGTGCAGGATCGGCGCGGCCGCACGATCTATCGCCACGACCAGCGCGTGTGCGAAACCTGCGGCATGCAGGCCTTGCCTGCGGGCGCGGGCCCGGTCATCGACAATAACCGCGAACGGGTGATGGATGCGGTGACGGCCTATCAGTTGACCTCGATGATGGAGGGTGTGGTCAAGCGCGGCTCGGGCAAGGGCGTGAACCTGCCCGTTCCGATTGCGGGCAAGACCGGCACCACGAATGACGCGAAAGACGTGTGGTTCATCGGCTATTCATCAAACATCGTGGCGGGTTGCTATCTGGGCTATGACCAGCCGCGTTCGCTGGGCCAGCATGCCTATGGCGGCACCTTGTGCGTGCCGGTGTTCAACGAATTCATGCGTCAGGCTGTGTCGCGTTTCGGTGGCACCGACTTTGCGGTTCCTCCGGGCGGTTACTGGGTCAAGATCGACCGCATTACCGGGCAGCGCCTGTCTGATGATGCCAGCGGCGATAACGTCATCGCAGAATATTTCCGCGACGGCACCGATCCCGACTGGATGTCGCCGCTGATCGTGTCAGGCTTTGGTGACGGAGAGGTCGTTCTGCCATGGAACGCGGGTGGTGGCGCGGGTGGCGGCACGGCTGTCACCACATCGACCGGAGAACGCAAAGTGATCCCAAGCCGGACGGATTTCGGCACCATGTCGTCGGGCGGGCTTTACTGACACGCGATCTGGTCTGATCGGGGGCAAAGGGGGCGGTCTGCCCCCTTTTTACTGCAGCGACGCCGTCACCGGCGGTTCCGCGGCTGTCATGCAGGAACTTAGTCGCGATAACCTTGGTCGGATCTGGGCGTCGTTGCGAAAATCGCAGCTTAACTTGCGGTTCAGGTTATCCTCGATTCCGCAAAAACTGTTCTGATCCAGATACCAGCTGACGGTGTAATTCAGATCGTAAAGTTCCAACGGAAGCTGGGTGAAGCGGGCTTTGTGTTCGGCCTGTTGGACAGGGATATTGTCCCAATAGTTTCGCGCCCGGTCCCATGACAGCTTCTGATGCGAACGCCTTGCGCCGAACAGCGAGGCCAGCGGCGCACCAAACAGCCCTCGGGCAGCTTCCTCCACGTCCGTTTCCCGCCCGGTTGACGGTTTGCAGAGGTCATTTGCCGAAGCTTCACCCGGCTGCGCCGTTGTCAATGCGATCACGCGGGTTCGGGCCACCGCCTCGGCCGGTAAATGACGCAGCAGATCATGGATCGTTTCAATGCCCGAATTGTCGAAATAGCCGCCATCGACATATTGTCTGATATACGGGCCGATCTGCACCCGTGCAGGGGCGGTGACCATTGGAAACCGCGCCGAAATAAAGGCCGCACTGACCACCGGAAAATCGCGTCCCCCCGCAAGATCAAGACGCATCGGCAGGGACAGCTGGCCGTCGCTTGCGGCATGTGAAAACGGCGACAGGATGATCCGGTCGCCCGTGGCCACATGGGTTGCATTCAGCATCAGGGCGGGCACCTGCGCATCTGCAGACCAGCTGTCGGACAATGTATCGGACAAAGCGGTGCTATCCTGCGACAGGAATGCCGCATTATGGACCAGGGCATTTTCAAGTTGCTGGCCGCGCTCTAACCGCCAGGACGGGTCAAGGGACGATACCGGCAGGACCGTATCAACGGCGTCCCAGGTAAACATCCGGGCCAGAACGGGGCTTAGATAATCGCGGCCCAGAATCCGTCGCACCGCTTGCTGGTGGCAATCGGGTTCGGCCCTTGGGCTGTCGCACCAACCGGATTTGCGTATCGCCCAAAAGGTCGTGGCGCCAATTGATCCACCCGAAACGCCGCTGATCGCAAAGATCGAACGGGCGAATTCCGGTCCCTGCAAATCGGTCTGCTTGGCCAGATACATGGCCGTGTAATACGCCGCGAACAGCCCGCCCCCTTCGGCAGCGATCAGACGGATCGGTCCGTCTTTTTCATCTGACGGGCGGGCAGCTTGCCAGACAGCAAAGGCTGCCGTCATCTCTTGTGGCGCGTGGGCAGGTTTCAGCCCGGCGATCAGGTTGCAGCCGCTAAGCGCCAAGCATTCTTTGCCCCTCACGCTGGTCCAGCCCAGGATCGTGGCCGCCATCAACAGCAGGATCGAAGCCGCCACCCGTTCCCGTCGGGACGTTTTTCCGGGGTAGAAGAAGACGGCAAAGCAGTAGGTCGCAGCACCTGTCAGAAAAAGGATGCTGCCCATGCGCCCGGACGCCGCCATGATCAGGCCGATGATCGCAAAGATCAGCGGGATCTGCCCATAACAAAGCGTGGTGGACAGCCGCGTCAGTGCGGCCAGCGCGAAAGCCAGAATGGATATCGCCAGCAATGTCACGGCTATCGGCCCAAACCAGATCGCGATCGAGGGGAATATTCCGATCAAGGCCAGCACCATGGCGGAAATGACGGTCGCGGCCTGGCGATGGTCGCCACAAAAGTCGACGACCACGCGATAGGCGCGCACAAGGAATGTGACCAGATGCCGCCAGAGGCTCGATCGCGTGCTGGACATGGTCGTGCTGGTCATGATGTTGTCGCCGGCAGTCAGATACAGCGCCTCTCGGACACGGTTTCGGGGCAGGAAAACACCGATCCCTGTTGCCACGAACAGCAGCAAAAGAGCCATGAAGGCGATCAGGGCGATCCGTGCGAAATCGCTGACCCGATCTTCGCCCATCAGAATGGCCAGGCAGCCGATTGCTGCGCCCAGCAGGGGCAGGCGCCCCACCCATGTCAGCAGGAGATGCTCGATCTGGGTATTGTGATCGCTGAAATAACGTTCTGTATTCAGGGCGTATCGGGTGGCCTGATGCAGGGTCGGGGGCAGGAAGATGAAGGCCAGCACCGTGGCCAGCCCCGCAAACATGCCCGCGGCGTCTCGCCAGACGTTTTCGACCACGCCCAGCAGCGCCTCATGTGCAGGATCAAGCGTCGCGATGGCTAACGAGAACAGAACTGAAACAAGCAATGGTCCCCACGCATATTCAAGGGCATTGCCGAACTCTTCACTGAACGATGGCGCGCTGCGGGGTTTTTTCCGCTGTCTGATGCTTCCGTCTGACTTTGACATCATCACAGAGCCTTTGCGCAAAATATTACTTTTAAAAGAATACTATCATCACGATTCGCCTGATCCTACTGGGGCAATCTACGCCCGTATCGTTATGACAGCGTGAAAGTGGTCCCGCTCTTGTTCCTTGCGCCCGCAAACGCTATCTGTCCTGCCTGATAAAGCATGAGGATCAGCCAATGCGCGCCGAGACGCAGTCCACAATCGAATCCATCCGCAAATCGCTGACCCTGCTGGGTCAGCGGATGGACTGGCAGACCGCGCCGCATCGTCTGGAAGAGATGAACGCGATGATCGAGGCGGGCGATCTGTGGTCCGATCCGGCCCGCGCGCAAAAGCTGATGCGCGAACGACAGGCGCTGTCGGACGCAATCGAGACGTATCGCCGCATCGACACCGATCTGACCGCCAATGCCGAGATGGTTGAATTGGCCGAGGATGAGGGCGATACCGAATTGGTGGCCGAGGCCGAGGCGAACCTGAAATCGCTGGCCCAGATGGCCGCGCAAAAGGAACTGGAAGCCTTGCTGAACGGCGAGGCTGACGCGAACGATACATTCCTTGAAATCAACGCGGGCGCGGGCGGCACTGAAAGCTGCGACTGGGCCAGCATGCTGGCTCGGATGTATGTCCGCTGGGCCGAGAAGAAAGGCTATGACGTCGAATTGCTGTCCGAGACAGCAGGCGACGAAGCCGGTATCCGCAGCGCCGCCTACAAGATCAGCGGGCACAACGCCTATGGCTGGCTGAAATCGGAATCCGGTGTGCATCGTCTGGTTCGCATCAGCCCCTATGACAGCGCGGCGCGTCGCCATACGTCCTTCAGTTCGGTTTGGGTCTATCCGGTGGTCGACGACAATATCGAAATCACCGTGCCGGATAACGAAATCCGCATCGACACCTATCGTTCCTCGGGGGCGGGTGGTCAGCACGTCAACACCACCGACTCGGCCGTGCGGATCACCCACTTGCCGACCGGGATTGTCGTGACCAGTTCCGAAAAGTCGCAGCACCAGAACCGCGCCAATGCCATGGCCGCGCTGAAATCCCGCCTGTATCAGATGGAGCTGGACAAGCGGAACGCCGAGATCAACGCACAGCATGCCGCCAAGGGCGAGGCTGGCTGGGGCAACCAGATCCGGTCCTATGTCCTGCACCCCTATCAGATGGTCAAAGACCTGCGCACGGGCGAGGAAACCAGCGACACCCAAGGTGTGCTGGACGGCGATCTGGATGCCTTCATGGCCGCGACGCTGGCCCTGGACGTCGCTGGCAAAAGCCGGGCCGAGGCGCGGGGCGAGGATTGATCCACGCCTGATTTTCGTCAGACGGCTGTCTGGCCAACGCGACGGGGATCGGGTTTCCATCCCTGCCGCGCTGCTGCACTATCTGGCGACTGGCTGAAAGGGATCGGCAATGTTGCAGCGACATTTGGGGCAGGGTGGCCCGATGGTCGGCGCGGTGGCGCTTGGCACGATGAATTTCGTTGGCGCCTATGGCCCTGCGGATCGTGATGAAAGCCTGCGCTGCATGGCCGAGTGTCTTGAGATGGGCGTGAACCATTTCGACACCTCGAATGTCTATGGCATGGGCAAGGCAGAAGAGTTGCTGGCCTCGTTCCTGAAAACCCATCGTGACCGGATCGTGTTGGCCAGTAAATGCGGGATAACCCGCAACCCTGATCATCCCTTCGATAACTCGGCCCGGCATATGCGTGACGCGTTGGAAGCGTCACTGACGCGGATGGGCGTTGACCATATCGACCTGTATTATCTGCACCGCCACGAAGCCGAACGTCCCATCGAAGAAGTCATGCAAACGCTTCTGCGCTTCAAGGACGAAGGCAAGATCGGGGCCATCGGTTTGTCCGAGATTGCCCCCGCCACGTTGGAACGCGCGGTTGCGGTTGGTCCTGTCGCCGCCGTCCAGTCGGAATATTCACTGTGGAGCCGTCAACCCGAATTGGGCGTGATGCAGGCTTGTCAGGCCAATGGTGCGGCGCTGGTGGCCTTTTCGCCTGTCGGTCGTGGCGTTTTTGCCCGACGGATGCCCGATCCGGCCCGGTTTGGCGCGGGCGATCTGCGTGCGGGAATGCCGCGGTTTGATGCCGATAACTGGCCGCGCAATCTGATCCGGCTGCAGCGTTTTGCGCAGATGGCGCAGGATCATGACGAAAGCCCTGCATCGTTCGCGATTGCATGGGTGCTGGCCCGTGCGCGCCACATCATCGCATTGCCCGGTTCACGCCGCATCGAACATATGCGCGAAAACCTGCGCGGCGCCGAACTGACCCTGACGCAAGCCCAGTTGGATGAGATTGACGCAATCCTGCCGCCGGGTTGGGCGCATGGCCCGCGATACGGTGAAAACATGTCGCGCGGACCCGAGGTCTATTGCTGATGACGCGACGGAACCGCCGCCTTCAGGGCCAGAGGCGCATCAGGCCGAAACTTTTACAGCAAGTCAGAGTTTCCGACCCTATATCAGTCGAATATCTGCACGACGGCAAGTAACCGTTTAAAGTGCGGTCATGCTTCGAGCAGAGGGACAGTCATGAAAGAAAAAAGTATCAATCTTGCGCTGCAAGGTGGCGGTTCGCACGGTGCCTTTGCATGGGGCGTGTTGGACCGGCTGTTGCAAGAAAACTGGCTGAACATCGCGGCCATCAGCGGGACTTCGGCCGGGGCGCTGAATGGCGCTGCGCTGAAGGCCGGGCTGTCGCGCTACAAAGCCGCACGGGGCAGACAGGCGGCGCGTGAAAATCTTGATGCCTTGTGGACCAATGTCGGGCAGGTCAGCGACAATCGCGTGGTGCAATGGATGCATTCGCTTTTGCCGGTTCCTCCCAGCTTGGGGCGACTGACCGAGATGTTTTCGCCTGCAGCCTGGCTGGACAATTTCACCCGCATTTTCAGTCCTTATGATTACGGGCCGTTTTATGTGAACCCGCTGAAATCGGTTTTGCGCGATCTGCCCTATCCGGATTTCAATAACGAAATCGGCCCGTCTCTGTTCGTCTCCGCGACCAATGTGCGCACGGGGCGCATTCGCATTTTTACCGGACAGGCGGCAACGCCGGATGCGGTGATGGCATCGGCATGTCTGCCGAACCTGTTTCGCGCGGTCGAGATCTATGACCCTGACACCGACCGCGTTGAATCGTTTTGGGATGGCGGCTTTACCGGGAATCCGGCTTTGTTCCCGCTGTATAAGCCGGAATTTCCGCGCGATATCGTCATCGTGAACATCAATCCGCTGATCCGTGACGGATTGCCCAAAACACCCGGCGAAATTTCGGACCGGGTGAATGAAGTCAGCTTTAACAGTTCACTGATGGCCGAACTGCGGTCCATCAACTTTGTAAAGCGGCTGTTCGCGGAAGAGCGTTTGCATAACCGGACGATGAAAAATCCGCTGATCCATATGATTTTGGACGACACCCTGATGAATGATCTGACTGCGCGATCAAAGGTGCTGCCGGGTCCCGGCCTGCTGCATCGGATGAAAACAGCAGGTCAGGTATCGGCTGATGCGTTCATTGAAAAGCATGCCGATGCGCTGAATGAAAAGGATACGGTGGATCTTGCCGCGCTGTTTACCGGGGCCGGGATCATCGATCGCGTGGATGTCTGAAATTTAAGACGGGCCGCTGGCACACAACGGCCCGATCATCACGCGTTAAGTGGAAAGCTCAACTGCGGCGGCGTCGACGACCGACTGCAGCAAAGCCGCCCACACCGGCCATCAGCAGCCATGCGGCTGCAGGCAGCGGAACCGGAGCGATATTTTCTTCATAGGTGTACTGGGCCTGAAGGGTCGCACTGTTCGACATGTTTTCCTTGGTCCAGAAGTCCTCACCAATGTTGAATCCTGTCACATCAAACACATAGGTGCGGGTAATGCCGCCTTCGGTAATCGTGAAGGTTTCGCTGGTCGCCGGGTTGGTCGATGCCGTTACAAGGTCGGCGCACCCGCCGGCATTGCTGGGATCGCCATTTGGCAGCCCGTTTGCACACGGATTGGCTGAATTGGGTGTCTCGTTATGGTCAAAGACAAATTGCGACATCCGGGTATACGTCGTGCTCGAATCCGAGCCTAGGTAGAACGTAAATTCGACATCCAATGTGGCGCCGCTGATTCCGGTTCCGTCACCAATTGGAAAGTTGTGGTGCGTAAAGGTTCCAATGTTGAACACTGTGTCCTGGCTATGCGGACCCGATGGTGACAACGGATCAAAGTCATATCCGCTCTTTTTCGCGCCTGTCCCCCACCGAAGTTCGGCAACATCGCCATTCATCCCGGTGGTGACGGCCGCGCCGCCAATCGGGTTGCTCCACACCGCGCTGACGTTGGTGACATTAAGCGTCGCGGCCTGTGCGGCAGCGGCGATCAATGTCAGGGCAGATGCGGCGGACAGAATTCTTAGACTTCTTCGCATGATCTTTACCTCCGATGTTGATGCGAAGACAGCGCGCGAGGATTGAACATGCCAGAAGTTGGGAAAACGCACACCGTCAAAGACAGGTTCATGCTAACCCATAGGCAAACGATTTGGTTTATTATTTTATGGATCGCCGGATAAAACAACCAAGGGTAGTGTATACGGTCTGATAGCGGATGACAGTTCGCCCAATTCGATGAAAATTACGATGAACAAACCGCCATTCATATGCACTTAATGACGCGGACAGGCGAATCACCGGTTCGTGTTGGACCGTGATGATCGCCAACGAAATGGGCCAAGCGATGCTTGGCCTCATTGTGCGAATGTGAAGGTCGATCAGCTGTTGCGGCGACGGCGCGCAACAGCTCCGATGCCGCCAAGACCTGCCAGCAGCATCCAACCAGCCGCAGGAAGCGGAATTGGGGCGACGTTTTCTTCGTAGGTAAAGCGGCCTTGCAGGGTTGCCGTATTCTTTTGATTCTCGACCGTCCAGAAGCCGTCGCCGATGTCAAAGCCGGTCACATCAAACATGTATTTGTGCGTTTTATTGCCTTCGACGACGGTAAAGACCTCGCTTTTGCTTGGATTGGTCACAGGCGTTACCCGATCTTCACAACCGACCTGCACACCATTGACCCTGGATCGTTTGCCGTTTGAGCAAACCCGAACCATGTTGGGGGTCTCGATATGGCTGAACACGAATTGAGACGTGCGGGTGTAGATGTTGTCGGTGTCCTCGCCAAGATAGAACGAAAAGGTCACATCCAGCGTGGCGCTGGTAATGCCGACGTCGATCGGAAAATTGTGATGGGTGAACAACCCCAAGGCAAAGGTTTCATCCTCTTGATGGGTCGAGGATGCTTCGGCGGGTTTAAAGTCGTAGCCGCTTTGCTTGCCGACAAAACGCGGGGTCCCCCACCGGAGTTCGGAAACCTCATCGCGGGTTGACGGGGTAACACTTACGCCGCCTGTCCAGGACGACCAGTTTCCAGCCACGTTTGTCAATGTGAGGGTCGATGCATTGGCCGACACGGCGGCGAATACAACAGCAAACGCGGCCAAAGAGGCCGACAGAGACTTTTTCATAGCGGTAACACTCCGAACTAATCACAAGACTGCAGAATTCGCCGATACACAGGACAGATAACGTCCCCCGAACCCTGCCGAGATGAGTTGATTATAACTTGAAGAGTTTGCTTTTAATACCTGGTAACAAAATATTAATTGGCTCCACCTGGGGTTGAGGTCGAGAGGTGGAACCGATCTCAATACAACCTTGAAGTTTAGCTGTCGGCAGGGATCTGCGACAAGTGCGATTTACGTCAGCGGATCGCCGCCGGGCGCTCCGCTGACGAATATACGGAAGTTTACGTTTGGGAAGCGTGTTCGCCCGACAGGCGCCCTATGATTCGCCCTATCTGGCCTGCGTCATCTCGGCAGCGATTTCGGCTGCCAGCTTGGCATTGTTGAGAACCAGCGCAATGTTGGAGTCAAGCGAACGTCCGTCGGTCAATTCAAAAATGCGTTGCAACAGGAACGGCGTCACCGACTTGGCGGCAATTTTCTGTTGCTCTGCCTCTGCCAGGGCTTGTTCGATCACGGGCATGATCTTGTCACGGGTAATTTCGGCTGCGACCGGGATCGGGTTGGCGACCAGTTGACCGCCCTTCAGGCCCAGTCGCGCGCGCATCGCGGCGGCGGCGGCAATCTGGGACGCGCTGTCCATCCGCAACGGCGCGGCGATGCCGCTGTTGCGCGACCAGAAGGCGGGAAGTTCGTCCTGACCATAGGCGATGACGGGGACGCCCAGGGTTTCCAGAACCTCCCATGTTTTGGGAAGGTCCAGAATGGCCTTGGCCCCCGCGGCGACGACGGTGACGGGCGTTTGCGCCAGTTCCTGCAGGTCGGCGGAAATGTCGAAGCTGTGTTCCGCACCGCGATGAACACCACCGATGCCGCCTGTCGCGAAAACCTTGATGCCGGCCAGATGGGCGCAGATCATCGTCGCGGCCACCGTGGTGGCACCCGTGCGGCCATTGGTCAGGCAGACAGCCAGATCGGCGCGGGACAGCTTCATCGCCTGATCGGGCGGGGTTTGTGCCAAAGTTTCCAGCGTATCGTCGGTCAGGCCGATATGAATTTCCCCGCCCATCACGGCGATGGTCGCCGGCACGGCATTGTTGTCGCGGATGACGCTTTCGACCTTTCGCGCCATTTCAAGGTTCTGCGGATAGGGCATGCCATGCGTAATGATCGTGCTTTCCAGCGCGACGACCGGTGTGCCCGATGCCAGGGCATCCGTAACTTCGGGCGAATAGTGCAGGGGGGCATCGGTCATGGAACGTCCTTTCCAGAGACATGGGCCGACGAGGCTTCCACCGCTTGTTTCAGCGCGGCCTCGCGAGGCTGGTTGTTCAGTTCGGCCGCAAGATGTGCGGCCAGAAAGCAATCGCCCGCGCCGGTAACACGGGCCACGGTCACTTTGGGCGGGGTGAAGATCAGGGTCGGGCCGTTGGCAATCGCTTCGGCCACGGCATTGGGGCCGTCCGTCACCAGCACGCGGGCGGCGCCCCGACGCACCACGGCCTGTGCGGCGCTTGCGGCATCAGGGCAGGCGTGACCGGCAAGGATTTCGGCTTCCAACCGGTTCAGATAGAAACAGCCACGACGCGCGGCGATCAGTGGCTCTAACCGTTCGGCCTTGCCGGGGCTGGCGGGAACGACGCGCAGATCGGCATGGGCAAGGCGCGGGTCCTTGGCGACCTGGGCCAGAAGTTGTTCGGTCAGATTGCCGTCCAGCACAACGGGCGCGCGCCAACCCGCCAGATCGGAATCCAAGGGCAACAGGATCTTGTCGCCCGCTGCCTCAAGGCTGTGGGCGTCGGCGATGGCGGCAATCAGCCCTTCGCTGTCTTCCACGGCCATATAACAGTCGGTTGGCAGGTCGGTTGCGCGGGCCAGCCATCCGGTCATCACGCCCAGACGCTCTGCCTCGCGGGCCAGTGCTTCGCCTTCCGGGTCACAACCGACCGCAGACAGGACAGCGGGCTTCAGCCCCCAACGGGCCAACGCGACCGCGACATTCAGGGCGACTCCGCCGGGAATATGACGAATGCGACCCGGCACATCGGCCCCCGCCGCCATCCGGCGTGGCGCACGACCAATGACATCCCAAAGCATCGCACCAATACACAGAATGTCGGGCTGCGCTGTCATTCCTCGTTCCATTCCCTGATCTGGTTTTCCAGAAAGCGTTCGAAATCGTCCAGGTCCACCGGGTCGAACTGCCCGAAACCTTGCATCCAGATCGAGGCGGTGCGCATCCCTTCGGGGTCCAGCATGCACCACGTGATCCGGCCCCGGCGTTCCTGCCGGATCAGACCGGCCGCCGCAAGCACCGAAAGATGCTTCGACACGGCGGCAAGGCTCATTTCGAACGGCTGCGCCACGTCGCTGACTGCCATGTCATCTTCCAGCAGCATCGACAACACCCGCCGCCGGGTCGGGTCGGCCAGTGCGGCGAAGATCAGGTCAAGCCGGTCAGGAGGGGGTGTGTTCATCTGTCCAGGGGGATGAAAGTTGGGATTGGGTGCGGCTAAAGGTCAACCAGGCGGTTGAATAATGTCGGCGCCAAAGCCGGATTGCAAGCGTTATGGCGAAATCTTGATATTTCGATAATACTGCAAAATCAGATATTTATGCTTTAATTCTGGTTGCTTGACTCGGGCCGGTTTCCCCCCTAGATACCCCGTCGAGCGATAACGGGGGCGTGAAAGATGGCCGAGGAGCCCCAGAACGACAGCGACAGGCAGCAAGACGCCGCCCGGTTGCGCGATCTGGAGGACCGGCTGTCCAAGCTAACCAAAGCGCCAGAGGCCAGCGGGCCAATGGCAGGCTATGACAAGGCACATCTGGCCTGGCGCATGGTCATCGAAATCGTGGCGGGCATCTTGCTGGGCTGCGGGATCGGATACGGATTGGATTGGATGTTCGGCACGACGCCGTTCCTGATGATCCTGTTTATATTTCTTGGCTTTGCGGCCGGTATCAAGACGATGATGCGCACCGCGGCCGAGCTTGGCAACAATTCCGGCAACCCGCCGGAGACTGATAAGAGGGATTGAACGTGGCGACGGAAGCAGGCGATGGCGGTCTTCATTTCGATTCAGTTCTGTCCCAGTTCGAGGTCAAACGGTTGTTTGGCACCGGGCCGGTCGAATGGTATACGCCCACCAACGTCACGCTGTGGCTGTTTCTGATCATCGTTGCGACCGCAGCGCTGCTGATCTGGGGCACGCGGGGCCGGTCGATGGTTCCGAACCGTTCGCAGTCGATGGCCGAACTGACCTATGGCATGGTGCACAAAATGGTCGAGGATATTTCGGGCAAGGATGGCCTGAAATACTTCCCTTATATTATGACGCTGTTCATGTTCGTGTTGTTCGCCAACTTCCTGGGCCTGCTGCCCAAGGCGTTCACCGTCACGTCGCATATCGCCGTGACTGGCGTTCTGGCGTTTTCGGTCTTCTTTACCGTGACGGCGATCGGCTTCATCAAGCATGGCGCACATTTCCTGGACCTGTTCTGGGTGCGTTCGGCGCCGCTGGCAATCCGCCCGGTTCTGGCCGTGATCGAGGTGATCAGCTACTTCGTGCGTCCGGTCAGCCACTCGATCCGACTTGCCGGCAACATGATCGCCGGTCACGCTGTCATCAAGGTTTTCGCGGCTTTCGCTGGTATCGCAGCGGTCGCTCCGGTTTCGATCCTCGCAGTCGTCGGCATGTATGCCTTTGAGGCGCTTGTCGCCTTTATTCAGGCCTATGTGTTCGCCATCCTGACCTGCGTTTACCTCAAGGATGCGCTGCACCCGTCGCACTAAGACGGGCCGTAGCCCCGGCGGCGCAACCTGCGCCGCGCATGAATCAACCCGAATACGAAAACTTCCAACCGCAAGGAGTATCATCATGGAAGGCAATATCGGAGAACTGGGCCAGTACATCGGCGTCGGCCTGACCGCAATCGGCATGGGCGGCGCAGCCATCGGTGTGGGCAACGTTGCCGGCAACTTCCTGGCAGGCGCTCTGCGCAATCCGTCGGCAGCAGCCGGCCAGACCGCTACGCTGTTCATCGGCATGGCTTTCGCCGAAGCACTGGGGATCTTCTCGTTCCTCGTCGCGCTTCTGCTGATGTTCGCAGTCTGATCCCAAGCCATCCTTGCGGCGGGGTGAAGGTAAGCCTTCGCCCCTTCGTGACCTGAAAGGCCAAGGGGTAGGAAATGATCAGCCTGTTGCAAGAGGCCGCCACCCACGCGGTCGAACATTCTGAAGACGCTGCCGCTGCTGCGGTTGCGCATGGCGATGCCGCCGATGCGGCTCATGCAGCCCAGTCGACGGGCTTGCCGCAGTTGGACCTCAGCACGTTTGCCAACCAGATCTTCTGGCTGGTTCTGTGCCTTCTGGTGCTTTACTGGGTGCTGGCCAAGGTTGCGCTGCCCCGTATCGCTGCCGTTATTTCGGATCGTCAGGGGGCTGTGACCGGCGACCTGATGGCTGCCGAGGAATTCAAACAAAAAGCGAAAGAAGCCGAAGCCGCCTATGACAAGGCGCTGGCCGATGCGCGTTCCGAAGCTCAGAAGATCGTCGCCGCGAACCGCGCCGAGATCCAGAAAGAGCTGGACCAGGCGATCGCCCATGCTGACGCGGAAATCGCCGCCCGCACTGCGGAATCGGAAAAGCGCATCAATGAGATCCGCGAATCCGCCGCCACGAATGCGCGCGAAGTTGCCCGCGACGTGACTGCCGAACTGGTTCGCACCTTTGGTGGCAATGTTGATGACGCTGCCGTCGACCGTGCGGTGGACAATCGCATGAAAGGGGCCATGCAATGAAAAAGCTGAGCACCATTGCGATGCTTGCCGCGCTTGGCGCGGGTCCGGCTGCCGCCGCATCGGGTCCGTTCTTTTCGCTGAAGAACACAGACTTCATCGTCACGATCTCTTTCATCTGCTTTATCGCAGTGCTGATCTACTTCAAGGTGCCCGCCAAGATCGGCGCCTTGCTGGATCAACGCGCCGAGGGGATCCGCAAGGATCTGGACGAGGCCCGCCGTCTGCGTGAAGAAGCGCAGGAAATCTATTCCAGCTATGAGCGTCGCCAACGTGAGGTTGCCGGTCAGGCTGAACAGATCGTGGCAAACGCCAAGCGTGAAGCAGAAGGCCAGGCCGCAAAGGCCAAGGAAGATCTGAAGGCCTCGATCCAGCGCCGCCTGAAGGCTGCTGAAGAGCAGATTTCCAGCGCCGAAAACGATGCGGTCCGCGCGGTTCGCGACCGTGCCGTTCAAACGGCGGTTGCGGCAGCTTCCGAGTTGCTGGGACAGCAAGTCAAAGATGGGCAGCGTTCTGCTGGCCTCGACGATGCCATCGCAGATGTGGCACGTCGCCTGAACTGAGCAAACTCAGTCAGTATCGTCAAAGAACGACGGGACAGTAATGTGCCCCCGGCCTGAAAAGGTCGGGGGCTTTTTCCATCTCAGCTGCGTTTGTCCAGACGTCTGCGGGCCAGGTCATTATGTTCGTCGGCCAGACGCTGGGCGCGGAGGCAATCGGCGATGAAGTCCAGATGCGCCTCGACCAGCCGTCGTGCCTCGGGGCCGTCGCGCTTTTGCAGGGCATCGTTGATTGCGCTATGCTGTTGCAACAGGCGGTCGCGATTTTCCGGCACCGTGAACATCAGGGTCCGGTTATACAGCACACCTTCCTGCAACAGATCATGCATGGATCGCATCATGTGCAAGGCAACCACGTTGTGCCCCGCCTCGACAATGGCCATGTGAAAGGCGGCATCCAGCCGGGCTTCGGTTTCGGCGTCGGTCTTGCCATGGGCTGCGGCCATGCGCTGATAGCTTTGGTCGATCACGGCCAGATCGTCGTCACCCGCAACCGCCGCGACACGCTGGGCTGTCAGCCCCTCCAACTCTCGGCGGAAGGAAAGATAGTCGTCAGCGGCGCGGTCATGTTCCGAAATCAGGCGGACCAATGCGGGCGAGAAGGCTGATCCAAGCACATCGGCCACATAGACGCCCGATCCGGCACGCGCGATCAGCAGGCCGCTTTCCTGCATCTCGGCCAGGGCTTCGCGCAATGACGGGCGCGAGACGCCCATCGTTTCCGCCAGGTCGCGTTCGGCCGGAAGCCGGTCACCGGGGCGCAGGATGCCCTGCAGGATCAGGGTTTCGATCTGACGCACGACGGCCTGCGACAGCTTTTCGGCCGTGATCTTCTGGAATGGCATAGAGTGATCCCGAGAGTATTTCGCCGCTCATTATCGCGGAATGTATTCGAAATCAAAGGGGCCGGTTTGACCCGGCCCCTTTTTCCTTTCCGTCCTGCGTCCGATCAGCGCGTCGGACGGATCAGGATTTCCACGCGACGGTTTTGTGCGCGGCCTGCAGCGGTATCGTTCGATGCAACGGGCTGGCTGAAGCCGCGACCAGTCGCTGCCAGGCGGGCCGAGTTCACGCCGGCGGCTGCCAGGATATTGGCGACCGATTGTGCGCGGCGGACCGACAGTTGCTGGTTATGCGAGGCCGAGCCGGTATTGTCGGTATGGCCGACGACTTCGACCGTGCTGTTCGGATATTGGTTCAGGTTGCGCGCGACGGCATACAGGTCTTGTTGCGCGACGCCCGACACCGCAGACGAGTCGGTGGCGAACAGGATGCCTTCCGGCATGATGACCTGCAGGTAAGAGCCGTGGTTGACGACCTTGATATTCGGGTTCGACAGCGACGATTGCAGCGACTGGGCCTGACGGTCCAGAATGTTGCCTGCAACAGCACCGGCAATCGCACCGACGACGGCACCACGGGCGGCATCCTTGCCTTCGTTGTTGCTGTCGCTGTCACGGCCAACGCCATATAGCGCACCAAGTGCGGCACCGGCCAACGCACCCTGCTGGGTCCGGCTCATGCCTGTGCCGGTGCCGGTCGCGCCGGTGCCGGTCATCGACGGATCGGTGCACGCGCCCAGAGCCATCAGGCCCGAGGCGGCGAGGATTGTGGGGACGCGGAAATTCATGGGATCACCTTTTCCAATTCTCACATCGGGCGCTTTGCCGCCCTTCAATTCCAGTTGACGCCGAATCCGGCACCTTTGCTTAACGCCCTTAACCTGACGTAGTTCCTGCCGAAAGGAAAGTCGGTCGCCCGGATGAGTCTATGAAATCGCGTCACATTCTGGCGATGCGCCAATGGGCTTGCATTGCCGATCCGCGAGGGCGAAAAGCAGACCCATCATGGCCCAAACCCGTCGTTTACCTCAACCTTTGCCCTTTGATCAGCAGGTCGCGATATTTTCGCGGCTGGCCGAGTCCAATCCCGCCCCCGTGACCGAGCTGAATTTCAGCAATCCCTATACGTTGGTCGTGGCGGTGGCGCTGTCTGCGCAGGCAACCGATGTTGGCGTAAACAAGGCCACCAAGGGGCTGTTCGCGGTGGCCGATACGCCGCAGAAGATGCTGGATCTGGGTCTTGAGGGCGTGACCGAGCATATCAAGACCATCGGCTTGTTCCGGCAGAAGGCCAAGAATGTCATCGCCTTGTCGCGGATCCTGGTCGATAATTATGGCTCGGAGGTGCCTGACAGTCGGGCGGCGCTGATGTCGCTGCCGGGGGTCGGGCGCAAGACGGCCAATGTCGTGCTGAACAGCGCCTTTCGATATCCTTCGCAGGCCGTTGATACGCATATTTTCCGCGTCGGCAATCGCACCCATGTGGCACCCGGTCGCGATGTCGATGAGGTCGAGCGTGCGATTGAAGACAACGTTCCTGTCCGATTCCAGCAGGACGCCCATCACTGGCTGATCCTGCATGGCCGTTATATCTGTCAGGCGCGGCGCCCGCGTTGCGGGATATGCGTGATCCGTGACCTTTGCCCCTATGAGGAGAAGACCGAATGACCACCCCTTATGTGATCGGCATTGGCAATGCGGTGATGGACATCATCTCGCCCACAGAAAACGAACGCCTTGAGGCGCTGCATATCCAGAAAGGGATCATGCAGTTGATCGAACGCGAGCGGTCCGAATTTCTGATGGCCGCGCAGGCGGATGATCACAGCGAAGGCCGCGCGCAATCGCGATTGGTGCCGGGCGGATCCGTCGCCAATACCTTGGCGGGCATCGGGATGTTGGGGCTGAAGACGGCCTTTATCGGGCGGGTCGCGGATGATGAGCTTGGCCGCGCCTATGCCCGGCAGACCGAAGCGGCGGGGACGGCCTTTGTCAACGCGCCGATTGCGGGGGCAGAGCTTCCGACCTCTCGCAGCATCATCTTTGTGACGCCGGATGGCGAGCGGTCGATGAACACCTATCTGGGCGTGTCAGCCGAACTGGGACCGGATGACGTTGATCCTGCGGTTTTCGATGGCGCGGGCTGGTTGTTCCTGGAAGGCTATTTGTTCGACAAGCCCAAGGGGAAAGAGGCGTTTCTGAGGGCCACGGAATACTGTCACGCGGCAGGCGGGCAGGCGGGCATCGCGCTGTCCGATCCGTTCTGCGTGGACCGTCACCGCGATGATTTCCGCAAGCTGGTCGCGGGGCCGATGGATTATGTGATCGGCAATGTCCATGAATGGCAGTCTCTGTATCAGGTCGATGATCTGGAGGATGCCCTGCGGCTGGCCGTCGCCGATTGCGGCACGGTGATCTGCACGCGGTCGGGCGATGATGCCATCCTGATCCGCGCGGGAGAACGCGTGACCGTGCCGGTGCATCGGGTCGTGCCCGTTGATGCGACCGGGGCGGGTGATCAGTTTGCGGCCGGGTTGATTTATGGACTGGCGACTGGTGCGGGACTGGCCGAGGCAGGGCGCATGGGCTGTATCGCGGCGGCAGAGGTGATCGGCCATGTCGGGCCGCGACCAGAACGCGATCTGCGCGCCGACTTTCGGGCCGAAGGGCTGATCTGAGCCGTCGCTTTTCGGGTATTTTTGCAAAGAAGAAGCTTTGCTTTGCGAGTGATGGCCAGCAGAACGGCCACCGGTTCGTTGTTCTTTGGGGCAGACCACCTGTAATGACGCTGCAATTCCTGGAGCACGACTGAACGTCACCAATTCCAACGTGGCACCGATCACGATGGTCAGCGATCCATCCTCGAGCGGAAATTCGACCTATGGCGGGTGGAACGATTACAACACCGTTACAGGTGTGGGCGTTATTCTCACCGGCACCAACCCGTCAAAGGGCGCAAGATATCAGTCGATGGTTTCGGCGATAAGCTGATGGATACGCTGAACGGAGCCGGGCAAAACCTCGTTTCGATCAGGTTCGACAACTCTTTGGCGACGTTTGAAGTTGTGACATGTTTTCTTCGCGGCGCCGCATCAAGACTGCTGCCGGCGAGGTCGGGATCGAGGAGCTGAAGGTCGGATGTTGGTAGGACAATCCGCCGGCGTGATCCGACCGGACGACGCAGAACCCCTTGGGCCGCGCGATTGTTTCACGCGGTCTTTTTTATTGCCATGATCTTGCCCATCTTGTCGGTGACGGCGGGAACGCGCCTTTGCCATGGGTTTGCCAGGCCCGGATCAGCCCGCCGTTGCGCGGCCCAGCCCCCGCGTGTATCAGGGCTGGAACAAGAAAGCAGCTTGAAGGATAGCGTATGCGCAGGGTTGTTGTCACCGGCTTGGGAATGGTTACTCCGTTGGCTTCGGGTGTCGAGGCGACGTGGGAACGTATTCTGGCGGGTAAGTCGGGGGCGGGCCCTATCACCCGCTTCGATGCCAAGGATGTCGTGACCAAATACGCCTGTGAAATTCCGATGGGCGACGGTAGCGACGGCACCTTCAATCCTGACGACTGGATGGAACCCAAGGACCAGCGCAAGGTCGATGACTTCATTCTGTATGGGATGGCTGCCGCCGTGCAGGCGGTTGAGGATTCGGGCTGGAAACCGGAAAGCCCCATCGACCATGAACGCACAGGTGTGATGATCGGGTCTGGCATCGGTGGGCTGACCTCGATCGCGGAAACGGCTGTGCTGATCAAGGAACGTGGGCCGAAGCGGGTTTCGCCATTCTTCATTCCGGGGGCGCTGATCAACCTGATTTCCGGGCAGGTCAGCATCCGCTACGGCTTCAAGGGGCCAAACCATGCGGTTGTAACGGCCTGTTCGACGGGTGCGCATGCGATTGGCGATGCGGCGCGGTTGATCATGCTGGGCGATGCGGATGTCATGGTTGCCGGCGGTGCGGAATCGCCCATCAGTGAGATTGGCATTGCAGGTTTCAATGCCTGCAAGGCGCTGTCCACCAAGCGCGGCGATGATCCGCAACATGCCAGCCGCCCCTATGATGAGGATCGCGACGGGTTCGTCATGGGCGAAGGCGCGGGTGTTGTCGTGTTGGAAGAATACGAACATGCCAAAGCGCGGGGCGCCAAGATCTATGCCGAGGTTCTGGGCTATGGCCTGTCGGGCGATGCCTATCACATCACCGCGCCCAGCGAGGATGGTGATGGCGGTTTCCGTGCGATGACCAATGCGTTGCGTTCGGCCAATCTGACGCCGGATCGCATCGATTATATCAACGCCCACGGCACCAGCACGATGGCCGACACAATCGAGTTGGGGGCGGTGGAACGTCTGCTGGGGGATCACGCGAAGAATGTCGTGATGTCATCGACCAAGTCCAGCATCGGGCATCTGCTGGGGGCGGCGGGTGCGGTCGAGGCGATCTTCTGCGTTCTGGCGATCCGCGATCAGATTTGCCCGCCGACGATCAATCTGGATCACCCGGCGGTCGAGCCTAAGCTGGATCTGGCTGCGAATGCCGCCGTCCGGCGCAAGGTTGATATCGCACTGTCCAACAGCTTTGGCTTTGGTGGCACCAATGCCAGCCTGATCCTTGGCAAGGTGGCTGACTGATGTGGCGCCATATCGCCTCGAATTTCCTGACGCTGCTGGTGGTCTTGCTGATTGCGGCTGCGGCGGCCGTGGCATGGGCACGGCATCAGTTCACAGGACCAGGCCCAAGCGCGGTTGCGCAATGTGTGCAGGTTGAACGTAACGCGACCCTGAACCCGGTCAGTCAGAAACTGGCGACGCAGGGCGCAGTGTCCAACGCCTATATCTTTCGCGCAGGCGCGGATTATCTGGGCAAGGCGGGTGATCTGAAATTCGGCAGCTATCTGGTAGAACCGAATGCCAGCATGGAAGATATTCTTGGCGTCATAACGTCGGGCGGACCTTCGACTTGTGGCACCGAGGTCACGGTTCGGGTCGGCGTGCGTGAAAACACGATTTTGCTGCGTGACATGAACCCGGAAACGGGGGTCTTCGAGGAAATGGCGCGGTTCAACCCGGCCAGCGAAGAACAGCCGGCCCAGATCGCCGAAGCTGCTGATCAGCAGGGCGCGCGGCTGCGCGTGGTCATGGCCGAAGGCGTGACAAGCTGGCAGGTGGTCGAAGCGTTGCGTGCCGCAGGCTTTCTGACAGGTGAGATCGGCGATGTTCCCGCTGAAGGCAGTTTGGCGCCTGACACCTATGAGGTGGAAAAGGGGTCGGACCGTGCGGCCTTGCTGACCGAGATGGCACGCCGTCAATCGGCCATCCTTGCCGAGGAATGGGAAGCGCGTCCCTTTGGTCTGCCTTATGAGTCGCCGGAAGAGGCCTTGGTCATGGCCTCTATCGTGGAGAAGGAAACCGGGATTCCCGAAGAACGTCCCGAGGTCGCCAGCGTCTTTGTGAACCGTCTGGAAGAGGGGATGCGCCTGCAAACCGACCCGACCGTGATCTATGGATCACCAAGGGCGAAGGGATTCTGGACCGCGGGTTGCGGCGGTCAGAGCTGGCGTCGCGCACACCCTATAACACTTATCAGATCGACGGTTTGCCACCGACGCCGATTGCCAATCCGGGCCGGGCTGCGATCCATGCCGCGCTGAACCCGGACGAGACCGAGTATCTGTTCTTTGTGGCGGATGGCTCGGGCGGGCACGCGTTTGCCCGGACATTGGAGGAACATAACGCCAATGTCGCCCGCTGGCGCGAGATCGAGGCACAGCGCGGCGAGCCGACCAACAGTCCGGTGCAAACGGGCGGGTGATTTTACCGAGGCCGTGTTTGAGGTGATGAACACGGCCTTTCGACGCGGTGAAATGGGCAGGTTCCCGTGTCCCTGCGTTTGGACGTCCGCCCCCAAGGATCGGCTGCCGGGGCTTGCGCAAGTCGTTTTGAGGACGGATAAATGACGAATACCGCGCAATTTTTTTGTGCGCGGTGTTTGTTATTCTGTCGTCAATCATGGCAGTTCTTGCCTTCGATCCAGGAGACCACCAATGAAACTTTCCGATATGTTCGCCAGCCTTTCCCGCAGCGCCCAGGACTTTGAGAAACGCATTGACGTGTGGCAAGCTGACCTGAGCAAGAAGGGCAATGAATTAGCCGAAAATGCGCGCAAATGGCGCGAGGATGCGGAAAAGCGGCAGTCCGATCTGAACGACCAGATCACGAAATATTTTGACGATGCCGATGAGAAGGTGAAAGCCCAGTGGCAGCAGGCCAAAACCGAATGGGATGGCCAGATCGCCACGTTGCGCACGAAGGCCGAGGACGTGCGCAAGAAGGCCGTGGCCATGAATGCCGAAGATACCGCCGACTGGTACGAAGCTTATGCCGCAAACATGGTATCCTATGCGCAGCAGGTTCAGGATGAGGCCAGCAACGCGGTTGCCGCAGCTGCGGAAGCCCGCGCCAAGGCGGATGCGGCAAAGACCGCCTGAGTCGGGAATCGTCTGATCCTGCACGCTGCCCGTCGCACATCTGCGGCGGGCTTTTTCATGGATTTCAGGCCGGTTTCACAGGTGTTGCGCAATGCGTTCTGTGGGGGTGTTGCATGCGATATGATATTGATTTCATGTCTTTAAAATTCCCTGACGCGCTCTCCGTCTGGTTTAGTAATTGACTTTCCGAACGCCTCAAAGTAGAACGATTACATGCTGGAAGAGGTGGGCAAGCGGCCAAGGGGATGACCCTTCAGGCCGTTTTTTCGTTTCTGGGCTCGTGCGGACAGGACACGAGGCGGGACAGTTTGCATGAATGATATGGAATGGGGCGGGGTCTGTGATCCCGAAGGACCATTTGTGGCTGGTGATCGGGTCGCGGTGCAGGGCGGCGCATCTGATGGGACGGTCAGCGCAGAGGAGGCGCTGGCCGTCGCCGAGGGGTTGTTCTGGTCCTACATCAAAGACCTGAAGGACCATGAGGCCGCACTGAAAGCGCAGAATTCCGGAACCGTCGATCCGGCGGAACTGAAACAGGCAATACAAACCGCGAAGGGTATCCGCGAAGCGGTGCATCTTCTGATGGCGGAAAGGAACAGGGTTGACAAACTTCGCAAGGATATCGCCGGCGGGATCGGAGGAGGCTGCCTCGACCTTGATGCGGCACGAGATGAAGTCGGGCGCCGGTTGGCTTGCCTCCGCCGAGCCGGAGGAGGTTGACGAATTTCTGGGCGGGCTGTCGGAAAATGCCCTGATGGCTCTGCCCTGGCTGTTCGAGTTCTGGGCCCTGCCACATCAGTTGCCTCCCGAGGGTGACTGGAAAAGCTGGGTGATCATGGGCGGGCGTGGTGCGGGAAAAACCCGCGCCGGGTCCGAATGGGTGCGGCGGATGGTTGAGGGGTCGACCGCCGCCGCACCGGGGCGCTGTCACCGGGTGGCCTTGGTGGGCGAGACTTTCGATCAGGCGCGCGAGGTGATGGTGTTCGGAGAGTCGGGGATTTTGGCCTGCTCACCCCCCGACCGCCGTCCGGTTTGGGAGGCGGGGCGGCGGAGGCTGGTATGGGCCAATGGCGCAACAGCGACCGTTTATTCGGCGCATGAACCAGAAGCTTTGCGCGGGCCTCAATTCGACGCAGCCTGGGTCGATGAGCTGGCGAAGTGGAAAAAGGGTGAAGATGTCTGGGACATGCTGCAATTCGCGCTGCGTCTGGGCGATCATCCGCAGCAGGTCGTCACCACGACGCCACGCAATGTCGGGGTGTTGAAGCGGATATTGCAGAACGCATCGACCGTGACGACGCATGCGCCAACCGATGCGAACCGCGCCTATCTGGCCGAAAGCTTTCTGGCCGAGGTTCAGGCGCGCTATGGCGGGACGCGGCTGGGCCGGCAGGAGTTGGACGGTGTATTGCTGGATGATGTCGAAGGGGCATTGTGGACAACTGCAATGCTGGAAGATGCGCGGGTGGATCAGGTGCCGAAGCTGAGCCGTGTGGTCGTGGCGGTCGACCCGGCGGTCACAAGCGGGAAAGACAGCGACGAATGCGGCATTGTCGTGGCAGGTGTCGTGGCCGAGGGTGAGCCGCGTCAGTGGCGTGGCTATGTGTTGGAAGACGCGACCATCAAGGGCGGCCCAAGCGACTGGGCGCGGGCGGCGATTGCCGCGATGGACCGCCATGGCGCCGAGAAGCTGGTGGCCGAGGTCAATCAGGGCGGTGACCTGGTTGAAAGCGTGATCCGGCAGATTGATCCGCTGGTGCCGTTTCGGGCGCTGCGCGCAGGTCGTGGCAAAGGGTTGCGGGCCGAACCTGTCGCGGCGCTGTATGAGCAGGGACGTATCAGGCATTTGCGGCGCGGATCGTTGGGCGCGTTGGAGGACCAAATGTGTCAGATGACGGTGCGCGGTTTCGAGGGGCGCGGGTCGCCGGATCGGGTCGATGCCCTGGTCTGGGCGATCCACGAATTGATGATAGAGCCCGCAGCGGGCTTTCGCAGGCCGCAGATGCGGCGCCTGTGACGCGCTGATCGGGTATTTGAACAAAGAAGAAAGGGTCGTCCCGGGGGCGGCCTTTTTACTGTATTGGGCAAGGAGGCGGATATGGCGTTTCGATTGTTTACGCGGGAAGAAAAAGTGGTTCCCGCGCCGGAAAAGAAGGCCAGCGCCACAGGGCGGGTCGTGGCATTTGCCAATGGCGGTGGGCGCGTCGTCTGGTCGGCGCGGGATACGGGGTCGCTGACCCGTGGCGGGTTTGTGACAAACCCGGTGGGGTTTCGATCGGTGAAGCTGATTGCGGAAGCGGCGGCGGCGGTGCCCCTGATCTGCGAGGATCGGGAGCGGCGCTATGACCTGCATCCGGTGTTGGATCTGCTGCGCCGTCCCAACCCGGGACAGGGCAAGGCCGAGCTGTTTGAGACCCTGTTCGGGCAGATGCTGTTGTCCGGAAATGGCTATCTTGAAGCCGCAGGGTTGAACCCATCGGGATTGCCGGACGAATTGCATGTGCTGCGTTCGGACCGGATGAGCATCGTTCCCGGTGCCGATGGCTGGCCGGTGGCGTTTGAATATGCGGTGGGCGGGCGCAAGCATCGCTTTGACATGACGGGATCGCCTGATCCGATCTGCCACATCAAGAGCTTTCATCCTCAGGACGATCATTACGGTTTGTCGCCGATGCAAGCGGCTGCCGTGGCGCTGGATGTGCATAACAGCGCCTCTGCCTGGTCCAAGGCATTGCTGGATAATGCTGCACGGCCAAGTGGAGCGATTGTCTACAAGGGTGTTGACGGGCACGGAACGCTAAGTCCGGATCAATATGATCGGCTGGTCGGCGAGATCGAGATGAACCATCAGGGTGCACGCAACGCAGGGCGCCCGATGCTGCTGGAAGGCGGCCTTGACTGGAAGCCGATGGGGTTCAGCCCTTCGGACATGGAGTTCCATGAGACCAAGATGGCCGCAGCCCGAGAGATTGCGTTGGCCTTTGGGGTGCCGCCGATGTTGTTGGGGATTCCGGGTGATGCGACCTATGCCAACTATGCCGAGGCGCACCGGGCCCTTTATCGCCTGACGGTGCTGCCGTTGGTGACGCGTGTGGCGGCCTCGGTCGCGTGGTGGTTGTCCGAGCATCTGGGGGCCGAGATCGACCTGCGGCCCGATCCGGACCGTATTCCTGCGCTGGCGGAAGAGCGCGATCAGCAATGGAAGCGGATCGGTGAGGCGCTGTTCCTGACCGACGCTGAAAAACGCGCGTTGTTGGGCCTGCCTCCTGTGGATGAGGGCTGAGCGGATGGAGGGATCACGCTTCGTCAAGGATAGCTTTGGCTGGCACGATCAGCGATTTGAAGCTCAGGAGCGGATCATGGCGCTGCAATTTGGCACCATGGAGAAGCGGTTGGAGCGGATCGAAACGCTGATCGAAGGATTGGAGCGGCGGTTGTGGATGACGGTTTACGGCGTGGTTGCCGTCATCCTGACGCAGGCGGTGCAGGGAATTATGGAATTCGCGCCGAAGGGAGGCTGACAAGATGGTTCCGGGATTGGAAGTGAAATTTGCAGGCGGGGCGCCGCTTCTGACGGACGGGCATGTGATGGAGGGTTATGCCAGTCTGTTCGGGCTGACCGATCAGGGGGGCGATGCCGTCAGGCCCGGGGCTTTCGCCGCAAGTCTGGCGCGACTGGCGGCCAAGGGCGACAAGGTGCGGATGCTGTGGCAGCACGACGCGGCCAAGCCCATCGGCGTTTGGGATGATATCCGCGAAGATGAGAAGGGCCTGTGGGTCAAGGGGCGCCTGCTGCCGGATGTGGCGCAAGCCAGAGAGGCGGCCGCGCTGATTCAGGCGGGGGCGATTGACGGGCTGTCGATCGGGTACCGCACTTTGCGCGCCGAGAAGGATCAGGCAGGGCGTCGTATCCTGACCGAGGTCGAGCTGTGGGAGGTGTCGCTGGTGACATTTCCGATGCTGCCCGAGGCCAAGGTGGGACGAAAAGACGCCGACGATGTGCGTGAAATGGCGGCGGTGTTCAACGCTGCGGCTCAGGCGCTGCGGGGCGAGTAAGACATTCGGTGCGTCCAGGCACGCACCCGACGGGTTCGGATCGCCAACAGGGTGATCTGAAAAGCTGGGGCGGGTCGGCCCCGATCATCGCGATGAGGAGAAGACCATGACCGAGGTAAAAGCCGCGGGCGGCGGCGACATGCCTGCCGACCTGAAGGGGGCCATGATGGGGTTTGTCAGTGAGCTCAAAGGTTTCCGGGACGATATTCAGAAGAAAATGCAATCACAGGAAGAGCGCATGAACATGATTGATCGCAAAACTGCCATTCGTGGCCGCACCCCGCTGTCGACCGTTGCAGAGGTCGAGGTGCCGCATCAGAAGGCGTTCAACGCCTATCTGCGCAGCGGCGATGATGACGGGCTGCGTGGTCTGGTCATCGAGGAAAAGGGCCTGACTGTCGCCAGCGATGGTGGCTTTCTGGCGGCGCCCCAGGTGGCAGAGACGGTGCAGACCGTTCTGAGCACGGGCGCATCGCTGCGCAAGCTGGCCAATGTCGTCGCCGTCGAGTCCTCGGCCTACGAAGTTCTGGTCGACAAAGGCGATATGGGCGCGGGCTGGGCGGATGAAGCCGGTGCCGCTGAAACTGCGCCGGGCGGTATCGAGCGGATTTCGATCCCGGTGCATGAGCTGTCGGCGATGCCCAAGGCAAGCCAGCGGCTGCTGGACGATGCGGCGTTCGATGTCGAGGCCTGGCTGGCCGAGCGGATCGCCGACAAGTTTGCTCGTTCGGAAGCCGCCGCGTTCATCAAGGGCGATGGCGTGTCGAAGCCGCGTGGCATTCTGTCCTATCCTGTCGCGCCAAGCGCTACGGCCACCGAAGGGCAGATCGGCTGCGTGATGACCGGCGAACTGGGCGAGTTCGATGCGGCTACCCCTGCGGATGCGCTGATTGATCTGATCTATGCGCTGTCGGCGGAGTATCGCGCGAATGCCAGCTTTGTCATGAACTCGAAAACTGCGGCGAATATTCGCAAGATGAAGGATGCCGATGGTCGCTTTCTGTGGACCGATGCGCTGGCAGCAGGGCAAACGCCTCAGTTGCTGGGCTACCCGGTGCTGATCAGCGAGGACATGCCGGATATGGACATCGAGTCGTTGTCCGTCGCGTTCGGTGATTTTCGCGCGGCCTATACCATTGTCGAGCGTCCCGATCTGCGTGTGCTGCGTGATCCCTTCAGCGCCAAGCCGCATGTCCTGTTCTATGCAACCAAGCGTGTTGGCGGCGGCGTCACCGATTTCCGCGCGGTCAAGCTGCTGAAATTCGCCTGATCCATCGGGGATAGGGCGAAGGAAAGGATCGCGCTTGGCTGGCCATTCTGGCTTTAGCAACTGTCCGCGCGCGCTGATGGCCCGCGGCGGCGCGATCCTTTTCACTGCAGGCAAAGGGCGGCCCCGGTCGGGGTCTGCCTGGATGTGATCATGTGCACGGCAGGACGGGAGGTCCGCAATATGATGCTGATAGAGGAAACGGCGCCCGCAGCAGGGGCGCTGCCGGTCGCGCTATTGCGAGAGCATTTGCAACTTGGATCGGGGTTTCAGATTGGCGAGGACAGTGCGGAAACGATGGCGCTGTCGGGTTTTCTGCGTGCCGCGATTGCTGCGATCGAGGCTCGCACCGGCAAAGTGCTGTTGACGCGCAGATTTCGGATGCAATTGGACGACTGGCGCGACCGGCTGGGCCAGACATTGCCGCTGGCGCCGGTTCAGGTGGTGAATGATATTCGCATCGATGATGGGCGCGGGACGGTCACGACACTGTCGCCTGAAGGCTGGCGGCTTTTGCCGGACGGCCAGCGGCCGATGCTTCTGCCGACCGGGATCATCTTGCCGCATGTGCCGCGCAGGGGGATGGTGACGATAACCTTTACCGCAGGGTTTGGCGAAAGCTGGGATCAGGTGCCAGCAGATTTGGCGCAGGCGGTTTTGATGCTGGCCGCGCGCTATTACGAGGATCGCAGCTTAGAGGGCAGCAGGTCTGCGATGCCCTTTGGCGTCAGCGCCCTGATCGAGCGTTGGCGGCAGGTGCGCACATTGGCCGGGCGCGGCAATCGAGAGGCGCGCTGATGGCGGTTCCACGATTGAATGTCTCGTTGACGCTTGAGGCGGCGCAGCGTGAAGGCGATGGCGTTGGCGGTTATCGCGTGGTCTGGCGTCCGCTTGGCGCGCTTTGGGCCGGGATGAAGGCAGGCCAGGGGCGCGAGAATTTTGGCGAGGTGGGCGCAGAAAGCATCGTGTCCTGGCAAATCACCGTGCGTGCGGCACCGGCTGGCAATCCGCGACGCCCGGCTGCTGGGCAACGGTTTCGGCTAGGTGAACGTCTGTTCCGAATTGAGGCGGTTGCCGAGTGTGATCCGCATGGCCGCTGGCTGATCTGCCGCGCAAGAGAAGAGGAGATGGCATGAGCTATGCTGCAGGTCTTGCACTGCAAGGGGCTGTTTATCAGCAATTGCGGGCAGATGCGGCGCTGTCCGGGCTGGTTGGCGACGCGATTTTTGATGCCATGCCGGTGGATGCGCCCAGTGGTGTCTATGTCTCGCTTGGTCCGGAAGAGGTTCGGGATGCGGGTGACATGACCGCTGCGGGTGCGCAGCACGATTTTGTCGTCTCGGTCCTGTCGGGAACGGATGAAAGCGTTGGTTTTGCTGCGGTCAAGGCAGCGGCTGTTGCCGTTGCCGATGCGCTGGAACGGCGCGATCTGACCCTGTTGCGAGGACATCTTTGCGGAATGTGGTTCCTGCGCGCCAAGGCGCGTCGGGTGGAAAATGGGGCGGCGCGGCGGATTGATCTGACATTCCGCGCACGCGTCGATCTGGGCTAAGGAGTAAAAGGCAATGGCTGCACAAAATGGGCGTGATCTGCTGATCAAGATGGATATGACCGGGGATGGTGCATTTGAAACCATCGCCGGACTTCGCGCGACACGGCTTTCTTTCAATGCCGAGACTGTGGATGTCACCAATCTGGAAAGTGAGGGCGGCTGGCGCGAGCTGTTGGGCGGCGCGGGCGTGCGCAGTGCCTCGATCTCGGGTTCGGGGGTGTTTCGTGACGCCGATACCGACAGTCGTGCAAGGCAGATTTTCTTTGATGCCGAGGTGCCGCGCTTTCAGGTGATCATCCCTGATTTTGGCACGGTTGAGGGATCGTTTCTGGTGACAGCGCTGGAATATGCCGGCAGCTATAACGGCGAGGCGACCTATGAAATGACCATGGCCTCGGCCGGGGCGCTGACATTCGTGGCATTGTGATGATCAACCCGATGCGTGGCGAGGTCGAGATTGTGCTGGATGGCACCGCCCATGTCGCGCGGTTGACGTTGGGCGCGCTGGCCGAATTGGAGCATGATCTGGGCGCTGACAGCCTGATTGGACTTGCCGAACGGTTCGAGGCAGGTGGCTTTCGCAGCCGCGATGTTCTGGCCGTCTTGGTTGCCGGACTTCGCGGCGGCGGCTGGCGTGGCCGGATCGGCGATCTGCTGAGTGTCGAGATCGGGGGCGGTCCGGTCGCCGCCGGGCGGTTGGCCGCCGAATTGCTGGCCCGTGCTTTTCGGATCGACGCATGAACAGGGCAGACGGGCTGGATTGGCCCGGTCTGATGCGTGCTGGCATCCGCGGACTTCGCCTGACGCCAGAGCAGTTCTGGGGGCTGACGCCAGCCGAACTGGCGCTGATGCTGGGGATCGAGGCGGGAGGGGCCGGTGCGATGACACGCCGTCGGCTGGCCGATCTGGCCGCCCGCTTTCCCGACCGAGCCGCGCAGGACAACGACGAGATTATCTGAACAGGGGCTATCATTATGGCGAACAAGGACGGGTTCGGCGGAACGCTGGACCAGTTGGATGAAGGATTCGGCCAAACCAGCCGGATGACTGCGGAATTCGAGGCCGAGCTGGCTCGGCTGCGCCAGTCGATGACCAATACCGCACGCGAGGTCGGTACGCTGAATCGGGGTATTGAATCCGGGCTTCGGCGCGCCTTCGATGATTTGATCTTCGATGGCGCAAAACTGTCGGACGCGCTGAAGGGAATCGGGCGATCCATCGCGGACACCGTTTATTCGATTGCCATGAAGCCGGTCGAAAATGCCCTGGCGGGCACGATTGGAAACGGGCTGGCGGGAATGTTGTCGGGCGCTTTGCCCTTTGCCAACGGAGGTGCCTTTGTGCAGGGGCGCGTGATGCCCTTTGCAAAGGGCGGCGTTGTCAGCCAGCCCACGCATTTCCCGATGCGAGGTGCGACCGGCCTGATGGGGGAAGCAGGACCAGAAGCGATCATGCCATTGCGGCGCGGTGCGGATGGTCGGCTGGGCGTCGCCTCGGCCGGGGGCGGCGGTCGCGCAGTCAATGTGACGGTGAATGTCACGACCCCGGATGTCGCGGGGTTTCAGCGCAGTCAATCACAGATCGCGGCGCAGTTGGGTCGCGTTCTGGCGCGTGGCGACAGAAATAGCTGAGTGGAGGCGAAGATGGCATTTCATGAGGTTCGATTTCCGACAAATCTGTCATTCGGCGCAATTGGTGGCCCGGAACGACGCACCGAGATCGTGGCGCTGGCCAGTGGCTATGAGGAACGGAACACACCCTGGGCGCATGCGCGGCGTCGCTATGACGCGGGCATGGGACTGCGTTCGTTGAATGATCTATCGGCGCTGATTTCGTTCTTCGAGGCTCGGGCAGGACAGTTGCACGGGTTTCGTTGGAAGGATTGGTCGGACCACAAAAGCTGTGTTCCATCCCAGTCCCCTGCGTTTCACGATCAGGAAATTGCCAGGGGCGACGGGCAAATGACCCAGTTTCAGATCGTGAAGAATTATGTGTCCGGTGCGTTCAGCTATGCCCGACCAATTGCGAAGATCGTCAAGGACTCGGTGCGTGCGGGCATTGGTGGCGTAGAGGTTTTCCTTGGCACCGATTTCGAGGTGAACAACCGGACGGGCATCATCACCTTTACCAGGCCGGTTCCTGTCGGAGCAGAAATCACCGTTGGTTTCGAGTTTGACGTTCCCGTCCGGTTTGACACGGACAGGATCGCGGTGTCCGTCGCTTCGTTTCAGGCGGGAGAAGTGCCTCAGATACCTGTGATTGAGGTGCGCCTATGACCACCACGACAATCGCCCGTGCCTGGATGATCCGGCGCAAGGACGGGCTGACTTTGGGATTCACCGATCATGACGTCGCACTCAGTTTCGACGGTGTTCGTTTCCGCCCGGATCATGGAATGGCGGCGCGTGCCTTGGTTCAGGGATCGGGTCTGTCGGTCGATAATTCAGAGGCTGCCGGGGCGCTGTCAGACGACGCGATCAGCGAGCGCGATATTCTGGCGGGCCGATGGGACGCGGCAGAGCTGAAGATGTGGGAGGTGGATTGGTCGGATGTAGGCCGACGTCGCCTGACATTTGCCGGGTCGATGGGCGAAGTGTCACGATCAAACGGAGAGTTCAAGGCAGAGCTGCGCGGCCTTGCCGAGCCATTGAATAATGCGCGTGGGCGGGTGTTTCATCCGCGCTGTTCGGCAAGGCTTGGCGATGCCGGGTGCAAAATGGTTCTTTCAGGCACGGCGTTTCAAACCGAGTTAGAGATAGAGGGGTTGGACGACGGGCGCATTTTCCGTTTTTCTGAGTTTCCGGCATTCAATGCGCGATGGTTCGAGCGTGGCGTTTTGCGTATTCTTGACGGCGAGGCAGCCGGGCTTCACGGAGCGATCAAGAATGATATCAGCCTGCCGGGCGGTGGGCGTGAAATCGAATTGTGGCAATCGCTTGGGCTGACCGCACAGACGGGCGATCGGGTGCGGCTGACCGCAGGCTGCGACAAGCGTGCCGCGACCTGCAGCCAGAAATTTTCCAACTTGCTGAACTTTCGGGGATTCCCTCATTTGCCAAGTGAAGATTGGTTGCTGGCCCCGCAAGTAGGTTCAAGAAATGACTGATCGTGTTGTCGAACTGGCACAGGATTGGATTGGCACGCCGTATCAGCATCAGACGAGCACTAAGGGCGTCGCCTCGGACTGTCTGGGATTGATCCGTGGCATCTGGCAAGAGCTGTATGGTGCCGAGCCGGAACCAGCGCCAGCCTATTCCGCCGATTGGGGCGAGGTTGGGCGGACCGAGGTTCTGATGCAGGCAGCATTGCGGCATTTGTTGCCCGTCAACCGCGAAACCGATCTGTGCGAGGGGCAGGTGCTGCTGTTCCGGATGCGACAGGATGCGATTGCCAAGCACCTAGGGATACTGTCGCAATCGGGCGAACAGCCACGGTTCATCCACGCCTATAACGGACATGGCGTGATCGACAGTCCGCTGACGATCCCCTGGCAGAACCGGATTGCTGCCCGGTTCTGCTTTCCCTGACATGTTGAAATAAGGAGGCTGCGATGGCCACAATCGTTCTGTCCGCAGTAGGGGCTTCCGTCGGCGGCGGCTTCGGCGGTGCGTTTCTGGGTCTGTCGGGCGCCGTCATCGGGCGCGCAGTCGGCGCGACAATCGGTCGTGCGATTGACCAGCGGTTGTTGGGCGGCGGATCAAAGGCCGTCGAGACAGGGCGGATCGACCGACTTCGTCTGCAGACCGCTGGTGAAGGGGCAGCCATTCCACGCATCTGGGGTCAGATGCGCGTTCCCGGGCATGTGATCTGGGCATCGCCGCTGGAGGAAATCGCACGATCCGAGGATGCCGGCGGTGGCAAAGGATCGCCCAAAACACGCGTCACCCAAATCAGCTATCGTCTGTCGGTCGCGCTGGCGCTGTGCGAGGGACACATTCTGGGTGTCGGACGGGTTTGGGCGGATGGCGAGGAGATTGCGGCATCTGATTTGAACATGCGGGTCTATTCCGGCGATGAACAGCAAATGCCCGATCCCGCCATAGCCGCGCATGAAGAAGGGAATGCGCCTGCATATCGCGGGCTGGCCTATGTCGTGCTTGAGGATCTGAACCTGGAACCATGGGGCAACCGGATGCCTCAGCTGACATTCGAGGTGACGTCGCCGGCGCAAGATGGCTCGGGCCTTTGTCGTGAAGTTCAGGCAGTGGCACTGATTCCGGGAACGGGGGAATATTCGCTTGCGACGACGCAGGTGACGCAGGATCTGGGCCTTGGAGAGGTTCGTTCGATCAACGTCAATACGCCCATAGGAGGCACGGATTTCACAGCCTCGATGGCGACGCTGGACCGCGAATTGCCAAATGTGGGATCGGTATCGCTGGTGGTGTCATGGTTCGGAGACGATCTGCGGATTAACCACTGCTCGCTGAAGCCGAAGGTCGAGAATCGTGATGGCGATGGCGACGAAATGCCTTGGCGCGCAGGTGGCATAGACCGTGCCGGTGCGGATCGGGTGGCGCAAAAGGATGATCGTCCAGTCTATGGTGGCACGCCATCGGATCAATCGGTGATCGAGGCTGTGCGGGCCATTGCGGCATCGGGCAAGAAAGCGGTGTTCTATCCCTTCATCCTGATGGAACAGTTGCCAGCGAATGATCTGCCCAACCCCTATGGCGGTATTGGCCAGCCGGTCATGCCTTGGCGTGGACGGATTACGACATCTGTCGCGCCAGGCCTGACGGGAACGCCTGATCAGACAGCCGCCGCCGCCGATGAGGTGCTTGCCTTTTTTGGGCGCGCGCAGATTGGCAACTTTACGACAGAGGGCGACACCGTCAGTTATCAGGGTCCGGAGGAATGGTCTTATCGTCGTTTCATTCTGCATTACGCGCATCTGTGCAAGGCGGCAGGGGGTGTCGATGCGTTTCTGATCGGGTCCGAGATGATCGGCATGACCCAGATCCGTGGGCTGAATAACAGCTATCCTGCGGTTGCCGAGCTGATCCGTCTGGCCCGTGACGTTCGCGCGATTTTAGGACCGGATGTGAAAATCAGCTATGCCGCCGACTGGTCGGAATATTTTGGCCATCATCCCGGTGACGGGAAGCTGTTTTTCCATCTGGATCCATTATGGGCCCATCACGATATCAATTTCATTGGTATCGACAATTATATGCCCTTGTCGGATTGGCGCGAGGGAGAGGATCATCAGGACGCGCATTGGGGATGGATCGGGAATCCCGAGTATCTTCAATCCAATGTTTGCGGCGGCGAAGGCTTTGATTGGTATTACGCCGGCAGCGCCGATCGTGACGCCCAGCGACGCAGCCCGATCACGGATGGTGCCTATGACGAAGCTTGGGTCTGGCGTTACAAAGACCTGAAAAGCTGGTGGGAAAATCTGCATTACAATCGTCCGAATGGCGTGCGGTCGTCACAGGCGACTGATTGGGTGCCGGGGTCAAAGCCATTCTGGTTCACAGAATATGGCTGCGCCGCGCTTGATAAGGCGACGAACCAGCCGAACAAGTTTTTGGACGCGATGAGTTCGGAAAGCACCTTGCCGTGGTATTCCAATGCACAGCGCGATGATGCGATCCAGTCAGCCTATGTGCACGCTGTTACGTCCTATTGGGCAAATCCGGGGCACAATCCAGCGATGGATGGGGGCGGTCGCATGGTTGACATGTCGCGTGCCCATATTTGGTGTTGGGACGCGCGACCGTTTCCTGCGTTTCCGGGGCGCAGTGATCTGTGGTCCGACGGGCCGGCATGGGAGCGGGGACATTGGCTGAACGGTCGCGCGGGTGCTGTGCGACTGTCGGCCGTCGTCAGTGATATTTGCCGCGAAGCTGGTGTGGTGGCCTTTGATACCGCACGCCTTTCTGGCGTCGTGCGTGGCTATCATATCCGTGGCGGCGATACTGCGCGTGCAGCCCTGCAACCGCTGATGCTGGCCTATGGTTTTGACGCGGCCGAGCGTGACGGGGTTCTGCAGTTCATCCCTCGTGCCGGACGGGTCAAAGCTGAACTCGGATCAGAGCATCTGGCGATTGCGGAAGAGGTTTCAGATTTTGCAACAGCCCGCGCGGCCGAGCCCGAGATGACGGGTCATCTGCGCCTGACGCATGTCGAGGCCGGTGGTGATTATGCCGCTGCTACCGCCGAAACCAGTTTGCCCGACGCAGGTCAAGAAACGGTTACGGACAGTGAATTCGCAATGGCGCTGACACGCGCCGAAGGACGCGCGATTGCCGAACGCTGGTTGGCCGAAGCTGCAGTATCGCGTGATACGGCACGCTTTGCCCTGCCGCCCTCGTTGCACGATTTGGGGCCGGGGGACGTGATCCGAATGCGGCACGGTTCTGCCCAGCCGAAACGATGGCGGATCGACCGGGTGGAGCGGGCAGGTGTGATGACTGTTGATGCGATACGGGTTGAGCCAGGTGTCTACAGCCCCGTGTTGACCACCCCGCAGGAAAGGTCAGCGCGACGCTATCTGCCGCCCGCGCCTGTCATGCCGGTTTTCATGGACTTGCCGTTGCTGCGGGGGGATGAGCGACCTCATGCGCCCTATCTGGCCGTTACGGCGAAGCCATGGCCGGGATCTGTGGCGGCCTATTCGTCGCTTGACGCGGAAGGCGGATATGACCTGAACCTGCTGCTGACACGGCGATCTTTCATCGGAAAAACTGAATCGGTCTTGTCTCGGGCCGATCCAAACATTGTAGACAGGGGGAATGCGCTTCGTATCCGTCTGAAGGGCGGCTCTCTGCAATCGGTCACGTGGAGGGCTTTGTTGGCGGGGGCCAATGCTTTGGCCATTGGTGACGGTTCGTTGGAGAACTGGGAGATCATCCAGTTTTCCAAAGCCGAACCGGTCGATAAAAATATCTGGCAGATCAGCGATTTGCTACGTGGTCAGGCGGGAACGGATGGCATCATGCCCGACGTCTGGCCAGCCGGATCATACGTCGTTTTGCTGGATGGCGGTCCCCAACAGGTCAAGCTTACACCCGCCGCACGCGGGCAAGAGCGTTTTTGGCGAATTGGCGCGGCAAGCCGGTCCATGGACGACAGCAGCTATCGGTCGCGAACCACCGAGGCACGCGGGATAGGCCTGCGGCCCTATGCGCCATGCCATCTTCGGGCCAGCGGCAATCTGATCACGTGGGTTCGGCGCACACGTATCGATGGTGATGGCTGGGACGGGGCAGATGTCCCGCTGGGCGAAAGCCGGGAAGGCTATCGCCTGCGCATCATTAAAAATGGCGTGGTCTTGCATCAGGTCGATATCGACCACCCTCGATACAGCGTTCCGGCGGAGATTTGGGCCAGCGCCATCAATGCAGGGCCTTGCACGGTCGCCGTCGCACAACTTTCGGACCAGTTCGGTCCGGGTCCATTCGTCAGGAGAGAATTCAATGGCAAGTGAAACCACACGTCTGGGACTGTCGCTGCTGCAGGCGGCACAGGCGCAGAAGCATATAACGGTGAACGAGGCGTTGATGCGTCTGGATGGCGTCGTCAACCTGGTGCTGCAAAGCGTATCAAATACTGCGCCGCCCGCGACCGTCACGGACGGGCAATGCTGGGGCGTGCCGGCCGGCGCTGCTGGTGCGTGGAGCGGAAAGACCGGCACCATTGCGGTCGGTTCTAACGGCGGTTGGATATTCGTCCCCGCGATGTTGGGGATGCGGGGCTTTATCGTCGACCGCGGTGTCGAAGCAGTTCACGATGGCGCAGTCTGGGTTGAGGGGGTGCTCAGCCTTGGTCGCTTGGGATCAGCACTGACCACCGGCATGGTCGAGGCCGATGTTAATGTCACTGCCGGTGGGAACATGGATACCGGCGTGACGATCCCGGCAAATGCCATGGTTATCGGCGCCACCGCCAAGGTTCTGAACAACTTGACTGGCACGCTGAGCAGTTGGGCCTTGGGCACGACCGGGGCCATCGATCGCTTTGGTAAAGGGTTGGGGAAATCCGCCGGATCATATGCGCGCGGTATGCTTGGTTCGCCAATGACATATTATGCGTCTGCCAACCTGATTATGACCGGCGTTGGCGGGAACTTTTCGGGTGGAAAGGTGCGACTGGCGGTACATTGGCTGGAACTGCGTGTTCCGTAAATTTCTCTTTACCTCTGGCCTGCGCTTTCCCCGGACCTACATATCAGTTAAGACAAAGGTTCACGCAAGCGCGGGTTAGCCAATATGAACATGCAAATCGGCGACGAAAAAATACTGACAATGGATCGTGACGCGATCTGGGCTCAGTTGTGTGATGAAGCGAAAGAAGCCGTTCAGGATGAGCCCTTGCTGGGTTCGCTGATCCATGCCGGGCTTTTGCATCATCACAATTTTGAAGCGGCGTTAGCCTATCGCTTCTCGCTGAAACTGGCGAGTGGTGAGATGAGCGAGCAGATTTTGCGTGAGATCGCAGATCAGGCCTATCGCACCACGCCCGAACTGGGCGATGCCGCGCGTGCCGATCTGATGGCGGTTTATCAGCGCGACCCGGCGACGCATCGTCTGTTACAGCCGGTGCTGTTTTTCAAAGGATTTCAGGCCTTGCAGGCCTACCGGATGGCGCATTGGCTGTGGCAGCAGGGGCGGCGGGATATGGCATATTTCGTGCAGATGCGCTGTTCGGAATGCTTTGGCGTCGATATCCACCCGGCGGCGACGATTGGCATTGGTGTTATGATCGACCATGCACATTCCATCGTGATCGGTGAGACCGCTCAGGTCGGCAATCATGTGTCCATGCTGCATTCCGTAACGCTGGGCGGCACGGGCAAAGCCGACGGAGACCGGCATCCCAAGATCGAAGAAGGCGTACTGATCGGGGCGGGCGCGAAGGTTTTGGGCAATATTCGCGTTGGCCATCATTCACGGATCGCGTCAGGCTCGGTCGTCTTGCATGATGTTCCGCCATGCAAGACCGTGGCTGGTGTTCCGGCGCGTATCGTGGGAGATGCGGGTTGTTCCGATCCATCGCTGAGCATGAACCAACTTCTGGAAACGGACGACGAAGTTTAAAGCCAGTCGCCGTTTTTGCTGCCGGTCAATTCCTGTAAGCTAAGCTTCTGGTTTTGCAGCCGCGCATCCAGATCGGTTGCGATCTTTGCTGCTAGCGAAAACCCCTGATAGATCAGCGCCGAATATAGCTGAACGGCGCTGGCTCCGGCTTGTAGCTTTGTCCATGCGTCGTCAGCCGATGATATGCCGCCGACACCGATCAAGGGAATTTCGCCATTTGTTTCCCGATACAGACGCGCAAGAATTTGGGTCGAGCGTTTGAACAGTGGTGCGCCGGACAGACCGCCCGTCTGACTGGCCTGGCCGTCCGCAATGCCGTCGCGCGACAGTGTCGTATTGGTTGCGATGATCGCGTCGACTTTCGCCTCCCTCGCCACTGCGGCGATATCCGCGATGTCCGCGATTTCCAGATCGGGCGCAATCTTGACGAAAACCGGTCGCGCTTGAGGGAGGCGGCCGCGTGCGTCCATGACGCCGTCCAGCAACGCAGCAAGGGCGTTTGCGCCTTGCAGGTCGCGAAGTTTTTCCGTGTTTGGGGATGAGACGTTGACCGTCAGGAAATCGGCAAATGCACCCGCTATCCTGACAACCTCGGCGAAATCGGCAGCGCGATCAGCACTGTCTTTATTCGCACCGATGTTCAGACCGACCGGGATTCCCGGTGGGCGCTTTGCCAGGCGGGCTGCTATGGCGGCGGCCCCTTCGTTATTGAAGCCAAAGCGGTTGATGATTGCGCGATCAGCGCTGAGCCGAAACAGACGTGGTTTGGGGTTGCCAGGCTGAGGTCTGGGGGTTGCCGCGCCAAGCTCGATAAATCCAAAACCAGCGTGCATCAGCGGTGCAACGGCGCGCGCGTTCTTGTCGTATCCCGCCGCGAGGCCAACCGGATTGGGCAAGTCGAGACCTGCGATATTCGTCCGCAACCTGTCCGATGTCATCGGATAGCCGGGAAGCGGCACCACCCCACAGGACAGTGCCTTGATCGACAAATCATGTGCGTGTTCCGGGTCCAGACAATGCAGGGCACGCAAGCCAATTTTTTCCAGCAGGCTCATTCCAGGGGTCCGGTTTCGTGCCCATTGGGGCCGCGTGTCAAAAGGCGTGTCCAGCTGATGTCCGACATGCGCAATGGACGATAAAGATGGGGGAACAGCGCCCCGCCACGGGATGTCTCCCAACGAATGTCATCCTTCATGCGATCCAGTTCGCATGCCAGAAGATGCAAATCATGGTCGTCTGCGAAATGCTTGTGCAGGGTGCCTGCCAATTGCTCGGCGGTTGATAAATGCACATAGCCATCGATCAGGTCGATCGGTGCGCCATCGGTTTGACCGTCGCGCTGCATTTGCGCCCATTCATCGGGGCGGAATATCTTGAAAGCCATCATGGCAGCATTTGCCTTGTCCGCTTCCGTTTGGTCAAGAGGCTACTGTTCTGTTTGACGCATGCGATGCATCAGGCCAACCTGATCGTGGAAATTCATTCGCACATGAAGGGAATCATGATGGCGTTTCGCTTTTTGACCGCAGCCTCTGTCGCGGCGCTTTGCGCGGGTTCGGCACAGGCCGAGATGGTGCTGCATATCCTGCATACCAATGATCTGCACAGCCGGATCGAGCCGATCAACAAATATGACAGCACTTGCGACGAAGAAACACTGGCTGCGGGTGAATGCTTTGGTGGTGTTGCGCGTGTTGCAGCAAAGGTGAAAGAGCTGCGTGACCAGATCACAGCGGATGGTGGCAACGTGCTGGTGCTGGACGCGGGCGACCAATATCAGGGTTCGTTGTTCTATACGACCTACAAGGGTAAGGACGTGGCAGAATTCATGACCGCCATCGGCTATGACGCGATGGCGGTCGGCAACCATGAATTCGATGACGGTCCCGAAGGTCTGGCCGTTCTGACGGACGGCGTCGAGTTTCCGGTAGTCTCTGGTAATCTGGACCTGTCGCAGTCGAATCTGCTGAAAGACAAGGTTGGCGATACGCTGACGTTGGACGTTGGAGGTGAGAAAATCGGCATCGTATCGACCCTGGCGATGGACACGCCGGAAACGGCATCGCCGGGTCCGAATGTGATTTTCACCGACGACGTGGAAAGCCTGAAAGCGGACGTTCAGGAACTGACCGATGCAGGCGTAAACAAGATCATCGCCCTGACCCATGTGGGATACTTGCGTGATCAGGAATATGCCAAGGTTGTTCCAGGCCTGGATGCGATTATCGGGGGGCATTCGCATACCTTGCTAGGCGATATGGAGGGGGCGCAAGGGCCTTATCCCACGATGGTGGCGGGCGTGGATGGTGCCGAAATCCCTGTGGCCACGGCCTATGCCTATTCCAAATATCTTGGCCATCTGACGCTGACCTTTGATGACGATGGAAAGCTGACGAAAGTTGAAGGACAGCCGATCCTGCTGGATAGCTCGGTCCCCGAAGACGAAGCTATCGTGGCCCGGGTCAAGGAAATGGCGGCCCCCATCAATGAATTGCGGGATAAGGTCGTCGCGGAAACAACGGCGCCTATCGACGGGGACCGCGTGAACTGTCGCGCCCGTGAATGCGAGATGGGCGATCTGGTTGCCGACGCGATGCTGCAGCGCGTGGCAGATCAGGGCGTTACGATTGCAATTGCGAATGGCGGGGGGCTGCGGGCCTCGATCGACGCAGGCCCGGTCACGATGGGCGAGATTTATACCGTGCTGCCGTTCCAGAACACGCTTGCGACATTTCAGTTGAAAGGCGCGGATGTGGTTACTGCGCTTGAAAACGGGGCAAGCCAGTATGAGGAAGGTGCTGGTCGTTTCTCGCAGGTGGCTGGTCTGAAATACACAGTCACCCCGGCTGCACCAGCGGGGGCGCGGATCAGCGATGTGCTGGTCAAGAACGGTGAGGAATGGGTGCCCATCGACCCCGAGGCGACCTATGGCGTTGTTTCAAATAACTACATGCGCGGTGGCGGGGATGGCTATGCCATCTTTGCCAGCAATGCGCAGAACGCCTATGATTTCGGGCCTGATCTTGCCGAGGTCCTCGCGGATTATCTGTCCAGCTATGAAGGCAGCTATGCACCTGAAATGGACGGGCGCATCACTGTCGTTGAATAAGCGCGACAACATCGGAAAAGGGCCGCTGCATTGCGGCCCTATTTGTTTATTTGTCCAGCGATAAACCCAGATACACGACATTGGCTTTCTGGACCGAGTGGGTCGCGACAATGATGCATTGGTCAGCGTCAAGGGCGGTGCGCTGCTATCCATGGGCAAGGGGCGGGGCCGCACGGTCAGTGGCCTGCCCATCCCGCCGCGTCTGATCCTGTCGCGCGACACGACCAGCTGGACCCTGACCACCCGTGAAGCCTATAAATCCGCGACCGCAGCGTGGCAGGACGCACGATCGGTAAAGCGTCAGGAGGTGACGGCGTGAGTGGCGTCTGGTCGATCAAGACGGCCACCCACGAACCGTCTGGCGACGGTTTCACAACGTCGATTTCGGCGGAGCGTCCGGGGGCGTAATGACAGCCGGTCATTCCAGTTGATCGCGTTCCGCATTCCAGAATATCGTGCTTCAACGTCCGGCAGAAGCCGCGGCACCTGTTCCACGCTCGCGATAGGGCGTGCCGCCATATTGCGCACGATAGCATTTTGAAAAATGCGATGGGCTGGAAAAGCCCGAGGCGAGCGCGACCTCGATGATCGACATTTCTGTCTGCATCAGCAGATTGCGCGCGCGCGCAAGCCGGGTTTCCATGTAATAACGCTTTGGGCTGCGGTTCAGATAGCGGCGGAACAAACGCTCTAACTGGCGGGTCGACATGCCCGCATCCGATGCAAGTTGTGCGGGGCTGATAGGCTCTTCCAGATTGGCCTCCATCCGCGCGATCACGGTGGCAAGACGCGGGTGGCGCACACCAATCCGCGTCGGGATCGACAGGCGCTGACGATCCTGATCCGTGCGGATCGTCGTGTGCAACATCTGATCGGCAACCTCGGCGGCAAGGGCATCGCCATGCGTTTCGGCGATCAGATGCAACATCAGATCAATCGACGATGTGCCGCCCGCCGCCGTCAGGCGGTTGCCGTCATGCACGAAGACAGAGCGATAAAGATCAATTTCACTGAAGGCTTCGGCGAAGCCATCGTGGTTTTCCCAATGTATCGTCGCCTTGCGGCCGTCCAGCAACCCGGCTTCGGCCAGGATCCATGCACCCGTGCAGACGGCGCCCATCATCGCGCCGCCACGCGACTGCCGGCGCAGCCAGTTCAGAACAGGTTTGTGGGCTTCTTTGGAAATATCGGTCCCGCCACATACGATGACCACATCGCCATGCTCAACCGGGCTTTCCGAATCCAGTCCGCCGTCCAGCAGGATCCGTGTCCCATTCGAGCATGTGGCAGATTCGCCGCCCGGGCCGACCAGCCGCCAGCTGAACAGGTTGCAATTGGCGGACCTGTTGGCCAGCCGCAAAGGCTCGATTGCCGCCGTAAAGGGCAGCATCGTGAAACGATCCAGCAACAGGAACGTAAATCGGCGTGGCTTGGTGGATGGCATTGGTGCTGTCTTCACAAGTCGGTGGTGTTCACACATCAACAGGGATTTTCCGCCGCCGCAAGGGGCAACCATCGTCATAGCGGCGTGCTGATAACGTATGACAAAGCGGACTTTCGCTTGTCTGTCATTGTGCCTATATGGGTTTCAGTTTTCAAAGGAGCGCAAGCCATGACGCAGGAGATCCGCAAGACCGCCACCCCAACCTGGGACAAGGCCGGTTGGCGTAACTATCCGCGCGTCCAGATGCCCGACTATACCGATCAGGCGGCACTGGAGGCGGTTGAAGAACAGCTGCGCCGTTATCCGCCGCTGGTTTTCGCGGGTGAGGCACGCCGTCTGAAGGCACAGCTGGCCGATGTTGCGGCTGGTCGTGCATTCCTGTTGCAGGGCGGCGATTGCGCCGAAAGCTTCAGCGAATTCAGTGCCGACAATATCCGCGACACCTTCAAGGTGATCTTGCAGATGGCTGTTGTCCTGACCTGGGGCGCGCAATTGCCCGTGGTCAAGGTGGGTCGTATGGCCGGGCAATTCGCCAAGCCACGCAGCGCCCCGACGGAAACGGTCGGCGGGGTCGAACTGCCCAGCTACCGTGGTGACATTGTCAACGGGTTTGATTTCACGGCTGATGCCCGCGTGCCCGATCCGCAGCGAATGCTGTCGGCCTACACGCAGTCGGCTGCCTCGCTGAACCTGCTGCGCGCATTCTCGACCGGTGGCTATGCCGACATGCACCGCGTGCAAAGCTGGATCGCCGATTTCGTGGGCGGCCCGGAAGCGGCGAAGTATCGCGACATTGCCGACCGCATTCGCGACGCGATGGCATTCATGCAGGCCGCCGGGGTGAATTCGGATACCGCGCATCAACTGTCCAAGGTCGATTTTTACACCAGCCACGAAGCCTTGTTGCTGGAATATGAAGAGGCTTTGGCCCGTGTCGATACGACCAGTGGTCTGCCGGTTGCAGGTTCGGGTCACATGATCTGGATCGGCGACCGCACCCGTCAGCCTGACGGCGCGCATGTCGAATTTGCACGTGGCGTGCAGAACCCGATTGGTCTGAAGACAGGGCCATCGACCACACCGGACGACCTGAAGGTCTTGATGCAGAAGCTGAACCCCGAAAATGAATCGGGCCGACTGACGCTGATCGCACGCTTTGGCGCGGGCAAGGTGGGTGACAACCTGCCGCGTCTGATCAAGGCGGTTCAGGAAGAGGGTGCGAATGTCGTCTGGTCCTGTGATCCGATGCACGGCAACACGATCAAGGCGGCTTCCGGCTATAAAACCCGTCCGTTCGAATCGGTTCTGCGCGAAGTGCGCGAATTCTTCGATATCCATCGCGCTGAAGGCACCATCCCCGGCGGCGTGCATTTCGAGATGACCGGTCAGGACGTGACCGAATGCACAGGCGGCGTTCGTGCCGTGACGGATGAGGATCTGTCGGACCGTTACCACACTGCCTGCGATCCTCGCCTGAACGCAAGCCAGTCGCTGGAACTGGCCTTCCTGGTGGCCGAGGAGCTGCGTGATCGCCGTGAAGCGACTGCGCAGATTCAAAACGCCCGCGCGATCTGATTGGGCCGGATATAGCGAAAAGGGCGGCCGGGGAAACCCGCGCCGCCCTTTTTCATTGGGTCATCTACTTCCACCGCCTGTGGACCCAGAACCATTGTCCCATGTGGCGGCGGACCAGCATTTCCAGATCGTCGTTCAGCGCCTGCATCATTTCCTGTGGTTCACTGTGCGGGATTGGATCGCCCACGTGGACCTGAAAGCTTAGACCATCGGGCTGGCGGATGGCATGCACAGGCACCAGAAGCGCGTCATATCGCAAGGCCAGTTCGGCAGGTGTCAGAACGGTGCGGCTGGGCAGATCGAAATAGCGCAGTTCGGGGGAATGGCGATCGTATTGATCAAAGCCAAGCGCCAGCCAGCCGCCTCCTTTCAGAAAGCGCAGCATCGAGGTCAGGCCCGCACGGCCACGCGGGAAAAGCGGTTCGGCAATCGCGTGTATGGCGGGGATGTAATGTTGATTGAACGCTTCGTTGTTCATCGGGCGATACAGTGCGCCTACCGGATAGCCGCGACCGGCAAGGGCGGCCCGCATGGCGTCGTAATTGCCGAAATGGGCACAGGCGATGATGACCGGGCGGTGGTTCTCGAATGCCTCTTCCAGTGCGGGCAGGCCCGGACCATCCAGCGGCTCTGTCTGATGGATGCGGCGGGTAAATTCTTCTCCAGAATAAATCTCGGCCACGGATCGACCGGCGTTGTTGGGCACCGCGCGGGTCAGCTCGGTCACCTCGTCCGCGCTCAGGTCTGGACGCGCCAAGGCCAGATTGTCACGCACCCGGCCGCGCCACCCGGCAATCGGGGCAAGAAGGTTCGCAAACAACCAGCCAACTGCGGGAATGCGCTGCTCATAGGGCAGCAGCTTGGCCAGTCGGATCACCGCGAGAAAGGCTGCGTTGCCGATACGGTCCAGAAAAGATGACTTGTCGTCTTGGCTCATTGGTTCTTTCGTGCCGCACGGGCCTCGCGCGACCAGACATACAGGCCCGCTGTCACGATAATAGCAGCACCCAGAATGGTCCAGCGATCCGGTAGCTGGTCAAAGAACAGCCAGCCCCAGAAACCGGCCCAGATCAGGCCGGTATAGCCGAATGGCGCCAATACCCCCGCTTCGGCCTGTGTAAATGCACGGACCAGCAGCCACTGACTAAGTGTGCCGAAAATACCCAGCAATGCAAAGGCCCACAGGTCACCGAGCGCGATCGGTTGCCAATAGAACGGAACGATGCAGGACATGACCAGCGTTCCGATCACCGCCGACCATAGAACCGAAGTCGAGACGGAATCTGCCCGCACCATCCGGGTCAGCAAAGCCCCGGCGGCATAGGTAAAGGCACCGGCCAAAGGCAGCAGCGCCGCTGGCTGAAACACCCCCAAACCGGGCCGGATGATGATCATTGCACCGATCAATGCCGCAGCGATTCCGACGATCCGGCGCAGACCGATTCTTTCGCCCAGGAAAAGCGCCGCGCCCAGGGTGATCAGCACCGGATTGGTGTCCATGATCGCGGTTGATTCCGCCAGCCCGATGAATTGCAGCGATGTGAAGAACAGCCCGACCGAGCCAAGTTGCATTGCCGCCCGGGCCAGTTGCAAGCCGGGTTGCCGTGTGCGCATCAGCGGAAAGATCCGGCTGCGGAAGATCAGCACGAAGATCAGCAGATTGCCAAAGAACCGTGCCCAGATGACCTGTGCCACGGGATAGCTGGCCGTCAGATGTTTCGCCGTTGCATCCATCAACGTAAAGCCGACGATGGCCGCCAACAAAAGCGCGATGCCCGTCGCCTGATCATGACCGGGATGGCGCACATCATCTTTTTTACGGTCCATCAGGGCAAAAGAACGGGCCAGTGCACGCATCTGCTGTCCTTGGCTAAAGGGGGTGGGGCGATCATCGACGGAGAATGCCATCAATTTCCGCATGGATATTTGCTGTGATTTTCAGAAGCTTGTAAAGGTCAGCCCTTGGCCTTGTTGGCCAGCGGGTGATGATTCAACACCAGATCGCGCATCCGTTCATCCAGCACATGCGTATAGATTTCGGTCGTGCCCAGATCGGCGTGGCCCAGCAGGGACTGGATGCTGCGCAGATCGGCGCCGCCTTCCAGCAGATGTGTGGCAAAGGCGTGGCGGATGATATGCGGTGTGACCCGCTTGGGATCGACACCCGCCTGCACCGCCATGTCGTTCAGCAGGCGTCCGAAACTTTGCCGTGGCATATGCCCTGCGGCGCCCGGTGCCGGAAACAGCCAACGTGCGCCATGGCTTGCAATCAGCTTGCCAAGCGGGCTGTCCTTTGGGGCGCTGTCGCGCAGTTGCAGCCAATCCGACAGGGCATTTCTGGCAGCAGGTGTCAGCGGAACCATGCGCTCTTTATTTCCTTTGCCTCGGATCAAAAGCACTGCGGGATTACCGCGTGTCCCGGCGACAGGCAGGCCGACCAGTTCGCTGACCCGCATTCCCGTGGCATAAAGAAGCTCGATCAGGCAGCGGTTGCGGGTTCGCTCGACCTCGCCGCGCCCAACTGTGGGGGCTGTGGTCAGCAGCGCATCGATTTCGTCGTGATCCAACGTCTTTGGCAGTCGTTGCGCCCGGCCGGGGCCGTGAATGCGAATGGCGGGATCATCCTCTCGCCATCCTTCTTCCAACGCAAAACGGGTGAATTGCCGGATCGAGGACAACCGCCGCGCCCGTGTGGCCCGTGACAGGCCCTGCGCATCGCAATGGGTCAGATAGTCCTCGACCAGTTCGCGCGTCAAATCGGACAGCGATGCGCGACGCCCGGACAACCATTCGGACAGATCCTGCAAATCGCGCCCATAGGCCAGCAGGGTGTTTCGCGCGGCCCCGGCTTCGGCCGCCTGCGCATCCAGAAAGGCCGAGATTGCGCGATTGTCCAGCATCACTGATATTCGGGCGACATGACCGGCAGCAGGGAAATCTGCGCCTGCGCAAGGTCCGCATCACCCTTTAGCCCAAGGGCGCGCAACGTGGCAAGGCCGCGACCTGCGCGAGCCAGATCACCGTCCAGCGCGGCATCGACATCGGCCATCGCCGCCAGCAAGACCTCTCCCTTCTGGGTTTCGGGCGCAGTGACTGCCTCGGCTGTCAGCATTTCCGGGGCGGGCACGGGGGTGGCAACCAACAACCCTTGCCACTGACGCAGCCATCTTGTGATTTCCGCTGCGCGACCCTCACCGCTGTCGGGCAGATCCTTGGCAATCATCGCGGCCAGAACGTCGGCCATATTCGCTTGCCGGAATTGATCAAAGGCTGCCGGCAGGGCAACGGCCGGATCATTATTGGCCAGCGCCGCTTCCAGTGTCCGCATGGCACCCGTGCGTTCCCAGACCCCACCGGATGCCGCGGGTTTCTGTTCGGCATAGATCGCGCGCAGATCCGCCGCCGGGATCGAGCCTGCGCGGGCCAGACGTTCGGCCGCCTCCAGCCGCGCTTTCCAACCATTGTTCAGGCGCAGGTCCGAATGGGCGAAAGCGATTGGCAGGGGTGCTGTGGGCAAAGGCTGCCCAATGGCTTCATGAATGCGGAAATCCAGCGGAGAGATGCGGTCGTTGATTTCCAGTTCCTGACCATCATCGACAAAGGCATCATCAAGGAAATGCGTTAGCAAAACGGCCTGTTTCTCTTCGATCAGACCCAAGGCTTCAGCTCCGTGCAGGCTGATCGCAGCGGCTGCCCAATCGCCCGTTTGCGCAAGACAGAAAACACGCGCCGCAAAGCTGGGCGCGATGCCCGGCGTGGTGTTCATGATATCGCAGGCGCGGGCCTCATCCCCCTCCAACAGCGCGATGTCAAACAGACGGCGAAAGATCTCGGGATCGTTCTGGCCCGCCGCAATCAACAGTGCTTGTGCGCGGTTCAGCGCACCCATGTCCAGCAGACGGTCGGCGCGGGCCATGAACAATTGCCCACGCTTGCCAGGGTTCTGCGTCTGAGGCGGAATCAACTGGGTCGTCAGGACACGGTCCAGCAACGCCGTCATGGCCGGCAGACGGGCAGGGGTCCGCAAGATCAGGCCCGTCAGCGTTTCCGGATCGCTGCCCAGCCACAGGTCCGGCGGCAGGCCGGCACGCCGCGCCGTTGAAATGCCGGCGGCATCGGGATCGCCGCCGTCCAGCCGTGTCACCTGCACCGGCCCCACCAAACCGCTTTCCGCAACCGGCTTGATCGACCGGCCACCCGGCACTGTGGGGGGGCGTTCATCGCCGGGACGCCATGCCGATGCCTCGCGCTGCGGACCTCTTACGCTGCCCGATAGCCAATCGCTTGCCGACAGCGGCTCTTGCGCGGCGGCAGGCAGCGAAAAACAGGCAATCAGCATGGCTGAGTGCAGATATGTCCGCAGATCAGTCAAGATTACCGTTGCCGGTCGGTTCTTCACTTGCGGGCGCCGCGCCTTCTGCCGTTGTCGGCGCTTCTGCTTCCGTTGCGACGGCGGGTGAGGTGGCTGCGCTACCAGCGCCGACGGCGATGGGCTGACGCACCTCGGTCCGGGTCGGCTCCATATCGCCAAAATAGGCGTAACCGGCCAGCGCAATCACCGCCAACAGAATCAGCGCCACCAAAACCTTCAAGAGCCGCATCGAATTATGCCTCATTCGCGTGTGTTAAGTCGTTTTTTCACCGGTCTTTTGCCGGTTCGTCCCCGAATATATATGGCAATTCCCGAAAGATCACGCCATTCAGTCAGCCAATCGACAACCGGAGGGGTGATGAGGCAGCGGCTGCGGCGGCATATCGTGCTGATAGGCATGATGGGGGCGGGTAAAACCGCGATCGGGACCGAATTGGCCCGGCGTTTGCACGTTCCTTTCACCGACTCGGATGCCGAAATCGAATCTGCTGCGGCGATGTCAATCTCGGAAATTTTTGCCCGCGATGGCGAGGCATTCTTTCGCAATCGCGAAGCCGAAGTGATTGCCCGCATTCTGGACGGCGCGAACGGGATCATTTCGACCGGCGGCGGGGCGTGGCTGCAAGCCCGCAACCGCGAGGCGATTCGCGCGCGCGGAATGGCAGTCTGGTTGAACTGTGACCTTGAAACCCTGTGGCATCGGGTCAAGATGCGCAGCACCCGACCGCTGTTGCAGACCGCTGACCCCAAGGGCACGCTGGAACGTCTGATGGCCGAACGCTACCCCGTCTATGCCAGGGCCGATCTTGATTTCCCGGCCCTTCCGGGAACGGTCGAGGAGACGACCCTCCGCCTGATCCAGGCCATCCGAAACGCCGATCCAGAACTGATTGTCGAGCCGAAATGACGCAAGCTGCATTGATCCCCGATCCCGTAACCGTTCATGTGCCGTTGGGCGACCGCGCCTATGATGTTCGGATCGGGGCAGGTCTGATCGATCGGGCCGGTCAGGAAATCGCGCCGTTCCTGCGCCGTGCGCGGGTGGCCGTTGTGACGGACGAAACCGTTGCGCCGCTGCATCTGAAACGCCTGCAAGACGCGTTGGCTGCGCAGGGCATCGCGTCAGAAGCGCTGGTCCTGCCCGCAGGGGAAAGCACCAAAAGCTGGCCAAACCTGACCCGCACGGTAGAGTGGCTGTTGGAACAGCGGGTCGAGCGTCGCGACATCGTCGTGGCCTTTGGCGGCGGTGTCATCGGCGATCTGGTTGGCTTTGCCGCCGCGATCTTGCGGCGCGGCGTCCGTTTTGTGCAAATTCCGACAACGTTGCTGGCACAGGTAGACAGCAGCGTCGGCGGCAAGACCGGGATCAACAGCCCGCATGGCAAGAACCTGATCGGCGCGTTCCATCAGCCCACGCTGGTATTGGCCGATATTGCCGTTCTGGACACGTTGTCGCCGCGCGATTTTCTGGCGGGCTACGGAGAGGTTGCCAAATACGGCCTTTTGGGCGACGCCACGTTTTTTGACTGGCTGGAAGAAAACGGGCCGCGCCTGCGCGATGATCTGGCGCTGCGCCAGCAGGCAATCGCCCATTCCGTCGTCATGAAAGTGGGAATTGTCACACGCGATGAGACGGAACAGGGTGAAAGAGCGCTGCTGAACCTTGGCCATACATTCGGGCACGCGCTGGAATCCGCGACGGGTTATTCCGACCGCCTGTTGCATGGTGAAGGCGTGGCCATCGGTTGCGCCCTGGCCTTTGATCTTTCGGCCCGTATGGGCCTGTGCAGTCAGGAAGCGCCCTCACGCGTGCTGGACCATCTGCGCAACATGGGCATGCCGGCCGCGCTGCGCGATATTCCGGGGGATTTGCCGGATAATGAAACGCTGATTGATCTGATGGGGCAGGACAAGAAGGTCGTCGATGGTCACCTGCGTTTCGTTCTGGCGCGCGATATTGGTGCGGCGTTCGTCAGCGACGACGTGCAACGCGATCAGTTAAGCGCGGTTCTGTCGGATTCTCGCTGAACTCCTCTGCGATATTTCGCGGTGGTTAAACTCTGCGACGCCTGTGACCATTCACCCCACCCTTGACCCCGATTGTGCGCCATTCCAACATGGTGTTCCGGACCGGAGGGGCTATGGAAATTTTTACAGCCAACGGCTTGGCTGCTTTGATTCAAGTGATTGGTATTGACCTTGTGCTGGCCGGCGACAACGCTGTTGTCATCGGTCTTGCCGCCGCAGGATTGGCGCCGGAACTGCGCTCACGTGCAATCATGGTCGGGATTCTGGCGGCGACGGTTCTGCGCATCACGCTTGCCCTGATCGCCACGTGGATCATGGATATACCCGGTGTGATCTTTGTGGGGGGTCTATTGCTCTGCTGGGTCTGCTGGAAGATGTGGACAGAGCTACGCCAAGGTCCGCATGAAGATCATGACGCCACCGATGGTGCACGCCCGGTCAGGCGCAAGACCTTTGGTCAGGCCGCTTTGCAGATCGTCATCGCCGATCTGTCAATGTCGCTGGATAACGTGCTGGCCGTCGCGGGCGCCGCACGCGACCATCCGACGGTTCTGGTTGTCGGGCTGATATTCTCGATCGCGATGATGGGCCTTGCCGCCAACTTCATTGCAGGATTGCTGAACCGTCACCGCTGGATCGCATATGTGGGTCTGGCCATTATCGTTTATGTGGCCTTGAGCATGTTGTTCGAGGGCGTGCGCGATTTTGCCCCGATGATCCAAAGCTGGCTGAACAGATAATGTCACCGCAAAAACCCCGACCTTGGCCGGGGCTTTGTCTGGCAAATTCTATTCCTGAAAATCAGAACGGGATTTCATCGTCATAGTCGCTGCGACCACCGCCCGACGAAGAGGATGATGACGCGGGCTGGCCATAATCATCGCCGCCGCCACTGTAACCGCCGCCACTGCCATAGCCGCCCTGATCACGACCCCCGCCGCCACCGCCTTCGCCGCGACCATCCAGCATCTGCAATGTGCCGTTGAAGCCGCGCAGCACTACTTCGGTGGTATAGCGATCCTGGCCGGATTGATCCTGCCATTTGCGGGTTTCCAACTGGCCCTCGACATAGACCTTGCTGCCCTTTTTCAGGAAGCGTTCGACCACATTCACCAAACCTTCGGACATGACCGCGACGGAATGCCATTCCGTCCGCTCACGACGTTCCCCGGAATTGCGATCCTTCCATTGTTCCGACGTGGCAATACGCAGGTTGGCGACTTTGCCGCCATTCTGGAAGGTGCGGATTTCGGGATCACGGCCCAGATTGCCGATCAGAATGACCTTGTTTACGCTGCCTGCCATATCGGGTTCCTTGGTGTTGTCCTGAATTTCCGGTGGTCTATCTCACGCGGTGTTTTGCGGCAAGCAAACAAGATAATTCCTTTCTGTCGGGTTAATGCAGTCGTGTCGGCGGGAACCTGCCGATCGGCGGGTTCATCCAGAGGTCAAAAACCTGCCGCTGGCGAAAGCCGTATTTTTCTGTATAGTCCCGTTAAAAGGAATAAGAACGAGGGCGGGGCGTTGAAGATCATCTCAATCATGAAGGCAGCTTTGTGCGCGACACTGATGACCGGTGTTGCCGTACCAGCCGCCGCCGAAGGGTTGCGTCTGTCCGGCAGTTCATCGAAATCCCGGGCCGAGCAATTTGCACGCCAGACGAGGTTGATGGACTCGAGACTCGCGGGGCAGTATCAGCAATCAGCACGACTGCGGCCGGGCGGTTCCAACCGCAGCGCCGTTGAAATCGCCCTGAACACCGAAGCCATTCCGGCATATCGTGGGCGCCGCAGCGATTTCATCCCGCATGCCCGCGCGGCCGCACGGCGATATGGCATCCCCGAAGATCTGTTTTTGCGTCTGATCCAGCAAGAATCGGGCTGGAACGCGCGCGCGCGCTCGCACAAGGGCGCAACGGGCCTGGCACAGTTGATGCCCGGTACGGCGGCCAAGCTGGGCGTCAATCCACACGATCCGGTGCAGAACCTGAATGGCGGCGCGCGTTACCTGCGAATGATGTATAATCAGTTCGGCAATTGGAGCCTTGCGCTGGCAGCTTATAATGCAGGGCCGGGCGCGGTTCAGAAATATGGTGGCATCCCGCCCTATCGTGAAACGCGCAATTATGTGCGCGTCATCGCAGGCGGTTGACGTCATGGGGGCTTTGCCCCCGCCGCCTGACGGCGCCTCCCCCAGGATATTTGAACACAGAAGATCGGGTCATTGCCCGGTCTTTCTTCTTTGTGAAAATACCCCTGGGGGCGAATTGCATCTTTGGGACGCAAGAGGGGGCGCGAGCCCCCCCTTTTTTGTCCATCAGACTTCTTCGATCCGTAATTCGACCGGATCACTGACCAGCACGCCGGTTTTGGGCAGGGCTTCGATGGCGTGGTCAATGGCTTCCGGTGTGGTTTTGTGGGTCACCACCAGAACCGGCACGCTGTTATCGTCATGATGCCCATATTGGCGCATCCGATCGATCGAAATACCCGCATCGCCCAGGACCGAAGCGACCTTTGCCAATGCGCCCGGTTTGTCCTGCAGCGCCAATCTGATATAATAGGCGGCTGGCACTGCCGTCCGGGCGGGTTGCGCAGATTTCAGATCGTTGGCAGGTTGTCCGAATACCGGCATCCGGATGCCACGTGCGATTTCGACAATGTCGGACATGACGGCACTGGCGGTTGGACCTGCGCCTGCGCCCGCGCCGCGCAAGACGATCTGGCCAACCTGATCGCCCTCGACCACGACCATGTTGGTTCCGCCCGTCAATTGCCCCAAGGGACTGTCTTCGGGGACAAGGCAAGGTGACATCCGCTGTTCCAGCCCGCGCGCGGTCATCTGTGCGACGCCCAGAAGTTTGATGCGATAGCCCATATCGGCGGCACGGCGGATATCGTCGATGCTGACACGTTCGATCCCTTCGATCTCGACTGCGTCGAAATCGACCTGCGTGCCGAAGGCGATCGAGGAAAGGATCGCCAGTTTGTGGCCAGCATCGATACCGCCGACGTCAAGGGTCGGGTCAGCCTCAAGGTAGCCCAGCTGGCGCGCTTCTTCGAACACGGCCGCATAGGGCAGGCCGGCGCCTTCCATGCGGGTCAAGATATAGTTGCAAGTCCCGTTCATCACGCCCATGACGCGCTGGATCTGATTTCCGGCCAGTGATTCCGTCATGGTCTTGATGACGGGAATGCCGCCTGCAACGGCGGCTTCAAAGCGGATCACGCGACCCAACCGTTCCGCCAGGACCGCCAGTTCCTGGCCGTGGATCGCCAGCAACGCCTTGTTCGCGGTGACCACGTCTTTGCCCGCGCGCAATGCAGCTTCATGCTGTCCCTGGCGATGCCTTCGTCGCCACCGACCAGTTCGATATAGACATCGACATCGTCAGCCATAGCGACAGCCATGGGGTCGTCTTCCCACCGGTAGGCCGACAGATCGGCATCGCGGTTTTTCATGCGGTCACGTGCGCTGATCGCGGTAATTTCTACCGGTCGACCGGTTCGTTTGCTGATCAGATCAGCGTGTTTCTGAACGATCTTGACGACACCGATCCCTACGGTGCCCAGCCCGGCGATGCCAAGGCGAAGAGGGGACGACATGGAAGCCTCGTTTCTGTAATGCAGTGGGTGTTAGCGCGGTCAGGGCGGCGTTGCAACGCGTGAAAGCTTGGCTAGCCCCCGGCCTTGTCCGGCGCTTCTTCTTCCCAGCCGGCCCATTCCCCCTCGATCCCTGTGCCGCGCATGATCGACACGACGCGGCGGGCAACGGTCAGGGTCTCATCGCGGATGGCCAGAACATCCCTTGGGTGCATGTCATCCGGATAGCGTTCGCCCTTTGTGTTGATGAAAGTCGGGTGCCAATAGCCTGGCTCTTTTCCCGGTCGCCATGACGCATGACACAACAGGTTTCGCTGATTGCGCAATATCGCCAGTCTTTTCGCCAGGTCTTCTGTCCTGCCCGCCTGCGCCTGACGCATGGCGGCAAGGAAGCTGTCGATCAGGGTGCCAAGCGTGTCGTCGGCGATATCCTCCATCCGCTTTAGCCAGCGGTGCAGGGCCGCGTCATCGGCTGCTTCGCCAAGCCCTTGACGGGTCAGCGAAAAGATGGCGCGTTTCAGCGCCTCTTCCAGAAAGCCAAAACCGGAAACGGCGTGACCAATGGCAATGGCCATTTCATCCGATAATCTGTCAGGGGCGCGGGGCAGGGTCATCGTGTGCTGGCTACTCTTTCCACAGGTCCTTGACCCAAGTGGTTGGCAAAACGTAGTGGCGCAGATGCTTGCCAAGGCTTTCGCGCCGTCCGGCCGAGAATGCGGCCCGAAGATGCTCGGCGGGGCTGCGATGTTCGTCATCCTCGCTCCACCGACCGGCGATGGCGTCGGGTGGGTTCAGGTTGCCGGGGAAAATGACGATCTTGGCGTTCGGCGGAATCCGGGCTTCCTTGACATAGTTCAGCGGGAAATTCGGCACGCAGTGCATCCGGAAATGGGCCAGCCAGCCTTTGGGCCAGAATTTCACGCCGCCCGGTGCGTTGCGGGTCACGAAGCGCTGCTCGTATTTGTAGGTATCCGCCGCGGCCTGCGGGTCGGCGCGGAAAATATCCTGCAAAGGGCGCAGATTGCCAACCTTCATCCGGTAGACCGAGGTTTGGCCCAGCTTTTCAAACGGCGTGTTCGGATTGCGGCCAAGGATGGTGTCCTCTGGATCGCCATAGGTAAAGAAATCATCCAGATTGCCGGTGATGATGACGTCCAGATCCAGAAACAGGACGACGCCCGTCACATCGCCCAGATCGCCCCACAGGCGCGATTTAGGCCATTTGCCACGTGTTCGTTGCGGGGCGTCATAGTGAAACTCTGGCAGGGGGCGCACGGCAACATCAGGATGCAGCCCCGCACCGTCATCGGTAAAGCAGAACAGCCTGAATGGCGGGGTGATATTGCGAGAGATCATCCCGTGCAGGCGGTTGACATATTCGGGACCGAACTTGGTGCCCCATTTGATGCAGATGATCTGCTTGATATCCGACATGATCTTCCGGTGCTCGTGCTTAGCGGAAAGCTGGCACAGCCGCTGTTGAAGGGCAAGGTGAAGCTGAAATGAGCGATTGACGGGATTTCGGGCCGCGCATCAGCGACGCGCGGCCCGAAATCCCGTCAATCGCTGGCTATGCCGCACGCGATTCCTGAATAAGACGCAGGATGTCTGCGGCGGCGGCCGGGATATTCGTGCCCGGCCCGAAGATGGCCTTGACGCCCGCCTTGCGCAGATAATCATAGTCTTGTTGCGGAATGACGCCGCCGCAGATGACCAGAATATCTTCGGCCCCTTGGGCCTTCAGCGCCTCGATCAATTTGGGCGCCAGCGTCTTGTGCCCCGCCGCCTGAGAGCTGATACCGACCACATGCACGTCATTGTCCACGGCATCCTGGGCGGCTTCTTCGGGGGTCTGGAACAGCGGCCCGACATCCACGTCAAAGCCGATATCGGCAAAGGCTGTGGCGATCACCTTGGCGCCGCGATCATGGCCGTCCTGACCCATCTTGACGACCAGCATCCGTGGACGCCGGCCTTCGGTTTCGGCGAATGTTTCCACATCGCGCTGGATCTGGGCAAAGCCTTCGTCGCCTTCATAGGCCGCGCCATAGACACCGGCCAAGGTCTTGACCTCGGCGCGGTGGCGACCAAACATCTTTTCCATGGCCATGCTGATCTCTCCTACAGATGCGCGGGCGCGGGCGGCTTCGACCGCGGCTTCCAGCAGGTTGCCGCCCTGTTCGGCGCGGCGGGACAGTTCGTCCAGGGCGGCCTGACACGCCGCCTCGTTCCGGGTGGCGCGGATATGTTGCAGTCGGGCAATCTGGGCGTCGCGGACCTTCATGTTGTCGATATCCAGAATGTCGATCGGGTCTTCCTTGGCCTTGCGGTATTTGTTGACGCCGACGATCACTTCCTCGCCCCGGTCGATCATGGCCTGACGGCGGGCAGCGGTTTCTTCTATCCGCAGCTTGGGCATGCCGCTGGCAACGGCCTTGGTCATGCCGCCCAGTTCTTCGACCTCTTCGATCAAGGCCCATGCTTTTTCCGCCAGTTCAGCGGTCAGGCTTTCGATGTAATAGCTGCCGGCCAGCGGGTCGATGACATTGGTGATGCCGGTTTCTTCCTGCAGGATCAGTTGCGTGTTCCGCGCGATGCGGGCGCTGAATTCCGTGGGCAGGGCGATGGCTTCGTCCAGCGCGTTGGTGTGCAGCGATTGCGTGCCGCCAAGCGCGGCTGACATGGCCTCATAGGCGGTGCGGATCACGTTGTTATAGGGATCCTGTTCCTGCAACGACACGCCAGAGGTCTGACAATGCGTCCGCAGCATCAGCGAAGATGACTTCCTAGGCGCGAATTCCGTCATGATCCGGTGCCACAGCAGGCGTGCGGCCCGCAGCTTGGCGATTTCCATGAAGAAGTTCATGCCGATGGCAAAGAAGAATGACAACCGCCCCGCAAAGGCATCCACATCCATTCCCGCCGCAATCGCCGCGCGCACATATTCGCGCCCGTCCGCCAGCGTATAGGCCAGTTCCTGCACCAAATTCGCCCCGGCTTCCTGCATGTGATAGCCGGAAATCGAGATGCTGTTGAAACGCGGCATTTCATCCGAGGTATATTCGATGATGTCGCTGATGATCCGCATCGAAGGCTCGGGCGGATAGATATAGGTGTTGCGGACCATGAATTCTTTCAGAATGTCATTCTGAATGGTGCCAGACAGCATGGCGCGCGGATGGCCCTGTTCCTCGCCGGTGACGATGAAATTCGCAAGGATCGGGATGACCGCGCCGTTCATGGTCATGCTGACCGAAACCTTGTCCAGCGGGATGCCATCGAACAGGATCTTCATATCCTCGACGCTGTCGATGGCAACGCCCGCCTTGCCGACATCCCCGACAACGCGGGGATGATCGCTGTCATAGCCGCGATGCGTTGCCAGATCGAAGGCGACCGAGACACCCTGCTGTCCGGCATCCAATGCCCTGCGATAGAACGCGTTCGATTCCTCGGCCGTGGAAAAGCCCGCATATTGGCGGATGGTCCAGGGTCGGCCCGCATACATCGTGGCGCGTGGGCCACGGGTAAAGGGGGCGATGCCGGGCAGGCTGCCCAGATGGTCAAGCCCGTCGGTGTCTTCCGCCGTATATAGCGGTTTCACCGGAATACCCTCCAGCGTGTCCCATGTCAGGCTGTCGGGGTCGCGGCCTTTCAGTTCCTTCTCGGCCAGCTTGCGCCATTCGTCCAGCGTCGGTTTCGTCATTTTCTGTCCTTTCCCCCAGCCAGCTTCACCCTATATTCAGATAAGGATGAGGTGCCGATGAAATTGAAATTCCTGATATTCGTAGTGATGTCGGCGGCAATGGGCCCCGCACGAGAGGCCGAGCCACCAGCGGCGGAATCTGTGACCGATCGGCCCATGAGCCCCGAAGAGCTGCCCGAAACGGCAGCGTCAGAAGAACCGCCAGAAACACCATCGCCTGAATTGCGGATCGTGGATGCGTCCACCGTCGCAATGGCTGACTTTCTGTGGAACATGCGTCCCGTGGTGATTTTTGCGGATTCACCGGACGATCCGTCCTTTCGGCAGCAATCCCGAGCATTGCAGGCACGACCGAATGACCTGATCGAACGCGACGTGGTTGTGGTGGTTGACACGGATCCCGCAGCAGGCAGCGAGTGGCGTCGACAGTTGCATCCACGCGGCTTTTCATTGGTCATCATCGACAAGGACGGGCAGGTAAAGGCCCGCAAGCCGTTGCCCTGGGATGTGCGTGAAATCACCCGCACGATCGATAAGTTTCCGCTGCGGCGGCAAGAAATCGGGCGCTGAGCGGTCTTGTGGACAGGCCCGCCACTTAGATGCGGTAGTCCAAACAAAATATTGTGGATTTGCCCCTGCATTCCTATATTCTTCGTAACAGGCGGCATATCTGCTGCCGTGACATGAGGTTTGGTTATGGCGAAGTCCACCACTGAAGGCCGCACTCCGTCGCAGGACGCACGCCCACGCGCAACGCGTGCAGGGCGCGAAAACCGTGATGCGTCCGAGCTTGTGCGCCCAAACCCCAAGCCTGTGCGCCGCCGCGTGAATGAGATTACCAATTCCATCGGATTAACGCCCATCACTGGCCGCTCCGGTCCAAGGATCGCTTATTAAGTCCGGCGCGAAGTTCTTCCAGCTCTCGCGGCAGATCGGTCGCCAGTTGGCGGGTGATGATTTCCTGCCTGCGTTTCAGATGCGCCGCCACTTCTGCCTGACTGGATGACATCCTGGGACCGCCTTTGACGCTGGCTGTCAGGATTTCGACCGCCTCCAACCCGGTATCCCAGGTCTCATCCGTGATCTCCAGATAATCGCGGAACATCAGCGCAGCGCGGCGCGGATATTCCTTGGCATTGCTGCGAATATCTTGCGCCAGGGCCGCGCGGACGGCCAGCAGCCGGTAATAGCGCACAACCGGATCGATCGCCCATTCGGGCAGCTGATGAACCTCTTCCACAATCGCGCGGAACATTCGGTCATTGGCGTCATGCGGCAGGATCGGCAAATAGTCCTGATCCGTCACCGCGTCGGTCGTGGCCATTTCCCGTGCCGTCTGCTGTTCTTCCAGCGCAAAGACATGGGCGCGGATTTCGGCCAGAAGTGCGCGTTGAATATCGGCAATCCGTTCCTCGCGCAGGGCCCGGTCGCGGCTGCGGGACAACAGATGGGTAATGACCCAACCCACGGCCACCACGCCACCACCCACAACGGCGGTGACAAGGGCCGCAGCCACCCGGTCGTTGATCCAAAGCGCCTGCCAATCCATTCGTCAGCGCCCTTTCCTCATGGCCGGACCACCCAATCCCGGACGATAAGCAACCCCACCAGGAACCAAAGCCCGTAAGCCCAAAGAAGTGCTTCACCGGGGCGCAAGATGCCGGACCAGTCATACATGGCAAAGATATAGCCCATCGCGACCGTCGCCACATAAAGGCACAACAGCCGCAACCAGTGGATCGATCCGCCCAGCATGATGCGCAGAAAGACCGCATAAGCAAGGGCGGCGGGAATGCCCCATAAGGCGTGATTGAACACATGTATGCCTATGGGCGCACCCCCAAATGTCGGCACACCAAACAGAAAAAGCCCCCCGGCATAGGGCGCATCAAGCGGCAGGATTTGACCGGTCCATGCCATGTAATGAAGCATGGCCATGATGCCGTAGATCACAAACGTTCCCAGCAAAGCCAGAAACGTCATGATAAAACGGTAAACCGGGTTCTTCTGTATCATTCAAATTCCATGATGATTTCATCGACCTTCAGGCTTTGACCCGGCTCGGCGCTGATGGATTTCACGATGGATTTGCGTTCGGCACGCAGGATGTTTTCCATCTTCATGGCCTCGACCGTGGCCAAAGCCTGGCCTTCCTGAACCTCGTCGCCAGGGGCGACATTCACCTTGACCAGCAGACCGGGCATTGGACAAAGCAGGAATTTCGAGGTGTCGGGCGCGACTTTTTCGGGCATCAGACGGGCCATCTTGGCGCTGTTCGGGCGGCGGATATAGACGTTCATATCGGCCCCGCGCGTGCGCAAGCGAATGCCGGCGGGAATGCGATCGACCTTCATGACCAGCGGTTTGCCATCGACCATCATGCGGGCCAGCGTCATTCCGGGGTTCCAGTTCCCTTCGACACGCAGATCGCGACCGCCCACGGTTACGGTTGATCCCGTGCGGTCGGCGTGGATTTTTACCGGAACCTCGTCCTTTCCGAACGCGACCACCCAGTCTTCCCCGACTTTGCGTTCGTGGTTGTCCAACCGGCCCGTGATCCGCGCGCGACGGATTTCGGCCACGCGGTGCATGGCAGCGACGGCGGCGGCGACGCGGTTGCGTTCGTCCTGATCCAGCGTAACGCCGGTAAAACCTTCGGGATATTCTTCGGCGATGAAGGCTGTGGTGATGTCGCCTGCAACGAATTTAGGGTGATCCATCACGGCCGACAGGAAGGGCAGGTTATGGCCGATGCCTTCCACTTCGAACTCATCCAGTGCGGTTCGCATTGCTTCGATTGCGTCGCCACGGGTCGGGGCCCATGTGCAAAGCTTGGCGATCATCGGGTCATAGAACATGCTGATCTCGCCGCCCTCAAAGACGCCGGTATCGTTTCTGACGGCGGTCGCGCTGTCGCGCCCATCGCTGTCATTGACCCAATTCCCCGTTTCCAGCAACGGACCGGCGGCGATTTCGGTCGGCGGGCGATAGCGGGACAGACGACCGATCGACGGCAGGAAGCCACGATAGGGGTCCTCGGCATATAGCCGGCTTTCCATTGCCCAACCGTTGATTTTCAGATCGCTTTGCGTGAAGGGCAGCGTTTCACCATCGGCCACGCGGATCATCTGTTCGACCAGATCGACGCCGGTAATCAGTTCCGTGACCGGGTGTTCCACCTGCAGGCGCGTGTTCATTTCCAGGAAGTAGAAATTCCGGTCGCCATCAACAATGAATTCCACTGTGCCTGCACTGTTGTATCCAACGGCCTTGGCCAGCGCCACGGCCTGTTCGCCCATGGCTTTGCGGGTTTCGGGATCAAGGAAGGGTGAGGGGGCTTCCTCGATGACCTTCTGGTTGCGGCGCTGGATCGAGCATTCGCGTTCGTGCAGGTAGACCGCGTTGCCATGCTTGTCGGCCAGCACCTGAATTTCGATATGGCGCGGCTGCGTCACGAATTTCTCGATGAAGATGCGGTCGTCGCCAAAGCTGTTGGCGGCCTCGTTCTTCGAGGATTCAAAACCCTCACGCGCCTCTTGGTCATTCCAGGCGATGCGCATGCCCTTGCCGCCGCCACCCGCCGATGCCTTGATCATCACCGGGTAACCGATCTGGTTCGAGATCGTCACAGCCTCTTCGGCATCCGCGATCAGGCCCATATAGCCCGGAACGGTGCTGACGCCGGCTTCCTGTGCGATCTTCTTACTGGTGATCTTGTCGCCCATCGCTTCGATCGCGGGCGAGGGCGGGCCGATAAAGGCGACGCCTGCGGCCTCCAGCGCCTCGGCGAATTTCATGTTTTCGGACAGAAAGCCATAGCCCGGATGGACAGCCTCGGCACCGGTCTGGCGCACGGCATCCATGATCTTGTCGATCACGATATAGGACTGGTTCGCGGGCGAAGGGCCGATATGGACAGCCTCGTCCGCCATCTTGACGTGCAATGCGTTTCGGTCTGCATCGGAATAGACGGCCACGGTCTTGATGCCCATCTTGCGGGCGGTCTTGATGACACGGCAGGCAATTTCGCCACGGTTGGCGATCAGGATTTTCTTGAACATGGGCTACCCCCGGCCAGAAGACATGAAAAAACCGTCCGAAGCGACAAGGCCTCGAACGGTCGTGGAATAAGCGGTGACGCCGCGCGTCGCGGTGGCGTTGCCTAGTGCGTTACTGGCACAGACGGACGTCGTCGCACAGCGCGCCGCCGGCAGCACCGACAGCCGCGTATTTGTAGTAGTCGCTTTCCTTGCGTCCGCCAACATGGGCAGCGGTCGCGCCGACGGCTGCGCCGATGATTGCGCGGTCGGTGTCGGTCGGGTTGATACCCTGCGTGCAGCCAGAAACAGCGGTTGCACCAACGACAGCGGCCAGAAGATAGATCTTTGCCATGTTAGATATCCTTTCGAAAAAGTGGCGCGGTGATAACGCGCACCGCGCCGGATCGTTTCGCGATATCCGTAACGATTAGTAACGACGGCGGCAGACGCCCGCGTCATCACACAGTGCGCCTGCGCCTGCGCCAATCGCCGCACCGGTCGCGATGTTTTCGTCCAGAGCTTTTGCGATGACAGCACCTGCAACGGCACCACCAGCCGCGCGCTGAGCGTCGGGCGACAGGCCGGTCTGGTAGTTCGGGTCACATGCGGCCAGACCCAGCAGAACCAGTGCGCCAGCGGAGATGCGGGTGATGAAAGATACTTGCATTTAACATTGCCTGTATTGAGGATCCCGTCCGGAATCGGTTGGATATTCTGCTTAACTATGTCACACGGCCATACTGCGTCAAACTGACATGCCCGTGAGATCAAAGCATTAAGCAGCAAATCGCGCATTAACGCTCATCCTCGTCGTCGTCCCAGCCTGCGTCATCATCCCAGCCAAAGTCGGGCGGAGAGTCCTGCGCAAACAGTTCGGGGAATGACGCTTCGGCGGCGGCCATGTCGACTTGCAGCAACTGTTCGTAATCTGCCGGATCGAAATTGCCAACCGCTTTAACCTCGCGGCCGATCAGCCAGCCAAGGCGGCCTGCATCCAGATTGCCGCGTTCGAACGGCTCATCGCCGAAATTGGTGATCAATGCGGACAGGAAGGCTGCATCCGCGCGTTTGTCCACAACCTTGCGGTCGCGAAACCGTTCGCGCCGCGTGATCGGGGTTGCCCCCTTCTTGCGGTTTTCGCGACGGATGGTGAATTGAAAATCGGTGCCGGGAAGGCGGCCTGGAAAACCGCGATGCTTCAGCATGCTGCGCCTCGTCTGATGAAGGTGACGGCGGGCGCGATGCGCGGGCAGCGAAACCGCCCGCGCAAAGTTGGGCTAATCGAAGGATTAGTTGCCGTATTTGCCCTGGAAGACCGGCTCGGTCGTGACGGCAGTAGGGGCCGGCGGCACGTAGACGTCAGGCTCTTGGCGCTGGCAAGCGGCGAAAGCGGAAACCAGCACGAGGCCGAGGATGATTTTCTTCGACATGAATTGTCTCTCCTGTATCGCGGGCGATTTTCCGCCCGACTGCTCGATTGACAGTCGGCGCTTGGACGCACCGACCCGGAGGCCATCATAGCAATGGGCGACTCTTGCAGACAGTCGGCGAGGGCTGCCAGCGACAGAAGTCCTGCCGCCTGTGGCGGCGCTGCATCATTCACGCTTTTGTGCATCAACATGTGAAACCGGACACTTACAGCGGAATGTTGTCGTGTTTTTTCCATGGGTTGCTCAGCTTCTTGTTGCGAAGCGCGGCAAAGGCGCGGGCGACACGGCGGCGGGTCGAGTGGGGCTGGATCACTTCGTCAATGAAGCCCTTTTCCGCCGCCACGAAAGGATTGGCGAAACGGTCTTCGTAATCCCTGGTTCGCGCGGCGATTTTTTCGGGATCGCCCAATTCGTTGCGATACAGGATTTCTACCGCGCCCTTGGCGCCCATCACCGCGATTTCCGCCGTGGGCCAAGCATAGTTCATATCGCCGCGCAGGTGTTTCGACGACATGACATCATAGGCGCCACCATAGGCTTTGCGCGTGATGACCGTGACCTTCGGCACCGTCGCCTCGCCATAGGCGAACAGCAGTTTCGCGCCGTGCTTGATGACGCCGCCATATTCCTGCGAGGTGCCGGGCAGGAAGCCCGGAACATCAACCAGCGTCAGGATCGGAATTTCAAATGCGTCGCAGAAACGGACAAAGCGGGCGGCCTTGCGGCTGCTGTCGATATCCAGACAGCCGGCCAGAACCATCGGCTGGTTCGCGACGATGCCGACCGTGCGGCCTTCGATGCGAATGAAGCCGATGATGATATTGCCCGCGTAATCCTTCTGCACCTCGTAGAAGTCGCCCTCATCGGCGATCTTCACGATCAGCTCTTTCATGTCATAGGGCTGGTTCGGGTTGTCGGGGATCAGCGTGTCCAGACTTTCTTCGATCCGGTTTGGGTCGTCAAAGAACGGACGAACGGGCACGCCGTCGCGGTTGTTCAGCGGCAGGAAATCGAACAATCGGCGGATTTCCGACAATGCTTCGACGTCATTTTCAAATGCGCCGTCCGCGACAGAACTTTTCTTCGTATGGGTTGACGCACCGCCAAGCTGTTCTGCGGTCACCACCTCGTTCGTGACGGTTTTCACGACATCCGGGCCGGTGACGAACATGTAGCTGGTGTCTTTCACCATATAGATAAAGTCGGTCATCGCCGGGGAATAGACCGCGCCACCTGCGCAAGGGCCCATGATGACGCTGATCTGCGGCACCACGCCCGAGGCCATGATGTTGCGCTGAAAGACCTCGGCATAGCCTGCAAGGGACGCCACGCCTTCCTGAATGCGCGCACCGCCCGAATCGTTCAACCCGATCACAGGGGCGCCATTCTGCATTGCCATATCCATGATCTTGCAGATTTTTTCAGCGTGAGTTTCTGAAAGCGACCCACCAAAGACGGTGAAGTCCTGCGAAAAGACATAGACCATACGGCCGTTGATCGTGCCCCAGCCGGTCACCACGCCGTCGCCATAGGGGCGATCGGCCTCGATCCCGAAATCGGTGCTGCGATGCGTCTTGAACATGTCGAATTCTTCAAAGCTGCCTTCGTCCAGCAGCAGTTCGACCCTTTCGCGCGCGGTCAGCTTGCCGCGCGCGTGCTGAGCGTCGATCCGTCGTTGGCCACCCCCCAGTCGGGCCTTGTCACGGCGGTGTTCCAACTCTTGCAGAATGTCTTTCATGACGAACCTCCTCAGGACCGGGTTGACGTAAACTAATTTGTCAAACTGGGACATGAAAGCAAAAACAAGAAAATTTGCAAAATATTCTGCATTGCAGAAAGGTAAGTTGCGAAATTGCAAATTGACCAGATTGTCGGGATGTAAAAACCTTGGACAGGCGAAATGCATCAGCTAGCGTAAGGTGAAATTGTTGGGGGAAATTTGATGACGCCAGTTGTAAGCCAGCCCGTCGAAGGTGCGCTGACCCATTCAGCGATATTCATTACGCTTACGGTCAATCAGGGCGCGGATGATCTGCAAAAATTCCGCGACCTGTGCGGCGATCTGCCGTCGCTGATCCGTGCGGTCAGTTTCCGCAGCCCAAGCGCGGGTTTGACCTGCATTGTCGGTCTGGGCGCGGACCTGTGGCAGCGTCTGGAGACGGGCGCGACCCCGGCCGGGCTGCATCCGTTTCGCGAAATCAATGGGGTGCATCACGCGCCCTCGACCCCTGCGGACGTGTTGTTCCATATCCGCGCCAGCCGAACCGATTTCTGCTTCGAGCTGGCCGCCGAAATCATGTCGCGGCTGGAAGGCGCGATTACCCTTCAGGACGAAACGCAGGGGTTCAAGTTTTTTGACAATCGCGATCTTCTGGGCTTCGTCGATGGCACGGAAAATCCCGCCGGACTGGCGCTGACAGAGGCGGTTCTGATCGGCGACGAAGACGCGGTCTTTCGTGGCGGCAGCTATGTCATCACCCAGAAATACATGCATGATCTGACGGCATGGAAAGCCATGACGGTCGAACGGCAAGAGCAGATCATAGGCCGTCAGAAACTGAGCGATATCGAATTCCCCGATGATAAAAAGGCGTCCTATGCGCATAACGTGCTGACGAATATCAACGATGCCGAGGGTAATCAGCTTCAGATCCTGCGCGATAACATGCCCTTCGGCAGCCCCTCGCATAAGGAGTTCGGCACCTATTTCATCGGCTACTCTTGCGAGCCGGAGCGGACCGAGCGGATGTTGAACAACATGTTCATCGGGGATCCGCCGGGCAATTATGACCGTATCCTGGATGTCAGCAACGCCGTCACCGGATGCCTGTTTTTTGTGCCATCCACGGAAATGGTGGACGCTATCGCTCAGGGCGAAAAGATCACTGGGTAAATCATCGGGAGAGGGCGATGGAAAAAGTAGCAGTCATTACCGCTGGCGGATCGGGCATGGGCGCGGCTGCGGCGCGTCGTCTGGCGGCTGACGGATACCATGTGGCGATCCTGTCATCATCCGGCAAGGGTGAGGCATTGGCGCACGAGCTGGGTGGCGTCGGTGTCACCGGGTCCAACCGGTCAAATGATGATCTGCGGCGTTTGGTTGATGCGGCGATGCAGAAGTGGGGGCGTATCGACGCGCTGGTGAACTCGGCCGGGCACGGCCCGCGCGCCCCGGTTCTGGAAATCAGCGATGATGACTGGCATCTGGGAATGGAGGTCTATTTCCTGAATGTCGTGCGCCCCACGCGGTTGGTGACACCCATCATGGAAGCGCAGGGCGGCGGGGCCATCGTCAATATCTCGACAGCATGGGTGGATGAACCGTCCGAACATTTCCCGACCTCGGTTGTCTTTCGTGCCGGTCTGACCAGCTTTACCAAGCTATTTGCAAACCAGTTCGCGTCCCAAAATATCCGCATGAATAACGTCATGCCGGGCTGGATCGACAGCTTGCCGCAAACCGATGCGCGACGCGATCAGGTGCCGATGGGCCGCTATGGCAGCGAAGATGAGGTGGCGGCGACCATTGCCTTTCTGCTGTCGGATGGGGCGGGCTATATCACCGGACAGAACCTGCGCGTGGATGGCGGGGTCATTCGCGGGGTCTGATCCGTGATCGTGAGCGCCCCGGAATTGACATCGGGCGGCAAAGTATTAAGCCCCGATTGGGGCGTTCGTGCCCATGGGTTCAGAAGGCTGACGCAGCATGGCTTTGCAGATCGATCTTTCCGCGATTGTCACGAACTGGCAAACGCTGGCGGCCATGGCGCCGAACGCCCGCGCCGCTGCCGTGGTCAAGGCCGATGCCTATGGTCTGGGCGCTGATCGTGTTGCGCAGGCGCTGTATGACGCGGGCGCACGCGATTTCTTTGTCGCGCTGGCATCCGAAGGCCGCGCCCTGCGCGAAACCTTGCCTCGGGATGCAGTAATCAACATCCTGTCCGGCCACATGGCGGGTCAGAATCTGTCAGGTTTGGTGCCGGTGCTGAACAGCACCGAGCAATTCTTTCGCGACCGCGCGATGCGTCCGGGGCAGCCTTTCGCGATTCAGTTGGACACGGGCATGAACCGTCTGGGGCTTGAAGCGGCGGAATGGGCGGCGATCCGGGCCGAGGCCTTGGCCGCTGGTCCCGCCTTCATCATGTCGCATCTGGCCTGCGCCGATGAACCCGACCATCCTGCCAATGCCGCGCAGCTGGCGGCATTTCATCAGATGACGGATGGCTGTGGCGTGCCGCGTTCGCTGGCCGCGACCGGCGGCATTCTATTGGGGCCGCAATTTCATTTTGATATGATCCGGCCCGGCGTCGGAATATATGGCGGCATGCCTTTTGCAGATGCGCAGCCGGTTGTCACTTTGGCGCTGGACGTGATCCAGACTCGCGAGGTTCAGGCGGGTGAGTTTTGTGGTTACAGCGCGACCTGGACCGCTGAAGGCCCACTCCGGATTGCAACCGTCGCCGCAGGCTATGCTGACGGTATTCTGCGTTCGCTGTCGTCCAGCGGCTTCAGCCTTTATGCAGGGCAGACGGCTTGCCCGGTTGTGGGGCGGATCTCGATGGATCTGATGACCGTGGATGTGACGGCACTGGCCACGGTTCCGGCGCAGCTTGATCTGATCTGTCCTGAGCAACCGATTGATAGACTGGCTGATTATGCCGGCACGATCGGCTATGAAATCCTGACATCATTGGGCGCGCGTTATTCCCGAACCTATATCTAGATCGTTTTCTGGCTGGCTGAAAGCGGATGCAATGCGCTGTTTTTGGCCGATGCCGCCATGAAAATGTCATGGAATCGGCACATTCTGCGACGCATGACCTTGTGCGAATCCCCTTGGATCGCCACCATGGAATGTAGACGCCTTAGTTGGAGAAGAATTTGGGCCTTACGCCTACGTCATCTGTTTCGACCCCGTCCGCCGAAACCTTGCTGGAATTTCCCGACAATCGGTTGCTGATCGATCTGTGCGGTGCAAATGACCGCCACCTTGCAAGGATTGAAGAAGCCCTTAACGTTCATATCCTGCGACGCGGCAACCAACTGGCGGTTGTCGGCTCGGCCGAGGCGCAGTCCGAAGCCGCGCTGATCCTGCGCGGACTTTATGCGCGGCTGGAACAGGGGCGCCCTGTCGAAATGGCCGAGGTTGATGCGGCGCTGCGCATGGGCGTGGATTCCGGCGATGAAATCACCCCCGCGGACCAGATCGAAATGTTTGGCGCGGGCAATTACGAACTTCGCACCCGCAAGAAATCGGTCGAGCCACGCACCGATGCCCAGAAAGCCTATGTCCGGTCGCTGTTCGAAAACGAACTGGCCTTTGGCATCGGTCCGGCTGGCACCGGCAAGACCTATCTGGCGGTTGCAGTTGGCGTGACAATGCTGATCGGTGGCCATGTCGACAAGATCATCCTGTCGCGCCCCGCCGTCGAGGCGGGCGAGCGTCTGGGCTTTCTGCCCGGCGACATGAAGGAAAAAGTCGATCCCTATATGCAGCCCCTTTATGACGCGCTGAACGATTTTCTGCCCGGAAAGCAGATGCAGAAGTTGATGGAAGAAAAGCGGATCGAGATCGCTCCGCTGGCCTTCATGCGCGGGCGCACTCTGGCCAATGCCTTCGTCGTTCTGGACGAGGCGCAGAACGCCACCACCATGCAGATGAAGATGTTCCTGACCCGCCTGGGCGAAGGATCGCGCATGGTCATTACCGGCGACCGCACGCAGATCGACCTGCCGCGCGGGATGCAGTCCGGCCTTGTCGATGCCGAACGCATCCTTGATGGCGTCAAGGGGATCAGCTTCAGCTATTTCACCGCCAAGGATGTTGTCCGTCACCCGCTTGTCGCGCGCATCATCGAAGCGTATGACGCCGAGGATGTCGCGGCGTTGGCCCGTGGCGAAACACAGGAGCACCGTGGCGGTTATATCCCGCGACGTGACAAACGCAGCGATGCCTGACGAGATATCCACTGATTGCGTCATCGAGGATGACCGATGGGACGAACTGGGCCTTGAAGACTTGGCGCAGCGGGCCGTTGCCGCTGCGCTAAGCTGGCATCGGATTGGCGGCGAGGTTGTTGTTCTGGGCTGCGACGACGCCCGCATCGCGGCGCTGAACGCCGATTTCCGGGGCAAGCCGCGCGCCACGAATGTGCTGTCATGGCCCTCGGTCGAACATTTGCCGCATGAACCGGGTGCGATGCCGGATCTTCCTGATGAGGAAGAGTTGGGCGATATCGCCATCGCCTATGAAACCTGTCTGGCCGAGGCATTGGCACAACAAAAGCCGGTCGCCGATCACGTGACCCATTTGCTGGTTCATGCTACCCTGCATTTGCTGGGCTATGATCATTTGAATGATCCTGACGCTGAAACCATGGAAGCGGCCGAGCGTTCAATCCTTGCCCAGTTGAATATTCCTGATCCCTATATTGAGAAGGTCCGATGAGTTCCGAACCCCGATTACCTGTTCCATCCCTTGGTGACGCCGCCGCATCTGCGGCTGATGGCGTCGGAGGGGATGGCCGTGATCTGCCCAGCTCTCGCAGTTTTTTCGGGCGCTTTTTCGATGCGTTGACAGGGGCCGAAGACGATCCGTCGCATGATGAAAGCAAGCCGCAGACCGGTTCGACCCCCAGCATTATCAACCTGCGCCGGATGCGCGTCGATGATGTGGCGGTTCCGAAGGCAGAAATGATCGCAGCGCCGGACGATATTGCGCTGAACGATCTGGTGGAACTGTTCCGGGAACATGGATTTTCGCGCATTCCCGTCTATCACGAAACCCTGGACCATCCGTTAGGGATGATCCATCTGAAAGATCTTGCGCTGAAGCATGGGTTTGGCGCCAAGGGGCCGTTCGATCTGCTCTCGATGCTGCGCGAAGTTCTTTATGTTCCGCCGTCCATGTATATCGGCGTGCTGTTGCAGCAGATGCAGCAGCGCCGTATCCATATGGCGCTGGTCATTGATGAATATGGCGGGGTCGATGGTCTGGTCACGATTGAAGACCTGATCGAACAGGTTATCGGCGAGATTGAAGATGAGCATGATGAGGCCGAAGGCACCATGTGTCTCGCCGAAAAGCCCGGTCAGTGGCTTGTGCAGGCGCGAATGCCGCTGGACGAGATCGAGGCAAAGACCGGCTTCAAGCTGGACAATGTCGAGGATGAAGAGGACGTTGACACGCTTGGCGGTCTGGTCGTCGTTCTTGCCGGTCGTGTCCCGCAGCGGGGTGAGGTGATCACGAACGACGCGGGTATCCAGTTCGAAGTCGTCGAGGCCGACCCGCGCCGGATAAAGCGTGTCCGTATGCGCCTGCCGGCCGATCTGGTCGCCGCGACGCAGAGCCAGACAAAAGAGGTTGTGAAGCCGCACGACAGCTGACTTTTGCGAACAGCTTGGCAGGTGAGGCACCGGCCAGAACCGACTTCATTTATGATGTATGGTTTTTCGCAAAATGCGCGACTGCGGCATCAAGAAATGTCGCGCGGCGTTCGGGGGTGCACATCATCACCTCGTGCCGCGCGCCGTCGATTTCCAGCAATTCGGCCCCTGACCAGCGCGAAACGCGGTCGCGGATCGCAGCGGCGGAGACGACCTTTTCCTGACTGCCCAGCGACACCAGCGCGGGCACATTGGGCGAATCCAGTTGCGACAGGCGGGCGCATTCGTTCAGCGCTTCGCGGACCCAGTTATAGCTTGCGCCACCAACTGTCATGTCGGGCCAGGCGGCAGCCTCGCGCAGCATTCGGCACCATTGGTCAGCGTCTTCGGTCAAAAGGTTCGCGCTGAAGGATTCGTCCAGCGCATAGGTGCCGCCGCCACGATAGACTTGGCGCCCACCACGACCCATGCGACCGGCCAGATAGGCCAGGCCAATCGCTACGCCATGCGGCATCTGCCGAAGGTTGATCCCCCACATTGGCGCCGAAAAGACGGCGGATTGCACCTCCAGGCCGGCATGCAGGCCGGCAAGGGTAATGCAGCCGCCCATGGAATGGGCCAGCCAATGCCACGGCCGCGGCAGGTTCAGTTCCGTCGCCGCGATAACCAGTTCGACCAGATCGTTTTGATAATCGGCAAAGCTGTGGATGTGACCGGGCAGGGGATCATCCTGCAGGCGGGTGGAAAGCCCCTGACCACGCCAGTCGATCGAGATCACCTCATAACCATGGGTGGTCAGATGATCGGCGGTTTCGGCATATTTTTCGATGTATTCGGTGCGTCCGGGGCATAGAAGAACAGTGCCGCGCGGATCGCCCTGGGCCGCCCAATGTGCCACGCGGATGCGCAGGTCATCTTCGGTCTGGACCCAATAAGCATTCGCCGGGCGAAGCGGATCGCCCGGCAATTGACGAAAGGGGGCGGGTTGCATCATCGACGCTGCCCCCAAGGCATCAGGACAGGGCCTGACCCAATTGCATCGCGACGGGCATCGAGCCGTCCAGTTTCAGCTTGCCGGTCATGAACGCGGTTGCGGGGTTCACGCTGCCGTTCAGGATTGCCTCGAATGTTTCGCGGTTGGCCGTCAGGGTAACGTCCGCCTCTTCGTCGCCGGCGCGAACGCCATTTTCGTCGATCATGATGGCACCTTCGCCTTCGATCACGAATTTCGCGGTCGACCCGAAGCTATCAATCTTTTGGCCCAGCTTCTCGACTGCGGCGTTCACAACATCGCTCATTTCATTCCTCTCATCGTGGTATGACTGGCATTGGGCCAGCGGGGTAGTTACATTGACGATATGCCCACTTGCGCCATCAATTTCCAGTATTTCGTGACGGAACCCTTTCACAGAGTTCTGACGATTTTGCACATATTCGCAACGCTTTTCCTTTTGTCCGGAATGTCCTCCACTCTCTCGGCGCAGGAACGCCCGGATATGGACGCGCTGTTCCAGCAACTTGCGAAACCAGAGGGTGAGGGGTGGCGGATCGCCGAATCGGATATCCTGCGGGAATGGTCGAAGTCCGGCTCTGCTTCCATGGATTTGCTGTTGCAGCGCGGGCAAGCGGCGCTGGATGAAGGCGAAATCGAAGTCGCCATCGGCCATCTGACGGCGCTGACGGATCATGCCCCTGAATTTGCAGAAGGATTTCAGACCCGTGCGGCGGCTTATGCCACTGCTGGCCAATTCGGACCTGCACTTGCGGATCTTGCGAAAGCCCTGCAACTTGAACCGCGCCACTTCGCGGCGCTGACACAACTGGGCGCCATGCTGGAGGAAAGCGGCGATACCGAACGGGCACTGGCCGCCTATCGGGCAAGCTTGAAAATTCATCCGCATCAGCAAGAGGCGATTGACGGTGTGGAGCGTCTGGAACGTCTGCAATCGGGCACCGAAATTTAACACATGACACTTCATGAACGTGGCCGGGTGACGGCCGTCCTTGGACCCACGAACACGGGCAAGACGCATTACGCGATTGAACGGATGCTGGCGCATCGCACGGGCGTAATCGGTCTGCCGCTGCGTTTGCTGGCGCGCGAGGTCTATGACCGCATCGTCAAGGCGCGTGGTCCGTCGGTCGTGGCACTGGTCACGGGCGAGGAACGAATTGTTCCGGAACGTGTGCAATACTGGGTGGCCACCACCGAAGCCATGCCCGATATCGCCGCCGATTTCGTGGCGATTGATGAGATCCAGCTATGTGCCGACCCGGAACGTGGCCATGTCTTTACCGACCGACTGCTGCATATGCGTGGACTGCATGAAACGCTTTTTCTGGGCAGCGACACCATGCGGCCTGCGATTGCCGCCCTTGTGCCGGATGTGCAGTTTCAACGCCGCGAACGCTTTTCCTCATTGACTTGGGCCGGGTCGAAAAAGCTGAGCCGGATGCCCGCGCGTTCGGCCATCGTCGGGTTCAGCGTCGATGACGTTTATGCCATGGCCGAACTGATCCGCCGCCAGAAGGGCGGTTGTGCGGTTGTCATGGGGGCGCTGTCGCCGCGAACGCGAAATGCCCAGGTCGAGATGTATCAGGCCGGAGAGGTCGATTATCTGGTGGCCACCGATGCCATCGGAATGGGGCTAAACCTTGACATCAAGCACGTGGCCTTCAGCGCGACCCATAAATTCGATGGCCGCCGGGTCCGTCCCCTGTTCCCGCATGAATTGGGCCAGATTGCCGGACGGGCAGGGCGGCATACCGAATCCGGCACATTTGGCGTCACGGGTGAGGCTGAAATTCTGGACGAAGGTCTGATCGACGCCATCGAAAACCATCGTTTCGCGCCGATCCAGCGGTTGACATGGCGCAATGACCGGCTGGAATTCGGCACGATGGACCGTCTGGTGCAAAGCCTTGAGGCGCCGTCGGGGCACGAGTTGCTGGGCCGGGGGCGCGAGGCTGACGATCTGCACGCGCTGAAGGTGCTGCGCGAGATGCCCGAAATTCGCGACCGCGTTCAGGGCGGCAAGGATGTCCGACTGTTGTGGGATGTGTGCAGGGTGCCTGATTTCCGGGGAATTTCACCTGTTGAGCATACAACCTTGCTGGCGCGGATCTTTGGATTTCTGCAAGATGGCGGCATCCCGTCGGAATGGCTTGCCCGCGCGGTCAGGCGGATTGATCGGTCGCATGGCGATATCGACGCCATCTCGAAACGGCTGGCCTATATCCGCACTTGGACTTATGTCGCGCAAAGGAATGGCTGGGTTGACGACGAAAGTCATTGGCGCGGCGAAACTCGCGCTGTAGAAGACCGACTGTCAGATGCCCTGCATGCGGCATTGACGCAAAGATTTGTGGACCGGCGCACATCCGTGCTGTTGCGGCGGCTCAAGCAGAAGGAGAGCCTTGTGGCTGAAGTGAACGACAAGGGCGAAGTGACGGTCGAGGGCGAGTTTGCCGGTCGTCTCGAGGGCTTCCGTTTCCGTCCCGATCAGACGGCGACTGCGGATGAAGCAAAGATGCTGAACCGCGCCAGCTATGAGGCGCTGCGCCCCGAGTTCAATCTGCGGGCTGACCGCTTCTACAACTCGCCCGATACCGAGCTTGATTTTACCGAGCAGGGCGGCCTGATGTGGGGCAATGCCGCTGTCGGCAAGCTGGTCAAGGGTGCCGATGCGCTGCATCCCGCCGTGCAGGTCTTTGTCGATGAAGAAGCCGGGACCGACATTGCGGACAAGGTGCGCCGTCGCCTGCAGCACTTCATCGACCGCAAGGTCGCCGCATTGTTCGAGCCGCTGATCACCTTGCAAAAGGACGAGGCGCTGACCGGTCTGGCCCGCGGCTTTGCCTTCCGTCTGGTCGAGGCGCTTGGCGTCCTGTCGCGTGAAGGCGTGGCCAGTGAAGTCAAGGATCTGGATCAGGAATCCCGCGGCGCACTGCGCAAACACGGCGTTCGGTTCGGTCAGTTCACGATCTTCATGCCCGCGCTGCTGAAGCCCGCTCCGACGCGCTTGCGTCTGGTTTTGTGGTCGCTGAACGAAAATCTGGACGAATTCCCCGAAAGCCCGCCGCCGGGTCTGGTGACGATTCCGCATATCCCGGGAGTGCCGGATGGATATTACACGCTGTCGGGCTATCGCCCGGCGGGCGAGCGTGCGATCCGCATCGACATGCTGGAACGTCTGGCCGATCTGCTGCGCGCCCAGGATACGCGCGGTGGATTTGAGGCCAATCCCGACATGCTGTCGATCACCGGCATGACGCTGGAGCAGTTTTCGGGTCTGATGCAGGGGCTTGGTTATGCCGCCGAAAAGGGTGAGCGGGCCAAGATCAAGGCGGCTGATACCCCGGTGGCGGAAGCCGCGCCGGAGGTCGAGGCGTCGGCTAACCCGATGACCGAGGAAGAAAGCGTTCTGGCCGCCGAAACCCGCGCCAAATGGGAGGCCGAGCAGGCCGAGAAGCGCCGCGCCCAGGCGGAAGCCGCCGGAGAGGCCGCAACTGACGCCGAAGCCGAGGTGGAAGCGCCGGAGCAGGAAATGGAAGTGTTCTACACCTTCCGCTGGGCGCCGAAACCGCGCGCCAACCGCCGTCCTCCGCAGGGCGAGGGGCAAGGCCAAGGCCGTCGCAATGCCGGCGGTCAGGGCCAGCGCCGTGAAAACCGCGGCGAGCGTGGCGAAGGCGGTGGCAAGCCCGACCGTGAAGGCGGCAAGCCGCAGCGCGGCAAAGGCGGCAAAAAGGGCGGCAAGCCTGCGCATCAGGGGCCAAAGACCTATTCGTCCCGCCCCGAGAAGAAGGCCGATCCTGACAGCCCGTTCGCGATCCTCGCGGCGCTTAAGGACAAAAAATAAAAGCCTCATGATCGTTTCAGGTCAATTGGTCCGGGAATTCTGGCACGCGATGAATGGCAACGACTGGACAGCCGTTGCCATTCGGTTTTTGTCTGAAGACTTTACCAGCCATTGGCCTCAGACCGAAGAAGTGATCGAGGGGCCTGCGCAATTTGCGCAGGTGAACGGGGCTTTTCCGGGGCAGGGAGGCTGGCGGTTTCAGGTCATCAGCCTTGTCGCCCAAGAAGATCAGATCGTAACCGATACGCGGATCGTTCAGGATGCGCTTGCAATAGTTGCGCGTGCGATCACTTTCCATCATGTCAGAAATGGTCTTATCCATCATCAGACAGAATTCTGGCCTGATCCTTATCCTGTCCCTGAATGGCGGCGCGGCATGCTGAAAACGGATACAAAGCAGGCATTCTTTTGAAATCCGAAAGTCCCAAAGATGGCGTTCAGGCGTCGCCGGAACAGCGTCTGGACAAATGGCTGTTTTTCGCGCGGCTGTTCAAATCGCGCGGATTGGCGGCCGAGCGGATCGAAGGCGGGGGCATCCGATTGAACGGACAGCCCTGCCGCAAGCCGGGGAAATCGGTCAGGGTCGGGGATGAGTTGGTGATTTCGGCTTTTGGCCGGGTGCGGGCTGTGCGTATCCGCGATCTTGGCACACGGCGCGGACCGGCCACGGAAGCACAGGAACTGTTTGAGGATATTGACGAAGGTCACGCCGAAGCGCCCGTTTGAGGGGCGCTCAGGCGATCAGGACTGAAATTCGTCGGGTCGATTATTCTGACGAACGCATGTTCGGGCAGCGCGTTTCTGTTCGAAAATGCGGTCTTTTCAGATAGGGTGGCCTTGATTGATTGCGTGGCCGGGCGTAACTACCGCACCGGATCAAGCTGGAGTGTGCCATGACCTACGTCGTCACCGATAATTGCATCATGTGCAAATATACCGACTGCGTCGAGGTCTGTCCGGTCGATTGCTTCTACGAGGGTGAGAATACCTTGGTAATCCATCCCGACGAATGCATTGACTGCGGTGTATGCGAACCCGAATGTCCGGCAGATGCCATCCGGCCCGATACCGAACCGGATATGGAAAAATGGGTCGAGTTCAATCGCAAATATTCGGAACAATGGCCTGTCATTACCCAGAAAAAAGACCCCATGCCCACTGCTGCCGAGATGGACGGCACGCCTGACAAGCTGGAGAAATATTTTTCGCCACTGCCGGGCGACGGCGATTAAGCATCCGCCGACCGAAGACTATGGGTTGAAGCCGTCAGAAAAATGTGGGCGATTCGTTTTTTGGATCGCATGCGATTTTCGTTATGCTTTTGATATAAGTGTAGAATAAACAGTTTTTTCGTCTGCTTCGCACCGCTTTTTTTAGGCGGATTTTTGTGTTATACAATCGTTATAAACGCGTTTGGTCGAAACCCTGTCAAATAACGGGTTTCGATTTTGTGCGGTAACGCTGTCACTCCCTACCCGCTGCCGGGCAAGGGCAAAAATTCATGGTTAAAACGGACCGAGGCGGTTTGCGCCGCTCGCGGTTCTTTGTGTCCTTGAAACAGGGCGCCACCTAGAGGAAGCCAGATGTCGAAATCCAAAAAGAACGAATTCCGTCCCGATGACTTTGTCGTTTATCCCGCCCATGGTGTTGGCCGGATCGTATCGATTGAAGAGCAGGAAGTAGCTGGGTTGCGGCTGGAAATGTTCGTCATCTCGTTCGAAAAGGACAAGATGACCCTTCGCGTGCCGACGGCGCGCGCAACCGAAATCGGGATGCGGGGCCTGTCAACGCCCGACCTGATCGACCGTGCGCTGGAGACGTTGAAAGGCAAGGCCCGCGTCAAGCGTGCCATGTGGTCGCGCCGCGCACAGGAATACGATCAAAAGATCAATTCCGGCGATCTGATGTCAATTGCCGAAGTGGTGCGCGACCTGCATCGCAATGATGACCAACGCGAACAATCCTATTCCGAGCGTCAGTTGTATGAAGCGGCGCTGGACCGTCTGACCCGCGAAGTTGCAGCGGTCAAAGGTCTGGATGAAGGCGCGGCCCAGAAAAGCCTGGAAGACGTGCTGACCTCGCGCGCTGCGTAAGTTTGTCTGAAACTGTTTTGAAGGGCGTTCCACAAAGGGCGCCCTTTTTCTATGCCTTGCTTTCATTTGAATAAGACCGCTTGTTTTCCATATGTCTGAATTTTTTAGGGACGGTTTCTGCACAGGGAGAGATGTTATGATTAACGGTTTTGGATCGACCTATGCGGCACGGGCCGTGCTGGGCGCCTTGATTGCCGCCCTGCCGATTGTGGCCCATGCGCAGGAATGGCCCGGAAGCAAGGCTGGCGAACCCCCGCCTCAGGTCGAGGGGATGCCCGAATTGCTGGCCCGGAATCTGGCCAATTTCGATGATCTGGATTTCAACGTCTATACCAAGCAGGATTGGGAAAACCTGCATAAAAGCCATGCGGAAGATATTCTGGTGCATTATCCCGATGGGCACACGACGACCGGCAATCCTGATCACATCAAGGAACTGGCCTTCATGTGGACTTTCGCGCCTGACAACCGGATTACCGAACATCCGGTGCGTTTTGGCACTGCGGATGGTGGTTGGACGGCGGTCATGGGCTATCTGGATGGCACATTTACCGAACCGATGGTCCTGCCTGACGGCACGACGATCGAACCCACCGGCAAAGCCTATCATTTGCCGATGGCCACCCTTGGCCGCTGGAACGCCGATGGCACGATGGCCGAGGAATATCTGTTCTGGGATAACGCAACGCTGATGCAACAGATCGGCGTCGGGCAATAGGGGGGTGATCGGGGGCGTGACAGGCTTTGTGGACAAGGAAGGGGGACGGCCCTATAAGTCCCGCGACTTATAAATCCCCACAAAGGTTCATCCATGATCAAGGTTTTCGGCCATACCGCCCCCGACACCGACTCGACCGGCTCGCCCATCATCTGGGCCTGGTTTCTGAATGATATTCGCAAAACCCCGGCACAGGCGGTGCTGCAGGGTGAACCGAACACCGAGGCGGCATGGATGCTGACCCGCTGGAATCTCGACAAACCGGAAATCATCGCCGATGTCGCCGCGGGCGATCAATGCGTGATCGTCGATACCAACAATCCGGGCGAACTGCCGGCCAGCATCAACGATGCCGACGTGATCGAGATCATCGACCACCATATGCTGGCTGGCGGCATCAAAACCCGTTCGCCCATCAATATCACCATCCGCCCGTTGGCCTGCACGGCAACGATCATGCATGATCTGATTGGCGATGACATGGCGCGCATGCCGGAAAACATCAAAGGCGCAATGCTGACCTGCATCCTGTCCGATACGTTGGAATTTCGCAGCCCGACCACGACCGCACATGATCGCGCGATTGCCGAGAAGCTGGCCGCAGAGCTTGGCGTCAACGTCACTGATTACGCAGCCGAAATGTTCGCGGCAAAATCCGACGTCAGCGCATTCTCGGACGAGGCCCTGCTGCGCATGGACAGCAAGGAATACGAGTTGAACGGCAAGCAATTGCGTGTGTCGGTTCTGGAAACCACCGCACCGCAGGTTCTGCTGGATCGCAAGGACGCGCTGGTTGCTGCAATGCCGGTCGTCGCGGCCGCTGACGGCGCCGATCAGGTTCTGCTGTTCGTCGTCGATATTCTGAATGAGCAAGCCACCTTGCTGGTGCCGAACGACTATGTGAAGCAAATCGCCGAGAAAAGCTTTGGCGTCGCTGTGAGCGGTGACACTGTGGTTCTGCCCGGCGTGATGAGCCGCAAGAAACAGATCATCCCGGTTCTGGCGGTCTGATGACACGGGTCATTTCATCGCTGTCGCAGATCTCGCTGAATTATGATGCGGTGTTTTGTGACCTTTGGGGCTGCCTGCATAATGGCAAGGTGCCTTATCCGGCGGCTATCAAAGCCCTGCAGGACTATCGTCGTGCAGGTGGGCGCGTGGTGCTGATGACCAACGCGCCGCGTCCCAACCAATATATTATCGCGCAATTGGACCGCATGGGCGTTCCACGCGATGCCTGGGATCTGGTGGTCAGTTCGGGCGACGCTGCGCAGGATGCGATGTTCGCAGGGGCTGTCGGCCGGAAGGTCTGGCATATCGGCACCGAAAAGGATGACGGGTTCTTTTCCGATATCCCGTCAGAATGGAACGACGCGCCAGAGGTGATCCGTGTTCCGCTGGAGCAGGCTGATGGTATTGTTGCGACCGGTCCCTTTGATGAGCTGAATGAAGCGCCCGAGGATTATCGCATGCGCTTCAAGCAGGCACTCGATCGCGGCTTGAAGCTGCTTTGCGCCAACCCGGATGTGGTCGTCGACATGGGCGAAACGCGCATCTACTGCGCCGGCGCACTGGCCGAGTTCTATGAGGAGATGGGCGGCAAGTCGCTGTATTTCGGCAAGCCGCATCCGCCGATCTATGAACGTGCCCGACAATTGCTGAACCTGCCTGCCAATGCCCGTTATCTGGCGATTGGCGACGGGATCAACACCGATGTGCGTGGCGCCCAGCAAGAGGGGATCGATTGCCTGTTCGTGACGGGCGGTCTGGCAGCCGAGAATTTCGGCAATGATGTCGAAAACCCCGATGCAGAGATGCTTCAGGAATGGCTGACCATCCACATGATGAACCCGGAATACAGTATCGGCCGTTTGCGCTGATCCCTGCATCCGCACGTCTTGAGAAGCCCGTGTCCGTGACGCGGGCTTTTTCATTCTGGGTGGGAAGATTTCACCGAGAAAATTTCATCGAGAAACAAGATAACAATAATGGTATAATTTTGGTTATATAGTTGCTTCTCGGATTTTATGCTGCTATGCAGCATTCCCATGGTCAGCCAAGGTAAACACAATGGGGCGCGACATGCTGGACAATCTGCCACGCGGCACAATCGTCATCGAAGATCTGGAAATCGGCATGATGCGCTATCTGCAAAAGCAGATCACCGATGAGGATATCGAAGGTTTCGCCAAGATTTCGACGGATCATAACCCGGTGCATCTTGACGATAGCTATGCCCAGGATACGATTTTTGAAGGGCGGATTGCGCATGGCATGCTGACGGCTGGTCTGGTTTCGGCTGTGATCGGGGAACAGCTGCCGGGGCATGGCACAGTCTATCTGTCGCAGACGTTGAAATTCATGGCGCCCGTTCGTCCCGGCGATATGGTCCGTGCGGAAGTGAGGGTTGAAGAAATCCATCACTCAAAACGGCGGGTCACGCTTGCAACCTGCTGTTACGTAGGTGATACGGTCGTTCTGAAAGGTGAGGCGGTTGTATTGGCGCCAAGCCGGAAGTTCGACTGACGGGGCGCGGGCGCCTCATTGGGGGCGCATTGCAGATCCATCACGATTGGACAGGTTTGCCGATCGATGCCCGTGGGGCTTCGGTTGCCATGGGAAACTTTGACGGTATCCATCTGGGGCACCGAGCGGTGATTGACGCCGCACGCGAAGCCTGTGGCGCACCCTTGGGGATACTGACATTCGAGCCGCATCCGCGTCAGTTCTTTGCGCCCGACGCGCCACCGTTCCGGCTTATGAATGCTGAATCGCGGGCCAACCGGCTGGCCCGGCTTGGGGTGCAGCAGCTTTATGAACTGCCTTTTGGTCCCGTTCTGGCCGGACTGTCGCCCGAGGCGTTTGCCAGACAGGTATTGGTCGACGGGCTTGGCGTCAGCCATGTCACCGTGGGGGCGGATTTCTGCTTCGGCAAGGGGCGTAGTGGCGATGTCCAGACGCTGACCGAATTGGGAAATGCGCTTGGCTTTGGCGTCACCTCGGTGCCGCTGGTTCTGGCAGAGGACGGGCTGGACTACAGCTCTACTGCGATCCGCACGGCGCTGTCCGAAGGCCGCGTGCGTGATGCCAACCGGATGCTGGGTCATCTGCACCGGATCGAGGGAGAGGTCATTCACGGCAATAAACGTGGACGCGAATTCGGCTGGCCCACGGCCAACATGAAAATCGATGATCTGCATCTGCCGCGTCTGGGCGTCTATGCCGTGCTGGTCGACGTGCTGACGGGGCCAAATCGGCTGTCCTGCGGCGGCGTTGCCAGTATCGGTGTGCGCCCGATGTTTGGCCGTAACGAGCCTAATCTAGAGGTCCACCTGTTCGATTTCGACGGCGATCTTTATGGTCAGCATTTGTCGGTCGCGCTGGTTGAATTCCTGCGGGATGAAGAGAAATTTGACAGCGTCGAGACGCTGATCGAACAGATCGCCCGCGACGCGGATCAGGCGCGGGCCATTTTGGCTGACGTGTAATGCGTGACAAATTCTGGGAATTGCCTTTGTCCAACCTGGCCCCCGATGAGTGGGAGGCCCTGTGCGATGGCTGCGGCAAATGCTGTCTGAACAAGATCGAATATGAAGATACGGGTGAGCTGGCCTTTACCCGCGTGGCCTGCAAGCTGCTGGACGGCGAAACCTGTCAGTGCAGCAACTATGCCAACCGGCATCAGTTCGTGCCGGATTGCGTGGTGCTGACCCCTGACAAGGTGAAGCAGGTCGCCTATTGGCTGCCAGCAACCTGCGCCTATCGTCTGCGATACGAGGGGCGGCCGCTTTACAAGTGGCATTATCTGATCTCTGGCGATCGTGAGACTGTGCATTCCGCAGGCGTCAGCGTCCGTGGCTGGACGGTCAACGAATTGACGGTGACCGAGGATGATTGGGACGATTACATCGTCGAGGATCTGGCATGAACTTCTCATCCGATAACGCTTGGGGTGCGCATCCCGCCGTGCTGGCAAGCTTGGCCGAGTGCAACGAGGGCGCCGCGATGGCCTATGGCGCCGATCCCGTAACCGCGCAAACCGAGGCTGTTTTCCGCGATGTGCTGCAGGCGCCCGATGCCGTCGTCCGATTCGTCGCGACCGGAACAGCGGCCAACGCATTGGCGCTGTCGCAGCTTTCGCCTGCATTCGGCCGTATCTACTGCCACGAAGACGCCCATATCGAAACCAGCGAATGCGGCGCACCGGAATTCATCTCGGGCGGGGCCAAGCTGGTTGCGCTGCCGGGGGAGGATGGAAAGCTTGCGCCACAGGTTCTGGCTGCGGCGATCAAACGTGGTGCCGGGGGCGGCCTGACTGGCGGGCGAAACGCTGCTGTGTCCATCACCAACGCGACGGAATGGGGCACGGTTTATTCCGTTGATGAGGTCGCGGCGCTGGCGCAGATCACCCATGCTGGCGGCTTGCCCCTGCACATGGACGGGGCGCGTTTCGCCAATGCCGTGGCATCGCAGGGATGCTCTGCCGCCGAAATGACGTGGAAGGCTGGCGTCGATGCCCTGTGTTTTGGTGGCACGAAAAACGGTGCAATGGCGGCAGAAGCGGTGATTTTCTTCGATCCGGCTTTGGCCGAAGGGTTCGACTATCGCCGCAAGCAAACGGGCCATGTTTTCTCGAAACAGCGTTTTCTGGCTGCACAGATGTTGGCGCTGGCGACAGATGGATTGTGGCTGAAGCTGGCGACGCAAGCGAATGCGCTGGCTGAACGGCTGGCCGAGGGCGTTTTGGCGGCGGGTGGCGGTTTGCTGGTTCCCCGGCAGACGAATTCCGTGTTTGCCACACTTCCCGCCGAATTGCATCGCAAGGCCCGTGCAGCCGGTGCGATCTATCACCTGTGGCCGGACAAGACAGCCGAGGGGCTGGACCCGGTCCCGTTGCGGCTGGTCACGGCATGGAATACGCCGGAAGAGGATGTCGAGCGTTTTTGCAGGGTGCTGACGGAAGGCTAGGCGGTCAATGCCCGATGCAACAGCGTCAGCGCATGTCGGACCGTTGCCGCGCGAACGTTGCCGCGCCCAATCGCGCCAAACTCCACGGTTTCTGTGGTTACCCCTGACGGCAGGGCCAGACCAAAGCAGACGCGGCCTTCGGGCTTGTGTTCAGATCCGCCCGGACCCGCGATCCCGGTGACGGCCACCGCGATCCCGGCAGCTGAACTGTCCAATGCGCCAGCAGCCATTTCTGCCGCAGTTTCCTCGCTGACCGCACCGTATGTGCGCAAAGTTTCGTCGCGAACGCCCAGCATGTCACGTTTGGCCGCATTGGAATAGGTGATGAACCCGCGATCCACCGCATCGGACGAGCCGGGAATATCCGTCAGCGCGGCAATGATCAGCCCACCTGTGCAGCTTTCGGCGGTGGCGATCATCACATCTTTCGCCCGTGCGGCGTCAAGAACGTCTTGGGCCAGCCTCATGATGCTGCAAGGATCATCGGGATATGGAACGCGGCGGCTGCGATCATCGTGGCGATGCCGGCAAACAGCCCGGCCCAGAGATCGTCCTTCATCACGCCCGCCACGCCGCCTTCGCGGTCGGCACGACCGACCAGCCACGGTTTCCAGATGTCGAACAGGCGGAAGAACACGAAGGCAGCAACCCAACCCGGATAGGGAAAATTGTCAGCGGGCAATCCCATCATCCAGAACCCGAACGAGGGGAAGCACAGCGCCAGCCATTGTCCCGCGACCTCGTCGATCACGATCTCGCTTCGGTCCGGGTCGGCCATGCCCGCCGTATAGCGTGGCACAACCCGGAAACCGACAGCCGTCACGGCGATGGTGGCAATGGCAAGCAACGGAAAATGGCCGAACCGGTGCAAAAGCAGGCCCAGGACAACGGCGATCGCCGAAGCCCAGGTGCCGGATGCCGGGCGCAGAAAGCCCGCGCCGAACCATGTGGAAAGCAAGCGATCCATGGCTTAGTCCTTCATCAATGCGACCGTGGCGATGCTGGCAATGCCTTCGCGGCGTCCGGTAAAGCCAAGCTGTTCGGATGTGGTGGCCTTGACGCTGATACGGGCCTGTTCGACGCCCATGATTTCCGCCAATCGCGCCTGCATCGCGGCAGCATGCGGGCCGATCTTTGGGGTTTCACAGATCAGCGTGACATCGGCATTGCCAAAGCTGAAGCCGTGCTGGCGCGCCAGATCGGCGGCATGTTTCAGAAAAATCGCGCTGTCGGCGCCTTTCCATTGTGGGTCCGATGGCGGGAAGTGGCGGCCAATATCGCCCTCGGCCAGCGCCCCATAGATCGCATCCGTCAGGGCGTGCATGCCGACATCTGCATCGGAATGGCCAACCAGACCGGCATCATGCGCAATCTGGATGCCGCAGAGCCAGACATGGTCGCCCGGCCCAAAGGCGTGAACGTCGAAACCATTGCCAAGCCTGATGTCCATTGTGGTCCCCAGAAGTCGTTCGGCCCGCGCGAAATCATCGGGCCATGTGATTTTCAGATTGTGCTCGCTGCCCTGTGTGATGGCAACCGGATGGCCCATGCGCAAGGCCAGTTCCACGTCATCGGCAGCGCCGTCGGGATAGGCACGATGCGCGGCAAGTATGTCCTGTAGCCGGAATCCCTGCGGCGTTTGCGCCCGGTAAAGTCCATCGCGCGGTGCCGTCCCGCTGACCAACCCGTCCTGACCGCGCCAAAGCGCATCCGATACGGGCAGGGCAGGCGCGGCGGCAACGGCACCCTTCTGCAAGGCGTCGATGACCCCTTGAATCACGACGGCGTCGACCAAGGGTCGTGCGCCGTCATGGATCAGGACGTGGGTTGCCTGACCCTCTAGCACGGACAGGCCGGCCAACACGCTGGCGGAGCGCGTTTCCGCACCGGTCACAATCGTCACGCGACCGGCAAACGCGGCTATGGCCTGTGCCATATCGTCTGGATGAACCACCAGCACGACCCGGTCAAAGCCCGCAAAAGCATCCAGCGCACGCGCAAGGACGCTGCGCCCGCCAAGGTCGCGCCATTGCTTTGGCGTATCGCCACCCGCCCGGTTGCCCCGGCCTGCCGCCGTTACGATGGCGGCAAAGCCTGCTGGCGCATTCACCGTCATATGTGGTCGGGCATGTCGCCCCTGATCGCCTTGGCAAAGGCACTGCGATACAGTCTCGACAGTTGCGACAGTGGCTGTGCATCATCGCCCATCGAAACGGTATCACCGCCAAAGCTTCCGACGCGCGCGACCGCGACACCGGCTTTCTTGCCAGCCTCGACCAGGGCCTTGGCATTGTCGCGCGATGCGGCCACCAGATAGCGGGCCTGATCTTCACCGAAAAGCTGGCCGATATCGCCGGTTTCCAGAAGCACGCCAATGCCCGCGCTCTCGGCCATTTCGAAAGCTGCCAGCGCAAGACCGCCATCCGACAGATCCGTCACGCCCCGAACCAGCTTGCGATTGTCGCGCAGGAATTCGCCATGCTTGCGTTCAGCCGCCAGATCAACATGGGGGGCATCGCCGGTTTCCCGGCCAAAAGCCTCATAGGCCAACGCGGATTGTCCCAGATGGCCGTCGGTCTTGCCGATGACCAAAGCGACATCACCATCGCGCGGCAGACCGGCGATCAGGTTCGACAGATCGTCGATAAGCCCGACACCGCCAATCGTCGGGGTCGGCAGGATCCCCTTGCCATCGGTTTCATTGTAAAGTGAGACGTTGCCCGACACGATGGGAAAATCCAACCCGCGGCAAGCCTCGCCAATGCCCTTGATCGCGCCGACAAGCTGGCCCATGATCTCGGGTTTTTCGGGATTGCCGAAATTCAGGTTGTCAGTCGTGGCCAAAGGCAGGGCACCGACGGCGCACAGGTTGCGATAGGCCTCGGCCACGGCCTGTTTACCACCCTCGAACGGGTTCGCGCGGACGTAACGCGGGGTCACGTCACTGGTGAACGCCAGTGCCTTGTTGGTGCCGTGAACACGCACGACGCCTGCGCCCATGCCGGGACGACGGATCGTATCTGCGCCAACCTGCGTGTCATATTGTTCCCAGACCCATGCTTTGTGCGCATAATTCGGGCTACCGATCAGGGCTTTCAACGCGTCCAGCGGTGCAATTTCCGGCAGCGCCGGTGCAGCGTCGGCGGCAGGCGTTTCAACCCACGGGCGATCATATTCCGGCGCACTTGAGGATAGTTTGGACAGCGGCAGGTCTGCCATGGTTTCATTGCCATGCACGATCAGGAAACGATCCTCGGCAATGGTTTCGCCGACGATGGCAAAATCCAATCCCATTTTTCAAAGATTGCCCGTGCTTCATCCTCTTTTTCAGGTTTCAGCACCATCAGCATGCGTTCCTGCGATTCCGACAGCATCATTTCATATGCCGTCATGTTGGTTTCGCGTTGCGGAACATGATCCAGCACCAGCTTGATGCCCAGACCGCCCTTGTCGCCCATCTCGACCGCCGAGCAGGTCAGGCCAGCCGCGCCCATATCCTGAATCGAGATGACGCTGTCGGTCTTCATCAGTTCAAGACAGGCTTCCAGCAGGCATTTTTCGGTAAAGGGATCGCCGACCTGAACGGTGGGGCGCTTTTCCTCGATCGTGTCATCAAATTCAGCCGATGCCATGGTCGCGCCGCCAACGCCGTCGCGCCCGGTTTTCGCGCCCAGATAGACAACCGGCATCCCCACACCCGAAGCGGCGGAATAAAAAATCTTGTCGGCATCTGCCAGACCTGCGGCAAACGCGTTGACCAGACAGTTACCGTCATAGGATTTGTGAAAGCGAACCTCGCCCCCAACATTTGGCACGCCAAACGCGTTGCCATAGGCACCGATGCCCTCGACCACGCCTTTCACCAGATGTGGAGTCTTGGGGTGGGCGGGGCGTCCAAAGGACAGCGAATTCATGGCCGCAATCGGACGCGCGCCCATGGTAAAAACGTCGCGCAAAATGCCGCCCACGCCGGTCGCCGCACCCTGATGCGGCTCGATATAGCTGGGGTGGTTGTGGCTTTCCATTTTAAAGACCACGGCCTGGCCGTCGCCGATATCAACGACGCCAGCGTTTTCGCCCGGTCCGCAGATGACCTGCGGACCTTCGGTCGGCAAGGTGCGCAGCCATTTCTTGGAGGACTTGTAGGAGCAATGTTCGTTCCACATCGCGCTGAAAATGCCCAATTCGGTAAAGCTGGGCTCTCGGCCGATGATCTGCAGGATACGTTCGTATTCATCGGGCTTAAGCCCGTGTGCGGCGATCAGATCGGGGGTGATCGACGGTTCCTGCATCCTGAAGCCCTTCCAGACGGTAAGTTTGCCGCCTTTTATGGCCAGATGCTCGTCAGGGAAAGGGTAACAACGCCAATGCGCCCGTCCGCTGGACAAAAAAAAGCCGGGCAATAGCCCGGCCTAAGTCCAACAGGGAGGTAGAAGGAAATGAACACCTGAGCGTTTCATCACCCTCGTAGCTGGATTTATGTGCAGTATGCGAAGTGATCAAGTGTTAACGTGCTGCGTGTGCGGCAAGGCGGCTATGCAGTTGTGGAATGGCTACACGGAAAGGTTGTATTATGGGCGAAAAATCGCCCTATATGTGCATGCAATAAGCGAAACTTTGCCGATGCGATTTTCAGGAAATCAAGGCTTCGCTTTGCATCCGGCGATAGCCCTGAATTTCTTCAAGCACAAAGTCGCGAAAAGCGGCAACCCGACGGGTCTGACGCAGTTCTTCGGGATAGGCGAGGAAAACCGGCACCTCATCCGAATCGACATCGGGCAAAACGCGGACAAGGCGCTCATGGTCAGCCGTCAAATAGTCCGGCAGAACGCCGATGCCCACATTCGCCAGCACGCCTTGCAGGACGCCGAAGTAATTGTTGACCGTCAGCGTCGAGGCGATGTTTTGTGCCAGGATCTGTTGCACCAGCCGGGCGCCAGCGGCCACCTGCGGCTGGTCCGGCTTTTGTGAGATCAGCCGGTGCTGCGTCAGCTCCTCAAGCGTTTCGGGAACGCCCGCCTGTTGCAGATATTCCGGTGTCGCATAAAGCCGCATGCGGATGTTCAGCAGACGGCGGCGGATCAGATCGGACTGGGTCGGTTCCTTCATGCGGATGGCGACATCCGCTTCGCGCATCGGCAGATCCAGTACACGCTCTTCCAGCAGCAGGTCGATTTTCAGGTCGGGGTATTTCGCATAAAGCTTGCCCAGACGCGGTGCCAGCCACAGCGTGCCAAAGCCAACCGCGGTCGTCACTTTCAATTCGCCCAACACATGTTCTTCGCTGTCGCGAATGCGGGCGGCGGCGCCGTCCAGCTTGCGCGCCATGGATGAGGTCGCGTCAAACAGCAATTCGCCCTGTTCCGTCAGAATCAACCCGCGCGCATGCCGGTGGAACAGGGTTGTCCCAAGCGATTCTTCCAATGCGCGGATTTGCCGGCTGACGGCCGATTGCGACAGGTGCAACGTATCGCCGGCATGGGTCAGGCTGCCCGCATCGGCAACCGCGTGAAATATTCTGAGCTTGTCCCAGTCCATACTGTTACAATCCTATCAAGGCTGCCATGCGTTTTTTGCAGACCTAACCTGAAAGCGAGTCTCCGGCAAGTGACCAGACCGAGATCATTTTTTTCTTCATTAGTCAGCATGTCTGACCTATAATGAAGCACGCCGATAGGCATTGGAGGAATTTTGGATGAGCAAGCAAGAATTTTCGCTAGCTGACCGTTTTGATCTGTCGAAGTCGCATGTTTTGTTGAACGGCACGCAGGCTTTGGTGCGCCTGATGTTGATGCAGGCCGCGCGGGACAAACAGGCGGGTTTGAATACCGCTGGTTTTGTGACTGGCTATCGCGGCTCACCTCTTGGGGGGGTTGATCTGCAAATGATGCGCGAAAGCAAGCGTCTGGCGGAGTCCAACGTTCTGTTTCAGCCCGGCCTGAACGAAGATCTTGCCGCGACGGCAATCTGGGGCAGCCAGCAGGCCGAGCTGCGCGGTGAAGGCAAATATGACGGCGTCTTTGGTCTTTGGTATGGCAAGGGGCCGGGCGTAGACCGCAGCGGCGACGTGATGCGCCACGCCAATATGGCGGGTTCATCGCCACATGGTGGCGTGGTCATGGCGATGGGCGATGATCATACCGGCGAAAGTTCCACCGTGCTGCATCAGTCGGATTGGGCGATGATCGACGCCTATATCCCGGTGCTGTCGCCAGCTGGCGTGCAGGAAATCCTTGATTACGGTCTTTACGGTTTCGCGCTGTCGCGATTTGCGGGTGTATGGACCGGCTTGAAAACCATGAAAGACACGGTCGAGGCGACGGCCGTGGTCAATGGTGATCCCGACCGGCTGAAATTCGTGATCCCCGATTTCGCGATGCCAGAAGGCGGATTGAATATCCGGCTGGGCGATACGCCGGTCGCGCAAGAAGCCCGGATGATCGACTATAAACGCTGGGCGGCCGAGGCCTTCAGCCGCGCCAACCGGATCGACCGCCAGATTTGGGGCAAGCCGGGGGCGAAAATTGGCTTTGTCGCAGCGGGCAAGAACTGGTTGGATCTGGTTCATGCGCTGTCCTTGCTGGGCATTGACGAGGCAGAGGCCGAACATCTGGGCCTGACCATCTACAAGGTTGGGCAGACATGGCCGCTGGACATGAAGTCCATGCAGGAATGGTCTGAAAACCTTGATATTATCGTTTGCGTCGAAGAGAAGCGGAAGCTGATCGAGGTGCAGCTGAAAGAGGCGATTTTCGACAACCGCCACGGTCGCCGTGTCCATGGTTGGAAGCATGACCGCACCGGCGAAGAGCTGTTCCCGACCCGCTATGCACTTGATCCGGTGATGATCGCGCAAAAGATCGGTGGCATCCTGGTCGAAGAGGGTCGTGGAACCGACCGGATCAAGGCGGGGTTGGAGCGCCTGAACGAGGTGCGCCGTAATGACAATGCACCTGAGATAGCGACCAGAACACCTTGGTTTTGTTCCGGTTGTCCGCATAACAGCTCAACGAAACTGCCCGAGGGCAGCCGCGCCTATGCCGGGATCGGCTGTCACTACATGGTGCAGTGGATGGGGCGCGAAACGACCGGCTTTACCCATATGGGGGCCGAAGGTGTAAACTGGGTTGGTGAGGCGCCGTTTAGCAATCGTCCCCATGTTTTTCAAAACCTTGGCGACGGAACTTATAATCATTCTGGGTCTTTGGCGATCCGCGCTGCTTTGGCGGCTGACACGAACATCACCTACAAGATCCTGTATAATGATGCGGTCGCCATGACCGGCGGCCAGCCGAACGAAGGCGGCCTGACCGCACCACAAATCGCGCAGGAACTGGTCGCGATGGGCGTGAAGCCAGTCATCGTCGTCTATGACGAGAAGGAAGACGTGAACCGCGGGCAGTTCCCGTCCGGCCTGCGGTTTGAAGAGCGCGACCAGATGATTTCCGTTCAGAAAGAGCTGGAAAAACAATCTGGCGTCAGCGCCATTCTGTATATCCAGACCTGCGCGGCGGAAAAGCGTCGCCGCCGCAAGAAAGGGCAATTCCCCGACCCGGATCGCCGCGTCTGGATCAACCCAGAGGTTTGCGAGGGCTGCGGCGATTGCTCGGTCCAATCGAACTGCGTGTCGGTTGTGCCGCTGGATACGGAACTGGGCCGCAAGCGTCAGATCGACCAGTCCAGTTGCAACAAGGATTTCAGTTGCGTCAAAGGGTTCTGCCCCAGCTTCGTCTCGGTCAAGGGGGGCAAGCTGCGCAAACCCAAGGCCGAGGCGTTTGACCTGCCGGAATTGCCAGCGCCCACGCTGCCCGAGATCACGGGCACCCATAACGTCGTGATTACCGGTGTTGGCGGAACTGGCGTCGTGACGATCGGTGCCGTTCTGGCGCAGGCGGCGCATATCGACGGCAAGGGCGCCGGCATGATGGAAATGGCCGGTCTGGCCCAGAAGGGCGGTGCGGTGCATATCCACCTGCGTCTGGCCAATCAGCCCGATGACATCAGCGCCATCCGTGTTGCCGTGGGCGAGGCTGACTGCGTGATCGGCGGCGATCTGGTTGTGACGGCAGGGGCCAAGACCATTGGCCTGATGACCAACGGTCGCACCGGTGCAGTTGTGAACGACCACGAAATCATCACCGGTGATTTCACACGTTTCCGCGATTTTCAGGTGCCCGCGGATCGGCTGAAACTGTCGCTCGAGGCGCGGTTGGGCGGTCAGGTCGCCTTCTTTGATGCCAATGAATTGGCGCTGCGTTTCCTGGGCGATTCAATCTATTCCAACATGCTGGTTCTGGGGGCCTGCTGGCAGCAGGGGCTGATCCCGCTGTCGGAAGAAGCGATCATGGAGGCGATCCGCCTGAACGGTGCCAAGATTGCGGAAAACCAGCGTGCCTTTCAGATCGGTCGCTGGGCGATGGCCTTTCCCGAACAGACCCGGAAACCGGCCGAGGTGACGCAACTGCCACCCGATCCGGTCGAATATCGCGCCGCCCGTCTGATCGACTATCAGGGCAAGCGTTTGTCGAACCGCTTCCGCAAGCTGGTTGACGAAGCGCCGAAACCGCTGCGTGAGAGTGTCGCAAGAGGTTACTATAAGCTGTTGGCGTATAAGGATGAATATGAAGTTGCCCGGCTTCATCTGACCACTGCCGAACAGATCGCGCAGACATGGGAAGGTGATACCGGTCTGACGTTCCATCTGGCGCCGCCGATGCTTGGCGGCAAGGACGCGAATGGCCGTCCGAAAAAGCGTGATTTCGGACCGTGGATGTTGAAAGCGTTCAAGGTTCTGGCCGCGATGAAGGGGCTGCGGGGCACGCCGCTGGACCCGTTTGGCTACTCGGCCGAACGGAAACGCGAACGTGCCATGATCCGCGATTACGAAAACGACATGCGCGAAGTGCTGGCCAAAGTGTCCGACGCAACCATGCCGATTGCGATTGAACTGGCCGAACTTCCGTTGGGCATTCGCGGTTACGGTCCGGTCAAGGACGAAGCCGCCGACCGTGCTGCAGAACGCCGGGAGGAATTGCTGGCGCAGTTTCGTTCGGGCCGCGCGCCAATACGTGAAGCTGCCGAATAACTTCGGTCATTTCCAATCGTCGCGGGACATCTTAAAAGATGTCTCGCGATTAATATGGGGATGCGACATGGCAGTGGGCGTTTTCGATTCCGGTCTGGGTGGGCTGACAGTTCATCAGGCCATCGCGGCGCGGCTGCCCGATTTGCCACTGGTCTATCTGGGTGACAATGCCAACACGCCTTACGGGGTGCGGACGGCCGACGATATTTTCGATCTGACTTGCGCGGGCGTTGAACGCCTTTGGGCGGAGGGCTGCGATCTGGTGATCCTTGCGTGCAACACGGCCTCGGCCGCGGCATTGAAGCGGATGCAGGAAAAATGGCTGCCGGCTGACAAGCGCGTTCTGGGCGTGTTCGTTCCGATGATCGAGGCGCTGACCGAACGTCGGTGGGGCGACAACTCGCCACCCCGAGAGGTCGCGGTGAAACATGTCGCACTGTTTGCGACACCCGCCACCGTTGCCAGCCGCGCATTCCAGCGTGAATTGGCGTTCCGCGCCGTCGGTGTCGATGTCGAGGCGCAGCCTTGTGGCGGGGTCGTCGATGCCATCGAGCAGGGCGACGAAATTCTGGCCGAGGCGCTGGTGACCAGCCATGTCGAGGCATTGTTGCGCCGGATGCCGTATCCCGAAGCGGCGATCTTGGGCTGCACACATTATCCGCTGGTGGAGGACGCATTTCAGAAGGCGCTTGGCCCGCAGGTCAAGGTCTATTCACAGGCCGGTCTGGTTGCGGAAAGCCTTGCGGATTATCTGCAAAGACACCCAGAGTTTCTGGGTTCGGGAACGGAATCGAGAAACCTGACGACTGGCGATCCGGTGCGGGTTTCGGGCAAAGCGACGCAGTTCCTGCGCCGCCCGCTGCGGTTCGAGGCGGCCTGACGGATGGCCGGGCTGAAATCCCTTAGAAAACGCCGCCGCATTCAGGTGTTGATCGTTGCCGCGATAGCGCTGCTGCTGGCGGTCGGGCTGATCGGTTTCGGTTTCAGAGACGGCATCAATCTGTATCGTTCGCCATCGCAAGTGGCTGAAACCGCGCCCGACCCCGATGAGTATTTTCAGCTTGGCGGGTTGGTCAAGGACGGCTCTATCGTCAATCGCGATGGTGTGGCCTTTGATTTCGTCATTACCGATGGCGCGGTTGAATTGCCTGTCAGCTATATCGGTCGTGATCCACGTCCCGATCTGTTCAGTGAAGGCCAGGGCACGATTGCCAAAGGCTACTTCCGCAATGGGCGGTTCGAGGCGCAGGATCTGCTGGCCAAGCACGACGAAACCTATATGCCGCGTGAAGTCGTGGATACGCTGAAGGAAGCGGGGGTTTACCAAGACCCCAATTCCTGAACGACAACGCCCGATCCGTTAAGAATGGATTAACGCGCCCCCGGCAGTTTTGGCCGGTTCGCAGCCCGTCCGGCTGCTGGCCAAAAGGGGGTGCCATGCAAACTGTCGAGGAAATCGCGCGGGAAATCGTCGCGCGAGAGGGAGGCTTCGTCAATGACCCGGATGATCCGGGCGGAGCCACGAATTACGGTGTCACAATCGGGACGATGCGCTCGCTGGGGCTGGACCTGAATCGCGACGGCAAGGTTGATATCAGCGACGTCAAATCGCTGACCCGCGCGCAGGCGCAACAGATTTTCATCGATCACTACTTCAAGAAACCACGCCTTGAGGAATTGCCTGATGCGTTGCAGGCCAGCGTGTTCGATATGTATGTGAATGCGGGTGCCAATGCCGTGAAAATCCTGCAAAAGCTGGTGACGCGGATGGGCTTTGCCATCAGTGCAGACGGTGTGGTCGGTCCGCAAACCATTGCTGCCGTGCATGATGCTGCGCTGCTCGCGCCGGATCATCTGGCCGATGCCTATGGGATTGCGCGCCGGAATTACTACTACGCTTTGGCCGATCAGCGACCGGCAAGCCGCAAATATGCCAGGGCCAAGGCAGGCGGGAAGGGAGGATGGATCATCCGTGCGGAACAGTTCGTCAATGCCCGCTACCACCTGACCACCGCCGAGCATCGCGAAAGGACTGCCAAATGGGTATGATTGATCGTTTCATTGGCATGGGGGCGACGGCGACTGCGCTTGGCAGCGCGGTGGGCGGTGTGGCCGAAATTTTTACCCAGAATGCGACCCGGCGGATGGAGCTGGATGAGCAGGCCTATGCCCATGCGGTCACCCAACTGGGACAAGAGTTTCAGCAGGCCCGCGCGGGCTGGTTTGACGGGTTTGTCAACGGACTGAACCGTCTGCCGCGACCGCTATTGGCCCTGGGGACGATGGCATTGTTCATCTATGCGATGGTCGAACCGTCAGGCTTCGGTCTGCGCATGGAGGGGCTGCAGCAGGTGCCCGAGCCGCTTTGGTGGCTGCTGGGAGCGATCGTCGGGTTCTATTTCGGCGCGAGAGAGGCGCATTATCTGCGTGACAGGGTTTGGCCCACGCGAAAGCCTGTCGGCACGACAGAAGCGGCGCAATCCGCGGCAACCGTGCAAGGGGCGCCACGTCCTGCCGACGACTTCAGCGACAATGCGGCCCTGCGTGATTGGGCCGCAGGCTTGCGGAATTAGGTCCCGTTACAGCGGCCCAAGCGGTAAAAGAGTTGTCAATAAGCAAGGGGGGACTTTCCCCCCTTTTTTCATGCGCCTATTGTGCGGGTGACAAAAGGACTTCTCATGATCGCTGAATTCGGCCATTTCGCCCTCATCCTCGCCTTTATGGTGTCCCTGTTTCAGATGACAGTGCCATTGGTCGGCGCGGCCAAAGGTTGGCTGGGCTGGATGGACAGCGCACGACCGGCGGCATTGGCGCAGTTTCTGTTGGTGGGTGTCTCCTTCGCCGCGCTGACCATGGCCTTCGTCACCTCGGATTTTTCGTTGAAGCTGGTCTATGAGAACTCTCATACCGCCAAGCCGATGCTGTATAAAATCAGCGGAGTCTGGGGCAATCACGAAGGGTCGATGCTGTTATGGGTGCTGATCCTGGCGTTGTTTGGCGCAGCGGCGGCGGTGTTTGGTGACAATCTTCCGCCACAGTTGCGGGCGCGGGTGCTGGCGGTTCAGGCTTCTATTGGCGCGGCGTTTTTCGCCTTTATCATCTTTACTTCCAACCCCTTTCTGCGGCTGGAAAATCCACCCTTTGACGGGCGCGACCTGAATCCATTGCTGCAAGATCCGGGTTTGGCCTTCCATCCGCCGTTTCTGTATCTGGGCTATGTCGGGCTTTCGATGGCATTCAGCTTTGCCGTTGCGGCCCTGATCGAAGGGCGCGTGGACGCAGCATGGGCCAGATGGGTGCGCCCATGGACGTTGGCCGCGTGGATGTTTCTTACCATCGGTATCGCCCTGGGATCGTGGTGGGCCTATTATGAGCTTGGCTGGGGTGGATTCTGGTTCTGGGATCCGGTGGAAAACGCCAGCTTTATGCCATGGCTGCTTTCTGCCGCCCTGCTGCATTCCGCGATTGTCGTCGAAAAACGAGAGGCGCTGAAAAGCTGGACGATCCTGCTGGCGATCATGGCGTTCGGCTTTTCCATGATCGGCACCTTTATCGTTCGCTCCGGCGTTATCACATCGGTCCACAGCTTTGCCAGCGACCCGACACGGGGGATTTTCATCCTTGGAATTCTTGCCGTATTTACGGGGGGGGCGCTGACACTTTATGCGGTGCGAGCTTCCAGTATGACGGCAAAGGGGGTGTTTACACCAATGTCGCGCGAAGGTGCATTGGTGCTGAACAATCTTTTGTTGGCCGTTTCGGCTTTCGTCGTCTTCATCGGAACCATCTGGCCGCTGGCCGCGGAATTTTTGTGGGATCGGAAGCTGTCGGTTGGTGCGCCGTTCTTTAACAAAGCGTTCACACCCTTCATGATCGCGTTGGCCATCGCCTTGCCTTTCGGCGCGATCATGCCTTGGAAACGCGCGGTTTTCGCACGCGCCGCCCGGCCATTACGGGGCGCATTCATTTTTGCGCTGGCAGTAATGGTGCTGGTCTTTGCGGTTTCAACTGGCCGGTCGGCAATTGCCGTCATCGGTGCGGGTCTGGGGGCATGGCTGATTGCGGGTTCGGTGGCCGATTTGCTGCATCGCGTCGGAAATTCTGGTCTGTCGCGCTTGTTTCGCCTGCCACGCGCCGATTGGGGCAAGGCGATTGCCCATGCGGGTGTTGGCGTCACATTCATCGGTGTGGGCCTGCTGACCGCTTGGCAGCTGGAGGATATTCGCGTCGCGAAAATAGGCCAGCCCTTCGATTTGGGCGGCTACGATTTCACATTGCGGCAGGTCGATCAGGTTCAAGGGCCGAACTACCTTTCGACACTGGCGACGATTGATGTGAACCGTGACGGCGCCTCGGTCGCGGTGCTTCATCCTGAAAAACGGATCTATCCGGTGCAGGCCATGCCGACCACGGAAGCCGCGATTGATAACGGCATCTTCCGCGACATCTACGTGGTCATCGGGGATGAGCAGGCGGACGGCAGTTGGGCGGTGCGCACCTATGTCAAACCGTTTGCGAACTGGATCTGGGCTGGCGCGATCCTCATGGCGCTTGGTGGAATGGTCAGCTTGTCAGACCGTCGCTATCGGGTCGCGGTTGGTGCAAAACGGGCTGCGGTAAATGCGGTGCCCGCAGAATGAAGCGCCTGATTTTCATTTTGGCCCTGGCTTTGATGGCTCCGATCGCGGCATTGGCGGTCCAGCCGGACGAAGTGCTGAGCGATCCCGCAATGGAGGCAAGGGCGCGTCATATCTCACAAAAGTTGCGCTGCCCGATTTGTCAGGGCGAGAATATCGATGAATCCAACGCGGCGATCAGCCGTGACCTGCGGCTTTATGTGCGCGAACGGCTGGTGGCAGGCGATGCCGATGATCAGGTGATCGACGCGGTCGTGGACCGTTTTGGTGAGTTTGTCCTGTTCGAGCCGCGCGCCCGTGGCGGTAACCTGCTGCTGTGGCTTGCAGGGCCGGCGATGCTTCTGATCGGGTTGCTGATCGCCTGGGTGTTCTTGCGTGGTCGCAGGCCGACCGATGGTGCGGTTGATGCCCTGAATGCGTCCGAACAGGCCCGACTGGACGAAATCATGCGGGACTGACGCCGGGTCGCACTTTTCCTGACCGCAATTTCGGGCATCATGCGCGCAAGCAAGGGGGGCACCATGAGCTATGAATCCATTCAATTCGGTATCAAAGACGGTATCGCGACGCTGATTTTGAACCGACCGCAGGTGATGAACGCGCTGAGCAGCCAGATGCGCCTGGAGATCACCGACGCGCTGACCACATTGCCCTCAGAGGTGCGGTGCGTTGTCCTGACGGGATCTGGGCGGGGGTTTTGTTCAGGACAGGATTTGACGGACCGGGTTGCCGCGACGAATCTGGAAGCGACCTTGCGCGATGAGTACGAACCGATGTTGCGCGCGATGACCAATTGTCCGGTGCCGATCATTGCTGCGGTGAACGGCGTGGCTGCAGGGGCCGGCGCAAACCTGGCGCTGGCGGCGGATGTCGTGATTGCTGCTGAAAGCGCGACCTTTATTCAGGCCTTCACCCGGATTGGCCTGATCCCGGACGCAGGCGGCACGTTCATTATTCCGCGGGCCATCGGAAACGCGCGTGCAATGGGCATGATGTTGTTCGCCGAACCCGTGACAGCGCGTCAGGCCATGGAGTGGGGCCTGATCTGGGAAGCCTTGCCGGATGATGATTTCGCGGAAGGCGTGGCGGCCCGTGCCCGCAAGCTGGCCCAGGGACCAACTCTGGCCTATCGCGCGATTCGCAAGGCAATCACCGAAACGTCGCAAAACGATCTGGACGCCCAGCTTGCGCTGGAGGCAAAGCTGCAGGGCGAGGCCGGACGAACCACGGACTTTGTCGAAGGTGTGACCGCGTTTTTGGAAAAGCGCCCGGCAAAATTCACCGGGCATTGAGTCCGACGACGATCACACGATCTGCGAAAATCGTGGCGAAGGGCCACGATTGTCAAAGAAGGGAACAGTATCAGGGATCGGCAGCGGTGCATCATGGGGCACGCTGCCGACCAGCTCAGAAAGTTCGGCCAGAACGACTTCTGTGATGAAGGGCAGATTAAGCCCCCTGACATCGGACAGCGCCACCCAATGCAGATGAGAAAGTTCATCACAGGCGCGGCTGAAATCATCGGGATCGCCTGCCAGTGCATTCGCGTCGATGGCAAAGAAATATGCGTCAAAGCGGCGCGGACGAGCAGGCGGGGTAATGGCGCGTGCCAAATAAATCAATGCGGATGGATCGGGGCTTAAACCGGTTTCCGCATAGCCGGGCCAATCGCTTTTCGGCCCGCAGTCGTTGCCGATCAACTGACCGGTTTCCTCGGCCAGTTCGCGCAAGGCCGCAGCAGCGATGGCGTGCGGATCAGGAATAATGCCTGCGCGCGGCTCTGCCAGCAACCTGCCCCGATGGGGTTGAGCAAGCTGGGCGGCCAGTGGCGCGGTCGCATCTGCGGCGTCGACGGCACCACCGGGAAAGACATATTTCGACGGCATGAAGGTCGCGTTTTCCCCGCGCATTCCCATCAGAACGCTGGTCCCTTCGGGCGATCTGCGAAGCAGAATGATCGTTGCGGCATTGCGGATCGGCGGGCTCGTGTCGCTGTCGCTCAATTCTTTACCTCGGCATGGTCAAAGCCGTGCATGCGGCGCGCCCATTGAAAGCCCACAAACGCCCCTTTGATCAGTGGCAGCAGCAGCAGGGATGAAATGATGGTCCCGATCCCGAAAACCGTGATCATGGTTATCGCCGAGGGGCGGAAGGCAATGAAGTATGCCAACAGCATCGGTGCGGCCAAATGCGATACAATGAGAATCGTCAGATAGGCCGGGCCGTCATCGGCGCGCTGGTGGTGCAATTCCTCGCCGCAAACCGGGCATTCATCCGAGACTTTCAGATAAGATCTAAACATCTTGCCCTCACCACAGGATGGGCACCGCCCACGCGTCCCGCGCCACATTGCCCGTCCGGTCGGACGCTCGATCTGGTCGCTGATGGATGTGGACTGCAGCATGAAGCACCTTGATCGGCAGGAAGCTAAAGTTACTGCTTAATTTAGGGGAACGTCCGTGGATTTGCCAGTTTTTGTCCGCATGAAGTCCATCTGAAAGTGCCGGAAGACGATATGTCGCAGGTCACGTGTGCAGCCAAGCCTCGCTTGGGGCGATGACGACACGGTTTCGGCCACGGGATTTTGCGGCAATCAACGCTTGATCAGCGCGTTCCAGAACCAGTTCTGAAATCTGCTCTACACTACGGTCGGGCCGATAATGGTCGCAAATCGCGATGCCCGCAGAAATGGTGACTGTGATTTCCCCACCCCCCGACAGGCTGGGTAGCAATGTGCCGCGCAGTCCGATTGCACGACGAATTTCTTCGGCCATCCGCTGAGCATGCCATGCATTGGCTTGTGGCAGGACGACCAAAAACTCCTCGCCCCCGAACCTTGCCGCAACACCACGATCCGAGACGATCGTCTCAAGTCTGCGGGCCACATCGCAAAGGACGGCATCGCCCGCAGCATGGCCATAGCTATCATTGATGGATTTGAAATGATCCAGATCCAACAGCAAGACCGCGAAAGATTCACCCTGTCGCCGCGCCGTATCGACAATTTCGGACAGGCGTGACCGGGCATAGCGGCGGTTGTGCAGCCCTGTCAGCGAGTCTGTCATTGCCCATAGCTGGCTGCGGCGGGCAGCGTCACGTCGGCGGTCAGCGCGACGCTTACGGTCCAACTGCTTTCGCAGGGTCAGCATCGCAACTTCTGTGCCGCCACGATCGGACAATTCAAGCGGCAGCACATCGCTCGCGCCAAGATCAAGCGCAAAGGTCGCCGTGTCGTCGTGATCAATATTCGCCGCGACGACAAAAGCCGCGTCACGCGATCCCTGGCGCGACCGCAATTCTGACATCAGGCGCAGCCCGTCACCGCGCCCCATAATGTCGGCAGCGATCATATACAGATCAGCGCTGCGCCCAATCGCCGCAGAGGCGAGTGCGTTGTCAGGGTCGCTGATTGAAAACCGACAGTTCAGTTGCGATTGCAATAGCTGGCGCCACCGCGCTGCCCGAACGGGGGAATCTGCGATCAGGCAGATGTCGCCTGTCCTGCCGTCATCAAACGTCGCCGAGGCCTCTGCCATTGAGAACAGGATCCCCGAATCCCGAGCATCCTCACGCAACAAGCAGCGGATTCGCGCCAGAAGCATCTGTTCATTTACGTTCGGGCTTAACACCGCCGTCGCCCCCGCACGCAGAATCTGAATGCGCATCGACGCCTGAGCAAGCGCCAGAATGGTGACTCCGGGCTGTTGCTGAGTGATCAGATTGCAGACGGATATCTGGTCGGAATCCGTTAGCGCGGTGCCCAAAAGCACCATGTCTGGCTGATCGTTCCGCAGGGATTGCATCAGCTGCTGTGATGTGGATGCCGTCACGATATCATAGCAGGCAGCCGCAAGGCGAACCTTCAACATGATGCGTGACGTAGCCGATCCATCTGCTACAAGGATGCGCGCGGTCATTCTGCCGACGTTCCTTCCCCTTGATACCGTTAAGGAAAAACTGACATGAATTTCTTAACAAACGGTTTCTGGGAATCGTGAAAATGGCTCGATCAGGTAAAGAAAGACTGATGATATGACTTTTTCACATGAACAGGCGGCGGAACTTGCAATGTCGGCGCTGCTGCATGTGCTTCAAATCCCCGATCTGGCCAGCGGTTTCATGGGAACGACCGGTTTGCGACCCGAGGATTTGCGCCAGTTGTCCGGGCAACCGGAACTGGCGATTCATGTGTTGGATTATCTTCTGGAGGACGACGCCCGTGTGATTGATGCGGCCGAAGCGTTGCAGGTCAGGGCCGCTGATTTCCTGACTGCCAGAACGGCCTTGGCCGGACCCGGAAGCTTCGGTTGGGAAGCGGACTGACATTTCCGTTTTATTCACATTTGGCACCTAATCTGCAGCCAACCGAGGTGTGCGATGCAGTTGCTTGTGAACAAGGCTATCGAGGATTTTCTGGCGTCCAACCACGCTGAGATATTGCGTGCGCGCAACGTTGCCATAAGCAATCCTGTTGCCGGCCAGAACTGGTTGGTGGATCAGCATCTGTTGGACTGGGCTGCCCACCAGACCGGAAAGCCGGTCGAAGAAATGTTCGAAGATTTTGGCGCATGGCTGGCGCGTCAGGAACCTACCCGGCGTTTGCTGCGGTTTTCGGGCAGGAATTTCGCAGAATTCGTGGTTCGGCTGGAAGAGTTGCCGGGCCGCGCGCAGATGGTAAGCGAAAATTTCGCCATGCCTCCGATCAGCGTGCGCAGCGGCGGCATGGAAATGCTGCAGGTGACCTTGCCCGCAGGGGCGATCCGTTGGACCGCGCTTCTGGCGGGGATGGTTCGGGTGATGGCAGACGATTACGGTGCACTTGGCCTGATTTCCGTCGAGGGGCATGTCATCTCGGTTCAGATTTCCGATGAGGAATTTGCGGATGGCCGTGATTTCAGCCTGAGTCCCGGAACACCGAAACACACGCAGCAGGGTCGAACATGAGCGTGTCTGGCGTGCTTCTGGACAGGTGTTCTTTGGGTCGACTGCTTCCCATGCATCTGCTTGTCCGGCAGGATGGTTTGATTGTCGGGCACGGCCAGACCATCGAAAAACTTATCAATCCTTCGGGGATGGTTTTCGATATTTTCTCGGATGCACGACCGCATTCGGTTGGCTCGGTGCTGGATGTCATGATAGAGGCGGCCAAGCAATCCGACAGGTTCTTTCTGCGGTTGCTGGCCGCGCCGCAACTGACGCTGCGAGGGCATGCGGTTTTCACCAACACCGATGAAATACTTATCAATCTGGGGTTCGGGATCGAGCTGATAAAAGCCGTCTCTCGCTGCGATCTGAGTGACAGTGATTTTGCACCGCCGGAATTGGCGATGGAGTTGCTGTTCTTGCACGAAGCCAATCGCGCGGTTTTGGGACAGTTGTCCGATTTCAGCCGCCAACTGGAGGAGGCCCGCATGATCGCAGAGATTCAGGCGCATACCGACGCCCTGACCGGGTTGGGAAACAGGCGCGGTCTGGATCTTGTCCTGTCGGCCGCAATGTTGGCGAAACACCCGCAAGACGGGGTTGGCGATCATAACTTTGCGCTGATGCATCTTGATCTGGACGGGTTTAAGCAGGTCAATGATGTGTTCGGTCACGACACGGGTGATCGTGTCCTGTGCGAAGTGTCCGAAACGCTGAAAGAATTGATCCGAACCGACGATTTCCTTGCCCGGATTGGCGGAGATGAATTTGTTGTGGTCTTGCCGGGACTGTTTTCATCTGAATCGCTGCATCAACTGGGACGAAGAATCATCGCTGGAATCGAATCCATTTCGATTTCCACGGGTGATCGTCATCAGATTTCGGCCAGCATTGGGATGACGCGATCAAGTGCCAGGCCTGATCGGACGATACCGCAACTTTTGAAGGATGCAGATACGGCACTTTACTGGTCCAAGAATAACGGTCGCCGCCGGGCAACTATTTTCGAGGAAGAAAGCGCTTTGCATAGCGGTTCGCAGGTGTGACTTGCCGACATTGCAAGCCCGGTTGGCTTGTTCAATCCGATGAATTAAAGCGGCGTGATGAAGCATGGCTTACCATCAGGGTTGCCCGGTATGAAAATCGGGCTTTTGGGCGGATCTTTTGATCCAGCCCATGGTGGGCATGTGAATATCACTGAAATCGCGATGCGCGTCTTTCGCCTTGACCGGGTCTGGTGGTTGGTGACGCCCGGAAATCCGCTGAAGGCCCACGGTCCAGCGCCGATTGAACAGCGCGTTGCAGGTGCGCAAAAATTGCTGAAAGATCCGCGGGTCGTTGTCACGGATATAGAAGCTCGTCTGGATACGCGCATGACCGCGGATACCATTCAGGTGCTGCAGAAGATCTATCCCGGCGTGCGTTTTGTCTGGTTGATGGGTTCGGACAATCTGGTGCAATTCGACAAATGGGATCGCTGGCAAGAGATCGCAGAAACGATCCCGATAGGTGTGATGGCCCGGCCCGGAAGCAGGCTGGCGGCCCGCAACTCGGTCGCGGCGAATATGCTGCAACGCTGGCGTTTGCCCGTGCGTGAGGCATCCACTCTGGCATTCCGAAATCCGCCTGCGTGGGTTTTGATCAATTTGCCGATGTCAAAATTATCTTCGACCGCCTTGCGGCAGGCGAAAGAGGCGAAAAAATGAAGCATGTGAATCGTCGTCAATTGTTGGCGGGTATGGTGGCAAGTGGCCTGTTTGCGACAGGTGCGGTTGGGCAAAGCCTGCAGAAGCGTCCGGCGGCGCGTCCTGTCATCGATGCGTCAAGGCTGGCGGTCGTCTCTGATCTGCCGGGACAGGTCAGCTTTGCGTTGGTTGATCCAGGTAATTTTCGCGCAATCCAGGGGCAAGCCGCCGGTGCGCCGGTTCCACCTGCCAGCACCCTGAAGGCAATCACCGCGCTATATGCGCTTTCACAATTGGGGCCGCATCACCGTTTTCGCACACGGGTGATCCGTGCGGGGGACACGTTGATCTTGGCCGGCGGCGGAGATCCGGTTCTGACCACCGATGATCTGGCGCTTCTGGCTGGCCGGCTGGTCGAAAAGGGGCAAAGTTCCCCGACCAAATTTGCCGTTTGGGGTGGCGCGTTGCCAAATATCGACGAAATTGCCCCTGGTCAGGCCGATTATCTGGCCTATAACCCGGCAGTTTCTGGGATGGTGCTGAATTTCAACAGGGTTCATCTTGGGTGGCGTCGCGCGAATGGCGGGGTTCAGATGTCTGTCGAGGCGCGGGCATCCAAAAATTCGCCGCGCGCCTATACGATCACCGCAGCACCCGGCGATCAAAGCGATCTGTTTTCTTACAGCGGGGATGGCGCAAGGGAAAGCTGGACCGTCTCCCGCTCTGCCGTTGGTCAGGCGGGAAGCCGTTGGTTGCCTGTGCGCAAGCCCGAGCTGTATGCGGGTGACGTGTTCCAGACGCTGTGCCGGGCCAAAGGGTTGGTCTTGCCCAATCCAGAGGTCATCTTATCGCTGCCCGCCGGTGATGTGGTTGCAAGCCTTGACAGCCAGCCCCTGACCGAGATTTTGCGCGACATGTTGCGCTATTCGACCAATCTGACCGCCGAGGTCGTCGGTCTTCACGCCAGCCGTGCGGCGACGCCCGCGCAATCAGCCCAAGCAATGCAGGCATGGCTGGTCGCGCAAGGGCAGGGGCTGGACTTTCATCTGGCGGACCATTCGGGTCTCAGCGATGACAGCCGTGTGACGGCGCAAGGGATGGCGCAGCTTTTGGCGGGACCGGGCCTGGCTTCGGGCTTGCCGGCCCTGCTGAAGAAAAATCCGCTGGATGAAGATATTGGCGCCGATCCCACGGGTGCGGTTCAGGTTGTTGCGAAAACAGGGACGCTGAACTTTGTCTCCAACCTTGCAGGCTATATTTCGCAGGGCGACGGCCCGCAGCGCGCTTTTGCCGTCATGTGCATGGATGGGCCGCGTCATACAGCGACATCGGGGCAGGAATTGCCTGCCGGTGTGCTGACCTGGACGCGCGAAGCCAAAAAGCTGCAGCGCCGCATCCTGAATTCATGGGCTGTGGCCTAGACCGCGCCCTAAAGAACGCGGTGGCGCACTTGGGCCGACAGCTCGATCGCGGCCGCGTGCAGGCGTGAAATGTTCAGCTGATGACGGATTTCGGCCAGCATCGCGACCTCGCCATCATACAGCCGACCATCCGCCGCGCCGACATCACAGGCCAGCGCATAGGCTGTTTCATATAATTTTTCCGGTAATGCATCGCGGATCAGGCCGAAAAGGGCGTCCAGCCCTTCTTCTTCTTCAAACAACGTCATGACAGTCTGGCTGACCGCACGGATACGGTCGTCGTCATACGCTGCAAAAACCGGCGCATGATCGACTTTGCGCTGAATCGCAAGCAATTCCGAGGTTCGCATCGGTTCATCGGACGCGGACACCGCCACCATGACCGCCACTAGCGCGTCGCAGGGCGAAAAAGAGGGCAGGTCGGTTGTCATGTCATTCTCCCTAGATGTTTGCCGTAAATTATTGACGATTCACGCGGCGTTCAATAAGGCGACTGAACCTCAGAACAGGAGATTTAGCGATGACAACCTTGCGTGATGCCGCAATGCAATCGAAGGCATGGCCGTTCGAAGAGGCACGCCGGGTTCTGAAACGCTATGAAAAGAAGGATCCCGAGAAGGGCTTCGTGCTGTTCGAGACGGGCTATGGTCCTTCGGGGTTGCCTCATATCGGCACGTTTGGTGAGGTGGCGCGGACAACGATGATCCGCCGCGCGTTCGAGATGATCAGCGACATTCCGACGCGGCTTTTCTGCTTTTCCGACGACATGGACGGTATGCGCAAGGTGCCCGAAAATGTGCCGCAGCAGGAAATGCTGCATGCGAATCTGCAAAAGCCGCTGACCTCGGTGCCCGATCCCTTCGGCGAATTTCCTAGCTTTGGTGACCACAACAACGCCATGCTGCGCCGCTTTCTGGACACGTTCGGCTTTGAATATGAATTCGTGTCGGCCACCGAATATTACAAATCCGGGGCGTTTGATCCGACATTGCTGCTGGCCGCCGAACGCTATGACGCGATCATGAAGATCATGCTGGCATCCCTGCGGGAGGAACGCCAGCAAAGCTATTCCTGCTTTCTGCCAATCCACCCGGAAACCGGGCGGGTCCTATATGTGCCGATCAAGCATGTTGATGCAAAAAACGGTGAGATCACGTTTGACGACGAAACCGGCCGCGAATGGACGCTTCCAGTCACCGGCGGTCAGGTGAAGTTGCAGTGGAAGCCCGATTTCGGTGCCCGCTGGGCGGCGCTGGATGTCGACTTCGAGATGTATGGCAAGGATCACAGCACCAACACGCCGATCTATGACGGGATTTGTGAGGTACTGGGCGGCCGCAAGCCCGAGCATTTCACGTATGAGCTGTTCCTGGACGATCAGGGTCAGAAGATCAGCAAATCCAAGGGCAACGGGCTGTCGATCGACGAATGGCTGACCTATGCGGCGACCGAAAGCCTGTCCTATTTCATGTATCAAAAGCCCAAGACGGCCAAGCGGATGCATTTCGATGTGATCCCCAAGGCGGTGGATGAATATCATCAGCAGCTGCGTGCCTTCCCCGATCAGTCGCCGGAACAGCAATTGGCGAATCCGGTCTGGCATATCCATAACGGGGAGGTTCCCGCCTCGGATATGGTGGTGCCGTTCTCGATGCTGCTGAACCTTGCATCGGTCGCCGGGGCCAAGGACAAGGACGGGTTGTGGGGCTTTATCCGGCGCTATGCGCCCGATGCCTCGCCCGAGACGCATCCGCAACTGGACCATGCCGCCGGTTTTGCCGTGCGCTACTTCAATGACTTCGTAGCTCCGACCCGCCAGTTCCGTGAGCCGAGTGATGTCGAGCGTCGTGCCTTGGAAGAGCTGGCCGGGCGGCTTTCCGCATGGGATCAACCAGCCGATCCCGAGGCGTTGCAGACTATGGTCTTTGCCATCGGCAATGAACACGGGTTCGAGCCGCTGCGGAATTGGTTCAGCGCGTTGTATCAGGTTCTGCTGGGCGCCGATCAGGGGCCTCGCTTCGGCGGCTTCATTGCGCTTTACGGCATCGATGAAACCCGAGAGTTGATCGAGCGTGCCCTTGCGGGCGAATTGGCCGCCGCAAGTTGACGAATTGGGGGCTTCGGCCCCCTTTTCCGTTGCGACCCTGCACGAAGCAACGGGCGCCCGACAAAGACGTTGTTAATGTTTTCTCAACTAATTCTTCAGGCATTCATGCAGGCCGCAATCCGGTCTGTCATTGCAACGGCTTGGAGGATTTGGGGATGAATATCGCGATTACGAATGGTTTGTTGCTGATGCCGCCAGCTTTTCGCGCCGGGCTTGGTGTCTGGTCACGCGGCAATGGCACATCCGGCAGCGCAACCTGGGCGAATGCAGCAAACGCGGCGCTGGTTCCGGCCGATCAGGATTTTGGCACCTGTCTGGAAATTCTGAAGCAATCGACGACAACCAGCCTGCGCTTCATGGGGGAAACTCCCATGATCCCCGGCGTTTATTTCCGGGTTTCGGCACGGGTAAAAATTGTCGCGGGTGCATTATGCAACGTCCGGATTGCGGGTTGGGCCGGGAACGGATCGCGCAACCATGTCAACGGTCTGGTCGAGCAAGGTCCGACGACCGCGTTGACCACTTACGGCGAAGTGGTCGAGGTCAGCGCGATCATCGGGGTCGGCGCGCGTCGTGGCGTCGATCTGAGCTGGGGAACCGAGCCGATCTATGGCCATTTCGGTATTGATCTGATCGGGTCGAACGGCGGTGCGGTCCGAATAGAGTCGATCAAGATCGAGGACATTACCGCGGCCTTCGTTCCGTCCCTTATCGATTGGGTCGATGTGCGCGATTACGGCGCCAAGGGGGACGGCATCACCAATGACCGGGCCGCATTCATCGCTGCGGATCAGGCCGCGAATGGTGGGTCAGTTCTGGTTCCCGAAGGCGAATTTTTCATCAGCGGTGATTTGTCGATCAATAGCCCGATCCGCTTCATGGGGAAGCTTCGCACGCCTGTCGCGACGAAAGTGGCGTTGACGCAAAGCTTTGATTTCCCGACCTATGCCAAGGCGTTCGGCGATGAGACACTGGGTCTGAAAAAGGCGTTGCAGGCGCTGTTCGGATATACCGACCACGTCACGCTGGATTTGTGCGGCAGGCGGGTCGATCTGACCAGTCCGCTGGATTTTGGCAGCTTTGCACCTGATCTGAAAAGCTTTTCTAACCGCCGCACGATCAGCAACGGGGCCATTCTGGCCGTTGCAGGCGCTGCCTGGGAAACCGGCCAATGGACCAGCATTGCGACATATGACCCCGCTCAGCCCTACAAGCTGACCAAGGTCGCCAATGTGGCTGCAATTGAAATCGGCAGCCGGGTCAGCGGCAGCGGCGTTGGACGAGAGGTTTACGTCAACGCCAAGGACGTCGAAAACAAGACGCTGACCTTGTCGCAGCCGCTCTATGGCGGGGCGGGAACGCGCAGCTACAGCTTTGACCGTTATCGTTATCTGTTCGACTTTTCCGGCGTCGATCAGGTTTCGCGGTTCAATTTTGTGGATCTGGATCTGAACTGTGAAGGCGTGGCCAGCGGGATCATGCTGCCCGCGGCTGGCGAAAGTTTTTCGATCCGTGATTGCTATGTGAAAGGGCCCAGGGATCGCGGCATCACCTCGATCGGCCGTGCCTGCCAGGGCATGCTGATCGACCGCTGCGATTTTCTGTCAAATGAGATGGAGTTGCCCGCCCAGCAGCGCACGACAATTGCCATCAACGTGAATGCCAATGATGTAAAGGTGCGCGACAACCGCTTTGTCCGCTTTGCGCATTTCATGGTGGCGCATGGCGGGGGTCACATCATTTCGGGCAATCATTGGTTTCAGGGTGACGGATTTGGGGATGGGTTGCGATATGCGGGCCTGGTGCTGACGCTGTCGAACGTCCAGACCACGGTTACCGCCAACTATATCGACAATGCCTCGATCGAGTGGACGAATGAACATGATGCCTATCCCGATTTTTCAGGGAAAGAGTTCACCTTTGGCGGACTGACATTGACCGGAAACACCTGTCTGTGCAGCAATACCAAGCCCTGGTTCACATGGCTGACGGTCAAACCCTATGGCAGCGGTCACTATATCCAGGGCCTGTCGGTTATGGGGAATGTTTTCAAGGCGCTTTATAGCGAAGTAAACCGGATCGAGCGTGTCGATACTTCGATCGCCGATCTGGATTACGGCAAAATGCGCAACATCCAGTTTGAGGGGAATATTTTCAACGGAATTGTCAATTACGTCTCTAATCCTCTGATGGTGCAGCATCAGCAGAACACGGCATCGAGCACCTGGACGTTGCCTGCGATCGATGGATTGCCATTTCAGGGGTGGGCCCGCACCGTTCAGTCGCTGGTGATCGAGGGGCCGATCACCACTGCTGGTGGGGCACGTTCAGACGCGCAACCCTTTGTGCAGACCGAAACGGGGACTGCCAAGCGGCAGATTCGCCTGAATTGGGGCCAATCGGTTAAGGGATCGGTCAGCGTCTATGCACGCATGGATCGACCGATGTAATCCTTCGGACAAGCATCATTGCTGGCCGTCGCTGATTTCAGCGGCGGCTTTTTTCGTGCGTATTCGTGGGCTTCTTGATGGTCACCCGCCGGCTGATCAGGTGCCGGTCAGCACGCTTAACATGCTGCAACCTTTGTGCTTAACATTGGGTCAAGGATCGCTCGGGGGAGGATGCGTTTCCGGCGAGAAGTCCGCGGAATGGACCTTTGATGAGTAGTGTGAGGAGGGCACGACATGAGTAGCGAAGCCATTGAAAAACATGCAGTTCCGGAAGGTTTTGAAGACGCTTTCGTCACGCCTGACAATTATCAGACGCTGTATGACGAATCTATCAATGACCCGGATGGATTTTGGGGCCGCGAGGGTCATCGACTTGACTGGATCGAGCCTTATACAAAGGTCAAGAACACTGATTTCACCTTTGGCAATGTCAGCATCAAGTGGTTCGAAGATGGCGTTCTGAACGCCTCGGTGAACTGCATTGACAGGCATCTGCCGGAACGCGCCGATCAAACAGCGATTATTTTCGAACCTGATGACCCGTCGCAACCCGCACAGCATATCACCTATGCCCAGCTGTCCGAGAATGTGAATCGGATGGCCAATGTTCTGCTGTCGCAGGGCATCATGCGTGGTGACCGTGTAGTTATCTATCTGCCGATGATTCCCGAGGCGGCCTATGCCATGCTGGCCTGCACGCGGATTGGTGCGATTCATTCCATTGTTTTTGCAGGATTTTCGCCGGACGCATTGGCGAACCGGATCAATGATTGTGGCGCCAAAGTGGTGATCACCGCCGACACTGCCCCGCGAGGGGGGCGCAAGACGGCATTGAAGTCGAATACCGATGCGGCGCTTCTGCACACATCGGATCGCGTGCGCTGTCTGGTGGTGAAACATACCGGCGATCAGACCACATGGGTCGAGGGTCGCGATGTGGACGTCAAGGCGCAGATGAAAGAGGTCAGCCCCGACTGCCCGCCACGCCCGATGAACGCTGAAGATCCGTTGTTCATCCTGTATACATCCGGATCAACCGGCAAGCCCAAGGGGGTTGTTCATACCACCGGCGGCTATCTGGTTTATGCGGCGATGACGCACCAATACACCTTTGATTACAAAGATGGCGACATCTTCTGGTGCACCGCTGACGTGGGTTGGGTAACCGGGCACAGCTATATCATCTATGGCCCGCTGGCGAATGGTGCCACGACACTGATGTTCGAGGGCGTGCCGACCTATCCTGACGCAGGTCGCATGTGGGAGGTGTGTGACAAGCACAAGGTCACCCAATTTTATACCGCACCGACGGCCATCCGTGCGCTGATGGCCAAGGGGACCGAGTTCGTCGAAAAGCACGATCTGTCCACCCTGCGTGTTCTTGGCACCGTGGGTGAGCCGATCAACCCCGAGGCCTGGAACTGGTATAACGGCAATATTGGCAAAGGCCGCTGCCCCATCGTCGATACATGGTGGCAGACCGAGACCGGCGGGCATCTAATTACACCGCTGCCCGGTGCGACGGAAACCAAGCCCGGTTCGGCCACCGTGCCTTTCTTTGGCGTGAAGCCGGTCGTCTTGAACCCCGAAACCGCCGCCGTGCAAGAGGGCAATCCGGCCGAAGGCGTTTTGTGTATCGGTGACAGTTGGCCCGGGCAGATGCGCACCGTCTGGGGCGATCATGAACGCTTCATGGAAACGTATTTCCAGCAGTATCCGGGGTATTACTTCACTGGCGACGGCTGCCGCCGTGATGAAGATGGCTATTACTGGATCACCGGCCGCGTTGACGATGTCATCAATGTCAGCGGTCATCGCATGGGCACCGCCGAAGTTGAAAGCGCACTGGTCGCCCATGACAAGGTGGCCGAAGCTGCTGTCGTCGGCTATCCGCATCCGGTCAAGGGGCAGGGCATCTATGCCTATGTCACGCTGATGAACGGCGTCGATCCGACCGAGGATCTGCGCAAAGAGCTGGAAAGCTGGGTTCGCAACGAAATCGGCCCGATTGCCAAACCGGATTTGCTGCAATGGGCGCCGGGCCTGCCCAAGACCCGCTCGGGCAAGATCATGCGTCGTATTTTGCGCAAGATTGCGGAAAATGACTATGGCAGCCTTGGCGACATTTCGACCCTGGCCGAACCGGAAGTTGTCGATGATCTGATCGACAACAGAATGAACCGCGGCTGAAAGACCGGGGCGCGGGCGCATGTCCGTTGACCCGCTATTGCATCCACCATCCGCCAAAGTGACCCACTTTGGCGGAAATGTGGCGATCCACCTTCGACCATTTCGATTTCCTTGACACAAGATGACCCCGCCGGTTCGCCGGCGGGCCTGTAGGACCTGACTGCGAGACGACAACAATTTCATTTTGGGTAGAGCATAAAAATGGACAAGTCACTGGCGGAAAGAATTGCCGCGAACCCGGACTATCAGCTGCTTAAATCGCGGCGGTCCCGTTTCGGCTGGATCCTGACGATTGCAATGCTGATCGTCTATTACGGCTACATCATGCTGATCGCGTTCGACAAGGAACTGCTGGCGCACCGCATTGGCGACGGCGTGACGACCTGGGGCATCCCGATTGGTTTCGGGGTCATCATTTTCACCATCCTGATCACCGGCGTTTATGTCCGGCGCGCGAATAGCGAGTTTGACGCGCTGAGTGATCGCGTCCGTAAAGAGGTGCTGAAATGAGACGGATTTCAGCCCTTGCAGCGACGCTGACTGTGTCGGCGATACCGGGCGTCGCATCCGCCGCCGATGTCATTCAGGGCGGCGCAAAGCAGGCGACGAACTGGACCGCAATCGCGATGTTCGCCTGTTTCGTGATCGCCACGCTTTTCATCACGAAATGGGCCGCCTCGAAAACCAAATCCGCATCGGATTTCTATACGGCGGGCGGTGGCATCACCGGATTTCAGAACGGTCTTGCCATCGCGGGCGATTACATGTCGGCAGCATCCTTTCTGGGGATTTCTGCCGCAGTGATGACCACGGGCTATGACGGGTTGATCTATTCCATCGGCTTTCTTGTGGGGTGGCCGATCCTGACGTTTCTGATGGCCGAACGCTTGCGCAATCTTGGCAAATTCACGTTTGCCGACGTGGCGGCGTTTCGGTTCGCCCAGGCGCCGGTGCGCATCTTTGCGGCATCAGGAACGCTGGTGGTCGTGGCTTTTTATCTGATCGCGCAGATGGTTGGGGCAGGATCCCTGATCGAGCTGCTGTTCGGGTTGGATTACTGGATCGCCGTGGTCATCGTCGGGGCGCTGATGATGATTTATGTGCTGTTTGGCGGCATGACCGCCACGACCTGGGTGCAGATCATCAAGGCTTGTCTGCTGCTGGGCGGCGCGTCCTTCATGGCATTCATGGTGATGTGGAAATACGGCTTCAGTCCCGAAGCACTGTTTGCCGATGCCGTTCGCATCAAGGCCGATATCGCGGCCGGGGACGGCGCAACACCACAGGAGGCGGCCGCCGCTGGCCAGTCCATCATGGGGCCGGGCACCTTCATCAAAGACCCCATCTCGGCCATCAGTTTCGGGATGGCGCTGATGTTCGGCACCGCCGGTCTACCCCATATCCTGATGCGTTTCTTCACCGTTCCAAGCGCGAAAGAGGCGCGCAAGTCGGTGATGTGGGCGACGACCTGGATCGGCTATTTCTACCTGCTGACCTTCATCATCGGTTTTGGTGCGATCACCTTTGTGCTGACCAATCCCGAATTTCTGTCAGCCGACGGTGCGCTGGTTGGCGGAAACAACATGGCGGCCGTGCATCTTGCCAAGGCTGTCGGTGGGAATGTCTTTCTTGGCTTCATCTCGGCAGTGGCCTTTGCGACGATCCTTGCGGTGGTGGCGGGGTTGACGCTGTCCGGGGCCTCGGCAGTCAGTCACGACCTTTATGCGACCGTCATCAAAAAGGGCCACCCCGAACCCGGAAGTGAGCTGCGCGTTTCGCGGATCACCACGATCTGTCTTGGGGTCGTGGCAGTGGTTCTGGGCATCGCCTTCAAGAACCAGAACATCGCATTCATGGTGTCGCTGGCCTTTGCCGTCGCGGCCTCGGCCAACTTTCCGGTGCTGTTCATGTCGGTGCTGTGGAAAGACTGCACCACCAAAGGTGCTGTTGTCGGCGGCTTTCTTGGCCTGATTTCGTCCGTGGTGCTGACGATCCTGTCGCCTTCGGTCTGGGAAGCCACGCTTGGCTATCCGGCAGGGTCGGCACCATTCCCCTATACCTCTCCGGCGCTGTTTTCGATGGCGCTTGCGTTTCTGGGGATCTGGATCGTCTCCAAGATGGATAACAGCCAACGCGCACGCATCGATCGGGATGGTTTTCTGGCGCAGCAGGTTCGCTCTGAAACCGGTATTGGTGCTTCTGCGGCATCATCACATTGAAGGAATAAAGATCAGCCCATTGATTTAATTGACACACGACCTCTCACTTTGCTGTTATAACGTCAGTTGCCCGAAATAAGGGGCAGATGGTGGCGTTGCTGATATGTCCGCACACCAGCAACGCCACCGCCTATCCACCTTGGCCGTCGAAGGTGGGCGCTAGGCACGGGGCGGTAAAATGGCTGTTCAGGGAGGAACGAAAGTCATGGCAGTAGAGGGAAGAGGGAGCGGCTATTGGAGGGCCAATCTCCGGGTGATCTGGCTGTGCCTGATTGTCTGGGCATTGGTATCTTATGGCTTTGGGATAGTTCTTCGACCGCTGATATCGGGCATCAAGGTCGGTGGCACCGATCTGGGATTCTGGTTCGCGCAACAGGGGTCGATCCTTGTCTTTATTGTGCTGATCTTCTGGTATGCCAAGCGCATGAACCAGATCGACCGCAAGCACGGCGTGGAAGAATAAGGGGAAAATCGGATGAGCCAATTTACCCTTAATCTTCTCGTTATCGGTGCGTCCTTCGCGCTGTATATCGGCATCGCGATCTGGGCGCGGGCCGGATCGACGGCTGAATTCTATGCGGCCAACCGTGGCGTCAGCCCGGTGATGAACGGGATGGCGACGGCAGCGGACTGGATGTCGGCGGCATCGTTCATTTCCATGGCGGGCCTGATCGCCTTTACTGGCTATGACAACTCGACCTATCTGATGGGCTGGACGGGCGGCTATGTGCTGCTGGCCCTGCTGCTTGCGCCTTATCTGCGCAAGTTCGGCAAATTTACTGTGCCCGAATTCATCGGTGATCGTTTCTATTCCACAACGGCGCGGATCATTGCGGTGGTCTGTCTGCTGGTGGTGTCGATCACCTATGTGATCGGGCAGATGACCGGCGTGGGCGTGACCTTCTCTCGCTATCTTGAGGTGTCAAACGCGACCGGTCTGTGGATCGGGGCGGCTTTGGTGTTCTGCTACGCGGTTCTGGGCGGGATGAAGGGCATCACCTATACGCAGGTGGCGCAATATATCGTGCTGATCATCGCCTACACGATCCCGGCGGTGTTCATCGCGATGCAGCTGACCGGCCATGTCCTGCCGCAGACCGGTCTGTTCGGCACATTGAACGAAGGTGGCGGCAAGTTCCTTGCCACGCTGGATCAGGTCGTGACCGATCTTGGGTTCAAGTCCTATACCGGGCATCACAATTCGACGCTGGACATGGTGCTGTTCACACTTGCGCTGATGATCGGTACGGCGGGCTTGCCGCATGTGATCATCCGCTTCTTTACCGTGCCGAAAGTGTCGGACGCACGCAGCTCGGCCGGGTGGGCGTTGGTGTTCATCGCGCTGCTTTACACGGTCGCCCCCGCGGTTGGCTCGATGGCGCGTTTCAACCTGACCGCAACCATGTGGCCGGGCGCCCAGTCGGGGCAGACCTTCAGCGAACCTGCGGTTTCGCTGGACGCGATTGAGACCAGCCCCGAATTGGCATGGATGCGGAACTGGCAGACAACCGGCCTGCTGAACTGGGAGGACAAGAACGGCGACGGCATGATTCAGTATTACAATGATGCCGCTGAACCGGGTGAGACTTTGGCGGGTGTCATTGCCGAACAAGGGCTGGTCGGGAATGAACTGCCCACCGTCAATAACGACATCATGGTTCTGGCCAACCCGGAAATCGCCAACCTGCCCGGATGGGTGATCGCCATCGTCGCTGCTGGTGGCCTTGCCGCAGCACTTTCAACTGCGGCGGGTCTGTTGCTGGCGATTTCGGGCGCGGTGTCCCACGACCTGATCAAGGGCGCGATCAATCCCAATATCAGCGAGAAGAACGAGCTGCTTGCAGCGCGAATCTCGATGGGGGTATCGATTTTGGTGGCAACGCTTCTGGGCCTTAATCCGCCCGGATTTGCGGCGCAGACCGTGGCGCTGGCCTTTGGTCTGGCGGCAAGTTCAATCTTTCCCGTGCTGATGATGGGCATCTTCTCGACCCGGATCAACAAACAGGGGGCCATTGCCGGCATGCTGGCGGGGATCGTATCGACCATCCTTTATATCTTTACCTACAAGGGCTGGTTCTTCATCGCGGATACCAACATGTTGCCGGACACACCGGCCCACTGGTTCATGGGCATCTCGCCCGCGTCCTTTGGCACGATCGGCGCGCTGATCAATTTCGCGGTTGCCTATCTGGTGTCCAACGCCACGGAAGAGCCGCCAGAGCATATTCGCGATCTGGTGGAAAGCATCCGCGTGCCACGCGGGGCGGTAGGGCCGACTGCTGGCCACTGATCGCAAAAAACACGCCGCGCCCTGCCAAATCGGGGCGCGGCTTTTTCATGCCTGAAAGAAAGCCATGACCGGAATAGGAACCGAACTTCTGGGCGTCATCGCCGTTGGTATTGGCGCGGCTGCGGTGCTTTATGCGTTGCAACATCTGCTGTCGAAGATGGGGATTGCGCTGCCACGTCGGAGCCTGCCTGCGGGAATAGGCCTGGCCATGGTCATATATTCGGTCTGGAATGATTATGCGTGGCATGATCGCACGGTTGCACGATTGCCCGAAGGCGTGCAAATTCTGCTGGTCGGGCACGATAGTCAGCCTTGGGCACCCTGGAGCTATATCTGGCCGGTTCCCGTGCGTATCGCCGCGCTTGATCCATCCCGGATCACAGAAACCGAATCCGGTATCCGGAGGGCACAGATCATGCTGATGGATCGCCGTGCGCCGGTCCTGTTGGTGCCACAGGATTTCGACTGCCAGCAACGCTTGATTCGTCCGGCGAATGGCGATTGGGCAACGGTCTCGCAGGACGACCCGGCCTTTGCCGCGGTCTGCGAAATTGCCTTGCCAGGCTGAAACAGCCTATAGTTCTATTTCTGGCTTTGTCGGATCTGCTGGCGATGCAGGATCATTCTTCGGCGTCGAATAACCGTCAAGATTGTCACCAAGTGGCGGCGGGGGTGGGGCATCGGCCTTGCGGCGCAGAATGATGTCGCCGTTTTCCAGCCTCTCTGGCATCTGATAATTCCGCAAATCATCGATTTGCGTCGCCAGATCGGCCAGCACCGGCCCCAGCTTGCCAGCGATGCCGGCCATGCCGTCTTCGACCTGGCCCATTTCTGGCGCGACATCGTTCAGCAGATTGTTCAGGACGCCTCCCATGATGCCATCCATCCAGTTGGACTCGCCCTCGCCTTGCGAATCTGCCTGTGGGGGCGTCCACTCCTGGGCAAGCGCGAGGCTGCCTGATCCAAGCGGACTGGCAATCAGGGCAACGACAAAAACAAGATGGCGTATCATCATGCAGTAAAGATGGCTCACGCCCGCCATAATGCAAGCCTGAATGCATGACATCAGCGTAACGATGCTGAAAACCGCAGATTGTCGGGATGAGGTGAGAGGCTGGACAACGACCCAAACGAGTCTCGTTACGGCTGCTTCCTTCCGGACCTGACCGGGTTGGCGAGGCGTCTACCCGCGCCAACCTCTCAAACACTTAAATAATACCTGTCGTCGGACGATGCAACCCCGTGACGCCCCCTAAAGGTGCAATCGAAAGCGGGCAAATCCTTCGGGGGTATGGCCTGTGAAGTCCAGCCGACGGCTTTGCGTCAAGGAAACGGCATCCAGGTGGGACAGGCTGCCAGGACCGGATTCGAACACAACCGAGGTGCCCGCCATCGCCCGGAAATGCCAATGCTGACTGGGCGCAATATTTATTCGCCGTCTGCGGCGCACATAATGGCGCAGGATATCGCGCGTCATGACATCATCTTTCAGGGCAACCTGATTGTTGCTGACCAATGGACTGAACAGCCCGCAACTTGCCAGTCGGAATGAATTTGTCGCCAGGACAAACTGGTCGCTTTCCTGCACCAGCTGATCTTGCCACATCAGATCCGTGATCCGGTTCGCATCCCGCGCGATCAACTGACCATCAGGGGCAAAGCGCGCGGGCTGAGACAAGTCTACCTGCCAGGTTACGCCATCGACCACGTCGAAATTATAGCACGGGAACGCCGGATCCATCAGTTGCGTGTCATTGCTGCCCGGCGTGACGGTCTTGAACAGGCTTACCGAACGCTCCAACCAATCCCGTAATTGCGCCCCATTGATACGTATTGCGCAAATTCGGTTCGGAAAAACGTAAAGATCGGCCAGATTGCGCAAGTTCAGCCGGCCGGCCGCAACATCGGTGTAATGGTCCGGCCCGCCACGACCTCCGGCACGAAACGGGGCCGCGGCTGACAGCAGCGGCAACCTCTCCCACGCGGTTTCGCGCAATTGGCTGCGAACATACCAGCGTTGCGCCATGTTGATCAGGCGAAGGCCCGGATCATGGCCAATCAGTGAAAAGTAACTGTTGAGCGGCGATTCCAAACGCCCGACACGGCGGCGGAGATGGCGGATGGTGTTCTGGTGCATCGCCATGACGGGGCGTTCAATGTTGCGATTGCTGGGCAATGCGGCTTCGACCTTTTCACATCGCACGTCGAAACCGCAGATTTTCCAGTTCTCATTGGCCGATCTCGCCAGTCGCAAATCAATGACACCCAGATGAGAGCCGCCAAATCCCGCCATGACTGCGGGCTTGCCGCAAAGCGTTCCCATGATCGGATCGACAAAGGTTTTTGCGGGAAAGTCAGGATGTGGAAACAATTCATGCGTATGGCCCGCAACGATCACATCAATCCCGTCGACTTCGGCAAGCGCCGTGGCCGCGTTTTCCATTTTGGGAACGGGAATGTGTGAACCAATGCCGGTATGCGCCAGCGCTACAATGATCTGCGCGCCATTGGCTTTCATATTCGGTATGATCTGACGAGCGGACTGAACAATGTCCTGACATGCGGCAAAAACAGACAGGTCGCCGTCCCATTCCGTCGTCTGCGGAGGCAGGAACCCGACCACGCCAATCTTCAGCGGCACCGTGTGACCGCTGGTGGTCGTCACCTGCCGGTGCAGGATGACATAACGTTCGAATCGTGAGCCCTTCAAAATGTTCATATTGGCGGCAAGAAAAGGAAAGTTTGCCCGAGCGGTGACGCTGCGCAGATATGGCAGGCCGAAACTGAAATCGTGATTTCCAAGCGCGGCGGCGTCATATTTCAGCGCGTTCATGGCCGCAATCGCCGGATGAAGTGACCTTGACCGCCCTTCATCCCGGGAACGCGCTGCAAAATCACCGATTGGCGTTCCTTGCAGGAAGTCTCCATTATCCAGGAGCAGGCAGTTTTTCCGTTCCCCACGTCGAATCGCGATCAGCGAGGCTGTGCGGGTCAGCCCGACCCGATCGCATGGCGCATTCGTCAGGTAATTGAAGGGCACACATTCATATGCATGTCGGTCGTTGCAAGAATACGCAGATCGACAATGTCGCTTTCTGCATTTTCCGGGGCATCTGTGCGCGATGCCGAAGCTGGGCCGTCAAGCATGATATCTCCGTCAGGCGCGGCAGACGGATGCGGATCGCGGCTCCTTCTTCGCGTATGCAAATCAGACTATTGTGTGGTAAAACTTTAAACAACCAAAGATTGAAAAGCTTGTCATTTGTTGCAGTATGATCTGAAACGAACAGAAGACAGCTTTCCAACTGACGATCCTGTGCTATTCTGAATTCATCGTAGTGAGTTGATGTGTCATGTTAAATACTTGGTTGAATTCCCGAATGCCGGTGGATTATCACGATGATCAGGCGGGGCTGAGCACTGTGCTTCCCGCTGTGTCCAGTGGTAGTCGGTTCATGAAATTCTCTACGCGCCTAGATGTTGAAGAGCCTGCAACGGTTCTTTTCGATCAGATCGGCAATGCCGAGCAGCTGGAGAAATTGCTGGTGCAACGCGGTGCCTCGGTCACGCGGATGGACCCGGCCCGTGAATCCGGAACGGCGCTTGGTTGGGTGATCGGTTTTAATTGGCGCGGTCGTCGGCGCAACCTGCGCCTGAAAGTAACCCGCTTTGATCGCCCCGAACTGATTTTGATGTCCGGGCAGGGCGACTCGTTTGACGTGGAAATAGGCATGTCTGTCGTTGCGCTCAGCAAGTCGCGATCCCGGCTGAACTTTGAAACGGATGTTCGCCCCCGGAACATGCGGGCAAGACTGCTGTTGCAGACAGCCAAGCTGGCCAAGCCGCAGCTGGATACCAAATTCGCCCGTCGCGTCGGCGAATTACTGCATCAGCTGCGCACCGTCTAGGCTTTATCCGTCCTGATCCTTCAGTTGCGTTTCCCGCAACGGATCAGCGGGATAGACGCCCAGAATGCTGAGCCGGGTCGAGAAATAGGCCAGTTCGTCCAATGCACGACGAACATTTGCATCGTCAGGGTGTCCCTGAATATCGGCATAGAACTGTGTCGCGGTGAAGACACCGTCGGCCATATAGCTTTCCAGCTTGGTCATGTTGACGCCATTGGTCGCAAAGCCGCCCATCGCCTTGTAGAGTGCGGCCGGAATGTTGCGAACGCGAAATACGAAGGTCGTTACCATCGTATTTGCGCGGCGGGAATGATCCGCTTCACGCGCCATGATCAGAAAACGGGTCGTGTTATGGGCGTGATCTTCGATATGGCGGGCAAGAATGTTCAGCCCGTGAATGTCAGCCGCAAGATCCGATGCCAGCACTCCCGAGGTCAGATCGCCGCTTTCCGCCAGCTCCGCCGCTGCACCGGCGCTGTCGGCGGCGGATTCGCCACGAATGCCATAGCGGGCCAGAAAGGCTGCGGATTGCGGCAGCAGGACCAGATGGGCGCGCACCTTCCTGATATCCTCGATCGCGACGCCGGGCATGGCCATCAGGCTGATATGCACGCGCACGAACGCCTCATCCACGATATGCAGACCGGATTCGGGCAGCAGGCGGTGAATATCCGCGACGCGTCCATAGGTAGAGTTTTCGACCGGCAACATCGCCAGATCAGCCTCTCCGCTGCTGACGGCATTGATGACGTCTTCAAAGCTGCGGCAGGGAAGCGGTTCCATGTCGGGGCGGGCGTTCCGGCAGGCCTCGTGGCTATAGGCGCCAAGTTCGCCCTGAAATGCGATGCGGTTTGTGGTCATTTCGGTCACCCGCTTTTCACTTTTTGACGGTCGAGGCGGTAACTATACCTTGATCCCGGAAAGAGAAAGCGGATAGATACCCAACGAATTGACGAGCTTACCAAAGCGGGGATTGCGCGCGATGTTCGACACCATGACCGTGACCAAAGCTGCTGGCGCAATTATCGGTGCGCTGCTGTTTTTGATGCTGGCCACCTGGGCTGCCAGTGGGCTGTATCACGTTGGTCCTGAGGGGCATGGCGGCGAGGGCGAAGAGCACGCACAGGCCTATACCATCCCGGTCGAGGAAGCCCCTGCGGCTGGTGGCGAAGCCGAAGAGCAGATCGACTTTGCCGCGCTGATGGCGCAGGCCGATCCGGCAGCGGGCGAAAAAGACTTCGGCAAATGCCGTGCCTGCCACAAGCTGGACGGCAGCGATGGCGTTGGCCCGCATCTGAACGGTATCGTCGGTCGCGATGTCGCCTCGGTCGCTGGTTTTGCCTATTCGTCGGCGATGACCGAACACGCAGCCGAGGCTCCGCAATGGACGCCCGAGGCATTGCAGGAATTTCTGGCCAACCCGAAAGCCGATGTTCCCGGCACCAAGATGACCTTTGCCGGTCTGAAAGACCCACAGGATCGCGCCGATCTGATCAGCTATCTGCAATCGCAACAGTAAGCGTAGACCGGTCCGAATGTTTACGACGGGCGCGGCGATTGCCGCGCCCGTTTTGCATTTCAGGCGCCGTTCACGAAATCGCGGCTTGAACCTGCCGGGCACGCCGTCCTAGCCTGTGGCGAAACTGACACGGAGCTTGCAATGCGTCTGATCACCCCTGTTTTTGGTTTGGTTCTTGGCTTGGGTCTTGGGTCCGCCATCGCGCAGGAACAGGCGGCGCCGAACCCGGCGGGCTCTGGTGAGGAACGCATCATCAAATCGCACGGGATCAGCCTTTTCGGCGAGCCCAAACTGCCCGCCGACTATACGCATCTGCCCTATGTCAACCCGGAGGCACCGAAGGGCGGCGAACTTTCTCAGCATGGCATCGGCAATTTCGACAGCTACAACCCCTTCACCTTTCGTGGTCGCGCGACCGCGCCCAGCATCATGATGCTGGAGCGCGTCATGGAGGACGTTTATGACGATCCCCTGTCGCAATATTGCCTGATCTGCGAGACGCTGGAGTATCCCGAAAGCCGGGATTGGGTGATTTTCAATCTGCGCCCCGAGGCGAAGTTCAGCGACGGCACCCCGCTAACCGCCGAGGACGTGAGGTTCTCGTTCGAATTGCTGCGGGATTACGGCTTTTCCTCTTATCGCCAAGCCATTCAGCAGATGGTCCAAAGTGTCGAGGTGCTGGACGATCATCGCATCAAATTCACTTTCATGCCCGATTATCCGCGTCGCGATGTGATCAGCCAGGTTGGCGGACAGATCGTCTTTTCGCGCAAGGATTTCGAAGACAATGCCCGCGATATCGAGCAGACCAGCAACAAGCCGTTTCTGGGTTCAGGCCCTTATGTCTTTGACAGCGCCGATTTCGGCAAGTCGATCACGATGAGGCGCAACCCGGACTACTGGGGAAAGGATCTGCCCATCAATCAGGGGCGCCACAACTATGACAAGCTGCGCTTTGAGTATTTCGGCGATTACGATGCCGCGTTCGAGGCGTTCAAGGCTGGCGTTTATACCTTCCGTAGTGAGCCATCGGAACAGCACTGGGCCACGCGATACGATTTTCCCGCCTTCCAAAGCGGTCAGGTCGTCAAAGAGGAAATTCCAGACGGCAATATTGCCAGCGGCGATGCCTGGGTCTTCAACCTGCGGCGCGACAAATTTCAGGACGTGCGCGTGCGCGAGGCGATCGGCCTGATGTTCAACTTCGAATGGTCCAATCAGGCGCTGTTTTACGGTATGAACAGCCGCGTCGACAGCTTCTGGCCGAACAGTGACCTGAAAGCCGTTGGCAAACCGTCAGAGGCCGAGCTGGCGTTGCTTGAACCCTTGAAGGATCAGTTGCCGCCGGGTGTTCTGACCGAAGATGCGGTTCTTCCGCCCGTTTCGGGTGATCGTCAGCTTGACCGTCGGAATCTGCGAAAAGCGGCGGCCCTCTTGGACGAGGCGGGCTGGACGACGGGCGAAGACGGTATGCGCCGCAACGCGGCCGGACAGACCCTTAAGGTGCAGTTCCTGGACTTCAACCAAAGTTTCGACCGCATTGCCAATCCGTTTATCCAGAACCTTCGTGCTCTGGGCGTGGATGCCAGCCTTGACCGCGTCGACCCATCAGAGATGGAGACGCGCAAACGCTCGCATGATTTCGATATTGTCAGGGATTCGCTTGGCAATGGTTATGCGATCGGTGGCGGCACCGCGCAGGCCTTTGGGTCCGAGGATTCCAATGATGTGTTCAACCCGATGGGATTGGCCGATCCGGCGGTGGATGCCTTAATCGAAATTGGCAGTAACGCGCAGAACGAACAGGAAAACAGGGTCGCGATCAGCGCCTTGGACCGTGTTTTGCGTGCGCTGCGCTTCTGGGTGCCGCAATGGTATCGGACCAACTACACCTTTGCCTATTACGACATGTATGAACATCCCAAGGATTTGCCCCTGCTGTCGGCCGGCGTGACAGACTTCTGGTGGGTCAACCCCGAGAAAGAGGCGGCGTTGAAGAAGGCAGGGGCCTTGCGCTAGTCAAACACCTTGCTTTTCCGGTTGGGACAGCGGACAAGGCGTCAAACTCGAACAGGGTCGCGAAGGCCCGGAATGGGCAGAGGGCAGAAGGAATGGGCGCCTATATCCTGCGGCGGTTGCTGCTGATCATTCCGACGATGATCGGGATCATGGTCGTCAATTTCACGTTGACGCAATTCGTCCCCGGTGGCCCGATCGAACAGATCGCGGCCCGGTTGCAGGGCGAAGGCGACGTGTTCCGCAATATCTCGGGCGGTGGTGGCGGCGGAGCCGAGGCCACGACCGCGGGAGCCGAGGAATATGTCGGCGCAAGGGGCCTGCCGCCCGAATTTATTGCCCAGCTTGAAAAGGAATTCGGCTTTGACAAGCCGCCGTTGCAGCGGTTTCTGACGATGATGGGCAACTATCTGAGCTTCGATTTCGGGAATAGCTGGTTTCGGTCCATCAGCGTCATGGATCTTGTGCTTGAAAAGCTGCCGGTGTCGATCACGCTGGGCCTGTGGTCCACGCTTCTGGCCTATGTGATCTCGATCCCGTTGGGTATCCGCAAGGCGGTTCGGGATGGCAGCCGGTTTGATACTTGGACCTCGGGCATTATCATCATGGCCTATGCGATCCCGGCGTTTCTGTTTGCGGTCCTGCTGATGGTGCTGTTCGCGGGCGGCAGCTATTGGCAGATTTTCCCGCTGCGGGGGCTGACCAGCGACAATTTCGCCGACCTGTCGGTCTGGGGCAAGATCAAGGATTACGCCTGGCACGCCGCGCTGCCCGTGATCGCGTCCAGCATTTCGGGCTTTGCGACGCTGACCTTGCTGACCAAGAACAGCTTTCTGGATGAGATCAACAAGCAATATGTGATGACCGCACGGGCCAAGGGTCTGACCGAACGCAAAGTGCTTTACGGTCACGTCTTCCGCAATGCCATGCTGATTGTAATTGCGGGCTTTCCGGCACTGTTTCTGGGCGTGTTCTTTGGCGCCTCAATTCTGATCGAAACGATCTTTTCGCTGGACGGGCTGGGCCGCCTTGGGTTCGAGGCTGCGGTGCAGCGCGACTATCCGGTGATTTTCGGCACGCTTTACGTCTTTGGCCTGCTGTCGCTGGTCGTCGGTATCCTGTCGGACCTGATGTATGTCTTTGTCGATCCGCGCATTGATTTTGAATCGAGGGCGGGCTGATGGCGTTGTCCGAACTGAACCGTCGCCGGTGGCGCAATTTCCGTCGCAACAAGCGGGCTTTCTGGTCTGCGATCATCTTCTCGATCCTGTTCGTGATCGCGATGTTCGCCGAAGTGGTGGCCAACGATAAGCCCATCGTCGTCAGCTATCGTGGCGAGTTATACTTCCCGGTCTATAATTTCTATCCTGAAACCGCATTCGGCGGTGATTTCAAGACCGAGGCGATCTACAAGGACGAAGCCGTCCAATGCCTGATCGTCACCGGCGGGGTGCAGGATTGCTGGGACGACCCGGAAACCCTGATCGCGGCTGTCGGCAATGGCACCAGTGATATTCCCGACGCCGATCAAGGATGGATGATCTGGCCGCCGATCCCCTATCACTACAAAACCATCAACAATGTCGGCACCGCACCCAGTGCACCCAATGGCGATCACCTGTTGGGCACGGATGATACCTCGCGCGATGTGTTGGCGCGGGTGATCTATGGCTTTCGGCTGTCGATCCTGTTCACTTTGATCGTGACGGCGGTATCATCGGTTATCGGGATCGCGGCAGGCGCCATTCAGGGCTATTTCGGGGGCCGAACGGATCTGGTGTTTCAGCGGATACTGGAAATCTGGGCGTCTACGCCGTCGCTTTACGTCATCATCATCCTGTTCGCCATTCTGGGCCGCGGGTTCTGGCTGCTGGTGGGGGTCAGCATCCTGTTCGGCTGGCCCGCGCTGGTCGGTGTGGTGCGGGCCGAATTCCTTCGGGCGCGGAATTTTGAATATGTCCGCGCGGCCCGTGCGCTTGGCGTCGGTGACCGGACCATCATGTTCCGTCACATTCTGCCCAATGCGATGGTGGCGACGCTGACCATGCTGCCCTTTGTCGTGGCGGGCACGATCAGTAGCCTGGCGGCGCTGGATTACCTGGGCTATGGCCTGCCGACCTCGGCCCCGTCGCTGGGCGAACTGGCCCTTCAGGCCAAGCAGAACCTTCAGGCACCGTGGCTGGCCTTTACCGCCTTTTTCACCTTTGCCATCATGCTGTCGCTGCTGGTCTTCATTTTCGAAGGTGTGCGCGACGCATTCGACCCGCGAAAGACGTTCAAATGAGCGGTAAGGAACAAGCCGACCTGCGCCCGACCATTCCTGCCCCCGGCGTTCCGGCGGCGGTGAACGAGGATCATGGCGGCAGCATGCCCGGACGGGAACAGGGGCGCGCAACGCCGTCGCCGGATACCGGGGCTGTGCTGGCGGTCCGTGACCTGAAAATCGGCTTCCGGCAAGAGGGACAGGTGACGCCCGCCGTCAAGGGCGTCAGCTTTCATATCGACAAGGGGGAAACGGTCGCGCTTGTGGGGGAATCGGGTTCCGGCAAGTCGGTAACGGCCTTGTCCACGGTTCAGCTGCTGGGCGATGCAGCACGTGTCGAAGGGTCGGTGAAATACCTGAACCGCGAAATGGTCGGCGCCCCGGAAAAGGTTCTGCGCGACATTCGCGGCAATGACATCAGCTTCATCTTTCAAGAGCCGATGACCTCGCTGAACCCCCTGCACACGCTGGAAAAGCAGCTTGGCGAAAGCCTTGCCCTGCATCAGGGACTGACCGGTGACAAGGCGCGGGCGCGGATCGTCGAATTGCTGACCCGCGTGGGCATCCGCGATCCTGAAACCCGACTGGCCGATTATCCGCATCAGCTTTCTGGCGGGCAGCGTCAGCGGGTGATGATCGCGATGGCGCTGGCAAACGGCCCCGATCTGCTGATCGCGGATGAACCGACAACCGCGCTGGACGTGACCATTCAGGCGCAAATCCTTGAATTGCTGGCAGAACTTAAGGCGGCTGAGGGTCTGTCGATGCTGTTCATCAGCCATGATCTGAACATCGTGCGCCGTATCGCCGACCGGGTTTGCGTGATGAAAGACGGCCAGATCGTTGAACAGGGGCCGGTCGAACAGATTTTCGCCAATCCCCAGCATGAATATACCCGAATGCTGTTGGCGGCAGAGCCGAGCGGCCTTGCTGATCCCGTGCCTGCGGATGCCGAAACCATGGTGGCCACCAAGGATCTGAAAGTCTGGTTCCCGATCAAGCGCGGGCTGATGCGCCGTGTCGTCGGGCATGTGAAAGCCGTGAATGGCGCGACGCTGTCGGTCAGGGCGGGCGAGACGCTGGGCATTGTCGGCGAATCCGGTAGTGGCAAGACGACGCTGGCCCTTGCGATCATGCGGTTGATACAAAGCGATGGCCCGATTTTGTTTCTGGGTCAGGATATTGCGGGTTGGACCTCGAAAAAACTTCGGCATTTGCGGCGCGATATGCAGATCGTGTTTCAGGACCCCTTTGGCAGTTTGTCGCCGCGCATGACGGTGGAACAGATCATCGCCGAAGGTCTGGGCGTTCACGGCATTGACAAGGGGCAGGACCGGCGCAAACTGGTGGCCGAAATCATGGCCGAGGTCGGGCTGAAACCGGAAACCATGCATCGCTATCCCCATGAATTCAGCGGCGGTCAGCGTCAGCGGATCGCCATTGCCCGCGCCATGATCCTGCGTCCAAAGGTGGTGGTGCTGGACGAACCGACCTCGGCCCTTGATATGACGGTGCAGGTGCAGATCGTGGATCTGTTGCGTCGCTTGCAGCAGAAATACGGGCTTGCCTTTCTGTTCATCAGCCACGATCTGCGCGTGGTCCGCGCCATGTCGCACAAGATCATGGTCATGCGCGCGGGCGAGGTGATCGAACAGGGCACGACCGCCGAAATATTTGATAGTCCAAAAGATCTCTATACACGCGCATTGCTGAATGCCGCATTTGCCGGTGCCGAATGAAAATCCTGTTCATCCACCAAAACTTTCCCGGACAATTTCCCCATTTGTCAAAAGCACTGGTCGAACGTGGGCATCAGGTTCTGGCGCTGACCGATGAAAGGAACCAGCGGCCCAGCCCGGTCGAAACGGTTCGTTATAAATCGCCGGACAAGGTCAAAACGGATGGCGCCTTGGGCCGCACCTATTCCGATTTCATGGAGCGTGCGCATCTGGCTGCACGCGGTGCGCGGGCGCTGCGCGACCGGCATGGTTATGCCCCCGATGTCATCCTTGGCCATTCCGGCTGGGGGGAAACGCTGCTGATGAAGGAAATCTGGCCCGACGCGAAATTGCTGGTTTATGCCGAGCTGATGTATCGCACGCGTGGGCAAGATGTCGGCTTTGACACAGAATTTCAGCCGACCACCGATGAAGGCCGCTTCATGACAGTGGCACGTTCGGCGCATCTGATTCAGGGCATCGTTCAGGCGGATGCAGCAATCGCGCCAACGCGTTATCAGGCGGACAGTTTTCCGCCCGAACTGCGGCAGAAGATTACCGTGATCCATGACGGGATTGATACGGACAGGGTTTGTCCCAATCCACAGGCCAGTCTGACGTTGCCAAACGGACGGGTATTGCGCACGGGGGATGAGGTTCTCAGCTACGTGTCGCGGTCACTGGAACCCTATCGCGGCTTTCACATTTGCATGCGTGCATTGCCCAGCGTTCTGGCCCAGCGGCCAAATGCGCAAATCGTGCTCGTGGGGGCCGAAGGGGTCAGCTATGGCGGTGGGCCCCGCGACGCAGACAGCTGGAAACAGAAAATGCTGGCCGAACTTGGCGACAAGATCGACGCCAACCGCGTGCATTTTCTGGGTCGTGTCGCCTACAACGACTATCTGTCCCTGATGCAATTGACGCGGGTGCATTGCTATCTGACCTATCCCTTCGTTCTCAGCTGGTCCCTGACCGAAGCCCTGGCGACGGGGGGCTATGTCGTCGCATCGGATACGGCACCGGTGCAGGAACTGATCCGCGATGGGCAGAATGGCCGTCTGGTGCCGTTTTTTGATGTGCCCGCGCTTTCTGCGGCGCTGGTCAAGGGGCTGGCGGGCGACCCCGATGCGCCGCGCCTGAAAGAGGCTGCGCGCCAGACGATCCTGAACGGCTATGACCTGCAACGCCAAAGTCTGCCGAAGCAGATCGAGTGGCTGGAATCGCGGGCGTCGATGCGCTAAACCACGGCGTTGTTTTATGATGAGGCCCATCATGGTCGATATTCGGCTGACCAATACCCGCACCCGCAAGAAAGAGGCGTTCACGCCCATCGACGCGCATGACGTGCGGATGTATCTGTGCGGACCGACCGTCTATGACCGCGCCCATCTGGGCAACGCGCGTCCGGTGCTGGTGTTCGATGTGCTGCTGCGTTTGCTGAACCACGTCTATGGCGCGGATCATGTGACCTATGTGCGGAATTTCACCGATGTCGACGACAAGATCAACGCCGAGGCGCAGCGCCGCAAAGCGGCTGGCAGCGATTTGTCGCTGGAAGACCTGATCGTCGAACGCACCGATGAAACCATCGCCTGGTATCACGCCGACATGGACGCGCTTGGTGCGGCCCGCCCGCATCATGAACCACGCGCAACCGAATATATCGCCCAGATGATCGCCATGATCGAAACGCTGATTGCCAATGGCAATGCCTATGCCGCCGACGGGCATGTGCTGTTCGACGTGCGATCCTTCCCCGAATACGGGCGCCTGTCGGGACGTTCTGTCGATGACATGATCGCGGGGGCGCGGGTCGAGGTTGCACCCTTCAAGCGCGACCCGATGGATTTCGTGCTGTGGAAACCCTCGGACGCGGATCTGCCCGGTTGGGACAGCCCGTGGGGCCGGGGTCGGCCGGGATGGCATATCGAATGCTCGGCCATGTCCGAAGCGTTGCTGGGGCAATCCTTTGACATTCATGGCGGCGGGATTGATCTGCAATTTCCGCATCATGAAAATGAGGTGGCGCAAAGCTGCTGCGCCCACCCGAAGGCGGAATTTGCCCGCGTCTGGCTGCACAATGAAATGCTGCAGGTCGAAGGCAAGAAGATGTCCAAATCGCTGGGCAATTTCTTTACCGTCCGCGACCTGCTGGACGGCGGCAATCCGGGCGAGGTGATCCGCTTTGTCATGCTGTCCACGCATTATCGCAAGCCGATGGACTGGACGCAGGCCAAGGCCGATGAGGCCCGCGATATCATGTGGGAATGGCGCAAGCTGACGCGCGATGTGCAGCCCGCGGCGCAGCCCGATCCGCGCGTGGTAGAAGCGATTGCCAATGACCTGAACACGCCGGGCGCGATTGCCGTGCTGCACGGGTTGCGCGACGATCCGGCATTGCTGCTGGCCTCGGCCCGGTTCCTGGGGCTGCTGCAACAGGGCGATGGCGATTGGATGAATGCCGACCTGCAGGTGCTGGACAGTCTGGCAGAATATCGGGGCATCGATGATGTGCTTGCGCAGATCGAAGCCCGCTTTGACGATATCCGGGCCGAAGCCATGCAATCCAAGGATTTCAGCCGCGTGGATTACCTGAAATCCGCCCTGACCGATGCCGGGTTGGAGGTGCGGATGTCCAAGGCCCGAGTCGAGCTGATCCTGCGTCCGGGCACCAATCAGCACCGGGTCGTCGGTATCGCCGACGAACTGGCCTCGTGACGCTTGAAACCTGCATCGAAGCGGTCAGGACACAAGATCCTGATCGCTTTGGCGCCGTTCTGATCGCCCCGCCGTCGGATCGGCCTGCACTGATTACGCTTTACGCGCTGAACCTTGAAATCGCGCGGGCGCCGTTTCAGTCAAACGAACCCATGTTGGCCGAAATGCGCCTGCAATGGTGGGTGGACCGGCTGGCCGAAATGGGGCAGGGCGTGGCGCCGCCGCTGCATGATGTGCTGACACCGTTATGGGACGCCTGGGGACAAAATGCCGGGTCTTTGGTCGAGCTGGCCGAGGCACGGCGGCGTGACTGCGCACGCGAACCCTTTGCCGATCCGCAGGCGGTCGTCGACTATATCGATGCCACGGCGGGGCTGCTGATGTGGCTGGCCGCGCAACGTTTGGGCGCGCCGATGAACAGCCATTCCGTCGTGGCAGAGCAGGGGCGCGGCGCCGGCATTGCCAAGTGGTTGCGTGCTTTGCCCCAATTGCAGGCCATTGGCATTGGCATGGCCCTGTCCAGACCCGAAGATGCGGCCAAACTGGCAAAACTTGCACAAGAGGCGTTGGAATATGCAGCCGGCCAGCGCAAGCTGCTGCCAAAACGTGCAGCCGCAGCATTATATCCCGGCCCGCGCGTGGCCCCGTTTCTGGCTCAGGTCGCCGCTGGCAAAATCGATCCTTTCAAGGAAACCCCGGCAATCACACCGTTTCAGCGTCGCGCGTCATTCGCCCGACTGGCGATGACCAACCGTTGGTGGCGCTAGGCCGGGGCCGAAACCCTCTTCCCCTTGGGGCGATCCTATGAAAATTATAAGAAGAACAGCCGGGATCAACCGGGTAGCAGGGTAGGTGGCGATGGCCAAAGCCAGTTGGGACAAGGAAGCGCGACAGGGGCTGACCCTGATTTCGCCCCCCTTCATATATGCGTTGCTGGTATTGGCCGCGCCGATCCTGACGATCCTGACCTACAGCTTTCTGACTGACGGCTATCTGACCGTCGTGCGGGATTTCACGTGGGATAATTATATCTACGCGTGGACCGACCCGATCGTGCGGATGGTGATGCTGCGGTCGCTGGCTGTATCGGCGCTGGTGACACTCGTAACGGTCGCGCTGGCCTTTCCGGTTGCTTATTACGTCAGCTTCATGGTTCGGCCGGAACGCAAGTCCATGTGGCTGTTTCTGATCACGATTCCCTTCTGGACCAGCTATCTGATCCGGGTGTTTCTGTGGAAGGTGATCCTTGGCTATAACGGAGTCATCAACTCGTCCCTGACCGGGCTTGGCATTATCGATGAGCCGCTGACCTTCATCCTGTATAATGTGAATTCCATCGTTCTGACGCTGGCGCATGCCTATGCGCCCTTTGCGATCCTGCCGATCTTCATTGCGCTGGAAAAGATCGACCGCTCGCTGTTGGAAGCGGGGCGTGATCTGGGCGAAAGCAAGGCGATGACCTTCTGGCGGGTGACGCTGCCACTGGCGATGCCGGGGGTGATCGCGGCCACGATGATCGTGTTCATCCCGACCATCGGCGATTATGTCACGCCCGAACTGATCGGTGGCGGCAAGATCCCGATGATCGCGAACCTGATTCAGGTGCAGATGCTGGCGCTGGATGACCGGCCCAAAGGTTCGGCCCTGGCGGTCAGTGCCATGCTGATCGTTGCGGTCGTTTGTCTGATCTTCCTGTTCCTGAATCGGCGTTTCCTGAAGGTGCGGCAATGAGCAAGCGTCGTTTCGAAGGCAGCGGGCTGCGCATCTATACGGTGCTTTATCTGCTGTTTCTGTATGCGCCGATCATCCTGTTGCCGCTGTTCGCCTTTAATTCCGGCACCATTATCGCCTTCCCGCTGGAAGGTTTCACGATGAAATGGTTCGATCTGATGATCGGCAATGCCACGCTGCGGCAGGCGCTGTTCAATTCGCTGACCATTGCGGTGTCGGCCTCGATCCTTGCGACCTGCCTTGGTATCTTTGCGGCCCGTGCCTCGACCAGATTCGAATTTCCGGGCAAGGCGGGGATCATGGGCTTCATCATGCTGCCCATGGTGCTGCCCGAAATCATCGTCGCGATGTCGTTGCTGGTCGTGCTGCTGGGCATGGGGGTGCAGCTGTCCATCCTGACCGTGATCGTCGGTCACACGCTGATGTGCATGCCCTATGCCATCGCGGTGCTGTCCACGGCCTTCGGCACGCTGGATAAATCGCTGGAAGAGGCGGCCTATGACCTTGGCGAAACGAAGTGGAGCGCATTCCGGCTGGTCACGCTGCCGCTGGTCATGCCGGGGATCATTTCCTCGTTGTTGATTTCCTTCACCATCAGCCTGGATGAATTCATCATCGCCTTCTTTCTGGCGGGCAACCAGCCAACCTTGCCGACCTATATCTTCAGCCAGCTTCGTTTCCCCAAGGCGATCCCGATGATCATGGCCTTGGGCACGGTGCTGGTTGCGCTGTCCATCATCCTCTTGGCATTGGGCGAATACTTCCGCCGCCGCGGTAACGCGCGGATCGGTGCCAAACCTACCGGGGGCTTCCTGTGAGCGATAACCGTTACGACCGGCTGGAAGCCGCAAAACCGATGATCGAATGTCGCGAGGTTCACAAATACTACGGCGATTATCACGCGCTGCGCGGCATCGATCTGACCATCCGCGCGGGCGAGTTCTTTTCGCTGCTTGGACCGTCAGGCTGTGGCAAGACGACGCTTTTGCGAACCATTGCCGGGTTTGAAGACATTGATTCCGGTGTCGTTCTGATCGACGGCAAGCATATGGAGGATGTGCCCGCAAACAAGCGTCCGACCAATATGGTGTTTCAGTCCTACGCGATTTTTCCCCATCTGACGGTGGCGGAAAACGTGGCCTTCGGTCTGCGCCGCGATCCGCGCACCAAGGCTGAAAAGGCACAATTGGTCGAAGAAGCTTTGGCGATGGTGGGTCTGAAAGGCTATGGTGCGCGCGCGGCGCATGCGCTGTCGGGCGGTCAGCGTCAGCGTGTCGCACTGGCCCGCGCGCTGATCCTGAAGCCCAAGGTCTTGTTGCTGGATGAGCCGCTTTCCGCACTGGATCGCAAGATGCGCGAACAGATGCAGGTCGAACTGATCAAGCTGCAACGACAGGTCGGCATCACCTTTGTTCTGGTCACCCACGATCAGGAGGAAGCACTGGTCATGTCCGACCGGATTGCCGTGATGTTCGAAGGGCAGATCGCCCAACTGGACGGCCCCGAGGCGCTGTATGCCCGCCCGGCGACCCGTCGCGTGGCGAATTTCATCGGGGTGATGAACTTTCTGCCCGCGAATGTGGTCTCGGAAACCGATGGTGTGGTTACGGTCGAGGTTCCGGGCCTTGGCATGGTTGAATTGCCGGAAAAACAGATCAGCCGCGCGAACCCCGATGATGACGGGCCGACCATCGGCTTTCGTCCCGAAACCATGACCATCGTTCCGGCGAACCAGACCCACACTCAGCCGCGCGAAACAAATGCGACGATTGATGAGGTCGTCTATTATGGCGACATGACCTATTACGATCTTCGCCTTGAAGGGGCCGAGGGGCCGAACGGTCAAAAAGCCAGGCCGGTGCGGATTTCCATGCGCAATGTCTTTGGTCGCGATGTGCCAGAGGTCGGAACCCGCGTGCGTGTGGCATGGTCGCCGGGGTCGCTGGTCCTGTTTCGCTAATAATCGCCCAGTGTTGCCTGAACTTTTTTCGGTAACGCATTGCGAATGATGCTGTAGCTGGCCCTGATGCGGCGCCGCAATTCGCCTTGGTCCGTATCCAGCGGCAGCGCGACCCAGGACCGGTGCAGATAGGCGGCGCGTTGCCCGACGCCCGCGTCGATCAGCATTTCTGCGGTTTCGATGCTGTCGGTCTTGACCGAGACTGCTGGCGTCATGGCACCAATCACCGCGAACATCTTGCCGCCAACCTTCCAGCAATCATGGCCACCGCCCCAAGGATCGCTGACCGTGGCCCCGGGCAATGCGGCGCAGATGCTGTTGACGATGTCGCGGCTCACCCGGGTCTCCGGCGTTCAAGGTGGATCAGGATGCCGTCGCGGCCGCGAACTGTCAACCTTGCGACGGGCACGGGCGCGGTATCGGCCGGCGACAGGTGGAAGGCGCGTGTGATACGGGACAGCATGATCACGCCTTCCATCATCGCGAAACCTGCGCCCGGGCAGACGCGTTGGCCCGCCGAAAACAGGATGAACGCGTCGCGGGCGCTGGCTCTGCCCTCGGGCGTGTCCCAACGACCGGGATCAAATTCGTCCGGGCGGTCCCACATGCGTTGATGGCGGTGCAAATGCCATGGCGACAGGATCAGTTGTGCAGCCCTTGGCACCTCGCGGCTGCGGAAATTTTCCCGCTGCGTGGCTTCGCGCACCATCATCGGGACGGGAGGATAAAGGCGCAGGCTTTCGCGATAGACGGCGCGGGTCGCCCGTAACTGGGCAAGCGAAGCCATATCCGAGAAAGCCCGGGCCTCGGTTGCGACGCGATCCTGCCATTCAGGGCTGTTGGCCAGCAGCCACAAGGCCCATGATATCGACGCCGCGCTGGTTTCATGTCCGGCAAGAAAGAAAATGGCGATCTGATCGACCATTTCCTGCGGCGTGAAGATGCGCCCGGTTTCGGGATCCGGCGTCGTCATCAGGCGCGTGGCCAGATCGTCGGGCGCGGTTCCATTGCTGATTGCAACCATGCGCCCCTGAACCAGTGTCGTGATCAGGCCCCGGATTTCCGCCGCAGTCCGTCGCGTCCGGGCCGAATGCCAGCGTGGAAACCAGTCGGGCAGTCTGATGATCGCGGCCAGATTCACAATCGGCTGGGCGTCCTGATGATCATGGAACGCCTGATAGATGCGCGATGCCAGTTCATGTTCGATGGGCAGGGAAAACATGGCCCGGAAAATGGCATCGGCTGCGCCAAGGCTGGCAAACGGTTCAATGTCGATCTGACCTTCGGGCAGTTGATCGCTCAGTGCCCCGGCGGCGGCGTCTATGGCGGCAAAAACCTCTCGCAGACGGCCTCCTTCAAAGGCGGGGTCAATGATGCGGCGTTGAAAGGCCCATTCGGGACCATTGCTGACAAAGACCGAATTGCCCAACAGCGGCGCCAAGCCTTCGCGCAGCCTGCCCGATTTGGGAAAATCGCCAGGACGCTCCTTCAGGATCAGACGGATCAACGCGGGATCGTTGCAGACAAAGCTGTGGATCAGCGGATTGCGATATTCGGCCATCCATGCGCGGTAAAGACGCTCTGCCAAAGCCGAAAGCAGATCACGACGAAAGCCGCGGATGAAACGCCAAAGGGTGCTGCGTCCTTCGCTGGTTTCGGGGCGTGGCGGGATCATGGCAGCCCCGGTCCGGCGGGCGTGGTGATACGGCCCGGCGAAGGGCTGCGCCCCGCAAAGCGTTGTGAAAGCGAAAGTGGTCCTGCGGTGATTGCAAAATAGTCGTAATCACGCGGGCGCTCGAACGCGCAAAGATACTGAAAATGCAGTTTGAACCAATGCCCGCGCAGGGCATACTGCTGCTTGGCGGAGAGCGTTTGCCGATAGGCGGCCGAAATCACCAGCGGCCAGCGCTGATCCGGGCCTGCCACGCCCGTGACGGCGACCGGATCGCACAACGCGAAGCTGCAGGCATCGCCGGGGGCCGTCACATCCAGCCAGAAGATTTCGTCGCGTGTGGACAGCCACGCCAGATCCGCCCGCAGGCGCTGTGCCCCTGGCAGGAATGATGCCATCGGCACCACGTGGCCAAGCGTCAGCAGTGACAGGGCGGGTGCATTCGCGGGCATCCTGATCTGACGCAAATAATCGGCCAGCACCGAAACAGCCAGATAAGCGCCCGAAGAGTGACCGACCAGCAGCACCTCATCCACATCCTTTTGCGCCATCACCTGCGACAGGCGTTCGGCGAATTCGCCGATCCGCTGTTCCAGTTCCGGCGGATAGGCCCCGTTCAGTTTCGCTGTGAAGGCATAGTCATGCATCAGGTAATAGGCATAGATGCGATGATCCTGCGATTTGAACAGCCGCAGCGTGGCACCGAACACCGCCACGGCAATCAGCCAGCCCGGCCATGACAGGCCGGTCAGCCGGGTGGCGGCGCAGCCGATCAGCCAGCCCAGCAGAACCCCTGCGATCAATTGCAGGATCAGCACGACAATCGGATACAGCGCCGCCAGAACCGGCCCGCGCCGCAGCCGCATCAGCCGCAACAGGGCGCCCGATCCGATATAGGCCCATGCGGTGTGCAGCAGTTGACGATAGGTGCCGACGATGCCCGTTGTCATGGATTGCTGAACAAGATCAGCCCATAACAAGACCTCGAACGCCGTGTTGGCGTCACCCTGCGAAAAGCTGCCAGCGGCGGTCCAACCAAAGCCAGTCTGTCCGCCGCGACCTGTCATTGTCATCGAATAGCCGGAAATTTGCGCCTGCTTCACGGACTCGCGCCGAAACAACTCGCGATAGCGTCGCGGGGGAAAGGGGTCGAAACCCGGAATATACAGAACGATGCGGCGGAATGGGCGCGTCATAGGGGATGGCTAACCCAATTGCATCAAGAAATCGCGCATGGCAGGTCGCGACATCAAGGGGTTTGCCAACGCCGTTCATGCGCCTCGATCGCGGCGATCCGCTGGGCGGCGGGGGGATGGGACATGAACCATGCCGGTGTCGATCCGCGTCGCCCGCCGGTCAGCTTTTCAAGTTTGCGGAACAGGGATTTTTGCGGCTCTGTCCCCAAGCCCGCTTTCACCATCAGGGCGCTTGCGAAAAGATCGGCTTCGAATTCGTCCTGTCGCGACAGCCGGGCGGAAACGGTGGTGGCGACGGCGCTTGCAATCCATCCACCGACGCCCGGAATGATCCGGCCAAGAATGCCCGCCAAGGCAATCCGGATCGCGTTATGCCCGGCAAAGTCGATCATCCGGCGGCGCGAATGACCATGCGCGACATGACCCAATTCATGGGCGATCACGCTGGCAAGTTCTTCTGGTGTGACATCGCCCGCATCCAGTTTGCGCAGAAAGCCACGGGTCAGGAAAATGCGGCCATCGGGGGCGGCCAGACCGTTGACCGGCTCGATCTCGTAGACATGGGCCTGCACTGGCGGCAGGTCCATCGCCCGTCCAAGCTGGTTCAGCATTGGCGTCAGGCGGGGATGCTGCAGCGGCGTCGATTTTTCGGACAGTTCTTTCTTCAGCCTCCATGCGGAAAAGAACCACATGATGGCCATATATGCGAACAAAAGCAGAAGCGGCGTGAATTTCAGCATGAGGCCAATCTGGGCAAGGTTGCTGCGCACGTCAATCGCCTGCGCGAAGACCGTGGCGGGAAGGCTGGTTAAGGTTGCGGTGTTCAGGTCACCCCAAAACCCGCATCGCCTGCGTCAGCCCGTGCAGCGTCAGCGGCATCATCCGATTTTCAAAAATCTGGCCGACCATGCCAATGGACTGGGTATAGCGCCAATGGCCTTCAGGCACCGGGTTCAGCCAAACATGATCCGGCCAGGTTTCGCATGCGCGGCGCAGCCAGATTTCGCCCGATTCCGGGTTCCAGTGTTCGTTTGCACCGCCCGGCACCGCGATCTCATAAGGTGACATCGAGGCGTCACCCACGAAGATGCATTTATAATCACGGCCATAACGGTGCAGAATATCCCATGTCGCAATCTGTTCGGTCCAGCGGCGGTGATTATTGGTCCAGACGCCTTCGTAAAGGCAATTGTGGAAGTAGAAATGTTCCATGTGCTTGAATTCGGCACGCGTTGCCGAAAACAGCTCATCGACGATGCGGATATGATCATCCATGCTGCCGCCGACATCCAAAAACAGCAGCACCTTGACAGCATTGCGACGCTCGGGCCGTGTTTTCACGTCGATATAGCCGTGATCGGCCGTGGCGCGGATGGTGGCGGGCAGGTCTAGTTCATCCGCAGCGCCATGGCGCGCCCATTGGCGCAGACGTTTCAAAGCGACCTTGATGTTGCGGGTGCCCAATTCAACGCTGTCGTCAAAGTCGCGAAACTCTCGTTTATCCCAGACCTTGACGGCCTTGCGATGGCGGCTTTCATGCTGACCGATGCGCACGCCTTCGGGGTTATAGCCATAGGCACCAAAAGGGCTGGTGCCCGCCGTGCCGATCCATTTGTTGCCGCCTTGATGGCGGCCCTGCTGTTCGGCCAGGCGTTCGCGCAGCTTTTGCATCAGCGCCTCAAGGCTGCCGCTGCCTGCGATCTGGGCTTTCTCCTCATCCGTCAGCAGCTTTTCGGCCAGCTTTTCCAACCATTCGCGGGGAATGGCCTGTTCCGTCACCAAAGCCTCGACCGGGATTTGTTCGACGCCTGCGAAGCTTTCCGAAAAGGCGCGGTCAAAGCGGTCGATATGGCGTTCGTCCTTGACCAGGACCAGCCGCGCAAGGTGATAGAAGCCATCCACCGACCAATCGGCGACGCCGGCGTGCAGCCCGCCCATCAGGTCCAGCCATTCCCGTAATGACACCGGCACCCCTTGCCGGCGCAGGCTGTCCAGGAATGGAATGAACATCAGATCATCCGATCAATGATGACGGTTGCAAGCAGGCCGACGATAGCAAAGGCCAGCGCGAAGGCGATAGCATATTGTGCCTTGTCGCGCGTATTTCCACCCACCTGACCGGCCCTGCGCCAACCCAGAAATGCGCCGATGACGACTGCTGCAATAAGGATCATCTGTGCCTTCCGGGTTATCTTTTCCTGCAGCAGCAGATAGACGCTGACGCGCGTCCGCGCAACCATGTGCAGTTGCAACTGGCCGTATGATGGGGCATCAGAAGGCATGAGCGAAAAGCGTGCCAAAGAACTGGAAAATGCGTTGCGGTCGGCGGGTGTGCGGCTGACACGGCAGCGTGCGGCCTTGTTGCGCGTGATCGCAGCCAGCGACGACCACCCCGATGCCGCCGAATTGCATGCACGGGCCGAGGCTGTGGGCGCGGGTGTTTCCCTCGCCACCGTCTATCGCACGCTGACGACGCTTCAGGCGCAGGGCGTGATTGAAAAGCTGGAATTTCAGGGCGAGCCGGCCCGGTGGGAAGCGGCCGATCAGAAACACCATGACCACATGATCGACATTGATACCGGCGCGGTGATGGAATTCACCAACGAACGGATCGAGCGATTGCAGGCCGAAATCGCGGCCGAGATGGGCTATGAGATCGTTCATCATCGGCTGGAACTTTACGTTCGCCGCCGTCGCCGGGATTAGCGGCTGGACAACCGGGTCGTGGCCCCGTTTCATAGCCCTGCATGAAATGGGAGGAAACGCATGCGCCTGACCCTATGTGCCGCATTGTTGCTGGCCAGTCCCGCATTCGCCTATGAGCCTTTGGTGGAAAAACAGGAATTTACGCTGAATGACTTTGTCACACGCGGCGGTGAGACCATTCCCGAAATGCGGCTTGGCTATGAAACCTATGGCACGCTGAACGAGGCCAAGGATAACGCCATCCTGATCCCGCATTTCTTCAGCGGAAACAGCCATGCCGCCGGGAAATATGCCGAAGATGATGCCGCCCCGGGGTATTGGGACGCCATCATCGGATCGGGCAAGGCGATTGATACCGATAAATGGTTCGTGGTCTCGGTCGACAGCCCGGTCAATCTGGGGGCCAACGATCCCAATGTCATCACGACGGGACCGGCCAGTATCAATCCCGCGACGAACGAGCCGTGGGGGATGGATTTCCCGATTCTGACCATTGGCGATTTCGTGGACACACAGAAAGGGTTGATGGACCAGTTGGGCATTCCGAAATGGCATGCGGTCATGGGCGCGTCCATGGGCGGCTTGCAAAGCTATGAATGGGCGGCACGGTATCCTGACAAGTTGGAACGCGTGATCCCGGTGATTTCATCCGGCTGGGCGGATGCCGATCTGATTGCATGGCTGGATGTCTGGGCTTCGCCCATCCGGCTGGACCCGAATTGGAACGGCGGCGACTATTACGGCGGCGAGGCCCCGAATGCAGGATTGGCTCAGGCATTGAAGATTGTGACGCTGCACGCAAATTCCGCCGAATGGGCCAACAGCAAATTCGGTCGCAACTGGGCCAGCGAGGGCGCTGATCCGGGCAAGGACTGGGCGAATGATTATCTGGTTGTCGAGACGCTGAACGCAGCCGGAGCCACGCGCGCGGCGACATCGGATGCGAACCATTTCCTGTATCTGGTCCGCGCAAATCAGCAATTTGTCGCGGGCCATCCCGACGGCAATATCTATCAGGGCCTGCTGGATATCGACGTGCCGGTGATGCTGATCCACACCGACGAAGATCTGGTTTTCCCCGGCAATGCCGTGCGTGACACCGCAGCGATCATCAAATCCGACGGAACGCCCGTCGAGATTGTTGAGCTGGAAGGGATCAACGGCCATCTGGATGGTGTCTTGAACATGTCGCAGGCTGCCGGTCCGATCAAAGCCTTTCTGGAAGCAGAGTAGAACTGATGGCGGGGCATGATCCCCGCCAGACCCATATCGGATTGTGATGCAGATATTCGACAAGATCATTTCGGACCGGGGATCACGCTATGCGGTTTCCGGTGGTCCTGCAGGCAACCGGGCCGAGGTTGACGCGATGCTGGCCGAATTGAAGCGGAACAAACGCTTTGCCAAGGCGACGCATAACAGTTGGGCCGCGATTCTGGGCGGCGAGCCGGTCAAGGATGATGATGGCGAATCCGGTGCGGGGCAATTGATGTTGCAAATGCTGGACCGCGCCGGATTGCAGGATCACGTCATCGTCGTGACGCGCTGGTATGGCGGCAAGCATCTGGGCGGGGACAGGTTTCGCCATGTTGCCGATGCGGTGCGGCACTATCTGACGGAAACGGGTCTGGGTTAGGTCAGCACGCCGGACCAGTTGACATGCCGCAACAGCCAGTCGGCGATCAGGTAGAGTTTATCGCTGGCGATCAGCAGCGCGAACAGGATCAGCATGACACCCGAGGCCTGTTCGACATGGCGGAACAGGTGCCTGTGTCGGGTGATCCAGCCAGACGCATGTCCAGCCAAGGCCGCGACCAGCACGAAGGGCAGGGTCATTGCCACGCCATAGACCAGCAGCAGCCCCGCGCCGCGCAACATGCTGTCACCGTTGGCGGCCAGAAACAGGATTGCGGTCAGTGTCGGACCGACGCAGGGGATCCAGCCAAAGCCGAACGCCAGACCGATGCCATAAGCTCCGATCAGGGAAGCTGGGCGGCTGACATGAAGCGATTGGCGCTGTTGATCCAGCGCTGCCAATCGCCATATTCCCAACATGTGCAGGCCAAGCAGCAACAGAATGGCCGCCGCGCCAAAGCGCAGCAGATCGCGCCATTCCAGAAACAGCTGTCCCACCGTTGTCGCACCGATCCCCAGCAGGACGAAGATGGTTGTCACCCCGGCGGCAAAAGCCATGGCGGACAAAATCACATGGGGGCTGTTTCTGCCTGCCCGCAGATCCTCCAATGTGAGGCCGGTCAGATAGCACAGATAGAATGGCACCATGGGCAGGATGCAGGGCGACAGGAATGACAGCAGCCCCGCCAGCGCGGCACCCGGAAAGCTGATATCAGGCACCAGCGTCGATCTGCGCCAGCAGCTGCGGGAAATCGCGCCAGTCGCCGAACGACTGCACGCCTGCAATGGACGCGGGCCTGTGCGATCCGCCGCGATAATGCAGAACGCGCATTCCGGCAGCTTGCGCGGCGGTCACGCCCGCCGGGCTGTCCTCGATCACCAGAGAATTGGCGGGATCGGTTTGCATCTGTGCCGCCGCAAACAGAAACAGGTCCGGCGCGGGCTTGCCGTTTTTGACCTGTGACGCCGTAAAGACGTTCTTCCCGAACAGATCCCTCAGCCCAAGCAGATCCAACGTCCGCTCGACCCGTGGCGGCGCGGATGAGGTGGCAACGCAAACAGGGCGGACAATCCCCCGCAACATATCGGGAAAGCCCGGCGTTGGACGCAGATCGGTTTCGAACCGCTGCAACAGATGCTCGCGATAGCTGTCTGCGAAATCGGTGGGCAAGGGGCGTCCAAAGCGTTGTTCAAGTTTGGCGGCCATTGACTGAAAACTTTGGCCCAGAAAATCGCGCTGAACCTCATCGCGCGTGATTGGCATGCCAATCACCTTCAGATCGTCGATCAGAACATCTGTGGCCAGAACCTCGCTGTCGGCGATGACGCCATCGCAGTCAAAGACGATCAGATCAACGAGAGATGTCATAACCTTCTCCTGGCCCGCAACGCGGCGCTGATGGTACCGTCGTCCAGATAATCCAGTTCGCCGCCAATCGGCACGCCTTGGGCCAGACCGGTAACGGTGACATTGGCGCCCGCCAAAGCATCGGCGATGTAATGCGCCGTGGTTTGACCATCGACGGTTGCGTTCAGGGCAAGGATTACTTCCCGGATGTCGTCGCGGGTGACCCGGTCGATCAGCGACGGAATGCCCAGATCGTCCGGCCCGATTTCATCCAGCGCAGACAAGGTGCCGCCCAGCACATGATAGCGCCCCTTGAACGCTTGCCCGCGTTCCAGCGCCCACAGATCTGCCACATCCTGAACCACGCAAATCTCGCGCGTGGCGCGGGCCGGGTCGGCGCAGATGGCACATTCGTCGCGGTCGGTGATATTGCCGCAGGTGAGGCATTCGCGCGAATTGACCGCAACGCTGTCCAGAAGCTGGGCCAGTTGCGTCATCTGGCCGGTGCGCTTGCGGATCAGGTGCAGCACGATACGCCGGGCTGAACGCGGCCCAAGCCCCGGCAGTCGCGCCATCAGCGCGACCAATGCCTGAATATCGTCGCTGCCCTCGGCCATGGATCAGATCAGAAGGGCAATTTCATGTCTGCAGGCAGGCCAAGTTCCTGCGTGATGCGCGACATTTCAGATTGCATCTTGTCCTGTGCACGCTTCTGCGCGTCCTTGATGGCGGCAAGGATCAGGTCCTCGACGACCTCCTTCTCGCTGGGCACAAAGATCGAGGGGTCGATTTCAAGCGCAGTCAGTTCGCCCTTGGCGGTTGCCGTGGCCCGAACCAGCCCGCCACCGGATTCGCCGGTCACGGTGACGGTTTCCAGATCCGCCTGCATCTTCTGCATCTTGTCTTGCATGTCCTTGGCGGCTTTCATCATCTTGGTCATATCGCCAAGTCCGCCCAAACCTTTCAGCATTCCTTATTCCTCATCTTCAAAGGGATCCCACTCCTCGACCTCGGCAACCGGGCCTTGAGTGTCATGGGGATTGGCCGCGCCCTCGGCGTCGATTTCATCGACCATTTCGGGTTCTGGCGCGGCGCGCGAGACTTTCTTCAGCGACGCACCCGGAAAAGCAGTCAGAACCTGCTGCACGATGGGCAGTTCCAAGACGCGGGCGCGGGTTGCCTGTTCCTCGGCCGCGCGGGTCTCGGAAATCGTGGGTTGGCCGCCGCTATTGGCGACGCTGACGGCCCAGCGATTGCCACCTGTCCAGCCCCGCAGGCGTTCGGACAGCCGTTGCGCCAGATCAACCGGTGCATTGCCGCGCGGCTCAAACTCGATCCGTCCGGGGCTATAGCGGATCAGTGCGACGTGATTTTCTACCTGCACCAGCAAAAGCATATCGCCCATCCGCCGGATCAGTTCCAGAACCGAGGCAAAATCGGGATAGGTGGCAAAGGCATCGGGTGCGACAGCCACCGCCGCGGCCGCCGCGCCGTTGCGCTGGACCGCCACAGTCGGGGCGGGACGCGCCGCACGCGGGGCCTGAGATGGGGTGGTCCCGACAGCTGCGCCTTGGCGGCCAAAATCACCCGCCGCCTGTGCCTGCTGAACCTTGCGGATCAGGGCTTCGGGATCGGGCAGATCGGCCACATGGGTCAGACGGATGATCGCCATTTCGGCAGCCATCATCGCGTTGGGCGCAGCCGAAACCTCTTCCAACGCTTTCAGCAGCATCTGCCACATACGGGTCAGCACGCGCATCGGCAGTTTCGTCGCCAACTCTTGGCCGCGCGTCCGTTCATCCGGCGAAATCGTCGGATCTTCGATGGCCGCGGGGGTGATCTTGACCACGGAAATCCAATGCGTGATTTCGGACAGATCGCGCAGCACCGCAATGGGGTCCGCTCCATCGGCATATTGCCCCTGCAATTCGGTCAGGGCGGTTGCCGCATCACCCCGCAGGATCATCTGGAACAGGTCAATCACGCGGCCCCGATCGGCAAGACCCAGCATGGCGCGCACCTGATCGGCGCTGGTTTCACCCGCCCCATGGCTGATTGCCTGATCCAGCAGGCTGGTCGCATCTCGGGCGGAGCCTTCCGCCGCGCGGGTAATCAGCGCCAGCGCGTCATCAGTGATCTGCGCGGTTTCCGCAGCGGCGATCTTACGCAGCAAGGCAATCATCACTTCGGGTTCGATCCGGCGCAGGTCGAACCGCTGACAGCGTGACAGGACGGTGACCGGCACCTTGCGGATCTCGGTCGTGGCGAAGATGAATTTGACGTGGGGCGGCGGTTCTTCCAGCGTTTTCAGCAGCGCGTTGAAGGCGCTGGTGGACAGCATGTGAACTTCGTCGATGATGTAGATCTTGTAACGGGCAGACGCCGCCCGGTAATGCACGCTTTCGATGATTTCGCGGATATCGCCCACGCCGGTGCGCGACGCGGCGTCCATTTCCAGCACATCGACATGGCGACCTTCGCTGATCGCGACGCAATGTTCGCACAGGCCGCAAGGTTCCGTTGTCGGCCCGCCGTTTCCATCGGGGCCGACGCAGTTCATGCCCTTGGCGATGATCCGGGCGGTGGTGGTTTTGCCGGTGCCGCGAATGCCTGTCATGATGAACGCCTGCGCGATGCGATCCGCCGCGAAGGCGTTTTTCAGCGTGCGCACCATGGCGTCCTGACCGACCAGATCGGCAAAGGTCTCGGGCCGGTATTTCCGGGCAAGAACTTGATAGGTCGGCGCGGTTCTGGCGTCGTCGCTGGCAGGCATTATTCCGTCCGTCTGATGGTCATCAGGAACCTAATCCGTGCGAAGCCAGCCGACAAGGGCAGGTGGCATATCAGGTTGCAGGCTGGTCAGGTGGCAGGTTGGGCGTGCATGTTCCGAAATGTTTCCCACGCCTCGTTCAGGCGGCGGGTGCGGGCCTCGGCCAGACGAATCGCTTCGGGGGGCAGGCCGCGGGCGATTGCATGATCCGGATGCGCCTCGCGGATCAGCGTGCGCCAGCGTTGGCGGGCTTCGGGCAAGGGGGTGTCGACCGGAATGCCCAGAATATCGCTGGGCAGACAGTCTGCCTTTGGATCGTGTCGTTTGCGGATCGCGGCGACTTGCGCTGCGGTCATGCCGAAGATCGTTCCGACTTCGTTGATGAAGTCGATTTCAGCCTGGTGCATATCACCATCGGCCAATGCGATGATGGTCAGCCCTTCGATCACATCGCTCAGGACCGGATCGCCGGGCTTGAACATTTTCGCGATGCGTCCTGCCCAGGAATCGAAACCGGCGACATCCTGACGCGCCAGATCAAAGACGCGGGCGGCGTTCTTTTCCTCGGCCCGGGGAATGACGAAAAGACGGCGGAATGCAGACACTTCCGAGCGGACGACAGTGCCGTCGGCCTTGGCCAGCTTGGCGCCAAGGGCGATCACCGCAATGGTAAACGCGACCGAGCGTTCCGGCGGAACGGTCGTGTGCCGCGCGCCCATCAGCGCCGCAAGGCGATCACCGATGCGCTGCCAGAAGCTGCGAGGCTTTGGCAAATTGGGGCAAGAGGCGTAAGCGCAGATATCCATGCCACAAGGTTATCCGCTAACCGCGTGGAAAGGTAGGGGCAGGATGCCGCAAACCGATGACTATTCGGTCAGCTTGCGACCCATCAGCACAACATCATGATATTCACCGAATTTATAGCCGGCATCGGGCACGCGTCCCCAATCGGAGTAGCCCATCTTGCGATGAAACCGGATCGAGCTGTCGTTTGTCCCGGTGACGGCGCCGATCATCACCCGGTGGCCTGCCTGCCGGGCGTGATCTTCGATCGCACGCATCAGTGCCCTGCCTGCGCCCACGCCCTTGGCTTCGGGCGCGATATAGACAGTGTGTTCCATGCAGTGCCGATAGCCGCCGCCATCGCGGAATTGCTTATAGGCGGCAAAGCCGATCACACGGTCATTAATCACCGCGACATAAAATGCGTGCTTTGCTATACGATCCGCGATGATTTCACCGACCTCTGTTATGCTGCGTTCGGTCGGCCAAAAGGTGATCACGGTATCGCGGATGATCGCGTTCCAGATTTCGGCAACAGATTCGGCGTCAAGCGGCGTGGCAGAGCGGATAAGGGTCACAGCAGAACATCTCCGTTCGGGGTCGTGATCGTGGCCTGAAACTTGTCTCCGGATCGGATGCGTGGATCATCCGGCAGGGGGGCAGCCATGGGGAGAAGCAGGCGGCTGAGTCGTAGACCAAGATCGGGCAACCGGGATGAGGGATGTGTGCTGTCGCCCCAGTCAATCAGCATCGGGCTTGCGCCGTCATTGGGCATCTGGCCGCTGCCGGGCAGGGTCAGCCGCCAATGCAGATCGCCACGATTCAGCGCTGTCGTTGACGTGCCCTTGGGGGCAGGGGTCCGGTCCAGATCCGCCCGCATGATCCACCCCGCAAGCCGGGGCGGCCCATCGAAACCATCCAGACCAAACCAGCGGTATCGTGCGGGCGCAGTCGCCGCCGGATCAAAGGCGATCAGTTCCAGATATTCGCCGGGCCCAAGCGACAGCAGCATATTATGCGTGCCCATCAGGGGATGTTTGCCGCCCGAGCTTGGGCTGACGCCCAGCTTGTCCTGCAACCACGCCGCGCCTTCGGTCAGATCACGGGTGGCGATTGCGATATGGTCGAATGCCGGGCCGCTTTTCAACCGCGATGCGCTCCCTCTGCAAGTTCTTTGACAAAGGACAGGATTTCCGGGACCGGGCGCCCTTCGGCGATATGTTTGACGATGGCGCTGCCCACGACGCAACCATCGGCCACGGCTGCGGTCTGTTGCGCCGCTTCGGCGGTCGAGATGCCAAAGCCCACGACGACGGGCAGATTGGCGGCCTTGGCGACGCGGGCCACTTCGGGGGCAATATCGGCGGCGTTGGCGGACGGGCCGCCGGTAATCCCGGTCACGCTGACGTAATAGACAAAGCCGCTGGTGTTCCTGACCACAGCGGGCAGGCGGCGGTCATCGGTCGTCGGCGTGGCCAGACGGATAAAGTTCAACCCCGCCTTCTGCGCGGGAAGACAAAGCTCTGCGTCTTCCTCGGGCGGCAGATCGACAATGATCAGGCCATCGACACCCGCATCCACGGCATCGACAAGAAACTGATCCACCCCGCCTTGGCGCGCGTAAATCGGGTTGTAATAGCCCATCAACACGACTGGGGTTTCGTTATCGGTCTTGCGGAACTCTTTCAGGATCGCCAGCGTCCGGGTCACGCTGCCACCAGCCGCCAACGCACGCTGACCGGCTGCCTGAATGGTCGCACCATCGGCCATCGGGTCGGTGAAGGGCATGCCCAATTCGATCACATCAACACCGGCTTCGGGCAGGCCGCGCATGATCTGCAACGTGGTCGCATCGTCGGGGTCGGATGCCATGATATAGGTCACGAACGCCTTTTTGCCCTCGGCCTTCAGCGCCGCAAATCTGTCATCGATTCTGGTCATCTTGTTACTCGCATCCGTCCCTGTCGTTTCTCCAAGCACTAGCCCGCATGATCGGTATACGCAATGCGCACAGGCTGGACTTGCAGGGGGCCACATCTTATGTGTGCGCGGAACTAAGGCTAAGGGTGAAGAAATGGGCTTTCGCATGGGTATCGTCGGACTTCCGAATGTCGGTAAGTCGACCCTGTTCAACGCATTGACGAAAACGGCTGCTGCGCAGGCTGCGAACTTCCCGTTCTGCACGATCGAACCCAATGTCGGCGAAGTGGCGGTGCCCGATCAGCGGCTGGACAAGCTGGCCGCCATTGCAGGGTCAAAGCAGATCATCCCGACCCGGATCACCTTTGTCGATATCGCGGGCCTTGTGAAAGGCGCATCCAAAGGCGAAGGTCTGGGCAACCAGTTTCTTGCCAATATCCGCGAAGTCGATGCCATCGCCCATGTGCTGCGCTGTTTCGAAGACGGCGACGTGACCCATGTCGAAGGCCGCGTCGATCCGATCGCCGATGCCGAAACCATCGAAACCGAATTGATGATTGCGGATCTGGAAAGTCTGGAAAAGCGGCTGTCCAACATCAGCCGCAAGATCAATGCAGGCGACAAGCAGGCCAAGGAAGACGCGCGCCTGATGAACGCCGCCAAAGAGGCCCTGGAAGCCGGCAGGCCCGCCCGCACCGTTGACGTCGCCGATGATGACCGTAAGGCGTGGAACATGCTGCAACTTCTGACCGCCAAGCCGGTCCTTTATGTCTGCAATGTCGAAGAAGACAAAGCCGCCACCGGCAATGCCCAAAGTGACCGCGTCGCGAAAATGGCAGCCGAACAGGGGGCAGGGCAGGTCGTCATCTCGGCCAAGATCGAAGAGGAAATCAGCCAGCTTTCCAGCGACGAAGCGGAAATGTTCCTTGAGGAAATGGGCCTGCACGAAGCCGGCCTGGATCGCCTGATCCGCGCAGGTTACGCGTTGCTGGGCCTGCAAACCTATTTCACCGTCGGCCCGAAAGAGGCCCGCGCCTGGACCATCCGTAAAGGCACGCTGGCCCCGCAAGCCGCCGGCGTGATTCACGGCGATTTCGAGCGTGGCTTTATCCGCGCCGAAACCGTCGGCTATGACGACTATATTGCCGGCAATGGCGAGGCCGGTGCACGCGAGGCAGGCAAGTTCCGCGTCGAAGGAAAAACCTATGAAGTCAAGGATGGCGACGTCCTTCACTTCCTTTTCAATGCCTGATCTGAAGGGGCGGGCGAAAAAGCGGAAAACCCGCTTGCACCCGCCCGCACTCACGTTTAGACGGATCGGCGGAGTGGTGGCCGAGTGGTCGAAGGCACACCCCTGCTAAGGGTGCAGGCGGGAAACCGTCTCGAGGGTTCGAATCCCTTCCACTCCGCCACTTGCACAGTGCAAACCCGAAAACAGGTCCATCGCGGGGCCTTTTTCTTTATGTGCCAAAGGGGTTTGCGGGGACCATCCGCCCTTCGGAGACTGGCCAGCCGCGCGAGATCGGTCTCCGAACGCCCACCGTCTCTTTCCACCCGCCCTGCGCTCCCGGCGAGACGGATTCAAAACCCCCATACATTTCAATGAACTGATCGGGCCGCGTTGCGCCCGTGTTTCGCCGGTTCCGGCTTGTCTCAAAGCAGGCGGAGACGCCGGATGCAGGATGATGCTGTGCGCGGCGAGCGACGCCGCTGTGTCCCACAGGGTTCTTCCGGGGCCGGAAGGCCGCTTCGTCGCTGATCGAAAATCCTCACGAGGCGTGATAGTGGGGCGATACCAGTGGCTTTGACGGGCTGCCCGTGGCTTGGTCGGAACACTGGACAACGCGGACCCGCAGTCAGTCATTGAGGCTCTGGACGCGTCAGGCATCGCCTATGTGCGTTCAACTGTGAATGGCAACATTCTGTTGAACATCAACGGCATGGGTCAGGTTTCCTATCGGGAAGCCGTGCGGCTTGGCGTCATCAATTTCAGCTGCGCCTGAGAACGAGCAGGCGAGACATAGGAAAGAGATGCAATAGGTTGGGAGGCCTTCGGGCCTTCCGGCCATTCGCCTTGGAAACATGAGGCGGAATGGCGTAGGCGGATAGGCAGAGATTTTTCTCTAACGATTTGAAATGCAGCAGTTTTTATAAATTGGTGGAGCCAAGGGGAGTCGAACCCCTGACCTCTTGAATGCCATTCAAGCGCTCTACCAACTGAGCTATGGCCCCACCGGAGGTCTGCGATGCGTTTTGGCGCCTCGCTGTGGAGGGTCGTATAGGGGGGGCGCAAGGTGGGTGCAAGGGAAAAATTCGTCTCTATCGAATGATTTTCTGCAAGCGGAGAAATATGCGGGATTCATCCGATTCTGGATCGGAAACGGAGCCGCCCGTTTCCGATTTTGTCTGTCTCTTAGTGATCGCGACCGGTGAGTTTGTCGACGCTTATCGGGCCAGGGCCGGCGACGGCGATATACAGGAAGACGAAGCAGAACAGGATCGCTGCATCACCGCCGTTCAGGGCGGGAACCGGGTTCATCGGGGCATGGACCATCCAATAGGCAAACGCCATCAACCCGGAAAGAAGGAAAGCCACGGGCCGAGAGAACAGGCCGATGACCAGCAGTGCGCCGCCGATCAGTTCCATGATTCCTGCGAACCAGAATTGTGAGAAAACCGGCGGAAAGGCACGATCGCTGGCCGGAATGCCCAGAATTTTTTGGGTGCCATGGGCCATGAAGATCAGGGCCGAGACGATGCGCAGCACGCTGCGCATCTGGGGTTCGTATCGCCCAAGTGATTTGAAAAGCATGAAAAGTCCTCGGTTTATTGCCAGTGCAACTGTCGAGGAATTTTCAGATTGCGTCAATCTTCGTCGTCGTTTGCAACATCTGCGATGTCATCCAGCGATACATCGCCGTCGTCATCGTCTTCTTCCAGCAGATCATCGTCGATATCACCGCCGTCATCATCCAGATCGTCATCATCGACCAGATCATCATCATCGTCATTCGCCGATGTCTTTTCACTGACCAATGCTTTGCCACGACCTTCATTCAGGCTTTCCAGCGTGAACTGGCTGCCGCAAGCCGGGCAGGTCGTCGGATCGTTCTTCAGATCATAGAAGCGCGTTGCGCAATGCGGGCACAGGCGTTTCGTACCCCATTCTTCTTTGGGCATGGCATTCTCCTTCCGCCGCGTTTAGGGAATTTGGTGGTCCCCCTGCCACAGGCAAATGGGGGTGTCAAAGGCTTTCTAGGTCAAACCTTGCGGCAATATATGTCGCTGCCAGAAAAGCGAAAGGGTTATGGGCAACAGGATTACGGTCAGCCAGGGGATCACGCTGCTGGTGCGGCGTTCTGCCCGTGCGCGACGGATGACCCTTCGGGTTCCGCGCGACGGAGGCCAGCCGGTGCTGACCTTGCCGAAATCTGTCGCGCTGTCCGAAGGACAGGCATTTGCCGAATCCAAAGCCGAATGGTTGCAGGCTGCGGTTGCGCGAATGCCCGGCCCGTCGATCATCGGTCACGGCTCGGTTTTGCCGGTCGAGGGGCAACGCCTGATCGTGACACCGGCTTCCGTTCGGATGGTGCAGATCGAGGGCGGTCATCTGCTGGTCCCGTCTGCGCGTCCGACCGGGCCGGTGATTCAGGCATTTTTGAAGCATCGCGCCCATCAGCGGCTTGGGCCAGCCTGTGATCGCTTTGCCGCGGCACTGGGCAAGCCGGTTCGGGCGATCGCCTTGCGGGACACGAAATCCCGATGGGGCAGTTGCACATCAGACGGACGGCTGATGTTTTCGTGGCGTCTGGCGATGGCCCCGCCGGTCGTGCTGGAATATGTCGCGGCGCATGAAGTTGCGCATCTGGCGCATATGGACCATTCGCCGCGCTTCTGGGCCGCAGTGGATGCGCTGATGCCCGGATATGGCGTGCTCGGACCTGGCTGCGCCATCACGGAGCAGAGTTGATGGCCTGGAAATTCCGAAGCGACTGAACGGGTCTTGACGATGGCTTGATCTGTGATCACATTTCGCGAATGACAGTCAACCGCCCTTCAGATCCCGCCGCGCATGAACGCCTTTACCGCAGCCTGCGCAGTCGCATCATGTTGGGAGAGTTGCCGCCGGGCAAGGCGCTGACGTTGCGCGGGATTGCGCGTGAATATCACCTGTCGATGACCCCGGCACGTGAAACGGTGCGCAGGCTGGTCGCGGAAGGGGCGCTGACGCTGTCTGCCTCGGGGCGGGTCACGACGCCGGCCTTGTCCGATGACCGGATCGAAGAACTGGCCGCCCTTCGCGCGTTGATCGAACCTGAACTGGCCGCTCGTGCGTTGCCGCGCGCCCATTTCGCGTTGATCGACCGTCTTGCGCAGATGAATGCCCGGATTGCCGATGCCGTCGAAAATCACGATGCAGTTGGTTATATCCGGTGCAATCTGGAATTCCATCGCATGCTGTATCTTCGCGCACAGGCACCGGCGATGCTGGCGATGCTTGAAACGATCTGGCTTCAGCTGGGGCCAACGATGCGCGCATTGTATGGGCGCGTGAAACGCAATGAGCCGCCGCGCCATCACCGCATGATCCTGGCAGCATTAAGGGCAGGGGATGAGCCTGCCCTCCGCCTCGCTGTTCGTGCGGACGTCACCCATGGGCTGCGCCATCTGACGGCGACCGATTGATGGTCTTAGCTGCGGACGGGCATTCCCAATGACCCAAGGGTCGGGATGGATGAGGGAATGATGCGGTTGTATTTGGTGCCCTCGATCGCGGCGCCTGCCATCAAACCGGCCTGACCAAAGATCATTGCCACCACCGGATATTGTGCGGTGACAGTATCTGCGCCAAGCGCCATTCCGCCCGCGGGAATGGCATAGAACGCGTCTGCACCCGCAACCCAACCGGGCGCGGCCCGGAACGCGGCCAGTGCCATATCCGATTGGAAGATCAGCACATGCGCATATTGCTGGGCACCAGCCTGAAAGCCGAAACTGGCCTGCGTGGCCGAATAATAATCCACCGTGGCACCATTGATGCGCAACGCGCCCTGACCATAGGCACCGCCCACGCCAAGGGCTGCTTCCGTCATCAGCGGCATATACAGAACACCTTTGGCACCGTCGATCAGCCCCTGAGCCGAGGAATAGTTCTGGACCAGAAACTGATGCGTCGCATCGACCCGCGCGTCCAGCGATGCGGTGGCGTTCGTGCCGACAGCATTGCTGCATCCGGCCAGAATAAGCGCCCCGCCACCGGCTAAAAGACCACGTCTGGAAATGCCCTTGGTATCGCTCATGTTGTCGCCTCGCTAAATTTATTGTGTTTGCCACTTGTTGACGTGAACTTACCGGTTTTGGGGCACAGTGTCACGGGGTTGCACCCGTTGACGGCGGCAAGTTGCCGTGATCGCAATGATGAATATGCCCAGGATCGGTCGTCATCAGCGGATGGGCGGTTGCAGCCGGTCGCGAAAGCGGGATTCGACCATTGCTCAAGGTTAGCTGGCTGAATTGTATGAGCAAAATCAGGTTTGAAATCGGATTTGCAAGCGTCCGTCACTTACGGTTTGGGACCATTTCATGTGTCGCCAAGGTCAATCCCGCTGCCATCCAAAGGGTGAAGCCGGACATGATGTCTTGTCGCATCAATTCCTCGGACAACATAAAGGCAACGGAATATTTCCGACACGACGATATGGCATGCCGTCGTGTCGATATCTCGGATCTATTTGCCGTCTTGTTCGAATTGATGACCTCTGGCCTTCGTCACTTTTCCAACGCTTCGGCCACCAGCGGCGCGAAATATGTCAGCACCCCGTCACAGCCCGCACGGCGGAAGCACAGCAGGCTTTCAAACATCGCATCGCGCGACAGCCAGCCGTTGCGGATCGCGCCTTCAAGCATCGCGTATTCGCCACTGACCTGATAGGCGAATGTCGGGGCACCAAACTGGTCTTTGACCGCGCGGCAGATGTCCAGATAGGGCATACCCGGTTTGACCATCACCATATCTGCGCCCTCGGCCAGATCGCGGGCCACGCAGCGGATCGCCTCGTCCCGGTTCGCCGGATTCACCTGATAGGTTTTCTTGTCACCGACCAGTCGGCCTGACGCGCCAACGGCGTCCCGGAAGGGGCCGTAGAAGGCACTGGCAAATTTCGCAGCATAGGACAGGATCGCGACGTTTTTATGGCCTGCCGATTCCAACGCCATGCGCAGGGCGGCGATACGCCCATCCATCATGTCCGAGGGGCCAAGCAGGTCGGCACCGGCATCGGCTTGCGCCAGCGCCATCTTGACCAAAGCCTCGACAGTTTCATCGTTCAGGATTTCGCCATCGACGACGATGCCGTCGTGACCATTCGCGTTATAGGGATCAAGCGCGATATCGGTCATCACGGTCAGGTCGGGTGCAACCTCTTTCACCGCGCGGATCGCCAGATTTCCAATGTTGTCAGGATCCCACGCGCGTTCGCAGGTTTCGGTTTTCAGATCCTGATCCGAATGCGGGAAAATGCAGATCGCGGGGATGCCAAGCTGGGCTGCCCGTTCGGCTGCCCGTTTCGCCCCGTCCAGGGTCAACCGCTCGACCCCCGGCATCGACGGGATTTCCCCTTCGGCACCTGCGATTTCGGTCACGAAGATCGGCCAAATCAGATTGTCGGTCGTCAGATTCACCTCGGACACCATGGCACGAATGCTGGGCGTGCGGCGCAGACGGCGCAGACGGGTCGCGGGGAAGGGGGCGATGATCGGGGTTGTCATTGGGTCTTCCTTTCGGGGCTGGCCGATGCGCGGACAAAGATCACGGCCCATGTCTTTCTTTCGTCTTTCTTTCGACCGCTTTCTTTCGGCTGCCGCACGTTTTAAGGTCGCGACCGAATAAGAACAAGGAAGCCTGCATGGCCATTTTGCATAGCTTGTTGGCTTTTCTGGACAGTCGGTCCTTTGGCACCGTGTGGTATTGGCTTTTGCTGCTGGGCCTGTGGTCTGCGACCGGGCGCAGCATTCTTGGCGTGCCAGCGGAAACCGTTGCCCGCGCCCGCGCGGCCATGCGCCGCGGCGAACCCGAATCGCCTGCGGTGCTGACGCTGCTGGATTGGCTGTCGCTGGCGTTGCCGCGTTGGCGGCTTGGCAAAACCGAAGGTGCGGTCTTTCTGGGGGTCGCGGCATTCTGTCTGTCTTCGCTTGCCTTGCTGGGCTTTCTTTATGGGCTGGAGATGGCGCAGGCGCTGACCCTGATGCTGTCGCCGTTCCTGCTGTTGTTCTGGCTGCGTGTCCTGCTGGCGCGGCGATTGATGCCGCTGATGGCACAGGCCGAGGCGGGCGCGTTGCCGATGACCGATCTTGCGCAACATACCGTTCGCAGCATGGTTTGGCACCGCCGCCTTGTCAGTTTTCTGTCTGTGGTCTCTGTCGCAATCACGGCACTTTGGGGCGCAATCTGGGTCGTCATGCATCCCTTTGGCATTTAAGCATGACCTGACCCGCTGCGTGGCTTGACTTCATCATTTGGGACTTTACCTGACAACGCATGTCCGACCATCTGATCCTTTCCGGTGCCCCAGAAGGCTATGACGCGGCGCTGATCGCGCGCGAAGCTGTGCGTGGCAAGCCGGTCATTCATATCGCCCGCGATGACCGCCGCATGGCGGCGATGCGGGCTGCACTGGCGTTCATGTCGCCGCAGACAGTGGTGCTGGATTTTCCGGCGTGGGATACGACCCCTTATGACCGCGTCTCTCCCTCGGCTGATTTGCAGGCGATGCGAATGGCGACACTGGCCGCACTGGCGCAAGGCGCGGTGACGGGGCCGTTCGTGTTGCTGACGACGCTGAATGCTGTGCTGCAACGGGTGCCACCGCGTGATCTTGTGGCAAAGGCCAGTTTTGTTGCCAAGGTTGGCAGCCGTCTGGACGAAGCGGCCCTGCGCGATTTTCTGGTGCGCATGGGCTTTGTCCAATCGCCGACGGTGACTGAACCCGGTGACTATGCCGTGCGTGGCGGCATCATCGACATCTTCCCGCCCGGCGAATCCGGGCCGGTTCGGCTGGACCTGTTCGGCGATGTGCTGGACGGCGCGCGCCGGTTCGATCCAGGCACGCAGCGCACGACCGAAAAGCTGTCCAAGATCGAACTGGCGCCCATGTCCGAAATCATTCTGGATGAAGCCTCGATCACCCGCTTTCGCCAGAACTACCGTGCCGAATATGGCGGCGGCACCAGCGATCCGCTGTATGAAGGCGTCAGCGCCGGTCGCAAGATGGCCGGGATGGAACATTGGTTGCCGTGGTTCCATGAACGGATGGAAAGCCTGTTCGACTATCTGCCGGATGCTTCGGTCATGCTGGACGATCATATCGGGCAGGTGATCGACGCCCGCCGCGACATGATCCGCGAACAGTTCGAGGCGCGAAAGGCTGCGATGTCTGCGAAATCGCGCAGCGATACGGTTTATAAGCCCGTGCCACCCAGTCAGATGTTTCCGACGCCGGAGGAATGGGCCGCCTGGCTGGCGCCGCACCGCACGCTGCGCCTCTCGGTGTTGCCGCAGCCGCCGGGGCCGGGGGTTCTGGACGCAGGCGGGCGCACGGGTCGCAATTTCGCGCCTGAACGACAGGCCGAGGCAATCAATCTGTTCAAGGCGCTGGCCGATCACGTCAAAGTGCTGAACCGCGACCATCGGATGATCCTTGCCAGCTTCTCGGAAGGTGCGCGGGAACGCCTGCAGGGATTGCTGGCCGATGAGGGCCTGACCGCCGTCAAGACCATCGCCGATATTCGCGACATGCCCGCGCAGGCGGGCACGGTTGGTCTGACTGTCTGGCCCTTGGAAGAAGGTTTTGTTGCCGAAGGTCAGGCTTTGGGCAATATCGCGGTCATTTCGGAACAGGACGTGCTGGGCGACCGGCTGATCCGCGGCGCAAAAAAGCGTCGGCGGGCGGAAAACTTTCTAAAAGACACCACGTCGCTGTCGCCGGGTGATCTGGTCGTGCATGTCGAACATGGCATCGGCCGTTATACCGGGCTGGAAACGATCACCGCCGCCGGCGTGCCGCATGATTGCGTCGCGTTGGAATATGCAGGCGGGGACCGGTTGTTCCTGCCGGTCGAGAATATCGAACTGCTGACCCGCTATGGCCATGAAGAAGGTTTGCTGGATCGTCTTGGCGGCGGTGCCTGGCAGGCCCGAAAGGCCCGCCTGAAAGAGCGGATCAAGCTGATCGCGGACAAGCTGATGCGTGTCGCGGCCGAACGCCTGCTGCGACCCGCAGCCGTGCTAGAGCCGGACGCCCATGATTGGCAAAGCTTCTCGGCCCGTTTTCCCTATAGCGAAACCGACGATCAGGCCGCCGCGATCGAGGATGTGCAGACCGATCTGTCGGCAGGGCGTCCGATGGACCGTCTGGTGGTTGGCGATGTCGGCTTTGGCAAGACCGAGGTCGCGATGCGCGCGGCCTTTATCGCCGCCTCGCAAGGAATGCAGGTCGCGGTGGTTGCGCCGACAACGCTGCTGGCCCGCCAGCATTACAAGACCTTTGCCGAACGTTTTCGGGGAACCGCAATCGATGTGCGGCCCCTGTCGCGCTTTGTCAGCGCCAAGGATGCCGCGCAGACCCGCGCGGGGCTTGCCGATGGCAGCGTCGATATTGTCGTGGGAACCCATGCGGTGCTGGCCAAGCAGGTGCGGTTCAAGAACCTTGGCCTGCTGATCATCGACGAAGAACAGCATTTCGGCGTCGGCCACAAGGAACGCCTGAAAGAGCTGCGCAGCGACATTCACGTTCTGACCCTGACCGCAACGCCGATCCCGCGCACATTGCAGCTGTCCCTGACCGGGGTGCGCGATCTGTCGGTCATCGGCACGCCGCCCGTGGATCGTCTGGCAATTCGCACCTATGTCAGCGAATTTGACAGCGTCACGGTGCGAGAGGCGCTTTTGCGCGAAAAATATCGCGGCGGGCAAAGTTTCTTTGTCGTGCCGCGACTGTCCGATCTGCCCGATGTAGAGCACTGGCTGGCGGAAAACGTGCCGGAAATCAGCTATATCGTCGCCCATGGTCAGTTGGCTGCGGGCGATCTGGATCAGCGGATGAACGCCTTTTATGATGGCAGCCATGACGTGCTGGTGGCGACCTCGATCGTCGAATCCGGGCTGGATATTCCCACGGCGAATACCATGGTCGTGTGGCGGGCGGATATGTTCGGTCTTGCCCAGCTGTATCAGATCCGTGGCCGCGTGGGCCGTTCCAAGACGCGCGCCTATTGCTATCTGACGACCAAGCCCGGCACGCCGCTGACGCCACAGGCCATGCGCCGTCTGAAGTTCCTTGGCTCTATCGACGGGTTGGGCGCGGGTTTCAATCTGGCGTCGCAAGACCTTGATCTGCGTGGGGCAGGAAACCTGCTGGGCGATGAACAATCAGGTCACATCAAGGAAGTCGGGTTCGAACTTTACCAGCAGATGCTGGAAGAAACGATTGCCAAGCTGAAGTCGGGCGAAATCGAGGGCACGCCCGAGGATGAATGGGCACCGCAACTGAACCTTGGCGTGCCGGTGACCATCCCTGACAGCTTCATCCCCGATCTGGATGTGCGGCTGGGCCTGTATCGCCGCTTGGCGGACTTGACCACCAAAGTCGAGTTGGAAGGTTTCGCCGCCGAATTGATCGACCGTTTCGGCCCGCTGCCGCGTGAAGTGAATACCCTGTTGCTGGTGATCCGCATCAAGGCAATGGCCAAGCGGGCCAATATCTCGCGTCTGGATGCTGGGCCCAAAGGCGCGACGGTCCAGTTTCACAACGACAAATTTCCCAACCCTGTCGGGTTGGTTGAATTCATCACCGATCAGCGCGGGCAGGCGAAGGTCACGGACAACAAGATCGTCATCCGCCGCGACTGGACCTCGGACGCTGACAAGATCAAGGGGGCCTTCGGCGTTGCCCGCGATCTGGCGGCCAAGGCCAAGGTTGCAAAGTGACAGGCCGTGTCCTGTTCGATCAGGGACCACTGCCTGGTGGCACGCTGTTTCAAAATCTGCGCGGCCTGATCCGCGCTGATCATCCTGACGAAGTTGAACCTGCTTTGGCGCGTATCGACGCGGCGCAACTCGAGGGCTTTTGGCTGGCGGGATATTTCTCTTATGAGCTGGGCCACGCTTTGACGCCGCGATTGCATCATCTGATGCCCCGTGATCGGGCCATGCCTTTGATCCTGATGGGGATATTCGATGCGCCCATTCAAGCCCCGCCGCTGCCCGAAGATGCCGGCGTGCGGATCGACACGCCCCGCCCGCTTTGGTCGCGACAGCAATATGACGCGGCGATTGATGCGGTTCGCCAGTATATCGAGGCCGGGGATTGCTATCAGATCAATCTGACTTTTCCGATGCAGGCACAGACGGTGGGCGATCCGCTGGCCATTTACGCGGCGCTGGCGCGGCGGCAGCCGGTGGGCGAGGGGGCCTTTGTCGATCTGGGTGGCCCGGTTGTCCTGTCGCGCAGCCCCGAGGTGTTTTTCAGCATTGATACCGACCGCCGGATCACGACCCGGCCGATGAAAGGCACAATGCCGCGTGGCGCAACGCCGGCCGAGGATCACGCGATGCAGCAGGCTTTGGCAGCCTCTGAAAAAAACCGGGCCGAGAACCTGATGATCGTGGATTTGCTGCGCAATGATATCAGCCGGGTGTGCCAGCCGGGCAGCGTGCAGGTGCCCCATCTGTTCCAGGTCGAAACCTATGCGACCGTGTTGCAGATGACATCGACGGTCACAGGGCAGTTGCGCGATGATGCTGGCCTGCCCGAAATCCTGACCGCGCTTTTTCCCTGTGGCTCGATCACGGGTGCGCCAAAAATTCGCGCAATGGAAATCATTGCTGAATTGGAACAGCGTCCCCGCGATATCTATTGCGGGGCGATTGGCTGGATGGACCCGGCGGGGTCGATGCGCTTCAATGTGGCGATCAGATCGCCGGTTCTGGATGCGGCGGGCGTGCTGCACATTCAAGTCGGCGGGGGGATTGTTCATGACAGTGAATCCGGGCCCGAGTGGGAAGAGGCGCTATGCAAATCCGCATTTCTGAACCTGTCCCCCAAGGGCTGACCGTCATCGAAACCATGCGCGCGACCGCCACGGGTGCGATCGCACATTGGCCGCTGCACCTGGCGCGGCTGCGGCGGGGCTGTGCCGCAGTTGGTTTTCCGCTGGATCAGGACAAAGTGGAACGCGCACTTGCCCGTTTGTCCGTGACCGATGTCAGTCGGGTCAGGCTGGCGATCGATGCGTCGGGCATGGTTGACGTTACCTGCGAGCCGTTGCCGCAGAACCCCGCCGCCTGGACCGTTGTCATATCGAACCACATTCTGTGCAGCTGTGATCCATGGCTGCGGATCAAGACGTCACATCGCCCGATTTATACCGCAGCCCGCGCGGCCTTGCCTGACGGTGCGCACGAAGCGATCCTGATGAATGAGCGGGGTGAGTTATGCGAGGGCACGATTACCAGTTTGTTCCTATTACGGGATGGTAAACCGGGGGATGCCAAACTGCTGACGCCCCCGCTTGATTGCGGTGTGCTGCCAGGCGTGATGCGGCAAGTGCTGTTGAATTCCGGCGTGGCGACCGAAGCGGTCCTTTACCCGGATGACCTGAAAACCGGCAAGGTGATCATGGGCAACGCGTTGCGTGGCTTGATTGGTGCGGTCGTTCAAGATCCCTTTTGACCACGATACAGAAAAACCCCCGCCCGAAGGCGAGGGTCTGATGGTTCAGTCGGTTCAAACTTAATCAGCGGTCAGCAAAGGCGTCGGTTTCTTGCCGATACGCAGCGCTTCCGGGCCAGTAATATCAAAGGCAGGCTTGTCGCCTTCGATCTTGACCAGAACCATGCCGCCTTTCTGCAGGCGACCGAACAGCAGTTCCTCGGCCAGCGGCTTCTTGATGTATTCCTGAATGACACGGCCCAGCGGACGCGCACCCATTTTATCATCATAGCCTTTCTCGGCCAGCCAGTCGGCAGCTTCCGATGTCAGCTCGATATGGACGTTGCGATCCATCAGCTGGGCTTCCAGTTGCAGCACGAATTTCTCGACCACGTGGACGACGACCTCGCGCGACAGCGGGGCAAAGCTGATGACTGCGTCCAGACGGTTGCGGAACTCGGGCGTGAACGTCCGCTCGATCGCGGCAGTATCCTCGCCCTCGCGGCGCTCGCGTCCGAAACCGATCGCAGCTTTCTGCATGTCCGATGCACCGGCGTTCGAGGTCATGATCAGGATCACGTTGCGGAAATCCACCTGACGACCGTTATGGTCAGTCAGTTTGCCGTGGTCCATGACCTGCAACAGGATGTTGAACACATCCGGATGCGCTTTCTCGATCTCATCCAGCAGCAGCACGCAATGCGGATGTTGATCAACGCCGTCGGTCAACAGACCGCCCTGATCGAAACCGACATAGCCCGGAGGCGCACCGATCAGGCGGCTGACGGCATGTTTCTCCATGTATTCCGACATGTCGAAGCGCAGCAGTTCAACCCCAAGCGTCGAGGCCAATTGCTTGGCCACTTCGGTTTTACCAACCCCGGTAGGGCCAGCGAACAGATAGTTGCCGATGGGCTTTTCGGGTTCGCGCAGGCCGGCACGGGCCAGCTTGATGGCCGAGGAAAGTGCCTCGATCGCGCTGTCCTGACCAAAAACGACACGCTTCAGCGTTCCGTCCAGATCACGCAGCACTTCGGCATCGTCCTTGCTGACACTCTTTGGCGGAATGCGCGCGATCTTGGCCACCACAGCCTCGATCTCTTTCGGGCTGATGGTTTTGCGACGTTTGCTTTCGGCCACCAGATGCTGTGCTGCGCCCGCCTCATCAATGACGTCGATGGCGCTGTCAGGCAGTTTGCGGTCGTTGATATAGCGCGAAGCCAGTTCGACAGCGGTCTTGATCGCGTCATTGGTGTAGCGCAGATCATGATGCTCTTCGAAATGCGGCTTCAGACCCATCAGGATCTTGATGGCATCAGTCACCGAAGGTTCGTTCACATCGATCTTCTGGAACCGGCGCGACAGGGCGCGGTCCTTTTCGAAATGTTGGCGAAACTCTTTATAGGTGGTCGACCCCATGCAGCGCAGCTTGCCACCCGACAGCGCGGGTTTCAGCAGGTTGCTGGCATCCATCGCGCCGCCAGAGGTCGCACCAGCGCCGATCACCGTGTGAATTTCGTCGATGAACAAGATCGCATCTTCGTGATTTTCCAATTCCTTGACGACCGCTTTCAGGCGTTCTTCAAAGTCACCACGATAGCGCGTTCCTGCCAGCAGGGCGCCCATGTCCAGTGAATAGATCGTCGCACCTGCCAAGACGTCGGGGATGTCCCCTTCGACGATCTTCTTGGCCAGACCTTCGGCAATGGCGGTCTTGCCCACGCCCGGATCGCCCACCAGAAGCGGGTTGTTCTTGCGGCGGCGGCACAGAACCTGAATGCAACGCTCAACCTCATCAGAGCGACCGATCAGCGGATCGACATCGCCCTTTTTGGATTTGACGTTCAGGTCGACGCAGTATTTTGCCAGCGCGCTTTCGTCTTTGGCTTCTTGCGCCGGTTCAGCGCCTTTCGCCTCGGACGGATCATCTGATCCGGCAACTTTGCGGCTTTCGTTGAAAGACGGATTTTTCGCCACGCCATGCGCGATGAAATTGACCGCGTCGTAACGGGTCATGTCCATTTCCTGCAAGAAAAAGGCGGCGTTGGATTCGCGTTCGGCAAAGATCGCGACCAGCACGTTTGCCCCGGTGACTTCCTGCCGTCCAGAGCTTTGGACATGGATGGCGGCACGTTGAATCACCCGCTGAAATGCAGCGGTCGGAACGGCTTCAGAGCCTTCCACGTCGGTTATAAGGGTAGAAAGGTCATCTTCGATAAATTCGATCAGCAGCTTGCGCAGTTCTTCCAGATCGACGTTGCAGGCCCGCATGACCTTGACCGCATCCGGTTCTTCGGTCAGCGCCAGCAACAGATGTTCCAGTGTTGCAAGTTCGTGTCGATTTTCGTTCGCCAGTGCAAGCGCCTGGTGAATGGCCTGTTCCAATGAGGTTGAGAAACTTGGCACGGGTCGTCTCCTGTCAGTCGACTGGCGGTATGAGCACATTTAGCGGCCCACCTGCCCAGACTGTCACCATACAGTTAAGATTTGGTGGATTGCGGCTGGTATCAAGTCCTTTTTGAACCCGATGCCCCGATTTTCCGGTGGTTGAGGCAGATGTGATAACACAATGCCCTGATTTCAAGCTTTGGAGGCCCTGATTTCAAGCTTTGGAGGGTTGTGATTGTGGCTGGACAAAGCGGATTCAGAACGCGTCCTTCATCTCGCGAAGTCGCTTGAATACTTCGGCATCGGTGGAGATAGGCATGCCAAGATGGTCACGCAAGGCCGCAACGCGCAGAAATGGATTGGTCGCGCGTTCCACCGCCAGCGTCGCCGGGGCGCATGGTATTTTCGATTGCTGAACTGCCTCAAGCCGGTCACGCAACGCGTCGTTGTCCAGATCGACCGACAGCGCGAAGGCCCCGTTTCCGGCACAATAATCATGGCCCGAACAGATCAGCGTTTCGCCGGGCAGGGCGTTCAGACGCGACAGGCTTTCCCACATCATTTCGGCATCGCCTTCGAACAGACGACCACAGCCGATTGCCATCAGGCTGTCGGCGGTAAAGGCATAGCCGGATTCGGGAAAATAAAAGGCGACATGGCCGATGGTGTGGCCCGATACGTCGATGACATCGACGGGCTCGCCCAGGATGGTGATCGTCTGGCCTGCGTGGATCGCCTGATCCAACGGCGGCAGGCGGCTGGCATCGGCGCCATTGCCGATCACCTTCGCGCCGGTTGCCGCGACGATTTCCGCCACGCCATCAATGTGATCGTTGTGATGGTGGGTCAGCAGAATGGCGTCCAGCGTCCAGCCGCGCGCCTCAAGCTCGGTCAGGATCGGCATGGCCTCCGGGGCGTCGATCAGGACGGTGCCGACGTCGCCATGCAGCAGGTAGGCATAATTATCTTTCAGGCAACGAAGCGTGACCAATTCCAGCGCCATTGGCAAATCCTTGTTCATGTGGTGTGTTTGACAGTGACAAAAGCCGGGCCGGTTCGCAATGCACCATGATATCGAGGATCTGCGCAGGTTTTATTACCAGCGGTCACTGGGCCGGGTGGTCCAGCGGATTTTGCGCGATCGATTGACGGACTGCTGGGCACCTGCCTCCACGACCGGCATGAATGTTGCAGGCTTCGGGTTTGCGGCGCCGATGTTGCGGCCATACCTGTCGACGGCGCGGCGTGTGACGGCGTTGATGCCCGGGCCGCAAGGCGTCATGGCGTGGCCGGCCGGGATGGCCAACCACAGCGTGTTATGCGACGAAACGGCCTGGCCCATCGACACGGGCAGCCTGGACCGGCTGGTCATGTTGCACGGGCTGGAAACCAGCGACCATCCCGCCGCTGTGCTGGCCGAGGCGTGGCGTGTCCTTGGCCCTGGTGGGCGTATGCTGATCATGGTGCCGAACCGGGCCGGACTGTGGGCGGCGTCGGACGATACGCCCTTTGGCTTCGGCCGCAGCTATACGGCCGGTCAACTGGAGGCGCAGACGCGTAAAGCGGGCTTTATCAGTGGGTGGAGTAGTGCTGCGGTTTACATCCCTCCTTCTGACCGCCGCTTCTGGTTGCGCACGGCAAATATGTGGGAACGGACTGGCATCAAGATCAGCCGTGTCTTGATCGCGGGGGTCGTGCTGGCCGAGTTGACAAAGCAGGTTCAAGGCACTGCCGGCGTCGGCAGCAGTGTTCACGTCCCCAACCCGATCGAGGTTCTGGGTGGCATCGCCCGCCCACGCCCCAAACCGCAAGGGGCGCTGCGGTGCGTCGCCAGGGATCTGACAGACTAATCCTGTTTTTCGGACATCATTATTTGTTCAAGCCAATCGCAGAAAGGCTCCATCGCGGTCGAATGTTCGCGCGATCTTTGCATGGTGATCCAGTAGCGGCCTAGCGTGACTTTCTGCTGCAGTGGCGCAACCAGACGGCCCGCTCTCAATCGTTCAGCAAACATGGCAATCGGCACCAATCCAATACCCGCACCTGCTTCGGCCAGCTCGGCTATGGCAAGCGAGCTGTCCAGCACCGGGCCGCGCAGGCCGGGACAGGGCAGGCCGCAGGCCGCGAACCACAGGTCCCATTCATCCGCGCGGTAGGACCGCAACAGCGGCATCGCCGCCAAATCGGCGGGCGTGCGAAGACGATCAGCAATCCGGGGGGCACAGACCGGCGTGAATGGTGTCGCGGGCAGGGGGATCACGCGCAGCCCCGGCCAAAGCCCATCACCGAATCGGATCGCCATATCCAGACCCTCGCGCGCCAGATCGACGCGGTTGTTGTTGGTGAACAGCCGGACGTCGATGCTGGGATGAAGCGTCTGAAACCGTTGCAGATTCGGCAAAAGCATTCCGACCGCAAAAGTCGTCACCGCACCAATGTTCAGCGTTTCCCGGAACCTGCCTTCGCGAACGCGATCCAGCAGCGTACCGATGGTGTCCAGCGATTGTGTCAGGCTGGGCAATAGCAGACTGCCCTCATCCGTCAGCACCAGCCCTTTCGATGTGCGGTTGAAAAGCTGAACACCCAACAACTGCTCTAACCCGATGATTTGGTGACTGACCGCGGCCTGTGTCACGCAAAGCTCGACCGCTGCCTGAGTAAAGCTGCCCTGACGGGCGGCGACCTCGAAGGTGCGAAGGGCGTTCAGGGGAAGTTGAGGGCGATCCATGGGCATAAATTTTTCTTATGAGAAGCCCATATAATGATCGTTTTTCAGCAATTTCCCAATAGGTCAGTTTGGGCCTGCATCGAAAACATTGAAAAAGGCAGGTCCCGACATGTCCGATCGTTCCCCCAAACCCATGCTGTTTTCCATCGCGCTGGCAACCGTGGCGATATCGGGTCCTGCATTCGCAGAGCCGCAGATTGATCCTGCCAGCCCGTTCCGGCCGGGCGAGGGGATGCCCCTTGAACCGGCGACCTGTCAGACCTTGCCGGACTGGGTGGACCAGGCGCCTGATTATGGCGGCAGAATAAGCATGGCTATTCAAGGGACGTTGGAAGAAAGCCAATGGGACGGCGCACTGGCCTATCTTCTGATGTGCCCGGCAGATGGCCTTCAGGTCATGTGTATCACCTATTACCCGGAGGCGCCGGACCCTGACCGCCAGGTTGTTCTGGCAGGCGGCTATATCCGTGCCGAAGAAAAGTTGGTCATTCTTGATCCATGCCTGTCGTCAGCCGTGTCGCAATAGATTGGCATGCTTTCTGATAACTATTCCGACATTGCTTCGCCAACTGCTCTCATTTCCGTGTCCTAGGCGGTTGCAGGGCACGAAATCACCTGCTAGAGACGCCCGAGATTTAAGGGAGGAACCCGTCGGGAACCGCCCACCAGTTGACCGTTACCCCGCGTCAGACCGACCAGCCGATGGCCGGCCCGTCAGTGGGGTATGCGCTAACCGTGAAGGATGACCGTGGCCAACACTGTTTCCATGTCCCAAAGTATCGCCGGGCGCTATGCGCAGGCTGTCTTTGACATCGTCAAGGAAGAGGGGGGGCTGGATGCTCTGGCCCAGCAGGTCGATGATCTGGGCGCCGCTTTGGCGGACAGCACCGATCTGAATGATCTGATCAATTCCCCGCTTTACAACCGCGAACAGCAGACCAATGCGATTACCGCGCTGGCTTCGAAAATGGGGCTGTCGGCAACGCTGGCAAATACCTTGAAGCTGATGGGCAAAAATCGTCGCCTGTTCGTTCTGCCGCAACTCGTCACCCGTTTGGGCGATCTGATTGCGCAAGAGCGTGGCGAGGTTACCGCCGATGTTACCAGCGCCATCGCGCTGAGCGATGAACAGCAAAAGCGTCTGGCCGATACGCTGTCCGAAAAATCGGGCAAAAAGGTCAAACTGAAAACCCGCGTCGATGAAAGCCTCATCGGCGGTATGATTGTAAAGATGGGCTCGCAGATGATCGACAGTTCGGTCCGCTCGAAGCTCGCCTCCCTCCAGAACGCTATGAAAGAGGTCGGATAATGGGAATCCAGGCTGCCGAAATTTCGGCCATCCTCAAGGATCAGATCAAGAATTTCGGTCAGGAGGCCGAGGTTGCCGAAGTTGGCCAGGTGCTGTCCGTTGGTGACGGGATCGCACGCGTCTATGGCTTGGACAAAGTTCAGGCCGGTGAGATGGTCGAATTCCCGGGCGGTATCCGCGGGATGGTTCTGAACCTCGAAACCGACAACGTCGGTGTGGTTATCTTTGGTGACGACCGCGACATCAAAGAGGGCGACACCGTCAAGCGCACGCGTTCCATCGTGGACGTGCCGGTTGGCAAAGGCCTGCTGGGCCGCGTTGTCGACGCGCTTGGCAACCCGATCGACGGCAAAGGTCCGATCGACGCGACCGAACGCCGCATCGCCGACGTCAAGGCCCCAGGCATCATGCCGCGCAAATCGGTTCACGAACCGATGGCAACCGGCATCAAGGCCGTTGACGCCATGATCCCGATTGGCCGTGGTCAGCGCGAACTGATCATCGGCGACCGTCAGACCGGCAAAACCGCTGTTGCTCTGGACGCGATCCTGAACCAGTTGAACTACAATGGCCGCGAAGACGATGGCATGAAAACGCTGCATTGCGTTTATGTTGCTGTCGGCCAGAAGCGTTCGACCGTTGCGCAGTTGGTGAAGAAGCTGGAAGAAACCGGTGCAATGGCCTATACGACCGTTGTTGCGGCAACCGCTTCGGACCCGGCTCCGATGCAGTATCTGGCACCGTTCACCGGCGCGGCGATTGGCGAATACTTCCGTGACAACGGCATGGATGCACTGATCATCTATGACGATCTGTCGAAGCAAGCCGTTGCCTATCGTCAGATGTCGCTGCTGCTGCGCCGTCCGCCGGGACGTGAAGCTTATCCGGGCGACGTTTTCTATCTGCACTCGCGCCTGCTGGAACGCGCTTGCAAACTGAACGAAGCCAATGGCGCGGGTTCGCTGACCGCCTTGCCGATCATCGAAACGCAGGCAGGCGACGTGTCGGCCTATATTCCGACCAACGTGATCTCGATCACCGATGGTCAGATCTTCCTGGAAACCGAACTGTTCTTCCAAGGTATCCGTCCGGCCGTGAACACCGGTCTGTCGGTGTCTCGTGTGGGTTCGGCTGCACAAACCAAGGCGATGAAATCGGTCGCGGGTCCGGTGAAGCTGGAACTGGCTCAGTATCGCGAAATGGCGGCCTTCGCCCAATTCGGTTCGGACCTTGACGCCGCGACGCAGCGTCTGCTGAACCGTGGTGCGCGCCTGACCGAGCTGATGAAACAGCCGCAATACCAGCCGCTGACCAACGCGGAAATCGTGATCGTGATTTACGCCGGCACCAAAGGCTATATCGACAACGTGCCGGTGCGCGAGGTTGTTGCATGGGAACAGGGCCTGATCCAGTTCCTGCGCAATCAGAAAGCCGATCTCTTGGACGACATGACCAGGAATGACCGCAAGGTGTCGGGCGAGCTGGAAGAATCGATCAAGGCGGCGCTGGACGAATACAGCAAAACCCGCGCCTGAGGGGGGAATAGATGCCCAGTCTCAAGGACCTAAAAAACCGGATCGGAAGCGTCAAGAACACGCGGAAGATCACCAAGGCGATGCAAATGGTCGCTGCCGCGAAACTGCGCCGTGCGCAGGAAGCGGCAGAGGCTGCGCGCCCCTATGCTGATCGAATGTCGGCGGTGATGGCCGGGCTGACCGCGAATGCGGCCGGTTCGGAAAACGCGCCCCGTCTGCTGGCGGGAACGGGTTCGGATCAGAAGCAACTGTTGGTCGTCCTGACCTCGGAACGCGGTCTGGCCGGTGGCTTCAACAGCTCTATCGTCAAGCTGGCGCGGCAATATGCCGAACGGCTGCGCGGTGAGGGCAAGGAAGTGACCATTCTGACCGTTGGCAAGAAGGGCCGCGAGCAGCTGAAGCGTGATTATGGCAGCCAGTTGGTCCATCACGTCGACCTGTCCGAGGTGAAGCGCGTCGGATACGAAAACGCCCGCGACATCGCGGACGAAGTTCTGAACCGCTTTGACGCTGGCAACTACGATGTCGCTACGATTTTCTACAACCGCTTTGAATCGGTAATCAGTCAGGTTCCGACCGCACGTCAGGTCATTCCAGCTGAAATGCCGGAAGATGCGGGCGATGCAGCGGGTGCTTCGGCGCTTTATGATTACGAGCCCGGCGAGGAAGGCATTCTGGCTGACCTGTTGCCACGCTCGGTCGCGACGCAGATTTTTGCGGCGCTTCTGGAAAATGCGGCGTCCGAACAGGGCGCGCGGATGAGCGCAATGGATAACGCCACGCGCAATGCAGGCGATATGATCGACAGGCTGACCACGGAATATAACCGGTCGCGTCAGGCAGCGATCACCAAGGAACTCATCGAAATCATTTCGGGCGCCGAGGCGCTCTGACCGTAACGCAGAGGTGACAACATGGCAGAGGCCAAAGGTAAAATCACGCAGGTGATCGGCGCCGTCGTTGACGTGCAGTTCGAAGACAAGCTGCCCGCAATTCTGAACGCACTTGTAACGACCAACAACGGCAAAGAGCTGGTGTTGGAAGTTGCCCAGCATCTGGGCGAAAACACCGTCCGCACCATCGCGATGGACTCGACCGAAGGTCTGGTTCGTGGCGAGGCTGTTCGCGACACCGGCGGCCCGATCATGGTTCCGGTTGGCGACGTGACGCTGGGCCGCATCCTGAACGTCGTGGGCGAGCCCGTGGACGAAGGTGCCCCGCTGGAGGTGACCGAGACACGCGCCATCCACCAGCCGGCCCCGGACTTCGCCAGCCAGGCGACCTCGTCCGAGATCCTGGTGACGGGCATCAAGGTTATCGACCTGCTCGCCCCCTATTCCAAAGGCGGCAAGATCGGCCTGTTCGGTGGCGCCGGTGTGGGCAAAACCGTTCTGATCATGGAACTGATCAACAACATCGCAAAAGTGCACTCGGGCTATTCGGTGTTCGCGGGCGTTGGTGAACGGACCCGTGAAGGCAACGACCTTTACCACGAAATGGTGGAGTCGGGTGTTATCAAGCCGGACAATCTGGCGGAATCGCAGGTGGCACTGGTTTACGGCCAGATGAACGAGCCTCCGGGGGCCCGTATGCGCGTCGCGCTGACCGGTCTGACCCTGGCCGAACAGTTCCGCGACGCGACCGGCACGGACGTTCTGTTCTTCGTCGACAACATCTTCCGCTTTACCCAGGCGGGTTCGGAAGTGTCGGCGCTGTTGGGCCGTATCCCGTCCGCCGTGGGTTATCAGCCGACGTTGGCTACCGACATGGGCGCGATGCAGGAACGCATCACCTCGACCAAGAACGGCTCGATCACCTCGATCCAGGCCGTCTACGTTCCGGCCGATGACTTGACCGACCCGGCACCGGCCACGACCTTTGCCCACCTGGACGCAACCACCGTTCTGTCGCGCGCGATTTCAGAGCTGGGGATCTACCCGGCTGTTGACCCGCTCGACTCGAACTCGCGTATCCTTGACCCGGCTGTTGTCGGTGAAGAACATTATCAGGTTGCCCGCGACGTGCAGGGTATCTTGCAGAAATACAAATCGCTGCAGGACATCATTGCCATTCTGGGCATGGATGAGCTGTCGGAAGAAGATAAACTGACAGTGACCCGCGCACGCAAGATCCAGCGCTTCCTGTCGCAGCCATTCGACGTTGCAAAGGTCTTCACCGGCTCGGACGGCGTTCAGGTTCCGCTGGAAAAAACCATCGAGTCGTTCAAGGCTGTGGTGGCTGGCGAATACGATCACCTGCCGGAAGCCGCCTTCTACATGGTTGGCGACATTGACGACGTGAAGGCGAAAGCCGAGCGTCTTGCCGCAGAAGCGGCATAAGGGGGCAAGATGGCCGATACCATGCAGTTCGACCTTGTGTCGCCGGAACGGAGCCTCGTCTCTGTCCCGGTGCGCGAAGTGCGCCTGCCGGGCAATGACGGCGATCTGACCGCCATGCCTGGGCATGCGCCGACCATCGTGACCCTTCGTCCCGGTCTCGTGACCGTGATCGGCGATGATGGATCGGAAATCGAATTTGCCGTCAGCGGCGGATTCGTTGAAATCAATCCCGAGTCGGTCACTTTGCTTGCTGAACGCGGTCATCCGCGGGCGGAAATGACGCAGCAGGTCTTCAATGAGATGCTGACGGATGCGCATAAGCAAAAACGTCACGCTGAAAATCGCCGCGATCAGGTGGGCGAGGATGTCGTGACCGCAGCCGTCAAGTTGCTGGCAGATATGGAAGCCCTTGGCACCCATATCGGTCTGGATCCCAATCAAGCCAGTGTGCCGGATTGATTTCGCGACAAAGGTATAAGTTCGCAAAAGCCTCGGATGTTTCCGGGGCTTTTGCATATCAAAGCTGATACTATAATCTGTTTTTGGTTCAGCAGGCGGGTAACGAATGCAGGTTTTCAGTCATCACGCGGTCGGAATCTGCAGCAGCAGCCAGTTGATGTTTTCTGCCTTCGAGGATGATGCCCCGATGTGGTCAGGCAACGGGCCACGTCACATCCGCAAGCAAATCATATTTGATAAGCCATTTTTTACCGCGCCTGTGGTGCAGGTATCCATCAGCATGTGGGATATTGATGGGGGCAGCAATCAGCGCGCCGATCTGCAGGCCGAAAACGTGACTGCCAGCGGCTTTACCCTTGTCTTTCGGACATGGGGCGACACACGCGTTGCGCGTATTCGGGCGGACTGGTTGGCGATCGGGCCGGTGCCGCATGCGGATGATTTTACGTTGTGACAGCGTCTGCCGGAGGTTGGCGCCGAAGACGTGACTGCCAGTGGCAACGGCATCCCTGCAGGCCAGCCTTCGCTGCAGGCCAGACTTCGTTGAGGTTGGTCAGGCAGTTACGCGCGATCCAGATTCACGTTTATCAGCCCTGCGACCTGATCGGGGTGCGTGATTGGCAGCATATGCCCGGCACCCGGCACAGTTGCGCGGCCGACATCGGGTAGGCGCGCGGCGAGTGCGTCGGCTATTGCATGGACGACCGGGGTGGAATCCTGACCCGAGATCAGCAAAACCGGGGCGTCAATCGCCTCTAACCCGCCGTCACGCAGGATACCGGCGTTGTCGTGCGACAAGGCGGCGACATTGTTTGCAACCATGCCAATCCTTTGCTGCATTTGAACTTGCGCGCGCGGGTCCATGTCATCAAAGGACTGTGCACCCCAGGCATCTATGAAGGCACGGGTAGCATCTTTGTCGCGACCTTCAGCCACAAGTCCCAGGATTTCTGCATCGCGCGCTTGCTGTAATGGATCGGGGGCAGCGGCAAACAAGACCGGCTCTATCAGGGTCAGGCTGCGGACGGCCTCGGGCGCGGCGACGGCGATCCGCAAAGCCACGGTTGCGCCCATGCTATGCCCGATCAGATCAAGCGGCCGGTCAATGAAGCTGGCCGCGATGCGGGTGATGGTCGTGTGGTAATCTGGTCCGCCGGGTTCCGGTGTCCAGTCGCCGCTGCGGCCATGGCCCGGCATGTCAAAGGCTTGCAGATCAATCCGGCCATTCAGCCGATCAGCTATTGGTCCCCAATAGCTACCACTTGCCAGCATGCAGTGTAGCGCAAGGGCAGGGCGATCCTTGTCGCCCGGCCAATGTCGTTGATAAACGCCGCTCACAACGAAGCCAGATGCCGGTCAAGAAAGTCCAGGCGATCTTGCCCCCAGAAACGCTGGCCGGTTTCCCTTACGACATAAAACGGCGCACCGAACGCCCCTGCCTCGACCGCCTGTTCCAGGTTGCGGGCATAGGTTTCGGCACCGATGAACAGGCCTTTATCTGCCAATTCGGGGTCAAAGCCATGCTTGCCAAGCAGATCGCGGATTACCGCATCATCGCTGATATCGCGCTCTTCGGCCCAGACGGCATTGGCAAAACCATTTACCAACGCGCCCAGATTGCCACCGCCCGCGTCCTGCGCGGCAATCACCGCATAAGAGGATGGCGCCATGTTCACCGGCCAATGCGCGGGCTTCAAGTTGAAGGGAACACCCAGATAATCGGCCCAACGCTGCAATTCCTGTGCCCGATACTCCATCCGGCTGGCATGTCGATCAGCCGGGCGAATCCCGCCGGTGCGGTCAAACAATTGCATCAGATCGACCGGCTTATAGGTCACGGTTGCGCCGTGTTTCTGGGCGATTTCCTCTAACCGGGTGCCTGCAAGGTAAACATAGGGGCTGATCGTGCCCAGATAGTAGTCGATACTGGCCATAAAGACGGTCCTTCTTGGTTTGCCCGCAGGCTAGCCGGGTGATAAGGCGTTTGCAATCTGACGAATCCCTGCCAAAGGCCTGCCATCCATGCCCGTCATGACCGAACCCAAGCTAATCGCCGGTAACGCTAATCAATCCCTTGCAGCCTCTATTGCGCGACGAATGTCGATGCATCGCGGCATGAATGTCGGATTGTGTGATGCACGTGTCGAGCGTTTCAACGATCAGGAAATTTTCGTTGAAGTGTTCGAGAATGTGCGCGGCGAGGATATGTACATCATTCAGTCGACCTCGAACCCGGCGAATGACAACCTGATGGAGCTGCTGATCATGACGGATGCGCTGAAGCGTTCGTCGGCTGCACGCATCACGGCTGTGATCCCCTATTTCGGCTATGCCCGTCAGGATCGTCGCGCCAAAGCCCGTACGCCAATCAGCGCAAAACTGGTCGCCAACCTGATCACCGAAGCGGGCGTCGATCGCGTCCTGACGATGGACCTGCATGCGGCGCAGATTCAGGGCTTCTTTGATATTCCGGTGGACAACCTTTATGCCGCGCCGGTTTTTGCGCTGGACGTGCAACACCATTTCAAGGGGCGGATGGATGACCTGATGGTCGTGTCGCCCGACGTTGGTGGCGTGGCGCGGGCACGCGAGTTGGCGACGCGGATCGGGGCGCCGCTGTCGATCGTCGACAAGCGCCGTGAAAGGGCCGGTGAAATTGCCGAGATGACGGTGATCGGGGATGTGCGCGGCAAGGCCTGCATCATTGTCGACGATATCTGCGACACGGCCGGAACGCTGGTCAAAGCTGCGCAGGTTCTGACCGATAGCGGCGCGACCGAGGTTCATGCCTATATCACACATGGCGTGCTGTCGGGTCCGGCGGTCGAGCGGGTGACCAATTCGGTCATGAAGTCGCTGGTCATCACCGATTCGATCCAGCCGACTGATGCGGTGAAGAATGCGCCGAATATTCGTATCGTGCCAACCGCGCCGATGTTCACCCAAGCTATTCTGAACATCTGGAACGGCACTTCGGTCAGTTCGCTGTTCGAAACGGATAATCTGTTGCCGATCTACGAAGGTCTGTATTCGACCTCGTAGGGATGTGCTATCGGCCCCGTCGGATGCCTCCGGCGGGGATATTTGAGCACAGAAGATAGATTTGTCATCAAACCGGTGGCCCTTGGGCGCGCCGGTTTTTTATAATGCGCGCCAGCCGATGTCGCGTCGGTAGAAACCCTGCGGCCAGTCGATGGCGTCGACCAGCGCGTAAGCGCGGTCATGCGCCTGCTGAAGGGTCGCGCCACGGCCGGTACAGGCCAGAACGCGCCCGCCGGTCGCGACGATCTTGCCGTCCCACATATCGGTTCCGGCGTGGAAGATAACGTTAAAGCTGTTTTCAGGAATTTCATCCAATCTTTTGATTTGGCTTCCTTTATCGTATTTTCCAGGATAGCCGTCAGCGGCAAGGACGACTGTCATCGCGTGGTCGTCGGCCCATGTGACAGCGGTTTCGTCCAGCCGCGACTGTGCGCAGGCCAGAAGCAGATCCAAGGCCTGGGCGCCAAGGCGGATCATCAGCGCCTGACATTCAGGATCGCCGAAGCGCACATTGTATTCGACCAAACGGGCCTGACCGTCCCTGATCATCAACCCGACGTAAAGAACACCCTGGAAGGGGCTGTTTCTTCGCGACATTTCGGAAATGGTTGGTCGGACGATCCGCTCCATCACCTGATCCTGCAGTTCCGGCGTCATGATTGGTGCGGGGCTATAGGCGCCCATGCCGCCGGTATTTGGCCCGGTATCGCCTTCGCCGACACGCTTGTGATCCTGTGCGGTGCCGATCGGCAGACAATTTGTCCCGTCGCTGAGGACAAAGAAGCTGGCTTCTTCGCCATCCATGAATTCTTCGATAACGACTGACATGTCGCCAAATTCGCCGTCAAAGATCAGGTCGATCGCATCATGCGCTTGTTCCACGGTTTCTGCGACGGTGACGCCTTTGCCCGCAGCCAGTCCGTCTGCCTTGACCACGATGGGTGCGCCCTGCCGGGTGACATAGTCGCGGGCACTGCCGGCATCGGTGAAACGCGCCCAGGCGGCGGTCGGCGCACCGCAGGCATCGCAGATTTCCTTGGTGAACGCTTTGGAGGCTTCCAGTTGGGCGGCGGCTTGCGAAGGGCCAAAAACCAGAAAGCCTGCGTCGCGCAGCGCATCCGATACACCTGCGGCCAGCGGAGCCTCGGGGCCGACGACAATGAAATCGACGGCATTTTCCTGTGCAAACTCCAACACTTCGGCGCGAGAGTTCGGGTTCAGGCTGGCGCATTCCGCGACCGCCGCGATGCCTGCATTGCCCGGCGCGACAAACAGACGGTCGCATTTCGGGTTTTGCCGAATGGCCCATGCAAGCGCATGTTCACGCCCACCGCCGCCGAGGATGAGGATATTCATAAGCAGCCCTTTCCCTTGCAGTCATGCCGCGTTGCCATGATTTTGCATGGACTAGTGGCAGGCCCTGTGATGCGCAATCCCGAAGTTTGAATGACGCTTCAAACGGCTGCCATCATTCTTTCCGACGAGAGGGATGTTGTTGCTGCGCTGATGCGCTGTCATCAGATATGTTCGGTAGGATTTTGCCGGTTCGGTTTGGGCAGGGTGACTGTAAGCGCGATCCGGCTTAAGAACGACCGACGGTATTGATGCAGCAAGAATTTTTCGCGCCATCGCGTTTTTTGCCTTGGGACAATGATCAGCTTGCGATGCATTCTGTGCCGCATTGGAAATATCCTGGTGGTGGTGGTAACGAGATCCACCTTTATCCATTCATGTGATGGCTTGCGGAAAATATGACGGATCTTCTTGAAGACGATGGCCCACTGGACGGGCCTGGAAACAACGCCCACGAATTCACCGTGTCCGAGCTTTCGGGCGCGGTAAAGCGCAGCATTGAAGATCAATTCGGGCGTGTTCGTGTGCGGGGGGAAATCGGGCGCGTATCGCGACCCTCTTCGGGACATTTATATTTCGATCTGAAGGATGATCGGGCGGTTCTGGCGGCCATTACATGGAAGGGGCAGGCCGCGCGGCTGATCCAACGCCCGGAAGAGGGGATGGAGGTTGTTGCGACGGGCCGAATGACCACCTTCCCCGGGCAGTCAAAATATCAGATGATCGTCGATCAGATCGAGCCTGCCGGGGCGGGCGCATTGATGGCGATGCTGGAAAGGCGGCGCAAGGCGCTGGCTGCGGAAGGGCTGTTCGATCAGGATCGCAAGCGGGCCCTGCCATTTTTGCCGCGTGTGATCGGGGTCGTTACCTCTCCTTCGGGGGCGGTTATCCGTGATATTCTGCACCGGCTGCGCGACCGTTTCCCAACCCATGTCCTCATCTGGCCGGTCGCTGTTCAGGGCGAGGCCAGCGCGGGTCAGGTGGCGGCGGCAATCGCCGGTTTCAACATGCTGCAGCCGGACGGAGCGATCCCGCGCCCTGATCTGCTGATCGTCGCGCGTGGCGGCGGCAGTCTTGAGGATTTGTGGGGCTTCAATGATGAGGCGGTCGTCCGTGCGGCGGCCGCAAGTCAGATTCCGTTAATCTCGGCTGTCGGGCATGAGACTGATACGACGCTGATCGATTATGCCGCTGATCGCCGGGCACCTACTCCGACGGCGGCTGCCGAGATTGCTGTTCCGGTGCGGGCGGAACTGGCCGCGCGGCTTGCCGAAGCCAATGCCCGGATGAGCAGGGCTGCAGCGCACAGGATTGACCGGCCGCGTCAGCGGTTGCGTGATCTGGCCCGCGCAATGGGCCGACCCGCAGCGCTGACCGAAGGTGCGCGTCAGCGGCTGGATCTGTGGGGCGGACGATTAGAGCCCGCGCTGCGCGGTCTGGTCAGGACACGACGGCAGGAGTTGGCATCGCGACCGATGCCCGTCGCGATGCTGCGACAATTCACCGATCGCAAGCGCCATTCCCTGGAGCGTCTTGATGCGCGGCTGACGACCGGCAATCAGCGCCGGATCGAGCGTCGTCAGGACCGCCTGCATGTCTTGCAAGAGCGGTTGGATGCGTCACTGGGGCGGATGGTGGCAACGACCCGACGGGCGATCGTCACGCAAGGTGAAAGGTTGCAGCTGCTTGGCGGGCGTCTGGAGGTGGCGGGCCGGCGGGCAATCCTGGGCCGTCGGGATGCCTTGCAGCGGTTGGACCGGATGCGGCAAACCCTGGGATACCAGGAAACGCTGAAGCGTGGTTTTGCTGTGGTGCATGGGCCGGACGGTCTGATAACCTCGGCCGCGACGGCCCGTGTCACCCCGCATTTCGAGATTGAGTTTTCTGATGGTCGCACTGCAGTTCGCCCCGAGGGCGCGCCACCAAAATCAGGGCCGAAATCAAGCAAGAAATCCGACCCTTCGGCACCGGAACAAAAAGACCTGTTTTAACCAACTGTTGTCGGACGCCGTTGTGATCTGGTCAGCCAGATCAGTGCAGCGGCGGCCAACATCAGAAAAGGCAGCATCGTAAGGGTTACGGCACTCCACCCCTGTTGCGCGCTGCCGCCTGCGCAATTCATCAGCCCGCCGGATGAAAGAGAAGCCAGAAACACGCCGCTGAAAACCACCGCATCGTTGATACCCTGAACGCGGCCACGCTCATCCGCGCGATAGGTGCCGGTCAACATTGCCGTTGCCCCGATATAGCCGAAATTCCAGCCCACCCCCAACAACATCAATGCGACGTAGAAATTGGCCAGATCGACGCCAGCCAGCGCGATACCTCCGGCGAGGGTCAGGATGGCAAGGCCGATTGCAACAATCCGTTCCGCCCCGAATCGGGTAATCAGCGACCCGGTGAAAAAGCTGGGCGCGAACATAGCCAGGGCATGCAGGCCGATAATGTTGGCCGCGTCTTTTTGTTCGAACCCGCATCCCACGACGGCAAGTGAGGTCGAGGTCATCATCAAATTCATCAGCGCGTAAGATACGGTCCCACAGATCATTGCGACAAGAATTCTGGGGGATCGAAGCAGATCGCCGATGGAGCGGGTTGCGCCCGTGGCCAAGGGTTGGGCTTCGGGTTTGGGGATGTCGAGGAATGCGAAAAGAACCGGGCCGGTCAGATTCAGCAAAAAGATCGCGCCATAGGTGGCCAGAAACGGCACGGCGGTTATCCCGTCGGTGTAGCGCACCAAAGCGGGGCCAAGGATAGCTGCAATAAGCCCGCCAACCATGACCCAGCTGATGGCGCGCGGTGCGAAGGATTCGGGGGCGGTATCGGTGGCCGCGAAACGGTAAAATCCCTGACCCGCCTGATACACGCCCGTCAGTAACGACCCCGTCATGAAAAGCCAGAACGATCCGGTCCAAATGGCCAAGGCGCATATCATCGCGCCAATCGTGCCCGAACCTACGGCAACAAGAAATCCTGCCCTTCGACCATGATTCTGCATGAAACGGGCCAAGGGGCGGGCGCTGAGCGCGGTGCCCAGAATAATCATCGACAGGGGCAGGGTGACGATACAGGGATGGGGGGCAAGCATCTTTCCCGCCAACCCGCCAACGATGAAAATCATCGACATTTGTGCGCCCAGAATGGCCTGCGCTGCGAACAGGACGATTACGTTCCGGCGGGCGCGGGCGATCTGGGCGGACATTGGGCTTTCGGCCTTATCGCAATGCCGTGGCGGTGCGGGCGCGGGCTTCGATCGCGGACCAGTTTTCTGCCGTCACATCCGCATCCGTCGCCACCCAACTGCCGCCAACGCATACCACATTGGGCAGGGACAGGTAATCGCGTGCATTGTCAGGCGACACACCACCGGTCGGGCAGAAGCTGACCTTGGGCAGCGGACCGGCCAGCGATTTCAACGCCGGAGCGCCGCCCACGGCTTCGGCCGGAAAGAATTTCAGCATGTCATAGCCGGCATCGGCGGCTCGCATCACTTCGGACGCGGTCACGGCACCGGGCAGCAGTGGTAGATCAAGGTCAGAGCAAGCCTGAATCAGGCGATCCGTCAGACCGGGCGAGACGGCGAATTTCGCCCCCGCATCCTTGGCGCGTTTGGCATCATCTGGCGTCAGAACCGTGCCTGCACCGACATGGCCGCCCTCAATCCTGGACATGGCGCGGATCGAATCCAGCGCCGCGTCGGAACGCAATGTCACTTCCAGCACCGGCAGACCGCCTGCGACCAAGGCACGGGCAAGATCCTCGGCTTTGGTGATGTCCTTGATCACGATCACCGGAATGACCGGGGCAAGGTTGCACAGTTCGCGCGTTTTCTGAGATTGGATTTCCGGGGTCATCTTGGCACCTCTGATCGGTTGCTATGGCAGACTGACGTCAAGGCCGCTGCGATGCAAGCCACGCGGCGGCCATGCCTGTAATGTTAACGCTATCGGATTCGAAACCCAAGATGCGAAACGTCAAGGCTCAGGGTGCAGTATATTGGAATGAGGTCAGGACCGCAGAATAGTGAATTGCCGCAGCGATAACGACAAAACTGTGCCAGATCGCGTTTTGGAACCGCAATCTTTCCCAGACATGGAAGATCACGCCAATGGTATAAATCAGGCCACCCAACACGATCAGCAGCATCGACACGGAGGGAACAATGGTCGAAATGGACTTGAAGGCGATCAGCCCGCTCCACCCCATCAACAGATACAGACCGATGGCAAGCCGGTGATAGCGGCCGGGAAACAGGCATTTCAACGCAATTCCGAATGCGGCCATCAGCCAGATGGCGACCAGTAGCCACATGGCCCATGGATCATGCGCTCCCCGTTGCAGAAAGGGGGTATAGGTCGCCGCAATCAGGATGAAGATTGCAGAATGGTCCAGCCGTCGAAAATGCCATTTCAGCCGGGAATGCGGCAGCATATTATAGGTGAAAGAGATTGCGAGCGACGCGATCAGCCCGATGCTGTAGATCCAGACGGCAATCTGTTCAGGACGGCTGGCAAAGATCGTCGCGTAAAAAATCAGCGCTGTCCCGCCGATCAGGGCAAAGACCACGCCAACGCCATGAACGATCCCGTCGGCCAGAAGCTCGTGAAAATCATGGGGGCGCCCAAAGGAAAACTGTGGTTTCATTGGAATCGCGGGGTCATATTTCGGCGTGTTTATGGTCATTCATCAAGAATGGGGCCGACTCGGTTGTGATACAATTGGACGTTTCGTCAGGTTTTCGTGGTCGGGAAGTGGTTTTTGGGCGGTTCGGGCGCCTGAATCAGCTTGCATTTCCAACCCATCCTGTTTAATTCGCGCTCACTTCACAGGCAGAAGAGGGCCGCTGCGGGAGAAATCCGCAGTTGGTCCACCGGTTGAGGCTTTGCCTTCAAAACTTCTGCCAAGGCGCAAACCGGAAAGGAACATGGATATGGCGCTTCCTGAATTCACATTGCGTCAGCTGCTTGAAGCTGGCGTTCACTACGGTCACCAGACGCAACGCTGGAACCCGCGTATGGCCGAGTTTATCTACGGCGATCGCAACGGCATTCACATCATGGATCTGACGCAAACCGTCCAAATGCTGGACGCCGCTTTGCAAGTCGTTCGTGACACCGTCGCCAAAGGCGGCCGCGTTCTGTTCGTCGGCACCAAGCGTCAGGCACAAAAGCCCGTCGCAGATGCGGCAGAGCGTTCGGCACAGTTCTACATGAACCACCGTTGGCTGGGCGGCACGCTGACCAACTGGAAAACCGTTTCGCAGTCGATCAACCGTCTGAAAGCCATTGACGAAACCATGGCTTCGGGTGCCGAAGGCATGACCAAGAAAGAGCGTCTGGGCCTTGAGCGTGAGCAGGCCAAACTGCAAGCGTCGCTGGGCGGGATCCGCGAAATGGGCGGTCTGCCGGACCTGCTGTTCGTGATCGACGTGAACAAAGAAGATCTGGCAATCCTGGAAGCCAAGAAACTGGGCATTCCGGTTGTGGCTGTCGTCGACAGCAACGCATCGCCTGCAGGCGTTGACTACATCATCCCGGGTAACGACGACGCTGCCCGCGCCATCGCGCTGTATTGCGATCTGGCCAGCCGCGCTGCTCTGGACGGCATGTCGGCACAAATGGGTGCTGCTGGTGTTGACGTTGGTGCGCTGACCGAGGCCCCGGAAGAGCTGCTGGACGAAGGCGAAGCCGAAGTCGCAGCCGAAGAACAGTCGACCGCCGACGCCTGATCCGGCGCGGACACGGACTTTTACCGTATTGTCGTCAGGCGGGGATATCCCCGCCTGACGCGTTGAAACAAGGAGACGAGTCATGGCTATCACCGCCGCTATGGTGAAAGAGCTGCGCGAAACCACCGGCGCAGGTATGATGGACGCCAAAAAGGCGCTGACCGAAAACAACGGCGACATGGAAGCCGCGGTTGACTGGTTGCGCACCAAGGGTCTGGCCAAAGCTGCCAAGAAATCCGGTCGCGTTGCTGCCGAAGGTCTGGTCGGTGTTTCGGTGACCGATGGCAAGGGCGTCGCCGTCGAGCTGAACTCGGAAACCGACTTCGTCGCCAAGAATGCTGATTTCCAGCAGCTGGTTCGCGAAATTGCCGATGTTGCTCTGACCGTTGATGAAGACGTCGAAGTGCTGAAGCAGACCCATCTGAACGGCCGTCCGGTCGCTGATGTTCTGACCGACGCCATCGCGCGTATCGGCGAAAACATGACCTTGCGCCGCATGCACATTCTGGAAGGCGACACCATCGTGTCCTACGTCCACAATGCTGCTGCCGAAGGCATGGGCCGCATTGGCGTTCTGGTGTCGCTGAATGGCCCCAAGGACAAGGCAGAAGAAATCGGCAAGCAGATCGCAATGCACATCGCAGCGACCAGCCCCGCTTCGCTGTCGGAAGCCGATCTGGACCCTGCACTGGTCGAGCGTGAGAAAGCTGTTCTGAGCGAGCAGGCACGCGAATCGGGCAAGCCGGAAGCTGTCATCGAAAAGATGATCGAAGGCCGCATGGGTAAGTTCTTCGAAGAAGTGACCCTGCTGAACCAGAAGTTCGTCATCAATCCCGATGTCACCGTGGCACAGGCCGCGAAAGACGCTGGCGTTGAAGTGACCGGCTATGCCCGCGTCGCAGTTGGCGAAGGTATCGAGAAAAAAGAAGAAGATTTCGCGGCCGAAGTCGCAAAAACGCTGGCTGGCGGCTGATTTTAGTCACCTGACGCAAATGACGAACGCGCCGGTCCGTTGGGCCGGCGTTTTCTTTTGGGCATGGATGATCCATTGGCTTAAAAAGAAGGCTTGCCGATGATGACGTAAATCATCGGCAAGCCTTGCCTGGTTCTCCAGGCTGCACCGAGGTCCGGGCAACTCGGACCAAGTGGCGCGGCGTTCCTGACACAAATGTGTCACCACTCACGGAACAGGGTAATAGAACGAATTCGCATGTATGAATGAAAGTCAGGGATTCCTTACCGCGTATTTTTTGTCGGCTCGTCGCCGGAAAAAATCTGGTTCGTCAGATGGGCCTTTAAAATGGCTTGTGCTGTGTTTCCGGCCCCAAGACTGTCGCGGGCCAGACGCAGATGTTTTTCGACCGTCGCGCCAGTAACGCCTAGAATTGTTGCGATTTCTGCGATGGTCTTGCCGGCTGCGCTCCATTCCAGAACTTCGCGTTGACGTAGGGTCAGCGCTGCGCGCTTCTTTCGGCGACGGATTGTTGCCATGCGCAAATGCGCCACCCAACAGGTCAACTTCAACTCATGGCTGTTTTTTGTCCCATAGCGTAATTGTCTGCTCGGTGGTGGCATCCTGACCAGGATTCAACCAGACAGCACCATTGCTGCGCAGCACCTTTCCTTTCAAGCTGAACAAGATCCCCCCCGAAAAGCCCTTGTCACGTGCAAAATCGGACAAGGTGTCGGGTCCGTGAAGTCGGGTGATTTCCTCGGTCGTGATGAATCCGACATTCAGCAAGGCCCATTGAGCCCAGTACGAAACCTGAAGCATTTTCTGTGAGGTCAACGTGCTGACAAAGCTATCTGGAAAATTGCTCCAGACTTCCAACTCCTCGTGAATCACGGTCGTTGGGAGTTCAAGAAGGTAACGGGCAGCATACAGGGTATGCTGAAAGCCAAAAGAAGCCATGGCTTCAAAAAGGCATTTTTGAACGTCCTCTACGGTAACTGCGTCAATCAATCTTGAGATATGTGGCGCCACACTTCACCAAACCTGTAAACATTTAAAACCAGCTATAATAAGACGGCAGGGTCGAACTTTTGCCAAGCCCCAAGTTTGCAAGGCTCTTATTCCGGGAAGGTCTGGACCCGGCCGCCTTGGATATGCAAATGAAGTGCCGTGATCGATTCCAGCAGCAACAAGGGCTTACCCATGAGCTTTGCCATCGCCATCGACGGACCTGCCGCTTCTGGAAAGGGGACGATTGCCCGGGCGCTGGCCGTTTATTTCGGGTTTCATCACCTGGATACCGGTTTGCTTTATCGCGCCACAGGCGTCAGGGGGGGCGATCCGGTGCAGGCGGCGCAAAGCCTGACGGCCGAAGACCTGACCCGCGATGACCTGCGCTCGGCCGGGGCTGGTCAAGCTGCCAGCCGGGTTGCTGCGATACCGGAAGTGCGGGCCGCCCTGTTCGATTTTCAGCGCCGTTTTGCCGCGCGGGAACCGGGTGCCGTCCTGGATGGCCGTGATATCGGCACGGTCATCTGCCCTGATGCGGAGGTAAAGCTGTATGTCATCGCTTCCGATGAAATTCGCGCACAGCGACGCGCCGCAGAATTGGGGGCGGACCCGGCAGAGATGCTGTTGCAACTGCAGGAACGTGACCGCCGCGACAGCGAACGTGCAACTGCGCCCTTGCGCCCAGCCGATGATGCCGTCGTTCTTGATACCAGCGATCTGGCGATAGATCAGGCGATTGCGATTGCGATCGAGATTGTCGACAAGGCGTGGAACCGTCGCTTGCTCTAGCGATCGCGATCAGCAAATCTGTTGCGGCAAGGAGGACCAGCCATGAATATCCAGACCCGCAGTCAATCGCCCGTTGCGGCACCTAATGGCGTTTTCATTGATAATGAATGGCGCCCCTCGGCCAGTGGGCAATTGTTGGACGTCATTGACCCGGCGACGGGGCAGGTTTTCACGCAGATTGCCGCCGGAAATGCAGAAGATATCGACGCCGCCGTGCAGGCCGCGCGCCGTGCGCTGGCCGAGGAATGGGGGCGCATGTCCGCGACTGAACGCGGTCGCATCCTTTCCCGCGCATCCGTATTGGTGACCGAGGCCTTTGATGAACTGGCTGCACTGGAAGCCCGTGATTGCGGCAGCCGATATCTCAGGCGCGGGCCGACATCACGGCGACCGCCCGATATCTGGAGTTTTATGGTGGCGCTGCGGATAAGGTTCATGGCGACATGATCCCCTTTTCCGCGGGCTTTTTCGTCACGACAGAACACGTTCCGCACGGTGTCACGGGTCATATCATCCCGTGGAATTATCCCGCACAAATGTTCGGGCGCACGATCTCTGCCGCGTTGGCGATGGGCAATGCCTGTGTTTTGAAGCCTGCCGAGGATGCCTGCCTGACGCCCATGCGCTTGTGTGAGATCCTGCGGGACGCGGGTCTGCCAGCCGGGGCGTTGAATTGCGTTCCCGGTCGCGGTGACGTGGCCGGAGCGGCGCTGTCGGCGCATCGCGGAATCGACTTCATCAGTTTCACCGGAAGCCCGCCCGTTGGCGTTGCGGTTCAGACATCGGCGGCGCAGAACCATATCGGCTGCACGCTGGAACTGGGGGGGAAATCCCCGCAGATCGTGTTTGAGGACGCCGATCTGGATGTGACCATGCCGATCGTGTTGAAGGCGATCACCCAAAATGCGGGACAGACCTGTTCGGCCGGGGCACGTCTGCTGGTTCAGGAAAGCATCGCGGATCGCGTGATCGAACGCCTGCGCACCGATTTCCCAAAACTGACCGCAGGGATGCAGGATGGCGATCACGATCTTGGCCCACTGATCAGCCCCAAGCAGAAGGCCCGGGTAGAGCGTTTTTGCCAACAGGCTGATGCCGACGGTATTCCGCTGATTGCTGCGGGTCAAATCGCCGCCGATGCTGCGCCTGACGGGAATTTTGTCGCACCGCGAGCCTATGGTCCGGTGCCGCGCGATCACCTGCTGGCGCAGGAAGAGGTTTTTGGCCCGGTTCTGGCCCTGATGACCTTCAAGGATGAGGCGGACGCCATCGCTTTGGCCAATGATACTGAATACGGATTGGTGGCCGGAGTCTGGTCGCGGGACGGCAGCCGGGCAATCCGTGTGGCGCGTCTGATCAAGGTCGGGCAGGTGTTCGTCAACGCCTATGGCGCGGGCGGCGGGATCGAATTGCCCTTTGGCGGAATGAAGAAATCCGGGCATGGTCGTGAAAAGGGCTTTGACGCGCTGTATGAATTTACGGCGACCCGCACAATGGTCATCAAGCACGACTGACGACCTGGTTCAGGGGCTTGGCCAGATCACCTTCATTGTCAGCTCTCTGGACAGAGGCGAGCTTGACGACGTTGAAGCTCAGCCGGGGATAATCTCGAACTTGACCACATCGACCATGCCGCGATCTGTGATTTTCAGGGCAGGGATGACGGGCAGGGCGGTGAAGGTCAGTTGCAGGAACGGCTCTTCCAGCGTGACGCCAAGGCTATAGGCGGCTTCGCGCATTCGCGCCAATTGGTCGCGGACAGCCTCGAAGGGTTCAAGGCTCATCAGGCCGGCAACGGGCAGGGGCAGTTCGGCCAGTATCTTGCCGCCCTCCGCGACAACAAAACCGCCTTCGATTTCGGACAGACGATTCGCGGCCAGCGCCATATCGGAATAATCCGCGCCCACCACGGCGATATTGTGATGGTCATGACAGACGGTAGAGGCGATCGCCCCGCGTCGAATTCCAAATCCATGGACGAAACCGGTGGCGATATTGCCATTTTTGCCGTGTCGTTCAATGACAGCAATCCGCATCAGATCGCGTTCGGGATCGGGGCGTTTGTCGCCGTCCTGTGGTTGAATGTCCTTGCGCAGATGTTCGGTAATGATCTTGCCTTCCAGAATACCGATCACGTCGGTTTCCGTCCGGTTGCCGCTGCACCGGAAATCCTGGGCTTTCACCTGCGGCGCCTTGACTGACCCCCGACCCACCGGCGCAATGGTTTGCCGCGACGCAACAGCCTTGTCATCCGCAACGCGACCGCCGACGATGACCAACTGCGCGTTGCAATCCTCCAGACTGTCCAGTGCAACGATATCCGCACGCAATCCAGGTGCGATCAGACCGCGATCCTTCAGCCCAAAGGCTTCTGCCGCAGATAGCGATGCCGCCCGATAGACCGACAGGGGCGAACATCCCTTTTGGATCAATCGCCGGATCATATAGTCCAGATGCCCGTGATCCGCGATATCAAGCGGGTTTCTGTCATCCGTGCATAGGCACATATAGGGGGCAGTCAGATCGGTCAGAACAGGCTGCAGCGCCTCAAGATCCTTGCTGACAGAGCCTTCGCGGATCAAGACTCGCATTCCCTTGCGCAGCTTTTCGGCAGCTTCCTCGGCTGTTGTCGCTTCGTGTTCGGTGCGAATTCCTGCGGCAATATAGGCGTTCAGATCGGTGCCGCGCAGTTGCGGGCAATGACCGTCTTTATGACCGCCTTCAAACAGGCGCAGCTTGGCCATGGCCGACGGATCGCGATGGATAACACCGGGATAATTCATGAACTCGGCCAACCCGATATTCGACGGATGGCCCATCACCTGCTGGAGATCTTCTGCCTCGATCCGCGCGCCAGAGGTTTCCATGTCGGTTGCGGGCACGCAGGAGGAAAGCTGCACGCGAAGATCCATCAACACATGTTCGGACGCCTGCTGAAAATAACGGATGCCGTCCAGCCCGATGACATTCGCAATCTCATGAGGATCGCATATTGCTGTGGTGATCCCGCGTGGCGTGACACAGCGGTCAAATTCAAATGGCGTGACCAGACTGCTTTCGATATGCAGATGAGTGTCGATGAAGCCCGGCACCAACGTCATGCCACTGACATCGATGACATGCTTGCCGTCATAGCTGGCCGCCACGCCCACGATCACATCATCACAGATCGCAACATCACCTTCGATCAGCGCGCCGGTGATCAGATCAAAGACACGACCACCACGCAAAACCAGATCAGCCGGTTCATCGCCTTTTGCCTGTGCGATGCGTTGTTCAAGATTGGCCATGTCTTCTCCTGCGTTTTTTGGCATCAGCCAATCTTATCGGAATGCCGTGATCCAGCGGAAAGAAGCAATAGTCTTGTTAGCTATTTGATATTGCAAACTAATCAACCATTGCATGTATTGTGTATACATTTTTTACCGAGCGGCTCTGTTAATCAACGATTAAGGTTCATCAATCGTTGATTCGGTGCAGATTTGTTTATGGAGATTATGAGATCCGTATTTTTCTTAGCGGCAATGTTGTTAGCCGGATGTGTCGCCGGGGCTGCGAATGCTGCGACCTTTCATTATCGCCTGACCCATGACCACACGCTGTTCAGCGATGTCAGCTCCTACACCGACACATCGGATGGCGATGTGTATCACGCTTCGTTATCGTCGGCTGATGACCCTTGGGGTCTACCGCTTTTGTTTGCGGGACTGACTGCCGGAAACAGCTATGATTTCCGTGCCGAAATCACTGACGATACGGTTGTCAGCTGCAGCATCGGGACGTTTGACTGCAAGCCCGCGTTTGATCCGTATTTCAGCTATACATCCACCACGCCGCTGATGTTTGGAGATGAACTTTTCCACGTCAGTTTCGGCGAGGCGAAGAGGGCCGCAAATTCGATGCTGGTGTCCGATGTGCATGATGGAAATTCTGCTGGCTTTTACATTCCGCAGGGCGCTGCAATGATCAATGTCAGAACGCGCAGCACCTATTTCACGGTTTCGGAACCTGCCCCTGTGCCTTTGCCGGCTGGTATCGCGTTGCTGCCCGTCGGTCTTGCCGGACTTGCGGTTCTGCGGCGCAGAAAGCGGGCTGCCTGATCGAACAACCATCCTTGGGAGCATGTCAAACGCCCCTTCGGCTTATGGCTTGCCCTTCCTTCGAAGGCATGATTGCCTGACGAACGGCATCGGATGGAGGAGACCATGACGCTGACAGCCGAGAATTTCCGTTCCTATTTCCGATCAGGCGGCAAGGCTGTGAACGGGTGGTGTGGTATTCCGTCTACTGTTACTGCTGAAGCGATGGCGCGTGCCGGTTTCGACATGGTGACCGTGGATATGCAGCACGGTCTGGTCGATTTTCAAGTGACGTTGGAAATGCTGCAGGTCATGGCTGTCAGCCCTGCGCCCAAGATCGTGCGTATCCCGTGGAATGAACCCGGGATTGCGATGAAGGTTCTGGATGCGGGGGCGACCGGCATCATCTGCCCGATGATCAACACTGCGGATGAAGCGCGGGCGTTGGTTCAGGCGACGCGCTATGCCCCTTTGGGTGCACGCAGTTTTGGGCCGCTGCGCGTGGGCAGCCTGTATCCGAACTATGTCGAACGTGCGAACGAGCTGGTGCAGGTTTTCGCGATGATCGAAACGGCCGAGGCGCTGGAAAATCGTGATGCGATCATGGCGGTCGAGGGGCTTTCGGGGGTCTATGTCGGGCCGTCCGACCTTGGTCTGTCGATGGGATATCCCCCTACGCTGATGCCAGAGGAACCGGCGGTTCTGGCGGCGATTGCAGATATTCTGGCCTCGGCCCGCAAGGCCGGACTGACGGCGGGCATCCACTGCGGATCAGCGACGCGGGTGCATGAGGTTCTGGGGCAGGGCTTTGATTTCGGTTCGCTTTCCTCCGATCTGGGCTTGTTTGCAGAGGCGCTGACCACAGGGTTGGAGGTGGCGCGCGAAGGGTCGCACGCCAAATCCGTCAAGGCTTCCAGTTCAGGAAGTTACTGATCAGGCGCAGACCGACGCCTTGTGATTTTTCCGGGTGAAATTGGGTGCCAATGATGTTGTCGCGCCCAACCACGGCCGTCACCGGATGGCCGTAATCGGCATGGGCCAGCAGATGTGCAGGGTCATTGACGCGGAACTGCCAGCTATGCACGAAATAAGCGTGATCGCCGGGATTGATCCCTTGCAGAACGGGATGAGGGCGGTCGATGACGAGTTCATTCCAGCCCATATGCGGCACTTTCAGATCGGGCGCGTCGATGGCCACCACCTCGCCCCCGATCCAGTCAAGGCCGGCGGTTTCACGGTATTCGTGCCCGACCGTCGCCAGCATCTGCATGCCGACGCAGATGCCCATGAACGGCACCCCGCGGTTCAGAACCGCGTCACGCAAAGCCTCGGCCATGCCATCGACTTCGCCCAGTGCCGCGCGGCAGGCGGGAAAGGCACCATCGCCCGGCAGCACGATCCGGTCGGCTGTCAGGGCAACTTCGGGGTCCGAGGTCAGGATGATGTCAGCCCCGGCATCGCGGCCCATCAACTCGAACGCTTTATGCGCCGAATGCAGATTGCCGCTATCGTAATCAATCAGCGCGAGGCGCATTACAGCGCCCCCTTGGTCGACGGCAGAACGCCCGCCATGCGCGGATCAGGCTCGACCGCTTCGCGCAGCGCGCGGGCAACCGCCTTGAACGCGGCTTCGGCGATGTGGTGGCTGTTGATGCCGTCCAGCCGCGCGATGTTCAGGCTGATTCCGCCATGCGTGGACAGCGCCTGAAAGAATTCGCGCACCAGTTCCGTGTCGAACGTGCCGATCTTCTGCGACGGAAATTCGACATTCCAGACCAGATAGGAACGACCGGACAAATCCAAAGCTGCGCGGACAAGGGCATCATCCATCGCCAGCAGAAAATTGCCATAGCGACGGATACCCTTCTTGTCGCCAAGCGCCTTGACCAGCGCCTGACCGATGGCAATGCCGGTATCCTCGACCGTGTGGTGATCGTCGATATGCAGATCGCCATTGGCGCGGATGGTCATATCGATCAGCGAATGGCGCGACAGCTGATCCAGCATGTGATCAAAGAACCCCACACCCGTCTGGTTGTCGTATTGGCCGGTGCCATCAAGGTTCAGCGTCACCTCGATCTGCGTTTCAGCGGTGTTCCGGGTGATGGTTACGTCGCGCATTGGATTTCCTTTCATCGCCGTCCGCTTATAGGCCGTGGAGGATGCCGCGCCAAGCATGCGCGGCGATCATCACATATTAGCGAGGGATGGTGCCGTATTTGTCGTAATCGCGTCTGCAACTGTCGCGTTTTGCCCGCCTTTTTTCGCTTGGGTGGCGATTTTGAACAGAATGTGAAATACACGTCACCGCAGAAGCAAAATCTATATGGGGACATTCGCGAATGCGAGTGCGGCAGACCTGTTGGTCATGCCTTGGCGTAGCTTTCCCCTTCACTCAGTAACCGATTGCGAAAGGGACTTATGGCACAGCAACCCAGAAATCCGATCCAAAAGGGACACAAGGGAAATCCCACCGATCGACGCCGTCAGGAAGAGGCCCTGCGCGGCAGGTATGAACCTGAACCTGATCCCGCTGTGGAAGATATTCCGGCGCCGGAAGGTCCGACGGAAATCATCGAAACAGACTATCAGGTGGGGCAAGACAATATCGAGGGTAAAGCGCCTTTTGCCTTTGATATCCACAATCCAGTTTTCGGGATATCCGCGGGCGCGGTCATTTTGTTCACCGCTGCGACCCTGCTTTTCCCGGCACAGCTTGGGCCCGTTTTCGAAGGGTTGCGTAACGGTCTGACCAGCAACCTCGACTGGTTCTTCCTTCTGTCAGGGAATGTTTTCGTGGTGCTGTGCCTTGGTCTGGTCGTATCGCCACTTGGCTCGATCCGTCTGGGCGGCCCGGATGCGACGCCGGATTTCAGCCTGACGGGCTGGTTCGCGATGCTGTTTGCTGCGGGCATGGGCATCGGTCTGATGTTTTACGGCGTCAGTGAGCCGTTGGGCCATTTCGATGCCGCGCTTGCCGGTCCGACAGTTGAAAACGGTGTCCGCACCGACTGGGCGCCGCTTGACGGCGCAGCGGGCGATGAAATGGGCGCAAGACGTCTGGCGATGGCTGCGACGATCTTTCACTGGGGCCTGCATCCGTGGGCGATCTACGCGGTTGTCGCACTGGCACTGGCGCTGTTTGCGTATAACAAAGGGCTTCCGCTGACGCTGCGTTCGGTCTTTTATCCGATCTTTGGCGAACGTGTCTGGGGCTGGCCGGGCCACATTATCGACGTTTTGGCGGTGCTGGCGACGCTGTTCGGTCTGGCAACATCGCTGGGCCTTGGTGCTGGGCAAGCCGCGGCGGGCTTCAATTTCCTGTTCGGTATTCCGAACACGATGACCACGATCGTCGTGCTGATCGTCATCATTACGGGCATTGCCACGATGTCGGTGGCCTTGGGCGTGGAAAAAGGCGTGAAGACCCTATCGGAAATCAATATGGTTCTGGCGGTCATCCTGCTGATCTTCGTCCTTGCCGTTGGCCCGACCATGTCGATCCTGACCGGATTTTTCGGTAACCTTGTCACCTATGCGCGTGATATTGTCCCGCTGTCGAACCCGTTCGGACGCACCGATGACAACTTCCGTCAAGGCTGGACTGCGTTTTACTGGGCCTGGTGGATCAGCTGGTCACCCTTTGTCGGCATGTTCATCGCGCGTGTGTCGCGCGGCCGCACCGTGCGTCAATTCCTGATCGGGGTGCTGATCGTGCCCTCGCTGATCTCGATCCTGTGGATGACGGCGCTTGGCGGCACGGCAATCACCGTGACACTGGGCGGTTTCGAAGGGATTCGTGAAGCCGCACTGGAACTGCAACTGTTCCAAATGCTGTCGCAACTGCCGTTGACGCAGATCACCAGTCTGGTGGGCATCATTCTGGTCATCGTGTTCTTCGTGACCTCGTCCGATTCCGGCTCGCTGGTGATCGATACGATTGCGGCGGGGGGCAAGGTGAACTCGCCCGTGCCGCAGCGGATCTTCTGGTGCACGTTCGAAGGGCTGGTCGCCATTGCCCTGTTGTGGGGGGGCGGACTGCTGGCCTTGCAGGCGATGGCCGTATCGACCGGCTTTCCGTTTACCATCGTGCTGTTGATGGCCTGCTGGGCGCTGCTGAAAGGCCTGCTGGGCGAAAGGCGAGAACTTGCCTGAAACAGTGGCGATATCCATCAGAACGGGCAGGGAAACCTGCCCGTTCTTGTTTTATGGTGCTGGCAATGCCACAAACTATCGTGATGCCACTAAAGGACCGACGGGATGAGTGAGATTTCTGTCAGCGAACGGCGGCTTAGCGCCGCGCTGGATCGCATTGACCAACTTCTGGAAGCGGGCCCGTCCCGCCACGTCGTGCCCAGTCGCGATGATGGTGGTGATGATTCGGGGCTGCGATCGCGTCTTGATGAGGTTCTGGCAGAAAACAGCCGTCTCAAAGCCGAACTGTCGACGGCGGAGACCACGGCACCGGCCGCTGCCGATGCAGAAGATGGCCGACTTGCCAGTGCCGTTGAACAAGCCGTCCGACTTGCCGCAGCAAATGACGATCTGGCATCCGCCAATCGTGCGCTGATCGAAGCGGCTTCAGGACAGGGTGACATGATCGAAGCTGCCAGCGTGGCGTTGGAGGCCGAGATCGAGGCATTGCGCGCCGCCCGTGCCGCCGAAATCGCACAGCTGGGCGATATCATGGTCGAATTGGAGCGCCTGCTGGCCGATGGCCGCGGCGCGGCTGAAGACCTAGGGATCGCTGAACACACAGGCGACGATTATCAGGACGAGGGCAGATAAATGGCCGAAGTCGAATTTACCATTGGGCATAAAGAATACCGCATCGGCGCGCAGGACGGTGAAGAACGTCTGTTGCAGCGTGCGGCCGCGATCCTGGATGGAGAGGCGCAGCAGATCCTGGAACAGGCGGGCCGCACCCCCGAGCCGCGCCTGTTGCTGCTGGCCGGGCTGATGCTGGCCGACCGCTTTGCCACCATGGAAGAGCGTGCGACCAAGGCCGAGCGTCATTTGAACCGGTTGCAATCAAACCCGCAGCGCGTGGAAGTGCCGATCATTCCCTCGGATTTGAAAGAGGCTATGGCGGAACTGGCCGCCCGCGCTGAATCGCTGGCCGAACGGCTGGAAGAACAGCAGACAGCAGGCTGATCTTAATCGTTTCTTAAAATTTTCGAGGCAGGGTTGGCCCATGCGCCATTCCTGCCTTTCCTTTATTCGTATCCTGTCGCTTCTGCTTCTGTCCGGTTGTGCAACGCCATCACCCGACATGATGGACAGTGTGCGCCGCGAAATGACTGTTGATGGGATGACTTTCACCGTTTTCCACGACTTCAACGAAGCCGAGGTTGTTCGGATGGGCGGCTATATGACGATGAAGGAACGTGACCGCGTCCCGGCCCTGATATCCCGGGCAGCGGAACTGGCTTCGGGATGTCGCGTCATTCCGGGCAGCATGACGGCGCGTTTGCCGGGCGATTCCGGCGTCGCGCGTTTCGAACTGGATTGCTAGATCAGCCTTCGCCCAGGAATGTTGACAGAATACCTGCCACGGCCTCGGGGGCGTCGGCATGAAGCCAATGACCCGCGCCTTTCACCCGAACGATCCGTGCCTGCGGGAAATATTCGCGTAGCGCCGCCTGGCGCTCTTCGCTGACATAACGGGATTCGTCGCCCATGACTTCAAGCACTGGTCCTTCGAATGCGCCCCGTGGCAGATTTTCTGGCCAGCCGATGATTAGCGCCATCTGCTCTCGCAATACCGGCAGGTTCAGTCGCCAGCGCGGCGGATCAGCCTTCAGATCCAGCGATTGCAGCAGAAAAGCGCGAATGCCCGGCTCATCGATATGGTCCGCCATGGCTTTGTCAGCGGCGCTGCGCCGGTCGATGGCGGACAGATCAAGCGCCTCCATCGCGTCGATGAAGCCGGCCTGCGTATGGCGATAGGCGATGGGCGCGATGTCCATGACCACCAGCTTCCGAATCAATGCCGGCTGGGTCAGCGCCAACACCATGGCGGTCTTGCCGCCCATCGAGTGTCCGGCCAGATCGACCTTGCCACCCAGATCCCCGATCACCTGCGCCAGATCATCAGCCATTGCCCGATAGCTGTGATCGACATCCCAGGAACTGTCGCCATGATTGCGCAGATCGACGGTCACGACCCGCCGTGTCTCGGACAGTCTGCGGGCCAGTGCATTCAGGTTGCGGCCCTGACCGAATAGGCCATGAACCAGCAGAACGGGCAGCCCGGGATCCGAGCCTGTGATTGTGTAATTCAGCTTCATCCTGTGATCCTACGGTGTCTGGCGCATCGCCACCATCCTGTTTAAGCTGGCTTTATGGCAAGCGACGTAAAAACATTCGATGATATTTCGCCGATGGCGGAAGAGGTATCGCGCCTGATGGCGTCTCGCTTTGGTGGCGCCCGCCGTGGAGAGCAGCCGCCCTTGCATGTCATGCTGCGCCGTCGCGGAGGTGCCTTGCCACGACGGTTGCGCAAATACGCAAATCAGCTTGCCGAAGCGGACCGGCTGGCCGCTCAGCCCAAGATCGCCCGCCAGCAGGATATGCAGACGCTGTCACGCGGATATCGCGCATTGACCAGATATCTGCAGCCATTGGGGGAAATCAGCCGCTGGCAGGGCTGGGCGATCAATGTCGCGGCCACGGTGCTGTTCGGGCTGCTGTTGCTGGCTGCCATCGTGATCTGGCTGATGGTGTCGCGCGGCGATCTGTGACTATTTTGCCCTGCGCGTGATGCAAGGCTGCATTCCGCATTGAATGGCTTGTCAAGGCGCAGCCGGTGCCGGATGTTAGCGTCGGACTATTTTCAGGACAGCACCATGAGCCAGACCCGTGATTTTCGTCACGCCATCCTTGCGCTTGCGTTAGGGTCATTTGCGATCGGCACGTCGGAATTTGCCGCGATGGGCCTGTTGCCGTATTTTTCGGCGGATCTTGGTATTACCGAGCCGCAGGCGGGCCACGTCATCAGTGCCTATGCGCTTGGTGTGGTGATCGGTGCGCCGCTGACCTCGCTGCTTGGGGCCAAGCTGCCGCGTCGTCGCTATCTGGCGGCGCTGATGGCCTTTTATGCGGTGATGAACCTGCTGGCTGCGGTTCTGCCGGGCTTGTTCGCGCTGACCGGCATGCGGTTTCTGGCCGGGTTGCCGCATGGTGGTTTTCTTGGGGTGGGCATGCTTTACGCCGCCGACGCCCTGCCGCGCGAACATCGCGCCCGCGGTGCGGCGCAGGTGCTGATGGGGCTGACCGTGGCCAATATCATCGGGGTGCCCTTGGCGGGCTGGATGGGTCAGACAATCGGGTGGAGATGGGGCTTCGCCCTTCCGGGCGTAATCGCCGCGCTATCGTCGGTCCTGATCCTGAAACTGGCACCGCGCGTTGGTGGCAACACAAACGCACGTCCATTGGATGAATTGCAGGCCCTGACCAATGCCCGCGTGCTATGGTTGCTGGCTGTCGGGTCGATTGCGACGGGTGGTGTGTTTGCGGTTTACGCCTATCTGACCTCGGCCATTCTTCAGACCACAGATGCGCCAGCCTGGGTGATCCCGGTCACGCTGGCCGCCTTCGGCGTCGGTGCGACGCTGGGCACATGGGCCGCGGGACGCGTCACCGAACGTCTGGGGCAGGTCCGGGCGATGTTCTTCTATCTTGGATCGATGGCGGTGACGCAGGCCTTTGCCTCTTACGCGGTGGGCAGCTGGCCTTTGATGATCCTGTCGTCTTTCCTGTTGGCGCTTGGTGCCGGGCTGGTCATTCCGCTGCAATTGCGGCTGATGGATGTCGCGGGTCGGGCGCAGAACATGGCAGCGGCGATGAACCATGCGGCCTTCAATGCGGCAAATGCGCTTGGTCCGTTTGTCGCAGGGATCGGCCTCAGCATGGGTTATGGCTATGCGTCGAACGGATTGGTGGGCGTCGCTCTTACCGCCGCCGGTGCGGTCGTTCTTCTGCTATCTCTTCGTTACGAGCGGCGACATCCGATGGCGGCAGTGTCCGCAAGATAACCTGACGCGAGGTCGAGGCGAATTCACGCCGCCAGGTGATGTAAAGCACGACCATGATCCCCATCAGCAACACCCAGGGGCCCATCAGCCAACCTAACGATCCAAGCGCGAAGTAGACGCTGCGCAAGCCAGCGTTGAAGCTGCGCGCGGCGGTGATGTTCAGATCCGCCGCCTGCATCGCGCGGTCGCGTGCCAATGGATCGTTGGGATCATTTGGCACCGCGCCCATCAGGATGGCGCAATAGCCAAACAGCCGGTGTGCCCAGACGAATTTCAGGAAGGCGTTGACGACGAAGAAGATCGTCACCAGCAGCTTGACCTCAAGCGCGACGGCGCCCGGTTCCGAGATTTCCAACCCTTGGGCGATCCCGCGCAGCGGATCGGCGTTCCGGATCAGCGCCAGCAAACCGCCGGTTGCGATCATGCAGGCGGACGCGAAAAAGGCGGTCCCCTCGCGCAGGCTGGCCAGGATATTGCCGTCAAAGATACGTGGATCGCGGGTGACGAATTGCATCATCCATTCACGGCGATAGTGCTTCATCAGCACCGATACCGATGGCTTGCTTTTCGGCGGGCTTTCCGTGGCGATGCCAATGCCCAGCCACACCACGAACAGCAGGATCGCCGCAGCGAAATCAAAGGGATATTGCGTGACCAGATTGATGAGATGTTCGTTCATAAGCTGATTTTATGCCGAGAGATCAATCGAAGCAAAAGCGGTTTATTCGTTGCGTCAGAATATTCTGCAGGTCTTGAAGGGCAGTCATCCTGTCCTAGATACATGACACGGCGGCCAGAACAGGCGCCGTTGACCGCCTGCCCGCAATTGGGAGGCATCATATCTGCATCGCTTTGAAAGGGTGTAACCTATGCGTAACTTTGACCTGACCCCGCTTTACCGCGCCTCTGTCGGCTTTGATCGTCTGGCTGACGTTGTTGACCGCGCGATGTCCGCCGACGTCTCGGCCTCGGCCTATCCTCCCTACAATATCGAAAAGACGGGCGAGAATGCCTATCGCATTTCCATTGCCGTTGCCGGTTTCGCCGCCGACGATCTGAATGTTGAAATGCGTGATGGTTCCGTCATCGTGTCGGCCCGCAAAGCCGAAGAAGAAAAAGACCGCACCTATTTGCATCGCGGCATCGCCACCCGCGCGTTTGAACGCAAGTTCACGCTGGCCGATCACGTCCGCGTCGAAGGTGCAAGCCATATCGATGGGATGCTGCATATCGAGCTGATCCGCGAAATCCCCGAGGCATTGAAGCCCCGCCGGATCGAGATCGCAAAATCCTTTGCCAAGGTTGAAAAGCTGGACGCCTAAGCGCGCTTTCCGCCTTTTGTGATATGTGTGCCCGCCGGTTTGTTCCGGCGGGCATTTTGCTGTCTGCTTGCATCATGGGGGCGAACGTCCTATCAGGCCCGCACCGGTCGCAGCCTACCCGGTCAACAAAACAAGGGTTCCATGATGAAAACTTCCATCGTCTGCTCTGGCGGACTTGATTCCGTTTCGCTGGCACATGTGCTGGCGGTGGAAAACAACCTCTCTCGTATTATTTCGTTCGATTACGGGCAACGGCATCGCAAGGAGTTGGGCTTCGCGGCGCAGGCGGCACGACGTCTGAACGTGCCTTTCCACCTGATCGACATGCGCCCGATCGGCGCGGCACTGACAGGATCGGCACTCACCGACGATATTGACGTGCCAGATGGCCATTACGCCGAAGACACCATGCGCATCACGGTTGTGCCAAACCGCAATGCGATCATGCTGACAATCGCTTTCGGCGTCGCCGCAGCCCAAGGCGATGATGCCGTTGCCACCGCTGTCCATGGCGGCGATCACTTCATCTATCCCGACTGCCGGCCCCAATTCACCGCTGCCTTTGCAGCGATGCAGAAGGCGGCACTGGACGGTTATGCCGATGTCGCGCTGCATGTTCCGTTTGTCCACAAGACCAAAGCGGACATTGTGACCGCGGGTGCGCGTGCGAACACGCCATTCGCCGAAACATGGTCCTGCTACAAAGGCGGCGATCTGCATTGCGGTCGCTGCGGCACCTGCGTCGAACGTCGCGAGGCCTTCCATCTGGCTGGCGTTGTAGATCCGACCGCCTACGCGGATCCGGACTTCTGGCAAGCGGCGATTGCCCGGCATGAGGGCGCCTGATGTATCGGATATCCAAAGAATTCCACTTTTCCGCCTCGCACCAACTGTCGCATTTGCCGGATGATCACCAATGCGCGCGGTTGCATGGGCATAATTATGTCGTCGTCGTCGAGTTGGCGGCAGCCAGTCTGAACGCCGACGGCTTTGTGCGCGATTACCATGAACTTGCGGCGTTAAAGGATTATATCGACGACAATTTCGATCATCGGCATTTGAACGACGTGCTGGACGGCCCCTCAACCGCCGAGAATATGGCGAGACATTTTTTCGATTGGAGCAAGGCGCGCTGGTCCGAAGTGACGGCGGTCAAAGTGTCGGAAACGCCAAAGACATGGGCAGAATATCGGCCATGACCTTGCGCATCGCCGAAATATTCGGCCCGACGATTCAGGGCGAAGGGGCGCTGATCGGCCAGCCGACTGTCTTTATTCGTGCCGGCGGGTGCGATTACCGATGCAGCTGGTGCGACAGCATGCATGCGGTCGACAGCCGGTTTCGGCACGAATGGCTGCCGATTCAAGCCGATCAGATCATGGCGGAAGTCGAACATCTGTCGGGGCATCAGCCGCTGATGGTGTCCATTTCGGGGGGAAACCCCGCCATTCAGGATTTCACGCCGGTGATCGCCCTGGGCAAGGCACGCGGCTATCGCTTTGCCTGCGAAACCCAAGGCTCGGTCGCACGGGACTGGTTTTCCGATCTGGCCCTGCTGGTGCTGTCGCCTAAACCCCCGTCCAGCGGGCAGGTGGTGGACTGGACCGCATTTGACGCCTGTATTTCGGCGGCCAAGGGCGCGGAAACAGTGATGAAGATCGTTATCTTCGATCAACGCGATCTGGATTGGGCGCGCGATACAGCCGCCCGCTATCCCGATCTGCCGCTTTATCTACAACCTGGAAACTCTGAAACCGACCCGTCAAAACCCGTCGATCCGCAGCATCTTGCCGACCGGATGCTGTGGTTGGTCGATCAGACCGTGGGGCAGGGCTGGCTGCGTCCGCGCATCCTGCCGCAATTGCACGTGCTGATCTGGGGCAACAAACGCGGCGTTTGACCCGTGAAAGGACAAATGATGTCAGAAACAATCTACAGCAATCTGAAGCAGCTTGGTGGTGATACGATCATGCCGCAAAGCCCGGAAGAGGCGGTGTTGGAACGTGTTCAGAACCCGCAAGCCGACGTGAATTACAACGTCCGCTTTACCGCGCCGGAATTTACCTCGCTTTGCCCGATGACCGGCCAGCCCGATTTCGCACATCTGGTCATCGATTATGTGCCGGGTGACTGGCTGGTGGAATCGAAGTCGCTGAAACTGTTTCTGGGTTCATTCCGCAATCACGGCGCTTTTCACGAAGATTGCACGATTTCCATTGCCCGCCGCCTTGTCACATTTCTGGACCCGCGTTGGCTGCGCATCGGCGGTTACTGGTATCCGCGCGGCGGCATTCCGATCGATGTGTTCTGGCAAAGCGGCGCGATGCCCGCCGATGTCTGGATCCCCGATCAGGGTGTTCCGCCATATCGCGGCCGAGGGTAGGGCGCGGACGCGCCCTTTACCCGTGCGCGTTTGTCTGGCCTTGGCGTAGTTCTGTCGCAATGATGTCGCAAATGCGCATGGATGCTGACCCTTCGGGGAATAATTCGTGGTCCTTGACGAACTGCGCCATCCGATCCGCCTTGGGGTGCTTTCGTGTTGACAGGATCGTATCCAAAGCACTTTCAAGCATGGTTTCGTCATCAACGACATAGCAGCAGTTTTCGATCAGCTGCCTGCCGAACGCGCCAATCCATTTCTCGTTATTCCAGACGTCATCCGTGCGACAGAAAATGATGGGCCTGTCCGTGATCGTGTATTCCGCGACCAGCGAACTGAAATCCGAAATCAGGACATCCGCCTGCATCAGGGCGGGAATATAGCTGACGCCTTCCTCTGCAGGATACAGCTTTGCCCCGGCAGCGCGGAATTGTTCCATCACGGCGTCATATTTCCGAAACGCCATGATTCCCATGGCATTCGCCCTGAGACGCAACAGGGGATGGGGGCGCACATGCAGGGTGATGTCGGGCCGGGCGGCAACACGCAACATGGTTTGATAATAGCGCAGGAAGTTGGAGGTTTCAGTATCCCCCTTGGAATCGCCGGGAAGCTGCCAATGGGGCGTCCACATCACGTCCAATCTGGTCGCAAGGTCAGCGGCTTTTTCCTCGAACGGGCGGTTGACCAGATGCCTGCGAAACTCATCAAGCTTGGTGTATCCCGTGACGCGGATGCGATCTTTTTGCAGGTGTCTGCCATAGGGTTCGACGCAAACAGGGCTTTCTGCGAAAACGAAGTCGCACAGTTTTACATGGTCGCCCGCGTAGACATGGTAGCTTTTGGTATCCAGCGACAGCAGCGGATAACCATATGTCACATGGGCAACGCGACAATGTCGGGTTGCGAAATCGGCACGCAGATAAAATGGCAGTGGCGCGTTCAGGCTGTAGGGCGTGTGGAAAAAGACCAGATCGGCATCAAGCTCATAGAAACTGGGGGCGAAATTCACATGCGCGCCCCCATCAATCACTTTGTAACCCGCGGCGGCGGGATATTTCGCGGCGAAAAAGGGATAGGCGTCCGCTTGCGCCGTGCCGTCATAGCGTGAGCACAGGATCATCGGTTCAAACCGCGGATCGGTGTGCATCGTTTCAAACAAAGGCGTAAGGTTGTCGGTCTGCGTCACATGCGGGAAGTAGAAGACCACGCGGATCGCCTCATTGGGATTGCGTAGCGGGCTGCGTCTTACGTCGCCCGACAAAATGGCTGACAAACGGGCATCCGACTGCGCCTTGTCAAAATGCCGAAGCTGCCCTTGATGCCTGGTGTTGGTATAACCCTTTTCCCACGCTGTTTTTCCCAGATTTATCCGATCTCGCAACGGCACCTTTGAGCCCTGTTTCTGGACCGCATCCAGGTCCCGTTCCAACGGATTTTTCGTCCGATTTTTCGATACTGCGGCGATCAAGCCTGCCCGGAAAAACCGTCCCAACTTCGTGAGGGTTCCGGAAAGATGATCAAGGTTTTTGGGCAAACGCGCTTTGGCGGCTTCTGCGTTTGTGGGTTCAGGCGCCTCGATAATCCGGGATGGTTGCTTCTGGATGACGATGTCGTTGGGGGCGTGCTTGACGGCAGCCTCATGTCTGGCGCGTGCCTCGGGCCGGCGTTGCTGACGAATGGCGATCTCGGCATGGTGCGACAACAGCGCGGCAGAATCCGGAAACCGCACCAAGCCCTCGGCACAGACAGAAGCAGCCTGGTCCAGCTCATTCAAGGCCAGATAGGCCTGTGCCGCACGAAGATAACCCTTTGGCCTGTCGGGCGCGATTTGGCGCAGATCCTGCCAATGACCAAGTGCTTTTCGCCATTTCTTGCGATCCATGGCCGTATCGCCAAGGATGATATGATGCAGGGGGCGTGATCCCAGGGTCGATATGGCCGTCTGAATCACCGCATCAGATTCATCGAAGCGGCCAAGATTGCGCAGGGCAACGGCCGCCTTGTTGAAGCAGTCAGGATAAGCCGGATCAATCTCTGACACCTTTTGCCACAGTCGGGCGGCCTCCAGCCAGTTCTCGCTGATTGACGCCGCTTGAGCGTCGGCGGCCAGGGTTGTCAAAGTCTGTGAGTTCATGAAATGTAGATGTCCTGTAGGGCTGACGCGAAAAGTCTTGGTGATCGCATCTGTCATGCAGATGTCACTATAATGACATAATCGAGGGCAGTCCAAGAGACTGCCACTCGGGGGGACGGCGTCCGTCAGCAGCAAGGCGAAGAACATGCAACGGAGCAGAACGGCCATCCTGCACCTTGGAACCTACAAGACAGGCTCCAGTTCGATTCAGAACCTGCTGTATCTGAACCGAACGCAGCTTGCAGAAAAAGGCGTCCTTTATCCCGAAGCGGGGATCGTCAAGGAAGAGGAAGTTGGTTTCCGGCACCGTCGGCTGATTGTTCCCGTGATGAAAGGGAACACGTCGTCCTATGTCGTCGAGCCCCTGCAAAAAGAGCTGAAAGAATCACCAGAGACGGACGTGATCCTGTCAAACGAATCCTGGTCCAACCCGCTTCATCTGCCCATGCTTGGCGGATTTGTTGCAGAGTTGAGGGATCTGGGCTTTGACAAGATCACGGGAATCCTGTTTTTGCGCAGGCTGATCGATTACAAAATCAGCCACTATCGTGAATTTACGTTCCGGCGCGGCAATCATCTGCCTTTTGACGCCTACCTCCTTCGTCCGCCCGGCATGTTCGACTATCTGTTTCTGGTCAGAAGCCTAAGATCAATTTTCGGCCCGCAGCTTCGGGCTTTGAATTACGCATTGGTCCAGGATTCTGTCGCCAGCTTCTTTGACGCTGCCGATATGGCGCATCATCTTTCCGGGCTGGATCCGACGGGAAAAGCCAACACGAAGTCCATCAAAGCATTGGGGATCGAGGTTCTGCGGCACGCCAACAAGGCCCGACTGTCCGAACAGGATCGCTTCGACTTCCTGTCCGATTTCGAAACCCGGCATCCAGAGTTGTTCCAGCAGAACTGGACGGAACGAAGCGGATCGGACACGCCCGTTTATGGTCTGTCCTATCACAACGAACTGGCGTCCGCGCTGCAATGGCCCGATGAACAGATCGAACTGCTTCTAAAAGACCGGCAGATCGAGGGGCGCTATGTGGGTGAAGCAGAAGACCTTATTCTTCAGGCTCTTCAGGAATGGGCGAAGCGGAAGGCCACTTCACCGCAAGAAATTCCGGGGCATTGAAACGCCAGGGTCAGGCGGTCCTCATCATTCCGCGAATGGACGTGCTTGAAATCAAAGGCGTGCGCGGCAGATAGACCACCTCGCACTGATCCTTGAGAAAGTCGAACTTGCCTTTCCAATCGTCGCCAATGGCAAACACGTCGACATGATAGTTGTCCACGTCGCGCACTTTCTGTTCCCATTCCTGTTCCGGAATGACGAGATCGACAAAGCGAATTGCTTCCAGATCCTCTTTGCGCTCTTCAAAACTAAAGGCTGCGCGCTTGCCCTTGAGCAGATTGAACTCATCCGTCGAAAGCGCAACAATCAAATAATCGCCAAGCGACTTGGCGCGACGCAGCAAGCGGATATGGCCGTGATGCATCGTGTCAAATGTTCCGTAGGTGATAACGCGTCTCATCAGCGCTCCTGACCTAATCTGATTTTGGTAGCTGTCATGAAATCGTCATATACATCAATATCACATGCGTTTTCAGGATCTATGATCACGAAACTTTCAGAATTGTGCTTTTTAAGATATCAGGGCTGTCACGGCGTTGTCACCAACAAGCTTCAAAGGGCTTGGCCGCGCAATGACGCATCTACAAATAAGCATGTAAGTTTGGCTTGATTCGAGATGTTGATCGGACTGTTGTCATGCTCAATCCGGCTGTTGCGCGCGGATGCCCATCCAATCAATAGGATTTTCTGGATTTTTGGTAGGCCCGGAGGGACTCGAACCCCCAACCAAGGCGTTATGAGCGCCCTGCTCTAACCATTGAGCTACAGGCCCGTCAACAGTCCGGACCTGACTAGTCAGCCTGATCGTCACGGTCAAGCACAACCGGCAGGATTATCCTGCGCCCATAAATCCCGACACGGCATTTGGTTTCCACGAGCGGGGACGCAGACACTGGACAGATTTACGACCACGGGAAAACCACGGAAGCCGTTGCACAAATAGGCCCATCGCATGATTGCCAGCAAGCAGGGCTTGGGGTATCGGGTGCCAAACGCACGAAAAGGGGATGCCGATGGCCGAGCGCAAGAACGGTCTGTCTTATGCCGAGGCAGGTGTTGATATTGATGCTGGCAATGCGCTGGTGGAACGGATCAAACCAGCGGCGGCGGCCACAAAGCGCCCCGGCGTGATGGACGCATTGGGCGGGTTTGGCGCTTTGTTCGATCCCAAGGCCGCAGGTTATGACGACCCGGTTCTGGTTGCGGCCACCGACGGCGTTGGCACCAAGCTGCGCATCGCGATTGATACCGGTCATCTGGACGGAATAGGGCAGGATCTGGTTGCCATGTGCGTCAATGATCTGGTCTGTCAGGGGGCCGAACCGCTGTTTTTCCTGGATTATTTCGCGACCGGCAAGCTGTCGGTTGACGAAGGTGCACGGGTCGTCGAAAGCATCGCACGCGGCTGCAAGGATGCAGGTTGTGCGCTGATCGGCGGTGAAACGGCGGAAATGCCGGGCATGTATCACGATGGCGACTTCGATCTTGCAGGTTTCGCAGTTGGCGCGATGCAGCGCGGTGCAGCGCTTCCAGCGGGCGTGGCAGAGGGCGATGTTCTGCTGGGCCTTGCTTCGGATGGCGTGCATTCCAACGGTTACTCGTTGGTGCGCAAGGTTGCTGAACACGCGGGTCTTGCCTGGGATAGCGCTGCCCCCTTTGATCAGGCGGCCTTGGGCGAGGCATTGCTGATCCCGACACGGCTTTATGTAAAACCCGCACTGGCCGCCATCCGTGCGGGCGGGGTCCACGCGCTGGCCCATATCACTGGCGGTGGCATCACCGAAAATCTGCCGCGTGTGCTGCCCAGGGATCTGGGCGCCGACATCGATTTGACCGCGTGGAACCTGCCGCCGGTCTTTCGTTGGCTGGCCGACGCGGGCGGCATTGAAACCTCTGAAATGCTGAAGACCTTCAACAGCGGCATCGGAATGATTCTTGTGGTTGCCGCTGATCGGGCAGATGCGCTGACCGCACAATTGCAGGCAGACGGTGAAACCGTCGCACGTCTGGGCACGGTAACTGCCGGGCAGGGCGTGCGGTACAACGGGACGCTTGCGTGAAACGTGTTGCCATTCTGATTTCCGGCGGCGGCTCTAACATGCTGCGGCTGGTCGAGGATATGACTGGCGATCATCCCTGCCGTCCGGTTCTGGTGGCGTCGAACGATCCGGCAGCGGGGGGCTTGGCAAAGGCCAGCCAAATGGGCGTGCCCATCGCCGCTGTCGATCATCGCCATTTTCGCGGCGACCGCGCAGGATTTGAAGCCGCGTTGTTGGAGCCGCTGCTGCAGGCCGCGCCGGACATTATCTGTCTGGCTGGTTTCATGCGCATCCTGACACCTGATTTCGTGCAGCGGTTTCAGGGACGGATGCTGAACATACACCCGTCGCTTTTGCCGAAGTATCCGGGCCTGCATACCCATGCCCGCGCGATCGAGGCAGGCGACGCCGAGGCCGGGGCGACCGTTCATCTGGTGACCCCTGATCTGGATGCCGGACCAATCCTTGGGCAGACGCGCGTGCCGGTCTTGGCGGGCGACACCCCAGACACGTTGGCCGCACGGGTGCTGGTCCGCGAACATCAGCTGTATCCGGCGGCGTTGCGGCGCTTTGCCGCGGGCGATCATACGCCGCTTTATCTTTAGGACGCGTGCCGCGCCGTCTGGATGCGCACCATGCCGCGTGAAACCTTGCGGATGTCGAAGGGATCAGTTGCCCGAACCATCAGGTGCAGGGCAGTCCTAAGGGCCGCGAGGGTCAATTCATGCTTTTCTGCGCCGCCGGGCACTTGCCTTGGCGCAAGGCGCGGAAAAGTCGGTTTGCAGCGGCGTATCCATGACCGTCGGGCTTGTTTCACCCGGTGTAAGGCCGCGCTTATGCAAATAAAGGCAGGAAGTTCAGCCCCAGAGGCCCTTCAGCGTCGCTGCCGGATCATCGCTGGTCCAAATTTCAGGGCCGATGGCGATAAAATCCGTAATCGGCGATAATTGCTGAATCAGATCGCGGGTGACCGCGCCTTCTGCAACAATCGGCACTTCGATCATTTCCGACCACCATTGAAACAGATCCAGCGGTGCCGGCTCACCGCGGCCAAGCGCGGTGTCCCCCACGGGACCAAAGCTGACATAATCGGCACCCGCTTCGGCGGCGTTCATCCCATCGTGACGCGATGCCGCGCAGAACGCACCGACGATGGCATCCGTGCCCAGTTCTTTGCGCGCCTCGCGGACGCCGCGCGTGCCATCGGTCAGGTGAACCCCGTCCAGGCCGTGTCGCTGCGCCAGCCGCACATGATCGTCAATCACCACCGCCACATCACGCTGATGCGCTATTTCCCGGGCCAGATCGGCCAGCCGACCCAGCTCGTCTTCTTCGGCACCGCCGCGAATCCGCAGACAGGCGACCGGAAAGCGGTCCATCACATCGGACAAAAGCGGCGCAAGGGTCGACGCTTGTGCACCGGCAGGGGTCATCAGGTATAGTTGCGGCGCATCGGTCATCTGGCTCTCCATCTTTCTTTAGCAAATAGCGCAGCTTGCCGCCCGCTGCCAGACGGACTATGCGACGGGGATGGAACAATTGCCCATGAAACCCGTCATTATTCTGGTTCGCCCGCAAATGGGTGAAAATATTGGTGCCGCAGCGCGTGCGATGCTGAATTTCGGTTTGACCGAGATGCGGCTGGTCGCGCCACGCGATGGCTGGCCGAACCCCAAGGCCGTCGCGATGGCGTCGGGCGCTGCAGGCAAGGTGCTGGATCACGCCCGCGTCTATCCAACCCTGGCCGAGGCGATGGAGGGCATCGACTATGCCTTCGCGACGACCGCGCGGGGCAGGGAACTGACCAAGCCGGTCTTTACCCCGGCCACGGCGATGGAAAAAGCCCGCAGCCATGATGGCCGCTGTGCGATCCTTTTTGGCCCCGAACGCGCGGGTCTGGAAAACGAAGATGTCGCGCGCGCCAATGCCATCGTGACAGTGCCGGTCAATCCTGACTTCCCGTCGCTTAATCTGGCGCAGGCAGTGTTGTTGATGGGCTATGAATATGGCCGCGATACGTTGCCGCCCGAACCCTCGCCGCACCATAAACGGGCCGAATCCGAGGTTCTGGCCGATCGGATCGAGATCGAAAAGCTGGGCGACCACTATGAAGAGCGCCTTGAAGGCGCTGGCTTTTTCTTCCCCGAGGAAAAAGCGGCGAATATGAAGCTGAATTTGCGCAACATGTGGGCGCGTCTTGCGTTGACCCGAAGTGATGTGCGGATGCTGCATGGCATCCTGCGGCAATTGACCCGCCGTTAAGCCCAACCTACTGTCCGCCCGTTCTGAAGGAGCAAGCGATGGCCAAACGCCCCGTATTCGAAGAGGTTTCGGATCCGACCGCCAGCAGTCGCCCCGTTGCCACAACAGGCATGATCGACGCCGCACCCAAGGGCGCACGTCGCGCGATCCGCATCTGGCTGATCATCCTGTTCGTGATGGTGACGGCCATGATTGCGCTTGGCGGTGCAACGCGTCTGACTGATTCCGGCTTGTCGATTGTGGAATGGGCGCCTGTCACGGGCACGCTGCCCCCTATGACCCAGGCGGATTGGCAGGCTGAATTCCAAGCCTATCAGCAAATTCCACAATACCAGCAGCTTAATCCGAACATGGATCTGACCGGTTTCAAACAGATTTACTGGTGGGAATGGTCGCACCGTCTTCTGGGCCGGATGGTCGGGCTGGTCTGGGCGATTGGCTTCTTTGGCTTCCTGCTGACCAAGCGTATCCCGACGGGCTGGACCCCGCGGCTGCTGGGCGTTGGCGTGCTGGGCGGCCTGCAGGGGGCAATCGGCTGGTGGATGGTCAGTTCGGGTCTGGTCGAAGGGATGACCAGCGTGGCGTCCTATCGTTTGGCGATCCATCTGGGGCTGGCCTTTGTCATTCTGGGTTTGATCGCGTGGTATGTCCTGCTGTTGGGACGGTCCGAGGCAGACACGGTTCGCGCCCGCCGCGCGGGCGAGCCAAAACTGTTTTCCATGTCCACCGGTCTGATGCATCTTGCCTTTGTCCAGATCCTGATTGGTGCTTTGGTGGCTGGTATCGATGCCGGCCGCACCTATACCGGCTGGCCGACCATGGGGGGCGAATGGATACCCGCCGCCATCTGGGAACCCGCCCTTGGCTGGCGCAACCTGTTCGAGAACCCGGCTCTGGTGCAATTCGTCCACCGCATGGCCGGTTATCTGTTGGCGATCTTTGCCGTCGTCGTCTGGATACGTGCCCGAAAATCGCCACATCCGGTGACACGGGGGGCGTTTACTGCCATGCTGGTGATGGTCGCGGTTCAGGTCGGTCTGGGCATCATGAACGTGCTGCACGCGTCACCGCTGCCATTGGCGTTGATCCACCAAATTGGTGCCATCGCCCTGTTCGTGCTGATTATCCGCGCCCGTTATAACGCCCGCTATCCCTATGCAACTTCGGTCAGGGGGACCATCCGATGAGCGCCATGAACGACCTTCTTGCCTTTCAACGGCAGACCGAGGCGTTGTCCTCGATCGCGGAACGTCTTGGATGGGATCAGGAAACGGTGATGCCGCGCGGCGCCGCCGAACAGCGCGCCGAAGAGATGGGCGCGATCGAATCTGTGCTGCACGAACGCCGCACCGATCCCCGTATCGGTGAATGGCTGGAAGCGGCCACGCCCCGGACCGAGGCTGAGAGCCGGGCCATCGAACTGATTGCCCGCGACTTCAACCGCGCTAACCGGGTGCCCGCGCGCCTTGCGACGGAATTGGCGCGGCTGACCTCGCTTTCGCAGGGAATCTGGGCGGAAGCGCGTGCCAATGAAGACGCCGAAGAATTTCTGCCGACCTTGGATCAGGTTCTGATGCTGAAGCGGGAAGAAGCTGCGGCGCTGGCCGAGGGCGGTGATCTTTATGATGCGCTGCTGGACGACTACGAACCGGGAATGACCGGTGCCGAAATCGCGTCGCTGTTTGATGCCATGCGCCCACGTCTGGTCACGCTGCGCGAGGATATTCTGGGTGCGGGTGTTCAACCGCAAGAGTTGACCGGCCATTTTCCGCAGGAAACACAGCTTCGTCTGGCACGCACCTGCGCCACCGCCTTTGGATATGATTGGTCGCGCGGCCGGATGGATGTGGCCGTGCATCCGTTCAGTAGTGGCCGCTGGCAAGACAGCCGGATCACAACGCGCGTCGTCGAACCCGATCCGTTCAACTGCCTGTATTCCACGATCCACGAAGTCGGACATTCCAGCTATGAGTTGGGTATCGATCCCGATTACGCCTTTACGCCACTTGGCCGTGGCGTTTCGATGGGCGTTCATGAAAGCCAAAGCCGCATCTATGAAAATCAGATGGCCAGGGGCCGTGCCTTTACCGGCTGGTTGTTCAACAGGATGTCGGATGCTTTCGACGGACTGAACATTACCGATGCTGACGCATTCTATGCCACCGTCAACCGTGTCACCCCCGGCTTTATCCGAACCGAGGCGGACGAGGTTCAATACAACCTGCACATCATGATGCGCTTTGATCTGGAACGTGACCTGATCGCCGGGCGGCTGGATACCCGCGATCTGGTCGAGGCCTGGAACAGCCGCTTCCAGAAGGATTTCGGTGTTGCTGTGGACCGTCCTGCCAATGGGGTGTTGCAGGATGTGCATTGGGCCATCGGCCTGTTCGGATACTTTCCGACATATGCCTTGGGCAACGTCTATGCCGGTTGCCTGAATGCTGCCATGCGGGAAGATACCCCGGATCTGGATGACACGTTGGCGCAGGGCGACGCCGCGCCGGGCGTTGAATGGTTGCGCGAAAACATCCACCGCCATGGCGGTCTGCTGCCTCCACGGCAGTTGGTCGAGGAAGCGACCGAAGATGATATCAGTCCGGAACCGCTGCTGGATTATCTGGAAGACAAATTTTCGACAATCTATAAGCTGTAAAGCTTGTCGGATCATTCAAAACCTACATGGGATCGCGGCATTCATGTCGCGCCCCCCAACCGATTCGACCCCGCCCGGCGCAGCCTGTAACACAATCGCGCAAAATTTAACGATGGCGAATCGGAGGAAAATTTATGGCGACGGGAATCTGGATCAGTCTGATTCTTTACTTTGCGCTGATGCTGGCCATCGGGGTCTATGCTTGGCGCAAATCCACATCCAACTCTGAAGAATACGTGCTTGGCGGGCGAAATCTATCGCCCTCGGTCGCGGCCCTGTCGGCCGGCGCATCGGATATGAGCGGCTGGCTGTTGATGGGCCTGCCGGGGGCGCTGTATGCCACCGGTCTGGTCGAGGCATGGATCGGGATAGGGCTTTTCGTCGGCGCATTCCTGAACTGGATCATCGTCGCGCCACGCCTGCGCGAACAGACCGAGCGATATGACAACTCTCTGACGATCCCGGCGTTTCTGGCGAACCGCTTTCCCAGCAAGGCGACCCTGCTGCGTGTGGTTTCGGCCGTGATCATCGTCATATTCTTCATCGTCTACACGGCCTCTGGCCTGGTTGCTGGCGGTAAGCTGTTTGCCAGCGCCTTCAACGGCAGCTACTCGACCGGGATCTGGCTGACCCTTGGCGTCGTGCTGGCCTATACCGTCGTTGGTGGCTTTCTGGCCGTCAGCCTGACCGATTTTGTTCAGGGCATCATCATGATGCTGGCTTTGGTCATCATGCCGCTGGTGGTCCTTTACGGCCCCGGTGGCGGCGGGATTGAACAGGCGCGCGAAACTCTGTCGCAGCTTGGGCCTGACTATTTCTCGCTGACGACGGGCCTGACACTGTTCGGCTTCCTTTCGGCAATTGCCTGGGGGCTGGGCTATTTCGGCCAACCCCATATCATCGTCCGGTTCATGGCGGTCCGCAGCGTCGAGGCGGTTCCCGCGGCCCGCAATATCGGGATGAGCTGGATGTTGATCTCACTGTTGGGCGCCATCGGCATCGGTGTCTTTGGCCGCGCCTATGTTCTGCGCAATGGCATTGAAATCGACGATCCGGAAACGATCTTCATCGTTCTGGCAAACCTGCTGTTCCACCCGCTGATGACGGGCTTTCTTTATGCCGCACTTCTGGCCGCCATCATGAGCACGATTTCCAGCCAGTTGCTGGTGGCATCCTCATCCCTGACCGAGGATTTCTATCACCTGTTCCTGAACCGCGAAGCCAGCGACAAGACTTTGGTGACTGTCGGACGTATTGCCGTTCTTGCAGTCGGTATCATCGCCGCAATTATCGCTCAGAACCCGGATTCCAACGTTCTGGGTCTTGTGTCGAATGCCTGGGCAGGGTTCGGTGCGGCCTTTGGCCCGCTGATCATCCTGTCGCTGACCTGGCCGCGCATGACCGGGGCAGGGGCGGTTGCCGGCCTGATCGTCGGTGCTGTCACCGTCATTCTGTGGATCGCGCTTGGTTTGAACAGCAGCATCCTTGGCGGTCCGGGCCTGTATGAGATCATCCCGGGCTTCATCTTGTCGATGATCGCTATCGTTGTGGTCAGCAATATGACCTATACCGGAAATGAATTCCGCCCGCGCAGCTAAACTGCGGTCGTAAATGATACTCCAAAGGGCGGCCAGATCGGCCGCCCTTCTCATGTGTATCTGCCCGAAATTCCGACTGGACTGCCAAGGAGGTCAAAAGCTGCCCGATCCGTCGGCATTGTTGCGTGACTTGGGGACAGCTTCGTGTTCAAGTCTTTTCACAGCGCAGGATCACGGGAAATGTTGATAAGATTGATCTATAATTCTGACATTGCTGTCTTTTCTGTAGCTGCGATCAACCGCTAGGACACCAGACTGAGGCTCGCATGAACGACGACTTGGATCAAAAATTTCTGGGCATCGCCTTGGCCGAGGCCGAGATGGGGCTTGCAGCTGGCGGCATCCCAATCGGGTCCGCTTTGGTCCGTGACGGACAGCTTGTGGCCAGTGGCCATAATCAGCGCGTCCAGCAGGGCGACCCCATTGCACACGGCGAAATGGCTTGCCTGCGAAACGCGGGCCGCCAGCGCAGCTATCGCGATACGGTCCTCTATACCACGCTTAGCCCCTGCATGATGTGCAGCGGAACCATCGTTCAGTTCGGTATTCCTCGCGTCGTCGTGGGCGAGGCTGATACCTTTGACGGCAACATCGAATTCCTCCGCTCCCGCGGGGTCGAGGTCGTTCTGATGAATGACGACTCCTGCAGGGATGTGATGCGGCGCTTTCTCTCCAAACCCGAAAATCTTGCGATCTGGAACGAAGACATCTCCGAGGATTGATCAGAAAAAGGACCACAGATGGATGCGGAACAGACATCGACAGCAAACGACGACAGTCAGGATTTCCCCCTTTCCGAAGTTCCCCTGTCAGCCCGAAAAAGTCTTGGGTCGCTTTGCGTGGTGCTTTTGGGGTTCACTTTTTTTACCGCGACGATGTTTGCCGGTGGGCAACTTGGTGTGGCGTTTCCCTTCTGGCCCGATCTTGCGCTGATTGTCCTGGCAGGCAATCTGCTGCTTGGTGTTTATGTCGCCATCCTCAGCCTGATCGGCAGCCGCACCGGCCTGAATACCGCATTGCTCAGCCGCTTCGGCTTTGGGCGTATTGGCGCGCGTCTGCCCGATCTGATTCTTGGGTTTACCCAGATCGGATGGTATGGCTGGGGCACCGCAACAATGGCAGTCGTGTTATTGCGATTGTTGGGTGTGGACGCCGAAGCCGCACCTGCGCTGACCTCGACCCTGATCGTGGTTTTTGGCATGGCCTTCTGCTGGACGGCCTATATCGGTTATCGCGGGTTGGAACTTCTGTCGCTGGTTTCGGTCCCGCTGATGATCCTGCTGCTGGCGGTATCGCTGTGGATCGCGATTGGCGATGCAGGCGGTTTGCGCGGCCTGGCCGCAATTTCCCCGACGGCGACGCTTGGTATCGGCACGGCCATCACGATCGTCTTCGGAACCTTTGTCTCGGGCGGCACGCAGGCCACCAACTGGACCCGCTTCGCCCGCAAGCCCAGCCATGCCGTCTGGGGTGCGCTGGCCGCATTCTTTATCGGGAACGGCCTGATGATCGGGACCGGGGCGATCGGCGCTTTGGTTTATCAGCAACCCGATATCGTCGATGTCTTGGTCGTGCAGGGCCTTACGCTTCTGGGGATCGTCATGCTGGTGCTGAACCTGTGGACCACGCAGGACAACACGATCTACAATTTCTCGGCGGTGGGCTGCACGGCCTTGGCGACAGACAGGCGCCGATTGGTCACCATCCTTGGCGCGATCATCGGGACGATCCTGGCCCTGATGCGCATAGATCTGTATCTGATCCCGTTCCTGCTGATGCTTGGCACATTCATTCCGCCCATAGGGGGCGTGATCATGGCCGATTATGTCTACAAGCATCGCGGCACCTATCCGGCTATCGCCACCGCCAGGCTTCCCGCCGTCAACATCCCGGGGCTTGCCGGATACGCATTCGGCTGCCTCGTCGCATATGTTTCGCCGGGCGTGCCACCGCTTAACGGCATCGTCACGGCAATTGTCGTCTATATCGTGGCGGACAAATTGCTGAGCCCAAGAAAATCAGGTGCCTCGGCACGCTGATCAAGGCCCTTGCCGTCTTCTGTGCCAAAATATCCCGGGGGTCCGGGGGCAGCGCCCCCGGCTTTTACTCGGCGGCCTTGGCCATCGGGTTATTCGGATGCGTGGTCCAATTCGCATAATCACCGCGCTTGATACCGGTGCGCAGATCCATCTCACCCGGTTCAAGCTCTCGCATGGTGATGCAGTTTTCGACCGGGCAGACATCGACGCACAGGTTGCAGGCGACGCATTCTTCCTCGATCACCTCGAAGACGCGGCCCGGTTTCATTGCAATCGCCTGATGGCTTGTATCCTCGCAGGCGGCATAGCAACGTCCGCATTTGATGCAGTCATCCTGATTGATCACCGCCTTGGTGACATAGTTCAGGTTCAGCTGGTTCCAGTCGGTCACATTCGGCACTGCACGCCCGATCAGATCGGACAGTTCCATCTCGTGACCGTCCAGATAGTCGCGCAGCCCCGAGATCATTTCCTGCACGACCTTGAACCCATAGGTCATTGCCGCTGTGCAGACCTGCACGTTTCCCGCACCAAGCGCCAGGAATTCGGCCGCATCGCGCCATGTCGTTACGCCGCCAATTCCGCTGATCGGTAAACCGCGCGTTTCGGGACTGCGGGCAATCTCGGCCACCATGTTCAGTGCAATCGGCTTGACCGCTGGCCCGCAATAGCCGCCATGCGCGCCCTTGCCGTCAATGGTCGGTTGTGGCGCGAACAGGTCCAGATCGACAGATGTGATGCTATTGATGGTGTTGATCAAACTGACCGCATCTGCGCCACCGCGTTTCGCCGCCTCGGCCGGTTTGCGCACATCGGTCACGTTCGGGGTCAGCTTCACGATGCAGGGCATGCGCGAATATTGCTTGACCCAACGTGTGACCATTTCGATATATTCGGGCACCTGACCGACGGCTGCACCCATTCCACGCTCGCTCATCCCGTGGGGACAGCCGAAATTCAGTTCCACACCATCCGCGCCGGTGTCTTCGATCTGCGCCAGGATGGCTTTCCAGCTTTCCTCGTCACAGGGCACCATCAGCGAAATGATCAGCGCCCGGTCGGGATAGTCACGCTTGACCGATTTGATTTCGCGCAGGTTCACCTCTAGCGGACGGTCGGTGATCAACTCGATATTGTTGATGCCCAGAACACGCCTGTCGGCACCATAGACCACGCCGTAGCGCGGCCCGTTGACGTTGACCACCGGCGGCCCTTCCGAGCCGAGGGTTTTCCAGACGACACCACCCCAACCGGCCTGAAAGGCCCGGCGGACGTTATATTCCTTGTCCGTAGGCGGGGCCGAGGCCAGCCAGAACGGATTGGGCGATTTGATTCCGATAAAATTGCTGCGCAGATCAGCCATGTCAGGCTCCTTTCGCGAAGAACGGTTCGGCCTCAGCCGGGAATTTCAATCGGGCGACCCGTCAATGTAGCGTCGATATCTTCGGCGGCGTCGCGGCCTTCGGCGACGGCGGTGACTGTCAGATCATCGCCCCCCGCCGCGCAGTCGCCCCCCGCCCAGACACCATCCAGATTTGTGCGACCCGGGCCATTGACGGCAATCTTGCCGCCGTCCAGCGCCAGCCCGGTCGGCATCAGGTCCAGCGTCTGACCGATGGCGCGGAAAAGCTGATCGGCTTTCAGCCGGAACCGCTGATTTGTCTCGACCAGATGGCCGTCGACTTCCTCGGTATAGGCGAACTCGACCTCGGCCACCGCGCCATTCCCGTGCACGGCCAAGGGCGAGGCGTTGTGGATGATGCGCACGCCGGATGCGGTTGCATGATGCTGCTCATGCTCACTTGCACTCATCCGTTCCTGGCCACGACGATAGACGATGGTGACGTTCTCGGCGCCCAGCAATTTGGATTGCACCGCTGCGTCAACGGCGGTCATGCCGCCACCAATCACCACAACATCGCGGCCAATCGGCAGGGTGGTCAGATCATCCGCCTGACGCAAATCCCGAATGAAACTGACCGCATCCAGCACATTGCCGCGCTCCTCGCCATCAGCGCGAAGCGCGTTCACGCCGCCCAGACCCATGCCAAGGAACACGGCGTCGTAATCATTGCGCAAATCCTCTAGCGTGATGTTGCTGCCCAGACGTTGGTCATAGCGTATTTCGATGCCGCCGATGCCCATCAACCAGTCGACTTCGGCCTGCGCAAAGCCATCAACGGTCTTGTAGCTGGCGATCCCGAATTCATTCAGCCCGCCGGCTTTAGCCCGTGCCTCGAAGATCACGACGTCATGGCCTTTGGCGGCCAGACGATGCGCGGCGGACAGACCGGCAGGACCTGCGCCGACGATGGCGATGCGCTTGCCCGTGGGCTCTGCCCGCGAAAACGGATGCTCGGGCTGCGCCATGAGGCCATCGGTGGCATAGCGCTGCAATGCGCCAATCTCGACCGGCATGCCCTCGGCATCCATGCGGACACAGGAACCTTCGCACAGGTTTTCGGTAGGGCAAACGCGGGCGCACATGCCGCCAAGGATATTTGAATGGAAGATGGTCATCGCTGCGGCGTCGGGCGTGCCGGTCACGATCTGGCGAATGAACAGCGGAATGTCGATGCTGGTCGGGCAGGCCGTGATGCAGGGCGCGTCATGGCAGAAATAACAGCGATCAGCGGCTACATGTGCCTCATGCGCGTCCAGCGGGGGCGCGACATCGACGAAATTCACGACAAGTTCTTCGCGGGTCAAACGACCGGGCACAACACCGGGCGCAAGTCTGGCTTGGGACATATTCCTGTCTCCTGGCTCACCTGTTGGTAATATTCAGGCTGACACAGGTTCTTTTTTTTATCAAATGGTAAAATTAAGCGCGTGCCGGATTTGCGTCTTTTTCAGGCTGGAAGGGTGATTTTCGCGGCAAGGCCGCCGATTTCCGCACGCTCCAACCGCAACTCGCCGCCATGCAGCGCTGCCAGATCGGCCACGATGGCAAGCCCCAGTCCCGAACCCGAGGCGCCGTGCTCATCCAGCCTTCCCCCCCGGATCAACGCACGTGGCGCATCCGTTTCCGTCATGCCGGGGCCATCATCCTCGATGCTGATATGCAGCGCATCGGTGGTTTGCGTCACCACGATACGCAGGTTTTCGCGTCCCCATTTCACCGCATTTTCGGACAGGTTTCCGATCATTTCTTCCAGATCCTGACGCTCGCCCATGAAGAACGCATCGACGGGGCATTCAATCTCGGCCTGCATACCCTTGTCCTGCATCGGCCATCGCAGGACCAGCAGGATGTCGTCGATGACCGGCCGCACCATCGTCCGCTGCCCCAGAAGACGCGGACCGGCCGTCCGTGCACGTCGCAGATGCCAGCCGATCAGCCGGTCCATGCGGGTTATCAGAGCCTGTCCATGATGATCGGGCGAAAGCTCATTCGCCAGTGCCGCCAGGGGCGTTTTCAGCGAATGGGCCAGATTGCCAGATGCTGCCGAGAGCGTGCCAGCAACGCGGCATTCTGATCCAGACTTGCGTTAATCTCGGCCGTCAGAGGTTGTAGTTCCGTGACATCGGGCATCGACAGGCGTTCAGCCTTGCCCGCCCGCACCAGCGACAAATCCTTGCGCAGCCGGTCCAGACTTTGCAGGCCGCCCATGACCTGCACAACACTGGCAATCGCCAGGCCGATCCCCAGAACCGCCAGCGCAATCGCCAGCGGGCGGCTTATCGTGGCCAGGCTGGCGTCAATCTGTTCCTGCGGAGCGGTGACGGTGATGGCGATTTCGGCATCGCTATAGGGAATGGTGACTTCACGGCGCGTCACGCGCAGCGCCGCGCCATCCGCCCCGACCCCTTGGCCGCCAAGGTAATCGCCCGCTGGGCCTTCCAACTTGCCGTCAAGCAGTGAATCCGATCGTGCGACGACAAGGCCGTTCGCGGCGACCTGCCAATACCAACCGGTGAGAGGCAGGGCAAAGCGGGGGTCGACCGGGCGGTCATCCAACTCGATCCGGTTATCATCAACGTCAAGACCCGCGATGATGCCGTCCGCGATTGCCCCGGCCTCGGCATCAAAGCGGTCAGTGACAAAATCGTTCAGCAGGGACGAGATGAACAGAAACGCGGCCAGCAACGCGGCGGTGATCCAGACCGCCGCCAGCAACAATAACCGCCCGCGAATGGATCGAATCATTGGCCGTCCTGCAGCAGGTAACCTTCTCCCCGCCGAGTTTCGATAACACCCTCACCGACCTTTTTGCGCAGACGACCGATAACGACCTCGATGGATTTGAAATCGCGGTCGGTGTCGGCTTCGTAAAGATGCTCGGACAATTCGATCCGGCCGATCACGCGGTTCTTGTGGTGGATCAGATAGCTGAGGATACGGTTTTCAAAGGCCGTCAGTTTCAGCGCGACGCCGTTCAGCGTGATGACGCTAAGCTGGCTGTCCAGCTTGAGTGGTCCGGCCTGAATGACGGATTGCGCATGTCCGGCGGCGCGACGGATCAATGTCTGACAGCGCAGCACGACCTCGTCCAGACGAAAAGGTTTGACGGCATAATCATCCGCACCCGCGCGAAAACCCGCGACTTTGTCGGTCCAATCGCCGCGTGCCGTCAGGATCAACACCGGCATGGTCACGCCGTGATCGCGCCATGCTGTCAGGACTTCAATCCCTGACATGCCGGGCAGGCCCAGATCAAGGATGGCCACATCATAAGTTTCGGTAGAGCCCAGAAATTCGCCTTCGTCGCCATTGGCCGCACAATCGGTGACAAAGCCCGCATCCTGCATCGCCGTGGCCAACTGCCCCGACAACATGGGGTCATCTTCGATGATTAAAGCTCGCATCGTGTTTTCCTTGATGACTCTTGCTGCGATTACTCGTTAAAAACCGTTCACTTCCGTCGCGCTTGCAATTGACCACGCCCGGCCACATCCAGAAACTTTCCGTCACGTGCATCAATCCGAATATTCAGCAAATTTCGCTGCGTGGTGACAAGGCGGAATTCATAGATCAGCGACGCGCCCATGGCACGTTCCTGTGCGGTGGGCGGTTGGATCTGCGCGGCAACCATGCGTCCAGAATACCGCTGAGCTACCAATGCGGCCATTTCGTGAAAGGGCTGTGGGCGAAATTGTTCGATGTCTTGCGTCGTAAGTGCCGTATCCTGCGCCGCCGCTGGCAGAACCAGCGTCATCAGGATCAGAAAGGGATAAAGGTATCGGCGCATGGACCTGCACTATATTCTTGAACCCCAACGGAAACCAAACAGCCCATTGGCGTTTCATTCGGTATCCGACAGCTAGAAACGATTCGTCCGGTTGCGGCAAGACTGCAACCCGTATCGAAGAAAGGTAGTCAAAGATGACCACAGGCAAGTTTATCACATCGGGCGCCATTCTGGCACTGATCGCAGGGCTTGGCGGCGCGGTAAGCGCCCAGACTGAACCGACAGCGGGACAGACATTGCCGGCGCCGCTGGCTGCGCTGAATCTGACCGATCTGCAGATCGACACCAAGCGTGACGGCATTCGCAAGATCGAAGGTATGACCGCAGAGGGCGTTAAGATCGAAGCCCAGCTCGACATGGCTGGTAACGTGATCGAACTTGAAGCGGACGACGGTGTATTGCCACAATCGCTGATCGACGCCTATTTGCCGCAGGCCGCGCGTGATCACGCGTTCATGGGGTCATTCGCTCAGATCGAAGAGATCAATATTCTCCCCGATCTGATCGTCGTCAGTGGAAATCAGGAAAACGGTGACGATATCGAAGCCGCATTCGATAAAGAAAACAAGTTGGTGAAGGCAGAGTTTGACGACGCGGCGCTGCCTGCTTCGGTGATCGAGGAGATGGTGCCGCAATCGGTGCGTGAAGGCGACATTTTTGCCCAGTTCGCAATCGTAGAGGAAGTCGGCCAGAGGCGTGACATCCTGATTGTCAAAGGCGATGATGCCGATGGCAAGGGCATGGGCGCGGCCTTTGATCAGGACGGGCGTGTGCTGCGTTTCGGGCGTGAAGGCGACCGGCCGCGTGGTCCGCGCTTTGGTGATGACGGCCCGCGCGGAGACGACCGTGGTGGCTGGGGGCGTCATGGCCCAGGTGACCACGGTCCTGACGGGCATCGCGGTGACAAGCACGGTCGGAATGGGCATGGTCCTCGCGGTGATGACCAACGTGGCGACGGTTCTCGGGACGATGGCCCTCGCGACAATGACGAAGCCCGGATGGTGCCCGCCCAGCCCAGCTTTGATGCGGTTGCGGTAAACAAGACCTTGACCGAGGCTGGCTACAGCAATTTCGGTTTCCTGCGCCCGCAAGGCAATTCGGTTGTGATCGAAGCCACCAATCCGCAGGGCGAAAATGTCCTGCTGGAATTGGGCGCTGATGGAGACGTCGTGCGCGAAACCGCCCGCTAAGGCCCAACAGTTTCGCGAAATAAAAGGGGTAGGTGACTGCCCCTTTTATCATGTCTATGCGATATAGCGATCTTTGCGGTGGTTGATCGTTATGGTCATGTTCAGCACGACCGCGCCAAGAAAGCTCCACGCGACGGTGGTCGGATCGCGCAAGGTCAGCGCAATCAAAAACAGCACTGCGTCAAAAATCAGCTGGACCCAACCGGCTTTGAAGCCGGTGGCATCCTGAATATAAAGCCCCACGATCCCGATACCGCCCAATGACGATCCGTGCCGGAACAGGGCCAGCAACCCGGCCCCGCACAGGCAGCCGATCAGCACCGCAGCGACTGCCGGATGCACCGCGCCGAATTGCAGATAGGACGGCAAGATCAGTGTCATCGCTGACAGCATCGCCACGGCGACAAAGCTTTTCGCAACGAAACGCGGGCCAAAACGCTTCCAGCCCAGCCAGTAGAACGGGATATTGATGATGAAGAATACAAGACCAAAGGACCAGCCCGTCGCATAGCTGATCAGCAGCGCAAGCCCAGCGGTCTGACCGGTGACAAAGCCCATATGGGTCAGCAACAAAACTCCGACGCTGGACATGAAACTGCCAAAGGCAATGCCCTGAATGTCGTCGATAAAGCCGTGCTTTTGGTAGGGTGTTTCAGTTGTTTGCATGCGCCGCTGATGCCGTAACCATACCGCGCAGGCAAGAGGGAAAGGCCAACTGGCGGCCTTTCCCGAAGGTGCGATTAGTCAAATGCACGATCTGTGATGATGTGATTGAATGCCCCTTCTGGCGCGGCCGAGATGACGGGGTCGGACCCCCCCGACAGCAGCGTATCAACGGTGCGCTGATAATCGGCCTCATCCAGAACACCGGTGCTGCCCTCGGTCAGTTTGGCGACTTCCTGCGCCATGCGAACCTGATGCTCCAGTGTCTGTGCGCCTGTCTCGTCATTTTCCAGAACGATCTCGGCGGCTTCTTCGGGGTGTTCGGCGGCATAGGCCCAGCCCTTCATACTGGCCCGCACGAATTGAACCAGACTTGTGACCTTTTCAGGATCGTCCAGTGTGCTTTCCAAAACATACAGCCCATCTTCCAGCGTCGCGACGCCCTGATCTTCGTATTTGAAGGTGACAAGATCATCGGGTGTCAGGCCGGCATCCAGAACCTGCCCATATTCGTTATAGGTCATCGTGCTGATGCAGGCCGCCTGCTTTTGCAGCAGCGGATCGACGTTGAAGCCTTGTTTCAGGACCGTCACCCCATCGGTGCCACCCTCGGTTGACAGACCAAGATGGTTCATCCAGCTGAGGAACGGATATTCGTTCCCCGAAAACCAGACGCCCAGGGTCTTGCCGGCGAAATCGGTCTTGGGGTCGGTAATGCCGCTTTCCTTCAGGCAGGTCAGCATCATCCCGGACCGTTTGAAGGGCTGCGCGATATTGACCAATGGCAGGCCCTTTTCACGCGCGGCCAGCGCGGCGGGCATCCATTCAACGATCACATCTGCGCCGCCTCCGGCCAGAACCTGCGTGGGCGCGATGTCGGGGCCGCCGGGGAGGATGGTCACATCCAGCCCTTCTTCTTCATAAAAACCCTTGTCCAGCGCGACATAATAGCCCGCGAACTGGGCCTGTGTGACCCACTTCAACTGCAAGGTCAGCTCTTGCGCCCAACCGGCGCTGCCACACAGGGCGGCGATCGCGACCCCCATCATCAGTCTTTTCATTTTACCCTCTCCTGTTGGGCGCAAGGCCCTGTTAAGTGCGCTGCGACGGGTGCCAGAACGTCACCTTCTTTTCGATCAGCGCAACAATTCCATAGAATAGTGATCCCGCGATGGCGGCTGCCAGAATTTCCGCCCAGACCAGCGGCAAATCCAGCCGCCCCACGGCGGTCGAGATGCGAAAGCCCATGCCCCTTGTCGGGCTGCCGAAAAACTCGGCAACGATGGCGCCGATCAAGGCAAGCGTGGTGGTGATTTTCAGGCCGTTGAACAGAAACGGCATCGCAGCGGGCATCCGCAATTTCCACAGCGATTGCCAATAGGGCGCGGCCCAGGTCGCCATAAGATCGCGCTGCATCGCCTCTGTCGCAGCCAGTCCTGCGACCATGTTCACAAGGATCGGAAAGAACACCATCACCACAACGACAGCAGCCTTTGACTGCCAGTCAAACCCGAACCACATCACCAGAATTGGCGCGATGCCAACGATGGGCAGGGCGGCGACGAAGTTGCCAATGGGCAGCAATCCGCGCCGCAGGAACGTGCTGCGGTCGATGGCAATTGCGGTCACAATCGCGGCCAGTGCGCCAATGATCCAGCCGGTCAATGCACCCTTGATGATGGTTTGCACAAAATCGGTCCACAGAACCGGCAGGTTCGCCATGAAGCTGGCCCCGATCTGACTGGGCGCGGGCAGAATGACCGATGGCACCGAATAGATCCGCACGATCATTTCCCACAGCAGCAGGATGGTGGTGCCAAAGACAATTGGAACCAGCGTGCGTGTCAGCCGTGTGTCGAAACGCGACAGCCAGCTATTCACCCCCCAGGCCCCAAGCCAGACAATCAGGATCGGCAATGCGGTCATCGCGCCAACCCCATCCGGTGCAAGGTCAGTTTTTCAACCACGCCAATCAGCATCACCAGCAGCGCGGCAAGGATCGCGGCCGCAAACAGCGCCGACCAGATCTGCACCGTCTGTCCGTAATAGCTGCCCGACAGCAGCCGCGCGCCAAGGCCCGCCGTCGCACCAGCGGGCAATTCCCCCACAATCGTGCCCACCAGCGACGCCGCGACCGCAACCTTCAGGCTGGCGAACAGATAGGGCAGGGACGACGGCAGACGCAACCGCCAGAATACCTGCGCAGCCGACGCATTCCACGATTGCATCAGATCAAGCTGCATCCGATCAGGGGTGCGCAGCCCCTTGACCATGCCGACCAGCACTGGAAAGAACGAAAGCCACGCTGCGATGATCGCCTTGGGCAACAGCCCGGTGACGCCCGCGCTGGCAAAGACCACAATCACCATCGGCGCGATGGCCAGAATAGGAATGCTTTGACTGGCGACTGCCCAGGGCATGACCGACTGATCCATGGTGCGGCTGTGAACAATGCCAACGGCCAGCGTGATCCCTGCAAGTGTGCCGATCGCAAAGCCCGCCATGGTTGCCGACAGCGTGATCCAGCCATGCCAGACCAAGCTGCGCTTTGACGTGAATTTCTGCCCGAACAACCCATCCCAAAGGCCCATCGCGACCTGATGCGGTGCTGGCAGCACCGGACGTTCCTGCGTCAGAGTTTGCCGGATCAGCTCATCCGTTGTCAGGGTCGTATCTGCCCGCGCGGCCTGATCCTGTGCCCACTGCGCATTCATCCAGACCGCGGCGCCATACCAGACGACAATAATCGCCAGAAGAACGGTCAGAACGGGCAGGGCGCGTGTCATGGCCGTCCCCGCCTTGAACGAACGACAGACAGATCCACGAACAACGTCGTCATCGCGGTCCCTGCAGAAAATCCCGGTTTGGTATCGCGCCGGATGGTGTCTGCGGCACAGACGGCACATCCTTTCCACCACGCGGACAGAATGTGCAGGCTGACCATTCCGGAAGGGTGCAGTTGCGTGCGCCGGCGTAACAGGACCGCGTGGCTAATCATCGCCATGCCCCTCTCGCAGCCCTTCGCGCACTTCATGAGCCAGCGCGATGAAGTCCGGCGTGTCGCGGATTTCCAACGGACGCTCAGCGGGCAGGGGGCTGTTGATGATCTTCGTTATGCGGCCGGGACGGGGCGACATGACGACGATCTTCGTCGACAGGTAGACCGCTTCAGGAATGGAATGCGTAACAAAACCGATGGTCTTCTGCGTCTTCTTCCACAGTTCCAACAATGCTTCGTTCAGCCGGTCACGGACGATTTCATCCAGCGCGCCGAAGGGTTCGTCCATCAGCAGGATATCGGCGTCAAAGGCCAAGGCACGGGCGATGCTGGCGCGTTGCTGCATCCCACCCGACAGTTGCCACGGGTATTTGCCGCCAAAGCCCGCCAGATCGACCAGTTCCAACACCCGCTCAATCCGCTGCTGTCTGTCGGCTTTGGAAAATCCCATGATTTCCAGCGGAAGCGAGATATTCCCCGAAATCGTCCGCCACGGATAAAGACCCGGAGCCTGAAAGACATAGCCATAGGCGCGGGCCTTCCGCGCTTCATCCGGGCTCATCCCGTTGACGGTCAGATTGCCTCCGGTCGGCGTCTCCAGCGCCGCGATGGTGCGCAAGAAGGTGGTCTTGCCGCAGCCCGAAGGCCCGATGAAGCTGACGAAATCGCCCTGATTGATGGTCAGGTTCACATCCTTCAGCGCATGGACGGGGCCATCGGCGGTCTGGAAGGTCAGGTCGATGTTCCGGGCGGTGATGACGCTTCGCCCCCCGCTGTCACCGGTTTTATTTGGCTTCATGCTGCCTCATCGCCATGAAAGTATAATTGTGCCATCACCAATCCGATTGAGCAAAGCGCGATCCAGATCATGAACAGCATTGACGGCGGGAATGAGCCGGTAATCAAGGCGCTGCCCCGCCAGACGGCGGTGGCGATCGGGAACAGGGCTGCGATGACTGCCGCTATTGTCATTACGCTTAGCCTGGCAGCATTCAGGACCCGCAGGCCAAGGGCGCGAGACAGGCGATAGGTTATCCCCCAGGTCATGAAGATCGGTATCGCTAAAATGACCAGCAATATCGCCGACAGAATCAGACCATAAAGGGTGATCAACGCAAAACCTCCAAACGCGGCGCGGATCTCGCCTGTCACGACTATTCCGATACTTAGGAAACATGCGATCAGAACCGGTGTCAGCACCGCCGTCATCGCGACGCCCTTGAAGAAGCCGCGCCCCAGTCCATAGCTGGAGGCATGCGTTTCAAAGAGCGGGGCGAGGCCGGGCTTGCGCATCTGACGCGTCTCACACCCCCGTCGCCGGAATGCCGGATCGCTCCACCGGCCTCGGCGCGGTCAGTTCCTTCCATGCCGACAGCGCCCGGTTCACCGTCCCCCTCGGCTCGCGCGCCACGAACTCGCCATGGCCTTCGCGGCTATCGACCTTCCCCTCGGTCACGGCGACCACACCGCGCGTCAGCGTGAAGCGCGGCAGGCCCTTTACATGCTGACCCTCGAAGACGTTGTAATCAATGGAGGATTGTTGCGTATCGGCCGCGATCACCTTCTCGGCTTCGGGGTCCCAGACCACCAGATCGGCGTCGGAACCAACCAGCACCGCGCCCTTCTTCGGATACATGTTCAGGATCTTGGCGATATTGGTCGAGGTGACGGCCACGAATTCGTTCGGGGTCAGCCGCCCGGTATTCACCCCATGCGTCCACAGCATCGGCATCCGGTCCTCAAGGCCGCCGGTGCCATTGGGGATCTTGGTGAAATCGCCGATGCCGGTGCGTTTCTGATCGGTGGTAAAGGCGCAATGATCCGTCGCCACCACCGACAGCGACCCCGATTGCAGCCCCGCCCACAGGCTGTCCTGATGCAGCTTGTTGCGGAAGGGCGGGGACATGACGCGGCGGGCGGCATGGTCCCAGTCCTTGTTGAAATATTCGCTTTCATCCAGCGTCAGATGCTGGATCAGCGGCTCGCCCCAGACCCGCTTACCTTGGGCGCGGGCGCGGCGGATGGCCTCGTGGCTGTCCTCGCAGGAGGTATGGACGACATAAAGCGGCACGCCGGCCATGTCGGCCACCATGATGGCGCGGTTCGTCGCCTCGCCCTCGACCTGCGGGGGACGGCTATAGGCATGCGCTTCGGGACCGGTATTGCCCTCGGCCAGCAGCCGGGCCGAGAGTTCGGCCACCACATCGCCGTTTTCGGCATGGACCAGCGCGATGCCGCCCAGATCGCCGACGCGGCGGAAGCTGGCGAACAGCTCGTCGTCATTCACCATCAGGGCGCCCTTATAGGCCATGAAATGCTTGAAGCTGGTGATGCCGCGTTTGACCACCTCCTCCATTTCATCGAAGACCTGCTGCCCCCACCAGGTGATCGCCATGTGATACGAAAAATCGCAATGCGCCCGCCCGACCTTGTTGTCCCACATCTGAAGCGCGTCGAGCAGCCCCTGACCGGGCGAGGGCAGGGCGAAATCCACCACCATCGTGGTGCCGCCCGCCAGCGCGGCCCGCGTGCCGGATTCAAAATCGTCGGCGGAATAGGTGCCCATGAAGGGCATTTCCAGATGCGTATGCGGGTCGATACCCCCCGGCATGACGTAGCAGCCGGTCGCGTCCAGCACCTTGTCGCCGGTCAGGTTCTCGCCGATCGCCGCGATTTTCCCGTCCTCGATCAGCACATCGGCCTTGTAGGTCAGATCGGCTGTGACGATGGTGCCGTTTTTGATGACTGTGGTCATTGGATCAGTCCTTCTTATCGCGGGATGTTATTTTTGAGATCACTCTCACCATGCCACCTCGCTGCTGATCTAGGGCGCGCTCAAGTGCTGTTCCACCACGCATCACGCTGTAACATATATATAAAATTGGAAATGCACTGACAAAGTCGAACCATTTGGGCGACGGGTTCGACATCAGGCTCAGGAGCGTCGCATAAAAGAGGAAGAAAATGACGACAACGGTTGCAACTCGAAGCAAGAATTCTTTCACCGCACCACCTCCGCCACATCCAGCACCGCATGCAGCAGCACATCCGCCCCCGCCGTCGCCGATTCCGGGCTGATCTCCTCGGCCTCGTTATGGCTCAGCCCGTCCACGCATGGGCACATGATCATCACCGTCGGCGCCACGCGGTTGATCCAGCAGGCGTCATGCCCCGCGCCCGAGACGATGTTCATATGGCTGTAGCCCAGATTCTGGGCGGTGTTGCGGACGATATCGACCAGCTGTGGATCAAAGGTGACGGGGTCAAAATGACCGACAGGTTCGATCTCTATGCCAAGCCCCAGATCGGCCGCGATCTGCGGAGCCTCGGCTTCCAATCGGTCACGCATCGAGGTGAGCTTGCCCAGATCGGGGCTGCGAAAGTCGATGGTAAACACCGCCTTGCCGGGGATGACGTTGCGGCTGTTGGGATAGAAATTCGCCTGACCGACAGCGCCCACGGCCCCGGGTTGATGGTCCATGGCGATACGGTGCACCGCCTCGATGATGCGCGCCATGCCCAGCCCGGCATTCACCCGCATATTCATCGGCGTGCTGCCGGTATGCGCATCTTTGCCCGTCAAGGTAACCTGTAGCCACCACAGGCCCTGGCCATGCGTCACAACGCCGATCTGTTTTCCTTCGGCCTCAAGGATAGGACCCTGTTCGATGTGGTATTCAAACATGGCGTGCATCGGACGACCGCCCACATCTTCGGTGCCGCGCCAACCGATACGATCCAGCTCATCGCCGAATTTCTTGCCATCGGCATCTTCACGGGCATTGGCGTAATCTTCGGTATGCATCCCGGCATAGACGCCGCTGGCCAGCATCGCAGGGGCGAAACGGGCGCCTTCTTCGTTCGTCCAGTTCACGACGACAATCGGGCGCCGCGTCTGAATGCCCATGTCGCGGATTGAGCGGACGACCTCTAACCCCGCCAACACGCCCAACACACCGTCGTATTTTCCGCCTGTCGGCTGCGTGTCCAGATGGCTACCGATATAAACCGGGTCCAGTTCGGGTTCGTTGCCCTCATGGCGCATGAACATGTTGCCCATGCGGTCCAACGCCATGGTCATGCCCGCCGCTTCGCACCATTCCTTGAAACGCGCACGGCCTTCGGCGTCAGCGTCCGTCAGCGTCTGGCGGTTGTTCCCGCCCGCCACGCCGGGCCCGATCTTGGCCATTTCCATCAGGCTGTCCCACAAACGGTCACCGTCGACCTTCATGTTCGCAGCCGAAACTGACCCGTCTGTCTCGGTCATTTTTCATCCTTCCTGTCTGACCACCCCATCTTGATGCGGGGTTGGCTGGATGGGTTCACCACCCCGCTACGCAAGCTGCATCCGGGGCGCTTAACGCCGTTGTTCCGTCACGTCTGAATCGTCGTAAGGTCATGTTCTCATTGCGGGTTACACAGTGCGATGCGGATGCGTATCATCCCGACGACCTTGCAGATTATTGACCGGACGGTCAAAGTCAGGCTAGCACGGACCTATTACCAGTCAAGCGCCCTGATTGGGCAAGACGACAGAAGTTCGCCGCTGCCTAAATTTGGCTCATGCCACGATTGGAAATGTCATGCCTGATCAAGCAGAGACGCGCTTTACGCGCATCCAGCAGAAAAATCGCGATGCCATTCTGATGGCGGCCCTGACGGTTTTTTCGGCAGGTGGGTTCAAAGGCTCTACAATCGACCAAATCGCTGAGGCAGCCGGTATGTCCAAGCCGAACGTCTTGTATTACTTCACCTCGAAGGATGAAATTTATCAGACCTTGTTGCAACAATTGCTTGCAACCTGGCTGGCACCGCTGAGGAGGCTTGATCCGGCAGGTGATCCGCTTAATGAACTTCTTGAATATGTTCGCGCAAAACTTTGTATGGCAAGAGATTTTCCGCACGAAAGCAGATTGTTCGCGCATGAAATTCTGGAGGGCGCACCACAGCTTCGCGACATTCTGACGACAAAATTGAAGCCATTGATTGACGCAAAAGTGGCGATATTGAACGATTGGATGAATCGCGGGGCGATCAGGCGCACCGACCCGCACCATCTGATCTTTTCGATCTGGGCGCTGACCCAGCATTACGCCGATTTCGAAACGCAGGTCCATGCTGTTCTGGGTCCCGGGCATGACCCCTATGCCGAGGCAGAGCCCTTCCTGAACAATCTTTACCGCAGGATGCTGACGGTCGATCCTTGAGCGGCGAAGGGCCTTGAGTGGCGAAGGGCCGTGATTGATGATGGGCCCTAATTGCTTGCGGGCTTTTCCAGCAGGGTGGCAGAAGACCCGATCATATCCAGATATTTATGAGTGGCACCGACCAGGTCTTCGATCTTGCGCTGTGCCCAGTGGTGCACCGCAATATTTGTGGTCGCGATGATCGAGGCTGACAGAATTTCGATATGAACTTCTTTGCCCGCAGGCATCCGTCGTGTCAGCAGATCGCGCATTTCCACCCGCCGCGCCAGAATCGCGCTGCCTCGCAGCGCGTCAAGCTTGGGGTCATCCGCCGCAAGCGTCAGGATATGGGCGATCATGTCACGTTCGGCTTCGAAGCGGCGCAGATGGGTGGCGATCAGGACTTTCAGATCTTCCAGCAAGACCCCCCGAGATATGACGAATTTTTCGGCCGCATCTTTCGGGTAATGCGGCAAAGGCCCCATGATCGCCGCTTCCTTATAGGGATAATAGTTGAAAAAGCTGCGCGTGCTGATACCGGCCTCTCGGGCGATGGCTTCGGTTGTGGTGTTGGCAAGGCCATTCTGGACAGCCAATTCAACAGCTGTTTCCTGGATTCTTTTGGCTGTGCGATACCGGCGTGTCGGCACGGTTGCCATGGCAGTATTCCTGTCTTCGGATGGGTCGCCGGATTGAAATGAACCGGGCACCGGCGCGACTGTCGCCGGAAGCGAAATAAATTGACCCAAGGCGCAAAAATGTCGGGAGTAACAGGATACTGGAAACCACTGCGCCACCCGCAATATAACGGGCGGCGTCGCAGGTATAGCGATAAGTGTGCTTACAACCAGCTAAAACTTATGCGCCCCAATTGCGGACTGGCCCGCAATCCATATGGACGAAGTTTGAACGCGAATATTTACCGACGCCGCCAGCCCGGCAAGAGATGGCAGCATTATACATTTGCCCGACAGAGCGGGATTTCAGACGCAAATCAGCAGCTTTGCCAACCATATGCAGCGAGTTTCGTGCGACGCCCGAAGAACTGCGGCGCAACATCGCGTTGGTGCGTGGCGAGCGATAGCCCGACAGCATCATATAAGGCTCATTGGTCTGCAACAGCCGATGAGAGGCTGCGGCCACATCAATCGCGCGAGGGTCAATGCCGATGGCTTCGCCGGACCGCCAGTCACGCATGAAGATGTTGATTTCATTCAGAGCTTCGCGGATGTATTTGCCATCGACCCAATACACGGTATCAATGCTTTCGCCGGTTCTGCCAGAATACATACGGACGCGCCGCATGTCGCCTGCTCCGCGAAGAAACCCGAACGCGTTGGCCATTACCGGTGCGGCTGCGACGGTTGTCGCGGCAAACACGCCCAAGACACCCCGGCGGGAGAGTAGGTCCATTGTCATGTCAGATCGCCTGTCCTGCTTCGTTTTTTATTGTCGCCATTGTTGCGACGTGCCGAATTTAACCCCGGCTGGTAAACAATATGTCAAATCCAGACACGGTCAGAAACAGTTTCTTCACTCGGGTTCCTTGATATCATAAAGACTGGCGAAAATCCGCCGATATTCGTTTGTCTGTTGCAAGATGGTCTTGGCCTGTGACGTTCAAGCCACAGGGTGTTTCTGGCTTCGATTTGACCGATGTGATCGGTGGTCAGAAATGTGCGATAGTGGCATAAAACCTTAAAATTACAGGGGTCCGGGCATGTTTGGTGTTAGTAAGGTGGCGGCATTGGCTTGGGCTGCGACCGTGTCGGTTGCAGGATTGGCTGCGGCACAATCGCAACCCGGCGTGACTGTGGCTGCTGCCCCCCGGCTGGAATTCTCGGCGACCGAGATGGCACTGGCAGAAGCTGCCGCCCAGAATCCTGATCTCGCCTCATTCTATGGCAGCAACGATTTGAAGCCGATATTTACCGGAGAACGGGGCGAGGTGCTGCGACAGGCCTTGCTGACCGCAACCTCTGGTGCGCCGGAACACGGCATTCCCGTGGCGCGTTACACACCCGAGCATTTGCGGGTCAATGCCCGGGACGCGCAAAGCGAGGTGCAGCAAGCGGCGATTCTGTTGCGTTACATGCGCGACATGACGGGCGGGGTCGTGCGTCCCACGTCGGTCGCGCCGACGATCAAACGAGAGGTCAACCGCCCACGCATTGACAGACTGATCAGGGATTTCGCCACTTCGCCCGATCCGCAGCGTTTCCTGCTGGATCTGCAACCCAAGCATCCTGCCTATCTGGCCTTGCAGGCTGCGTTGTCTGGTGGTCAGACCATTGCTGTTCCTGCGGATATCCCGCGTGCCCCCGAAGCCCTTTGGCGGGTTGGCATGCAGGGCGACGGGGTGTCACTGCTGCGTGCCAGATTGGACAGCATAGGTTTCAACGCGCCAGTGACCGACCCGTTGCGCTATGATGAGGCGCTGTCACAGGCGGTTGCGCGGTATCAGGAGGCGGTCGGATTGCCCTCTGACGGGATCGCGGGCCCCAACACCATCCGGCATCTGAATGGCGATCTGGGCAATGATGGCCGGGCGCGGGCACTGATCATCTCGTTGGAGCGGATGCGCTGGCTGGCCGGCGAAGATCTGAATACGCGCCATGTCTGGGTCAATATCCCCGAGTTTTCAGCGAAAATCGTTGACAACGGCCAAGAGGTTTTCCGCACCCGGACCGTCGTCGGCAATCTTGGCCCGGACTATGAGACGCCGGAATTCTCGGACCTGATGGAATATGTCGTCGTCAACCCGCGCTGGAATGTGCCACGCTCGATGGCTGTGCGTGATTATCTGCCGCGCCTGCAATCAAACCGGAATGCGGTCAGTCATCTTGATGTGGTCGATCGCAATGGGAATGTGATTCCGCGGGGCCAGATTGATTTTTCGCGCTTCAATGCCGCGAATTTCCCATATCGTCTGCGACAGAAACCCGGCACCGATAATGCGCTTGGGCTGGTGAAATTCATCTTCCCGAATGCGTGGAATATATATCTGCACGACACGCCGTCAAAGCATCTGTTCGGTCAGCGTAACCGCGCGCTGTCGAACGGCTGTATCCGCATCGGTGATCCTTTTGATCTGGCCTATGCGCTTTTGTCCCAACAAACCGAAAACCCGCAGGCGATGTTCCAGCGGGCACTGGACAGCGAAAAGGAAACCTGGCTGGCGCTAAAGCCGAATGTCCCGGTTCATCTGGTTTATTTCACTGCATTCCCAGATGAGAACGGGCAGATCCGCACCTACAATGATGTCTATGGCCGTGACGATCTTGTGTGGGCAGCTTTGCAGAAGGCGGGGTGGAATTGATCGTTCGAAGGGATTAGATCTCCAGCCAGGTAAGGGGAACGATCATGGCTGACACTCAGACCGTAACTGTTGGCGATTTGGCACGCGCGCTGGATGCGCGAAGTTGGGGTGATACCAGTCTGCGTGTCACGGGTGCTGCTGAACCTTCGGCGACCGAACCCGTCGGCACGGATGGCGGAACGATAGCCATGGCCATGGCGCCGAAATATGCAGACACGCTGAAGCCGGGAAGCATGGCAATCCTGGCCGAGGGGATGGACCCCGAAGCCTATGGCTTGAAGGCAGCAATCTTTGCGCCACGGCCACGCTTGCTTATGGCGGGACTGACGAAAGCATTTGATCCTGGGCCGGAAATAGCGCCCGGCATTCATCCGACTGCCGTTATCGATTCAACCGCACATATCGGGCCGAACGCGGCAATTGGTCCTTTTGTCGTGATCGGCGCAGATGTGAAAGTCGGCGCGAATGCACGGATCGCGTCACATGTTTCTATTGGGCGAGGTTCCTCGCTTGGCGATGATATCGTGCTGCATCCCGGGTCGCGGATCGCGCATGGCGTTCACGCCGGCAACCGTCTGATCCTGCAACCGGGGGCATCGATCGGCGGTGACGGCTTTTCCTTCGTGACGCCCGAGGAATCTGGAATCGAGGAAATTCGCCGCACTTTGGGCAGCCGCGAGGATATCCGGGAACAGCATTACACGCGTATCCACTCGCTTGGCGGGGTCGAGATCGGGAATGATGTCGAGGTCGGTGCAAACGCCACAATCGATCGCGGCACGATTCGGGCAACGCGAATCGGCTCTGGCACCAAGATCGACAACCTTGTTCAGGTTGGTCATAATACCATTGTTGGTGACGATTGCCTGCTGTGCGGGCTGGTTGGCATCGCCGGATCAACCAAAATCGGCAATAGGGTCGTTCTGGCGGGGCAGGTTGGCGTTTCGGACAATATCGAAATTGGCGATGATGTCATTGCAGGCGGCGCATCCAAGATATTCACCCGCGTGCCGGCCGGGCGCGTGATTTTGGGCCATCCTGCGGTGAAAATGGAAACGCAGATGGAAATCCAGAAAGCCATGCGGCGACTGCCACGTTTCGCACAACAACTGGCAAAACTTCAAGAAACTGTTACACGACTGTTGGAAAAGACGGAAAAAGACACTTGAGGATAGATATGATGGTCAGGACACGCATCAGGGAAATCATTGCCGAACAGGCCATGCTGGAACCCGACCAGGTCACCGATGACGCGACACCACAGGATCTGGGCATTGATAGCCTTGGCCTGGTCGATTCCATCTTTGCGATCGAGGAAGAGTTCGACATTTCGATTCCCTTCAATGCAAACGAGCCTGAAAAGTCAGAATTCGATATTACGAACATGGGCACCATCATCGCGGCTGTCGAGCGGCTGGTGGCGCAGAACGCCGCATGAGTTCGAAGAAGTCGAAGACCTCTGAGGCCACACGATCTGGCGGCTCTGATGTGGTGACGACGCAATCTGGCCTGCGCCGTGTGGTCATTACGGGGATGGGCACGATCAATGCGCTTGGCCACGATGTCGCCAGCACGCTGGAGGCGTTTGGTGAAGGGCGTTGCGGGATCAGCCAGCTTGATTTTCGCGATGTCGATCGCTTGTCGATCCAGATCGGCGCACAGGTTCATAACTGGCGCGCAGAAGATTACTTCAATCGCCAGCAGATCCTGCTTTACGACAAATTCACCCAGTTCACGCTTCTGGCAGCAAAACAGGCCGTCACGCAATCTGGTCTGAACTTTGAGGGCGTGCTTGGCCTGTCATCCGGCGTCGTGCTGGGCACGGCGGCAGGCGGCCTGAATACCTGGGATGAAAACTATCGGACCGTCTATGAGGAAGGGAAAAACCGCGTCCATCCCTTCGTCGTGCCGAAGCTGATGAATAACGCCGCCGCAAGCCATGTCTCGATGGAATATGGGCTGCGCGGTCCGGCCTTTACCGTCGCGACGGCCTGCGCCAGCAGCAATCACGCCATGGGCCTTGCCTTCCAGATGGTGCGGTCTGGCGCAGCCAAGGTGATGCTGACCGGCGGATCCGAGGCGATGTTGTGTTTTGGCGGCGTTAAGGCCTGGGAAGGTCTGCGCGTCATGTCCAAGGACGCCTGCCGTCCATTCAGCGCCAACCGGAATGGTATGGTGCAGGGCGAAGGTGCGGGGGTTTTCGTCTTCGAAGATTACGAAAATGCACGCGCTCGCGGCGCCGATATTCTGGCCGAGGTGGTGGGCTTTGCCATGTCATCGGACGCGCAGGACATTGTCATGCCTTCCGCGCAAGGCGCCGAACGCGCGATCCGTGGCGCAATGCAGGATGCCGGTCTGAACCCGGAGGATATTGATTATATCAATGCGCACGGCACCGGCACGGCTGCGAATGACAAAACCGAATGCGCGGCTGTCGCGCATGCTTTTGGCCATCACGCCGATAAGTTGATGATGTCGTCTACCAAGGCAATGCACGGCCATATCATTGGCGGAACTGGGGCGGTGGAACTGCTGGCCTGTATCATGGCGCTGCGCGACGGGGTGATTGCGCCGACGATCGGCTATGAAGAACAGGACCCCGAATGTGCGCTGGATGTCGTTCCGAATGAAGCGCGGGACGCGAAGGTAGACGCCGTCCTGTCAAACGCTTTTGCCTTTGGCGGCCTTAACGCAGTCATAGCCTTGCGCCGCATTTAACGACGTCTAAAAGCAGACACGAAAAAACCGCGCCTTTCGGGCGCGGTTTCCTTTTTGTCAGATGCTGGCAGATTATTCTGCCGGGGCTGCTTCGCCTTCAGCCGGGGCTGCTGCTGCGGCAGGCGCTTCAGCGGCCGGGGCGGCCTCGGGGGCTGGCGCGTCGGCATATGCCTGCAATTCGTCGAAGGCGGCGGTGAAGCCCGACAGCGACAGTTGCAGCTGGATCGGTTCTTCCGATGTCGCACCGAACGGGCGCAGCGAGACTTTGGCGGTATTGCCGCGCTTCAGTGCCGACAGTTCTGCAGCGGTGAAGCCCATGCGGGAAATACAGCCAACCGGGGCGCAGAAGCTGAACGGGTAAGCGCGCGGTTGTGCGTTGTCGATTCCCAGTCCCAGACCTTGGATCAGGTCGGTTTCCAGCGGGGCGATCAGCGTTGCACCGGCTGCAATCTCGCCATTTTTCAGCGGGATCAACGTCATTTCGGCGACCGAGTTTCCTTGGCCATCCTTCATCAACTGATACAGCTCGCACGGGTCTTTGCCCTGGTCGGTGCGAATGCAGCGGGTGGTCCATTCGCCATTGGTCGATTTGGCGTAATATTGACCGACTTGCGATTCTTCCTGTGTGGCAGCGGTTTCGGCTGCGTCTGCCGGGGTGGCAGCTGCCGGGGTTCCTGCCGCGGGTGTTCCTGCTGCAGGCGCCGTTCCTGCCGTAGGCGCTGCGCCTGCGTCAGTCGCTGCCGGAGTATCGGCAGCCGGAGCGGCGTCAGCCGGTGCCGGTGTGGCGGGCGTTTCAGCTGAGGGCGTTTCAGCTGATGGCGTTTCTGCCGGTGCTTCGGTCTGGGTCGGGGCAGGGGTTGCCTCGGGTGTGGCATCCTGCGCGAATGCCGGGGCGGCAATCAGTGCCAGCGCTGCAATAAGCGCCTGCGAGTGTTTGATTGGCATGGTTGTTTCTTCCCTTTGCTCAATGCGTTGACGCGACCTAACACGTCCAATCTGCTTTGTCAGGCGGCATCGGTATCATCTGTCTTCACCTTGCCTTGACCACTTTACAAGCTGGCAGTCTTTCGCTGGTTGCGGGGATAAGCAAGCGTTCAATATCCTTGCCGAAGGCTTTTCTTGCAGCAACAGCCGTTTGGATAGACATTTAATAATGCATACAAAAAGGGCCGCAGCGCTGCTGCGGCCCCGTAACGCTATTTGCAGCGTTCTCTCCCTGCCGGACTGGCCGGTCTTTATTGCGGGCAAGCTAATCGCGCTGCTGTGATCCGTCAACTGTTCAATTAGTTTGATGCGATCACATTAATTATGCTGATGGGCACCCCTACGGAAAAAAGCCGCGCCCGAAGGCGCGACAGTCCAACAGGGAGGAAGGTCCGCAGATCGCCTGAACGATCCCCGGACGATTCGAATACTGACATGAAGCGGTTAAGATTGTATTTTCCTGCCGCACGCAGCACTGTGCGACGCGGATAAATGATCAAAGCAAAGTTGAGGTCCAGGTCATGGCAAAGGTGCTTGATGACGATGCAAACACGATTTTCGTCGGCGGCGCTGGCACGGATTATGCGACCGCGCAAAATCTGCTGCTGAAATACGGCAATCGTCACGGCTTGATTGCCGGGGCGACGGGCACGGGCAAGACAGTTACCTTGCAGACATTGGCGGAAAGCCTGTCATTGGCCGGCGTTCCGGTCTTTCTTGCAGATGTGAAAGGCGATCTTGCCGGCCTGTCGCAGACCGGCGGTGACAATCCTAAGCTGGCCGAAGCGTTCCAGACCCGGGCAACGCAGATCGGCGTTGATCTGGATTATCAGGCTTTTCCGGTGACGTTCTGGGATGTCTGGGGCGAAAAGGGGCATCCTGTCCGCACCACTCCGGCCGAAATGGGGCCGCTGCTTCTGTCGCGCCTGCTGGATCTGACGGATGCGCAGGAAGGCGTAATGAATATTGCTTTCCGGGTCGCGGATGAAGACGGGCTTGCGCTGCTGGATCTGCAAGACTTGCAATCCATGCTGGTTTGGGTCGGTCAGAATGCGAGCGAATTGTCGCTGAAATATGGCAATGTCAGCCCTGCCAGCGTCGGTGCAATTCAACGCGCCTTGCTTGTGTTGGAGAATCAGGGCGGATTGAAACTGTTCGGTGAACCCGCGCTGGAACTATCTGACATCATGCGTCAGGACAGTTCGGGGCGGGGGATGATTAATATTCTGGCTGCCGACCGGCTGATGCATTCGCCCCGCCTCTACGCAACCTTCCTGCTATGGTTGCTGTCAGAGCTATTCGAACAACTGCCCGAGGTTGGCGATCCCGACCGTCCGCGCATCGCGTTTTTTTTCGACGAAGCCCACCTGTTGTTTGATGACGCGCCCAAAGCGTTGGTCGACAAGGTTGAGCAAGTCGCACGCTTGATCCGCTCAAAAGGTGTCAGCGTCTGGTTTATCAGCCAAAACCCTGCGGACATTCCCGAAGAAATTCTGGGACAGCTTGGAAACCGGGTGCAGCATGCCTTGCGCGCGTTCACCGCCAAGGACCAGAAAGCTTTGCGCATGGCCGCAGAAAATTACCGGCCAAACCCCGCGTTCAATACGGCCGAGGCGATCCAACAGGTTGGAACGGGTGAGGCTGTGACCTCACTTCTGGAGGCGAAAGGCGTTCCGGGAATTGTTCAGCGAACACTGATCCGCCCCCCGTATAGCCGACTGGGGCCTGTTTCAGATGCAGAACGCAGCGCGGTGATGAACGCCTCTTCCATGGGGGTGAAATATGACAAGCTACTGAACCGCGAATCCGCGATGGAGGTATTGGCCAAGCGTGCTGATGATGCGGCCAAACAAACGGCAGCAGCGACCCAAACGACCAGGGCAAATGACGACCTGTTTGATATGAACCGGGACGAATACCAAAACGCCCGGCGCTACGAGCCACGCGCCGAAGCAAAGCCAAAGCGTAGCAGCAGCGGTCGCAGCGACACCATTGTGGAAACCTTCGGGAAAAGCCTGGCCCGTCAATTGGGAACAAAATCCGGGCAGGCGCTGGTCAGAGGTGTTCTGGGCTCGTTGTTCCGCGGTCGTTAGGATTGATAACCTGAAGGGCGGCTTCATGGGCCGCCTGACAGACCTGCCTGGCAGGTGTAGCCGGGACGGCAACCGTTGCAATGGCCGCGCGCATTTCAGCCAGAATAGCGATCATCAACAACACATGTCGGTGCAGGTCATAATCTGCGCGCCGCTCTAACCGGGCGGCGTTTTGCATTTCCTCTTCCGCCCGCAGTCGTTGCAGGCATGTGCCGGGTTTTGGGCAGCCGTCGCTGCGCAACAGACGCGGAAGATCACGTTCACGCCGCCAACCCGATTGCCCCTCGCGGGCCGCCCGGATCAGCATCCGGGGGCGGCGCAGACCGGACGTCATGACGCGAGGTTGGAACTGGATGATGTTTGGCATGTAGCTCATCTGGGCGATCTCCTGAAAGGCGTGTGATGCCAACTTGGCACAACCTAAACGGGTGTTGCCTGAACCCTGTCTGCAGCGAACGCTGACCGAATAAATATTTAGGGTTTGTTAGGGAATGTTGCCCCTATGTGAAGAAACCACCCGGAAATTAACCGGAATTAACGCAACCCATGCGGTAGTCTTCTGCCGGACTACCCAAGGCCGACAAGGACGCCCCATGAGAATTTTGACCGGTGATTTCGCGACCGAAAGCTGCCCTGCGGATCACTATTCTATAGCTGAACAGTCCGATCATGGCTTGCTGCCAGAAGATGCCAAATTGTATCTGCGGCATATCGAGGATGGCCATTCGATCCGTGCACTCGCAAGAGAGGCGGGCTGCCATCCGTCAACCATCCTGCGCCGTATTCGCCGGTTTGAAGCCCGCCGCGACGATCCGCTGGTCGATCGTGCGATCTCCGAAGCGCAGCGCCGAAAGCCCGAGTTTGACGAAAGGCAGGCATTGCGCATCTTGCGCCGACTGGCCGAGCCATCTGCAATCATGGTGGTGATGGATGCAATGCCAAGGGCGATTGTGTCCCGAAAGGAAATCACGACTGCAGTTCTGGATCGGCATTTGGCCGAAGCGATTGCGCTGAAGAACTGGGTCATTCTGGTGCCCGGACCGTCACGCTACCAGCGTTATGTGATTTCGATGGCCGGTCGGGCCGCATTGCGCGATATGCTGCACCCGTCCAAACAGCGTGGCGTCCAGCCGCCGGCCGAGGCGTTTGACGATGCAACGCCTGTGGAGGAAACGAATGGCTTTGCCGAACAACATCGTGTCTGGCAGCACCGAGTGCTGAAAGATCCCGAAGATGGTCAGCGCCGCAAAACGCGGGTCAACATCGCCGAAAGCCCGCTGCTTCTGTTGGCGCGACGCCGCGACAGCAAGGGCGAAGCGTTTTTGACGCCAGAGATGGTTGCCGCAGGCGAACGTCTGCGCGAGGATTTTGAACTGGCCCAAATGGGGCCGCGTGTCACCCAGAATTGGGATGGCTTCATGACCTCGGGCATTGATGTCAGTCGAAATGGCGGTGGCTACCGGGGCGGATCGGAATCTGCGCGTGATCGCGTAGCTTGTGCGTTACGGGAACTGGGGCCTGGAATGGGTGATATCATCTTGCGGGTCTGCTGCTTTCTTGAGGGGATCGAAATGACTGAACAGCGCCTGGGCTGGTCCGCGCGTTCAGGCAAGATCGTGCTTCGTCTAGCGTTGATGCGGTTGGCTCGGCACTATCAGGATACGTATGGAAGTGGGTCAAGACTGATCGGATAAGCAGGTATCAGGTAACGAGTTGAGGCGCTGCGGCGCCTCTTTTGTTATGTATTTGATAAGTAAAACAAAAAATAATTAAACCCTGAGTTGTGAAAAGTTAATTTTGCTGGACAGCGTGTCGATTTTAATTGTACGCATAAATTTTAACTGCTTTTGGTATCCCTCAATCATCAGTTAAGCTTATGAATATCACGCTACGTCAGCTTAGATATTTTCTGGCTTTGGCCGAGCAGGGGCATTTCACCCGTGCCGCCGAAGTCATTCATGTCACCCAGCCTGCACTTTCAATGCAGATACGCGCCTTGGAAGAGGCGGTCGGCACAAGGTTGGTGGAACGAACCGCCGCTGGTGTCGTGCTGACGCCGCAGGGTCGGGCCCTGGAAAATCATGCGCGACAGGTCATGGCATCGATGGCCGGGCTGGAGCAGGGTTTGCGGCGCCCGGGACAGGGGGGGCGGTTGATGTTGGGGATGATTCCAACCGTTGCCCCTTATCTTTTGCCAAGCGCCTTGCCGATTCTTCGCGCCAGTGACATCGGCCGCGATCTGCATTTGCGAGAGGCGCAGACCGACCGGTTGCTGGACGAGCTTTCCGCAGGGCGTCTGGACGTCGCCGTGATCGCGTCTCCGCCTGACCGTCACGACATCGTCGCGCAGCCTTTATTCACCGATCAGTTCTTGCTTGCTGGCAGCGAAGCGCGGATCGACCAACTCCGCGGCCGCGCGCTAGAGCCACATGACCTGGATCCGGGCAATCTTCTTTTGCTGGATGAAGGGCACTGTCTGGGTGATCAGGCGCTTGAGGTATGTGGGCTGAACCGCCGCAGCAGCCGGCTTGACCTTGGGGCGGCATCGTTGTCGACGCTTTGCCGATTGGCCGCGCAGGGCATGGGACTGACCTTTCTGCCGGAGATCGCCTTGCGACAGGAAACTGCGGCTGCACCTGGCCTGACGGCCATTCGCTTTCCCGACCCGCAACCGGCCCGAGATGTGCTTTTGGTGCGCCGTTCGTCAACCGAAAGTGATGGCTGGTTCAAAGAACTGGTGGATGTTCTGCGTCAAACGGGCCGTGAGCTGGTTAAGAACCGACCTTCCTGAAACACAATTTGCCGTTTGCAGAATCTTAGTGTGATCCCATATCCATGTGACTGATGTCATTTTGGAAAAGGACCGATGGACAGTATACTGGCCTTGATGAACGACCCCGCCGCATGGGTGGCGCTTGCAACCTTGATGGTGATGGAGGTCGTGCTTGGCATCGACAACCTCATCTTCATCTCGATCTTGACCAACAAATTGCCCGAACATCAACGCGAACGGGCGCGTAAGATCGGGATTGGCTTGGCGCTGATCATGCGGCTTGGCCTTTTGGCGACGGTCGCGTGGATTGTTCAATTGACTCAACCCGTCGTCACGATCCTTGGGAATGAGCTGTCCTGGAAAGATATCATCCTGATCGTTGGCGGTCTGTTCCTCGTCTGGAAGGCGACCAAGGAAATTCACCACCACGTCGATCCGACCGATCACGAAGATACAATGGTCGGGACCGCAACAAGCACATTCGGCGGCGTGATTGCCCAGATCCTTGTGCTGGACCTGGTCTTTTCGATCGACAGCATCATCACCGCCGTCGGCATGACGCCGCATATTGAAATCATGGTGGTTGCTGTTGTCACGGCAGTGACGGTGATGCTTCTGGCAGCCAATCCGCTGGCGAATTTCATTGAAAAGAACCCGACCATCGTGATGCTGGCCCTGTCCTTCCTGTTGTTGATCGGGACGACCCTGATTGCAGAAGGGTTCGGCGTGTATGTGCCTAAAGGCTATGTCTATGCCGCGATGGCCTTCTCGGCCACTGTCGAGGCGTTGAACATGTGGGCTCGAAATGCCCGCCTGCGGAAACAGAATCGCAAATAGCCTTTGCGTCAGACGGTGTGCAGCCATGCAGGGCACGCCGTCTGCAACGCGTTGCCTTAGCGGCAATTATTGATTAATTTCGAGTGAACCGCGACCGAAAGGATATGACCTTGCGCGATCTTCGGATGCCAGACCAGCGACACCCCGAAAAGGCCCATCGGCCCGATCAGGAGCAGCCAAAGAAACCTTCCTGGATTCGTGTGAAGGCTCCGATTTCGGAAGGCTACAAGAAAACCCGTGACATCATGCGTGAAAATCGCCTGTCCACGGTATGCGAAGAAGCCGGCTGTCCAAATGTCGGCGAATGCTGGTCGCAAGGCCATGCGACCATGATGATCATGGGTGAGATTTGCACCCGTGGTTGCACCTTTTGTAACGTCGCAACGGGCCGCCCCGATACGTTGGACGCGTTTGAACCGGGGCGTGTGGCGCATGCGGTCCAGAAACTGGGCCTGAAACATGTCGTCATCACCTCGGTCGATCGCGACGATCTGGACGATGGCGGCGCAGAGCATTTCGCCCAGACCATTCGTGCGATTCGCCACCGCTCACCCTCATCCACGATCGAGGTGTTGACCCCGGATTTCCTGAAATCCAAGCCGGGTGCATTGGAAACTGTGGTCGAGGCGCGTCCCGATGTGTTCAACCACAATCTTGAGACGGTTCCGGGCCTTTACCCGACTGTTCGTCCCGGTGCGCGTTATTTCCACAGTCTGCGCCTGCTGCAAAAGGTCAAGGAACTGGACCCGACGATGTTCACCAAATCGGGGATCATGGTGGGTCTGGGCGAGGATCGTCAGGGCGTCTTGCAGGTCATGGACGACATGCGCGCAGCCGATATCGACTTCATGACCATCGGTCAGTATTTGCAGCCGTCACCCAAACACCATCGGGTTGATCGTTTCGTCACGCCAGAAGAATTCGCTGGCTACGAAAAATCTGCCTATGGCAAGGGATTCCTGATGGTTTCGGCAACTCCGCTGACCCGATCATCCTATCACGCAGGCGATGATTTTGCGCGCTTGCGTGATGCGCGGATGGCGAAATTCAGCCGCGCCTGATTTGCGCGCAGGCTTATCGGAAAATCGCCTCGGCAAATGATTTGGGACCTTGCCGAGGGTCGAAATCCCCGCTATTCCAACCCCCGTTGCCCGAGTGGCGGAATGGTAGACGCAGCGGATTCAAAATCCGCCGACGCAAGTCATGTCGGTTCGAGTCCGACCTCGGGTACCACCGCAATCCTGAAAATTCAGTTGCCGACGCTGTGCAACCCATCACGGAAATGATGGGCTTGTTGGCGGCTCATATGTCCTGATCCCGACCTGGTACACGCGTCTCATTGAGCGAATTTCCGGCCCGTCAGATAGTCAAACAGCTCTTGTTGGCAAAGAGCGCTGCTTTGACCTGCAACATGAGCTAGGATTTTCACGGCTGCCAATGACGAAAATCAGGTGCGCAGGCTGTCGAATGAAGATTTCGACAGCGGGAATGGTGCCAAGATGCTGACCACCAAGGCACTGGGCGAAGAAGAGGGCGGTTGGTGCGGCGGCCGCCGCTACACGACCCTGTGGTGGCCAGATTTCGGATGCGATCATTGATTTTCCAGCCGATGATCGAGCTGCGACGTTGCCAGCGGCATCGTCATTTTGAACGAGGCTGCAGTTTCGCATCGCCCCGCGACAACTGTGCCATGAAATCGGTAAAACGTTCGCCCTGAATCAGAATATGGGCGCGTTGCGCCATTGCCGCGGCCGCGTCGTCACCCGCTTCGATGGCCGCCACAATCATCGCATGTTCGGCCAGTGATTGCCGTAAACGCCGAGGAACGCGTAGCTGTTGACGGCGAAACGGGGTCAGTCGCAGATGCAGCAGTTCGGCCTGTTCGGTCAAGAAACTGTTGCCTGAACCCGCATAGATGGCGCTGTGGAAACCGCGATTGGCGGCGTAATAGGCGGATACATCGTGAACCGCAGATTCGCATTTGCGCAGCCAACCGTGCAATTCCGCAATCAGTTCGGGTGTTGCGCGGCGCGCGCACAATCTGGCACAGGCGGCCTCTAACTCTGCCATCACCTCGAACATTTCGACGATACGAACGGTCGAGGGGTTCAGGACTTGTGTGCCGCGCCGTGGCTTCAGTTCCACCAGCCCCGATGCGGCCAGGCGCTGCAATGCTTCCCTGACGGGGGTTCGGGATACCCCGAATCGTTCTGCAAGCGCCGGTTCCTCCAGCCTCGTGCCCGGCGGCAGGATGCCCTCGACGATCTCACTTTCCAGCTTTTCGCTGATATCGTCTGCAACGCTGCCCATCACATGCCTCATTCTTCGTCTTCAGAATTATCGCTTGTGTATACACAGAAGTCGATACAGTATTCATGACGGAGGAGTTTTCCTGTCCTGACCAAAGAGTCGGGCAGGGGCATCGGCGCAATTTGCGCCGCTCAGGGAGGAAAAATAATGACCAAGATGATGACCGCCGCGTTGATCGCGGCGACGATGCCATTGGCCGCCGGGGCCGAGGTTTTACGCGCAAGCCATCAGTTTCCGGGCGGCAAAGGCGATGCGCGGGATGAGATGGTGCAAATGATCGCCAAGGACGTTGCCGACGCCAATGTCGATCTGGAAATCCGCGTCTATCCGGGTGAATCGCTTTACAAGGCCCGTGAACAATGGGGCGCGGTGACCAGCGGACAGTTGGATTTGACCTCATTCCCGCTGGACTATGCGGCTGGTCGGGTACCGCAATTCAGTGTGACCTTGATGCCTGGATTGGTCCAGAACCATGAACGGGCGGTGCGTCTGAACGATTCGCCCTTCATGGAGTCGATTCACAAGCTGGTTGAAGATAACGGCGCGCTAGTCATTGCAAATGCCTGGTTGGCCGGTGGCTTTGTCAGCAAGAAGAATTGCATCACCGCACCGGATACGATCTCGGGGCAGGTGACCCGTGCCGCAGGCCCGGCGTTCGAACAGATGTTGGTCGGGGCAGGGGCCTCGATTTCCTCGATGCCATCGTCGGAGATTTATACTGGGATGCAGACAGGCGTTCTGGATGCGGCCAATACCTCATCTGGATCGATGGTCAGTTATCGGTTGTTTGAACAGGCCAAATGCCTGACCGCGCCGGGCGAAAACGCCCTTTGGTTCATGTACGAGCCGGTGATCGTTTCAAAAAAGGTCTATGACCGCCTGACGCCCGAACAGCAGCAGGCATTGATGGATGCCGGGCAACGGGCCGAGGATTGGTTTGCCCAACAGGCAACGGGTCTGGATCAGAAGATGATCGACACGTTCACCCAAGCCGGTGTCGAAATCACCGAAATGACAAAAGAGAACTACGACGCCTGGCTGCAGATCGCGCAGGACACGTCCTACAAGGTGTTCTCGGAAGATGTCGAAGGCGGGAAAGAGCTGATTGATCAAGCGCTTGCCGTTGACTGATCGCGAAAGGGGCGGGGCGTCTGGGCGTCCCGCCCGATACTTGAACAGACAGGAACACACAGGGGCTTTCGACATGCGCGGCGTGATCCGCTTTCTTGACCTGCTGGCGCGTATCAGCGGTGTTTTTGCAATGGCGCTGCTGCTGGCGGCAGTGCTGGTCGTGACGCAGATGGTCGTCGTGCGCTACTTCCTTGGCGCCTCGACAGTCTGGCAGACCGAATTCGTGATCTATGCGACAACCGCCGCGATGATGCTGGGGGCACCCTATGTCCTGTCGCTGAAAGGGCATGTCGGCGTCGATCTGCTGGTCGAGGCCGCGGGGCCGGGGCTGCGCCGTGTCCTTGCGCTGATCTCGGGCCTTGCCTCCTTGGGCTTTGTCGGCGCGATGGCCTGGTCAGGGGCGCATTTCCTGTTTCAGGCAGCAACACGCGGCTGGACCACCGACACGATCTGGGCGCTGCCGTTGTGGATACCATTCTGGCCGATCCCGTTTGCGATGGGCTTGATGGCGCTGCAGCTGATTGCGCAGATGATCGTCACCCTGACCCACGCCCAGCCTGAAGGAGCGGTCTGATGTCCCCAGCCATTGCAGGTTCTATCGTCTTGATCGCGATGCTTGTGCTGCTGGCCGCAGGCACGCCCATTGCGTTCGCACTTGGCTTTGTGGCGATCGCGGCGCTGGTCCTGACCGACGGCATTTCCGCGATCGACGGCGTGTCGGAAACCTTCTTCGCCGGGCTTGCCAATTTTGGCATGGTCTCGGTCCCGATGTTCATCTTGATGGGCGCGGCTGTTGCCAGCAGCCCAGCGGGCAAAGACCTGTATGAGGCGCTGGACCGTTGGCTGTATCGCGTTCCAGGCGGCATGGTCATGTCGAATATTGGGGCCTGCGCGTTGTTCGCGGCGCTGTCGGGCAGCAGCCCTGCAACCTGCGCGGCCATCGGCAAAATGGGCATCCCGGAAATGACCAGGCGTGGCTATCCAGACAGCCTTGCTGCAGGCTCAATCGCCGCTGGCGGCACGCTGGGCATCCTGATCCCGCCTTCTGTCACGATGATCGTTTATGGCATTTCGACAGAAACCAGCATCGGGCGGCTGTTCCTTGCCGGGCTTGTGCCGGGGCTGATGCTGACAGCGCTGTTCATGGCATGGGCGCTGTTTGACTGTTGGCGTAAGGGGATCGCGGTGGGCGATGTCGCCCGCCGCTTTACCCTGGCCGAGCGGTTGGAAAACCTGCCCCGCGTCCTGCCATTCCTGTTGATCGTTGCGGCGATCCTGTTCGTGCTTTACGGCGGCGTCGCCACCCCGTCCGAGGCTGCGGGCACGGGGGCGCTGATCTGTATTCTGCTGGTGGCCATCATCTATCGCATGTGGCGCGCCGGACCCATGGTGACGATCTTCCGCGACACGATCCGCGAAGCGGTGATGATCATGCTGATCATCGGCGCGGCAGAGCTGTTCGCCTTTGCCCTGTCATCGCTGTTCATCACCCAGACCGTGGCGGGCGCGATTGCCGGATTAGAGGTCAATCGGTGGGTGTTGCTGATCATCATCAACATCTTCCTGCTGATCGCAGGGTTTTTCCTGCCGCCGGTCGCGATCATCCTGATGTCGGCGCCAATCCTGATGCCAATCCTCGATTCCGCAGGGTTCGACCCCTATTGGTTCGCGGTCATCCTGACGATCAATATGGAGATCGGCCTGATCACGCCACCTGTCGGCCTGAACCTCTATGTCATCAACGGCATCGCGCCGCAGATTTCGTTGCGCGATATCCTTTACGGTTCGATGCCATTCGTTGGTATGATGGTGGTTGGGATGATCCTGCTGGCGCTGTTCCCGCAGATTGCCCTGTTCCTGCCGAACCTGATCATGGGGCCTGCATTGTGACATTGACCGCGCAGATATACGACCGGCTCAGCAGCCTTGTCGTCAGCTCTGGCTGGCGGCGGGGCCGGGCGGCTCCCGCACCAACGCCGGATGTTCTGATCGAAGAAGCGCGTCTTCTGGTGGGGCTCAACTCTGAACCACGGGTGATGGTGGCGGCGTCCGATGTGCTGAATGGTTATGACGCATTGGACGATTCGGGAAAGCGCGCGTTTTTTGACGGGCTTCGGGACGGGTTCGATCCCCCCGCCGACGCATTGGCACAGGCGGCGCAGGACTGGCTGAAGGCCCGCGATCCAGACGCGTTGGAGGCCTTGTCCCGCGCTGCGGAACCACCGCGTCAGGAATTGCTGCGGCGGCTGAACATGGCACCGGGCGGCACGGTGCAAGTGGTCAGAATGCGGGCAGACCTGTTGCGCCTGACGGGACGCGTTCCCGGTTTCGCCCGTGTCGATGCCGATTTTCGCCACCTGCTGCGATCATGGTTCAATCGCGGCTTTCTGCAACTGGTCCGCATCGACTGGCGCAGTCCGGCGCTTTTGCTGGAAAAGCTGATTGAATACGAAGCGGTTCACGAAATCCACGACTTCAACGATCTCCAGCGCCGCGTGTTGCCCGCCGACCGTCGCTGCTATGCCTTCATGCACCCCGCGATGCCGGACGAGCCGTTGATCTTCGTCGAAGTCGCGTTGACCGACGGATTGCCCGATTCTGTCCAGACATTGATCGACGAAAAGCGCGCCGCTTTGTCGCCGAATGATGTCGACACGGCCGTGTTCTATTCCATTTCGAACTGTCAGGCGGGACTGGCCGGAATCAGTTTTGGTAACCTGCTGATCAAGAACGTCGTGGCCGAGCTTTCCCGCGAACTGCCGACCCTGACGACCTTTGTCACCCTTTCACCCATTCCCGGCCTGCGGACATGGCTGCAACAGCGCGCCGATGCCGGCGAAGCGGCGGTCAGGACGCTGCTGGATGATCCGCAACCCGCCGCACTGTCGGCGCAGACCGCCCGCTATCTGCTGCTGGCCAAGGACGCAAAGGGGCGTCCGCTGGATCCTGTCGCCCGCTTTCATCTGGGGAATGGGGCCGAAGCGCATCGCGTGATCGTAGGGGCGAATACATCGCCGCGCGGCATGAAGCAAAGCCTTGGGATGATGGTGAATTATCTTTACGACAGCAAACGGATCGAGGCGCAGCACGACGAATTCACGGAACGTGGAATTATCGCTGCGCCCAAACGATTGCAGGACCTTGCCCGCAAGACCCAGACCGAGGCTGCGACAAAGAAGACGGACGGGAAAAAATGACCAATACGCTTTTTGATGCTTTGATGGAGATGAACAAGGAAACGGATCGCGATTTCCTGATCCTGCCCGACGGCGGCAGCCTGAGCTATCGCCAGATTTACGACCTGTCCGGCCAGATGGCGAATGAGTTGGAAACGCTTGGCGTGAAGCCCGGTGATCGCGTCGCCGTTCAGGTTGAAAAATCGCCCAGTGCTTTGGCGCTGTATTTGGCCACGCTGCGGATTGGTGCCGTCTTTCTACCGCTGAACACGGCCTATACGGCGTCCGAGATCGCGTATTTCATCGGCGATGCCACGCCAACCCTTGTGATCTGCGACCCGGCCCGAGAGGTGCTGCGCGATCAATTCATGGCGCAGGCTGCGACTTTGCGGACCATGGGGCCTGACGGGCAGGGCAGCTTTATGGATGCCGCACAGGCCCAGCCGGTCGAACATCAGCCGGTTGACCGTGATGGGAACGATCTGGCCGCGATCCTTTACACCTCTGGCACCACGGGGCGGTCCAAGGGCGCCATGCTAAGCCATGACAATCTGCTGTCGAATGCACGCACGCTGGTTGATGCATGGCGCTTTACCTCGGACGATGTTTTGCTGCATGCGCTGCCGATCTTTCACACTCACGGACTGTTTGTGGCATCGAATGTCATCATGCTGTCCAGCGGGGCAATGATCTGGCTGCCAAAATTCGATGCCGCGCAGATTGTGGGTCTGTTGCCCAAGGCGACCACGATGATGGGCGTTCCGACCTTTTACACCCGTCTGCTGGATCGTCCCGATTTCACGGCCGAACTGGTGGATCGGATGCGGCTGTTCACATCGGGCAGTGCGCCCTTGCTGGCGGAAACGCATCGCGCCTTTCAGGACCGCACCGGCCATCGCATTCTTGAACGCTATGGCATGACTGAAACGAATATGAACACCTCGAACCCCTATGACGGCGATCGCCGCGCGGGCACGGTGGGGCCGCCCTTGCCAGGGGTCGAATTGCGCGTCACCAGCGAAGGGGTCGAAGTGCCGCAAGGTCAGATCGGCATGATCGAGGTTCGGGGTGCCAATGTGTTTCAGGGCTATTGGCAGATGCCGGAAAAAACCGCCGAGGAGCTGGCCGTGGATGGCTGGTTCACCACAGGCGATCTGGGCCTGATCGACGATGATGGCTATGTGACCATCGTCGGGCGCGGCAAGGATCTGATCATCTCGGGTGGGTTCAATATCTACCCGAAAGAGGTTGAACTGCTGATCGACGACATGCCGGGTGTGCTGGAAAGCGCGGTGATCGGCGTGCCGCATCCCGATTTTGGCGAAGGTGTTGTGGCCGTCATTGCGCGGGCCAAGGATGTCGAGCCGAACCCCGAGGGCATCATTGCCGAGCTTGCAGCCAAGCTGGCGAAATTCAAGCAACCCAAAAAGATCATCGTCATCGACGAATTGCCCCGCAACACCATGGGCAAGGTGCAAAAGGCCGCCCTGCGCACCGAATACGGCAATCTGTTCACTGCCTGATCTGTCGCGCGGCAGCCACATCGGGTGCCGCGCGACAGATCAAGGGCGTTGACCGACGAAACGCCCCGCCGATTGCGGGCGGGAAAGATGGCTGTGGCTGTGCGCAAGGCCATGAGTGTTGCAGCAATATCGGCGGAAACGGCAGCAGCTTTTTTTGCACGCGCATCGACATGCAACAGCATCTGTTCGGCGGATGCCAGAACCTCACCCGTGTCCGCATTCACGATCTGGTGGAAAACGTGCATCCGCTTGTCGTCAGCATGCAGGATCTGGGTTTGCGTCAGATAGGCCTGCCCCTCATGCGCCTCACCCAGATGCATGATATGCGTTTCGACCGTGTAATAGCTGCGACCCGAGGCGATGTAATCCGCATCCACCCCGATCCGGGCCAGAAGCGCGTCCGTGGTATCGCCAAAAACCTGCAAATAGCGGTGTTCGGTCATGTGGCCGTTATAGTCGATCCATTCTGTCGGGACTGTGCCTGACAAAAGTTGCAGCGGCACGGTCCGGGCGTCCGGCGCGGTATCGCGAAGCATCTGTTCCTGCTGGCGCAAAACCGCGCCCGCGCCCCAGCCTTTGCCGCCTTGCTGACCCGCCAGCGCACGCAAAATCGCCACCAGATTGTCGTCGCGGATACGTTCCAGATCGCGGATCGAGCGCCCTTCGGCCTGCGCATCCGATTGATCCGAAATCTTGTCGATCAATGCCTGATCCATGTCCGGCACGTCCATCAGCTTGGTCCACGGCCATTTCAACGCCGGGCCAAACTGTCCAAGGAAGTGTCGCATCCCAGCTTCACCCCCGGCAATGCGATAGGTTTGGAACAGCCCCATCTGTGCCCAGCGAAGGCCGAAGGAATAGCGGATCACATCGTCGATTTCGGTCACGCTGGCGATGTCATCCTTGATCAGCCAAAGCGCCTCTCGCCACAACGCCTCCAGCAGGCGATCACCGACGAAAGCTTCGATCTCTCGCGTGATGGTCACGGGCTTCATTCCCAGAGAGGTATAAATTTCCGTGGCGCGCTGAATTGTTTCGGCGCTGGTTCGCTGACCGCCGACAATCTCGACCAGCGGCAGCAGATAGACCGGGTTGTAGGGATGCGCGACCACCAGCCGTTCCGGGTGCTGCATCCCTTGTTGCAGATCGCTGGGCAGCAGGCCCGATGTGGATGACCCGATGATCGCATCCGGGGGTGCTGCCGCATCAATCGCCTGCAAGACGCGGTGTTTCAGGTCCAGTCGTTCCGGCACGCTTTCCTGAATCAGATGCGCCCCTGCCACGGCCTGTTCCAGACTGTCGGCAAAGCGCAATCTGCCGCGTTCGGGCAAAGGTGCATTCAGCAGCGCGACAGTTGCACGTTCCGCATTCGCCAGAACCTCGGCCACGATCCGCTGGGCGTCGGGTGCCGGATCAAAGACATCGACATCCACCCCCGCCAGCAGCAGCCGCGCAATCCAGCCCGCGCCGATGACGCCGCCCCCGATACAGGCGGCTTTGGACAGCTTCACGCCGCTCACCACCGTTTCTCCAGTTTCAGTTTTTGCCGCACCTCGGCGGGCGTTAGCAGACAACCGCCCAATGTCTGCACAACCGTCGCCGCACGCGCGACCAGATCTTCGTTTGTCGCCAGAACGCCCTTGTCCAACCAGATGTTATCTTCAAGTCCGACGCGGATATTGCCGCCCGCCAGCATCGCCAGCGCGGCAAAAGGCAGCTGATTGCGACCGATGGAAAAGGCCGAGAATGTCCAGTCATCAGGCACGCTGTCGACGATGGCCTTGAAGGTGCCCAGATCATCGGGGGCACCCCATGGGATACCCATGCAAAGCTGGATCATCACCGGATCGTCGATCACGCCCTGCGCCTTCAGCCATTTTGCCAGCAGCAAGTGGCCGGTATCGAACACCTCGATTTCCGGGCGAACGCCCAGGGCCTGTATTTGCCGACCCATCTCTTTCAACATGGCCGGAGTATTGGTCATGACGTAATCGCCTTCACCGAAATTCATCGTGCCGCAATCCAGCGTGCAGATTTCAGGGCGCAATTCGGCGATATGGACCAGACGTTCGGCCGCGCCGACCATGTCGGTTCCTTCGGCATTCACGGGGAAAGGGGATTCGGTTGATCCAAGGACCAGATCGCCGCCCATGCCCGCGGTCAGGTTCAGCACCATGTCCACGCCGGAATCGCGGATGCGTTCGACCACCTCGCGATACAGGGCCGGGTCGCGGGCACCCTTGCCGGTGTCGGGGTCGCGGACATGGATATGGGCAATCGCCGCGCCTGCCTTTGCCGCCGCGATCGAGGATTCGGCGATCTGCTGTGGCGTGACCGGCACCTTGTCCGAACGCCCGGTCGTGTCGCCCGCGCCGGTGACGGCGCAGGTAATAAAGACTTCTCGGTTCGGGGTCAGTCCCATGGTTCGCGTCCTTGCTGTAACAAACTTTCGATCAGCTTGACGGATCAGCCTTTTTCTCATTTATCATATTGCGCAATCAACTTAACGAACTGCGCAAAGATGATTTTCGAGCGAACCGACGAAACCCTGACCGCAACAATCCTTGTCCTGCCCGAGGCATCCTTGATGAGCCTTGCCGCAACGCTTGACCCGATGCGGGCGGCGAACAGGATTTCCGGCGGCATGCCTTATCGCTGGAAGGTCGTGTCGATTGACGGCGCGTCGGTCCCTACCAGTTGCGGTTTGTCGATTCAGGTTGATTGTCCATTTTCGCCGCGCGAACGCGTTGACATGTTGATTGTCGTGGCGGCCTTTGGGGTGTTTCGCCACGCAACGCAAACAGTTCTGTCGGCAGTGCGTCAGGGCGCACAGCATGCCCGTATGATCGGCGGGGTCGAGGCGGGCAGTTGGGTATTGGCAATGACCGGGCTCTTGGATGACCGTCGCGCCACAACCCATTGGGAGGATCTGGAGGATTTCGCCACCCGATTTCCGCTGGTCAAGGTGATCCCCGACCGTTGGGTCGTGGACGATCACATCTTCACCACGGGCGGGGCCGCGCCAGCGCTGGACTTCATGCTGGCCATGATCCGCGCAAGGCAAGGCTTTGGCGAGGCGTTGAACGTCGCCAGCCTGTATGTCTACGAAGAAGTTCACCTGCCATCAGACGCGCAGCCGCTTGTGTCGATGGGCCGTATTGGCAAGCTGGAAAGGCGGGTTGCCAACGCGATCCGCGTGATGGAAGAACATCTGGAAGCGCCCCTGCCGGTCAGTGTGATCGCCAGCCGTTCAGGTTGTTCGGCACGAACGCTTGAAAACCTGTTCCGCGATTCTGTCCAGATCTCGCCCGGGGCTTACTATCTGTCGCTGCGGTTGCAGGCGGCGCGGCGGCTGATTGCGGACACGGATTTGTCGATGGCGGAAACGGCCGTGCGCACCGGCTTTTCATCCATCGCATCGCTGTCACGCGCATTCAGGCGGCAGTTCGGGCATCCCCCATCTGCCGCCCGGCACAGATCAAAGACCTAGGGCTTCCTTTGCGGCGGGCAGGGCAGGCTGGCCCTCCAAGGTCGTCACATCCGCCAGCCACGCATCCAGCGCAGCGGGATTTTCCTTTAACCAGCGTTCGGCGGCCTCGTCCGGGGCCATCGCCTCATCAAGGATATAGGTCATCATCACATCCTCGGCCTCGACGGTGAAGATCAGGTTTTTCAGGAACTTGCCAAGATTGGGGCAGTCTTTTGAAAAACCGACGCGGGTATTGGTCAACACCTGTGCACCGCCATCGTCGGGGCCGAATACATCGTCGCCATCGGTCAGATACTCGATCTCATAGCGCACATTCATCGGGTGCGGACGCCAGCCAAAGAACACGATGTCACCTTCGGACTGGATGGTCCGCTGAACCTGCGCCAGCATGCCCTGTTCACTGGATTCAACAAGTTCGAACCCGGACAGGCCGAATTTATCACCTTCGATCATTTCAAGGATCGTTGCGTTGGCACCGCTGCCCGATTCAATCCCATAGATCTGGCTGCCCAGCTGGTCCTTGAAGGCCGCAATGTCGGAATAGGTTTTCAGCCCGGCATCAAAGCTTTTCTTCGGCACGGCAAAGCCGATCTTCGCGCCTGTCAGATTGGTCTGGACGACCTCGATCTGCCCGGCCTCGACCAGCGGTTTCTGATTTTGCTCCTGAACGGGCATCCAATTGCCAAGGAAAATGTCGGTATCGCCGGATTTCAGCGATTCGAACGTCACCGCGACAGACAGGACCGAGACGTCCGGCTCATACCCCAATGCTTCCAGCAGAGTCGTCGCGACAGCCGTCGTTGCGGTGATATCGGTCCAGCCTACATCCGAAAAGCTGGGTGCCTGACAGGTTGCCGGGTCTTCCTGTGCGCTGGCTTGCGTTGCTGCAAGTGAGGCGAAAATTCCGGCTGCAATAATGCGCTTCATCGTCGTTCCCTCCGTTGTTGGATTGGCACGCGATGGTTCCGCCACCGTCATGCCCTAAGGGAAGTGTAAATGGCGTTTGGGCAGGCAGTTGGCAAATTCCGAAGCAATTTTTACAAGATACGAAAACGCCCGCCTGTTCAGCGGGCGTTTGAGAGTTCAGTCTTCGTCCGCCGCCAATTGCGACAGAACCTGCCCTTTGCCACGCGCCCGCATGATCAGCGGCACAACAAGGGCCAGCAGCGCGATCAGCAGCAACACTGCCGCAACGGGGGATTGGACAAGTGTGAACCAGTCGCCCTGGCTGATTGACAGCGCACGGCGCAGTTGCTGTTCTGCCATCGGACCAAGGATCAGGCCCACGACCAGCGGCGCAATCGGATAGCCGTAAAGCCGCATCACATAGCCCACGACGCCAAAGGCCAGCAGCATCCCCAATTCGAAGGTCGATGGGTTTGCGCCGATCGTGCCCAGGGTCGCGAACAACAGGATGCCCGCGTAAAGCCATGGGCGGGGGATGGTCAGCAATTTGACCCACAAGCCGATCAGCGGCAGGTTCAGAACCAGCAGCATGGCGTTGGCGATCAGAAGCGAGGCGATCAGCCCCCAGACCAATGTCGGATTGGTCGCAAACAGCAGCGGTCCGGGTTGCAGACCAAACTGTTGGAAACCGGCCAGCATGATCGCGGCGGTCGCCGTGGTCGGCAGGCCCAGCGTCAGCAGCGGGACCAGCGTGCCTGCGGCGGATGCGTTATTTGCGGCCTCGGGTCCGGCGACGCCTTCGATTGCGCCTTCGCCGAATTCTTCGGGATGCTTCGACAGTTTCTTTTCGGTCGCGTAGGAAAGGAAGGTTCCGATTTCGGCCCCGCCCGCAGGCATGGCACCGATGGGAAAGCCGATTGCGGTGCCGCGCAGCCATGGTTTCCATGACCGTGCCCAATCCTGACGATTCATCCAGACCGAACCTTTGACAGCCTCGACCTTGTCGTCCTCTTGGCCCGATTTGCCCGCGACATACAGAACCTCGCCCACGGCGAACATGGCGACGGCCATGGTCGTGACCTCGATCCCGTCCAGCAGTTCGGGCACTCCGAACGCCAACCGGGCCTGACCTGACAGTTGGTCAATCCCGATGCAGGCCAACGCCAGCCCGATGAACAGCGATGTCAGGCCACGAAGTGCCGAATCGCCAAATGCGGCCGAAACGGTGACGAAGGCCAGCACCATCAGCGCGAAATATTCACGCGGACCAAAGACCAGCGCCACCTTGACGATCCAGGGTGCAAGAAAGGCCAGCATCAGCGTGGCGATAAGACCCGCGACGAAAGACCCGATGGCCGCGGTCGCAAGGGCAGGGCCGCCGCGCCCCTTCCGGGCCATCTTGTTCCCCTCAAGCGCGGTAATGATGGAGGCACTTTCGCCCGGAGTATTCAGCAGGATAGAGGTGGTCGAGCCGCCATACATGCCGCCGTAGTAAATACCTGCGAACATGATCAGCGATCCGGCCGGGTCCAGCCGATAGGTCACGGGCAGCAACAATGCGACCGTCAGGGCCGGGCCAATTCCTGGCAAGACACCGACGGCTGTGCCCAGCGTCACCCCGATCAGCGCGTAAAGCAGCATCATCGGCTCGGAAGCAGTTGCCAGACCTTGAAGAAGAAAATCGAATGCACCCACGGGCTCAACCTCCGGGGAAGAACAGACGCTCAAGCGGCCCGGCGGGCAGATGCAGCATCAGAAGTTGCGAAAAAATCACCCAGACGACAAAAGACAGGGCGATCCCGATGGGCAAGGTCATGGCCAGATTGCGCTTGCCAAAGGCGCGGGCGACCATGGCAAAGAGAAATCCCGTCGCAATGGAAAATCCGGCCGGATGCAGCAGCAGTAACTGTGCTGCAAGGCCGCCAATGACCCACAGCACGGGGGATACCCGCTGATGTTCGGGATGACGGAAATCACCGCGAAACCCTTCGATCACGGTCCAGATCGACAGGCCCAGAATACAGAATGCCACGACGCGCGGAACGCTGGCCGGTCCGACGCCGGAATAGCCGCCCATATCGGCAAGGCGCGCGCTGTCCCACAGCATCACGCCAGCAAGCGCCGCCAATCCGGCCGCGATGATGAGCGCCGCCACAGGGTGGCGGCGCGCGTGTTGTTGATCGCCGGTGCTCATTTCACCAGACCGATTTCTTTCAGGATGGCTTCGGTCGCGGCAGTGTCTTCGGCCAGCTGCGCATCAAACTCGGCACCCGACAGATAGGTGTCCATCCAGCCTTTGTCGGCCAGCTGTTTCTGCCAGTTTTCCGATTTCACCATCGTTTCGATGTCGGCCTGAATCTTGGCCTTTTGTTCATCGCTCAGATCGGGGCCAGCGGCGACCATGCGCCAGTTTTGCAGGTCGATGTCCAGACCGGCTTCTTTCAGCGTCGGGGCGTCCACACCTTCCAGACGCTCGGGCGAGGACACCGCCAGCAGGCGCAATGTGCCAGCCTCGATTTGCGGTTGGAACTCGCCCAGCGAGGACACACCAGCGGTCACCTGATTGCCAAGGATCGCGGCCAGGGCTTCGCCGCCACCCGAATAGGCGATGTAGTTGATGGTGGTCGGATCAACACCTGCCGCCTTGGCAATCATGCCAACGGCGATATGATCGGTGCCGCCGGCCGAACCGCCAGCCCAGCTGACCGCGCCTGGATTTTCCTTCAGCGCCGCGACAAGACCCTGCATGTCCTGAATTTCAGAGGCTGCCGGAACCACGATAGCTTCATATTCGCCGGTCAGGCGCGCAATGGGGGTGACGTCGGCCAGCGAAACGGGCGAATTGTTGGTCAGGATCGCGCCAACCATGACATAACCGCCAACGATCAGCGCGTCTGCATTGCCTTTGTTCTGGCTTGCAAATTGCGCCAGACCAATCGTGCCGCCAGCGCCGGGCACGTTCTGAACCTGCACCGAGCCCGAGATTCCGTCTTCCTGCATCACCGTCTGCATGGTGCGTGCGGTCTGATCCCAGCCACCGCCGGGGTTCGCCGGGGCGATGATGGTATAGTCGGCAAATGCTGGAACGGCCATCGCACTTGCGAAAAGGCCAGCAAGAACAAAACGCTTCATGTGTTTCCTCCACAGATTCCGGGGTCGGGCGTTGCCACCCGGTTAGGTCTATTTTGTGTTGATCGGGACCGCGCCTCTCCCAAAGCGCAAGTCACCCTCCTGAACCCGCATGATTGCGGGCCTGAGAAGGTTACAGCACAGGAACCTGTCATGGACCTGACATTTTTTGAAAAAACTTAACGGGTGGAAATCGCGGCGGACCAGCGGGCAAGCAGCTTCGCCCGCGTTGCCTGATCCAGATAAGCCAACAGGCCCGGGGTCACCGGCACGGGGCGCAGGCGCAGATCGGACAGTTCCTCCATGCCACCTGCGGGCGATTGCTGACCTGCCACCTCAAGACTGACGGCGGAAAGGCGCAATGTCTGCGACAAAAGCAACTGCCCGTCTCGTGACATCAGGAAGGCGAGAAATTCTGCGCCCAGATCCGGCTCCCGCGCTGCCGTCGGCACCACCGCGACCCGAGAGACGACGACCGTGAAATCTCTGGGCAAAATCATTCCGATATTTGGATGTGTCCGCGCCCATTCTGCTGCATAAGAGCCCAGCAGGTTATAGCCCAGCGCCAGCCGCCCATCACTGATCCGTTCCAACAGATCGCTGGTCGTTGGATATTGCTGTATCTGGGCGCGGCCCATTGCCTCGATCACCGACCAGATGCCGGGGTATAGTTCCTGATCGCGGGCAAGGAACAGATAGCCGACACCCGACCGCGTCACGTCATAGGTGCCGACGCGACCAAAGGCGGTTTCTGGATTTTCAGCAACCCACCGGACCAGATCGGCGCGGGTGGCGGGCGGTTCACGCCCTGCAAAGCTGGGTTTGTGATAGGCGAAAACCGCAGGTTCGAACGTCAGAGCATAAGCTGTGTCGCGCCAGTTTGCCCAATTTGGCCAACTCGGCGTGTCTGGTGTCTGAACCGGGCGCGCAAATCCGTCATTGGCCAGCTTGACCTGTAAATCCATGGCGGAGGAGAAAACGAAATCTGCCGTCGCACCGTTTTCCGTTTCAGCCACCACGCGATCATGGATTTCGCCGGTCAACAGATTTTCGTAATGCACAGCCACATTCGGGCGGGTTTTCTGAAACGCATCGATCAACGGCGCCGCAAGGTCGTTGTCCAGCGATGAATAGATCGACAATTCCTGCATTGTCTGGCCCGATTGCGCAGGAAATTCCGCAACCTCTGACAGGGAAGCCCCCGGCAGCAGGATCGCGACGCTGGCTATGGCTGGCACAAGGGCGGTCAAACGCATGATAGTTTAGATTGCCCCAGCCGTTACCCGTTCACAAGCGTGATGCGGAACGCTAGGGTTTCGATCAAGGGGGACAGATGCGGATATTACTTGTCGAGGACAACCTGTCGCTTGCCGATGGTTTGTCGGCGTTGCTGCGTCAGGCGGGTTATGCGGTTGACGTGGTCCATGACGGCGTCTCGGCCGAGGCATTGGCATCGGTCGAGAATTTCGATCTGGTGATCCTTGATCTGAACCTGCCGCAGATGGACGGGCTAGAGGTTTTGCGCGCCATGCGGGCACGTCGCAATCCGGCCGCCGTCATGATCCTGACCGCACGCGGAACTCCCGAGGAGCGCGTAAAGGGGTTGGATCTGGGGGCGGATGATTACCTGATCAAGCCCTTTGATATCGGCGAATTCGAGGCGCGGATTCGATCTTTGCTGCGCCGTCAGGCCGGGCTGCGCACCGCGAGGATCAATTTCGGTGAACTGACCTTTGACCAGAACAGTCGCAGTTTTTCACTGGGCCCGCAGATGCTGGATCTGCCCGCACGGGAACGCGGCTTGCTGGAATTGTTGATAACCCGCGCAGGAAAAGTTGTCCCGCGTGAAGCGATCATCCAGTCGCTGACCTCGCTTGATGACGATCTGTCTGCCAATGCGATCGAACAATATGTCAGCCGGCTGCGCAAACGCCTGGCCCCCGCCGGTTTGACGGTAAAGACGGCACGCGGCATCGGCTATTTCCTTGACCGGGTTCAGGTTTGACGCAGCGCCGGCCATTTTCGATCAGACGCAGACTTCTGCTGTGGCTGCTGGTGGCGACGGCGGTGTTCGGCACGCTTGCCCTGATCGATACATGGCGCGAGGCGGTCAGGATGGCGAACCTGCTGTCAGACCGCGTTCTGGCCGGATCGGCGCTGGTCATCGCCGAACGGGCTTCGCTGGATGACGACGGCAACATCACCATTGATATCCCTTATGGCGCGCTGGAGATGCTAAGCTCGACCGCTCAGGACCGCGTGTTCTATCGAATTGATGGCCCGCCCGGCCATGTCGTCACCGGTTATCCCGATTTGCCAACGGCCGAACAGGCGCAGCAGGGCGGTTCGCCGGTATTCGTGGACGGAATTTACAAGGACGCGCCAGTCCGTCTGGCAAGTCTGGCACGCGCGGCATCGACCGGCATCGATGAGGTGCCGTTCGTCGTCACCGTGGCCGAAACGACGAACGCACGCGAACAGTTGACGCAAGCCATCATGACGCGATCCGCCCTGCGGCTGGCGCTGATGATGCTGGGCGCCGCGATCATCGTGGCGATTGCCGTGACCGTATCCCTTCGTCCCTTGCGACGCCTGGGTGAAGCGATCGCTGAGCGCAGTCCGGATGATCTAAGCCCGGTTGAAACCTCGGTTCCGTCCGAGGTGCGGGGGCTGGTCGCCACGATCAATTCCTTCATGCTACGGCTTGATTCCGCGCTGGACGGGTTGCGGAATTTCACCGGCAACGCTGCGCATCAGTTGCGGACACCGCTGGCGGTGGTGCGCACGCAACTTGCACTGGCGGCGCGATCCTCGAACCTGACCGAAGCGCAGTCCGCCGCTGCGAAAGGGGATGCCGCCGTCGCCCATGCCGAACGCATCCTTGGCCAGCTTTTGTTGCTGGCAAAAATTGATGGGGAATCAGGGCTGGAGCCAGACCCGTTGGATCTGACGGTCTTCGCCCGTGAACAGACCGCAGAACATATTCCGGCGGCGGCCGAAGCGGGTATTGATCTGGGATTTGAAGGCCAGGGCCCCCTGCCCATTCGCGCTGAACCGCTGCTGCTGGCCGAGGCGCTGCACAACCTGATCTCGAACGCGATCCTTCATACCGGCCCGGATACGGTCGTTACCGTTCGGGTCCGCCGAGAAGATGGCCACGCGATCCTTGAGGTCGAAGACAACGGACCGGGTATTCCCGCTGACGAGCGCGGTGCCGTGGTCCGGCGCTTCACCCGCGGGCAGACACCGGGCGAGGGGATGGGCCTTGGGTTGCCCGTGGTCGATGAAATTGCCCGGTTGTTTGGTGCGCAGCTCAGCCTGCACGAGCGAGCCGAAGGGCAGGGGTTGTGCGCGCGGATCAGTTTTGCGATCGATCCGCGCATCACGACGGGAAGTTAGGCTGCTCGCGATTTCTTGCGGAACGGTCCGAAGGGGATTTCGGACGGTGCAAAGGTCTCTGCCGACGCGCGGTCCCAACGATCATGCCATTCCCCCAGTTCGGGAATTTCTTCGCTTGCGACCAGAAAGCCATTGGGCAGATAGGCGTAAACCTCGTTCCCGTCGTTGAATTCGTTATCTTTCTGACGGAACATGAAGTGATAGGGCATGAAATCGCCCGGATGGGTCAGCCCGGCGGCGCCGGCAAGTTCGCCAAGTGCGTGCATGGTGTTGTGGTGAAAACGCGCGACACGGTCGCTTTTGTCACCCACATCAATCGCTTTCTGGCGTTTGCGATCCTGCGTTGCGATGCCTACCGGACATTTGTTGGTATGGCATGCCTGTGCCTGAATGCAGCCGACGGCGAACATGTAGGCACGCGCCGAGTTGCACCAGTCCGCGCCAAGCGCCAAAGCACGGGCAATATCAAACGCCGACGTAATCTTGCCCGCTGCGGCGATCCGAATATCCTTGCGCAAACCTGCGCCGCGCAGCGTGTTGTGCACAAAGGTCAGCCCTTCCTGCATCGGCATGCCCACGCGGTTCGCAAATTCCAGCGGCGCGGCACCAGTGCCGCCTTCCTTGCCATCCACGACGATGAAATCGGGCGTGATCCCGGTGACCAACATCGCCTTGACCATACACATGAATTCGCGACGGTGGCCGATGCAAAGCTTGAACCCGACCGGTTTGCCACCAGAAAGCTGGCGCAGCAAACCGATGAAGTTCATCAACTCGATCGGTGTGGAAAAAGCACTGTGCGAGGGAGGCGAGATGCAGTCGATCCCCATGGGAATTCCGCGCGCCTCGGCAATCTCGGGCGAGATTTTTGAGGCCGGCAGCATCCCCCCATGGCCCGGCTTCGCCCCTTGGCTCAGCTTCAGCTCGATCATCTTGACCTGCGGATCCCGAGCCTGCTGTGCAAATTTTTCGGGCGAGAATGTGCCATCATCATTGCGACAGCCGAAATACCCCGACGCGACCTGATAGATCAGATCGCCGCCACCCTGACGGTGGTAACGGCTGATGCCACCTTCGCCCGTGTCATGGGCGAAGCCACCCTTCTTTGCCCCTGTATTCATTGATAAAATAGCATTTCCCGACAAAGAGCCAAAGCTCATGGCTGAAATGTTGTAGATGCTTGCGTCATAAGGCTGTGTGCAGTTCGGGCCGCCGATTTTCACACGAAAATCGTTGTCCCTGATCTCGACCGGTGCTGCCGAATGCGTGATCCACGCATAGCCAGAGCTGTAGACGTTCTGGGTGGTGCCGAAGGGGCGTTTATCCTCGACCCCTTTTGCACGCTGATAGACCAAAGCCCGTGCTTCACGGCTGAACGGTTCTTCGTCGCGATCGCTTTCGATCATGTATTGGCGGATTTCAGGACGGATGCTTTCCAGCAAGAACCGCATATGTCCAATAATGGGATAGTTCCGCAGGATCGAATGTCGTTTCTGACGCAGGTCACCGATGCCCAGGAATGTCATGCCGATTGCAATGACGGCCAAAGCGGCCCACCAGAAATTCGTGTAGACTATCGCAAGTAGGGTCGCCAGAACTGCGGTGATGCAGAAAATGATGAAGATGGCGTAGCGTGGGTAAAGTTTCATGGGCGCTGACCGGTAAGATCCGTCTTATGAAAAAAAATTGCGCTCTATTACCATAAGAAAAGCGGTGCGTCCCATGGGGAATCGATCAATTTTCCGGAAGCAGAAAGCGGCTTGACCAGCGTTGCGGTGCTTTCGCACCAAGCAACGCTGGTCTGCCCGTCAAAACGGGTAGCCGCCAAAAGCGTCGAACTTATTCGAATGCATACATTTTGAAAGAACTACCTGAAACCCTCACGAACGCTCGATGAAGCACCCGGCGACAAGGGTTCTTTGCTGGATATCGAACGGCTGGGTCAACACAAACTGAACCAATCGTTCACGGCTATTTGCCTTTTTTGCCCTTTGTCTCATTTAGTTTCTTCGCTGTCTCAATCTGGCAGGTTATCAGACCTATTTCACCTTTGATAACCAATGACTCCAATCGTGATCTTTGTGTGCAGACGTTCTTGCTAACGTCAGACCAAAGGCGATCTGACGGCATTCGCGCGGACTGACGCCGAATGCGCGCTGAAATGAAATGGAAAAAGTGGAAGGATTGTTGAATCCCCACCGTTCGGCAATCTGGCCAATTGTCTTGTGACTTAGCTTGGGGTCGACAATTTCCGCGCGGCAGCGGTGCAGCCGTCGAAGGCGCACATAGGTCACGAAACCCCCCTTGGTATCCATGATCCGGTAAAGCGTCGCCCGCGAGATGCCGAACTGTGCCGCGACCTGATCAACGGAAAGCCGCAGATCGCCAATATTCTGTTCGATATGACGCCGCACCGCCAGACGAATGCCTTCTGTCATGGCAGCCGTATTTTCTGGCCCGAACTCGCCGTTCAGCGCCGTTGCGATCATCGCCACGGTCGGAGCCTGCAATGCGGCGACGTCCTGACAGGTCAGATCCGGACCGGATTGATGCAAGGCGATCAGATGGCTTCGCAATAGCGAAACAAGCGGTCGGCTGGCGGACAATTTGCGTGCGCCATGCGCGTCGGGATCATGCAGATGAGGCTCCAACAACCGCCGAGGCACCGCGATGTCGATTGACTTGTATTCACCACAATTGGTCTTGACCGCCTGCGTCATATCCAAAACCAACATGTCGCCCTGATTTATCAGGTTGTCCCGGCCGCTGCCGACGACTTCGCGGCTGCCGCGCAGATAGACCTGCAATAGATAAAAATCGGACCCGTCAGACGCGATTTGTGCCGTTGATCGCTCGGTTTTCTGGCTGCTGCTTTCGATCGTTCCAAAGATCAGTTCATGTGCCTGATAGGCGTCCACCTTGGCATAGAACCGTCCGCTTGTAATCGCGGGGATATCCCAGACCGGTGCTGCAGCTTCTCTCCACGCCGAAATCCTCTGGTTTTCGGGGATCAGATCAGTGTCCATTCGAGAACGCGGAAGCTTCGACACAGAGACGCCCGTGATTGTTTCATCTGACAGCGACTTTGATCAATGGAATCTTAATTTACAATAAGTTTAACGGGTTATGGAAGAATTCCGTTTCGGACGCCGGACCGCGTAACAGCAGCGAAAGCCAAGGCCCGATTACCTGCGGGTGACATTTGTTTGTCCACAATACGGTCGACAGTTCGTGAAATACCCGGCAGTCTGCGAAATTTCTGGGCGCCAGGCTGTCAGATCAGGCAACGAACTGACCGTTAAAGGCGTTCTGACGTAACTACTCTCGATTTTTGGGCACATAATGGCAAACGACCTTTTTCCCGATCGCCCCGTCGGGCCAAGCGACGGACAACAGGGTGACATCGTCCGCCTGGCTGCATGGCTGATCGTTGCGACGATTCTCATCGGCGCACTTTATGTTGGGCAGGGGGTGCTGATCCCGTTGGCAATCGCCTTTCTGATCAGCTTTGCGCTTAGTCCGTTGGTCGGGTGGCTTTCGCGGGTCGGAATTCCTCGGATATTGTCGATCTGCATCGTCATGCTCGCATTGTTCACCTTGATCGCCGGACTGGGATTGATCGTGGGATCGCAGCTGCGCGCGCTGAGCGCTGAACTGCCGACCTATCAATCGACGATGCGGGAAAAAATCGACAATCTCGCCAAGCAGTTTGAAGGGCCGGGAATTTTCGACGGTGCGATTCAAACGGTCGATACCGTCCAGAAAGAGCTTGTGAATGCGGTGCAGGATCAAGACAGCGATGAACCGCCTGCGCAGCGCGTTCAGGTGATCGACCCGCCGGGCGCACCATTTCGGACCGCGTTGGAATGGTTGACCCCGGCTGTTGCTCCGCTTGCTACGGCTGGCATTGTTTTGGTCTTTGTCTTTCTGGCCTTGCTGGATCGCGGGGATCTGCGTGATCGACTGATCCATCTGCTGGGCGGGAACTTGCACCGATCCACGGATACGCTGCAAGAAGCCGGCAAGCGTATCTCGAAATACTTGCTGATGCAGGTCATGGTGAACGTGGCCTATGCGATTCCGCTGGGCCTTGGGTTGTGGCTGATCGGTGTGCCGGGTTGGCTGCTTTGGGCTGTGCTGGCGTCGTTTCTGCGCTTTATCCCCTATGTCGGCCCAATGCTGTCCGCGATCTTTCCGCTTAGCCTTGCCTTTGCCGTCGATCCGGGCTGGAGCATGGTTTTGCTGACCCTTGTCCTGATCGTGTCGTTAGAGGCCATCAGCGGCAACGTCCTTGAACCTGTATTGTATGGAACCAGCACCGGTCTGTCGGCGCTGTCGCTGATCGCGGCGGCGACATTCTGGACGGCCCTGTGGGGACCGGTTGGCCTGATCCTGTCCACACCGCTGACCGTTTGTCTGCTGGTGATCGGGCGCAATCTGCCGCAATTGCAGTTTCTGGATACGCTGCTTGGCTCGACCCCTGTGCTTGATGTGCCAACGCGCATCTATCAGCGCCTGCTGGCCGGTGAGCCCGATGAAGCGATTGAGATCATCGACGATGTCATCGAAAAAGACGGCAGTGTGACCGAATTTTACAACGAACACGGTATCGCTGTCCTGCGGCAGGTCAGCGAAGACTATTTCACCAATGCACGCGCCGAGCATCGGCTTCGCGTTGCAAATGGCATGGACGAATTGCTGGATGATCTCAGACAGGAATATCCCGCGACGATTGATCCCGCTGCGGTGCCGCGCGTGGCCTGTATTGGCGGGAAGTGGGAAATTGACAGCGTCGCCTGTGAGATGTTGTCCCATGCCCTGATGCTGGATGGCATCGCATCCATGCAGCGCCGGGCGGGCGTCATCACCTCGCGATATGTCGACGATCTGGAACTGGACGGGGTGCAGATCATCTGCCTCAGCTATTTCAGCCGAGAGCCGTCGCGTTCCGCCCGCACCTTCATCCGCAGGCTGCGCCATCGCTGGCCGGACAAGGAAATCGTGCTGGCGCTGTGGAATGCACCAGCAGAGCTTCTGGAACCAGAGGGCTTTCAGGCTTTGGGCGCAGATGCTGTCGTGACCTCGATCAACGAAGCTGTGCGTCGCATCCAGCACATGCTGCGCCCTGAAGATATCAAGGCGAGCCAGACCGCCGAAGCGCCCGGGAACGATTCCGATCGGGTCGCGGCGCTGAAAGCGACGGAGGTGCTGGATGGTCATGCCCGCGAAGATCTGGACGCGCTGGCAAAACGTGCAGCCGACGTGTTCGACGTGAAATTCGCCGTGATCTCGGCCATCGACCGGACGCAGGAATTCATCATCGGGCAAAGCAAGGACCTGCCCGGAAAACGCACCGAGGATGGCACCGACATGATTGTCATGCCCCGCGATGAGGCGATCTGCGATCACGTCGTGGCCTCGGGTGAAACGCTGGTTGTCAATGATACCGATCGCGATCCGCGCTTTGCCGAACATCCCGCAATCCAACTTTGGGATACGCGTTTCTATGCGGGGGCGCCGCTGATGACCGCAGATGGATTTGTGCTTGGCGCGCTGTGCCTGCTGGACACCGAGCCGCGCAAGCTGGACAAGGCAGAGCTTGAGCTGTTGGATACGATGGCTGCGGATGTCGTATCGCTTATCACCGGCGATGATGCGGTCGAGCCGGAACAACGCCCGGAAGAACCTGCATCCGCGACTGTCGGGCAGGCATTGCCAAAATAGAGATGGGGCCGTTGGTCGCCCGATAGCGGGCGACCAAAATCTTATTCCCCAAGATCTTATTCCACAGTGACGGACTTCGCCAGATTTCGCGGCTGGTCCACGTCCGTGCCCTTCGCGACTGCGGTGTGATAGGCCAGATATTGCATCGGGACCGCGTAAAGGATCGGTTGGAACGCACCGCCGCCTTTTGGCATGGTCAGTGTGGCATGCACGCCCTCGCCGCCAGTGGCAATCCCGTCACTGTCCGAGATCAGCAGGATCTGTCCATGCCGTGCCATGACCTCTTGCATGTTCGAGATGGTCTTTTCGAACAGGGCATCATGCGGGGCCAGAACGACGACCGGCACATCGCGGTCGATCAACGCAATCGGGCCGTGCTTCAATTCGCCCGAGGCATATCCTTCGGCATGGATATAGCTAAGCTCTTTCAGTTTCAGCGCGCCTTCCAGCGCCACGGGGAACAGCGCGCCTCGGCCCAGATACAGCACGTCCCGCGCCTCGGCCAACCATTCCGACAGATTGCGGCAATCGTCCGACAGGCTTAGCGTTTGCTGCAACAGGGCCGGGATCGACCGCAGGTCCTTCAGATGCGCCGCCAGGCCTGCATCATCCAGGCGACCGCGATCATGGGCCGCTTTCAGTGCAAGAATTGCCAAGGTGGTCAGCTGACAAGTGAAAGCCTTCGAGGACGCGACGCTGACCTCGATCCCCGCCATCGTGGGCAGCGCGATATCAGCGTCGCGGGCAATCGCCGAGGTGCCGACATTCACCAGTCCGATGGTTCGGTTTACATGGTTCTGCGCATAGTGCAGCGCCGCCAGCGTATCGGCCGTTTCGCCCGATTGACTGATCGCGATGAACCAACTGTTCTGTGACAGGGGCGGCTCGCGATAGCGAAACTCGGACGCAACGTCGATGTCGCAGGGCAGGCCCGCAATCTGTTCAAACCAGTATTTCGCGACATGGCCCGCGTAATGCGCCGTCCCGCAACCGACCAGGGACAGGCGGTCAGCCTCGGCAAAGTTCAAGCCGTCCGGCAGGACGATCCGATCACCCTTGATATAATGGCTCAGCACATCGGCAATCACGACCGGCTGTTCGGCGATCTCCTTGGCCATGAAATGACGGTAGCCGCCCTTGTCGATGGTCGTCGCGCCCACGTCGATGCGGCTTTGCGGGCGGTTGGTCTGGTTGCCGTCAGCGTCGAAGATCTGCACAGAATGGCGGGTCAGCACCGCATAATCGCCATCCTCAAGATACGTGATCCGGTCGGTAAAAGGCGACAGCGCGACCGCATCTGATCCGATGAAATTTTCACCATCACCATGACCGATGGCCAGCGGACTGCCCTTGCGGGCGGCAATCATCAGGTCGTTCTGACCGTTGAAAAGGAAGGCCAGCGCAAAGGCCCCGTGAAGGCGGGACAGAGTGGTTCTTGCCGCTTCCACCTCATCCATGCCCTGCGACATGTAATGGGCGGTCAGCAGGGCGACGGTTTCGGTATCGGTCTGCGATTCCGCCTGAATGCCATATCCGGCCAATTCCTCGCGCAATTCACGGAAATTTTCGATGATGCCGTTATGGACGACCGCAACCGGACCAGAGCGATGCGGGTGTGCATTCACCTCGGTCGCGGCGCCATGCGTGGCCCAGCGGGTGTGACCGATGCCGGAATGGCCGGGCAGGGGATGGTGGACCAGCAGATCGGACAGATTGACCAGCTTGCCCACTGCGCGACGTCGATCCAACTGGCCAGCGGCATCGACCGTTGCCACGCCCGCGCTGTCATAGCCGCGATATTCCAACCGACGCAGGGCATCGACCAATTGCGGGGAAACCTCGTGCTTGCCCAGGATTCCGATAATGCCACACATCAGCGTTTCTCCGTCTTTTTCATCCGCAGGGCCTGCATCAGCCGAATGCCAAGGCCCGGTTTCGTCACCTGGCGCGTGCGCGCGATGGCCAACCCGCCATCCGGGATATCTTCGGTGATGACCGATCCCGAACCGGTGACGGCATCTGCACCGACGCGAACGGGCGCGACCAGCATCGTGTCGCTGCCGATAAAGGCGCGCGGGCCGATTTCGGTCTTGTGCTTCGATACCCCGTCATAGTTGCAGGTGATCGTTCCTGCGCCGATATTGGTCGCCTCACCGATATGGGCGTCACCCAGGTAGGTTAGATGGCCAACCTTGACCCCTTCATCAAGGACCGAGTTCTTGATTTCGACGAAATTGCCGACATGCACATCGCCGCCCAGTTCCGCACCGGGGCGCAGGCGGGCGAAGGGGCCGACCGTTGCCCCGGCCGAGACATGGCAACCCTCCAGATGGCAGAATGGCAGAATTTCCGCGCCTGATTCAACGGTGACACCGGGACCGAACACGACATTCTGCCCGATGACGGCGTCGCGACCGATCGCCGTGTCCAGAGAAAACCAGACGGTCGCGGGGTCGGACAGGCTGACACCATTTTCCAGCGCAGCGTGCCGCGCCCGCGTCTGAAAGGCAGCCTCGGCGGCAGCCAGTTCGGCGCGGGTGTTGATGCCCAGCGTCTCATCCTCATCACAGGTGACGACATCGGCGCGATGGCCTTCGGCGCGGGCCAATGCGACCAGATCGGTCAGATAGTATTCGCCCGACGCATTGCTATTGCTTAGCCGGGGCAGCAACTGGCGCAGCAGTCCGGCCTCCAGCGCCATGACGCCCGAATTGACCAGCGCAATCTGACGGGTCGCCTCGTCCGCATCTTTATATTCGACGATCTTTTCCAGCCCGCGTTCGGTGACGACCAAACGTCCATAACGGCCCGGATCATTGGCTTCAAAGCCCAGAACGACAACATCCGCGTGGTGCGAGGCAAGGGCGGCCAGCGTATCTTCACCGATGAAGGGCGTATCGCCGTAAAGCACGATCACCTTGCCTTCGAACCCTTCCAGTTCCGGCAAAGCCTGCCGAACGGCGTGTCCGGTGCCAAGCTGTTCGGATTGCAGGACGATGCGCGCATCCGGGTCCAGCTTGCCAACGGCCTTGGTCACAGCCTCGGCCCCGTGACCCGCGACAACGATGATCTGTTCCGGTTCCAGGCTATGGGCCGCGTTCAGTGCGTGACCGACCAACGGCACGCCGCCCAGACGGTGCAGAACCTTGGGCAGATCGGACTGCATCCGGCTGCCTTGCCCCGCGGCCAGAATGACCACTGCGATGGATTTATACGACATGCCCGCCTCGTTTGCCTGTTCACTCTTGTTAAGCGGCGTTCTAATCGGGGTTGAGCGGGCAGGAAAGGCCCCTGCGTTCACCTTTGTTTACGGATCATTTCGGAGAGAGCTATGGCGGGAACGGTGGTATTTGATCTGGACGGGACGCTGGCGGATACGTCAGGCGACCTGATTGCGGCGGCAAATGCCTGTTTTCAGGCACGCGGCCTTGACGATCTTCTGGATCCGATGGCCGATGCGCTGACAGCATTTCACGGTGGACGTGCGATGCTTCGTCTGGGCTATAGCCGTATGGCCCGCGATACCCTGTTGCCGCCGGGGGCAGAAGAACAGGATTATCCACGTCTTCTGGACCATTACGGCCGTAATATCGCCGTCCATACACGCCTTTATCCAGGGGTGGAGGAGGCGCTGCGACAGTTGCAGGCCGATGGGGTCAAGCTGACGGTTTGCACCAACAAACCCGAAGGGCTGGCCGAAACGCTGCTCACGGAACTGGGTATTCGCCATTTGTTCGGCGGCCTGATCGGCGCGGATACGCTGCCGGTTCGCAAGCCCGATCCGCGCCCTTATCGCGCAGCCGTTGATGCCGTTGGCGGCACAGTGGCACAGTCATTTCTGGTCGGTGACACGGACACGGATCGCAAGACCGCAGCGGCTGCGGGCGTTCGTGTGGCTTTGGTCAATTTTGGTCCCGAAGGCGACGCCATCGCCCGCCTTGGCCCGGATGCGGTGATCAGCGGCTTTGCGGAACTGCCCACCCTTGCGCGAAAATGGCTGGGCTAAGGCCCACCAAAAAGAAAAGCGGGGCTGACATGATGTCGGCCCCGCTTTCTTGTTCGTCAACCTGAACGCTTATGCGAGCGCGAGGTTGCTGGCCGATTCACGACCATTGCGGTCGGTCTCAACGTCGAAGGTCACTGCCTGGCCATCGTTCAGACCACGCAGACCTGCACGCTCAACAGCCGAGATGTGGACGAAAACGTCTTTCGAGCCACCTTCGGGCGCGATGAAGCCGTAACCTTTGGTAGCGTTGAACCATTTCACGGTGCCATTAGCCATCGTGTTATTCCTTTTGTTAATTCCGCCCACACAACGCGGCGGTCTGGCAAAGCTGAAGATCGAAAGCTGAGCCGACAGGAACAGGTCCGAAACATAGAATGCCCATCTCCTTTAACTCACCCAAGGTCAATTGGCGAGAGGGTTTGCGCATGATTGCGCCCATCGGCAACAAAATGCCGTCGGTACCGTTTCAACACATGCCCGAACGCTTGCGGCATGTCGTCGCGCCACGGCGCTGAAATCGGTGCGACATTGACTGGTTGGGGAAACTGCTGCATCGACAGCAAACGAAAGTGCAGGGTGGGGCATTCTCTCACACAGCAATCTTGGCGGGAAAATCGTGACAACAGCTTTCACAGCGGATCGCAATGCCAACCTGCTTGGCAGCCTGTGGATGATCGCCTCTATGGGGCTGTTCGCGGTCGAAGATTCGTTTATCAAGGCCGCGTCTGTGACCCTGCCCGTGGGGCAGGTCCTGATCCTGTTCGGCCTTGGCGGCGCGGTGGTGTTTGCAGCACTGGCACAGCTGAACAAAACGCCGCTTTTCGTGCCCGAGGTATTGTCGCGCCCGATGCGAATCCGAATGGTGTTCGAGGTTGTGGGACGCCTGTTCTATGTTCTTGCGCTTTCCATGATTCCGCTGTCCGCGGCGACGGTAATCCTTCAGGCAACGCCGCTGGTCGTCGTGGCCGGTGCCACATGGGTCTTTGGCGAGCAGGTCGGCTGGCGCAGGTGGAGCGCGATTGTCGTGGGCCTGATCGGCGTGGTCATCATCGTGCAGCCGGGAACCGATAGCTTTTCGATGCTGTCGGTGCTGGCGATCATCGGCATGATCGGCTTTGCCGGCCGTGATCTTGCCAGCCGCGCTGCGCCGCGCAGCCTTGGCACCGTTACCCTTGGGTTTTATGGATTTCTGGCTGTGATGGTTGCGGGTATTCTGTTTTCGATCTGGCAAGGCGCGGCGTTCGTGACGCCAAGCCTTCAGGCATTGCTGTTTCTGGCAGGGGCAGTTGCCTCGGGCACGACCGCTTATAGCTTTCTGATGAAGGCGATGCGGACCGGCGAAGTCTCGGCCGTGACGCCGTTTCGCTATACGCGCCTGCTGTTCGGGATCGGGATGGGCATTGTCTTGTTCGGCGAAAGCCTGACATTTCCGATGCTGCTTGGATCGGCGCTGATCGTCGCATCGGGTTTGGTTATTTTGTGGCGCGGCAAGCAGGCGGCCAAAGCGCAGTAACTGGCCACGAAATAATCGCGCCCCGCGATCAAGCGCAGGGCGCGATGAATTGCGTCACTCTGCTTCGTTTGCAGGTTTCGCGTTCAGCAGGCCATAGTTCTGGACGCCGATGGTGTCATACAGTTCGATCTGCGTTTCCAGGAAGTCGATATGACCTTCCTCATCTGAAATCAGATCCTCGAACAGCGCCTTGCTGACATAGTCGCCAACGCTTTCGCAGTGATCGCGGGCTTCGATATACAATGTGCGGGCGTCATGTTCGCCAGCCAGATCGGCTTCCAGCGTTTCCTTCAGGTTCTGGCCGATGCGCAGCGGATCCAGCTTTTGCAGATTCGGATGGCCTTCAAGAAAGATGATTCGCTGGATCAGACGATCCGCGTGATTCATTTCCTCGATGGATTCGGCGCGGGACTTGTCGGCAATGCGACCATAACCCCAATCTTCCTGCAGACGGTAATGCAGCCAATACTGGCTGACCGCGGTCAGTTCAGACCGTAGCGCTGCGTTTAGAAATTCGATGACCTTGGCGTCGCCCTTCATGTGAATAGCCCTTCTTGCTGTCTGATTTGTCCCGCAAAATTGGCGGGGCTACACCCAAACTAGCTGAATGGCGCATGGTGTCCAGAAAGAGCGGCATACAACCGCCACAATCTGCGCGTTTTCCAAGGGCGTGATAAATCTTGCCGGGCGTGATGATCGTATCCGGGTCAGATGCGCGCATCCACTCGATCGCCGAGTGGATTTCGTGGTCTGTGATTTGGCTACAGTGGCAGACGATCATGGCAGGTTCCTCACTGCGCAAAACCTATCAAAACCGTCGGATAAGTAAAGTCCTAGTTTTTTACTTGGCCATCACATCGACTTGACGCAGACTTGACGCAGACGGGTCGCGGACGCAAAAGCGGCCCATGAAACTGGATGATTTCGACTTTGATCTGCCGCGCGATCTGATTGCCACGCGCCCTGCAAAACCGCGCAGTGCTGCCCGCTTGCTGCTGGCAGAAGGGGGCGGCATTGCCGATAGGCATGTCTTTGACCTGCCGCAGATTTTGCAGGCAGGCGACGTATTGGTCTTGAATGATACAAAGGTCATTCCCGCCCGCTTGACCGGCACCCGCAGCCGCGCCACGCCGCAGGGCGATGCGGTGGCCAGGATCGAGGTCACGCTGCTGGAACCCGCAGCCGAAGGTTGGAACGCATTGGCCAAGCCGATGCGCAAGCTGAAGCGGGATGAGGTCATCCGCTTCGGTGACAACCTGTCCGCGACGGTCGCCGAAATCGCACCAGAGGGTCTGCGGCTGATTTTCGATGCGACCGGAGAGGCCTTTGATGCTGCGTTGGCGCAGGTCGGTGCGATGCCCCTGCCACCCTATATCGCGGCGCTGCGGGCGCCGGACGCGCAGGACCATCAGGATTACCAGACCGTCTGGGCCAATCGTCAGGGCGCCGTCGCCGCGCCAACCGCCAGCCTGCATTTCGATGATGCGCTGCTGGACGCGCTGCGCCAACGCGGCGTCGAATTCGTTCACGTCACGTTGCATGTCGGGGCGGGGACGTTCCTGCCGGTCAAGGTTGACGACGTGACCACCCACAAGATGCATGCCGAATGGGGCGAAGTTACGGCCGAGGCCGCAGCAAAGATCAATCAGGCAAAAGCGCAGCGCAGGCGGATCATTCCGGTCGGCACCACGGCCCTGCGGCTGATCGAATCGGCTGCTGTGGCCGATGGGCAGATACAGGCATTTCAGGGCACGACCGATATCTTCATCTATCCCGGTTATCGTTTCCAGATCACTGACGGGCTGATGACGAATTTCCACCTGCCGAAATCCACGCTGTTGATGCTGGTTTCCGCATTGATGGGAACACAGAAGATCAATGAAATATATGATCACGCTGTTAAAAGCTCGTATAGGTTCTTCAGCTACGGTGACGCGTCGTTGCTTATCCCTTAGGCAATAAGGGGCTGGCGTCATGCGGCCATCACCTTTAGGGCCAAGGACTGAGGTATTCACAACCAGACGAAGACGAGACGCGCGATGATTGCGGTATTGCGTACGACATGGCCGTTGCTGCTGGGCATTTTGCTGCTGATGGTCGGCAACGGGATGCAAGGCACATTGCTGGGGATCCGTGGCGGATATGAAGGCATCCCGACCTTCCAGATGTCACTGGTCATGGCGGGCTATTACGGGGGCTTTCTGCTGGGCAGCCTGCATGTCCCGGCGATCATCAAGAATGTTGGTCATGTCCGCGTCTTTGCCGCGCTTGGTTCGATGATCTCGGCCGTGCTGATCGTCTATGCGGTCGAGCCGCACTGGATCACCTGGACCATTCTGCGCTTCATCATCGGCTACTGCTTCTGCGGCGTCTATGTGACGGCGGAAAGCTGGCTCAACGCAGGTTCGACGAACGAAAACCGCGGGCAGACCCTGTCGGCCTATATGATCGTGCAGCTTTTGGGCATCGTCGTGGCGCAGGCGCTGCTGAACGTGGCTGATCCGCGCGGTTATCTGCTGTTCATCATCCCATCGGTTCTGGTGTCACTGGCCTTTACCCCGATCCTTCTGTCGGCCCAGCCCGCACCGCAATTCGAAACCATTAAACGGATGAGCTTTGCACGCCTTTACCAGGCCTCTCCGCTGGGCTGTGTCGGGATTTTTCTGATGGGCGGCGTCTTTGCCGTGCTGTCGGGCATGTCATCGGTTTGGGGTGCCGAAATCGGGCTGTCGGTCGCGCAGATCTCGTTATTCGTGGCGGCGATCTATGCGGGCGGGCTGTTCCTGCAATACCCGATCGGTTGGATTTCTGACCGTTATGACCGCCGCCGTCTGGTGTTGATCCTGTCAACGCTTGGTGCGCTATGCGGATTTGTCGTGATCGCGCTGGACCTCAGCACGTTCAGCCTTGTCGTGGCCGGTGCGGTCATGGGCGGCGTGGCGAACCCGATTTATGCGCTGCTGCTGGCCTATACCAACGACTATCTGGATCAATCCGAGATGCCTGCCGCCTCGGCCGGATTGCTTTTCATCTATGGCCTTGGCTCGATGGGCGGGCCGATTCTGACAGGCTGGTTGATGGGGCTGATCGGGCCGAATGGGTACTGGGCCTATATGGCGGTTCTTTTGGCGATGCTGGCGATTTACGCGGCATGGCGCGCAACACAGCGTCGCGCACTGACCCCGCAAGAGCAGGGCAATTTTGCCGTCATCACGCCCAATACCGGTCCCTTGGCTGTCGAAGCGTCGCTGGACGAAGCGCAGTCTGATGCTGATGCCGTCAGCGGCCCTTCGAAAGACAACCAAACCGGGCAATAACCGCCATCCGCTCACCTTTGGGTGCCTGCTTGCTGTGCTGTCCAGAATGGTTTAACGCTGAACTATCTTCAGTGAGCGGGGGAAAGTATGGCCCAGAATTTCGATTTGGTAGTTATCGGTGCAGGTCCGGGCGGCTATGTCGCCGCAATCCGAGCTGCGCAACTTGGCCTGAAAGTGGCTTGTATCGAACGCGCGGATCTGGGCGGTATTTGCCTCAACTGGGGCTGTATCCCCACCAAGGCTTTGTTGCGTTCCGCCGAAGTCTTTCACCTGATGGAACGTGCCAAGGATTTTGGCCTGTCCGCCGACAAGATCGGCTATGACATCGACGCCGTGGTCAAGCGTTCGCGCGGCATTGCGAAACAACTTTCCGGCGGCATCGGCCATTTGTTCAAGAAGAACAAGGTTACGCCGATCATGGGCGCCGCGACGATCACCGCGCCCGGCAAGATCAGCGTCAAGACCGACAAGGGGACCGAGGAAGTCACCGCCAAAAGCATCGTGATCGCCACCGGCGCACGTGCCCGCGAATTGCCCGGGCTGGAGCCTGATGGCAAGCGCGTCTGGAACTATCGTCACGCGCTGGTGCCGCCCCATATGCCGAAAAAGCTGCTGGTCATCGGGTCCGGCGCCATTGGCATCGAATTTGCCAGCTTCTACAACACCCTTGGGGCCGACACGACCGTGGTCGAGGTGATGGACCGCGTGCTGCCGGTCGAGGATGCTGAAATCAGCACCTTTGCCAAAAAGCAATTCGTCAAGCAGGGCATGAAGATCATGGAAAAGGCGACGGTCAAGTCGCTGGACCGCAAAGCCGACAAGGTCATCGCCACCATCGAATCCGGCGGCAAATCGGAACAGATGGAGTTTGATACCGTCATTTCCGCTGTCGGCATCGTCGGCAATGTCGAAGGTTTCGGCCTTGAAAACCTGCCCGCGATCAAGGTGGACCGCACCCATATCGTCACCGACGAATATTGCCGCACCGGCGTTGACGGCATCTATGCCATCGGCGATGTGGCGGGCGCACCTTGGCTTGCGCACAAGGCCAGCCACGAAGGCGTCATGGTCGCCGAACTGATCGCCGGCCAGCACCCGCATCCGATCAAGCCGAACAGCATCGCCGGCTGCACCTATTGCAACCCGCAAGTCGCCAGCGTCGGCCTGACCGAGGCCAAGGCGAAAGAAGAAGGCTACGAGGTCAAGGTCGGCCGCTTCCCCTTCATCGGCAACGGCAAGGCCATCGCCCTTGGCGAACCCGAGGGGCTGATCAAGACGGTCTTCGACGCCAAAACCGGCGAACTTCTGGGCGCCCACATGGTCGGCGCGGAAGTGACCGAACTGATCCAGGGCTACATCGTCGGCCGCACGCTGGAAACGACCGAGGCGGAGCTGATGGAGACGGTGTTCCCGCACCCGACGCTGTCGGAGATGATGCACGAGGCGGTGCTGGACGCTTATGGGCGGGCGATCCACTTCTGAGTGGGGTGGAAGTGCTTGAGAATGAAGAGACCGGCCTTTAGGGGCCGGTTTTTTGTTGTAACCTAGGTTTTTTATTGATTGATTTATCCATCTGCCGTGACATTCCACTTAAATACAGATTTTTTAACCGAAAATAGCGCGAGATCAGATTCGTATAAATCCTGATTATACTGACCGTAGCCCCACATAATCGCTAATGTATTGTTAAGATTTTCATCTAAGTCACTAATTGGTATTGAAATGGTAACGGAAATTGATCCATTTGGAGCAAGATAAATTTTGAATGCACTGTCATAAGAATGTTGATATACTATTTCGCTATCGTCAGAGCTTTTTGGTCTCCGCCCCGTCAGTTCTGATTGTATATCCAGATACTTCGCCGGCGTGGGTCCGTAACATGTAAATTTCAGGTGAACTGCTATAAATTCGTCTCTGGTTATTTCTTCAGTGAACCTATCGATGATTACCCATGGTCTCGTTTGCGCATTGCCGATAATATTTTGATCTTCAGCCATCTTGCGAGTAGCATCTAGTGTTTCGCGAGTTGCTTTCAGTGTCTGTGCGACAAGATACACAGCATAAACGCTAATCAGCGTGGCTACCATTCCTGATATACCTTGCAGCCACGCCGGCACTTCCTTTATTTCGCCGATCTGAAATGCGCCTACGGCCATTGAGAGAATGAAACCGCCCAAAACACCCGCGACAGCACCGACAGTCAAGGTGTTCTGCTTATCCTGTCGTTCGAGGCATCTTTTCCTTGGTTCTCTGTGGGGTGTGTGGTTATCTTTCATGATCTTCCATCTGTCGTTTTGCGTGCTTACACAACGAGTGTCCTCCCACATATCCCTTGAGCCGGAGCCGTTGGCGGATTGCCACTACAACATCCCCACGCACTAAACCCGACTGTGCGCTAAAGCGCACCCTACAACTACGCTCCACCCGCAGCGTGCGCTTCAACTCGTCGATTCCCTAGAAAACCAGTGTACGGCCTGTGTACAGCCCGTGCCGCCTCTGTGTACGGATGGTGCAGGCAAAAACCCAGCATTTGCTGCCCCAAACGCTGCGGGATATCGCGCGACATCGTCCGCAACGCGCGCAGCTGTTGCGTTCAGCTCTGCGGCGTCATGTCGTGATTTTCCGGCAACTTGATCATCGTATTCTGCGCCATCGTCCCGTTTGCCACAATGATCTTGCGCCCATCATCCGTCCGCAGGACGGTGAAGCCAAGCGACATGTCCTCGACCACGCCCACTTCGCAATCCTGCGGCGTCGGTGCCGATATCTGCAGCCTGTCGCCGCGCCGGAAGGGGCGGTAAAGGACAAGACTGATCCCGGCGACAAGGTTGCCCAGCGTGGTCTGTGCGGCAAAGCCGATCACCACGGATACGAGGCTGACACCGGCCAGAAGCGCGGTTCCCAGACGGTGCAGGACCGGCACCATATGGGCGTAAAGCGTGAACAGCAGCAGCCAGATCAGCAGGATGGACAGCTGACTGACAAAAGACAGGGCGATCTGGTCGATCTGGTCTGAACGATCGTGCAGGATCGCCTCTTTCAGCAGTCGCCGCACCAGCCAGGACAGGATCAAGCCCGCGAGAAACAAAAACGCTGCAAGGATCGCGGCCCCCAAGGGTTTGCCGGGATCAAAAAGATGCTGAACTGCCTCTAACGTCATGGTTCCCTCGTAAATAACACTCGCGTGGTCATTGCGGTCGGCTTAGTTCTGTTCAGGCTCCAGCCGGGTGATCCCTGTTGCCGCTGCGCGGGCCAGATCCGGGTCCAGCGACATGCCGATATATTCACCTCGTCGCCACAAATCCGCCAGATCGTCATAGTGCCGCGACAGCGGATGCCCCGATTGCCCGGTCGAGATGATGAACACCGAACTGTCCGGGTCGGCCAGATCATAAACGCCGCGATAACCGGGGCCGGTTGCCGTCTCGAACGGGGCGGTGCCGTAACCCAGTCCCGGCATGCGTGAGACCGTAAACGGACCGCCAGACAGAGATTGCGTCAGGTTGACGACCCAACGAAGCCCGGCGATCTGTCCCAGAACCGGATGCGTATGCCGCGCCTGATGCGCGTCGCCCCATCTCCAGCTGGTGACGTCGGGGCCGTATTTTTCTGACAGATCAAGGATCGCGCGATCCAGAGACTGACGGGCGATGGTCGTACAATCCTCGGTCGGGGCGCTTTGCACGACATCGCACCATGCCGCCGCTCCGTCACGGTTGCGGAATACTGCGTCGATAAAGGCCGGGTGCAGAACGCGGATGTCATCGGCCATCGGGCCAAGCTCATCACGGATCAACCTGTTCTGCAGTGCCGCCATCCATGCGGAATAGATCAACGGCTCGGGCAGATGCTCGTTCATTGCGCCGTCCCATTCTGCAAGCAGGTTCAGCGCATCCTGACGCTGCCGTTCAGGCGACCCGGCTGCGGCCGGTTCGCCGGTGAACCAAAGTTCGGCCCCGACAATCGGCAGCAGCGCGCGGGCGGCCGGGCTGACCATATCCAGTTGCGCGGCGATAAAACTGTCACGGGAATGGATCTCTCGGTCCTGTAGCAGCCAGCTTAGCCTGCTACGGCGCAGGGCCAGCGTTCCAGCCTCTTCCGTGGCCAGCACGATGCCGTTATCCGTGGATTGCGAACTGCCGTTCAGTGCGACAATCCCTGTCCAATCGGCGCTGGTTTCCCAGCCAGGGACGGGCAGCGCGCCGCCTGTCGGATGACTGGCCGCGCGTTCCGGGGCAGCTCCGACCGTCAGCTGGCGTATTGATTCATTGTCGGCCAGAGTGACATTCATCGGGGGCGCGATGACCCCTTCCGCGATTTTGGCTGCGCCGGCGGTGTTGCTGGCATACATCAACCCCATCAAAGCCGACATGGTCGTGTCCGAATTCGATGACCCGGTCCAGCGCAAAGATGGAACGAAACCAGCAGGGGTAATATCGGACAGACCTGCATCAAACCCCGGAACCAGCGGGCCGTTGCGGCTGAAACGCAGCATGATGTTGCGATCGGGTTCATCCAGAACGCGGATCACTTCGCGTCGCGATTCCAGATCCACCCAGCCGGTAGGGCCGCGATAGCGGTCGGGACTGCCCGGCTGAATTTCCTCCATCGCGATATCGGCGTCATCTATGGGAGCGGGCGTCAGACCCCATGCAAGATGTGGATTACGGCCTGACAGAATGACCGGCATGCCCGGAATTGTCGCGCCGATCACCCCGCCCGAGGATAATTGCAATCGCGCCAGATAATACAGCGACGGCGAAATCAGCGGCGCTTGTGGATCATTCGCCAGCAAAGCACCGTTGGCGGCGGTTCGCGCTGGCAAGGCGGCAAAGCCGTTCGCACCCAGGCCATCGCCCGGACGAAGAAAGTTTTCGACCGAACGTTCGCCATCTGCACGTGATCTGCGTTCAGGAATTGCGAACCGCGCACCGGGAAAAAGCGAGGTGTAATCGGGTAGCGCGGCAGGGCCACCTTCGGCGCGCAGCAGATCGGTTCCGCGATCCGGCCATGCCATGGACAACCGTGCGCGCAGGATTTCGGTGGCGGCGGAATTGCTGCTTGCAGCGGCAATCAGCTTCAGGATGGCCAGTGAATCCGCCGGTTGCCAGTAGGAAATATTCTGTGGGCGCAGGAAAAATTCCGGCGCGCCACGGCCAAGCGCCTGTTCGTTCACCTGGGCGATCCATTGGTTCACACCGGCAGAATAGGCCGTCAGCGCAGCCATGGTTGCATCGTCCTGCATATCGACTGATTCCGATGCATTGCGATACAATTCCAACCGCCGCGCCAGATCGTCGGCGGAAAAGGCCTTGGCGCCATACACCTCGGACAGGCGGCCCTGCGCGGCGCGGCGCAGCAAGGTCATCTGAAAAAGGCGATCCTGCGCATGGGCCAGCCCAAGGGCAAAAAAGACATCCTCGTCATTCGAGCCAAAGATATGCGGAACGTTTTCGGTAGAACGGACAATCTCGACCGGGGCAGAGATCCCCTGGACGCGGTAGGTCGCGTTATAGTCGGGCAGCGATCGCGTCGCAAAATACCACGTCAGCACCATGGTCAGGACCAGCACGACGATGAGCGCGACGGTTGCCCTGAGTAACCAGCGAAAGAGTGTCAGCATGTCGCAAGGGGGTCCATAAGCTGGTCAGCTCTCTACTGGATGCCTGTGGCGCTTGACCACGGCGCGTCGGGGTGATCGGGTGCTGCATAAGGCAGCCGCAGTCGCTTTACAACGAGGCTGCAGCACAAACTTAAATCGCCCGCGACATGTTGAGGCGATACAACACAAGGGGATGATGGCGATGGCGAAGGTGGCGTTTTTGGGACTGGGCGTGATGGGCGCCCCGATGGCAGGGCATTTGCAATCCGCAGGACACGCCGTCACGGTCTATAACCGCACGGCCTTCAAGGCGCAGGACTGGGCAGAGAAGCATGGCGGCAAATGGGCCAAGACGCCTGAAGATGCGGCCAAGGATGCCGATTTTGTAATGGCCTGCGTGGGCAATGACCATGATTTGCGGCAGGTCTGCATCGGCGATCACGGGGCTTTCGCAGGCATGCGCAAAGGTGCAATTTTTGTGGATCACACCACGGTTTCCGCCGCTGTTACCCGCGAACTGGCCGACATCGCGCAAGAGATGATGATTGGCTATGTCGATGCGCCGATCTCTGGCGGTCAGGCGGGGGCCGAAAATGGCCAGCTTTCCGTCATGTGCGGCGGTGCGCAGGGCGATTTTGACAAAGCTGCGCCCGTGATCGACGCCTACGCCAAGATCTGCCGTCTGATGGGCCCGGTCGGGGCGGGACAAATGACCAAGATGTGCAACCAGATCGCGATTGCGGGGCTGGTGCAGGCTTTGTCCGAATCGCTGGCTTTCGCGCAAAAGGCCGGTCTGGATGTCGAAAAAGTCGTCGAAGTCATCAGCCAGGGCGCAGCAGGGAGCTGGCAGATGGTCAACCGCCACAAAACCATGGCAGCGGGCGAATTCAATCATGGTTTTGCGGTGGATTGGATGCGCAAGGATCTTGGGATCTGTTTGTCGGCCGCGGATGATCTGAAGGCCTCATTGCCCGTGACGGCGCTGGTCGATCAGTTCTACAAGGACGTGCAGAACATGGGCGGCGGTCGGTGGGATACATCGTCACTGATTGCCCGGCTGACGAACTAGGCCGCGGTTTTGAGGATACAGGAGGACGGATTGTGACCGAAGTCAGCAGGCAATTGGACGGCAAGATCAATTTTACCATCGGCACGGTGACCGAGGATGAGGCCCTTGGCGAGATGCCGGTTCAGGCAGGGATTCAGAACCCGTTCGGCACGATCCACGCTGGCGCGCTTGTCTGGTTCGCGGATGTGATTGCAACCAATCTGGTGTTGGGCGGAAAGCCAGTCACCGAAGGGATGGACAGCTTTCCCGTGGCAGTCACGCTGAACGCCCAGCTTCTGGCGAATTGCCGGGAAGGTCTGGTGACGGCGCGTGCCACCTGGGTCAAGCGCGGGCGACGTGTGTCGACAGTGCGCACATTGGTCAGTAGTCCAGACGGAAAAGTGTTGATGGACCTGACATCAACACATATTTCGGCCCGATAGCCCAAACATTCCGCCCTCGTCCCGACGTCAGACTTGATCCCAACGATGGCTTTCCACAATTTATGTGCGAGGAATATGGGAGGGGACTATGGAAGGTCTGATGATGCATCGCCCGCTGTTGCAGGGCGGGCTTCTGGATTTTGCTGCCGACAGCTTTCCCGATGCCGAGATCGTCTCGCGTCGGGTGGAAGGGGACACGCACCGTGAAACCTATGCCGAAGCGCGGGAGAGGGTGACGCAACTTTCCTTCGCGCTGGACGCCCTTGGGGTTCAGATGGGGGACCGCGCGCCACGCTGGCATGGAACGGCTATCGCCATTTTGAGCTTTATTACGCCATTTCAGGCGTCGGTGCCGTTTGTCACACGCTTAATCCGCGCCTTTCGGCCGAGCAGATGATTTATATCATCCGCCATGCCGAAGATAAGGTTCTGTTCACCGATCTGACATTCGTTCCACTGCTGGAAAAGTTGCAAGACCATTTTCCGCCGCTGCGTTATGTCATCATGACCGACCGTGCGCATATGCCCCAGACCACCCTTGACGCGCTGTGTTATGAAGAATTGTTGGAAGGTCAGCCAACGCAACGCCTGTGGCCCGAATTTCCTGAAACGACAGCATCCGGCCTGTGCTATACATCTGGCACCACCGGCGATCCCAAGGGGGTGCTGTATACACATCGCTCTAACGTGCTGCATGCATTGTCGGTTGCGACGGTTCTTGGCCCCGATCTGCGGTATGAACCGCGAATTCTGCCCGTTGTCCCGCTGTTTCACGTCAATGCCTGGGGACTGCCTTTCACGGCGCCGCTGGTGGGCGGCAGTCTGATCATGCCCGGACCGTTTCTGGATGGCGCAAGCCTGTGGGATCTATGTCAGAGTGAGCGCGTCGAAACCGCTTGGGGCGTGCCGACCATCTGGCAGGGGCTGTTCACCGAAATCCAGAAACGGGGCCGCAAACCTGATGCCTTGCGCCATATGGTCGTGGGCGGCAGCGCAATGCCCCGCAGCCTGATCGAAAGCTATGAACAGGTTGGCGTTGATGTGAACCACGCATGGGGGATGACAGAAACCTCACCGCTTGGGACGCAGGGGGCGCTGCCGGTCAACAAATTCGATGCGCCCTTCACGGAACGCATGGCGTTGAAGGCCAGTCAGGGGAAACGCGTTTTCGGCGTGGATATGAAGATCGTTGACGAAGACGGTCAGCCAATGCCGCAGGATGGTGAGGCGATTGGCGAGCTTTACGTTCGCGGCAACACCGTCATGGGAAGCTATTTCAAGAATGACACAGCGACGAACCAGGCGATGGATGCAGAGGGCTGGTTCGGAACGGGCGATGTCGCCTCGATTTCGGCCAGTGGTCGGTTGACGATACGTGACCGGGCCAAGGATCTGATCAAATCGGGTGGTGAGTGGATCAGCTCGATTGATCTGGAAAATCTGGCATTGGCGCATCCAAAGATCGCGCAATGTGCGGTTATCGCGATGCCACATCCCAAATGGGATGAACGTCCGGTGCTGATCGCCAAACCGGTTGATCCGTTGGACCCGCCAACATTGGAAGATGTGAACCAGATGCTGTCGCAGAATCTGGCACGCTGGCAGCTACCCGATGATCTGATTTTGGTCGAAGAACTGCCTCTGACCGCGACCGGAAAGATCAGCAAACTGACGCTTCGTCAGCAATTCAAGGATTATGTCCTGCCTGATCTGGCAGGATAGGCCTCTGGGCTGGCGGCACGATCAATGTCGCCAGCGCATCTCTTTGTGCCTTGGGTGTTTCCATTGGCCGGCGTGTCGCGCTGTCCACAGTCACCATGGTAAAATGGCTGCGGGCGGATTCGATATCCTGACCGGCGCGAAACATGCCCATCGACAGCCTGAATGAGCTTTTTCCTATCCGGTCGATCCTGACCCCGATCTCCAACCTGTCGGGATAGGAAAGTTCAGTGAAATAGGTGCAGCCGTTTTCAACGACAACCTGGATCGGACCGCCCGAAGATCCGTCCAGAAATCCGCGTTTGATCAATGACATATTCATGGCTTCATCGAAAAGCTCATAATAGGTCGCGTTATAGATATGGCCGAATTGGTCATTGTCGTTCCAGCGCGTCTGAAGGTGCTGGAATTCGGCATAGGCACGGCGGTCTCGTGGTGGTTCCCTGTGGTCCAAACTGTGTCCTTCCGCTGATCCCGGACAGCCTAGGGCGAAGGCTTGACAGTTGAAAGGTCGGGCGAAACTGTGATGCCGAAAAGTGGAGGATGGATCATGCGGACACGCGGCGCGGTGCTGGAACAGATGGGATTGCCAAGACCTTATGGGAAAAGCAAACCCCTGCGTATCGCCGAGGTCCAGCTGGATGCACCCGGTCCCGGCGAATTGCGGATCAAAATGACGGCGGCCGGTCTTTGCCATTCCGATCTGTCCACCATCAATGGCGACAGACCACGCGATATGCCGGTTTTGCTGGGGCATGAAGCATCCGGCGTGGTCGAGGCGGTGGGCCCTTATGTGACGCGCTTCACGCCGGGCGATCATGTCGTGTTGATCTTTGCGCCCTCATGCGGCCATTGCATGCCCTGCGCCGAAGGGCGTCCAGCACTGTGCGAACCCGCAGCAATTGCTGGGGGCAAGGGCACGCTGATCAGCGGGGCAAAGCGTATCCACGAAGGTGACAGGGTCATTGATCATCATATCGGTGTGTCAGGCTTTGCGGAACATGCCGTCGTGTCCGAGGCGTCTTGCGTAAAAATCGACAAGTCGATCCCGTTGGACCGCGCCGCATTGTTGGGCTGTGCGGTGTTGACCGGCGTGGGCGCGGTCATCAACACGGGGGCACTGAAAGCGGGTCAAAGCTGCGCGATCATAGGCTTGGGCGGGGTCGGGCTTGCCGCATTGCTGGGGGCTGTGGCCGCGGGTGCGCGACAGGTCATTGCCGTCGATATATCCGACGAAAAACTGCGTGCGGCCAAAGATTTGGGTGCGACTCATACAGTCAATTCGAAAGACCCGGATGCGCTTGCGCACTTGCGCGAAATCTCGGGCGGCGGCGTGGATCTGGCTGTCGAACTTGCCGGTGTGGTGCCGGCGTTGGAATTTGCATATGAGGCCGCACGGCGCGGCGGCACGATTGTCACCGCGGGTTTGCCCCATCCGAATGCCAAGATGGCCTTTGCGCCGGTGACCCTGACGGCGGGGGAAAAAACCCTGAAGGGCAGTTATATGGGATCATGCGTTCCGATGCGCGATATCCCACGCTTTGCCGACATGATGATGTCGGGCAAACTGCCCATTGAAAAGCTGGTCACGCACGAACTGACTTTGGATGAGATCAACGAGGGGTTTGAGCGTCTGGCAGATGGGTCGGCAATTCGGCAGCTGATCCGGTTCTGACACGATCAGCCGGTCTTGCCTTGCATGGCCTGCCATGCCGCGATCAAGCCTGCATGGGCCATTGCCTCACCATCCGCCTGTTTTGCGGTCAAACCCTGTGCAGTCAGCGCAGCAAGGTAATGCCCGGCCCAGGGACCATTGCCCACAACCACAATGTCTTGTCCCAGCCAGTAAGGCTTGGCAGCGGCCAGCTCGATGCCGATCAGCAATCCGGCCAATCGGGATGCGACTGCGTCTCGGTCAGCCTGACCCAATGCCAGTTGCGCGCGGATGCCAGCCAGATCGGCTGCAATCGCGCCGGGCCGCGATATGGCGTGGTTCAGCGCCGCTGTAAAAGCGTCCGAATTTAGTGTGTCCGTGACGGGCAAGGCGTCGAAAGACTGGATGATGCTGAACAGCTCTGCCGTCAGAAAGCTGCGAAAGCTGACAACCTCGCCCGCGCTGATATGCGCCCAGACGGTGCTTTGACCGACCAGACACAGAACGCCGTCAAATTCGGGAAACCCCGCCAGAAAACCACGGATCCTGCCCGTTTGATAGCGCATCAGATCGGCGGGTGAGTTTTGCGACAGGCCGGGAAGCAAGCCGTCGAAAGGAGTCGATGCGACCGCAGATGGCACGCTGTTCAGCGGGGCGTCAGGCCATCCACTGCGCAGAACTGCACGGGCCTCCGCTTGCCTGTCCGCCAGTATCGACTGCAAAACCAGCTCTGCCTTGCCCGAGACGGTGCGCACTGACATCTGCCCATCGATCCAGACGCGCAATCTGACGCCGTCAAATTCAGCGCCCGCCCATTCGGTTTTGGTTTCGACTGACATTGCCACGGCCCCGTTCCTGATCTGCCCGCAACATGTCCAACTGCTGCGATGCTGTCCAGCGATGCTTGCGGCTTGAGCAGGCAGCGTCTTTGGAATAACCAGCACTCATGAAGATTTTGTTTCTTGGCGATGTGATGGGGCGGGCGGGCCGTCGGGCGATAGTCGAGCGGTTAAAGCCACTGCGGGACAGCCTGAGGGCCGATCTGGTCGTGGTAAACGCGGAAAACACCAGCGGCGGGCGTGGCTGCACCGCTGGGCACGCCCAGCTTTTACTGGAATCGGGCGCGGATTGCCTGACCCTTGGTGATCATGCCTTCGATCAGAAGGACATGCTGGCCTTTATCGACAAAGAGCCGCGGATCGTGCGTCCGCTGAACTTTGCCAAGGATGCGCCGGGCCGTGGTCACACGATCATCAGCGATGCTCGCGGGCGGAAACTGCTTGTGACGCAGGCGCTTGGGCAGGTATTCATGTCGCGCCCCTATGACGATCCGTTTTCGGCGCTGGATGGCGTTTTGCGTGCGCACCCGCCGGGGGGCATGGTTCAGGCGACACTGGTTGATTTCCATGCCGAAGCGACAAGCGAAAAGATGGCAGCCGGACATTTCTGCGATGGCCGCGCAAGTGTTGTCGTGGGCACCCACACTCATGTGCCTACTGCCGATGTTCAGATTTTGTCACGGGGCACAGCGTATCAGTCTGACGCGGGCATGTGTGGCGATTATGACAGCGTAATCGGCATGGAAAAAACCGAACCGTTGCGTCGATTCATCACTGGCATGACCCGCGACCGCTTTACCCCGGCCGAGGGAGAAGCGACATTGTCTGGGATTTTCGTTGAAACCGACGATAGGACCGGGCTTGCAAAATCAGCGATTCCCGTGCGGCAAGGGGGGCGTTTGACCGCCACACCTGCCGGCCAAACTTGATGCGGCCAGTTGTTGTTCACCTGTTACAAACGATAATAAGAATCACGCGTATCGGTTTACCGGCTGCGTGTAGCGATATTTATGGGTTCTGAATGCTCGGATTTGAACTGACTGGAACGACGTCCGCGATTGTGACGATTTTTATCATCGCGGGCATGTTAACGCTGTTTGTCCGCGAAACCTATCCGCCCGAGGTGACGGCAATTCTTGGCGCTTGCGTCCTGCTGATCCTTGGGATTCTGGACACCAGCCACATCGCCGAGGTTTTGGCCAACCCGGCCCCCTGGACGATTGCATTCATGTTCATCATCGTCGGCGGGTTGGTCAGGACCGGCGCATTGGACTGGATTGGTCAGAAGGCGGCGAGGCACGCAAATGAACATCCAAACCTGACGCTGGCCTCTATGGCGATGCTGGTCTGCGGTCTGTCGGGTTTTGTGAACAACACTCCGTTGGTCGTCGTGATGATGCCGATCTTCATGCAATTGGCAAAGGAACTGGGAAAGTCCCCCTCCAAGCTCCTGATCCCGTTGTCTTACCTGTCTATTCTGGGCGGCACGATGACGATGATCGGCACCTCGACCAACCTGCTGGTCGATGGTGTGGCGCGGCGTTCGGGGATGGAGCCGTTTTCGATCTTCGAGATCACGCCGGTAGGTTTGCCCATGGCGATCGTGGGCGTGATTTACCTGCTGATTGCAGCGCCACGTCTGTTGCCAGACCGCGAGTCCGTATCCCAGTTGGTATCGCAGCGCAGCAACATGAAATTCTTTACCGAGGTCGCGGTTCCCGAAGGATCGGAACTGATCGGCAAGGCGCTGGATCAGGTTGATATCTTTTCGCGCGACGGATCGCGGGTCATTGACGTTCTGCGCGGCGATGCGTCACTGCGCCGCGACATGGCCGCCGTCCGGCTGGAGGCTGGTGACCGCGTCGTCATGCGCACCGCCATGTCCGAAGTCCTGGGCCTGCAAAGCAACAAGGCGGTGCGTCTGGTTGACAAGCTAAGCTCGGTCCAGACATCGACGGTCGAGGTTTTGATTACGCCCGGCTGTCACATGATCGGCCGCCGTCTTGGCTCGATGCGTCTGCGCCGCCGCTATGGCGTTTACGTGCTGGCCGCGCATCGAAAAAACCAGAATATCGGGCGTCAACTGGATGATCTGGTGGTGCGGGTCGGTGATACGCTGCTGCTGGAAGGCACGACCGAAGATATTCAGCGTCTGGCCACCGACATGCAGATGGTCGAGGTCAGTGCCCCGTCAGACCGTGCCTATCGCCGCAGCCATGCGCCGATTGTGGTGGCGACCCTGGCCGCCGTGGTGATCCTGTCGGCGTTCAATGTGGCCCCCATCCTGCTGCTGGCCTTCATTGGCGTCGCGGTCGTTTTGGGCACCCGCTGCATCGACGCGGATGAGGCGCTTGGCTTTGTCGACGGGCAGTTGATGGCGCTGATCTTTGCAATGCTGGCGGTCGGGGCAGGGTTGGAAAACTCGGGCGCCGTCGAGCTGATCGTGGCGAAAATCGCGCCCTATCTGATAAACGTGCCATCATGGGGGCTGGTCCTGGCTGTCTATCTGCTGGCAACCACGCTGACAGAAACAGTGACGAATAATGCGGTCGCGGTCATCGTGACGCCCGTGGCCATTTCCATCGGCACGCAACTGGGGGTCGATCCGCGTCCGCTGGTGATTGCGGTGATGATGGGGGCATCGGCCAGTTTTGCAACACCGATCGGCTATCAGACCAATACGCTGGTCTATGGTCCGGGGGGGTATCGTTTCTCGGATTTTATCTGGGTCGGTCTGCCGCTGAACCTGCTGATGGCGATTGTCGCGGCGCTGGTCATTCCTGTCTTCTGGCCACTGCATCCCTGATACGTTGACGTAACGTCTTATTTTCATTGCAATGCTGCTATGCAGCATTGTCGGTTGCGGCCAGCGGCTCCCCATCCGATATTCATCTGAAGGGGAGCCAAGACGACCGTGACGCAAGGAATATGACAATGACCACTGCAACCCTTACAGCCAAGAACAATGCCAGCTTTCTGCAATTGATCTCAGCTCCGTTTCGCGCTTTTGGCCGATTCATGATCCATACGGCGGAAACTTCGCCCTATGCCAGAAAGCTGAACGACCTGAATCTGACCAGCGACGAAGAACTGGCGGCGCGCGGCACCAACCGTGTTGCCGAGATTCGCCGGATTGTCGGCCCCATCTCGTCCATGTGACGTCTGGACGGTCTGATTCCAAGGAACAGCGCCTGGCCAATCGGTCGGGCGCTTTGTTTTTCAGCCGCCGATACCGGTCAGAGTTGGCGCAATGCGCCATTTATCCTGTCACCCTGTCTTGCGACGATGGGGGTGGCTGGACTAAAAGCAGCCGAATCCAGAATTACTGTATGCGAAGGAACGAGCATGGCAGGCCATTCAAAATGGGCCAACATTCAGCATCGCAAGGGTCGTCAGGACGCGATCCGCTCGAAGCTGTTTTCGAAACTCGCCAAGGAAATCACCGTGGCCGCCAAAATGGGCGACCCGGACCCGGAAAAGAACCCGCGTCTGCGTTTGGCCGTGAAAGAGGCCAAGTCAAACTCGGTCCCGAAAGACGTCATTGATCGCGCCATCAAGAAGTCGATGGGGGGCGACGCGGAAAACTATGACGAGATCCGCTATGAGGGTTATGGCCCGAACGGGATCGCGCTCGTGGTCGAGGCGATGACGGATAACCGCAATCGCACGGCGTCAAATGTCCGCAGCTATTTCACCAAATCGGGCGGTGATCTGGGTCAGACCGGATCTGTCAGTTTCATGTTCGACCGCGTGGGTGAGATCAAATACGGCCCCGATGCCGGTGATGCAGATACCGTCATGCTGGCTGCGATCGAGGCTGGTGCCGACGACGTCGAAAGCGATGAAGAAGGTCATTGGATCTATTGTGCCGACACCGCGCTGAACGAAGTTTCCACCGCGTTGGAGGCGACACTTGGCGAATCCGAGACGGCCAAACTGATCTGGAAACCTCAGGCGCCGACCGAAGTGACCGATCTGGAAACCGCGCAAAAGCTGATGAAGCTGATCGACACGCTGGAAGATGATGATGACGTGCAGAACGTCACCGGCAATTTTGATCTGTCCGATGAGGTTGCAGCGCAGCTGTAGGGCCAAGGGGAAAAGCCCGGGGGCGCTGCCCCCGGACCCCCGGGATATTTCAGGACCAATGCAGACACCGTCAGGGCAGCAGGGCTGATCTGGCGGTTTTTCTTATGGCATCGGTCAGGGGCAGCAGGGTGGGACGCAATATCCTGCTGCATTGCCAGTAAAGCGGGATGTCCAGTGGGTGATCGGGGGCGAGGTCGATCAGGTGGCCTTGGTCAAGATCGCTGCGGATCAGGCATTCGGGGTTCATACCCCAGCCAAGGCCAAGCCGGGTTGCCTGTGCAAACGCCTGGGATGAGGGGATGCGGTGCAGCGGGGCGGTGATACGTTGCCCGCAGATGCCCTCGGCCCAGCGGTTTTGCAGGCTGTCTTTTGTGTTGAAGCTGAGCATCGGCGCATTTTGCAAGGCTTCGAGGGTAAGGCCGTCCGCGAAATGGCGTTTGGCGAAACCGGTGCTGGCCGTGGCGCGGTATCGCATTGTGCCCAAGGGGATGCTGTCGCAGCCGGTTACTGCGCGGCTGTCACTGGTGATTGCACCAACAACCTGCCCGCTTCGCAGCAAATCCAGTGCGTGATCCTGATCGTCGATCATGAGGTCGATCAAGCCGGGGGCTGATGAGAAAGCTGGCATGACCCAGCTGGCCAGGCTATCGGCATTGACCGCGATGCGAAGAATCGGTGGCGTTGCATCCGAGCTTGCCAGCGAAGCCTCCAGCAGGCGCACCTGATCCAGATGGGCGGCCAGCCTGTTGCCTGTTTCCGTGCCTGTGACGGGTGGGCCACGATCCACCAGAACGGCGCCCATGCGGTCCTCTAATGCGCGGATGCGTTGTGAAATCGCGGAAGGGGTGACGTGCAGCGCAGCCGCCGCCGCATCGAAGGAGCCGCGGCGGATCACCTCGGCCAAAGCAGCAAGGGCGGGATAGTCCATCATTAGCAAAACTACATCTGATTAAGATCAGTTCATTTTATTTAAGGCAAAGCCTGTGGCATCAGCAAGCCAGCAAGAGGTGTAGTCATGATGTCTTTCTTTGCCGGTCTTGGCACCGGGCTTTCGCTGATCGTCGCCATCGGGGCGCAGAATGCTTTTGTGCTGAAACAAGGGATCATGCGGCAGCATGTGTTCTGGGTGTGCCTGTTTTGCGCATTGTCCGATGCGATCCTTGTGACCCTTGGCGTGGCGGGCATGTCCACGATCGCGACAAAAATACCTTGGCTGGCCGAGGCGATGAAATGGGGTGGGGTAGCTTTTCTGATCTGGTATGGGACCAGATCTTTCCGGGCGGCCATGGCCGGAGGAGAGGCGCTGCGCCCCGAGGGTCTGAAGGCCGGGCTGGCTGCGACCCTGCTGACGGTCGCTGCGCTGACATGGCTGAACCCGCATGTCTGGCTGGATACGGTCGTTCTGCTGGGGGCGATTTCGGCCCAGTGGCCCAGCAAGTTGGATTTTGCTCTGGGCGCGATGAGCGGATCGTTTCTGTTTTTCTTTGCGCTTGGTTATGGCGCACGGTTAATGGCCCCTGTTTTCGCGCGTCCAAGGGCATGGCAGATACTGGAAATCTGTGTCGGTATTGTCATGTGGTCGATTGCGCTGAAGCTGATCCTTGGCTAGTCCATGGGGCAGGCAACTCCGGACAGGCAATTTCCTTGAATATCGACCGCGATACGCGACAGGATCTGATTGGCATTGGATGGATGCTGGCCACCGGGTTCTGTTTCGTGGCGGTCAATGCCATCGTGCGCGGGCTGGATGGTGCACTGCCCGCGCCACAATCCGCCTTTATCCGGTTCTGCTACGGAATCGTTTTCCTTGGCCCGGTGTTGTTGCCCGCATTGCGTCAGGGCTTCGCGCCGCGCATCTGGCGGATGTTCACCGGGCGCGGTGCGCTGCATGTCGTGGCGGTGATCGCATGGTTTTATGCCATGTCGCGCATCACCGTGGCCGAGGTGACGGCAATCGGGTTTCTTAATCCCATAGTCGTGACCATTGGCGCCGCGATTTTCATGGGCGAACGACTGGCTGCGCGGCGGGTCGTTGCTGTCTGCGTTGCGGTTCTGGGCGCGTTGATCGTGCTGCGGCCAGGGCTTCGGCCGCTGGATCCAGGGCACTTGTCCCAGGTTCTGGCCTCGATCTGTTTCGGTTGTTCCTATCTGATTGCCAAACGCATCTCGGCCGAGGTTCCTGCCGCAGTGGTCGTCGCAATGATGTCGCTGACCGTGACGATCGGGCTGGCGCCAATCGCCTGGGCCGTCTGGGTGCCGCCAACGCTGGAACAGCTGGCGTGGCTTGGGTTGGTCGCGGTATTTGCCACACTTGGACATTACACCATGACCCGTGCATTCGCCGCCGCGCCCCTGACGGTCACCCAGCCTGTGACATTCCTGCAATTGATCTGGGCCAGTCTGATCGGCGTTACCCTGTTTCACGAACCGTTGGATGGTTGGGTCATCCTTGGCGGCGGGATCATGATCGGTGCCATCAGCTATATCACATGGCGCGAGGCGCGGATGCGGACGCGACTGAAAACGCCGCCGGTCTCTGCCACCAAGGAATGAAAAGGGGGCAGGCTGCCCCCGTTTCAATTCAGCGGTTTGGCCACAACGGCGCGTGACGGTTGACGTCCTTGTAAAGCAGATAGCGGAACGGGCCGGGGCCACCTGCATAACATGCCTGCGGGCAAAACGCGCGCAGCCACATGTAGTCGCCGGGACCGACTTCGACCCAGTCACGGTTCAGGCGATAGACGGCCTTGCCTTCCAGAACGAACAGGCCGTGTTCCATCACATGGGTTTCGGCAAAGGGGATCGAGCCGCCGGGTTTGAACGTGACCACGGTAATGTGCATGTCGTGACGCAGATCGGAGGGGTCCATGAAGCGGGTGGTCGCCCAGGCCCCATCAGTGTCCGGCATGGGCGAGGGGGGAATGTCCTGTTCTTGCGCTACGATAGGCGTAGGTTTATCCACGCCGTTGCAGGGCTGCCAGCGTTTGCGCCACCAATGAAAACCCACAGACCCGTCGCAGGAATTGCGCACGCTCCATTTTGTGCCCGGTGGAACGTAGGCAAAGCCGCCCGGCGTCAGCTTGTGCTGTTCTCCGTCAATGGTAACCGTCAGATCGCCACCCGTTACGAAAATGGCGTGTTGAACCTCGGGGTCGTCATCAGGCTGATCGCTGCCGCCACCGGGTGCCAGCTCGACAATGTATTGGCTGAACGTTTCCGCGAATCCGCTAAGCGGGCGTGCCAGCATCCACATCCGCATCCCTTCCCAGCCGGGGAGGTAAGAGGTCACGATATCACGCATGACCGTGCGTGGAATGACGGCATAAGCTTCGGTGAATACCGCAGTGTCGGTCGTCAGGCCAGTTTGCGGCGGCAGACCGGCAACCGGGCCAGCATAGGGAATGCGCCGATTCTGTTCTTCCGGGATGATCGCGATATCGCCGGTGGGCGCGCCCTTGGGTGGTTGGTCGTTCATTTCAAAGCCTCCTTCAGGCGAAGCTCTCCGATGCGCATAACCTGTCGTTCGGCCTCGGCGCGTTCGGTTTGGGTATCGTTCCCCACGCGGCGGCGCATCGCGTTGTGGATGCCAGCCTTGTCGTGATCGCGGACGGCGATGATGAAGGGAAAGCCGTGCTTGGCGGTGTATTCATCATTCAGCCGGGTGAAATCTGCGCGTTCTTCATCGGTCAGGCTGTCCAGACCGGCGCTGGCCTGTTCGGCGGTGCTGTCGGCGGTCAGGCGTTTCGCCAGCGCCAGTTTGCCCGCCAGATCGGGGTGGGCAATCAGCACAGCCAGACGTTCAGCATCCGACGACGTTCGAAAGACCTGAGCCATTCGCGCGGCCAGACCTTCGGCGCTGTCATGGATGGCACCCATTTCGCCGTCCCAGACACGCTCGGCGATCCAAGGGGAATGTTCATAAATGCTGCCGAATTTTGCCACGAAATCATCGCGCGTCATTTCCGATGGTCGTTGGCGCGGTTGATAGGGATGCGTTTCTGCCCAATGACGCGCGATATCCAGACGGCTGGCGAACCAGACGCCTTCATGTGCGCGGGCATGGTCAAGAAACCGCTGAATCGCCATGGCACGACCCGGACGACCGGCCAGACGGCAGTGCAGGCCAATCGACATCATCTTTGGCGCACCTGCCTGACCTTCGGCGTAAAGCACGTCAAAGCTGTCGCGCAGATAGTCAAAGAATTCGACCCCGGTGCCAAAACCCTGACCGCTGGAAAAGCGCATGTCATTGGCGTCCATCGTATAGGGCACCATCAGTTGCGGTTTGCCGTCATGGACGTGCCAATAGGGCAGGTCGTCGGCAATCGTATCGGCCAGATAGACAAAACCGCCTTCTTCACAGCCAAGCGCCACCGTGTTCATCGACGTGCGGCCCTGATAAAAGCCAAGGGGGCGTTCGCCCGTGACGGCGGTATGCAGGCGAACGGCCTTGGCGATATGTTCGGCCTCAACCTCGGGCGGGACATCGCGGTAGTCGATCCATTTCAGACCATGCGTGGCGATTTCCCAACCGGCACCCTGCATGGCGGCGACCTGTTCGGGGGCACGTTCCAAAGCCGTTGCCACACCGTAAACGGTGATCGGCAGATCCTTCAGCATCCGGTGCAGACGCCAGAAGCCTGCGCGTGCGCCGTAATCGTAAATGGATTCCATGTTCCAATGCCGCTGGCCCGGCCATGGCTGTGCGCCGATAATCTCGGACAGAAAGGCTTCGGACGCATTGTCGCCATGTTCGATGCTGTTTTCGCCGCCCTCTTCGTAATTCATGACGATCTGGACGGCGATTTTTGCCCCGCCGGGCCATTGCGGGTCCGGGGTGTTTTCGCCATACCCTCGCATATCGCGGCTGTAGCGCATCATGTTTGCCCTCGACAACTGATTTGGCTGCAAGAAAGCCCTTAACCGGCTGTTCACACAAGGCCGCTAGACCAAAATTCTGTATATACGAATCGAAAAAGATCATTCCGGTTTCAAGTGATCATTGAAAGACTTACGGGTCTGTGATGATTGTCGGGTTTGAACCCCGCACCCTAAGCTGCAGGCAAAGCGGCGCAAATCCGCGCGGAGGGAGGAATATGGAAAAATACTTCAAGCTGTCAGAACATGGCAGCAATGTCAGGACCGAGGTGATCGCAGGTATCACGACGTTTCTGACAATGGCCTACATCATCTTCGTGAACCCCGATATCCTGTCCAGCACCGGCATGGACCGCGATGCGGTCTTTATTGCCACCTGTCTTGCGGCGGCCATCGGGTCTGCAGTGATGGGGCTGTGGGCCAACTGGCCCATCGGGATGGCGCCGGGCATGGGGCTGAACGCGTTTTTTGCTTTCACCGTTGTCGGCGCGATGGGCTTTACGTGGCAACAGGCGCTTGGCGCGGTTTTCATTTCCGGGATCATCTTCCTGATCCTGTCGATCACGGGCATCCGACGCTGGCTGATCGCGGGCATCCCGGTGTCGATGCGCAGCGGTGTTGCAGCCGGGATCGGAATGTTTCTGGCCATCATCGCCATGAAGACATCGGGGATCGTGGTCGACAACCCGGCGACCCTGGTGGGCCTCGGCGATCTGACCGCACCCGGCACGCTGCTGACCATCGCGGGCTTCTTCATCATCGTCGCGCTGGATGCGTTGCGGGTGAAGGGCGCGATCCTGATTGGCATTCTGGTCATCACCGTCGCCTCGATCCTGCTGGGCGTCAGTGAGTTTGGCGGCATCATCTCGACCCCGCCATCGATCATGCCGACGTTCCTGCAACTGGATGTGATGGGGGCGCTAAGTTACGGTATCTTCCACGTCATCCTTGTGATGGTGCTGGTCGAGGTGTTTGACGCAACCGGCACGCTGATCGGTGTGGCCAAGCGGGCTGGACTGCTGACCGAGGGGCCGACCCATCGGAACCCCAATCTGGGACGTGCGCTGATGGCGGATTCCACCGCGATCACCGTTGGTTCGCTGCTGGGCACATCATCGACCACGGCCTATGTCGAAAGCGCGTCGGGTGTGCAGGCCGGCGGGCGCACGGGACTGACTGCGTTGGTCGTCGCGGCGCTGTTTCTGCTTGCGACCTTCTTTGCCCCGCTGGCTGGATCGGTTCCCGCCTATGCCACCGCACCTGCGCTGTTGTTCGTGGCGACACTGATGATGCGCGAACTGGTCGAGGTGAATTGGGATGACGTGACCGAGGCTGCCCCCGCAGCCCTGACCGCGCTGGCCATGCCGCTGACCTATTCCATCGCGAACGGTCTGGCTTTCGGCTTCATCAGCTATGCGGTGATCAAGCTGCTGACCGGCAAGGCAGGGCAGGTTCACGCGGCGACCTGGATCGTGGCCGGTCTGTTCGTGATCAAATTCGCCTTCTTTGGCAGCCATTGATCTGCACGAGTTATTGGGATGGCTGGCTATTTTTGTTGGCCATCCCAACTAAAATCTCGTCCGGGTCAAATATCTTGATAATTTCTAAACGTAAAGCATTGATACTTTGTGCAAGCTTACGTAAGTCTTCTGCGCTTGTTTCAATGTTTATACTTCCTGAAACTAGAGATTCATCAGGGTTTATTAACGAAAATGAATTTCTGTCATGGAAATTTATATATATATTTCCGTTCGGTCTCTTTTCAAAAAGTCCATGGTGAATCGTGTTTCGCCAAGAATCCAGAGGAGATCTAATTTTTCGACCATGGCTATCTATACCTGCCTCTAAAAAATTTTTGATGATGAACGTAGATTCAAAATTGACTTGATTTTTTAGTTTGTTTCGTAGTGAATTCAATAGATTAGAATATGGTAGGTTTGTCGCTCTTTCCAAATCTTGTCTGGTGTAGTTTTTATTTGAAATTCGTTTTATATCATAGTTAACGCACTCCAGTCTGATTATAAGGTTTTCAAACGCGTTGAGTGCAACTGTAGCCAACCCTATCGCGAAATAATCGTTGAAATCTAGGTTGTGCACTATTTTTATTTTCCCATTGCTTGACTTAATTCTGCCGCTGCTGCTGCCACAACTGCTCCAAGCGTCTTAATATGCTCATGGCCGATCCGGTGCGTTGGCCCACTGACGGAAATTCCCGCGACGGCTTGCCCTGACAGATCGAAAACCGGGGCCGCGATGCAGCGCATGCCGCGGGTGCGTTCCTCATCATCGAAGGAAAAGCCACGGGCACGGGTGCGGCTGATATCAGCCTCCAGCGCTTCGGGTGTCGTCAGGGTCTTGTCGGTGAATTTCTTCAATCCCTGACCTTGCATCAGCGTTTCCAGAACCTCTGCTCCACCAAAGGCCAACAGCGCCTTGCCGATCCCCGAAGCATGCAGCGGCGACCGTGTGCCCGGTGGAAAGAAGGCGCGGATGGTTTCCTGCGTTTCGACCTGGCTAAGAAACATCACGGAATCGCCGTTCAGGATGCCAAGGTTTGCAGTCTCTCCGGTATGTTCCATCAACGCCCGCAGAATGGGGCGGGCGCGTTCCACGATGCCAGAGCGGCGCATGAACGCCGAGCCAAGGCGGAACGTGGCGGGCCCAATGGTCCATGCCTGCGTCGCCTGATCGCTTTCAACCATCCCGCGTGCCGCCAGCGAGTGCAGCAAGCGATGAACGGTTGATGGCGACTGATCCATCTGCTCGGCCACCTCGCTAAGGGTCAGCCCCTTGTTCGCGGACAGCAGGTCCAGCATATCCAGCGCACGATCAAGCACCTGCACAGTGCCGACATTATCCTTGCTGCTGCGTGGGCGGCCGCGTTTGCGAGTCGGCTCGGTCATTTTATACCCCCGGTATAGAAAGCATTGCGTCAGCGACGAAAGTCGCTCTTTTTCCGTGAAAAAAGCCAAGTGACTGTTCACGGTCATTATTTTCGCTTTTTTAGCAGAAATGGAAAGGTTTTCCAGAAAAATTGTGCCGGAAGTTTTCTCTCGCTATCATGGAACTAGCAGAGGAGGATGCGCCATGACCAGCCAGAACCCTATTTTCATTCCGGGGCCCACGAATATCCCTGAAGTCCTGCGTAAAGCAGTCGACATGCCAACCATCGACCATCGCAGCCCGGTTTTCGGCAAGATTCTTCATCCCGCGTTGGAGGGGGTAAAGAAGGTTCTGAAAACAACCACGGGGCAGGTTTTCGTCTTTCCGTCGACCGGCACCGGTGGCTGGGAAACCGCCATTACCAATACCCTGTCACCGGGTGACAAGGTTCTGGCCACACGCAACGGCATGTTCAGCCATCGTTGGATCGACATGTGTCACCGGCACGGTCTGGATGTGCAGGTTGTCCTGCAGGAATGGGGCGAAGGTGTCCCCGCAGACCGGTTCGAGGAAATTCTGACCGCCGACAAGAACCACGAAATCAAGGTTGTTCTGGCGACGCATAACGAAACCGCCACGGGCGTGCGGTCCGACATTGCCGCCATTCGTGGGGCGCTGGACGCCGCAAACCATCCGGCGATGCTGTTCGTCGATGGCGTCAGCTCGATCGGGTCGATGGATTTCCGCATGGATGAATGGGGCGTCGATATTGCCGTCACCGGCAGCCAGAAGGGCTTCATGTTGCCGCCGGGGCTGGCCATTATCGGCTTTTCGCCGAAGGCCATGGCTGCGGTCGAGGCTGCGAAACTGCCGCGCACCTTCTTTGACATTCGCGATATGGTCAAGGGTTATGCCGCGAACGGCTTTCCCTACACGCCGCCGGTCGGCTTGCTGAACGGGCTGAAAGTCGCGACCGACATGCTGTTGGAGGAGGGGCTGGAGAATGTCTTTGCCCGCCACCACCGCATCGCCGAAGGGGTGCGTCGCGCCATTTCCGCCTGGGGATTGCAGCTTTGCGCCGCCCGGCCCGCGCTTTACTCCGACACGATCACGGCGATCCGCACACCGGAAGGATTCGACGCGAACCGTATCGTCGGTCACGCTTTGAATACCTATGACGTGGCCTTTGGCACCGGGCTTGGCGATGTCGCGGGCAAGGTGTTCCGCATCGGCCATCTGGGCAGTCTGACCGATGTCATGGCGCTGTCAGGGATTGCCACGGCCGAAATGGTCATGGCGGATCTGGGCCTGCAGGTGAAACTGGGCAGCGGTGTCGCCGCCGCACAGGAACATTACCGCCAAAGCACCACAAACAGCCAAAAGGCGGCCGCGTGATGAAGGATCAGGCGATGTATATCCCGACATTGGACGACATGTTGGCGGCGCGTGAACGGATCGCCCCGCATATCCACCAGACCCCGGTTTTGACCAGCCGCATGCTGGATGAATTGTCCGGGGCGCATCTGTTCTTCAAATGCGAGAACCTGCAAAAGGCCGGGGCGTTCAAGGCGCGTGGTGCCAGCAACGCCGTTTTCGGCCTGACCGATGAACAGGCAGCCCGCGGCGTTGCCACCCATTCCAGCGGCAATCACGGCACCTGCCTGTCCTATGCTGCCGGTCGTCGGGGCATTCCCTGCACCGTGGTCATGCCGCGAACCGCGCCGCAGGCCAAAAAGGACGCGGTTCAAGGTTATGGCGGCCGTGTGGTGGAAAGCGAACCCTCGACCAGCAGCCGTGAGGCGGTGTTTGCCGAAGTGGTGGCTGATACCGGCGCCGAATTTGTTCATCCCTATAACGACCCCCGTGTGATCGCGGGTCAGGCCACCTGTTCCGCAGAACTGATCGAGCAGGTCCAGGGACTGGACGCCGTGGTCGCACCAATCGGCGGCGGGGGCATGGTCTCGGGCACCTGTCTGACGCTGTCGAACCTTGCGCCGGGCATCAAGATCTATGCCGCCGAACCGGAACAGGCAGACGATGCCTATCGCAGCTTCAAGGCCGGTCGCCTCATTGCCGACGACGCGCCCGAAACAGTGGCCGACGGGCTGAAAGTTCCGCTAAAGGATCTGACCTGGCATTTCGTCCAGAACCATGTGACCGACATCCTGACGGCATCCGAACAGGATATCATCGACGCGATGAAGCTGATCTGGAAGCGCATGAAGATCGTGGTCGAACCATCCAGCGCCGTGCCGCTGGCCACGATCCTGAAGAACCCCGAAATCTTTGCCGGCAAGCGTGTCGGCGTCATCATCACAGGCGGCAATGTCGATCTGGACAAGCTGCCCTGGAACTGAGGAGAGAGCCGATGAACGCACCCACCAATCTCAAAGGTCTGGAAGTCGGTTACGACGTGCCCGCACTTCCCGGCATGAATGAGGCCGACATCCAGACGCCGTGCCTGATCCTTGATCTGGACGCGCTGGAACGCAACATCACGAAGATGGGCGATTACGCGAAAGCGCATGGCATGCGTCACCGCAGCCATGGCAAGATGCATAAATCCGTCGATGTGCAGAAATTGCAGGAAAGCCTTGGCGGCGCGGTCGGCGTCTGCTGTCAGAAGGTCAGCGAGGCCGAGGTCTTTGCCCGTGGTGGTATCAAGGACGTGCTGGTCACGAACGAGGTTCGCGACCCGGCCAAGATCGACCGTCTGGCCCGCATGCCAAAGCTTGGCGCGACCGTGACGGTTTGTGTTGATGACGTAACCAATGTCGCGGATCTGTCGGCAGCGGCGCAAAAACACGGCACCGAGCTTGGCGTTTTCGTTGAAATCGACTGCGGTGCGGGCCGCTGCGGTGTGAAAACCGCGCCCGAAGTGGTCGAGATTGCCAAAGCCGTCGCGGCAGCACCCAACCTGACCTTCAAGGGTATTCAGGCCTATCAGGGCGCGATGCAACACATGGACAACTACGATGACCGCAAGGCGAAACTGGATGCCGCCGTCGCGCAGGTGCAAGAGGCTGTCGATGCGCTGAATGGCCAAGGGCTGACGCCTGAATATGTGTCCGGTGGCGGCACAGGATCATATTATTTCGAAAGCAATTCGGGCGTTTATAACGAATTGCAATGCGGTTCCTATGCCTTCATGGATGCGGATTACGGTCGTATCCATGACAAGGATGGCAAGCGGATCGATCAGGGGGAATGGGAAAACTCACTTTTCATCCTGACCTCGGTCATGAGCCACGCAAAACCCGATCTGGCGGTTTGCGATGCGGGCCTCAAGGCGCAATCGGTCGATAGCGGTCTGCCGGTCGTCTATGGCCGTGAGGATGTGAAATACATCAAATGCAGCGACGAACATGGTGTCATCGAGGACAAGAGCGGCGTGTTGAAGGTTAATGACAAGCTGCGCCTTGTGCCCGGCCATTGCGATCCGACCTGCAACGTCCATGACTGGTATGTCGGCGTCCGCAACGGCAAGGTGGAAACCCTGTGGCCGGTCAGCGCACGCGGAAAGGCCTATTGATGTGGGTTGTTCCTGAAAAGGAAATCGCGGGCCTGATGACGCTGGAGGCGGCGTTTGACGCAGTCGAATCCGTTTTTGCAGCCATGGCCAGCGGTGATGCCTATAACTTTCCGGTCGTCCGCGAGGCGATCGGACACAAGGACGCGCTTTACGGCTTCAAGGGTGGCTTTGACTCGCAGAGTCTGTCGCTTGGCTTGAAGGCCGGGGGTTACTGGCCGCATAACCATGAACAGGGCCTGATCAACCACCAATCAACGGTGTTCCTGTTTGACCCCGATACCGGACGGGTCAGCGCGGCCGTGGGGGGCAATCTGCTGACAGCGTTGCGCACGGCCGCCGCCAGCGCGGTATCCACCAAATATCTGGCCCCCAAGGGTGCCAAGGTTCTGGGGATGATCGGGGCAGGGCATCAGGCCGCGTTCCAGATGCGTTCGGCGCTGCGCTTTGGCCAGTTCGAGAAAGTCATCGGGTGGAACCTGCACCCGGAAATGCTGTCCCGCCTGGCCGATGTCGCGGCCGAGTTCGGGGTGCCGTTTCAGACTGTCGGGTTGGATCAACTGGGCGAACAGGCCGATGTCATCATCTCGATCACGTCGTCCTATGATCCGATCCTGATGGATGCGCATGTCACGGGGCCGACGCATATCGCGGCCATGGGCACCGATACCCAGGGCAAGCAGGAACTTGATCCGGCACTGGTTGCCCGCGCCGCGCTGTTTACAGACGAAGTTGCCCAATCGCTTGGCATCGGGGAATTTCAGCATGCTGCGGCGCAGAAACTCATTCTTGAAGATAATGTCATCGCGCTCGGCAGGATCATCAATGGTGATCATCCGGGGCGCGGCGATGCAGAGGTTACCATCTTCGACGGCACCGGGGTCGGCCTGCAGGATCTTGCAGTCGCCTCGGCCGTTGTCAAACTTGCAAAACAACAAGGTAAAGCAATCGAAGTCGAGATTTGAAAAAGATCTGACATCCGTGGAAAGGGAGGTCCGCAATGTCTGATGCAAGCTATAATGCGAGCATTGCCAATGGCGTTCATCCGGTGGACGAAGTGTTGCCCGCCGGAAAGTTATTCACACTTGGTTTTCAGCATGTGCTGGTCATGTATGCAGGGGCCATTGCGGTTCCGCTTATTGTAGGCCGCGCCTTGCAACTATCGCCCGAAGAGGTCGCATTTCTGATCTCGGCCGATCTGTTTGTCTGCGGCATCGTGTCAATCATTCAAAGCTTCGGGGCGACCCAGTATTTCGGGATCAAGCTGCCTGTGATGATGGGTGTCACCTTTGCGTCGGTTGGCCCGATGGTCGCCATCGCACAGGCGACCCCGGGGCACGAGGGCGCACGGGCGTTGTTTGGCGCAATCATCGCCGCCGGCCTGATTGGCATTTTCATCGCACCGATCGTCAGTCGGATGCTGCGCTTCTTTCCGCCCGTCGTGACCGGCACACTGATCCTGACCATCGGCATCAGCCTGATGCCCATCGGCATCAACTGGATCTTCGGTCTGCCGGTCGGCCCGACCGCGCCGCAAATCGTCGATCCTGCGGCGGCGGCATGGCTGGACGCGGCAAGGGCTGCTGGCAATGTGCCAGCCAGCGTCACCTTGGCCCCGACCGTGAATAACCCGGCCTATGCATCGGCCAGCAACATCATCATCGCGATTCTCGTGCTGGGCACGATCCTTTTGGTCTCACGTTTCGCCAAGGGCTTTTTGTCCAATGTCGCGGTGCTGATCGGCATTGTTGTCGGCGGCGTCGTCGCGGCCATGCTGGGCATGATGCATTTCGACAAGGTGGGCGAGGCCAGCTGGTTCGCGGTCATCAAGCCATTGCATTTCGGAATGCCGACCTTTGACCCGATCATGATCCTGACCATGGTTCTGGTGATGATCGTCACGCTGATTGAATCGACCGGCATGTTCCTTGCGCTCAGCGATATCTGCAAAAAGCCGCTGAGCCAGAAGGGGCTGGCAGCGGGTCTGCGTGCAGATGGCCTTGGCACGGCAATTGGCGGGCTGTTCAACACCTTTCCCTATACCTCGTTCAGCCAGAATGTCGGCCTGGTCGGTGTCACTGGCATCCGGTCACGATTTGTCTGCGTGGCGGGCGGCGCCATCATGATCGTGCTGGGCCTGATCCCGAAGATGGGGGCGCTGGTCGAAAGCCTGCCGACCACCGTTCTGGGCGGTGCCGGTCTGGTCATGTTCGGCATGGTGGCCGCAACGGGTATCCGCATCCTTGCGCGCGTCGATTTTGCGAGTAACCGGCATAACCTGTTCATCGTCGCCATCTCGGTCGGGATTGGGATGATCCCGATGGTGGCGCCGCATTTCAACCAATGGATGCCGCATGCCATTCACCCGCTGATCCATTCGGGTATCCTGCTGGCGGCGCTGTCTGCGGTTCTACTGAACTGGTATTACAACGGTGCGCCGGAGATCGACGAAGCCGACATCCGCGAGGCTGGCCATGTCGCCGACTCGCACTGATCGGTTGCTGATCCGCCATGCCGATGTTGTCGTCACCATGGACGACACACGGCAAGAAATCGGCAATGGCGACGTGCTGGTTGAAAACGGAAAGATTGTCGCGGTGGGCCAAGGCCTGCCGCGCGATGGCGCCAAGGTGATCGAGGCCGCAGGCTGTGTCGTGACGCCGGGGTTGGTGAATACCCATCATCACCTGTTTCAGACGCTGACCCGCGCGGTTCCCGCAGCACAGAATGCCGCACTGTTTGGCTGGCTGAAGACGCTATATCCGATCTGGGCGCGGATGACGCCGGACGATATTCGCTTGTCGGCCGAGGTGGGACTGGCCGAACTGGCGATGTCGGGCTGCACCTGTTCGTCGGATCATCTGTATATGTTCCCGAACGGATCACGACTGGATGACAGTATCGAAGCCGCGCAGAAAATCGGCATCCGCTTTACCGCCACGCGCGGCGCGATGTCGATTGGCGAAAGCAAGGGCGGCTTGCCGCCCGATGCGCTGGTCGAGGATGAGGCCGCAATCCTGACGGACAGCGCACGCGTGGTCGATGCGTTTCATGACCCGAACGAAGGCGCGATGGTTCAGGTCGGACTTGCGCCCTGTTCGCCATTTTCCGTCAGCCGTGAATTGATGCGCGATGCGGCAATCCTTGCCCGCGAAAAGGGCGTGCGGCTGCATACGCATCTTGCCGAAAATGACGAAGATATCCGCTATTCGTTGGAAACCTTTGGGATGCTGCCGGGGGATTATGCCGAAAGCCTGGGCTGGACGGGAGACGATGTCTGGCACGCCCATTGCGTGAAACTGTCGGGTGATGAAATCGACCTGTTCGCCCGGACCGGCACCGGGGTCGCGCATTGCCCCTGTTCCAATGCGCGTCTTGCCAGCGGCATCGCGCCCGTGCGTCAGATGCGTGACGCGGGCGTGCCGGTTGGGCTGGGCGTTGATGGGTCTGCCTCGAATGACAGCAGCCATCTGGGGGCCGAGGCGCGACAGGCCATGTTGGTTGCGCGTCTGCGCGATGGGCCAGCCGCCCTTGGCGCGCGCGAAGCGTTGGAGATTGCGACCCTTGGCGGCGCACGGGTTTTGGGGCGTCGCGATATTGGTGCGCTGAAACCCGGTATGCAGGCCGATCTGGTCCTGTGGGATGTCAGCGAACTGCCCGCCGCTGGCCAATGGGATCCCGTCGCCGCATTGATATTCTGCGCCCCGATCAGGCCAAAGGCGGTCTATGTGCAGGGCAGAGCGGTCGTCGCGGATTACCGTCTTTTGACCGCTGACACGCGGGATTTGCAGGCCCGTGCGCAAAAATCGGTCGCCCGGCTTGCCGGGTGATCGACAGCCTCCATTCGTCGATTATTCACGAAATTTATAGACTACCTTGCGTTTCAGCCCTCTCGCGGGCGAACCACGGGATAGGTTATCAAGAAAACAACGAAAATGAGAGGGAGGCCCAGATGCCAGGTTACCTGACCACCCATGTTCTGGACACCGCTCGGGGTCGCCCGGCGGAAGGGATGGACATCGTGCTGTTTCGCCTGAACGGCGATCAGCGGACGGAACTTGCGCGGATGCGCACCAACAGCGATGGCCGCACCGACAAGCAGATATTGCCCGAAGCCGCGTTCGACACCGGCACCTATGAGCTGGAATTTCATGCAGGCGCATGGATGGATGCCACCGGGGTCGAGGCCGAAAGCCCGCGATTTCTGGACGTGATCCCGATCCGCTTTGGCATGTCGCAACAGGACCATTACCATGTGCCGCTGTTGATTTCTCCCTTCGGATTTTCAACCTATCGAGGGAGCTGAGACATGATCCCCGATTACGTCATCATCTGGGAATGGCTGTCAGTCGCAATTCGCTGGACCCATGTCATCACCGCCATCGCGTGGATTGGATCGTCTTTTTACTTCGTTGCGCTGGATCTTGGCCTGCTGAAAGTGCCCGGCCTACCCAAGGGCGCTTATGGAGAGGAATGGCAGGTTCATGGCGGCGGTTTCTACCACATCAACAAATATCTGGTGGCGCCCGAGCGGATGCCGGAACATCTGACGTGGTTCAAATGGGAAAGCTATATGACCTGGATCAGCGGCGCCGCGCTGTTGATGGTCACCTATTGGGCGGGGGCAAATCTGTATCTGATCGACCCGGCCAAGATGGAACTGGCGACGTGGCAGGCAATCCTGATTTCGGGTGGCTCGCTGGCGATCGGCTGGCTGATCTATGACACGCTGTGCAAATCGCCTCTGGGTGAAAAACCAACCGTGCTGATGCTGCTGCTGTTCGTGGCGCTGGTCATCATGGGATGGGGCTATAATCAGGTCTTTACCGGCCGCGCGGCGCTGCTGCATCTGGGCGCGTTCACGGCAACGATCATGACCGCCAACGTGTTCCTGATCATCATGCCGAACCAGCGCATCGTGGTGGCCGACCTGAAGGCCGGACGTGCCCCCGATCCGAAATACGGCAAGATCGCCAAGCTGCGTTCGACGCACAACAACTACCTGACCCTGCCGGTCATTTTCCTGATGCTGTCGAACCATTATCCGCTTGCCTTCGCCAGCGACTATAACTGGCTGATCGCGGCACTGATTTTCCTGATGGGTGTCACCATTCGTCATTTCTTCAACACCATGCATGCCCGTAAGGGCGAATTGTGGTGGACATGGGCGGTGACGGCGGTGCTGTTCGTCCTGATCATGTGGATCAGCTCTCTGGGGTTGAACCAGGACAGTTATGAGGAAGCGCAGGCCCGTCCGATGACTGCCGTCGAAACCCACTATGCCCAGGCTGCGGGTTTCGACGAAGTGGCAACCATCATCAGCGGTCGCTGTTCCATGTGCCACGCCCGAGAGCCGGTTTACGAAGGCATCTACCACGCACCCAAGGGCGTCTTTCTTGAGACGCCCAAGGATGTGGCCCGCTATGCCAAGGAAATCTATGTGCAGGCGGGTCTGACCGATGCGATGCCCCCGGCCAATGTCAGCTTCATGGAGGCCGAGGAACGGGCCAAGGTCATTCGCTGGTTCCGCGCAGCCGACGGAATGCAGCTTGCGACAAAGTAAACCAGATCGGGGCAGCGTTTCGGTGCCTGCCTGTCGTGAAGATGCGAAAGCGGCGTTTTCGAAAAGATCAAAAGACTTTCTTCAACTCTCGCACGGCGTAATCCGCGAACATGCGGACCTTCGGGTCCTGCAATCGGCGATGCGGTGTCAGGCATCCGAACTGCGCCGAAACCGGGGGCGTCTCTGACAGGACTACCACCAAGCGACCGGCTTTGATGTCGTCTGCCACCTCATATTGCGGGCGATTCGCGATTCCCTGTCCGGTCAGCGCCCAATTCGTCAGCACATCGCCGTCATCGGTATCAAACTTGCCCGACACCATCATCTTGCGTGGTCCATCATTGGTGTCCAGCGTCCAGAAAAATTCGGGGCTGCGTGGATAACGCAGAAGCAGGCAATTGTGGCCGGCAAGATCTTCGGGGATATTCGGGGTTCCGTTGGCCTTCAGATAATCCGGTGATGCGACAAGCACCCGCGGCGCATCCGCGATCTTGCGCCATTTCAGGGCGGAATCAGTTGGCTCGCCCAGGAAAAACGCCAGATCAATGGCATCTTCGACAATATTCACATTGCGGTCCGACAGGCGCAGGCGAAATTCAACCCCCGGATTTTCTTCGCAAAATTCCGGGATCAACGGTGCTATCAATCGCCGTCCCAGACCCAAGGGCGCAGTCAGCCGGATCACGCCTTGGGGGCGGCTGGAAAAGGTGGAGACCATCGCCTCTGCCTCTTCCAGGGTGTCAATCACCCGGCGAGCGTGATCGTAGAAGGCGCGACCGATTTCGGTCGTCGTCAACTTGCGGGTCGTGCGGTTCAACAACCTGACGCCAAAGCGATTTTCCAGATCCTTGATGCGGTTCGATGCGACCGCAGGGGACAGCCGCAGGTCGCGACCACCCGAGGTGATCGAGCCCAGTTCAACCACGCGCACAAACACGCGAAGACTTTCAAGATAGGACATTTTGATGGGTCGCTTTCAAGGATTCGTGTAAAGTCTTCCGTGTTACAACCGATTTCGCAATGTTTTTTTCCGGCCTAATCTGGAAAGCGGGTTCAAAGCCACGAGGAATGCCATGACGCCCCAGATGCGTTTTCTGCTGAATGATCAAGAAATTGTCCTGACGGATGTCGGCCCGGCCGATACGTTGCTGGACCATTTGCGGATTTCGCAACGGCTGACAGGCACCAAAGAAGGCTGTGCTGAGGGCGATTGCGGGGCCTGCACCGTTCTGCTGGGCCGCGTGACCGACTCGGGACTTGTCTATGAGCCGATCAATGCCTGCATTCGTTTTCTGGCATCCTGCCACGGCACCCATATCGTCACGATTGAACATCTGAAATCGCCACAGGGCGGGTTGCATCCGATTCAGGCTGCGATGGTTGAAAATCACGGCAGCCAATGCGGCTTCTGCACGCCGGGTATCGTCATGTCGCTTTATGGCTTGTGGATGGCTAATCCGACGGCGGACGTGACCCAGATCGAAACCGCCTTGCAGGGTAATCTGTGCCGCTGCACAGGCTATGAGCCGATCATCAAGGCGGCATTGCAGGCCGGTCGGGCGGGCGGACAGGCGCAAGATGCGCTGAGCGTCGAACGCGATGCCGTGACCGCCCGGCTACGCGCGATGTGGGGTGCCCGTGTCGAGCTTGTCAAAGAGGACGAACGGGCGATCATTCCCGCCGACACCGACGATCTGGCTGCCATTCTTGAGGCGGAACCAAAGGCGACTATCGTGGCTGGCGCCACCGACGTTGGTCTTTGGGTGACAAAGTTTCTTCGCGACATCTCTCCGGCCGTATTCATCGGACATCTGATGAAGGGGATCGAGGTTTCGGATGGCGAAATTCGTCTTGGTGCGGGCGTTACCTATAGCGAGGCGGCACCGATCTTTCGTGACCACCTTCCGCAGGCCTATGATTACCTGCTGCGGATCGGCGGCTGGCAGGTGCGAAATATGGGCACCATCGGCGCGAATATCGCGAACGGATCGCCCATTGGTGACAGCCCGCCACTGCTGATCTCGCTTAGTGCGCGGATCGTGCTGCGCAAGGGCAACACCCGTCGAGAGGTCGCGTTGGAAGATTACTTCATCGAATACGGGAAACAGGACCGCGCACCGGGCGAGTTTGTCGAACAGATCGTCATTCCGACGCAAGCTGGTGCGACCATCGCCGCCTATAAAGTGTCAAAACGCCGTGACAGCGACATTACCGCAGTTGCTGCCGGGTTCTGCATTCGTGTCGAAAATGGTATTATCGGCTCGGCCCGGATCGCCTTTGGCGGCATGGCAGGCACGCCGAAACGGGCGGCCAAGGCCGAAGCTGCGCTGGTCGGCCAACCCTTTGCTGCAGCAGCTTTCGATGCCGCTGCCAAGGCGGTTCAGGACGATTTCCAGCCGCTAAGCGATTGGCGTGCCAGCGCCGAATACCGCAGCACCGTTGCTGCCAATCTGTTCCGCCGCTTCTGGCTGGAACAAAGCGAACCGGGGCTGCCCGTGCGCCTGAACTATGCCGTAGGAGCGTGACCATGAAGGACGAAACCCATATTCGCGGTCTGGCCCATACCGACACGATCCACGATTCCGCCATCAAGCAGGTGCAGGGACAGGCCGATTATACCGATGACCTGAACGAACCAAGCGGCCTGCTGCATGCCTATCTGGGGCTGTCGAAATGCGCACATGGCAAGATTGCCAGCATGGATCTGGATGCGGTGCGGGCCAGCCGTGGTGTCATCGACGTGCTGACCGTCGACGATATTCCGGGAGAGAATGACGTTTCCCCGAATGGCAAGCACGACGACCCCATCTTCGCCGATGGCAAGGTTCTGTTCTGGGGGCAGCCGGTCTTTGCCGTCATCGCCGAAACCCGCGATCTGGCCCGCCGCGCCGCCGCCAAGGCCCGGATCGAATATCAGGAACTGCCCTTCGCGCTGGACCCGATTGCCGCACGTGATGCAGGCATGGATTATGTGACCGAACCGCTGACGCTTCGCCGTGGCGATGCCGGCAAAGGTCTGTCCGCCGCGCCGCGCCGGATCAAGGGCCGTTTCGCCATTGGCGGGCAGGACCACTTTTACCTTGAAGGGCAGATCGCCATGGCCGTCCCCGGTGAGGATGACGACATCACGATCAACGTCTCGACCCAACACCCGTCCGAAGTGCAGCACATGGTTGCCCATGCGTTGCAGGTGCCCTCGCATTCCGTGGTCGTGAATGTCCGCCGTATGGGGGGCGGGTTCGGTGGTAAAGAAACACAGATGAACCTGTTCGCCTGCGTGGCCGCGATTGCTGCGAAAAAATGGAACCGAACGGTGAAAATCCGCCCTGACCGCGACGACGATATGTCAGCGACCGGCAAGCGTCATGATTTTGTCGTCGATTACGAAGTCGGCTTTGACGACAGCGGTAAAATTCTGGCCGTGCAGGGGGATTGGTATGCCCGCTGCGGGTTCTCGGCCGATCTGTCCGGCCCGGTTACGGATCGCGCATTGTTCCACGCCGACAACGCCTATTATTACCCCGATGTCCGCGTCAGCAGCCATCCGATGAGGACCAATACGGTCAGCAATACCGCTTTTCGCGGCTTCGGCGGCCCACAGGGTGTGATCGTGGCCGAACGCATCATCGAGGAAATCGCCTATGCGCTTGGTCGTGATCCGTTGGAAATCCGCAAGCTGAACTTGTATGAAAACGGCCAGTTGACCCCCTATCATCAAGAGGTCACCGACCAGATCCTTCCGCGTATCTTTGATGAGCTGGAGGTCAGCAGCGATTATCAGGCCCGGCGTCAGGCGGTGCTGGACTGGAACGCCAAAGGCGGTGTGATCCGCAAGGGAATCGCGCTGACGCCAGTGAAATTCGGCATCAGCTTTACCGCCACCTGGTTCAATCAGGCAGGGGCGCTGATACACATCTATTCCGATGGCTCGATCGCGTTGAATCACGGCGGCACGGAAATGGGGCAGGGCCTGAACATCAAGGTCGCCCAGATCGTCGCCGAGGCATTTCAATGCGATATCAGCCGCATCAAGATCACCCGGACGACGACGGAAAAGGTGCCGAACACCTCGGCCACGGCTGCTTCATCGGGGACGGACCTGAACGGCATGGCGGCGTTGGATGCGGCCGATCAGATCAAGGCACGGCTGGTCGATTTCGTGGCCGAGCGTTGGCAGGTCGCACCCGAGGATGTGACGTTCGTCCCCGGTCATATCAAGGCGGCCAACCACCACATTCCCTTTGATGAGGTGATCAGGGCCGCCTATATGGCACGGATTCATCTGTCCGCCGCGGGCTTTTACAAGACGCCGAAGATCCACTGGGATCGCGCGACGGGCAAAGGACGGCCGTTCTATTATTTCGCCTATGGCGCGGCGGTGTCCGAAGTCTCGGTCGATACGCTGACCGGCGAATATGTCATCGATCGGACGGATGTGATCCATGATGTCGGGCGCAGCCTGAACCCGGCGATCGACCGTGGTCAGGTCGAAGGCGCCTTCGTTCAGGGCGCTGGCTGGCTGACCTGCGAGGAATTGTGGTGGGACGCCAAGGGGCAGCTGCGGACCCATGCCCCCTCGACCTATAAAATCCCGTTGGCCTCGGACAAACCGCGCATTTTCAACGTAAAACTGGCCGATTGGTCGGAAAATGCCGAGCGCTCGATCAAACGGTCAAAGGCCGTGGGCGAGCCGCCCTTCATGCTGGGCATCAGCGTGTTCGAGGCGCTGAACATGGCAGTCGCATCCTTCAACGACTATCGCGAACCCGCCCGGCTTGATGCCCCCGCGACGCCCGAACGGGTGTTGATGGCGATTGAAAAGCTGCGCGGATGATCCGCGTTCGGGTGACACAGGCCCTTGGGTCCACACCCCGCGATGCCGGCGCCGAAATGTTCGTCGGCCCGGATCGCATAGAGGGAACGATAGGCGGCGGTCAGTTGGAATATATGGCCATCGACCGCGCCCGCCAGATGCTGAAAACCGGCGAGGATCAGGCACGGATGGACATCCCGCTTGGGCCTGAAATCGGTCAATGCTGCGGCGGACGGGTCACCCTTATACTGGATCGCAAGGGCCCTGAACCCGTCACCAACCCGGATGCCCTGATTTTCGGCGCCGGTCATGTGGGACGCGCCCTTGCACTGGCCCTGCAACCCCTGCCGCTTGCGACCACGCTGATTGACAGCCGGGCCGAGGCACTGGCCCTGGCGGAACCGTCGGTCGAGACACGGCTTACGCCGCTGCCCGAAGCAGAAATTCGCAACGCCCGACCGGGCAGCGCCGTTATTATCCTGACCCACGATCACGCACTTGATTTTCTGCTTGCCGCAGAAGCCCTGTCCCGCAACGATCTATCCTATATCGGAATGATCGGCAGTGCGACCAAACGCGCACAATTCACCCGCTTTGCCCGCGAACGGGGGATTGATCCAACTCCGCTGGTCTGCCCGATAGGTGCAGGTTTCAGCCCCGACAAGCGCCCTGCAATCATCGCGGCCTTTACGGCCGCCGAATTGATCGCCCGGCTGACCGCAACTTCTTCTTTGTCCAAATACCCATGCAACAGCTGATCCGAGGCCGCGTCCTCGACTTTCATGCCGATCCGGCAGACACCGAAGACAATCACCGCTATATCGAAGACGGCGCGATCCTTGTCCGCGACGGGCTGGTTGCGGCCGTTGGCGAATATGCCGAATTGGCCAACCCTGACCTGACCGAGATCGACCATCGCCCGCACCTGATCCTTCCCGGTTTCATCGACACGCATATCCATTTTCCGCAAGTGCAGGTGATCGGATCCTGGGGGGCGCAGCTTCTGGATTGGCTGAATACCTATACCTTTCCGGAAGAAGCACGCTTTGCCCAACAGGGCCACGCCCCCGCGATGGCCGATGCCTTCCTTGACTTGTTGACCAGCCATGGCACGACCACCGCCGTCGCCTTCTGCTCGGTTCATGCAGCAAGCGCCGAGGCGCTGTTCAGCGCCGCCGAATCCCGCAACATGGCGATGGTCGCGGGCAAGGTGATGATGGATCGCAACGCCCCCGAAGCGGTTCTGGATACGCCGCAATCGGGTTATGACGACAGCAAGGCGTTGCTGGAAAAGTGGCACGGTCGCGGCCGTCAGCGTTATGCAATCACGCCACGCTTCGCCATTACCTCGACGCCCGAACAGCTTGAAATGACCGGCCAGCTGGTCCGCGAATATCCCGATTGCCATATCCAGACCCATCTCTCCGAAAACCTTGATGAGATCGACTATACGCTTAGCCTTTATCCAAAGGCCCGTGACTATCTGGATATCTACGAAACCTATGGCTTGCTGTCTGACAAGCTGCTTCTGGGCCACTCGATCCACCTGCGTGAACGTGAAATCAAGCGCATGGCGGAAACCGGCAGCAGGGCGGTGTTCTGCCCGACCTCGAACCTTTTCCTTGGATCGGGGTTGTTTGATGAGGCTGGCTTGCGTGCGGCGGGTGTCGTCAGCGGGGTGGCCACCGATGTTGGCGGCGGCACCAGCTATTCGATGCTGCAAACGCTGAACGAAGGTTACAAGATCCTGCAATTGCGGGGACAAAAGCTGCATCCGCTGTCAGCTTTCCATTGGGCGACGCGCGGAAATGCCGTTGCCCTGGGGATGCAAGACCGGATCGGCACCCTGGCACCCGGTTCGGACGCCGATTTCGTCGTGCTGGATGCACATGCGACCCCGGCCATGGCCCTGCGGATGCAACGCGCCCAAACCTTGGCCGAGGAGTTGTTCATCCTGCAAATCCTTGGGGATGACCGCGCGATTGCACAAACCTATGTGGCGGGAAAGCCAATGAAGGCGGAATGACGCCGTCAATAACCTGTCACTTCCCGTCGGATACTCTTGCGGATAAGGTGCAGCGAATTTGCGCCTTCGAGGAAGTTGGTCATGGTTAAAATTACGCCGGTTTTGATGGCTGGAGGCTCGGGCACGCGGCTGTGGCCTGTATCGCGTAAGAGCTTTCCAAAACAATTCGCCCACCTGACCGGGCCAGAAACACTGTTTCAGGCATCCGCCCGGCGCCTGTCCGGGGGCGGCTATACCGATCCCGTGGTCATGACAAACGCGGATTTTCGCTTCATTGTGGCCGAACAACTGGATCAGATCGGCATTGATCCCGGTGCCATCGTTATCGAACCTGCGGGCCGCAATACCGCGCCGGCCGTTCTGGCTGCCGCCCTGATGGTTGCTGATCAAGATCCCGATCAACTGTTGCTGGTCGCCCCATCAGATCATGTGATCCCCGACGCGGATGCCTTTGCCCGCGCCGTGGAACAGGGCATCGGTGCGGCGAATGACGGTCGTATCGTGACCTTTGGCATCACGCCCGACCGCCCCGAAACCGGGTATGGTTATCTGGAACTGGCCGGGCAGGGCGATGGCCCGCAGCCTTTGGCCCGGTTCGTCGAAAAGCCGGATGCGGGCCGTGCCGCCGACATGCTGGCGCAAGGTCATTTCCTGTGGAATGCGGGCATCTTTCTGTTCAGCGCCCGGACGATGATCGATGCGTTCCGCGCCCATGCGCCCGAATATCTTGAGCCTGTTCAGGCCGCCTTGCAAAATGCGCGCACGGATCTTGGCTTCCTGCGCCTTGCCCGCGAACCGTGGGAGAGGCTGCCCGATACGTCGATCGACTATGCCGTGATGGAAAAGGCGGACAATCTGACGGTTGTCCGCTTTTCGGATCGCTGGTCGGATCTGGGTGGCTGGGACGCGTTGTGGCGCGAACAGCTGCTGGAAAGCCCATCAGAGAGCGGTGTCGTCGTTGACGGAAATTCAACGGCGATTGATTGTCAGGACGTTCTGCTGCGCTCTGACAGCGATGATTTGCAGGTCGTGGGCATCGGGCTGAAAGACACGTGGTGATCGCGACCTCGGACGCGGTGCTGGTGGCCGATAAATCGCGCGCGCAAGAGGTTCGCAAAGCCGTCAGTGCATTGAAATCCAAAGGCCGCAAACAGGCCGAGGCTTTCCCGCGCGATCACCGCCCCTGGGGCTGGTTTGAAACGCTGGCCTTGGCCGACCGCTTTCAGGTCAAGCGGATCGTGGTAAAACCGGGCGCGGCGCTGTCGCTGCAAAGCCATGTTCACAGGTCCGAACATTGGATCGTGGTTTCGGGCACTGCCAAGGTCACGGTCGATGAAACGGTGACTTTGGTGACCGAAAACCAGTCGATCTATGTGCCGCTGGGCGCGGTGCACCGGATGGAAAATCCGGGTAAGGTGCCGATGGTGCTGATCGAGGTTCAGACCGGCAGCTATCTGGGCGAAGATGACATCATCAGATACGAGGATGTTTATTCGCGTGACAGTTCGGACTGACGACAATTCTGGCGGCGTCGCAACTTGCCGCTATGATTTCAGGGAACAAGAAACGGCAGGCTGATCGGATCGGCGTGCCGTTTTTCTATTGTCAGGCCGCGTTCGAGGCTTCCTGTTTCCTGGTGTAATTCAGAACCGGGGCCAGCCACCGTTCGGCTTCTTCCAAAGACATCCCTTTACGCGCCGCGTAGTCGCGGGCCTGATCTTCCTCGATCTTGGCCACACCGAAATAATACGCCTCGGGATGCCCGATATAGAGGCCCGAGACCGATGACCCGGGCCACATCGCCATGCTTTCGGTCAACTGCACACCTGTTGCAGCCTCGGCGTCCAGCAACCGGAACAGCGTCAGTTTTTCAGTGTGATCGGGTTGCGCCGGATAGCCGGGGGCGGGGCGAATACCGCTATAGGCCTCGGCCACCAGTTCTGCATTCGAATAATCTTCGTCTGCAGCATAGCCCCAGTAATCCTTGCGCACCCGTTCATGCAACATCTCGGCCATGGCTTCGGCAAAACGGTCAGCAAGCGCCTTGACCATGATGGCTGCATAATCATCGTTTGCACGTTCATACCGCGCGGCGATTTCGCTTTCTTCCGGACCTGCGGTCACAACGAAGCCACCGACATAATCCGGCGTGGCCCCTTGTGGTGCGACGAAATCCGACAGCGCCACATTGGGACGGCCACCGCGTTTCGTGACCTGTTGGCGCAGCGTATGCAGCGTGTCCAGAACTTCGGCGCGATCCTCGCCCGTGAACAGGCGGATATCGTCACCGACGGTATTCGCAGGCCAGAAACCAACGACTGCGCGCGGACGGAACCATTTGCCTTCGATGATCCGGACCAGCATCTCTTGCGCCTCGGCAAACAGCGATCTGGCTGCTTCGCCCTGCTTCTCATCCTCAAGAATGCGCGGGTAAACGCCCTTCAGCTCCCATGTCTGGAAGAACGGGGTCCAGTCGATATACCGCGCAATTTCCGCCAGATCCCAATCGTCGATGACGCGCGTGCCGGTAAAACGGGGGGCCGTCGCGCGGTAATCGGTCCAGTCGATCTTATACGCATTGTTGCGGGCAGTTTGCAGCGGCAAACGCTGTTTCGCGGCTTCAGCACGTTCGTGACGCTCTGCCACATCGGCATATTCGGTGCGAATGCCGTCGACATAGTGCTGCTGCTGCGTCGGGCTTAGCAAGGACGAAACGACGCCCACGGCGCGGCTTGCATCGGTAACATAGACCGCCGCACCCTTGTGGTAACGCGGCGCGATCTTGACGGCCGTGTGTATCTTCGAGGTGGTTGCCCCACCGATCAACAGCGGCAGATCAAATCCTTCACGCTCCATCTCGTTGGCGACATGAACCATCTCGTCCAGCGAAGGGGTGATAAGGCCGGACAGGCCGATCACATCGACATTCTGTTCCCGCGCGACTTCAAGTATTTTTTGCGCAGGCACCATCACGCCAAGGTCGATGACCTCATAATTATTGCAGGCCAGCACAACGCCGACGATATTCTTGCCAATGTCGTGGACATCACCCTTGACCGTGGCCATCAAGATCTTGCCCGCGCTCTGGCGTTCACCGCCGCCATTGGCTGCCTTTTCTTCTTCCATATAAGGCAGCAGAACCGCGACTGCCTGTTTCATCACGCGGGCGGATTTCACCACCTGCGGAAGGAACATCTTGCCCGCCCCGAACAGGTCGCCCACGACATTCATCCCGGCCATCAGCGGCCCTTCGATGACATGCAGCGGACGTTCGGCGCCAAGGCGCGCTTCCTCGGTGTCGGCTTCGATATATTCGGTGATGCCGTTCACCAAAGCATGTTCCAGCCGCTTTTCCACCGACCATTCGCGCCAGGACAGATCCTTTTCCCGTTTCTTTTCGCCGCCTTCGCCACGGAACCGTTCGGCAATCTCTAACAGCCGTTCGGTGGCATCGTCGCGGCGGTTCAGGACGACATCTTCACAGGCTTCGCGAAGCTCTGCGTCAATCTGGTCATAGACGGCCAGCTGTCCGGCATTGACGATCCCCATATCCATGCCTGCCTGAATCGCGTGATACAGAAACACGGCATGCATCGCCTCGCGCACCGGCTCATTGCCGCGGAAGCTGAAGGACAGGTTCGACACGCCGCCCGACACATGCGCATGTGGCAGGTTCTGGGTGATCCAGCGGGACGCCTCGATAAAATCGACACCGTAGTTGTTATGTTCTTCAATGCCGGTGGCGACGGCAAAGATATTCGGATCGAAAATGATATCTTCCGGCGGGAACCCCACATCTTCGGTCAGGATCTTATAGGCGCGTGCGCAGATTTCCGTCTTGCGTTGAAAGCTGTCGGCCTGACCTTCTTCATCAAAAGCCATCACAACGACAGCCGCACCATAGGCCAGACACAGCTTGGCATGATGAATAAACTGCTCTTCGCCTTCTTTTATGCTGATCGAATTGACGACCGGCTTGCCCTGGACGCATTTCAACCCCGCCTCGATCACCTCCCATTTCGAGCTGTCGATCATGATCGGCACGCGCGCAATATCCGGTTCGGCCGCCAGCAGGTTCAGAAATTCGACCATCGCGGCCTGACTGTCGATCAGGCCCTCGTCCATGTTGATGTCGATGATCTGGGCGCCGTTTTCCACCTGATCGCGGGCCACTTCCAGGGCCGCCGCATAATCGCGATTGGTGATCAGCTTGCGAAACCGCGCACTGCCGGTGACATTCGTGCGCTCTCCGACATTCACGAAGGGAATGTCGCGGGTCAGGGTAAAGGGTTCAAGCCCGGAAAGGCGCAGCAGACGTTCATGCATATTCGGGAACCTTTCGCGGGACATAGGCGGCCACAGCGTCTGCAATGGCGCGAATATGATCGGGGGTCGTGCCGCAGCATCCGCCAACGACATTGACCAAACCTTCACGGGCAAATTCAGCGACCTGAGGGGCGGTATCCATCGGGCCTTCATCATACTGGCCGAACGCATTGGGCAGGCCGGCATTCGGATAGGCACAGATATTCGTCTCTGCCACACCCGAAAGCTCTGCCAGATGCGGACGCATGGCGGATGCGCCAAGCGCACAGTTCAGCCCGACGCTCCATGGCTGGGCATGGCGCACGGAATACCAGAACGCCGTCGGCGTCTGGCCCGAAAGGGTGCGGCCCGAAGCGTCGGTAATGGTCCCCGAAATCATCAAGGGCAGGGCGCGTCCATGCGCCTCCATCGCCTGAATGCAGGCAAAAATCGCGGCCTTGGCGTTCAGCGTGTCAAAGATTGTCTCGATCAGCAAGATATCTGCACCGCCAGCGATCAGCCCTTTGGCCTGCTGAAAATAGGCGATCCGCAAATCGTCAAAACTGACGGCACGATATCCCGGATTATTCACGTCCGGGCTGATCGAGGCCGTCCGGTTCGTCGGTCCAATCGCGCCCGCAACAAAACGCGGCTTGCCATCTTCTGCGGTCGCGCGATCCAATGCGCGCCGCACCACGCGCGCACCTTGCACGTTCAGATCGTGAACCGCCTCCTGCATGCCGTAATCGGCCTGCGCGATCGTGGTCGCGGAAAAGGTATTCGTCTCGACAATATCCGCGCCAGCTTTGGCATAGCGATAGTGGATTTCCTCGACTGCTTCAGGTTGGGTCAGGATCAGCAGGTCATTATTGCCTTGCTGCGGATGATCCGAATGATGTCTGCAAGCGTGACCCGAGCCATGTCCGGTGTAATCATCCTCGCCCAGGTTCAGTTGCTGGATCTGTGTGCCCATCGCGCCATCGAGAATCAGAATACGCTCGGATGCAGCGCGGTTCAGCGCTTCGAATACGGGTGATTTGGCAAGTCCGGTCATATCCATCCCCATTGCAGGAAGCCCGCAACATAAGCACTCTGACCGGTATCGGCAAATTCATAGTTTTCCAGAAGATTATGAACGGCACTTATAATGGCCAATCACGACGGGTTAAATCTTCTGTGCTCAAATATCCTCGGGGGTGCGGGGGCAGATAGCCCCCGCTTTTGCCAGTTTAGAAACCTGCTTTGATTTTCTCGAACTCGGCAAGTTGCTTTTCACGCTGGGCCGGGTCGTTGGGGGTCTGGGCCAGAATCGGGGCATCCACGTCGCTCAGCCCTTCCTTTACCGCAGGCTCATCAGCGATGGTGGCCATGGCATCGGTGGATGTATGGCCATAGCCGATGGTGTCCAGCAGAGCTTTCCCCGCCGAGGGTTCCAGCCATGCGTTGATGAAATCATAGGCTTTGTCCTCGCTTCCCGGGCCGTTCTTCACGTTGACGAAGCCACAGAAGAAGGTCGAAGATCCCTCCACCGGCGCACGCTCAAACCCGACAGGATAGTCGTCCTCTTGCAGGTAAACCACGCCGTCATTCCATGACCACGCGATATCGACGGCGCCTGACGCCATCAATTGGGCCTGTTCAGACGGATCAGCCCAATAGGCGGCGACGTTCTGATGCGCCTTGCGCAGCCAATCCGCGGCGGCGGCGAACTGCTCATCCGTCACATCGGTCCAATCGGTCGTGCCAGTTGCCAGATAGGCCAGCGCCCAGACGTCATCAGAACTGTCGGGCAGCGACACCCGACCCTGATATTTCGGGTCCACGAAAACCTGCAGGGTCGAGACATCTTCGACCGGCACGGATTCGGAATTATACGCGATGGCAGTCGCGCCCCAATCGGTCGGGATATACCAGATGCCCTCTGCATCCTTGAACACTTCGGAATCCAGAAATTTGGGGTCAATCTTATCGAAGTTCGGGATTTTCGAGGTGTCCCAAGGTTCGATCAGCCCCGCGTCGCGGTATTTGCTGACCATCTGGCTGCAGGGATGGACGAGGTCAGCCTTGAACCCCGAGGCCATTTTCTGAAACGCCTCATCGTCGTCGCCATAGAAGGCAAAGGTCGGATTGTCGCCGTGCTTATCGACATAAGCCTGAAAGATCGTCGGTTCTTCAAAGCCGGCCCAGTCAAAGACCGTCAATTCGCCATCGGCCGCAAAGGCGGGTAGGGCGATCAGAGCGGCAAGTGAGGTGGTGGTCAGTAAACGCATAAATTCTGGCCTTCCATTCAGCGAATTTGCAATAACGCTAGCCGCCGCAATGACACCGCGCAAGTGAATCGCGCATCCATGACGACAGCGTTATTCCACACGTGCTTAACCAAAGGCAGCCGATGCCTGAAACTACCAGCGCCCGGATGCGCCGCCGCCTGATGATCGCCCGCCGCCAAAGCCGCCACCTCGATTATGGCTTCTGCGGCCAGAATTGCTGTGACCGCCATAGTAAGACGGGCCACGCCATCCACAGCTGGGGCAGGTTCGCCAGAAACTTTGTCGGATCTGCTGGCCAGTTTCGTCGACGCCAACAGGCTCTGGCCCGCGTTCTTCGACGACGCCATTGCCGCCGCATTCGGGGCATTTCTGCCTTTGGGCTTTTTTGATGCGGTTTCGGATGATCTGCGCAAAGATAAAGCCGAACATGCCGATTGCGATGGCATTCGGCACCCATGCCCACGATTTCCCGCGCGGGCTGCGAATGTGATCCCCTGCTGCAGTCGGCCGCGCAATTTCGTCGATCGCTGCCAACGTGCCTTTGCGAATGCCTTCCGATATCCGGCCATCCCGAAATTCCGGCAACATCAGGTTGCGGATGATGTCTTGCGCAAGAATATCGGCCTCGCGCCGATAGCCTGCGCCCAATTCGATCCGTGCTTCGCGGTTGTTGACAAGAACCAGCAGCATGAAACCGTCGTTGCGTTCAGGATCGCCAACGCCCCAATGGTTGAACAGGCGCGTGGCAAAAGGCTCTAGCCCGTCCCGACCGCCATAGGCCTCGCGATCGGTCAGCGTCACGACCGTACCTTCGATGTCGGTTTCGTCAAAAAGCCTGATCAAAGCCTGATCCAGAACCTGGGTATCTTCGCTGCTCAGGACGCGGGCAAAGTCGTTGATGCTGGTGTGTTTCCAATCCGGCAGATTTTGCGCCGCGACCGGAAGCGCCAGCAGCAGCCAGATCAGCGCCGCGCGGATCATTCGCGCAACAACTCTAACCCGCCGCTGATCTTGGGATCGCGCGGACCAATGGCGTCTTCGTCCTTCCCCGCATAATCGACCGCGTTCAGAATGGTCTGAATCGCGGCAATACGGGCGCGGCGTTTATCGTCGGACAGGATCACCGTCCAAGGGGCGGTCGGGGTATGGGATTGTTGCAGAGTGTCGCGGATGGCTTCCGAATATTCGTCCCATTTGCCCAGACCGTCCACGTCGATGCTGGACAGCTTCCACTGTTTCAGCGGATCTTTTTCGCGGTCCAGAAAGCGCCGAAACTGTTCGGCTTGCCCGACATTCAGCCACAGCTTGACCAGAATGACCCCATCATCGACCAGCATCTGTTCGAAATCTGGAAGCTGGCGAAAAAAGGCCTTCTGCTTTGCTTCGGTCGTGAAGCCGAAGACGCGCTCGACAACCCCGCGGTTATACCAACTGCGGTCGAACAATGCGATTTCACCAGCAGCAGGCAACCAATCGACATAGCGCTGAAAATACCATTGCCCTGCCTCTCGTTCACTGGGCTTGGGCAGCGCGACGATATAGGCCGAACGCGGGTTCAGATTTTCGCGGGTGCGTTCGATGGTGCCACCCTTGCCTGCGGCATCGCGCCCTTCGAACAGCACGACCAGCCGTTTGCCTGTTTGCGCGATATCATACATCATACGGACAAGCTGTAATTGCAGCCGCTTCATGTGATCTTCGTATTCTTTCTTATCCATCTCTTCGCGATAGGGATAAGAGGCATCCAGAATCTGATCCTTGTGGCCCTCCTTGACGGCCTTGCGGATGTCTTTTGGCGCCTTCTTCAAGGCTTCGGTAATCTGGCCCACCAGCGGCAAATCTGGAAGTTTACTCATGGCTTACTCTCCGATGCGGGTGATGTCATACCACGTCGTCTGGTAGATTTCGTTGATCCAATTCCCGTAAAGCAGATGCGCATGGCTGCGCCAGCGGTTCGATGGCTGTTTTGACGGGTCGTCTTCCGGGTAATAGTTTTGCGGCACATTGATGGCCTTGCCGCCAGCAATATCCCGGTCATATTCGTCCTTCAGCGTCGTGCTGTCATATTCAAAGTGATTCAGAACATACAGTGCGCGGTGTCGGGCATCCTCGATCAGACAGGGGCCGACATCCTCGCTTGCCAGCAGCGTGTTCAGGGCGGGGCGGGCATCCACCTCGTCCTGGCGCACCTCGGTCCAGCGGCTGACCGGCACCAGAACATCGTCGGAAAAGCCGCGAAGATAGGGGGATGCCGGCGCGTAATTGTGGTGCCGGAAGCAACCGAACGCCTTGCGGTCCAGCAGATGTTTGCCAAGGTCGTGAAAATACCACGCCATCGCCATGCCACCCCAGCAGACGCCGAAAGTGGAATGGACATTGGTTTGCGTCCAGTCAAAGACCTGTTTCAGTTCGTCCCAATAGGTGACCTCCTCGAATGGCAGATGTTCGATCGGGGCGCCGGTAATCAGCAAACCGTCAAATTTCTCACCCGTCGCCATCACTTCGCGGACCGGCCGATAAAAGCTTTCCATGTGATCGGCTGCCGTGTTGCGACTTTCATGATCCGACATGCGGATCAGTTGAAAGTCGATCTGCAAGGGCGTTGCGCCGATCAGGCGGGCGAACTGGTTTTCCGTCTGGATTTTCTTGGGCATCAGGTTCAGCAGCCCGATCCGCAGCGGCCGGATATCCTGCGTTGCCGCGCGCCCCGGCGACATGACCATCACGCCCTCATCCGACAGGATGCGATAGGCGGGAAGGCTTTCGTTCAGGGTAATGGGCATTTCAGGTTTCCTTGCGGTCGATCGCACGGGCGATCAGGTCGTTGAAATCGGCGGGGCTTTTGACTTCGGACACTTCCTCTGCGGTGACGGTGACGCCACGGCGGGCCATTGCTTGATATCGCGGTTGGCGATGGGCCAGCGCACGGGCATAGGTCCAGCGGATGAAATCGTCTGGGTTTACTTCGTCTTCGTGCAGCCCTTTTTCAACCCGATAGTCGATCCAGGCCTTTTCCAGAAACTGCGGCTGATAATACATGGGCTTGGGCGCGCGGTCGAAGCGGCGGACCAGTTCAGCGGTATGCGCGTCAGATCCCTTGATCCAGATCAGAAGCAGATCGCGTTCCAGCGTCGACAGAACCGGATCATCGGGATTGTCGGGGTCGACCACCTCGCAAATCGATCCGCCACTGTCGCAGACAAAGTTGGGGATGCCATAGATGTCGCGCCCCCGATCCATGAAGTGCGCGGTGTCCAGAAGCGAGGCGATTTCGGCCTGACGGTGCTGGTTCTGGCGCAGGCAATATTCGTCAAAGGGCAATCCGCCCCGGCTTGGGCTACCCGGTTTCCCCAGATAAGTAGAGAGTGGCGCCAGATTGTCAAAAGTGATGTTGCTGGCGATATAGACGCTGTCAGACAGCAGCAGTTCGCGCAGAAATGGAACCTTCATCGCCTCGCGTTTGAAATTGTCGGCGATGAATTCGCCCATATAGCGGGTGCCGATGCGGTAATCGACAGAGTAGTGAAACCAGTCGCCGGCCTCGCGCAGCATGTTGGACAGGTAGGTCTTGCCCAAACCCGACATCCCGAACAGCACGATCCGCTTGTTCGCCGCCTGAAGCCAGTCGCTGCCAGTGCTATAGATCATCAGATTCCCCTTGCCGACGCAGCATAGGTAAAACGCGCAGCAGCTTTAGGGAAGTGCCGCTGCCAGATACGCGTGGGCAAAAGAAAAACCCCGCTTGGGCAAGCGGGGTTTTCAATGCCATTTATGTCAGATCAGAAGCTGTAGCCGATCCGGATACCCGCACCCCAGACATCGCTGTCTTCCATCTGGGCAACGGGCGTGCCACCAGGTGACGCTTTGGCGTCGCCAAGCTTGGCATAGGTGATGCCAGTCGTGATTTTGATGTTGTCCATCGTATAGATCGCCGCCAACTGAATGCCCTTGCGACCGTCATAGGGGGCCAGCGGAGACACTTCGTCGTCATTCGTCGGTTCATAGATGAAGGCGACCGAACCCGACCAGTTATCGGTGAACTTGCGACCAACGCCGATGGTATAGGTCGTGGTGTCTTCAAGATCGACCAGGCCATCAGAAACACCAAAGCCAAACGGATCGGTCGCAGAAGGCGCACGAACAAGCCCATTCGGGTCTGCCTTGAATTCGGACCACTTCACCCAACGGATAGAGCCAAAGGCCAGCGTGTCGGGGGCGATGCCGCTTTGACCTTCAAGGGTCAGCGATTGAGGCGTCTTGACGGTTGTTTCCGATTTCCGGCTATAGCCGGGGAACAGCGGGTTGGTTTCGACGGTGTCAAAATCATGCTCGATCGACGAGTTGTAAGTCAGTGACACACGAGCTGCGATGTCCGGCACTTCGTAGGCGGCACCGATGACATAGCCAAGACCCCAGGCCGAATCGAACTTGGCGTTATAGCCTTGCAGACCGCTGAAGGCAGGATGGGTGGGGGGGACTGCGCGGTTGACATAGGCCAAGCCGTTCAACGTCACCTCGGCATCGGCTTGCGAGCCGCGAAGACCGCCGTGGATCGAAAAATTGTTATCGAACTTATAACGCGCCAACGCGGTGAAAGTGGTCGAGTTCACCTCGGCCTTGGTGCCGCCCAGCATGTTGGACCCGTCGCCCGGATACAGCACATCCATCCCAAACGGCTGTTCCATGATGAACGCCGCCGACAGGTTCTGATTGAACTGATGTTTGTAAGCAAGGCCAACGAAGCCGTAGCCTTGGGCCACATCACCGGTCGAAGCACCACCAAATGCGTCAAAATCTTTGCCTTCGATCGTCGGATCAACCCCGCCGAAGCTAAGTTCGACGTAGTTACCTTCTTCGAACAGCACGTTCAGCGATTGCGGCGCACGCTCAATACCGCCGGCCAGAAGCGGCGAAGCGCCAAGCAGCAGAGCAGCAACGCCCGTGATTGCGATTTTCATGAATTCCTCCCTCAGCAGGTCTTATGACCTAATGAAGTCAGGATATCGTGAACAAACGTCAAATCAATTGAATCTACAATGTTACCTAACGTCGCCAGACCGTTACCTGCGGCAGCGTGCTTTCAGCGCAACGGTCGACATGTGCAGAATAAGCAAGTGATGGTTGTGAAGAAAGCATAGCTGCGCTCTGGACAAAATCGTCGGCGCGTGAAAGGGGAAACTGCCAAACGAAATTGCCGCAAGGAACCCCGCCATGCAGATTCGTGAGGCTCTCACATTCGACGACGTTCTATTGGTCCCGGCCGCTTCGACGGTCATGCCGTCCACCGCGGACGTCACCACACGCGTCACCAGATCCATCCAGATGAATATCCCGCTGCTGTCCTCGGCCATGGATACGGTCACGGAAAGCCGGATGGCGATTGCGCTGGCCCAGGCGGGGGGCATGGGCGTGATCCACCGCAACCTGACGGCCGAACAGCAGGCGGATGAGGTTCGACGCGTCAAGCGGTTCGAATCCGGGATCGTTTATAACCCTATCACTCTGCACCCCGAACAGACCGTGGCTGACGCCAAGGCATTACAGGCGCGTTATAACGTGACAGGCTTTCCGGTCGTGGATCATGCGGGCCGGGTGTTGGGCATCCTGACCAATCGCGACATGCGGTTCGCCAGCGATGACAAGACGCCGGTCAGCGCGCTGATGACCGATGACAATCTGGCGTTGCTGATCGAGCCTGCGGACCGTCAGCAAGCCATCAGCCTGATGAAGGAACGGCGGATCGAAAAGCTGCTGGTCACGGACGGGCAGGGCAAATTGACAGGGTTGTTGACGTTGAAAGATACCGAAATGTCGGTGCTGAACCCGCTGGCCTGCAAAGATGATCTGGGGCGTCTGCGTGTCGCCGCAGCCTCAACCGTTGGCGATGAGGGTTTCGAGCGCAGTCAGGCCCTGATCGAAGCTGGCGTCGACATGGTGGTGATCGACACCGCGCACGGCCATTCAGCCGGCGTCGCCAAGGCGGTCGAACGGGTCAAGGCATTCTCGAACGAAGTTCAGGTCGTGGCCGGGAATGTCGCCACAGCCGAGGGAACGCGGGCGTTGATCGACGCAGGTGCGGATGCGGTAAAAGTTGGGATCGGTCCGGGCAGCATCTGCACCACGCGCATCGTGGCTGGTGTCGGCGTGCCGCAACTGACCGCCATCATGGACGCTGCCGGGGCGGCAGGAGATACGCCGGTAATTGCGGATGGTGGCATCAAGTTTTCGGGTGATTTTGCCAAGGCGATTGCAGCCGGCGCCAGCTGCGCGATGGTTGGCAGCGCGATTGCAGGCACCGATGAATCACCGGGCGAAGTGATCCTGTATCAGGGCCGCAGCTTCAAATCCTATCGAGGGATGGGCAGCCTTGGCGCGATGGCGCGTGGTTCTGCTGACCGCTACTTCCAGAAAGATGCCGCGACCGACAAGCTGGTGCCGGAAGGGATTGAAGGGCAGGTGCCCTATAAAGGCCCGGCAGGCACGGTGATCCATCAGTTGGTCGGTGGCCTGCGTGCCGCAATGGGTTATACCGGCTGCGCCACGGTCGAAGAAATGCGCAAAAACTGTCAGTTCGTGCGCATCACCGGAGCAGGCCTGAAAGAAAGCCATGTCCACGACGTGCAGATCACGAGGGAGAGCCCCAACTATCGTCTTGGCTAATAAGTGTGTTCTTTTTCCGCCCAAAACCCGTCGCGATCGCGGCGGGTTATTGTTTTGCGAAAAATACCAAAAAAGTCTTTATCTGCGGGATATTGCAGATTGTGAAAGAGTTCGATGCCTGAAGTGAAGCGCGGGCATGTGGGGATTCCGGGCTTTTGATAATGCGACGATATAGCCGTCATCGGTTAACTAACATATGGCAAACAATGTAAAAATTTGGAAATCACAAATTTTACTCGGGATTTTTCAGCCCGCTGCGATTCGGACGAAACAGTGCCGGATCGCCTGGTCAGGATGAAACTCAACCGACAGTTGCTCTGCTTCGTTTCAGGTAATCGGTAAGATTGTCCTTTTGAATGTATTTAATGAAAAATTCTGATTTTATTCTCCAATTAGATAAAAATTTACCTATCTCGCAGCGCACCAGTAGTGGTAATGTCGTCGGGTAAGAGGACTTCATCGTTCGGCTTGACTTGGAAGTAATCCGAAGCGTCGCGTGATCGACGCCGTGGGGTGGGCTAGAACCGGCCAGTTGCTTCACCGTGAAGTGTTTGTTTAGTAGTGAATGTAGGCGATTATGGCTTTTGAGACTCACACCGCTGCGTTGGTTCATGCATCGGACAGCAAACCAAAAAAATCATCGAATCCTAGGCTTTATCGCCGCATGTTCAAGCGTCCTGTGGATATATTGCTTGTCGTGTTGGCATCGCCTGTATTCGTTCCTGTCGTTCTGGTCTTGGCTTTGCTTGTCTGGATGCGCGACCGTCGCAATCCATTCTATTCCCAGCTGCGCATCGGGCGTGGCGGCAACAGCTATCGCATGTGGAAGCTGCGGACGATGGTGGTTGATGCCGACGCGCATCTGAACGCCTATCTGGAAAGCAACCCCGAAGCGCGTGACGAATGGGAACGGACGCAAAAGCTGCGTCATGATCCACGCATTACGGTTTTTGGCCGCATTCTGCGGGCTACCTCGTTGGACGAACTGCCGCAACTGTGGAATGTCGCCACGGGTGATATGAGCCTTGTCGGACCGCGTCCCATGCTCCCGGAACAAGAGGCGATGTATGCCGGTGATGGCTATTATCGCCTGCGCCCGGGGATTACCGGTTTCTGGCAGATCGCTGGCCGCAACCGCACAACCTTCGCTGCCCGGGCCTGGTATGACGACCAGTATGAGCGCGAATTGAGCATGTCGCGCGATGTGGTCATCCTGATGCAGACCGTTCGCGTGGTTTTGACGCGCACCGGTTGCTGATCGTTAAAATCTGATTGGCAGTTTCATCAGCGGCGCTTCAGCGCCGCTGTTTTATTGCGGCCATCGCCTCGGATGGCAGGATGGCAAAGCATTTCGCGTATCGCGGCACCAGTCGACCGGGCGCCGACAGCATCCGCCAAGCCCATTCCATTGCGATCTTGCGGACCCATTCGGGGGCGCGGTTTTGATTGCCGGCCAGAAAATCCAAACCCGCGCCAACTGATGCGAAACCCACCGAAGGCGCTTCGATCCGGCCACGAGCAGCCAGCCGTTCCTGTTTTGGAGCACCAAGGGCAAGAAAGCACAACCGCGCACCACTTGCTTCGACCTGATGAAGGATGCGGCGCGCATCTTCGCTGTCAGGATCAAACCCCATCGGCGGGGCAATCCTGGTGACAATTTTCAGATTCGGAACTTGTGATTGAAGGCTTGCAGCGGCGGCCTCAAGCGCGGCGTCGGTCGTGCCGAGCAACGCGACTGGCATGGCTTCATCCGCGGCCAGTTTCGTCAGCGGCAGCACAAGATCCGATCCGGGCACCAGAGCGACAGGCTTTTCTGCCAGTTTTGACAGCCAGACAATCGGGTTGCCGTCGGCAACGATCAGATCCTGACGGCTGTATGCGTCAAGAAAAGCCGGATCGCTGCGCAGTTTGACCAGATGATCCAGATTGATCGTCGCCAATGCAAACCCTTCGCCAGACCGAAATCTGCGCTTCACCTCGGTCAGCAATACTGGCTGGTCGGGCATGTTCACGTTGATGGTTTTGCCGTCAAAGGTGAAATTCATGGCGAAACGATACTCATTGGCTACGGGAAACAGGCCGGTCCTGCCGACGACCTGTCTGTAGCAGAATGGCCCGCCCCGGCAACAGGACGGGCCATCATTTCAGCGCGAGGACAGGCGGCTACCCCAATAGCCGCACCAGCCACAGCGAGATGAACGGGAACAGGACCAGCAGCACGATACGGATCAGGTCACTGATCAGGAAGGGCAGCACCCCGCGGAAGCTTTCCCACATCGGCACATCCCTCGCCATGCCGTTGATGACAAAGACGTTCATCCCGACGGGCGGGGTGATCAGCCCAACCTCGACCACGACCACGGCCAGGATTCCGAACCAGATCAAGGTATCTTCACGCGACATGCCGTAATCCAGCCCGCCGATGATCGGATAGAAGATCGGGATCGTCAGCAACAGCATGGACATTGAATCCATGACGCAACCAAGCGCCATATACAGCAACAGGATAGCCGCCAGAATCAGCATCGGCGACATACCGGAATTCTGGATCGTCTGGGCCGCCAGCATCGGTGTCTGTGTCTGAGCAAGAAAGGCGTTGAAGGTTTCCGCGCCCAGCATGATCAGGAAGATCATCGCCGATGTCGTGGCCGTTCCCCGCAGGCATTCCATCAACCCTTTCAGCCGCATTCCGCCGTGAAAAACGGCCAGAACGCCAGCGCCGAATGCACCAACGGCCGCAGCCTCGGTCGGGGTGAACCAACCGCGATACATGCCGACGATGACCAGCGTGAAAATCAGGATGATGGTCCATGTCTCGCGCAGCGCAATCAGACGGCCTGCCCAATCCACGCGTGGACCGGCGGGGCCTTCCTCGGGGTGGCGCCGCACGAATACCGCGATGGCAAGCATATAACCAACAGCGGCCAGAACCCCCGGCACCATGGCAGCCACGAACATCTTGGGAATGCTTTGTTCGGCCATAAGGGCGTAAAGCACCAAGATGACCGATGGCGGGATCAGAATGCCCAATGTCCCGCCTGCCGCAAGCGAACCTGTAGCCAGTGCGCCGCTGTAATTATAGCGGCGCATCTCGGGCAGGGCGACCTGACCCATGGTTGCCGCAGTTGCCAGCGAACTGCCACAGATCGCGCCAAAGGCCGCACAGCCGCCGATCGACGCCATGGCAAGGCCGCCTTTGCGGTGACCCAGAAAGGCGGCCGCCGTGCGATACAATGCGCGGCTCATTCCCGCATGGGTCGCGAATTCACCCATCAGAACAAACAGCGGAATGACCGACAGCGAATAGGTCGAGAATTGATAGAAAGCCGATGTTTTCAGGAAGGCCAGCAAGGGGGCCATGCCAGTATACAGCCCGTAGCCTCCAATCCCGACCGCCAGCATCGCCACCCCAATCGGGACGCGCAGAAACATCATGGCCAGCAGAACAGCGAAACCCGTAAGCCCGGCGGCAATGCCGGTCATACTCGCGCCATCCTGATATGTCCGATCATCGTTGCGGTGCATGTCGCGACCAGCAATGCCATGGCCGGGATGATCGCGATGAAGCTATACCAGACGGGGATTCGCAAAACCATGGTCTGCTCGGCATAGCTGCGCATCTCGGTCGCGCCATGATACATCCGCCACAACAGCAGCGCCGCGATCAACAGATAGATCAGATCGCCAATCGCCTCTAGCAGATGGTTCGTTCTGGCCGAGGATTTCTGGGTGAAAAAATCGACCAGCACATTGCCGCCATTGACCTGACACCAGGGCAGAAAGCAGAAAATCGCGATCGCGCTGCCCAGTTCAACCATCTCGTAATCGCCAGGTATGGGTTTACCGATGACGCCGCGCAGCGTCACGCTGGCAACCGTCATCAACATCAGCGCCAACAGGGTGATGCCGCCAATACCGGCGAATACCCCGCACAGCTTCGCAAGCCACCCCGGAACCGGGACGGCTTTTGAATGTTCGGTTATGATATCGGCATCGGCCATGCTTATTCGCCCTGCGCCTTGGTCAGCATTGCACGGGCGTCATCGACAATCGCCTGACCGTCATGACCGGAATCCGTCATCGCCTTGATCCAATTGTCGATCACCGGCTGCGAGGCATCTTTCCATTCGCCCAGCTGGTCTTCTGAAATGACGGTAATATTCGCGCCCGCATCAATGGCTTTCTGCCGCTCGGCGGTTTCCGCCTCATCCAGCACCTGACCGGCCAACGCGGCCAGCGTTGCACCCGAATTGTCGTCGATCACCTTTTTCAGATCATCGGGCAGACTGTCATACTTGGCCTTGTTCATGACCAGCGCCATGACGGACGTGGAAAGGCCGCCATTTTCCCGACCAAATTCGGTATGTTCCTTGGTTACTTCCTCCAGACGGAGAGAGCCGAAGACCTCCCACGGAATGACGGCCCCGTCGATGACGCCTGTCGTGATCGACTGGGTCACTTCAGGGACCGGCATGCCGACAGCCGTCGCACCAAGCGCGGCCAGGCCATCGGTCATCGTGCGCGACGGCGCGCGAACTTTCAGCCCTTTCAGATCAGCCATGGCGGCGACCGGCTTATCCCGCATGTGGAATTTATAGCTGGCGGGCGCATGCAGCATCAGCGGATGCACTTCACCCAGTTCGTCAGCCAGATATTTGACCTGAAATTCCTGCAATGCAGCGGTGGTTTCAGTCGCCGTGCCGGACAGGAAGGGAAGCTCGAACACCTCGGAAATCGGGAAGCGGCCCGGCGTATACCCCAGCAAGGTCCAACTGACATCGACAATACCATCGCGGGCCTGATCGAATAGCTGCGGTGGTTTGCCCCCCAACTGCATCGAAGGGAACAATTGCACATCGATGCGCCCGCCGGATTGTTCTTCAACCAGCTTTTCCCACGGCTGCAACACGCCCACATGGATCGGCGCGTCAGCCGACAGGAAGTGGTGGACGCGCAAGGTGACCTCTTGCGCCGAGGCGGCTGCGGTCAAGGTCAGTGTCGCGACCGTTGCAAGCAAAATTTTCTTCATTGTTTATCCTCCCAGGGTTCTTCTTAGCTTTTGGCCTGCCTTACGGCGTCGCCAAGGTTGTTTTCTGGCGCAAGTATCCTTGGCCAATCGTGATCAGGCGCCAGCTCTTCCAATGCGGACGAAAGATTTTTGACGCGACCGTCGTTCATATTTTTCAACGCACTGGCCACAATTTTTAAAGCTTCTTCACGCGACATGAAGCGCGTCAGATAAAAGCCCGCGGCCTCGGCCAGCATCGCGCCTTTATCCTGTGCAAAGCTGGCGTCGATATTCATCGCTTTCGGCTTCAGCGTTTCCGCCAGATTCTGGGCCAAGCGAAGGGCGGCGCCGGTGCGGATCACCATGTCAGGCAAAATTTGCCACTCGATCGCCAATGCGCTTCCATCCCGTTCCTGCGCATGGACCATCGCCTGATGTAATGTGCCGACAGCACCCGCGTTCAGCCGCGCCAACGTGACCAAAGCTTCTGCCATCACCGGGTTCGATTTCTGTGGCATGGTCGAGGAACCGCCGCCAGAACCAGCTGAAACCTCGGAAATTTCGGATTGGCCCAACAGGATCAGATCGGTGCCGATCTTGCCCAAACTGCCCGTCAGCAGGGCCAGCCAACCGCCAAGTTCAACAATACCGTCCCGCGCGGCATGCCAAGGCACCATTGGCGAACCAAGGTCCAGGTCGGCGGCCACACCGGCCCGAACGTCGGGCATCTTGGGCGCCAGCGCCGCGCCGGTTCCGGCCGCGCCGTAGAATGACACGTTCAGCAGACGCGGGCGAAGCTGTTCCAGCCGTTCTAATCCGCGCCGCAGCGGTGCCCGCCAGACCGCGATTTTTGCGCCCAGCGTTGTTGGCGCGGCGATCTGAAACCGGGTCCGGGCGGGAATGGCCGCGTCCGAAAACTCATGCGCTTTCTGACCCAGTGTGATTTCCAATGCCATCAGCCGCGATTCAAGAATGACCAATGCGTCGCGTAGTTGCAGGACCAGTCCGGTGTCCTGAATGTCCTGCGACGTGGCGCCGAAATGCGCCCATTGCCCATTGTCGCCACAGGCGCTTTTCAACGCCCCCACCAACGCCTGCGCTGCAATCCCGGCTTTGGCGGTGGCAGCCAGCAGGTCAAACGGCGCGGGTGTCAGCGAATTGGCAGTATCGGCGATGGCATTTGCTGCATCCAGCGGGATGAGGCCCATGCGTGCCTGAACCTGCGCCAGCGAGGCTTCAACCGCCAGCATCGCCGAAAGCTGGGCTTTCGGGCCCATGATTTCCGCCAGTTCGGTATCGCTGAACAGCCCGTCGGTCAGGTTCATGCGGCACGCAGCGCCAGAATGTCGCGTGCCTGTTGCCATGTCGCGACCGGGCGTTCGTATTTGTCGCACAGATCCACGACCCGTTTGACCAGCGCGGCATTGGACGCAGCCAATGTATCGCGATCGATGCGAACGTTATCCTCCAGACCGGTCCGCGCGTGACCGCCCGCAGAAACTGCCCAGTCGTTCAGGACGATCTGGTTTCGACCAATCCCCGCAGCGCACCATGGCGTGTCGTCGCCGAACAGCCGCCGCACCGTCTTGATGTAATAGTCGAAAACCTCGCGATCCGCAGGCATGGCATTCTTGACGCCCATGACGAATTGCACATAGGGGCGATCCTTGATCCGTCCGTCTTCATACATTTTTGCAGCTTGAAGAATGTGAGACAGATCAAATGCTTCGATCTCGGGCTTCACGTCGTAGATGCGCATTTCGCTGGCCAGCCAATCGACAAGATCCGGTGGGTTTTCATAGACGCGCGTCGGGAAGTTATTCGACCCGACGGACAGGGACGCCATATCCGGGCGCAGCGGTAACATTCCGCCACGGGTCTGACCTGCACCAGATCGGCCACCCGTCGAAAGCTGCACGATCAGGCCGGGGCAATGCTTTTCCAGACCTTCCTTCAGCGCGGCGAAGCGGTCGGGGTCGCTGGTCGCTTTGCCGTCATCGTCTCGGACGTGGCAATGGGCAATGGTTGCACCCGCCTCGAACGCCTCATGCGTCGACTCGATCTGTTCGCTGACGGTGATCGGGACAGCCGGGTTGTTTTCCTTGGTCGGCAGGGATCCGGTGATGGCTACGCAGATAATGCAGGGATTTGTCATTGTTGCCTCAGATGTCAAAAAACACGGTTTCATCATCGCCTTGCAGGCGAATGTCGAAGCGATAGACAGGCTTGCCGTCCCGTTCGGATCGTTTGGCAATCAGGGTCGCACGGCGTTTTTCCCATTCGATCAGGTTGATCACCGGGTCGGTGGCGTTTGCCTCGGCCTCATCGTCGAAATACATCCGTGTATTCAGGCCGATATTGATGCCACGCGCGACGATCCACAGGTTAAGATGCGGCGCCATCATGCGGCCATTTCGGCCCATCACAGGCCCCGGCTTGATCGTATCAAAGGCCCATTCGCCGGTTTCGAAATCGGTGATCACACGACCCCAGCCACGAAAGCCGTCCTCGACCGGGCCACCGCCGTCGGGATGGGCGTAATGACCATTCGCATTGGCCTGCCAAACCTCTAGCAGCACGTCTTTGACGGGGCTACCGATACCGTCGATCACCACCCCTTCGACGCGGATACGTTCACCTGTGGCGTTCGGGCCTGCGATATCCCATCCAAGCTCTTGTTCATAAATATCAAAACCAGCTGCACCGGGAGCAAGGCCGATATGGACATAGGGGCCAGCCGTCTGGGATGCGGATTCGCGGAGATAGTCCAGTTTCTGTGGCATCTCAGTTTCCCTCCAGCCGGTTCTCGAACAGGGTCGAGCGGCGTCCGCGCAGCACAATGTCGAACTTATAAGCGATTGAATCCAGAGGTATGGTTGAGTTCAGATCCAGTTTGGCGATCAACTGTTCAATCGCATCCGGGTCAGGAATGGTTTTGACGATGGGGCAAAGCGGGATCAGGGGATCACCCTCGAAATACAGCTGCGTGATCAGGCGCTGCACGAAGCCCGACCCAAAGACCGAGACATGGATATGCGCGGGCCTCCAGTTGTTGACCCAGTTGCGCCACGGATAGGCGCCAGGCTTGATGGTGCGAAAGAAGTAATAGCCGTTTTCGTCGGTGATGGTACGCCCGCAACCGCCAAAATTCGGGTCCAGCGCGCCCAGATAATTGTCTTTCTTGTGACGATACCGACCGCTGGCATTGGCCTGCCATATCTCGACCAGGGTATTCCTGACAGGGTGGGCATTTTCATCCAGCACCCGACCGTGAACGATGATCCTTTCGCCAACCGGATCGCCCGCCTTGGCATAATTGCTGATCAGATCGTTATCGACAGGGTCAATGTCATTGTGGCCGAAAACCGGGCCGGTCATCTCGCTGATCGAGTTTTGCAGCGAAATCATGGAATAGCGCGGGCTGCGTGCGACCGATGTCTTGTAATCCGGGGTCAGGGCAGGCGGATGCAAACGCCGGTCACGCTGATAAAATTCGGCCTCGCTCTTTGGCTTGGTTTCCTGGCTCATTCTTCAGATTCCATTTCGGCATAGGTTTGCTTTGCCAATTTCAAAGCATGGTTGGCCTTGGGCACGCCCGCATATATGGCGACATGCTGAAACGCTTCCTGCACATCCTGCTTACTGGCGCCGGTCCGGGCGGTCGCACGGATATGCATTGGAATTTCCTCAAAATTTCCTGTCGCGGCCAACAGTGCCAGCGTCAACATGGATCGTTCGCGGCGGCTGATACCGTCGCCGGCCCAAACCGTCCCCCATGCAGAATTTGTAATAAGATCCTGAAACGGTGCATCAAATTCCGTCTTGAGGGATTCCGCGTGATCAACATGCGCGTCACCAAGCACCTGACGGCGGACGGACATTCCAAGATCATAGCGGTCAGACATGGCCAATCTCCTTGAAAAAGCGGATGAGGATGGCGGCATGGGCTTCGGGTGCCTCGACACAGGGAATATGTCCCGCGCCATGAACGATATCCATGCGCGCCCCCGGAATAAGTTCGGCGGTCTCTTGCACGATCTGGGGAGGGGTCGATCCGTCCAGATCACCGGCGATCAATTGCACCGGCAGGCTAAGTTTTGCACTGCTGCTGCGCAAATCGGCGGCGGCAATGGCCTCGCAACAGGCCGCGTAGCCGTTTAGCGGCTGACGTTCCAACATCCGCTGCCAAGGGGCTGCATGTCCACTTGCGCGGAAAGCCGGAGAAAACCAGCGCTCCATTGTCGTCGCGCCAATGCTTGCCAGCCCATTGGCGCGGATGGCGGCGACACGGTCGCGCCACATCTGGGCATCACCGATCTTGGCCGCGCTGTTGGAAATCACCAGCCCGCGCAGAAGATCGCCATGACGTGCCGCCAACGATTGTCCGATCAACCCGCCGATCGACAAACCTACGAAGACGACATCACGCAGTTGCAGATGCAGGATAAGCCCGGCCGCGTCGTCCGCAAGCTGCTCGATCGTATAAGGGCCAGAGGTTTCTTCGGACAAACCATGGCCACGCTTATCATAGCGGACGATCCGCAATCCCGCGGGCAGATGCGGCAAAAACGTATCCCAAACCCGAAAATCTGTGCCAAGCGAATTGGCGAACATCACCACCGGGCCGTCCTTTGGCCCCTGATCGGCGTAATGCAGATCGGCGTTGTTGATCCGTGCATGTTCCATCAGTATGGCAACCCCACATAGTTTTCTGCAAATGCCTGTTGTTGCGAGGAATTGTCGCGCAGAAAGGCAATCTCGGCTTGCTGCATCTTCAGGTCGAAGGGGCTTTGATGCGGATAGCGATGCAGCAGACTGCTGAACCACCAGCTGAACCGTTCCGCTTTCCACACCCGCAGCAAGGCGCGTTCAGAATAGCGTTCAATGCCTTCGTTGTCCTGATCCAGATAATGCTGAACCAGCCCCTGATACAGGTAGTGAACGTCACTGGCCGCAGTGTTCAGTCCCTTGGCCCCGGTCGGCGGCACGATATGAGCCGCGTCCCCACACAGAAACAGGCGTCCCCATCTCATCGGTTCGGTCACAAAGGACCGCAGCGGAGCGATGGATTTTTCAATGGTCGGGCCGGTGACAAGATGTCCGGCAACCTCTTCGGGCAGGCGGCGTTTCAGTTCCGACCAGAAAGCCGCATCGGTCCAATCCTCGGGGTGATCGGACAGGGCGCATTGCACGTAATAGCGCGACAGGTTTTCGTTCCGCATCGAACAAAGCGCGAAGCCGCGATCGGAATTGGCATAGATCAATTCGTCATTCACGGGTGGGGTGCGCGATAGCACGCCCAGCCAGCCAAATGGATAGGTCTTTTCATATTCGCGCCGAACGCTCAGCGGGATCGCCTGACGGCTGACGCCGTGAAATCCGTCACAGCCCGCGATGAAATCGCAATCAATGCGATGGCTTTCGCCGTGCTGGTCATAGGTCACATAGGGGTGGTTGCTGTCGGCGTCATGGATCACGACGTGATCGACGTTGAATTCGGTGCGGGCACCAACGGCCTCGCGGGCGTCATACAGGTCGCGCGTCACCTCGGTCTGGCCGTAAACGATAACGGGTTTTCCGGTCAGCGCCTTGAAATCAAGATGGAACATTTCGCCACCAAATGCGATCTGTGTGCCATCATGGACATAGCCTTCGCGGTGCAGCCTGTCTGCTACGCCGGCTTCCTCCATCAGCGACACCAGCCCGGTTTCCAGAACACCGGCGCGGATACGTCCCAGAACGTAATCGCGGGTTTTACGCTCCAGCACGACGGCGTCGATGCCGCGCTTATGCAAAAGCTGACCCAGCAAAAGCCCCGACGGGCCGCCGCCGACGATCACGACTTGATGGCGCATGCAGATAATCCTCCTACGCGGAATGTTGCATATGGAAATAAATCAGTAAAATGAGATAATCGGTTCGATAGTTATCAAAATGGGAAACTATGGATCGCCGCATCAAGATACGCCATCTGCAGGCTTTCACCGAGATTGTCCGCCGGAACAGTATGAAACAGGCCGCTAAACGCATGTTTCTGACACAACCGGCCATTTCGCGGACCTTGTCAGAGCTTGAGGAGATCGTGGGCGCGCAATTGCTGACCCGTGATCGGGGGGGCATTGGGCTGACGCCGCAGGGGGAGTTTTTCCTGAACTACGCCCAGACCAGCCTGTCGGCGTTAGAGCAGGGGTTGGCTGGGATCGAGCAGGCCGGTCGTGAAGGCGCGATGCAGTTGCGGGTCGGGGCTTTGCCCTCGGTCGCGGCGCGCCTGATGCCCGAAGCTGTATCAGAGGTGGCCCGGATCGCGGCTGAATTACGGTTGACCATTGCCGATGGTTCGCACGGACATCTGACGGGTATGCTGCGGGCAGGGCAGCTTGATCTGGTTATCGGACGTCTGGGCGAGCCGGAAACGATGCGCGATCTTAGTTTCACCCAATTGTATCTGGAAGAAGTCGCGGTTGTCGTTCGCCCCGGCCACCCGATCCTTGACGACCCCGATCTGCGCCGCATCGTCGATTGGCCCGTGATCTATCCCGCCCCCTGGGCCGCGATCCGGCCATTTGTCGAACGAATGCTGATCACGCATCAGGTGCCGATGCCGCCCCGCCGAATTGAAACCGTTTCAGGGGCGTTTGGCCGCGTTCATACAAGGCGCAGTGACGCGGTCTGGTTCATTTCGGCCGGGGTGGTCGCGCGTGAGGTCGCCGAGGGATTGTTGGTCCGTCTGCCCATCGCCACCGATCTGACCGAAGGGCCCGTTGGGTTGATGAGACGTGCAGATGCGCCCGAATCTGCGGCCTCACAAATCTTTGTGCAGGCGGTGAGGCGGTCGATTGAACTTTTGGGACTTTCTGACCGCGATTCCGCTGCGGACTAGACCCATATCATTGAAAAGACAGAGTTGTCCGCGCAGTTTCCAGCGCGTCGCGGGAAGAGGTTGTTCTTCATTTAACTTGACGTTAGCGTGACCACCATGCGTTGTCGCCCGCTGCGGCTCAATGCCAAAAGAGTTTTCATCCAGACGGGCGGACAGCATGACCACGCTGACTCGGATCTATGTATTTGCTGGCCTGATGTCAGCGTTTGTAGCTGCTGGACAGGCCACGGCACAGGGGCAGGAAGGCGAAGCACCGCCGCCTCCGCCGGTGACCGTGGTGACGCTGAAAGCGGAAGATGTGACGCTGACATCGAGTCTGCCGGGCCGCGTTGTCGCGCAGTCCGAGGCGAATTTACGCCCTCAGGTCAGCGGCCTGATCATCGAACGCCTGTTCGAGGAGGGCCGTCAGGTGACCGAGGGGGATCCGCTTTACCGGATCGATCCCCGCACATACGAAGCTGCCGTCGCGCAGGCGCAAGCCGCCCTGGCACAAGCCGAGGCCGCGGCTGCAGCAGCCCGTCGCGAAGCCACGCGGGCCGAAACCTTGCGTGATCGCCGTGTCACCAGTGAACAGGCGCAGGATGCAGCAATTGCCGCGCGGGATGCCGCAGATGCGGCGGTCGAAGCTGCGAAAGCCCAATTGCTGGCCGCGAATATTGATCTGGACCGCACGACGATTACAGCACCGATCGATGGCGTCATCGGTCTGGCCCAAGCCAGCGCAGGTGCGCTTGTGACCGCTGGTCAGGCCGAATCTTTGGCGGTGATCCGCAAGATTGACCCGGTGCGTGTGGATGTGACCCAGTCGGCGGCCGATATCATCCGCTGGCAGCGTCAGGGCCCCGAGGCTGCTTTGCCAGCGGGGGGGGATCGGACCGTATCGTTGCGTCTGGCGGATGGCAGTATTTATGAACATACGGGTTCGCTGACCGGGGCCGAGCCTCATGTGAACGAAACCACAGGTGTGGTGACACTGCGGGTTGAATTTGAAAACCCCGAAGGCTTTCTGCTGCCCGGCATGTATGTGCAGGCTGAAATTCCGCAGGCGCAGCTGCCGGATGCAATCCTTGCTCCACAGGAAGGTGTCACCCGTGACCGTCGGGGACGTCCGGTCGCGATGGTTGTGAATGACCAGAACATGGTTGAAGAACGCCAACTGGATATTGTTCAGGACCGCGGCAATCGATGGATCGTCAAGGAAGGTCTGAACGACGGCGACCGTCTGATCGTCGAAGGACTTCAGCGCATTGGTCCCGGCATGCAGGTCACCCCTGAAGAGCAGGCTGAAACACCTGCAGCCGACGCACCTGCGGCGGAACCTGCTGCGCCGGCCGCCGAAGGCGAAGCACCCGCGACTGAGGGTGAAGCCGCCGCCGCCGAAGGCCAGCAACAACCCGAGGATCAGCCCGAAGCGTCGGGGAACTGATCCGTCCAATATTTAACGCGCGACTGACAAGAGACTGATCATGGCACGTTTCTTTATCGACCGACCCGTTTTCGCCTGGGTGATCTCGATCCTGATCATGGGGATCGGGATTTTGTCGATCATGACATTGCCGATTGCGCAATATCCGCAAATCGCCCCGCCATCGGTTTCGGTCAGCGCCACCTATCCGGGCGCGTCGGCAGAGACGGTTTCCAATACGGTGACGCAGATCATCGAACAGGAAATGACCGGGCTGGATGGCTTGCGCTATATGTCCTCGAGTTCCACCTCGGCGGGGACATCCTCGACCACGCTGACGTTCGAGACAGGCACCGACGCCGACATCGCGCAGGTTCAGGTGCAGAACAAGCTGTCACAGGCGACCGCGTTGTTGCCCGAAGAGGTGCAAAGACAAGGGATCACAGTCGAAAAAGCCTCATCCAGCTTCCTGATGGTGATTGGTCTTATCGGGGATGAGAATTACGATCAGACCGACCTTTCGGATTATATGGTATCAAACCTTGTGGATGATATCAGCCGGATCGAAGGCATCGGCAGCGTCGAGGTGTTTGGCGCCCAATATGCGATGCGCATCTGGCTGGATCCGTCCAAACTGGCCGCATATGAGATTTCGCCATCGGACGTGGTTGGTGCGGTGTCGGCTCAGAACACCCAGATTTCGGCAGGTGCGTTCGGCACCTTGCCCACGGTTCCGGGGCAACAGCTGAATGCGACCGTTACCGCGCAATCGCTGTTGTCGACGCCCGATGATTTCCGCCAGATCGTTATTCGCGCCGAAGAAGACGGCGGCCTGGTTCTGCTGCAGGACGTTGCGCGGATCGAGATCGGGGCAGAAAACTACGCGACTGACGCAACCTATAACGGACGTCCGGCAACGGGGATGGCGCTTAGCCTTGCACCGGGCGCAAACGCGCTGGACACGGCCGAACTGGTCAAAGAACGCATGGTCGAATTCGCGGAATTTTTCCCCGAAGGCATGGATTATGTGATCCCCTTCGATACCTCTCCCTTCGTGGAAATTTCGATTGAAGAGGTGGTCAAGACGCTGATCGAGGCCATCGTGCTGGTGTTCCTGGTCATGTATCTGTTCCTGCAGAACTGGCGCGCGACGCTGATCCCGACGCTGGCCGTGCCGATCGTTCTGCTGGGCACGTTCGGGATCATGGCGATGTTCGGCTTTACCATCAACACGCTGACCATGCTGGCCATGGTGCTGGCCATCGGCCTGCTGGTCGATGACGCCATCGTCGTGGTCGAAAACGTCGAGCGGATCATGGAAGATGAGGGGTTACAGCCGCGCGATGCGACCCGCAAATCCATGGGTCAGATTACCGGTGCGCTAATCGGCATCGCGCTGGTGCTGTCTGCGGTGTTCGTGCCAATGGCGTTCTTCCCCGGCTCGACCGGCGTGATCTATCAGCAATTCGCCATCACCATTGTGTCGGCCATGGGGCTTTCCGTGGTGGTCGCGCTGACCCTGACACCCGCGCTGTGCGCATCCTTGCTGAAAGCCAAGGGGCATGGTGAAAAGCGCGGCTTCTTTGGCCTGTTCAACCGCAATTTCGACAGGGTTTCGGACGGATACACCGGGCTTGTCGGCTGGCTGGTGCGCCGGCCCCTGCGGACATTGGTGGTGTATGGAGTCATGGGCGCGGTGATGGTGCTGTTGTTCCTGCGCACACCAGAAGGCTTCCTGCCGGATGAAGATCAGGGGATCATGTTCGTTCTGGTGCAAGGCCCGACGGGGGCAACGACCGAGCGCACGGCCGCCGTGATCGACCAGATCGAAGACTACTTCATGACGCAGGAAAAGGACTCGGTCGAATCCATGTTCGGTGTCGCCGGGTTCAGTTTCTCGGGGATGGGGCAGAACGTGGGCATGGCGTTCGTGCGGTTGAAGGACTGGGATCAACGTCCCGATCCGTCGCAATCGGTGCAGGCCATTGCGGGCAGGGCATTCCCGGCCCTGAGCGGCATTCGCGATGCCATGGTTTTCCCGATCGTCCCGCCGTCGGTCATTGAATTGGGCAACGTGTCCGGCTTTGACTTCTATCTGCAGGCGCGGGGCGGTCAGTCGCATGAACAATTGCTGGATGCGCGCAATCAGTTGATGGGCATGGCGTCACAAAGCCCGCTGATCGCGCAAATCATGCCCTCAGGGCTGGAAGATGCGGCGCAATACCGTCTGAATATCGACTGGCGTGAAGCGGGTGCGATGTCGGTGACGGCGACCGACGTGGCCAACTTGCTGCAGATCGCGTGGACCGGGGCTTATGTGAATGACTTCATCGACCGGGGCCGCATCAAAAAGGTTTATGTGCAGGGCGAGGCGGATTCCCGGGCCGTGCCCAGCGATTTTGAAAAATGGCGCGTGCGGAATGCTGGTGGGGAATTGGTGCCCTTTTCGAACTTTGCGAAGGGCGAATGGACTTACGGACCGCAGGGCCTGAACCGCTATAACGGTATTCCGGCGATGCAGATTCAGGGCGGCCCGATTCCGGGCGTCAGTTCGGGCGAAGCGATGAACGAGATGGAGAACCTGGCAAGCCAGTTGCCGCAGGGGTTCGACATCGCATGGACGGGTCTTTCGCTGGAGGAACAATCCTCGGGCGATCAAACGACCCTGCTTTATACCCTGTCGCTGGCAGCCGTGTTCCTGTGTCTGGCGGCGCTGTATGAAAGCTGGTCAATCCCGCTTGCGGTTATTCTGGTCATGCCCATTGGTATCCTGGGCGCACTGATCGGGGCTTTTCTTGGCAAATTCGACAATGGCGTCTTCTTCCAGGTTGGCCTGCTGACGGTGATCGGTCTGACCGGCAAGAACGCCATTCTGATCGTGGAATTTGCCCGTGAACAGTCCGAGTCTGGGGTGCCGCTCTATCGCGCCGTGGTCGAGGCTGCGCGCCAGCGTTTCCGCCCGATCATCATGACCTCGATTGCCTTCTCTCTGGGGGTTCTGCCGCTGGTATTGTCCACTGGCGCGGGTGCGAATGGCCGGAACGCAATCGGCGCGACCGTGCTGAGCGGGACTTTGGCGGCGACGGCATTCGGTATCCTGTTCGCGCCGCTGTTCTATGTGTTGATGCGCCGCCTGTTGGGACGTGGCGACAAATACGAGGATGAACCGGAAACAGCACCCACGACATAAGTCGGGTTCAGATCACAATCATGGCGCAGCCTTCGTTTGAAAGCTGCGCCATTTCTGTTTTGATGCAGAGATCAGGAGAGTGCGGCAGATGATCGACAAGTTGGAAATGTTTCTGGCCGTTGCCAAAGAGCAGCATTTTGGTCGTGCTGCTGCCAGCCTTGGAATTACGCAACCAACGCTGTCAGCCGGGATCAAGCAGCTTGAGGATCAACTGGGTGTCCTTTTGATCTTTCGCGGATCGCGATTTGGCGGCCTGACGCCAGAAGGCAAGATTGCCCTGAACTGGGCGCGGCGCATCGTCGGGGATAGTCGGCAACTGCGCGAAGAAATGCGTGCCACGCGTCACGGCCTGACCGGTCAATTGCGGATCGCCGCCATTCCAACCGCGCTGACATGGGCCGCACGTCTGTCGGCCCGGTTTGGGCAGCGTCACCCCAATGTCAGCTTCACCATCATGTCCAAAACCTCGATCGAGATTCTGCAAATGCTGGACGATCTGGATGTCGATGCGGGAATTTCCTATCTGGACAATGAACCGCTGGGCAAGGTCAGCACTGTTTCGCTTTATGAAGAGCGTTACATGCTGGTCTGCGATCCGGCATCGGCTTTCGCGGAACATCAGCAAGTCGGCTGGGCAGACCTGAACGGCTGCCGTTTATGCCTGCTGTCGACGAATATGCAGAACCGACGGATCATCAATCGCAATCTGGCAAATGCAGGCGTGACCCCTCAGGTTGCGGTCGAATCCGCCTCGACGGTCGTGCTGGTCGCGCATGTGATGGAAGGAGGTTGGCTGACCATTCTGCCAGAAGATATCGCGCGCTTTCTGACGCAGGGTAAGGATCTGCGGCTGATCCCGATGCAGGACGGTGGCGCGGGGCACAGCGTCGGCCTGGTCGCGCCGTGGAGAGAGCCACATACACCCGTTCTGGACGCATTGTTGACCGAGGCGCGGCGGATGGTTTCTGATAGATAATTTCTATCATCCAACGAAACAACGATATTGATTTCGTATCGTTGCGGTTGTTTTCTTTGTGGTGGAATTTAGTGAAAGGCCAGCCATGCATTTCAATGCGCCAGCCCCGACGTCCGAGGATATTCGTGCGATCGTCACGCCTCTGACCGCGTTGGAAGGACCACTGTTGCCCATGCTGCATGCGTTGCAGCAGGAATTCGGGTTCATTCCCCAGGGTGCCGTTCCGGTTCTGGCCGATCTGCTGAACCTTGGTCGTGCCGAGGTGCATGGGGTCATCAGCTTTTATCATGATTTCCGTGATGCGCCTGCGGGTCGGCATGTGTTGAAGATCTGCCGGGCCGAAGCTTGTCAGTCGATGGGCTGCGATGCGCTGGCGCAGGCGACCCTGGACAAGCTGGGCATCGGCTGGCACGAAACCACCCGCGATGGCGCGGTGACGGTAGAGCCGGTTTATTGTCTGGGCATGTGCGCCTGTGCGCCTGCCGTCATGCTGGACGGACAGGTTGTCGCGCGCGTCGATACGGCAAGGATGCAGCACCTGCTGGACGAGGTTGGCGCATGAAGATTTACGTCCCAATGGACAGCGCCGCCAAGGCCCTTGGCGCGGATGAGGTGGCCCGTGCCATCTTGCAGCACGCCGGGGCCCGTGGCTTGGATGTGCAGATGATCCGCAACGGCTCTTACGGGATGATCTGGCTGGAACCGCTGGTCGAAGTGGATCTGGGGCAGGGACAGGGGCGTCAGGCCTATGGCCCGGTCACACCTGCCGACGTTCCGGCCCTTCTGGAAGGCAAGTTGCAAAGCCTTGGGCCGGTTCAGGAAATCCCGTTCCTTGCCGGTCAAACCCGACTGACCTTTGCCCGCTGCGGCGTGATAGACCCGCTGGATCTAGATGATTACGAAGCACATGGCGGTCTTGTCGGGGTGAAGCGGGCCATTGCAATGGGCGCCCGCGATATCTTGCAAGAGGTCGTGGACAGCGGTCTGCGTGGTCGCGGCGGCGCGGGCTTTCCGACCGGGATTAAGTGGAAAACCGTGGCGGATGCGGATGCGGCACAGAAATATATTGTCTGCAACGCGGATGAGGGCGACAGCGGCACATTCGCGGACCGCATGATCATCGAAGGGGATCCCTTCAGCCTGATCGAGGGCATGGCCATTGCCGGGATCGGCGTTGGCGCGACGCGTGGCTATGTCTATCTGCGGTCCGAATATCCAGACGCGATCAGGGTGCTGACCGATGCGGTGGATATCGCGCGGGCGCGCGGGTTGCTTGGTCCCAATGTGCTTGGCTCACCCCATGCCTTCGACATCGAGGTTCGGACAGGGGCCGGGGCCTATGTCTGCGGCGAGGAGACCGCGCTGCTGAATTCGCTGGAGGGCAAGCGTGGCACTGTCCGCGCCAAGCCGCCTTTGCCTGCACTGGAAGGGTTCATGGGCAAACCCACGGTGGTCAACAATGTCATCTCGCTGGCGACGATCCCCGTGATCTTTGAAAAAGGCGCCGGGCACTATGCCGATTTCGGGCTGGGCCGGTCGCGCGGCACGGTCACGCTGCAAATCGCGGGTAACATCAAACATGGCGGCCTGTATGAGACAGCTTTCGGCGTGACCTTGGGACAGGTGGTGAATGAGATCGGCGGCGGCACAGCCTCGGGTCGTCCGGTCAAGGCGGTGCAGGTGGGCGGTCCGCTTGGGGCCTATATGCCGGTGGAAAAATTCGACACGCCCATTGGCTACGAGGAATTTGACCAGCAGGGTGGCCTGATCGGCCATGCCGGTCTGGTCGTCTTTGACGATACTGCCGATATGCTGCACATGGCCCGCTTCGCGATGGAGTTCTGTGCCGTGGAAAGCTGCGGCAAATGCACGCCCTGCCGAATCGGTGCGGTGCGTGGCGTCGAAACGATCGACCGGATTGCGCAGGGCGACACCGCTGCAATCGAACTGTTGACCGATTTATGTGATACAATGCGCGACGGGTCGCTTTGTGCGCTTGGCGGGTTTACCCCTTATCCGGTGATGTCGGCGCTGACACATTTCCCCGATGACTTTGCGACCCAGAAAGAGGCAGCCGAATGAAGGATTTCATCATTCCGCAATTCCCGCCCGGCGATGATCGCGACATGGGCACGAAAATCGGCACCGGTGCGCCGGTATCGCTGGTGATCGACGGGATCGCCGTCACGGTGCCTGCGGGCACGTCGGTGATGCGCGCCGCTGCCGAAGCGGGCGTTGACGTGCCCAAACTGTGCGCCAGCGACAATATAGAAGCCTTCGGGTCTTGTCGGTTGTGTGTGGTTCAGATTGATGGCCGGCGTGGCACGCCTGCCTCCTGCACGACGCCGGTTGCCGAGGGAATGGTGGTCCACACGCAATCTGAAAAACTGCGCAAGCTACGCCGCGGCGTCATGGAGCTGTATATCAGCGATCACCCGCTGGACTGCCTGACCTGTTCGGCCAATGGTGATTGCGAATTGCAGGATGCGGCGGGGGCCGTGGGGCTGCGCGATGTGCGCTATGAAGCGCCTGTGGGCGGCAGGCTGGACAACCATTTTGCCCGCCGCAACGGGGCCGAGGTGAATGCCCTTTATATCCCCAAGGACGACAGCAATCCCTATTTCAGCTATGACCCGGCGAAATGTATTGTCTGCTCCCGCTGCGTGCGTGCCTGCGAGGAAGTGCAGGGCACCTTTGCGCTGACCATCGAAGGGCGCGGATTTGACAGCCGTGTCAGTGCGGGCGCGATTGGCGACGATTTCCTGACCTCGGATTGTGTCAGTTGCGGCGCTTGCGTGCAGGCTTGCCCGACCGCGACCTTGCAGGAAAAATCGGTGATCGAGCTGGGAACGCCGCAGCGCTCGATCATCACGACCTGCGCCTATTGCGGCGTTGGCTGTTCGTTCAAAGCTGAACTGAACGGCGATCAACTGGTGCGCATGGTCCCTTACAAGCACGGCAAGGCAAACCGGGGCCATAGCTGTGTCAAGGGGCGCTTTGCCTATGGCTATGCCAAGCACAAGGATCGCATCCTGAACCCGATGATCCGCAACAGCATTGATGAGCCGTGGCGAGAGGTGGGTTGGGACGAGGCCATGGCCTTTGCCGCCAGCCGCATCGCGACATTCAGAAGCATCATGGCCGCCAGTCCATCGGCGTCATCACCTCCAGCCGCTGCACCAATGAGGAAACCTATCTGGTGCAGAAACTGACCCGCGCAGTCTTTCGCAACAACAATACCGACACCTGCGCACGGGTCTGCCATTCGCCGACCGGCTATGGTCTGGGCAAGACCTATGGCACCTCGGCCGGGACGCAGGATTTTGATAGCGTTGCGGATGCGGATGTCGTCGTTATCATCGGCGCGAATCCGACGGATGGGCACCCGGTCTTTGCCTCTCGCCTGAAGGCACGGCTGCGTCAGGGGGCGAAGCTTATCGTGATCGACCCGCGCCGCACGGATATCGTGCGTTCCGCCCATGTCGAGGCGGCCTTTCACCTGCCACTGAAACCCGGCACCAATGTGGCGGTCGTGACGGCAATGGCGCATGTGATCGTGACCGAAGGGCTGTTCGACGAAGCCTTTATTCGCGAACGCTGTGACTGGGACGAATTTCAGTATTATGTGGATTTCGTCGCCGATCCTCGCCATTCCCCCGAAAACATCGAGGCAATGACCGGCGTCCCAGCCGATGATTTGCGACAGGCCGCGCGCCTTTATGCGACGGGCGGCAATGGGGCGATCTATTACGGACTGGGCGTCACCGAACATAGCCAGGGTTCGACGACCGTCATCGGCATCGCCAATTTGGCCATGCTGACCGGAAATATCGGTCGCGCGGGCGTGGGCGTGAATCCCTTGCGCGGGCAGAATAACGTGCAGGGCTCCTGCGATATGGGCAGCTTTCCGCATGAATTGCCCGGCTATCGCCACGTGAAACTGCCCGAGGTCCGGGCGATCTATGAAAACGCGTGGGGGGTGGAAATCGATCCCGAACCCGGCCTGCGCATCCCGAACATGCTGGATGCGGCGGTCGAGGGCACCTTTCGCGGGCTGTATTGTCAGGGCGAAGATATCTTGCAGTCCGACCCGGATACACACCACGTGGCCGCTGGCTTGCGGGCGATGGATTGCGTCATCGTCCATGACCTGTTCCTGAATGAGACGGCAAATTACGCCCATGTCTTCCTGCCCGGTTCGTCGTTTCTGGAAAAGGACGGCACATTCACCAATGCCGAACGCCGCATCAATCGCGTGCGTCGCGTGATGGCGCCGCGCAACGGCTATGAGGATTGGGAAATCACCCAGATGCTGGCCAATGCGATGGGCGGAAACTGGACCTATACCCACCCGTCGCAGATCATGGATGAAATCGCGGCCACGACGCCCAGCTTTGCCAATGTCAGCTATGAACTGCTTGAGGAGAAAGGCTCGGTCCAGTGGCCGTGCAATGGCTCTGCCCCCGAAGGCACGCCGATGATGCATGTCGATGGCTTTGTCAGCGGAAAGGGGCATTTCATGGTCACGGAATATGTCGCGACCGACGAACGCGCCGGGCCTCGCTTCCCCTTGCTGCTGACCACGGGGCGTATCCTGTCGCATTATAATGTGGGTGCGCAGACGCGGCGGACGGAAAATGTCGTCTGGCATCCCGAGGATATATTGGAAATTCATCCTCATGACGCCGAACAGCGTGGCGTCAAGGAGGGGGATTGGGTGCGGCTGGCATCGCGGGCGGGCGAAACCACCCTGCGTGCGACACTGACGGACCGGGTTGCGGCGGGCGTGGTTTATACGACCTTCCATCACCCGACGACGCAGGCTAACGTCGTGACCACGGATTTTTCGGATTGGGCCACGAACTGCCCGGAATACAAGGTCACAGCGGTGCAGGTCAGTCCTTCGAATGGTCCGTCGGACTGGCAGGAAAGCTATAACGCGCAGGCCGAATTGGCCCGGCGGATTTTGCCAGCGGCGGAATGAATGACATTGCCGGACCCGACAGCACGGGCGAAAGCCAGCCATTATCGGAACAGCAGCGTTTCCGCAGTCAGCCGCGAGTTGCCCGAGGAAACGGCTGTGGCGATGGTTTATAACGGCTCGACCCAGGCGGTGATGATGGCGACGCCTGCCGATCTGGAGGACTTCGGCTATGGCTTTTCGCTGACCGAAGGTATCGTCGATCACCCCGATCAGATTGCTTCATCCGAGGTGATCGCGCATCCCAAAGGATTGGAAGTGCAGATGTGGCTGGCCGAAGACCGGGCCGAGGCGATTTCAGCGCGTCGGCGCGCGATGGCCGGACCAGTGGGCTGCGGGCTATGCGGGATCGACAGTCTGGATCAGGCGGTGCGGGATCTGCCCGACCTCAGCAACCTTGGGCCGGGCTTGACCGTCGCGGAAATCAGCGGCGCCACCGACGCCTTGCGTGCGTGGCAACCCTTGCATGATCGCAGCCGCGCGGTTCACGCTGCCGGATTTCTGATGCCGGGGCATGGAATCCTGATGGCCCGCGAAGATGTGGGCCGCCACAATGCGCTGGACAAGCTGATAGGTGCGATGGCGCGTCAGGGTGTTGATGCAGGGCAGGGGATGTTCGTGTTGACCAGCCGCGTCTCGGTCGAGATGGTGCAGAAAAGTGCGATGGCGGGCTGTGCCGTGCTGGTCGCGGTGTCGGCACCAACCCTGCACGCGCTGCGTCTGGCCGAACAGGCCGGGATCACGCTGGCCGCATTTGCGCGCGGCGATGGTTTCGATCTGTTTTCACATCCCCACCGACTTTCCGACAGGATTTCCGATGTCGCCTGACAAGATGATCCGCATGGCGAACCAGATCGCGACCTTTTTCAAATCCCAGCCGGGCGACGCACCGGAAAAAATTGCTGACCATCTGCGCGACTTCTGGGAGCCGCGGATGCGCCAGCAATTGTTAAGCTATATCTCGCAAGGGGGCGAGGGGCTTGACGAATTGGTGACGAAAGCCGCGTTGCGATTGTGAAACCGGAACCGGTTTGGCGGGTTAGGCTGAAACAGCAGAGCCACGGAACTGGTTATGACGCAGAAAAACCCCCAGCCAGTCGACCTCTCAAAAGCGCGGCTTTGTGTGATCCGAAATCGCGGGTCAGGGAAAGAGGACGATCAGGTCGTCCGGACAATCACCGAAGGATTGCAGCCGTTTGTTGCAGAATTTGACCTGCGGCAGACCGATGAAGGCAGTCAGTTGCTGGACATGGCACGACAAGCTGTCGATGACGGTTTCGATATCATCGTTGCCGCCGGAGGCGATGGCACACAGTCTGCCGTTGCTGGTGCGCTTGCCGGCAGCGATGCAACGATGGGCGTCTTGCCCGGCGGCACCTTCAACTATTTCGCGCGTGACCTTGGCGTGGGCGAAACGATGGAAGACGCCATTCAGACTTTGCGCAATGGCGTCGCGAAACAGGTGGATGTCGGTCAGATAGAAAACCTGATTTTCCTGAACAACGTCAGTCTGGGCATCTATCCGCATATCCTGAAAACGCGGGAAAGCATCTATCGCAGGTGGGGGCGCTCTCGCATTGCGGCTTATTGGTCGGTGCTGGTCGCGCTGCGCCGTTTGCGCCATCCCATGAACTTGACTGCCCGTGTCGAGGGCGAAAGCAAAAGCTATTCCACCGCCTTGGCCTTTGTCGCACGCAGCGCCTATCAACTGGAAAGTTTCGGGTTGGAAGGTGCTGACGCCATACGCGATGGCAATTTCGCAGTCTTGATTGCAAAGGCGCGCAAACCCGTTCCTTTGCTGCGATCTGCCCTTCGGCTGACGATTGGTCTAAGTGCAAAGGATAGCGATTTCGACCTGATCATCACCGACGAAATCAACATCGAAACATATAAACCACAGCAGTTGATTGCGCATGACGGCGAAAAGACCCGACTGGCAAGCCCGTTTCATCTGAAGGTCTGGCATGATGCCCTGACCGTATTGGTGCCCGCCGGTGGAGAGAACAAGACCAAGGACTAAGTCGTGACGCGTATCCTTCATTTGTCAGATCTACACTTCGGATTTGAGCGGAAACAACTGGTCGGACCGTTATTGGCACTGGTAAACCGCCTGCGCGCCGATCTGGTCGTCGTGACCGGCGACCTGACGCATCGCGGGCGTCCCGGTGAATATCGCAAGGCTGCCGAGTTTCTGGACCAGATAACCGCTCCGGTCATGGCTGTTCCGGGCAACCATGATGTTCCGCTTTATAATATTCCGGTCCGCTTTCTGATCCCCTACAGGAACTATGAACAAGCGATCAGTCCCGACCTGTCGCCAACCCGGCAGGCAGGTGACGTTCGCGTTTTCGGCGTGAACAGTGTCGATCCGTTCACCGTTCAGCGCGGCGTTCTGCGACCCAAGGATATTACGGGTGTGATTGCCGGGCTGGATCCCCTGGCCACCAATATCGTCGCGCTGCATCACCCGATGGAGCAGTTGCCACAGGTGGATAAGGAGTTGGCCCGCAATGCGCCGCAATCCCTGGCATCCATGGCGCAGGCCGGGGTTCAGATCGCGCTTAGCGGGCATCTGCATCTGTATGATACGGATATGCTGATGGCGGTGACGGCTTACCCTGAAATCCTGCAGGTTCAGGCAGGGACGGCGCTATGCGACCGTGCGGGTGATCTGCAGAATGAGTTTGCGGTGCTGGATATAAACGGGACCGAACTGACCATCGAGCGGCACATCGCACCGATGGACCAGCAGGGATTTCAGCCCCCCTTGTTGCAGCACTATTCCCGCGCTTCGGGTGTTTGGGTTGCGCTGGATCGGGATACGGAAACACTTCCGGGCGCGACCGAGACGGTCTTCAGAACTGCATGAACCGATTTGCCGGGGCGGAGGTTCAAGGTTGCTGCCGAGCGGCGGGTGATGTGGGACAGGATCGTCTCTGTTCCCATATCCAGCCGCACCAGAACGCCCTCGGGCGTATCTGACAGATCGCGGATATGTGCTGCGATGATATTCAGCGCAGATATGCCGGTTGGCGGTTCAAGCGCCAGAAGCACATCCTTGGCCATGATCCGCAGGCGCAATTCAGCGCCGGGCTGTAACCGATGCTGTGCCAGCCACAGGGAACCGCCAGATGTTTGCAGCCGGGCCAGCCCATCGGCTTCTATCGCCTCGACCCGTGCGCGAATGATCGCCCCCGCCTCGGCCATCCCCAGCAAAGAAGCGGTCGCCGGATCGCTGAAAATCTCGCTTGTCGGACCCGCCGCCACGACGCGTCCCGCATTAAGCATCACAACCGTGGTTGCCAGACGTGCAACTTCGCTGACCGAGTGGGTCACATAAAGGATCGGCAGGTGCGTTTCATCCCGCAGGCGTTCCAGATAGGGCAGGATTTCGGCCTTGCGGGCATCGTCCAGCGCAGCCAGCGGTTCATCCATCAACAGCATCCGGGGACGCGACAGGATTGCGCGCCCAATCGCGACACGCTGTTTTTCACCGCCCGACAAGGCACCGGGGCGACGCGTCAGCAAATGCTCAATTCCCATCATGTCGACGATATGACCGAAATCCGTGCTAGCTTTGCGGGTTTTCGCGAACCAGCCGCCATAAAGCAGGTTTTGTCGAACCGTCAGATGCGGAAACAGCCTGGCATCCTGAAAGACATATCCAACTTGGCGCCGATGCGCTGGCAGATACTGTCGTTTGGCGCTGTCATAGAAAACCACGCCATCCACCTCGATCTGGCCGGAATCGGGCCGGGAAAGACCGGCAATTGCATTGATGATAGTTGTCTTTCCCGAACCGGATTGGCCGAACAGCACCGTCAGCCCTGCGGGCGCACTGAACCCTGCATCCAGATCGAAGCCCAAGAAATGCTGTTGAATATTGACCACCAGCATCAGTTTGCCCTGATCCGCTTGGCGACGGCCTGCGCCACCCATTCGGACAAGGCCAGGGCGGCAATGGCGATGAAAATGGCGATCAACACCAGTTTTGCGGCCGAACTTTCACCGCCGGGCACTTGCAGGAATGAATAGATGGCGGAGGGCAAGGTTTGCGTCTGACCTGGAATGTTGGAGACGAATGTGATCGTTGCCCCGAATTCGCCCATGGCCTTGGCAAAGGCCAGCACCATGCCTGCCAGAATACCGGGCAGGATCAGCGGCAGGGTCACGGTCAGAAAGACCCAGAACCGGGACGCGCCAAGGGTCGAGGCTGCAGCCTCCAACCGGGGATCGACCGCCTCGACCGCCAGACGGATCGCGCGCACCAGCAAGGGAAACGACATCACGGCAGCGGCCAAAGCCGCGCCGGTCCAGCGGAAGGCAAAGACGATGCCGAACCATTGATCCAGAAACTGTCCGACCGTTCCGCGCCGTCCGAAGGTCAGCAACAGCAGATAGCCCGTCACGACGGGGGGCAGCACCAGCGGCAAATGGACCAGCCCGTTCAGAACGCCATGTCCCCAGAACCGCCATCGCGCCAGCGCATAGGCCACCAGCACGCCCAACGGCAGGCTGGCCAACACCGCGACGATCGAAACTTTCAGCGACAGGGCAACGGCCTGCCATTCCTGCGGGGTCAGCCAGTCGGTCACGTGATCACTTCAATACGGTAAAGCCCTGTTTCTCGAAGGCTGTTGCAGCCTGATCCGACGATAGCACATCATAGAATGCGCGGTCAGCCTCATCCGCAGCAACGCTGGTCAGCGCGGCCGGATAGATGATCTTGGGATAGCTGTCAGCGGGAAATTCTCCGATCACGGTGACATTGTCCTCGGCTGCGGCATCGGTGGCATAGACGATGCCATAAGGCGCCTCGCCGGTCGCGACCAGGGCCAGTGCGGCACGCACATTGTCGACCTGCGCAACATCCGGCGCAACCGCATCCCAGATTCCAAGGGTTTCCAGCGCCGCCTTGCCATATTGACCGGCGGGCACGGAATCGACCAGGGCCATCGCCAGTTTGCCGTCGCCCAGCATGGTGGGCAGGTCCAGATCTTTCATCGCATCTTCCGACAGCACTTCGGCCTCTTGGCCATGCGCGATCAGGACCAGCTTGTTGCCCAGCAGGTCTTCGCGCGTGCCCTCGGCCAGCAGTCCGGCCTTTTCGACCTCGTCCATCCATTCCTCATTGGCCGAAATGAAAATATCGGCAGGCGCCCCCTGAATGATCTGCTGCGCCAGCTGGTTCGACCCGGCATAAGAGATCGTGACATGATTTCCGGTGTCTTCAGTATAGCTGGCGGCAACCTCGTCCAGCGCGTTTTTCAGCGATGCGGCGGCGAAAACGGTGATCTCCTCTGCCCAGACCGGCAGGGCGGTCGCGGTGAAGGCGGTGGCAAGTAGGATGGAGCCTGGACGCATTAATTCTTCCTCCCGGAGCTGGCTGCGATATATCCGGCAGAACATAACCACATCAGGAATTCCGCCCGCAAGAGTTATTTCCGACCGGCCATATCGCAAGAGATGCAATTTATCGTTGAGTTTCCCTGTTTTCACGCTTATATCGGCGACAGTCTTTCGGGCGAAATGGTCACAACAGGCCACTGCAAATATGGGTCGGGCGAACAGCCGCGACCCTTTGTCGTTCCCAAAGGACACCATAAAGACCGGCGGAGCCAACCGTCAGGCCAGAAAAAACGATGAAAAAGGAAACCGTTACTGCATGTGCGCTAAAACAACGATGGAGGAATTCGAAGCCCTCCTGAACGAAAGCTTCGAAATTGACACCCCCGAAGAGGGTTCGGTTGTCAAAGGCAAGGTCATTGCGATTGAAGCAGGCCAGGCCATCATCGACGTCGGCTACAAAATGGAAGGCCGCGTTGATCTGAAAGAATTCGCAAATCCCGGTGAAGAAGCCAAACTGGCAGTCGGCGACGAAGTCGAGGTCTATCTGGACCGCGTCGAGAACGCCCGCGGTGAAGCTTCGATCTCGCGCGAAAAAGCGCGTCGTGAAGAAGCCTGGGATCGTCTGGAAAAAGCCTATGCTGACGAAGAGCGCGTCGAAGGCGCCATCTTCGGTCGCGTCAAGGGCGGCTTCACGGTTGATCTGGGCGGCGCTGTCGCGTTCCTGCCGGGTTCGCAAGTGGACGTTCGTCCAGTTCGCGACGCTGGCCCGTTGATGGGTCTGAAGCAGCCATTCCAGATCCTGAAAATGGATCGCCGCCGTGGCAACATCGTTGTCTCGCGCCGCGCCATTCTGGAAGAAAGCCGCGCCGAACAGCGCGCGGAAGTCATTGCCAACCTGACCGAAGGTCAGACGGTGGACGGCGTTGTCAAGAACATCACCGAATACGGCGCCTTCGTCGATCTGGGCGGTGTTGACGGTCTGCTGCACGTCACCGACATGGCATGGCGCCGCGTCAACCACCCGTCGGAAATCCTGACGATCGGTGAAACCGTCAAAGTTCAGGTCATCAAGATCAACAAAGACAGCCACCGCATCAGCCTGGGCATGAAACAGCTTCAGGCCGATCCGTGGGATACCGTCGGCGACAAATTCCCGATCGGTTCGGTCCATCAGGGCCGCGTGACCAACATCACCGATTACGGCGCATTCGTTGAGCTGCAAGCCGGTGTCGAAGGTCTGGTCCACGTTTCGGAAATGAGCTGGACCAAGAAGAACGTCCATCCCGGCAAGATCGTCTCGACCTCGCAGGAAGTCGAAGTCATGGTGCTGGAAATCGACGAAGCCAAGCGTCGCGTTTCTCTGGGCCTCAAGCAGACGCAGCGCAACCCGTGGGAAGTCTTTGCAGAGACCCATCCATCGGGCACCGTCATCGAAGGCGAAGTCAAGAACATCACCGAATTCGGTCTGTTCATCGGCCTCGACGGCGATATCGACGGTATGGTTCACCTGTCGGACATCAGCTGGGATGCCCGCGGCGAAGACGCCATTCAGGACTACCGCAAGGGCGACATGGTGAAAGCCGTTGTTCAAGACGTGGATGTCGAGAAAGAGCGTATTTCGCTGTCGATCAAAGCCCTGGAAAACGAGCATATGGCCGAAGCCGTTGACGGCGTGAAGCGTGGCTCGGTTGTGACCGTGGAAATCACCGCGATCGAAGATGGCGGCGTCGAAGTGGAATACAATGGGGTGAAGTCGTTCATCCGTCGCAGCGATCTGGCCCGCGACCGTCAGGACCAGCGCCCCGAGCGCTTCCAGGTCGGCGACAAGGTTGATGTGCGCGTCACCAATGTCGACACCAAGACCCGCCGTCTGGGTCTGTCGATCAAGGCACGCGAAATCGCCGAAGAAAAAGAGGCCATCGACCAATACGGCAGCTCGGATTCGGGCGCGTCGCTGGGCGATATCCTTGGCGCGGCTCTGAACCGCAATAACTGATTTTTATCAGTTGTCAGAACAGAAATCCGCCCGGCAAATAGCAGCCGGGCGGGTTTTTTTGTGCGGATTTGGGGACTTGGCTCAAACTCAGATCTTGCGCGGCTGCGGTAAAACTGCAACGCTATGCAACTAATACAGTGCCCTGACGTTAACCAAGGGTAATGAACGACGCAACCGACGCAGCTCGTATCGACGCCGTTGCCGTATTGTTGGAGAAGCCATGATCCGCTCTGAATTGATCCAGAAAATTTCGGATGAAAATCCGCATCTGTTCCGCCGCGATGTGGAGCGTATCGTGACCACCGTATTTGAAGAGATTATCGATGCGATGGCGCGCGGCGACAGAGTTGAACTTCGAGGGTTTGGGGCGTTTTCTGTGAAGAAGCGCGATTCTCGCACGGGGCGGAACCCGCGAACTGGCGATTCGGTCGAGGTTGATGAAAAGCACGTGCCCTTCTTCAAAACGGGAAAGTTGCTGCGTGATCGGTTGAACGGCGAAGCCTGACCAGCTTACAAGGGCCTGAACCCGGCGGCCGTCATCCCGCCTTACAGAACTACCAAGGAATGCCGATGCGTCTTATCCGTTTGATATTCATTGTGCTGGTTGGACTCTTTTTGATCGCGCTGGCCTTGGCCAACCGTGAATTGGTGACACTTTCTGTATTTCCAGCGAATTTCGGGACCTTCCTTGGTGGGCAATGGACCATCACCCTACCGTTGTTTCTGGTCATTTTTGTGGCCTTCGCGCTTGGCATGATCTTTGGCCTTGTCGGGGAGTGGATGCGTGAATCGCATATCCGTCGGCAAGCACGAGAGGAGGCGAACAAGGCGGCGCTTCTGCAGACCGAGGTTGGCAGCTTGCGCAAGGAACACGCCGCCCCGCGCGATGAAGTTCTTGCGATTGTCGATCAGCCAAGGAAAACGCGATCACCCGAACCGATGCCGATTGCGTCGGCCGAACCCGCTCCGGGCACGACATTGCCCTTGCCCCGCTGACACCATGGCTCAGGTAAAGATTTGCGGTCTAAGCGATCCTGCCAGCATCGAGGCGGCAGTCAAGGCCGGTGCAACCTATCTGGGCTTTGTCTTTTTCCCCAAATCGCCGCGCGCGGTGACGCCTGAACAGGCTGCCGCATTGATGGCGGCCGTGCCCGTCGGCATCGCCAAGGTCGGCCTGTTCGTCAACCCAAGCGATGAGCAATTGACCACGACTTTGGCTGTGGCACCTTTGGACGTGATCCAGTTGCACGGGCAAGAAAGCGTGGATCGGGTTGCGCAGGTCAAGGAATTGACCGGGCTTCCGGTCATGAAAGCCATCGGCATCTCGGGGCCAGAGGATTTGCCAGCGCTGATAGATTATGGTCTGGTCGCGGATATGCTGTTGGTGGACGCGAAAGCGCCGAAGGACGCGATTTTGCCCGGTGGAAACGGCCTTGTCTTTGACTGGCGCTTGCTGGTCGGTCGCAAATGGCTGCGCCCATGGTTGCTGGCCGGTGGCCTGACCCCCAGCAACGTCGCCGAGGCAATTCGTCTGACCGGTGCGCGGGGCGTGGATGTTTCCTCTGGCGTCGAAAGCGAACCGGGCATCAAGGATGCGAACCTGATCCGCAGCTTTATCAGCGCGGCCAGCTGATCTTATGCCGGGACTGGTTGTTTTTCGATCCGGCACCCGCGACGACGTGGCAGAGGTCGTTGCGATGTTGGCCGATGATGTCTTGGGGCGTGACCGTGAACGCGGTGATTTGGACCTGTATCTGCGCGCCTTTGATCAGATGCTGACCGAAGGAGCCAATCACCTGATTGTTGGGGATCTGAATGGTATGGTCGTGGCTTGCTATCAGATCACCTTCATCTCGGGCTTATCCCTTGGCGGGATGCGCCGTGCGCAGATCGAAGGTGTGCGTGTCGCGACCGAAATGCGCGGTCAGAAACTGGGTGAAGCGCTGATTGCCGACGCCGAAGCGCGCGCCCGGAATGCCGGATGCAGTATCCTGCAATTCACCACCAGTAAATCGCGGCAAGACGCACATCGCTTCTACGACAGGCTGGGCTTCACCCCAAGCCATATCGGTTATAAGAAGGCGCTGTAGGGCCTTTGGCCATAATTCAAGATTCAGCAAAGGGCAGATTCCATGGCCGACGATCTGGTAAACAGCTATAAGACCGGACCAGATGATCAGGGTCGTTTCGGCATCTATGGCGGCCGCTTCGTCAGCGAAACACTCATGCCGCTGATCCTGGACCTCGAAGCCGAGTATGAGCGTGCCAAGACTGATCCCGAATTCTGGGCGCAGATGGATGATCTTTGGACCCATTACGTTGGCCGACCGTCGCCGCTGTATTACGCGGAACGCCTGACCGAGCGTCTGGGCGGTGCAAAAATCTATATGAAGCGTGACGAGTTGAACCATACCGGTGCGCATAAGATCAATAACGTCCTTGGCCAGATCTTGCTGGCGATGCGCATGGGCAAGACTCGGATCATCGCCGAAACCGGAGCAGGGCAGCACGGTGTTGCCACGGCGACAGTCTGCGCACGCTTTGGTTTGAAATGTGTCGTCTATATGGGCGCGACCGATGTGGAACGTCAGGCACCGAACGTATTTCGCATGCGTCTGCTGGGGGCCGAGGTTGTGCCAGTCACCAGCGGTCGCGGCACGTTGAAGGATGCGATGAACGATGCGTTGCGGGATTGGGTGACGAATGTCCGCGATACCTTCTATTGCATCGGCACGGTTGCTGGCCCGCACCCTTATCCTGCGATGGTGCGTGATTTTCAGTCGATCATCGGCAAAGAGGTCAAGGAACAGATCATGCCGCGTGAAGGCCGGCTGCCCGATACGCTGATTGCGGCGATTGGCGGCGGATCGAACGCGATGGGCCTGTTTTATCCGTTCCTTGATGACAAAGAGGTTCGGATTATCGGGGTTGAGGCGGGTGGCCACGGCGTAGATGACCGGATGGAACATTGCGCCAGCCTGTCGGGCGGTCGTCCCGGGGTTCTGCATGGCAACCGCACCTATCTGTTGCAGGATGCCGACGGCCAGATCCTTGAAGGCCATTCGATCAGCGCGGGTCTGGACTATCCGGGGATCGGCCCTGAACATGCATGGCTGAACGACATTGGGCGGGCCGAATATGTCAGCATCACCGACAAAGAAGCGCTTGCCGCGTTCCAGCTGTGCTGTCAGACTGAAGGGATCATTCCGGCGCTGGAGCCCAGCCACGCACTGGCCCATGTGATCAAGATCGCGCCAGATCTGCCCAAAGACCATCTTATCGTGATGAACATGTGCGGTCGGGGCGACAAGGATATTTTCACGGTGGCAAAACACCTTGGCGTCGATATTCAGACCTGATCCAGCTTGCGCCTGTAACGTCCCAATTTCGTTATAATGTTATCGGTATGGGAACCTGTTTCATGCATTCGGGGTTGCACCCCGAATGCGTGAAGGAGGTAATCATGCTGAAGAAAAGTCTTAACACTGCGTTGATCGGTGGGAAAGTTCTGGCGCTTGGTGCGCTGATGGGCACCACCGCCATCGCACAGACGACCATTGTGGTTGAGGAAAGCGATACCGTTGTTGAAACCCCCGCTGGCAATACCGCCGTGGTCCCGGGAACTGCGGCCACTCCGGGTGCGCCTGTAGGTGCCGTGGTCGAGGGCGAATACCGCTTGATCGAACAGATCGATAATGACCAGGCCGTAGCCGAAACACTGATCGCGCAAGGGTTCAGTGACGTGCACATCCTGCGTGAAGGCGCACTGATGACGGTTACAGCGCAACGCAACGGCGTTCCAACCGAACTGGTTTACAGCATCGCCAACGGCAGTCTTGTGTCGGTCGATGGTGTTGAATTGCGCGAAGAAGGTGACACCAGCAGCGAAAAAGATGCAAATGCGGCAGCTACCTCGACCGATGCTGCGGATGACGCGACTGATGACGGCACCGACGCGGGCGAAGATTCAGATACCGACGGCGCAACCGATGGGACCGATAGCGACGCTGACAGCGATGGTGATAGCACCGGAACCGATGGCACCGACGGATCTGATGGCTCCTCTGACGGCGATAGCGGCTCGGATGGGTCTGGTTCCGACAGCGGTTCGGACAGCGACGGCTCGGACGGCGGCTCAGACGGGTCTGACGGTGGTGATGGCGGCTCCGACGGCGGTGATGGCGGCTCCGACGGTGGTGATGGCGGCGAAAACAACGGCTGACCAACCCTTCCGAGATCTCAAAAGCCGGGCGCTGATTGCGCCCGGTTTTCTTCTACCGGGTCAGCAACAAGATGTTGAACTTCGATTCAAGAACGGGATAGGGAAACAGGATACGCGCGCGATTGGTGTTGATGACTTGCAGAATGCCAACCTCGGGAACGCGCTGCGGCAGGGATTGTGGGTCCACCGGGTCGGGCAGATCGGCATAGGCTGGTGGCTGCGGATCGTCATAGATGAATCCCGTTCCCAGATAAACCAACTGGTCGCCGTCGCGGTGAACCGCGCCTTTGGTCCGCTGTGACCCGGTCAGTTTTTCAAAACTTCCGTCGCTGCCTGCCGAGCACTTAAAGGGCTGATACACGACCGCCCCCAAATTGCCCCCCAATTTCATCATCTGACAGGACCACGTGCCCGGCAATTCCTGCAAGGCATCTTCCGATGGCATTGGCTGACCCAGCAATGCTGCGGCAACAGCGTTACGATCTGCCTCGGACGCGAACGCCATCATGTCCAGAAGCGCCGATCCTGCAGCAGCATCGAATTGCGCCAACCGCGCCACGTCATCCATTCGGATAGGCGTGCCGTCGCCCAGTTCCTGCGATTGCGCGGCGACGGGCAGGGCGCATGCCAACAGCAACGCCGCCGCCAGTTTAATCTTGGGGATTGACAACAGCATGGGTACGCAAAAGCTCCAACGGGATAATGTCCAGGGCACGGGCATGTGTCGCCTCCAGCACAACTTGCGGTGCCGCAAATTCCTGTGCCGCCTGCATGAAACGCCCTGCGCAAAGGCACCAGCGATCACCGGGTTTCAGGCCCGCAAATCGAAACTCCGGTCGAGGTGTGGAAAGATCATTGCCCAGATACTTGGACATTGCCAGAAATTCGGCGGTCACAACGACGCAGACCGTATGGCTGCCCTGATCCTCTGGCCCCGTGTCGCAGCAACCGTTTCGATAGAACCCGGTCAAGGGATTGCCCGAGCATGTCTGCAATTTGGTTCCGATCACATTCACGGATGGCTCCATGTTTCGATCCTCCTCGCCTCTATGAAAAGATTACAATCACTTCGGCGAATGACCAAGTGCCAAGAGGTTCACATCTTGTGGCGGTATTTCCTTGGGCTGCCACGTGATCCAGCGACCATGAAAATCCGCGCGACCCAAAATCCATGCACGTTCAGCGCCATCCCAAAGTCGCAAGGACAGACGAGCGCCGTCACCACCATCGGATTCCATCGAAAAATGGATCAACGGCGCACCGCGCGATGCAGCACGACCTGCGTTTTGCAATGCGGCCTCGCAGGTGGTCAGGGTGTCGCGCGGAAAATACTGCGCGGCTATCGTATGAAAGACGAAGGTTGTTTGGCCCAAGGTGGCATGATCCAGTTGCGCCTTAAGCCACGCACCAGCATCCCCCTGATCCACAGTGGTCGGGTGTTGCTGCGCAAGTGTCAGCGCCGCGTCCAATCGCGCCAACCGATCTTTCTGATCTGGCCAGCAATAACTGCGCAAACGAAGCGCGTGCGTCACGGGGTTCAGCGGATTCAGGTCGATACCACGGGCCGTGGCGACTGACAGATCGGCCAGGGGGATTTCCCCCGACCACTTTGGTCGCAGAATAACGCCGTCATGTTCTTCTGGATATTTGTTGTCTATATCGATGTCACATCTATGAAAATTCAGGTTCAAACCGGCCGAAGACCCAAGTTCCAGCGCACGCATGGGCAGCGTCGTGAATTGCTGAATAAATCGGGCAGCGGCAATGATTGCGGCAGACCTGGCAACCTCGTTGGTTTGCGGCGGGCTTTGCAGCCATTCATGAAGAAAGCAACGATGCCGCTGAATCGCGTCGATCAACAAGGCGGGTCCGATCTCGCGATTGGTGTAAGCCCGCACCAGATCTGGCGAAAGCCCCGTCAGAACCAGCGCGTGTAATCCACCGCACAGACGCAACGGCACCGAGTCGGCCTTTCCCGAGGGATCGCCCCGCCAGCCCAGAACCTGTTCGGCAACCGGGCCTTGATCTGGCTGTAAAACCCTGGCCAGCATATCGCATATCCCGGCGGTAAAGTCCGATCCCAGCATACGGCAGGCGGTGGCCTGATCGCGGAAAGCACGACGGACTGCGGCCTCGGTCATTTGAAGCGCTGCGTCAGGCTTCGCAGTTTGTCGGCGAAGCTTTGCGGAGTATCTTCGGGGGCTGCTTCGGATGGTTTTGGGGCCGGTTTGACCTCTGGGGATAAACGCTTGCCCTGTGGCTCGGTGCCTGTGTTGCGGGGCGGAACGGTCCGCGCGGCGACCGCATTCTGGAACCGACCGCCATCGCCTGAGGCCAGATAGGCCGCGCCATCGGAAACGCCGCGCATCAGATCGTCAAGCCAGTCCTGATCCGCCTTGGCAAAGTCAGACAGCACGTAACCCGCAACGCGATCCTTATGGCCCGGATGCCCGATGCCCAACCGCACCCGTTCGTAATCGGCACCGATGTGCTGATGGATCGAACGCAGACCATTATGTCCAGCATGACCGCCCCCGGTTTTGACACGGCACTTGCCGGGCGCCAGATCCAGTTCGTCATGCAGCACGATAACATCCGCCGGGGTCAACTTAAGATAGCGCATGGCTTCGCCCACTGATTGCCCAGACAGGTTCATGAAAGTCGAAGGTTTCAGCAGCATCACCCGTTCAGTGCCCAGACGCCCTTCGGATGACAGTCCCTGAAAACGCGTTTTCCACGGTGTGAAACCGTGATCGGCGGCAATGCGATCCAGCGCCATAAACCCGATATTATGGCGATTGGCGGCATATTTCGCGCCCGGATTACCCAAGCCGACGATCAGTTTCATCTGCGCACCCTTTCTTAAATTCCGACCTGCGAGCGGCGATTTGCACCGCATCCCTTGCGGTGGACCTTGCCCGTTACTAAGACTCTGTCAACCTTTCGCGAATATCAGTTGGGATCAATGCCCGGTCGAATCGCGGGGACAGGGAATAACAGGCAAGGACTGAAGATGAGCGATCCGGCAGAATTTTATATGAATACCCTCGTTCCCATGGTGGTTGAGCAAACCTCTCGCGGGGAACGCGCCTATGACATTTTCTCACGCCTTCTGAAAGAACGGATCATCTTTGTATCGGGTCCGGTCCATGATGGCATGTCGACGCTGATTTCAGCGCAACTGCTGTTTCTCGAGGCAGAAAACCCCTCGAAAGACATCAGCATGTATATCAACAGCCCCGGGGGTGTCGTGACATCGGGCCTGTCGATCTATGACACGATGCAATATATCCGTCCGCGCGTCTCTACGCTGGTGGTGGGGCAGGCATCGTCGATGGGATCACTGCTGCTGGCCGCAGGTGAAAAGGGTCTGCGGTATTCGCTGCCCAATAGCCGGATCATGGTTCACCAGCCCTCGGGCGGCTTCCGCGGCACGGCCAGCGATCTTCTGATTCAAGCGCGTGAAACGGAAAGCCTGAAGCGCCGCCTGAATGATATCTATGTTCGCCACACCGGGCGCACGCTGGAGGAAGTTGAAGCGGCCCTGGACCGTGACAGCTATATGTCGCCGGAAGAGGCGAAAAACTGGGGCCTGATCGACGAGGTTCTTGAACCTCGCGGCAAAGCCGAGCCGGAAAAGAAATAGGTTCGTTAGGGATTGTGACGGCTGGCCGTCGTCCTTAACATAGCAGAAACGGCTGCGGTGGCATTACGCACCGCAGCAGATGACAAAGCGGCACTGGCTTGGCCAGTCCGCCTGTTCGACCTTGATGGCGGGCAGCAACGAAGGAATTGGACGTATGGCGAACCAGTCCGGCGGCGACAGCAAAAATACGCTCTATTGCAGCTTTTGCGGCAAGAGCCAGCATGAGGTGCGCAAACTGATTGCAGGCCCGACCGTTTTCATCTGCGATGAATGCGTCGAGCTGTGCATGGATATCATCCGCGAGGAAACGAAATCGTCCGGTCTGAAATCCGGCGATGGTGTTCCAACGCCGAAGGAAATCTGCGGCGTGCTGGATGATTATGTGATCGGGCAGGAACATGCCAAGCGTGTTCTGTCTGTCGCAGTCCATAACCATTACAAGCGTCTGAACCACGGCTCGAAATCGGATATCGAGCTGGCGAAGTCGAACATCCTGCTGATTGGCCCGACTGGCTGCGGTAAAACGTTGTTGGCCCAGACACTGGCCCGGATTCTGGATGTTCCCTTCACCATGGCTGACGCAACCACGCTGACCGAGGCTGGTTATGTCGGTGAGGACGTAGAGAACATCATCCTGAAGCTGTTGCAGGCATCTGAATACAACGTCGAACGCGCACAGCGCGGCATCGTCTATATTGATGAGGTCGACAAGATCACGCGCAAATCGGACAATCCCTCGATCACCCGCGACGTGTCGGGCGAGGGGGTTCAGCAAGCATTGCTGAAAATCATGGAAGGCACTGTGGCCAGCGTTCCGCCGCAGGGCGGTCGTAAGCATCCCCAGCAGGAATTCCTGCAGGTAGACACGACGAACATTCTTTTCGTTTGTGGCGGTGCTTTTGCCGGATTGGATCGGATCATCGCGCAGCGCAACAAGGGCACGGCGATGGGCTTTGGCGCGACGGTCAAGGAAAATGACGATCGTGGCGTAGGCGAGTTGTTCAAGGAATTGGAACCGGAAGATCTGCTGAAATTCGGCCTGATCCCTGAATTCGTCGGCCGTCTGCCGGTGATTGCCACGCTGACCGACCTGGATGAAGAGGCCCTGATCATCATTTTGACCAAACCGAAGAATGCCTTGGTGAAACAGTATCAGCGACTGTTCGATCTGGAAGGCGTTCAGCTGACCTTCACCGAAGACGCGCTAAGCGCCATCGCCAAGCGCGCGATCCAGCGCAAGACCGGTGCACGCGGGTTGCGCTCGATCATGGAGGATATCCTTCTGGATACCATGTTCGACCTGCCGGGCATGGACAGTGTCAAGGAAGTGGTTGTGAACGAAGACGCCGTTACCAATGCAGCGGTGAAACCATTGTTGATCCATTCGGATGAGAAAAAGGAAAGCGCCTCGGCCAGCTGATATTTTCAGCTTCGACACTTTCCCGGCCGCCGGTAGGTCCTGACCGGCGGCCATTTTCATGGCTTGCATTCGCTTGCCGCGCCGATTTGAACATGCGCTGATCGCGAAGTCTGGACCTTGCGTCCGGATTACTGCATATCCAAGATAGCACGTCCTCAGGAGGTCTTATCCATGTCTGCCAAATCCCTCTTCCTCCGCTTTTTCACCTGGTGGAACAGTGAGACCTGGAACACGCAGTTCTGGACCTGGCGGCACGGCCAAAAGGTCGGCGAGGACGAACAGGGGAATATCTTCTACCAGACCAAGGACGGCAAACGCCGTTGGGTAATTTACAACGGCGAGTCCGAAGCAAGCCGGATCACGCCGGAATGGCATGGCTGGTTGCATCATACCTGGGCCGAACCGCCGACCAAGGCTCCGTTGCAACATCGGCCGTGGGAAAAACCGCATTTGCCGAACCTGACCGGCACGGTCGAGGCCTATCACCCAACCGGCTCGCTTTATCGTGCGGAACCCGCTGCGCGTCGCGATTATGATGCATGGCAGCCTGAATAAGCTTGCATACAGGATTCGAGGTGACGCGATGATGCGTCTTTTGACCGCCATCACATTGATTTTCGGCTTGGCTTTGCCTGCGGCTGCGCAACAGGTCGCCCGCGCGGATGGTGCATTGCTGCGGGGTTTGGACAAAGTTTCCGGGCGTACAACCGATATCAATCTGGCCGTCGGCGAATCCGCGGCTTATGGCCGGTTGGAAGTCAGTCTGGGTGAATGCCGCTATCCGGCGGGCGACCCCAGTTCAGATGCCTATGCACAATTGACGATCAAGGACGTGACGCAGAATACGACCGTTTTTGCGGGGTGGATGATTGCGTCTTCGCCCGCCTTGTCAGCCCTTGATGATGCGCGCTACGACGTTTGGGTCATTTCCTGCCAAAGCTGATCCGCATCAGGCAGCGGCTTTGCGGTGAAATCTGCGTTGATCTGTAACGCCTGTTTCAGCTGCGCCTTATAGATCCCGCGTGAAATTTCGATCCCGCCCATATTTTTCAGATGAGGGGTCAGAAACTGCGTATCGAACAAAGTGAATCCACAGCGGGCCAGATGGCTGGACGTCCAGAGCAGTGCCATTTTTGATCCATTGGTCTGCCCCGACACCATGGATTCACCAAAAAAGGCACCGCCCAGCGTTACCCCGAAAATGCCGCCGGCAAACTGCCCGCCCTTCTGAATTTCAATGGAATGGGCGTAACCGGCCTGATGAAGCGCATGATAAATTGCAAATAGCGGTCCGTTGATCCAGGTTGCTTCGCGGTTCGAACAGGCGCTTACAACGGCATCGAAATCACGATTCAGATGGGCGGACCATTCACCGCGTCGCAGATCGCGCCGTAAGGAACGCGAGGCATGGACCCGTCCGACGGGGATAATCCCCCTTTGCGCGGGATCGAACCAATGCAGTTGCGGATCATCCGCGCTTTCGGCCATGGGAAAGACGCCCTGCGCATAGGCGTTCAGCAACAGCGCGGGCGTCAATTGGGTCACAGATCCGCTTTTTGCCTTTCCAGCCAGCGTTCCAGCCAATGGATCGAGTAATTGCCGGACTGGATATCAGGCTCTTGCAGAAGTGCCTGGAACAAGGGGATGGTGGTATCCACGCCGTCGATGATCAATTCGCCCAAGGCGCGGTTCAGACGCGCCAGCGCCTCGGGGCGATCACGGCCATGAACGATCAGCTTGCCGATCAAACTGTCGTAATAGGGCGGGATCGAGTAGCCATCATACAGCGCCGAATCGATCCGAACACCCAGACCCCCCGGGGCGTGGAACTGGGTGATCCGGCCCGGAGACGGGCTGAAATTCGGCAGCTTTTCGGCATTGATGCGAACTTCGATGGCGTGACCGTTGATCTTCAGCTTGTCTTGATCCAACTCCATCGGCTCGCCTGCGGCGACACGGATTTGTTCGCGAACCAGATCGACGCCATAGATGGCCTCGGTCACGGGATGTTCGACCTGAAGGCGGGTGTTCATTTCGATGAAATAGAATTCACCATCTTCATAAAGAAATTCGATGGTGCCAGCGCCAGCATATTGGATTTTTGCAATCGCATCGGCGCAGACCTTGCCGATCCGGGCACGCTCTTCCGGCGTGATGACCGGACCGGGGGCTTCTTCCAGCACTTTCTGGTGGCGGCGCTGCAACGAACAATCGCGTTCCCCCAAATGGACGGCGTTGCCCTTGCCATCACCAAATACCTGGATTTCGATGTGGCGCGGCTTCTGGAGGTATTTCTCGATATAGACATCTGGATTGCCAAAAGCGGCTTTCGCCTCGCTTCGTGCGGTGCGGAAGGCGACTTCAAGACCTTTTTCATCTTGCGCGACCTTCATGCCGCGACCGCCACCGCCAGCCGTTGCCTTGATGATGACCGGATAACCGATCTGGGCGGCAACCTTTTTCGCATCATCGACATCATCAACGCCGCCATCGCTGCCGGGAACGACCGGGATACCAAGCGCCTTGGCCGTATCCTTGGCAGTGATTTTATCACCCATGATGCGGATATGTTCGGCCTTGGGGCCAATGAAGGTGATGTCGTGATCTTCCAGCATCTGAACGAAATTGGCGTTCTCGGACAGGAAGCCATAGCCGGGATGCACGGCCTGCGCTCCGGTGATTTCGCACGCGGCAATGATCGCCGCCGGGTTCAGATAGCTCTCTGTGGATGAATTGGGGCCGATACAGACCGATTCATCAGCCATGCGCACATGCATCGCATCAGTATCGGCAACCGAATGAACAGCAACGGTCTGAATGCCCATCTCGCGGCAGGCGCGGATCACACGCAGGGCAATTTCGCCCCGGTTGGCGATCAGGATTTTATCAAACATGACCGCCTCACTCGACGATCATCAGCGGCGAGCCAAATTCGACCGGGGTGCCGTCATCAATCAGGATGCGCTTTACGGTGCCTGCGCGCGGGGCAGGGATGTGGTTCATGGTCTTCATGGCTTCGACGATCATCAGCGTATCGCCTTCGGCCACGGTCTGGCCAATCTGCACGAAGGGCGCGGCACCGGGTTCAGCCGCCAGATAGGCCGTCCCGACCATGGGCGAGGTGACGGCACCTGGCAAGGTTGCCGGATCTTCCGATGCGGCGGCTGCAGGGGTGGCCGCCGCAGTCGCTGCTACAGACGCTGCAACGGGCGCTGCTGCAGTCGGCGCGACATAGGCCGGTGGGGCGGCATAGGTGACTTGTTTCCCCTGCTTCGACAGGCTGACCGTCAGGCGATCATGTTCGCCATATTCACGTTTGACCGAAATATCAGCCAGATTGCTGGCGTTCAAAAGCTCGGCCAGCGACTGAATAAAGGCCACGTCGCCATCATGATGTTTGTCGTGTTTGGGGTCGTTGCTCATGCCGTCCTCTGCCATGTGTTGTTCGCGCCTTCTGCCGAAGCAGCAGCGTTTGCTTGCTTATAGCCTTGTATGCTGTCCAAGGGGAAGGGATTCGCGCAAATGCACCGTTTCAAGGGGTTCGATGTCGTCACGCGGGGCGGTTCGCCCTTTCCGCGATCCCGGATACGCCCTCGCGCCGCGTCAGTTCCGCCTCGACTTCGGTCAGGGTGACGCCGCGCGACGTGAGCATGACCAGCAGATGAAAGATCACGTCTGCCGCCTCGGATGTCAGCCGATCGCGGTCGCCCTTCACCGCCTCGATAATGGCTTCCACCGCTTCTTCGCCAAATTTTTCGGCGCATTTTTCCGGGCCTTTTGCCAGCAGCTTGGCGGTCCAACTGGAATCTGGATCGGCGGTTTTGCGCGCCTCGATGGTGGTGGCAAGGCGTTGGATGGCGGTGGTCATGTCAACCTCATCGGGATTCCTGCAGCGGCCATGTGGGCCTTGGCTTCGGCAATGGTGAAGGTGCCGAAGTGAAAGATCGACGCGGCCAGAACGGCCGAGGCATGGCCTTCGGTCACACCCTCCACAAAGTGATCCAGCGTTCCGACGCCTCCCGACGCGATAACGGGGATGTTTACCGCATCAGCAATCGCGCGGGTCAATGGGATGTTGAAGCCAGCCCGCGTGCCATCGCGGTCCATCGAGGTCAGCAGGATTTCGCCCGCGCCCCTGGCTGCGACCGTGCGGGCAAACTCGACCGCGTCGATGCCGGTCGGTTGGCGCCCACCATGCGTGAATATTTGCCACTCCCCCGGAGCCACAGTTTTCGCATCTATCGCCACGACGATGCACTGGCTGCCAAACCGATCTGCCGCTTCGGCCACCACATCGGGATTGGCCACAGCGGCGGAATTGAAGCTGACCTTGTCAGCGCCAGCCAGCAACAGATTGCGCACGTCATGGTGACTGCGCACGCCACCACCAACGGTCAGGGGCACGAAGCATTGTTCCGCCGTCCGCGTCACCAGATCGAACATCGTGCCACGGTTTTCATGGGTCGCGTGAATGTCGAGGAAACAGATTTCGTCTGCCCCCGCTGCGTCATAGGCCCGGGCCGCCTGAACCGGATCGCCGGCATCGACCAGATCGACAAAATTGACGCCCTTGACGACGCGGCCATCAGCCACATCCAGACAGGGAATGATGCGGGTTTTCAGCATCGGATCGCCTTTCCTTGGCCCTTGGGCCGCTTGCTTGCCTGTTACCTAAGCATAAATCGCCGCGCCGACCAGAGGGTCAGGCCTGCGTCGCCTTGCGCGCCTGCACGCTGCGCCAGATGAATGCCACGATAAAGATCAGCGTCAGCACCAGAATGACGGTCGGGGCAGGGGCGCTGTCCAGAAAGAAGCTGAGATAGGTTCCGGTCAGCATCGCTATCGTGCAGACCGCGACCGCGACGACCAGCATCCGTCCAAAGCTGCGCACCAGCAGAAAGGCAATTGCGCCCGGTGCGATCAGCAGGCCGACGGCAAGGATCAGCCCCGTCGCGGTCAGCGTCGCGACAATGGTCAGCGACAGGATCATCAGCAGGCCGTAATGCAGCAGGCCAACCCGCAAGCCGGACGCCCGCGCCTGAATGGGATCAAAGGCGAACAGCATCAGGTCTTTCCAGAAGATCAGCAACAGTGCCGACACCGCGACCGAGATGATCCCTGCCGTCAACAGATCCTGAAGTCCGACCCCCAGCATATTGCCGAACAGGATATGATCCAGATCCACGCCCGAGTTGATCGAGGTATAAAGCACGATCCCCAACCCGAACATTCCCGAAAAGACCACGCCCATCACCGTATCCTGCTTGATCCGGCTGTTTTCCGACAGAAAGCCCGTGGCAAGCGCGGTGAACATGCCCGCAAGAAAGGCCCCGATGACCAGCGGGAAGTTCAGGATATAGGCCAGAACGACGCCGGGCAGAACCGCATGGCTGACCGCATCGCCCATCAGTGCCCAGCCTTTCAGGACCAGAAAACAAGACAGCAGGGCCGTCGGCACTGCAACGATCACCCCGATCAGAAAGGCGTTCTGCATGAAGGGAAACTGGAACGGCATCAGCAGGGTCTCGATCATTCAGCCGCTCCTTCCCGCAAGGCTGCGGCGGCTTTTGCCCGCGCCGCCAGAAGTCCGTGTTTGGGCGCAAAGATGAATACCAGAACGAAAATCAATGTTTGCAGACAGACGATGATCCCGCCCGTCGCACCATCCAGGAAATAACTGAGATAGGCACCGACAAAACTGGTCAGCGTGCCGATCAGAACCGACATCACGATCAGGCGCGGAAAGCGGTCGCACAACAGATAGGCCGTGGCGCCCGGTGTGACGACCATGGCTATGACCAGAAAAGCGCCCACCGTCTGCATCGCCGCAACGACGCAGGCTGACAGCAGGACGAAAAACATGCCCTTCAAAAGTCGTGGACGCAAGCCGATGGTGCGGGCGTGGTTTTCGTCGAAAAACACGACCATCAGGTCTTTCCATTTCAGCAGCAGAACCGCCAATGACACGAAACCGATGATTGCCAGTTGCAGCGTATCTTCGGGCGTGATGGCAAGAATGTTGCCCATGACGATGCTTTGGATCGACACCGACACCGGATTGATCGAGATCATGAACAGGCCAAGACCAAAGAATGCCGTGAAGATCAGGCCTATCACCACATCGACCTTTAGCCCCGACCGATCCGACAGAAAAAGCATCGCAGCCGCTGCCAGTCCACCTGACAGGAACGCACCAAGCGCAAAGGGTAACCCCAGCATATAGGCGCCCGCCACACCCGGCACGACCGAATGGGACAGTGCGTCACCAATCAGCGACCAGCCGCGCAGCATCAGATATGCCGACAGAAAGGCACAGACCCCGCCGACAAGGGCCGACACCCACATTGCGTTGGTCATGTAGCCATAGGTGAATGGCTCCAGCAGCAGGTTCATTTCATATGATCTCGCGCCGCGCGACTGTGTTCTGCGCTGTCCAGCACATGCGTTCTGTCGCCATATTGAACCAGCGGCCGTTCGTCGTCGCTGATGATCGAGATGCGCCGCGGATCGTCGTCGTCATGCAGCGCCTGACCGCCCAACGTGAAGTGACGCAAGACCCCGCCAAAGGTCTTTTCCAGGTTGGCGCGGGTAAAGGTTGTCTCGGTCGGGCCATAGGCCAGCACGGTTCCCTTGACCAGCACCACGCGGTCGCAAAATTCCGGAACCGAGCCAAGGTTATGGGTCGAAACCAACATCACCCGACCTTCGTCGCGCAATTCGCCCAAAAGGTGTATAATCTGTTCTTCGGTTTTGACATCGACGCCGGTGAACGGTTCGTCCAGCAGGATGACCTGACCATCCTGCGCCAAAGCACGGGCCAGAAAGACGCGCTTTTTCTGACCGCCTGACAACTCTCCGATCTGGCGGTGGCGGTAATCCTGCATGTTCACACGGCGCAAGGCAGCATCGACGGCGTCGTGATCCGCTTCGGATGGACGGCGCAGCAAGCCCATTTTGCCATAACGCCCCATCATCACGACATCTTCGACCAAGACGGGAAAGGACCAGTCGACTTCTTCGGCTTGCGGCACATAGGCAACAAGATTGCGCTTCAAAGCCTCGTCGACGGTCAGGCCCAGCAGGCGGATATTGCCCTTGGCCGATGGAATGAACCCCATGATCGCCTTGAACAGCGTCGATTTGCCAGAACCATTGACACCGACCAAAGCGGTCACCGTGCCGCGCGGAATTTCAAAACTGGCGTGGCGCAATGCGGTGTGGCCATTGCGATAGGTGACGGTGACATCATCTGCCATGATGCCGCCGCCCGGATCGTTTGTATCGACTGTCTGTGCCTGACGTGTCATCATCTTATTCCACCCGTTTCAAGCCATTCTGCAAGCCATCCGCAAGCGTTTGCGAGGTAAGTTTCAGCAGGTCCAGATAGGTGGGCACGGGGCCGTCGGGTTCGGACAGGCTGTCGACATACAGCACGCCCCCATAATGCGCCCCGGTTTCCCGCGCGACCTGTTCGGCCGGGCCCGTATTCACCGTGCTTTCGCAGAATACCGCAGGGATCTCGTGCTGCTTGATCCCGTCGATCACCTCGCGGATCTGACGCGGCGTGCCCATCTGATCTGCGTTGATCGGCCATAGATAAAGCTCTTTCATCGCGAAATCGCGGGCCAGGTAGCTGAAAGCCCCTTCGCAGGAAACCAGCCAGCGTTTCTCTGCAGGGACTTGTTCAATCTGTTGGCGCAGTGGTTCGATGGTGGCTTGCAGCTGTTCCTTATAGGCCGCGGCATTGGACGCATAGGTCTGCGCGTTCGTCGGATCCGCGGCGGCTAGCGCTTTTTCAATATTGTCGACATAGATCAAAGCGTTTTCCAGACCCATCCATGCATGAGGATTGGGCTTGCCGTCATAATCCCCGCCCGCAATCGCAATAGGCGTGATCCCGTCACTTACGGTGACTTCCGGAATGTTGCGCAGATTGGCCAGAAACTGTTCGAACCATCGTTCCAGATTAAGCCCGTTCCACAGGATCAGATCAGCGCCCTGGGCACGCACCAGATCTTGCGGGGTTGGTTCATAGCCATGGATTTCCGCGCCCGGTTTGGTGATCGACACAACCTCGGCCGCGTCGCCCGCGACGTTTTGCGTCATATCCGCCAAGACAGTGAAGGTGGTGACAACCTTCAGCTTATCCTGAGCCTGAGCCGTTCCAGCAGTCAGCATGGTGATCGCCATCACGTTTATCAGCGTGGTCTTTCTTCGTCGCATTTTTTCCGTCGCATCTGTGTTGTTCGGATCAGTAAATGCGAACGATTCTCATAAAGTCAATACAGATGCGAATAATTCGCAACTAAGTGAAAGTATCTCTACCGCTTGCTATACCACAGGCACGGATCAGCGATCTTTGGCGATATCGTCGGCCCTGACGCGCAGCATGAACTTCTGAATTTTTCCCGTCGATGTTTTGGGCAATTCCTCGAACATGATCCGGGCAGGTATTTTGTAACCCGCCAGCAGGCTGCGACAATGCGCGATCAGGGCGGCTTCGTCAGTGTTATTGCCATCCCGGATCTCAACGAAAGCACAGGGACGTTCGCCCCATTTTGGGTCAGGCATCGCGACGACGGCACAGGCCGCCACTGCAGGGTGGCGATACAACGCCTCTTCGACCTCGATGGACGAGATGTTCTCGCCGCCGGAAATGATGATATCCTTGGACCGGTCTTTCAGTTGGATGTAGCCGTCAGGGTGCATCACGCCCAGATCGCCGGAATGGAACCAGTCTTTTGCAAAAGCTTTCTCGGTCGCGTCGTGATTTTTCAGATAGCCTTTCATCACGATATTGCCGCGCTGCATCACCTCGCCCAGCGTTTCGCCATCGGCTGGAACGGGCTGCATCGTTTCGGGGTCCAGAACGGCCAGATCGGATAATGACAGGTATCTGACCCCCTGGCGCGCCTTATACGCCGCTTGGGTGGCGGCGGGCAGATCGTCCCAAGCACCGTTCCAGTCATTCACAACGCTTGGGCCATAGGTTTCGGTCAGACCATAAACATGGGTGACGTGAAAGCCTTCCTCGGCCATGGCCTGCAAGATGGATTCGGGCGGCGGCGCGGCGGCCGTGTTGAAATTCACCTGATGCGGCAAGGGGCGCTTTTGGTCAGGCGACGCGGCCAGCAGGGTGGACATCACGATGGGCGCACCGCACAAATGGGTAACGCCATGTTCGGCAATCGCTGAATAGATCGCCCCGGCCCGGACCCACCGAAGGCAAACATGCGTGCCTGCCTGCACCGAAAGGGTCCATGGAAAGCACCAGCCATTGCAATGGAACATGGGCAGCGTCCACAGATAGACCGGATGCTTGCCCATATCTGCGTGGATCGTGTTGTTCAGACACATCAGCGCCGCGCCACGATGGTGATAGACCACGCCTTTCGGGTTGCCCGTCGTCCCCGAGGTGTAGTTCAGCGTGATCGCGTCCCATTCGTCCAGAGGCAGCGAATAGGTGTAATCAGGATCGCCGCTGGCCAGAAACTCGGCGAAATCAAGCGTGCCGATGCGGTCGCCCTTTGGCGCGGGTGCATCGCTTGGATATTCCGGATCGTCGAAATCGATGATGATGGGTTTGACCGTGGCAAGTTTCAATGCTTCGGCCATGACAGTCGAAAATTCCCGGTCGACGATCACAAATTTTGTTTCCGCGTGATCCAGCTGAAAGGCCAGCGTCGCCGCATCAAGCCGCGTATTCAGCGACAAAAGCACCGCACCATTGGCCATCGGCACCGCATAATGGGCCAGGATCATCGGCGGCGTATTGGACAGCATGACCGCCACCGTATCGCTACGTCCGATCCCCTGAGCCGCAAAAGCCGAGGCCAGGCGGCGGCTATCCCTCCACATTTCGCGATAGGTGCTGCGCAGATTGCCGTGAATGATGGCGACATGATCGGGATAGACGCGGGCGGCACGTTCAAGAAATGAAATCGGTGTCATCGGCTGATGGTTGGCCGGGCGGCGCTGCAAGCCATCTTCGAATTTATCCATCGTTCATCCTCCGCTGCGTGTGCCGCAGTTGAATGATCTCGGCAGGGATTTGCAAGCTGCGGTTCGGGGCGGCGGTTCGGGGCCGCGGATCGGGGCGGCGGATCGCCACGTTGCTGGCCCGCATGGCTGTGCCTATGCTGTCTGAAACGCCGCGAGTCGTCGCGGCATGTATTCAGGAAAGGCGTTCCGATGGATGATCCGCGCACAACCGAACCCCGGCTGACCTCGCTTTCCCATGGCGGCGGCTGCGGCTGCAAGATAGCCCCGGGCGTGCTGACCGGTTTGCTGCGCGGAACCAGAATGCTGCCCGTGCCCGATGAGCTTCTGGTGGGGATCGAGACATCGGATGATGCTGCGGTCTATCAATTGAACGACCATCAGGCGTTGGTCGCGACCACGGATTTTTTCATGCCCATCGTGGACGACCCGCTGGATTTCGGCCGCATCGCCGCAACCAATGCGATCAGCGATGTCTATGCCATGGGCGCGACCCCGATCATGGCTTTGTCACTGGTGGGCATGCCCATCAACACGCTGTCATCTGAAACCATCGCGAAAATCCTCGAGGGCGGTGCCATGGCCTGCCGTGATGCAGGCATCCCGATAGCAGGGGGCCACACCATCGACTCGGTCGAGGCGATCTATGGTCTGGTTGCGCTTGGTATCATGGATCCCGCCCATGTGAAGCGGAATTCGGGTGCCAGACCCGGCGATGTGCTGATCCTTGGCAAGCCGCTGGGCGTGGGCATCATGTCTGCTGCGCTGAAAAAAGGGGCGCTTGGCGATGCAGGCTATGCCCAGATGATCGCGGCGACGACACGGCTGAACAAGGCCGGTCCCGATCTGGCGCGGCTGCCCGGCGCTCATGCGATGACCGATGTGACAGGCTTCGGCCTTGGCGGTCATGCGCTGGAAATGGCGCGTGGATCGGGCTGCGATCTGGTTCTGGATTGGGCGGCTGTGCCGCTTTTGGCTGGCGTATCCGACCTTGCCTCGGCGGGCTACATCACGGGCGCATCGGGCCGTAATTGGGCAAGCTACGGCGGAGATGTTCGGCTGTCCGAGGCGATCACCGACATTGATCGCGCCGTGCTGACCGATCCGCAGACAAGCGGTGGTCTGCTGGTCGCGATTGCCGAACAGGATGTTGAAAGCGCGATGGCGATTTTCGCGGATCACGGTTTTGCCGAAGCGACGGTGATTGGCCGCGCCGTCGAAGGCACGGGCCAGTTGGTGGTGCGCTGACGGCTGTCGGTGACGCGGATTTCGCCTCCGGCGGGGGTATTTGGGCAAAGAAGAAAGGCTAGCGATAGCCTTGGGCCTGAAGCTCGAACAGTTCGCGATAACGACCGTTCTGGACCAGCAGTTGTTCATGCGTGCCCTGAGCCTGTACTTTGCCATCTTCCAGAACAAGGATGCGGTCGGCCATGCGCACGCTGCTGAAGCGGTGCGAGATGAGCAGCGCGGTTTTGGCCGAGGAAAGGTCTTTGAACCGCTGAAACACCTCGAATTCCGCGCGGGCGTCAAGGGCGGCGGTTGGCTCATCAAGGATCAGCACCTGTGCATCGCGCATATAGGCGCGGGCAATGGCCAGTTTCTGCCATTCGCCACCCGAGAGTTCGACACCGCGGGCAAATCGCTTGCCGACCATCTGATCATAGCCCGCGGGCAGTTTGGCGATCACCTGATCGGCCAAAGCGCGTTCGGCGGCGTTTTCGATGCGACCGCGATCATCCCGCGCGTCGATCCGGCCCGCGGCGATATTGTCCGCCGCCGTCATGGCGTAGCGGACAAAATCCTGAAAAATGACGCCAATGGAGGCGCGCAGATCATCCAGATCGTAATCGCGCAGGTCGCGGCCATCCAGCAGGATGCGCCCCTCTGTCGGCTCGTAAAGGCGGGCAAGCAGCTTGACGATGGTCGTTTTGCCCGCGCCGTTTTCACCAACCAGCGCCACCGTTTCACCGGCATGAAGTTCAAAGGACAGACCGCGCACCGCCCAGCGTTCGGCCTCGGGATATTTGAAGCCGACATTTTCGAACGCGAAGCCTTGGCGGATCGGGTTGGGGATGGGCAAGGCATTCGGGCCGGATTGGATCAGCGGTTCCTCATCGAAGAATTTATAAAGATCGTCCAGATAAAGCGCCTGGCCAGCCATGTTGGAAAAGGAAATCAGCAGTCCCTCGATCAAGCCACGCAGGCGGAGGAAACTCCCCGACAGAAAGGTCAGATCGCCAAGGCTGAGTGTGCCGGTCAGTGTGCGGCCGATGATCCACAGATAGGCGCTGTAATAGCACAGTGTTCCAAGCGAGGTCAGTAGCGCCATGACGGCAAGTTGGCGGCGAGAGATGGCGCGGTTTTCACGATAGAAGCGTTGGGCCAGCAGGTGATAGCGGTCGCGCAGGAAGCTGTTCAGACCAAATATCTTGACCTCTTTTGCGGAATCGGCGGCGCTGCCGATCATGCGCAGGTAATCGCGTTCCCGCCTGTCCGCCGCGCGTCGCCAGTTCAGCATGTAAAGTTCGCTGTTGAAATGCATTTCCCCCCAGAACGCGGGGATCAGCGCGATCATAAGCAGCAGAACCAGCCAGGGGTTATAGGCGATCAGACCCGCGCCGAAGCTGATGACGGTCACACTGTCCTGCAATTGCTGCATGACCTGGCCGAGGATGGGAATGCGTCCCATCGTCTGGCGCCGGGCGCGGTCCAGCCGGTCCTGAAATGCCGCATCTTCGAACGTGGCAAGGTCCAGGTCAGAGGCATGATCCATCAGTCGCACCGATAGTGAGATGACCAGCTTTTCCTGCAACAGGCTGTCGGTATAGGTCACCAAACGCCCGATGATGTCGGACCCAAGAGCAAGCGCCAATTCCGCAATCACCAGCCACAGCAGGTGGTTGGCCATGCCCGTGATCCACCAGTCACCCAGTTGGGATGGGTGACCCTCCAGCGCGATCAGGCGGACGACTTCGTCGATGATCAGCTTGCCGACCCATAACATCGCAACCGGCGTCAAGGCGCGGATCAGGCGCAGCAGGATCATCACGCTGGTCAGGCCCGGACTGGCGCGCCAGATCATCGCCAGAAATGGCGGGATGTTTTTCAGCGCCGCCCAGCGTTCGGCGTAAACCTGCGGATTGGCAGGTTCCGGTTTTGCCATGTCAGGCGACCTCGGACTGACGGGCGCGGGCAATTTCCGCGGCGGTCAGCGGACCGGGGAAGTGACAGGCGACCTGTTGGTCATTGCCCAGAAGGAGGGGCACCTCGGATGCGCACCGGGCCTGCGCCCTTGGGCAGCGCGTGCGGAAGACGCAACCTGACGGAGGGTTGAACGGGGATGGCAACTCACCATGCAGCGGCACGACAGTGTTTGTCGGGTCGAAATCGGGGTCGGGAACCGGCACCGCCGACAGCAGGGCCTGCGTATAGGGATGCTGCGGGGCGGAATAGAGATCGGTGGAAGATGCGATCTCCATAACCTTGCCCAGATACAGCACCATCACCCGGTCGCTGATATGCTTCACCACCGACAGATCATGAGCGATGAAGATCAGCGACAGGCCCAGTTCGCGTTGCAGTCGGATCAGCAGGTTGATGACCTGCGCCTGAATGGAAACATCCAGCGCCGAAACGGGCTCATCACAGATGATCAGCTTTGGTTCGACAATCAACGCGCGGGCGATGCCGATACGCTGACATTGGCCGCCGCTGAATTCATGCGGATAGCGATTGATCTGGTTCGGCAGCAGGCCGACCTTTTCCATCATCGCCTTGACGCGTTCCTTCACCTCGGCCTTCCTGAGGCCAGGGCGATGCGTGATCAGCGGTTCGGCAATGATCTGGCCCACGGTCATGCGCGGGTTCAGGCTCGCCAGCGGGTCCTGAAACACCATCTGGATATCGCTGCGATATTTCATCATCTGGCGTGGCGACATGGCGATCAGATCCTTGCCGTCGATCCATTCCGCCTTGCCCGTCGCATCGGCCAGCCCGATCAACGCACGGGCCAGCGTGGATTTTCCGCTGCCGGATTCACCGACAATCCCAAGGGTCTCTCCCTGGTTCAAGGTAAAGTTTACGCCATTCACTGCATAAAGGCTGCGCGGCTTGGTCCATGGCATCGCGGCCTGCGAATGGATGCGAAAGATCACGTGCAGGTCGCGGACATCAAGAAGCGGTCTGGTCATGGCTGGGCTACCTCTTCTGCGGCGGCATCAATATCTGGCAGCACAATGGTTTCGCGGCCTGCCTGAACATCCTCAGCGGCGCGAAACAGGCGCGGGCGCGGTCTGCGGTGAAGTATTCAAGCGCGGGGCGCTGTTGGGCGCAACCATCGCGGCGATAGGTGCAGCGTGGTTCAAAGGCGCAGCCGGGCGGCGGATGCGACATGTTGGGCGGTGATCCGGGAATCGCGGCCAGTTCGTCGTCATTTTGATCGACGCGCGGGATCGCCGCCAGCAACCCCTGTGTATAGGGATGCGCCGGTTCCCTGAACAATGGACCGACCGGCCCAAGTTCGCGGATGCGCCCGCCATACATGACGGCAACGCGCTCGCAAGCGCCGGCGACAACGCCCAGATCATGGGTGATCAGGATCATCGCCATGCCAAATTCGCGCTGCAAATCTGCCAGCAGGGTCATGATCTGGGCCTGAACGGTCACGTCCAGCGCGGTCGTGGGTTCATCTGCGATGAGCAGTTTCGGACGGCACAGCAGCGCCATGGCGATCATCACGCGCTGTCGCATGCCGCCCGAAAATTCGTGCGGATACAGGCGCACCCGACCTTTGGCATCGGGGATTTTGACCGCATCCAGCATCGCGACCGACTCGGCCAGGGCATCGCGTCTGCTCAGCCCCTTGTGCAGGGTCAGCACCTCGGCCATCTGGTCCGAGACGCGCATATAGGGGTTCAGCGAGGTCATCGGATCCTGAAAGATCATCGCGATCTTTTCGGCGCGGATCCTGTTCAGCACCTTGGGCGGCGCGTTCAGGATTTCCTGCCCATCGAATGTCACGCTGCCCGTTGCCTGCCCGTTCTGCGCCAAGAGGCCCATGATGGCAAAGGAAAGCTGTGATTTGCCGCTGCCGGATTCGCCTACGATGCCCAAAGGTTCGCCCGCGTCGACTGATAGGTCAACATTGTTGACCGCGTGAACGGCGCCGTCATTGGTTTTGAAACGGACGTTCAGGTTCTTGATTTCAAGAAGTGCCATGCTCAACGCTCCTTCGGGTCAAGCGCATCACGCAGCCCGTCGCCGACAAAGAAAAAGCCGAACAGGGTGATGACAAAGAAGAACAGTGGGAAGGCCAATTGCCACAGCGTGCCATAGGCCATGGTTTTCGACCCTTCCGAGATCAAGGCCCCCCATGAGGTCAGCGGCTCCTGCACGCCCAAGCCAAGAAAGCTGATGAAGCTTTCCGTCAGGATCATAAGTGGCACCAGCAATGTGGCATAGACCGCGACCACGCCCAGCAGGTTCGGGACGATATGCCGAATGATGATTTTCCAGGTGGAAACGCCGGTCGCGCGGGCGGCCTCGATGAACTCGCGGTTCTTCAGGGACAGGGTCTGGCCGCGCACGATGCGCGACATATCCAGCCATGAAATCAGCCCGATGCCCAGAAACAGCATCGCGATGGACCGGCCGAACATGACCAGCAACAGGATCAGCACGAACATGTAGGGGATCGACATCAGGATATCGACCGCGCGCATCATCAACTGATCCGTGCGGCCACCGATATAACCTGCCGTTGCGCCATAAAGCGTGCCCGCGATCACAGCGATGGCCGCGCCGACAACGCCGACCATCAGACTGATCTGCGTGCCTTGCACCGTCCGTGAAAACAGATCGCGGCCCAGATCATCAGTGCCGAAATAATGACCGTTTTCGATCGACGGCTGACCCATCGTGGCGACTTGCCCCATGACGTTGAAGTCAAGTTCCTCGTTCGACCAGACGGCGATCCAGTTCCCGAAGATGGCAAACAGCACGACGAAGATCAGGATGCACAGCCCGAACATCGCGGCCTTGTTGCGCACGAATCGCTTGCGTGCGTCGGCCCATGGGCTTCGGCCCTTGACCTCGTGTTCGACCATCGTGCTGGCCAGCGATTGCATTTTGCTTTGCTCGATCACCATGGCTCAATACCGGATCTTCGGGTCGATCCACGCGTAAAGGATATCGACGACAAGGTTGAATAGGATGGTCAGCGTGCCGACCAGAATGGTAATGCCCATCATCACCGCATAATCGCGGTTCAGCGCGGAATCGACGAATGCCTTGCCGATTCCCCCGGTCGAGAAATACATGTCGATCACGACCGATCCGGTGATCATCGACACGAAAACCGGCCCAAGATAGCTGATCACCGGCAACATCGCAGGTTTCAGCGCATGGCGCAGGATGACGCGATGTTCGGGTATTCCCTTGGCGCGAGCGGTTCGGATGTGGTTGCTGCCCAACACCTCCAGCATCGAGGATCGTGTGATCCGCGCGATTGACGCCATATAGCTGGTGGCAAGCGCGATGATTGGCATGACCCAGAAAGACGGGTCGTTGAAGCTCCACCCGCCGCCGGGCAACATGCGATACCACAGCGTAAAGATCAGCACGAGGATGGGGGCCATGACGAAATTCGGCAGGACCTGCGCGCCGATGGAAATGCCGACCGCCAGGTAGTCCAGCCAGGTGTTGTGCCAGATTGCCGCAACCACCCCCAGGCTGACGCCCACCATGATCGCGGCAACAAAGGCCAGCGTGCCATAGGTCAGCGTCACCGGGAAGCCCGACGCGATCAGGTCGTTCACCGTGCGATCGGGATAGACAAAGCTGGGTCCGAAATCGAAATGGACGACGATCCCATAGACATAGTTCCAGATCTGTCGCCACAGTGGTTCATCCAGCCCGTATTTGGCGTTCAGATTGGCCAGAACCTGCGGCGGCAGGGCGCGTTCCTGCGAAAAGGGGCCGCCCGGTGCAAGATGCATCAGAATGAATGAAAAGATGATCAGCAGAAGCAATGTAGGTATCGCCACCGCCAATCGTCGCAGAATATATGCGAACATCGGGTGTGCCTCCCTGCGGGAACGGTCGTTGTTGAAATGAGGGGGACGAAAGGGGACATGCCCTTTCGTCCGGGTCAAAGGCTGATGTTATTCGGCGACGCGATACATGTCCTTGGCATACCAGGCCGACATCACGTTTTCCAACGGAACGCCCCGGATGTCAGGCTTGATCATCTGCGCCATGGCGTAGTGATAGACGGGGGCCAAGGCCATCTCGTCGATCAGGATTTCTTCCGCCTGACGATACAGGTCATTGGGGTTTTCGGCCGTCGCGGAATCCGCCAGCAACTTGTCGTAATCCGCATTGGTCCACTTGCCCTGATTGTAACCACCGCTGCGGAAGTAATCGAGATAGGTCGAAGCCTCGTTATAATCGCCACACCACGCATAGCGGGCCACCTCGAAGTCCTGATTGTTCAGGCGGTCGATATGAACCTTCCATTCGTAATTGTTCAGCGTGACATTCACGCCAATGGCCTTCCAGAACTGCTGAACGGCGATGGCCAGCTTTTTGTGGTCTTCGCTGGTATTATACTGGATCGACAGGTTCAGCGGGTTATCCGGGCCATAGCCCGCCTCGGCCAACAATTCCTTGGCCTTTTCGACACGCTCGGCCTGCGTCCACTGACCCCAATCCTCCTCGGGGATGGTATAGCCTTCGGTTGCCCAGTGGACCCAATTAAAGGCCGGACGCTGGCCACCCTGCAAAACGCGATCCACGATGATGTCGCGGTCGATGGCATAGGCCAAAGCCTGACGGACACGCGCATCTTTCAGTTCCTCGGGGCCTTTGTCGGACAGGTTGAAGATATAGGCATAAGAGCAGGACCAGGGGGCGCTGATCGCCTCGTCCGGGTATTCCTGCTGCAACTGGGGCAGGCGACCTGCGGGCAGCGTGTTCATCCAGTCGATTTCGCCGGCCAGATAACGGGTCAGGCCGATGTTCTGGTCGTTCACGGTAATGAACTTCACCTCATCCATGATGGTGTGTTCGGCATCCCAATACTGGTCGTTCTTGACCGCCACAGCCTCGACCCCAAGGTCATGGCTTTGCAGGACATAGGCGCCGTTGCCGACCATCTTGCCGGGCTGCGTCCAGGCATCGCCTTCGGCCTCGATCACCGCTTGCGGCACAGGATAGGTGGTCGAATGCGACAGGGTTTTCAGGAAATATGGCGTCGGCTTGGTCAGTTTGACCTCTAGCGTCTTGTCGTCCACCGCGGTCACGCCCAATTCTTCCGGGGCTTTTTCGCCCTTCACGATCTCGGACGCGTTCACAAGGTTCATCAGCTCCATGAACCACGCGTATTCGGACGCGGTTTCCGGGTTCACCGCGCGACGCCACGCATAGACGAAATCATTTGCCGTGACGGGCTCGCCGTTGGACCAGTTCGAATCGCGCAGATGAAAGGTATAGGTCAGGCCGTCTTCGCTGACATCCCAGGTTTCGGCCACGCCGGGAACCATTGCACCTGTCGAGTCCTCGTTCAGCAGACCTTCGAACAGCTGACGGATCATGTCCGAGTCGGTCCGCGACGATGTCAATTGCGGGTCAAGCGATTTGAATGCATCAAGAATCCAGAATTTCAGATCCTGATTTTCCGCCAGCGTCTCTCCCTCGCCGGGCTGTGCTGCCAAGGCGGGCGCAAAAGCGGGCAAGGCCAATGCGGCCAGCAGCGCCGTTGTCGTAAACAGCTTGGTCATATGATGTCCTCCATGTCGGTAGGGTGGCGTAGCACCCGGAATAACCCGGCAAATTAATTAAACGCACGTTCAGGTAAAGCAGATTTCCGGCTTTTCATGTCTGGCGTGCTGTGAAACAGATGCAACCAATGACGCGATTCGGGCATATCACCATGGTTACGGGCGGCGCGCGCTCGGGCAAGTCAGCATTGGCTGAACGGCTGGTAAAGCGGCACGATTTACCCCGCATCTATATCGCCACGGCACAGGCGGGCGATGGCGAGATGGCCGAAAGAATAGCGCAACATCAACAAAATCGCGGTGCCGGATGGACCACGGTGGAAGAACCGGTCGATCTGGTTCGTGTGCTGGGCGAAACAGACGGGCAGGGCGTGCGGTTGGTCGATTGTCTGACGCTGTGGATGTCGAACAGTTTCGGGAATTGTGACGTGGCGTCACTTTGCGAAACACTGCGTCGGCAAACCTCTCCGGTTGTGCTGGTGACGAATGAACTGGGCCAGGGCATCGTGCCCGATAACCAGTTGGCCCGCATGTTTCGCGATCAGCACGGATGGATGAATCAAGCCGTTGCCACGATCGCGGATGAGGTTTGGATGGCGGTATCGGGAATGCCGCTGCGTCTGAAGCCAAGGGGAGAGAACCCTGATGAAAGCCTTTGACATTGCCGCAGCCAATGGCGCCCGCGCACGTCAGGACAGCCTGACCAAACCGCCAGGATCGCTGGGCAGGCTTGAGGAATTGGCGGTCTTCATGGCGGGCTGGCAGGGGCGGGCGATCCCACGATTGAACGTGGCACAGGTCGTCGTATTCGCCGGAAATCACGGAATCGTCGCGCAAGGTGTAAACCCCTTTCCGCCGGAAGTAACCGCCCTGATGGTTGAAAATTTCAGGAATGGCGGCGCGGCAATCAACCAGCTTTGCAAGGTTGCGGGTGCTGAACTATCGGTCGTGCCGCTTGATTTGGCCCATCCGACGGCTGATTTCACCAAAGCGTCCGCGATGACGGTTTCCGAGGTCGACCAGACCATGGCGGCGGGGGCGGCTGCAGTGGATCCGAAAGCCGATGTTCTGGTCCTTGGTGAAATGGGGATTGGCAATTCCACCATCGCCGCTGCCCAATCTGCGTTGGTTTTTGGCGGCTGTGGCAAGGATTGGGTCGGCCCCGGGACGGGCGCCAATCCCGAAGAGATGGCAAACAAACGTCGCGCCATCGACGAAGGTCTGGTCTTGCACCGGCCGAAAACCACACGCGATGCCTTGGCGGCCTTTGGCGGACGCGAACAGGCGGCGATCTGCGGGGCGATTTTGCAGGCTCGGCGGATTGGCCTGCCGGTCATTCTGGACGGGTTCATCTGCACCGCTGCTGCTGCCGTTCTGACATTGGATAATCCCGATGCGCTGGAACATTGCCTGATCGGTCATCAAAGCGCCGAGCCGGGCCATCAGCGTCTGATCGCGGGCCTCGAAATGTCCCCGATCCTGTCGCTGGACATGCGTCTGGGCGAAGGGTCGGGCGCGGCGGTCGCCCTGATGGTGCTGCGTGGCGCAATTGCATGCCACAGCGGTATGGCAACCTTTGCCGAGGCCGGAATTGGTTAAGGCGCAGCAACTGGTGCAGCAACTGGTTCTGGCGCTGGTCTTTTTGACCCGCCTGCCTTTGGGACGTTTTTTGCCTGCCCGAATGTTACCGCTGTCGCAAAGCCTGTGGGCCTTTCCGCTGGCTGGACTGCTGGTCGGACTGATCGCGGCGTTGCCGCTGTGGGCATTGGGTTCAAGCCTTCTGTCTGCAGTGCTTTCCGTCACGCTGGCGGTCTGGTTCACGGGTGCGTTGCACGAAGACGCGCTTGCCGATTTTGCCGATGCGGCGGGCGGCAAGGATCGTCACGACCGTTTGCGTATCATGCGGGACTCCGCGATAGGCAGTTATGGGGTCATGGCATTGATCCTTTGCACCGCGATGCGGATTGCGGCCATCGCGCAGCTTACGCCTTTGGCCGTTATCGCGGCTGCCATCGCTGGCCGAACGGCCGTTGTCATCGCCATGGCGATCCTGCCGCCAGCGCGGTCCGATGGGCTGGGAAAATCGGCAGGCAGAGCCGACGCTGCCAATATCGCCATTGCATCGCTGATCGGCGGTCTGACGATGCTATTTTTAGGAGGCCCCGGAATAGCAGCCGCGATTGCCGGTCTGATCGCCCTTGGACTGGTGATCCGAAAGGCAAAGCAATGGCTTGGGGGGCAGACGGGCGACGTGCTGGGCACGGCGTCAATCATAACGGAAACCGCCGTTCTGGCGGTTTTGTCGATATTCGCAGGTATGGCCATTGCCTGAAATCCTTGACCGGTTCGAGGGCATCGCGCATACCGCCAATTCTGGACAAGCCGTAACGTAAACACGGCCAGGACCCACAAGTGGTCTCGGATGGGAGGGAGGATATTTCCATGGGTGGCCTTTTGGCCCTTTCACGCGGCATTGACCGCATAAATACCGCGATCGGACGCGCTGCGTCGTGGCTGATCCTGGTGGCGATTTTCGTCAGTGCGGGCAACGCTATTGTCCGCAAGGTCTTCAGCATCTCATCCAATGCGTGGCTGGAATTGCAGTGGTATCTGTATGGCGGCGCATTCCTGCTGGCAGCGGCGTATACGTTGCTGGAAAATGAACATATCCGCATCGACATCATCTATGGAAACTGGTCGCGCAGGACTCAACATTGGCTGGACCTGCTGGGGCATCTGTTCTTTCTGATGCCGATGCTTCTGGTGTCGCTGTGGTATATGTGGCCATGGTTGCTGGGCAGCATCGAACGCGGCGACCGATCAATGAACGCCGGCGGCCTTGTCCTTTGGCCGGCACGGGCGTTGTTGGTGGCTGGATTTGTTCTTCTGTTCTTTCAGGGGATTTCCGAAATCATCAAGAAAATCGCGGTTATGCGCGGCATCATAGAAGACCCGCATCCACAGACAGGCCACCACGCACCGTTGGAAATGGACGACGAGCTGCTGGAGCAAGCCGGCTTTGTGGCCCAGGATGATGCCCGCGCCGACATGTTGCATGACGCCGGCGACAAGCGCCGCCCGGAGGACCGCAAATGATTCTCGAATTTATTGCGCAGAACATGGCACCGATCATGTTCCTGTCACTGATCATTTTCCTGCTTTACGGTTACCCCGTCGCATTCGCACTATCGGCTTGCGGCCTGCTGTTCTTTGTCATCGGCGTTGAACTGGCTCCGCTGTCAGGCGGGACAATCAACCTCAGCTGGCCGCTGTTACGCGCCATCCCTGACCGTTTCTTCGGAGGCGTGGTCGCGAATGAGACCCTGCTTGCCGTCCCATTCTTTACCTTCATGGGAATCGTGCTTGAGAAATCGGGCATGGCCGAGGATCTGCTGGACACGATCGGACAGCTGTTCGGACCGGTGCGCGGTGGCCTGGCCTATGCGGTGATCATCGTGGGTGCGTTGCTTGCGGCAACAACAGGTGTCGTTGCGGCATCGGTGATCGCCATGGGCCTGATCTCTCTGCCGATCATGCTGCGCTATGGTTATGATCGCAGGATCGCGGCAGGGACGATTGCGGCATCAGGCACATTGGCGCAGATCATCCCGCCGTCGCTGGTGCTGATCGTGCTGGCTGACCAATTGGGCCGCTCGGTCGGTGACATGTATAAAGGCGCGTTGATCCCCGGTCTGGTTCTGACCGGCATCTACATGCTTTACATCTTCCTGATGTCGATCTTCCGTCCGCACACGGTGCCCGCATTGCCGAAAGAGGCGCGGACGCTTGGCTCGGGCGTCACATCGCTGATCGTGGCGCTGGCCATTGGTGGGGCGATCTTCTACGGCCTGTATCACTTCTTCCACCCGACCTACGGCAAAAACGCCGACGTGGTGGCTGCGGTCGTTGCGGTCCTGGTGATCTATCTGGTCGCTGTCATCGACAAGGGCGCCAAAATTGGCCTGATGTCACGACTGGCCCAACAGGTCATCATCGTGCTGATCCCACCACTGACGCTTATCTTTCTTGTTCTGGGAACGATCTTCCTTGGCATCGCGACTCCGACCGAAGGTGGCGCAATGGGCGCGGTCGGCGCACTGATCCTTGCCGGAGCAAAGGGACGCCTGAACTATACCGTCATCAGCCAGGCGCTTGCCGCCACGACGCGCCTTTCGGCCTTCGTGATGTTCATCCTGATCGGTGCCCGTATCTTCTCGCTGACCTTCTATGGCGTGAACGGACATATCTGGGTCGAACATCTGCTGACCTCGTTGCCGGGGGGCGAGTTGGGCTTCCTGATCGCGGTGTCGGTGCTGGTCTTTCTGCTGGCCTTCTTCCTCGACTTCTTCGAGCTGGCCTTCATCATCGTGCCACTTCTGGCACCTGCCGCGGAAAGCCTTGGGATCGATCTGATCTGGTTCGGCGTCATTCTGGGCGTCAACATGCAGACCAGCTTTATGCACCCGCCGTTTGGCTTTGCGCTGTTCTATCTGCGTTCGGTCGCGCCCAAATTACCCTATACGGATCGGGTGACGGGCAAGACGATGGCACCGGTCAAATCCAGCCAGATCTATTGGGGGGCAGTGCCCTTCGTTGCGATCCAGCTGATCATGATCGCCATCGTGATCGCCTTTCCGCAGATGGTGATGCACTACAAGGGACCGGTCGTGGATACCTCGAACGTCAGGATCGAGATTCCGTCGGGTGGTTCCGGCGGGCTTGGTGGCGGGTTTGGCAGCCTTGGCGGTTTGGGGTCACCCTTTGGCCAGCCCTCTGCACCCGCGGGTGGACAGGTCGCACCACAAGGTGGCGGTTTGGGCACGCCGCCGAATTTCGGCGGTCCTGCGCCTGATGCCCCGGCACCCGCAGCACCAGCGCCCCAAGCCCCCGCCACGCCACAGGAAACGCAGCCTGCGGCCCCCGGCGGACTGGGCCTTGGCGGCCCGCCGCCCGGACTTGGCGGCAGCAACTGATCTGGAAAGGCCGGGTATCAACCCGGCCTTTTTTCTTCGCGAAGGGATTGTTGCATGGCACAAACGCTGGCGCATGTCGCACTGGTCGTTCGCGACTATGATGAGGCGATCGGCTTTTTCACAGGAAAGCTTGGCTTCGATCTGGTTGATGACACCTATCAACCGGAACAGGACAAACGATGGGTCGTTGTCCGTCCGGCGGGGAGTAGCGGCAGCTCTATCCTTTTGGCCCGCGCGTCGGACGATCACCAATCCCGCTATATCGGCGATCAGGCCGGGGGCAGGGTATTCCTGTTTCTACGCACGGATGATTTCTGGCGAGATTATGAAGCATACCTGTCACGCGGCGTCGAATTCGTGCGTGAACCGAAAGAAGCTGATTACGGAATCGTCGCAGTGTTTCGCGATCTGTATGGCAACCTGTGGGATCTGATCCAGTTCACCGATGGGCGCCCATGAAAAAACCGCCGCGATCAATCGCGGCGGTTCGATATTTTAGCAGTGTGACAGCTTATTGCGAAGGCGCTTCGCCTTCTGCAGCAGGTCCGCCAACAGCCAGCGCGCCGTTGCGCTGCTGGATCATCATGAAGGTATCAAAGGTATATTCCGCAGTTTGCGCATACAGATACCAGTCATCACGATAGGGCAGCATGGCTTCATACTGCTTCTTGAACGATTCATTTTCAGCCGAGATTTCAGCATAGACTTCGTTGGCCGCCGCGAAGGCTGCGGTCAGGATTTCTTCGCTGAACGGACGCAGTTGTGCGCCCGAACCGACAAGCTCTTTCAGGGCGGTCGGGTTCTTTATGTCATATTTCGCCAGCATGTTCTGGTCCGTTGCCTGACAGCAGGTGCGCAGTAGCGATTTATAATTCTCGGGCAGTTCGTCGTATTTGCCCTTGTTGAAGAAGAAGCCAACCGTCGGGCCGCCTTCCCAGAAACCGGGATAGTAGTAGTAGGGCGCGACTTTCTGGAAGCCCAGCTTGTTGTCGTCATAGGGGCCGACCCATTCGGCTGCGTCGATGGTGCCTTTTTCAAGCGACGGGTAAATGTCGCCGCCAGCAATCTGCTGCGGCACAACACCCAATTTTTCCATGACACGACCGGCCAGACCCGAGATTCGCATCTTCAGGCCCTGCATGTCGGCGACGGTGTTGATTTCCTTCCGATACCAGCCGCCCATCTGAACGCCGGTGTTCCCGCCGGGGAACCCGACAAGATTATATTTCTCAAGGAATTCGTTGTAATTCTCGATGCCGCCGCCCTGATAGTTATAGGCAGCTTTGGCACGGGCCGAGAAAGTGAACGGCAGATCGGCACCACACGCGAATGCCGGGTCTTTGCCCCAGTTGTAATAACCGACCGAATGCGCCGATTCCACGGTGCCGTCGGTTGCCGCGTTGATCGCGTCCAGACCGGGAACGATCTCGCCCGCCGCGAATACCTGGATGTTGAACTTGCCGTCTGTTGCTTCTTTCAGGCGTGTCGAAAGCTCGTCCCCGCCACCATAGATGGTGTCCAGTGATTTCGGGAAGGACGAGGCCATACGCCAAGTCACGGCAGGTGCTTCCTGCGCGATGGCAGGGGCCGCCAGCGTCGCACCAGCAGCCGCAGCAGCGCCGCCAACAGATGCGCGGGTCAGAAAGGACCGGCGGTCCAGTGATTTGGATTCTTTCATTTAACTCCTCCGCTCAGACCAGGAAAAGCGATCACTCCGACGACTTTCCGGCCTGCATGATGCGGGCAGTTTAGCCAGTGGCCGCTGTCTGTCGAGGGGGCAATCCGCCCCGATAGCGGATAATTTTAGTTGCCCCTGCGTCATCTATGTGACCTTACGGGAAGTAACGTCTTTTCCGACACTTGAAAGTAGAAAAGACTGCACTTTTGGCGGTCGTATGCCCAAAGAAAAACCCCGCCCGAACGTGTCGGGCGGGGCTGATTTCAGCGCAGGATCGAACGGCCTGCATAGACGGCCGCAGCGCCCAGCATTTCTTCGATCCGGATCAGTTGGTTATATTTCGCCAACCGGTCGGAACGCGCCAGCGAGCCGGTCTTGATCTGACCGCAATTCGTGGCAACCGCCAGATCGGCAATGGTCGCATCCTCGGTCTCGCCCGAACGGTGTGACATCACGCCGGTATAGCCGGCGCGGTCAGCCATGCGCACGGCGTCCAGCGTTTCGGACAGGGTGCCAATCTGGTTCACCTTGACCAGCAGACTGTTGGCACAACCGCGCTTGATGCCTTCTTCCAGGCGGGCGGGGTTGGTCACGAACAGATCGTCGCCGACCAGTTGCACACGGTCGCCCAGCCGTTCGGTCAACAGCTTCCAGCCGTCCCAGTCATCTTCGGCACAGCCATCTTCGATCGACAGGATCGGGTAATCGCCGCACAGTGCCGCCAGATATTCGACATTCTCGCCCGGCGTCAGCGATTTGCCTTCGCCGACCATCTCATATTTGCCGTTCTTGAAATACTCGGTCGAGGCACAATCCAGCGCCAGCATGATGTCGTCACCGGGCTTGTAGCCAGCTTTCTCAACGGCACGCAGGATGAAGTCCAGCGCATCGCGGGTGCTGGACAGGTTCGGGGCAAAACCGCCTTCGTCGCCAACGCCCGTCGCCAGCCCGGCCGAGGACAGTTCTTTTTTCAGCGTGTGAAAGACTTCCGACCCCATGCGGACCGCTTCGCGGATGTTTTCCGCGCTGACCGGCATGATCATGAATTCCTGAATGTCGATAGGGTTATCGGCATGTTCGCCGCCATTGATGATGTTCATCATCGGCACCGGCAGAATGTGTGCAGCCGCACCGCCGACATAGCGATACAGCGGCAATGCGGACGCATCCGCCGCAGCCTTGGCCGTCGCCAGCGAAACACCAAGGATCGCGTTGGCACCCAGACGGGCCTTGTTGGGCGTGCCGTCCAGATCAATCATGATTTCGTCGATGGTGCGCTGGTCGGTGGCATCTTCGCCGATCAGGTTTTCGGCAATCTCTCCATTCACGGCGGCGACGGCTTCCAGCACGCCTTTTCCCATGTAACGGCCTTTGTCGCCGTCGCGCTTTTCCACGGCTTCATGTGCGCCGGTCGATGCTCCCGAAGGGACCGCCGCACGGCCCATGGTGCCGTCTTCCAGCGTGACATCGACCTCGACGGTCGGATTGCCACGGCTGTCCAGAATCTCACGAGCGTAAATGTCGATGATGGCGGTCATAAAAACCCCTCCGTTAAAACAGGTCAGGGTTGTTTTACCTAGGGAAAGCCGCAGCCGAAAGCGACAAAATTCACGGCACCCGGATTTCGGCCCAGATCGGCAGGTGGTCCGAGGCATCACGCGCACGGGCACCAGAAAACACGCCGTGCTTCATCAGGTTCAGATTGCGGGACATGGCAATCCGATCCAGCGCGAACCGGGGCATCGGCGCGGGATAGGATGGGCCGGGGGCAATGACCTGAAACCCAGCCAATGATTCCAGTCCACGATCATCACGCCATTCGTTGAAATCGCCCAACAGCACGATGTTGTCTTCGGCAATCCGGGCCGCCTGTGCCGTAATCCGCGCCAGCTGCGCCCGCCGCGATGACCGCGCCAGCCCCAGATGAACCCCGATCACCGTCAGCTTGGGCAGGCGCAGCGCGATGGCACCGCGCGGCTCTATCCCCGGCAGGGGCATCCGGCGCAATCTCGCGGAGTGGGCCAGATCGGGACGCATCAGAATGGTTTGACCATGCCAGCCAAGTGAATTTTCGCCAGTGCCGACGATCTCGGCGGGGACAAGGCCGGTCGCTTCGGCGATCAGGCGGCGGGGCAGGGCTTCCGGGCGTGCGCCATAGCGAAAATCGACCTCCTGCAAGGCGATGATATCGGGTTTAAGCGCCGCGATAACCTCAAGGTTCCGCTCGGGTGCATGCGGGCCGGTCAGGCCACGGCATTTATGGAGATTGTAGCTGGCAATTCTAAGCATCGAGGCGGTCGACAAGGGTCATGATCCAACACTAGACAAGGGATTATTCACCGCAACCGGCATCATGTGCCACAAAAGGTCTGACGCACGACCTGTGCCGGTTCCGGGGCGTTGGCAAGGTCATCCCATTCCGCCCGCTGTTCGCGGGGATGCGTGACAGCCTCAAACAGACGGTTGAACGGTGCAAGATCGCCCGCAACCGCTGACGCGATGATCTCCTCGATCCGGTGATTGCGGGGAATGCGGACAGGATTGGCATGCGTCATCAACGCCGCATCCGGGTTTTCGTTTCGCCATTCGGTCGCCCATTCGTCGAATTTTGAAGGATCGGCGAATTCGTTCCGCGCCGTGCCTGTCGCGAGGCCCGCAAAGACGCGCGTAAAATCGGCATCCTGCTGCGCCATGATGGTCAGCAAACCTTCCGCCAGCGGCTGGACCTTTGCCTGATCGCTCAGGCCCAGTTTTTCGCCAAAACGATGCAGCCACGCGGCCTGATACAATGGCGCGAAACTGTGAACAGACTTAGTCGCCGCTTCTATCGCCGCGTCCTTTTCACCCATCAACGGGATCAGGCACGTCGCAAGCTGAGCCAGGTTCCAGACCGCGATTTGCGGCTGTTGCGCCCAGGCATAGCGGCCGGTTCGGTCGATGGATGAAAACACCTTGTTCGGGTTATATTCATCCATGAACGCACAGGGTCCATAGTCGATGGTTTCCCCTGACACAGCCATGTTGTCGGTGTTCATCACCCCATGGATGAAGCCAAGCGCCATCCATTGCGCAATTGTTTCTGCCTGTCGCGCGACCACATGATCCAGCAGCGACAAGGGGCCGTTCGCCGTCGGGTAGTGGCGCTGGATGACGTGCTCCGTCAATTCTTTCAATGATGCCTCATCCCCGCGGACGGCAAAGAACTGAAATGTGCCGACACGGATATGGCTGGCGGCGACACGGGTCAGAACCGCGCCGGGCAGACCGTTTTCACGCCAGACTGTTTCGCCGGTCGAGACCGCCGCCAACGCGCGTGTCGTGGGCACGCCCATGGCATTCATGAATTCACTGACCAGATATTCGCGCAAGACCGGCCCCATCCACGCACGGCCATCGCCGCGACGGGAAAACGGCGTAGGGCCGCTGCCCTTCAACTGGATGTCAAAGCGCGCCTTGTCGGGGGTGACCACCTCGCCCAACAGCACCGCGCGGCCGTCGCCAAGCTGTGGAACAAAGCCGCCGAACTGATGGCCGGCATAGGCCTGTGCAATCGGATCAGCACCTTCGGGCAGGGCGTTGCCTGACAACATGGCCAGCCCCTCTGGGCTGCGTAGCCAATCGCCATCCAGACCCAGTCGGCCAGCCAGCGCATCGTTCAATGCAAGCAGATGCGGTTCGGCCACAGGTGTCGGTGCAACGCGGACAAAGAAACCTTCGGGCAGGCGGGCATAGCTGTTGTCAAAGTGAATCATCGCGGCCTCCTGCTTTTTCATTTAAGGGCGCGGGTTGCATTGTGAAAGGGCCGCGCCGCCGAACGGCACAGCCCGATGGCATTTAGCGCCGCGGCCTGACATGGGCGAACGGGTCATTCCCGCGCCGAGCAGGACGCCAGCCAGCAGGCCACCGGCCCGCGGTGCCAGAACGAATGTGCCGATGAATTCGGCCATCGCCTTGCTGGATATAGAACACACTCCCGCCATCACGAAACCGGCAATCATCGTTTCGCCGGTTTCAATCTGACTTCGCGGCTGAACGGGCAGCCTCTTGCGAAATCGGGCTTTGGCGCGTATCGCATCCTGCAAAAGGAGCGCCTCGACATGAAATTTCTTGACCTCGCCAAAGTCTATATCCGCTCGGGCGGGGGCGGCGCGGGCTGCGTGTCCTTCCGGCGCGAGAAATTCATCGAATATGGTGGCCCCGATGGCGGCGACGGAGGCCGCGGCGGCGATGTCTGGGCGGAGGCGGTCGAAGGCCTGAACACGCTGATCGATTTCCGCTATCAGCAGCATTTCTTCGCCAAGTCGGGCCAACATGGCATGGGCAGCCAGATGACCGGCAAATCGGGCGACGATATCGTGCTGCGGGTGCCAGTTGGCACCGAAATTCTGGAAGAAGATGAAGAAACCGTCGTTGCCGACCTGACCGAACCCGGTCAACGTGTGTTGCTGGCAAAAGGCGGCAATGGCGGTTTCGGCAACCTGCATTTCAAATCCTCGACCAACCGTGCGCCGCGCAATGCCAATCCGGGTCTGGCCGGAGTCGAGCGCACGTTATGGCTGCGGTTGAAACTGATCGCCGATGCGGGACTTGTCGGTCTGCCAAATGCCGGGAAATCGACTTTCCTTGCTGCCGTCTCCAACGCCCGCCCCAAGATCGCGGATTACCCCTTTACCACATTGCACCCCAATCTGGGCGTGGTCGGCATTGACGGGCATGAATTCGTCATGGCCGATATCCCCGGCCTGATCGAGGGCGCAAGCGAGGGCAGGGGGATCGGCGACCGCTTCCTTGGCCATATCGAACGCAGCGCGACCCTGCTGCATCTGGTCGACGGCACCTCCGAGGATGTCGCTGGCGACGCGCGGACCGTCCTGACCGAATTGGAAGCCTATTCCCCAGTCCTGATGGCAAAGCCGCGGGTGACCGCCTTGAACAAGATCGACGCGCTGGACGATGAAACCATCGCTGAACGCAAGGCTCAGCTGGAAGCCGAAATTGGCACGCCTGTCATGCTGATGTCAGCGGTGGCAAAGCAGGGCGTCACCGATGTGTTGCGCGCGCTCTGGTCCAGGATCCAGCCGACGCGCCATCAGGACAGCAATGACGACGTTGACGCACCATGGCGACCATAGCACCCGAGCTGATCAAAGCACGGCGTCTGGTGATCAAGATCGGCTCGGCCCTGCTGGTTGGCCCGGCCGGCCTGCGTCAGGATTGGCTGCGGGCCTTATGCGATGATGTGGCCGAATGGCGACGGCACGGCACGGATGTCGTGCTGGTGTCTTCCGGTTCGATCGCGCTTGGGCGCCGCGTGCTGGAGTTGCCCGCAGGCCCGCTGCCACTTGAACAGGCCCAGGCCTCGGCGGCGGTAGGTCAGATCCGGTTGGCACGCGCTTACGAAGAGGCTTTGGCCCCACACGGTGTTCGCACCGCACAGGTTCTGCTGACACTGGAAGACAGTGCAGACCGCCGCCGTTACCTGAACAGCCGCGCGACCATGCAGACCTTGCTCGGTCTTGGTGCGGTCCCCATCGTCAATGAAAACGACACCGTCGCAACTGACGAAATTCGCTATGGAGACAATGACCGTCTGGCGGCACAGATTGCGGTGACCTGCGGCGCAGATCAACTGCTGCTCCTCTCGGACGTGGACGGGCTTTATACCGCCAATCCCAAGACTGATCCGACAGCACGTCACTTGCCGGTGATCGAACATCTGACGCCGGAAATCGAAGCCATGGGTGGCGATCCGGTATCCGGGCTGTCCAAGGGTGGCATGAAAACCAAGCTGATGGCGGCGCGCACGGCCGTGTCCGGCGGTTGCGCCATGGCGATCACCGAAGGCTTTGTGATGCGCCCCCTTTCAGCGGTCGCGAATGGTGCCCGCTGCAGTTGGTTCTTGCCCGAGGGTGATCCGCAGGCTGCGCGGAAACGCTGGATCGCAGCGATGAAGCCCAAGGGAACCTTTGTCGTCGATGAGGGCGCGGCGGCAGCGTTGCGTCGCGGCAAATCGCTGCTGCCTGCGGGTGTGCGTGCCGTGATCGGTGAGTTTGGCCGAGGCGATCCGGTCGGCATCGTCGGTCCGCAGGGCGAGACGCTGGCCACCGGCCTGACCCGCTATACCGATGATGAAGCGCGTCAAATATCCGGCCACCACTCGGCCGAGATTGCCACCATCCTTGGCTATGCAGGCCGGGCGGCGCTGGTCCATCGCGACGATATGGCGGTCTGAAAGGGGCGAACATGTCGCATCATCTGGAAATCACCTATTGCACCGGCTGCAACTGGCTCTTGCGTGCGGGCTGGTATGCGCAGGAATGCTTGTCAACCTTCGGAACCGATATCCGGGTCACCATCATCCCGGATGATTCAGGCGGCGTTTTCCGCATCACGCTTGACCAGACCCAGATATGGGAGCGTAAGAAAGACGGCGGCTTCCCAGATATCCGGACGCTGAAGCAACGCATCCGCGATCAGATCGATCCTGAACGCGCACTTGGCCACCTGGACAGTCGGTAAATTCCCCATCCTGCTTGGGTCGTCAAATATCCCACAGGGGGTCCGGGGGACGTGAAGTCCCCCGGCGGGCGCACCACGCCTAGGCGATCTTTTTTGATCCTGACACCAGTCGCGCACCTGTTTTGGCGCGGGTCAAGCGTGCGGCATCCGGTCCCGGAGCTGGCAGCGCAAGCACCGTGTCCCGCAGCATGCTGATCGCCTCTTCGCTGCCGCGGGGCAGGTCCGTCGGATCGATCGCAGATCCGATTGTAATGCGATACGGCTGACGCTTCTTGTTCAGCACCTCGTTGAAAAGCGTCACATCACGCAAGGTCGGATGGATCGCATCCAAGGCATAGAACAACAGCGAATTTCGGGCGCGGATATGCAGCGGAATGATCGGAACGCTGAATTTGCGCGCAATCATCGCCGCACTGGCCATCCACGGGCGTTCGTGCAGGGTCAGACCTTGTCGCTTTGCCAGCCGCCCCGAAGGAAAGATCAGTCCGATGCGTCCCGCCTGCAATGCCTCTCGGGTGTAATCCATCGTCGCGCGGGTTTTCGCATGACTGCGCTTATCAATCCGCCATTCGACGCCTGCGATCAGGTCGGCCGTCTGCGGCAGGACGCGGATCATGTCATGGTTGGCATAAATGAACAGATCGTCGCGCAGTTCCGACACCAGCGTGTGCATGACAATGCCATCTGCGATGCCCGTAGGGTGGTTCGACACGATCAGTGCCGGACCCGAGGCCGGGATATTTTCCATCCCCTCGACCCGCACATCACGGACCATCAGATCCGACACACGGCGCATGATTTCCGAGGTTGGCTGATCCTTGACCTCGGCGCCCAACTGGATCGTGCGGGGATAGCGCAGCAGGCGCAGCATGGCCTGACGCGCGATCCGGTGATGCAGCTTGTCGGAAAACAGCCATGGTGCCCGCTCTGCGATCAGCGGATCAAGTCTGGCCTGCATTTCGGCCCGGGCATCAGCGTATCGTTCATTCATTCGGGTCATCCTGCCTCGACGGATTTACAACCACAAGCGCCTTATGCGCCGGCGGCGATCATCCGCGAGACCATCTCACGGGTGTTGCGACTCAAACCCGCGACAGCAGCGATTTGTTCCAGTGCCACCAATGCCTTGGCCCGTCTGACGGTGTCGTATCGCGGCCAGGTTTCAAAGACCGATGACATCCGGGCTGCAATCTGTGGGTTGACCGGGTCCATCTTCATGATCCATTCGGCGACAAAATTGTAACCCGATCCATCTCTGGCGTGAAAAGCCGCATGGTTGGCCGACAGCCCCCCAATCAGCGCCCGATATCGGTTCGGATTCTTCCAATCGAAATCGGACCGCTGGGCCAGTTCGCGGGCGGTGGCAACCGCGCTTTCCGGCGGCGCAGCCATCGGCTGGACCGAAAACCATTTATCCATGACCAGCCGATTATCGCCAAACTGCTCCAGCAGGATTTGCAACGCCGTCTGGCCACGGCCGCGACGGATCAGGCAAGTCAGCGCGGCCATCCTCTCGGTCATATTGGTGGCCGTGCCGAACAGAATTTCGGCCCGTTCCCCACCGTCGATCCTGTTCAACAGGCTTAATGCCGCGATCCGCAAGGCGCGTTTGGCCGAGGGTTCGGCATCCGGCGAATAGGCCCCCGATACCTGCATGCTGTCATAGATGCGGGCCAGAAGGTCCTGATGCGTTTCGGCAATCCTGCGGGCCAGATCCTGCCGCGCCTGATAGATTGCATCCGGGTCGGGCTCGATCCCAAGCGTGGAGAGCCGCGTGGCGATTTCCTCGTCGCCCGGCAGGTTCAGGCAAAGCGCCCGGAAGGCAGGGTCGGCATCGTCATCGGCGATCAGTTGACCAATGGCTTTGACATAGCTGTCACCGCCCGGCTGTCCCTGTGACAGCGCGACAAGCGCAGCGATTGCCAGTTCACGACCTGCTTCCCAACGGGCGAAGGGATTGGGGTCGTTCGCCAACAGGAAAGCACGGGTATCGTCGTCGATGTTTCGCGTCAAAATGACCGGCGCGGAAAAGTCCCGCAATGCCGATACGACAGGCCGCGCGCCCAACCCCTCAAAACTGAAACCTTGGCTCGCTTGCGTCATTTCAAGAATTTGCGTCGGCAGCACCTCATCGCCGTTCGGGCCAATCAATCCGACCGCAATCGGAATGACGCGTGCCGGCTTGTCGGGCTGCCCCGGCGTCGGTGGCGTATTTTGCGTGAAGGTCAGCGTCAACGTGCCGCCCGCCGTGGTTTCCGACCACTCCTCGACCATGTTCAGATGCGGGGTGCCGGCATCTGTATACCAATGCTTGAACTGGGTCAGATCGCGCCCGGTCGCATCCTGGAACACGTTCAGCCAATCCTCGATGGTTGCGGCGTCGCCATCGTGACGGTCGAAATACAGATCCAATGCCTGACGATAACTGTCGTCGCCGATCAGGCGTTTCAGCATGCCGATCACCTCGGCACCTTTTTCATAGACGGTCGCGGTGTAGAAATTGTTGATTTCTTCATAGTGGTCGGGACGCGGCGGATGGGCCAGCGGTCCAGCGTCTTCACGGAACTGGCGCGCCCGCAGAGTTTGCACGTCCATGATCCGTTTGACCGGTGCGCTGCGCATATCGCTGGTGAATTGCTGGTCGCGGAAGACCGTCAGACCCTCTTTCAGGCAAAGCTGAAACCAATCGCGACAGGTGATCCGGTTACCGGTCCAGTTGTGGAAATATTCGTGGCCGATCACGCCCTCGATGCGTTCATAGTCGCCATCTGTCGCGGTTTCGGGGGACGCCAGAACCAGTTTCGAGTTGAAGATGTTCAGACCCTTGTTTTCCATCGCGCCCATGTTGAAGTCGTCAACGGCAACAATATTGAACACCTCCAGATCGTATTCGCGGCCATAGGCTTCTTCATCCCATTTCATCGACCGGATCAGCGATTCCATGGCGAAATCCGCGCGATCCTCATCGCCCGGTCGGACCCAGACGTTCAGATCGACCTTGCGCCCGGAAAGCGTGGTAAAGCTGTCGCTGATCGCGACCAGATTTCCGGCGACCAGTGCGAACAGATAGGACGGTTTCGGCCACGGGTCATACCATTCGGTTCCACATTCCTTTTGTCCGATCAGATTGCCGTTGGACAGCAGCACATTCTGATCGCTGTGAATGCCAACCCGAAACGTCGTCATGACATCCGGGCGGTCCGGATAGAAGGTGATGTGGCGAAAACCCTGGGCTTCGCACTGCGTGCAGAACATGCCGCCGGACATGTAAAGCCCTTCAAAGGTTGTGTTCGCCATCGGGTTGATCTCGACCTCGGTCTCGACCGTGAAGGGGGCATCGGGCAGGGCGGTTGCGGCAATGGTCAGGGTTTCATCCTGCCGCGTGACATGGGCCGGATCTGGTTCATGACCGTCGATGGTCAACGAGATCAGCTTCACCTCTTCCCCGCCGTCAAGGACCAGATCCTGAGACTGGCCGGAATCTCGCGGGGCGAAGGACAGGATCGCTTTGACGCGCGTTGCATCGGGAACCAGCGTAAAATCCAGTCGCGTTTCGGACAGGATGAATGGATAGGGGCGGTAATCGGCAAGATATTGCACAATTTGACGCTTTTCTTGGGCCATGACGTCCTCTGACAGAAAAAAGCTGTTCGCTTCAAGGAACCCGAACTGTCTCAGTGTGTTAGTCGCCTGAGAGCCGGGTCGCAAGTCGGGCGGTTCAGTATCTGATGTTAGCGGCAAGAATGGCCGTATCGGGGCTGGATTGCTGTTGAAACAATGCTAAACCGGTGTCTGTAAAAGGAAATTGGAGGCCAGAAATGACCTATGACCCGAACGATCCGACCCGCACCAAGCCTGCGGAGCAAGACCCGGCAGCACCCAAAGAAACATATGTTGAACCGGTAGAGCGTCGCTCGTCGCCGTTGCCGCTGATCATCGGTATCCTGCTGGCGTTGGCTTTGGCCTATTTCGCGCTGACACGCTTCATGGGCGACGATCAAGCCGCCATTGAAGGCGACAGCACGACAGTCACCACCACTGAAGAAGCCAGCGACGCTGCCGCTGCGACTGACGCAGAAGTTGCAGCCGAAGACGCTGCTGCCGAAGCCGAAGCTGCCGCGGACAATGCCGCTGCCGAAGCGGATGCCGCGATGGATTCGGCTGCCGATGCGACCACCGAAGCCGCTGACGATGCTGCCGCTGCTGCTGACAGCGCGGCCGACACCGCTGCGGAAGCCGCGTCGGATGCGCAGGATGCTGCAGCAAGTGCGGCTGATTCTGCTGCAACCGCCACGGGCGAGGCTGTTGATGACGCCGCTGCGGCTGCTGGCAACGCCGCAGATGCCGCTGGCGAAGCTGCATCGGACGCTGCCAACGCGGCCTCGGATGCTGCATCCAGCGCGGCTGACGCTGCTGCTGAGGCAACCAACGACGCCGCAGAATCCGTTGACGACGCGATTTCGGTCGAGGGTGAGGAAAACACCGCTCCGGCCAACTGATCCGCAGCTTCTTGACGCAGTTCGACCGCCCAAGGCTTTCGTCCTGGGCGGTTTTCTTATTTCACCACGGCAAACTTGCCGATTGTTCCGTTTCTTTTTCCCCATGGTCTTGTGAAAGATTATTGCGCGATGCTATGCATCCTGCGGGTTAACCTATCGAATTGGGGGCGATGAAGCCATGAGGATTGGCGCGTTAAGGGAAAGCTATGATGGCGAAGCGCGGGTCGCGATTACGCCTTCGTCCGCCGGGCATCTGCAAAAGCTTGGGCATGAGGTTTTCATCGAAAGCAGGGCAGGTGAAAAGGCCGGCTTCTCCGATGAGGATTACCGCAAGGCGGGCGTCACAATCGAACCGACTGCCGCAGAGCTGATCGCGGATACAGACGTTGTCGCCAAAGTCCGCCAGCCGACCGAGGCGGAGTTGCGCCAGATGCGCGATGGTCAGACGATCATTTCCTTCTTTTATCCGGGGCAGAGCCCGGAGCTTTTGGACATCGCAAAAGATCAGGGTGTTACCGCCATTGCGATGGACATGGTGCCGCGCATCAGCCGCGCACAGAAAATGGATGCATTGTCGTCGATGGCCAACATCGCCGGTTATCGCGCCGTGATCGAGGCTGCGAATAACTTTGGTCGCTTCTTCACCGGTCAGGTCACGGCTGCGGGCAAGGTTCCCCCGGCCAAGGTTCTGGTCGTGGGTGCGGGCGTCGCGGGTCTGGCGGCCATCGGCACCGCCGTCAGTCTGGGTGCGCAGGTCTATGCCTTTGACGTGCGTCCCGAAGTGGCGGAGCAAATTGAATCGATGGGCGCCGAGTTCGTTTACCTCGACTTCAATGAACAGGCGCAGGACGGAGCGGCGACGGGTGGCTATGCGGCGCCGTCCAGCCCCGAGTTCCGCGAAAAACAGCTTGAGAAATTCCGCGAGCTGGCCCCGCAGATGGACGTGGTCATCACGACTGCGCTGATCCCGGGCCGCGATGCGCCAAAGCTGTGGACCAAGGACATGGTCGAGGCGATGAAACCCGGCAGCGTCATCGTTGATCTTGCCGCCGAAAAGGGCGGCAACTGCGAACTGACCATTCCGGACGAACGCTTCGTTACCGAAAACGGTGTCATCATCATCGGCTATACCGATTTCCCGTCACGCATGGGTGCACAAGCATCCGAGCTTTACGGTAACAACATCCGCCATTTCATGACCGATCTGACGCCCAAGAAAGACGGCGTCATCAATCACAACATGGAAGACGATGTGATCCGTGGCGCAACCGTGACCCATGCCCATGACGTCACATGGCCGCCACCGCCGCCAAAGATTGCTGCAATCGCGGCACAGAAGCCCAAGGAAAAGAAGAAAGAACTGACGCCCGAAGAACGCAAGGCTGCCGAGGCGGCTGCGTTCCGCGCCGATACCAAGAACCAGATCATGTTGCTGGGTGGTGGTGGTATCGTGCTGCTCCTGATCGGATTGGTCGCACCCGCCAGTTTCATGACGCATTTCATTGTGTTCGTGCTGGCCTGCTTTATCGGCTTCCGCGTGATCTGGAACGTGGCCCATTCGCTGCACACGCCGCTGATGGCCATAACCAACGCGATCAGTTCGATCATCATCCTCGGCGCATTGATGCAGATCGGATCAGGGTCGATCTGGGTCATGGCCCTGGCCGCGCTGGCGGTGCTGATGGCCGGCGTCAACATCTTCGGTGGCTTCATGGTCACGCGTCGCATGTTGGCAATGTTCCAGAAGTCGTAAGGAGAGGTTGATGGAATACGGGTTTACCACTGCGGCCTATGTCGTCGCATCCGTTCTGTTCATCCTTTCCCTGGGTGGACTTTCGGGACAGGAAAGCGCCAAGCGCGCGATCTGGTATGGCATCGTGGGCATGGCGCTGGCCGTGCTGGCGACGCTGTTCGGGCCGGGCGCCGATAACTGGCTGTTGTCGGTCATCATGATCGCCATTGGCGGTGCCGTCGGTTGGGTCGTCGCCAAGCGCGTCCAGATGACCGAGATGCCGCAGCTTGTCGCCGCCATGCACAGTCTTGTCGGTCTGGCGGCCGTCTTCGTGGGCTTCAACGCGGAAATCGAACTGGGACGCGTCCTGCGTGCCAAGGCCGAAGGTGTCGTCCAAGAATTTCATGGTTTCGCGGCCATTCTGGCACACAAGACACCTGCCGAAATCGCGATGCTGAAGATCGAGGTGTTTCTGGGCATCTTCATCGGCGCGGTGACGTTCACCGGATCGGTCGTGGCGTTCGGCAAGTTGTCGGGCCGGGTCGATGGCAAGCCGAAAAAGCTGCCCGGCGGCCATCTGTTGAATGCGGCTGCGTTGGCGCTGTCGATCCTGCTGGGTATCCTTTACTGCATGGGCACCGGCCCTGCGATCCTGTGGCTGATCCTGATCACGCTGCTGGCCTTCTTCATCGGCTATCATCTGATCATGGGCATCGGCGGCGCGGATATGCCGGTCGTCGTGTCGATGCTGAACAGCTATTCCGGCTGGGCGGCGGCGATGATCGGCTTTACGCTGTCGAACGATCTGCTGATCGTGACCGGCGCGCTTGTCGGCTCGTCCGGTGCCATTCTGTCCTACATTATGTGCAAGGCGATGAACCGGAATTTCGTCAGCGTCATTCTGGGCGGTTTTGGAGGTGAGCAAGGACCGGCAGCGGAAATCGAAGGCGAACAGATCGCCATTGATGCCGAGGGGGTCGCAGCCGCGCTGAACGATGCCGACAGTGTCGTGATCGTTCCGGGCTATGGTATGGCGGTTGCGCAAGCTCAGGGCGCGGTCAGCGAATTGACCCGCAAACTGCGTGCGGCCGGCAAAGAGGTCCGCTTTGCCATCCACCCCGTTGCGGGGCGGCTGCCGGGGCACATGAACGTGCTTCTGGCCGAGGCCAAGGTTCCCTATGACATCGTGCTTGAGATGGATGAGATCAACGACGATTTCCCGAATACGGATGTCGTCATCATCATCGGGTCCAATGACATCGTGAACCCTGCCGCGCAGGACGATCCGAATAGTCCCATTGCCGGGATGCCGGTTCTGGAAGTGTGGAAGGCCAAGCAGGTGTTTGTATCGAAGCGCGGCCAGGGCACCGGTTATTCCGGGATCGAAAACCCGCTGTTCTTCAAGGACAACACCCGGATGTTCTATGGCGATGCCAAGGATTCGATCAACAAGCTGCTGCCGATGATCGACTGAGCCGACATCGCCTGTGACTGAAAACGGGGCCGTAACCATCCGGTCCCGTTTGATTTTTTGCTTGCCTGAAAAAGCAGCAATCAGCCATGCTTGTATGTGCAGAGGCTGATAAGTGAATCGCAGGTCAGATGCCGCATCTGTCGGCAGCTGTTCACATGCGGCGGAATCGGCTGTCATGCGCTGGCAACCAAAATGGGACAGAACCATGCAGCCGACCGAATCCACTCATGTCGCAGGGGGCGACGCCTCGCTTTACAACGAGGATCTTGCCCCGATTCCGCGTGAAAAACGCACCTGGGGCGCGTTCGAGATTTTCAACGTCTGGAACAACGATATTCAAAGCCTGTTTGGCTATACGCTGGCGGCATCCTTGTTTCTGTCCTACGGGTTGAACGGTTGGCTGACCTTTGCCGCAATCGTCGTGTCTGGCCTGCTGGTGATGTGGCTGGTGAACCTGTCGGGGCGCCCCTCGGTCCGGTATGGGATCCCCTATGCTGTGATGGCGCGGGCGTCGATGGGGGTGAAGGGGGCGCGTTTTCCAGCGTTGGTCCGGGGGATCGTCGCGATTTTCTGGTATGGGGTTCAGACCTATTTTGCGTCAACAGCCGTGGCCTTGGCGATCTATGCATTGTTCGGCATCGAGCGTGGGACAGGCGGCTTTCTGGGTTTGACCGGCGTTGACTGGGTCGCCTATATCATTGTCGCGGGATTTCAGATCGGCCTGTTCCTGATGGGGATTGAATGGGTCGGGAAATTCCTGAACTGGGCCGGTCCGTTCGTCTATCTCGTGATGATTGCGCTGGCCCTGATGATCTGGTGGAAAGCCGGAAACGGGATCTGGACCGAGATCGGGACAATCTTTCAGGGCGGTGAAAGCGAGCGCAGCACCATCGCCGGATTCATCGCCGTGGTCGGAACAATGGTTGCCTATTTCGCGGCCGTGGTCATCAACTTCGGCGACTTCTCTCGCTTCGTGAAAACCGAAGGCCAGATGCGTTCGGGCAACTTCTGGGGACTGCCGGTGTCGATGGCGTTCTTTTCCTTCATCGCGCTGTTCATCACGGCAGGCGCAGTAGTTCTGTTCGGCGAACGTCTGACCGATCCGACCGAGATCGTGGCCCGCGTCGACAGCCTTGCCCTGACGCTGATCGCCGCCGTCACCTTCTTTGCGGCAACCGTTGGGATCAATCTGGTCGCGAACTTCATCCCGGCCGCCTATGACATTTGCAACCTGTCCCCGGCGAATATTACCGCAAAGCAAGGCGGGCTGATCACCGCGGCAATTGCCTTCGTGATCGGCGCTCTGTGGGTGTCGCTGATCTCGACCATGGGGATAGCGGGCTTTGTCGATACGCTGGGCGCGATCCTTGCACCGCTTTATGGCATTCTGATTGCTGACTATTATGTGGTCCAGAAACGCGAGTTGCAGGTGAAGCACCTGTTCAGCGCCGATCCATCCGGTCCGTATTACTATGACAATGGCTGGAACACGCGCGCGATCATCGCTGTCGGCATCGCGGCGCTGTTTTCCATCGGCACCGTCTGGCATCCTGCATTGCAGGCTTTGTCCGGCTTTGGCTGGCTGATAGGTGCGGTTCTGGGCGGGGTGCTGTATATCCTGCTGACGAAACGTCGCTGACAAGGGGGAAGGCGTGGGCCCAGCCACTGAACATCCGCTACGCTATGCGCTGGTGAATGAGCTGCATGCGCGGCCTTCGCCGCGGCTCGCCGCGCCTTCCACATCCGTATTTGTGGCATTCAAAGAACCCCATGATGCGGCCAATCGCGACTATGATCGCGACATGGCGCATCTGGTAGAATTGACGACACGGCACGGCGGGCCGCGTCCCGACGCGGAGGAAAGCCACTATCAGGGGCAGTTGGGCCGCTATGCCCTGAAATGGGAAAGCCATACGGAATTCGTGACCTACATGGCCACGACGCCGGGACTGCCAATCCGTCCGTTCGATCCAAGCGCCGCAGCGATCTTTCCTGAAGAGTGGCAACTTCATGCCCCCGGAAAACGGGTCGCGGCGGTCATGGTGCAGGTCGATATTCTGCCCGACAATCCCGAAGAGGTGCTGGGCAAGATTTCCGACTGGTTTGCGCAGGAAAGCCTGACGGCCGTCTGGGTGCTGGAAGAAGCCGCCATGATCGCCACGGATTTCCGCATCGATGCGAATGGCTGGATGCGTTTCGCGATGTTCGTCCGCCGCGATGTCGGCGAAGCCCGCACCGGCCGTCTTGTGCATCGGCTTGTCGAGCTGGAAACCTATCGCGCCATGTCGATGCTGGGCCTTGGTCGCGCGCGTGAGTTGAGCCGCCGACTGAATGAGCTGGAGGTGCAACTGGCAGCCATCGTCGAAAGCATGAATGACGATTCCCGTCCGGCTGACGCTGTCTTGCAGGATCTGTTGTCCATCTCGGCAGAGCTTGAGGCGCAGGCCATGCAGCATTCTTTCCGCTTTGGTGCCACCACGGCCTACCAGGCGATTGTCATGGATCGGATCGAGGCATTGCGCGAAACCCGCTTTCTGGGCCGCCAGATGCTGACCGAATTCATGCGCCGCCGGTATCTGCCTGCGATGCGCACCACCGCCTCGGCCGAGGGGCGGCTGCGGACGATGCTGGAACGGACAACGCGGGCGGCCGAGTTGCTGCGGACACGGGTCGATGTGGAACGATCTGCGCAAAATCAGGAACTGATGACCCGTATGGACCGCCGAGCAGATCTGCAATTGCGCCTGCAACACACCGTCGAAGGACTGTCCGTGGTCGCGATCAGCTATTATGCGGTTGGGCTGCTGTCTTATGCACTGTATCCCGTGGCTTCTAATTTGGGGGTAGACAAGGCCTATCTGATTGCTGGTCTGACACCGCTTGTCGTCCTGGCGGTTTGGGGGGGAATGCGACAAATTCGCAAGCGGCTGCATCGCCATGCGCCGGGCGATGATTTCTGACTTGTGAAACCGGGCAGGGGTTCCGATAAGCGCATTCTGATTTATCAACAGGATGGACCATGCGACTGATCCTTGCCCTTTCCTCAATTTTGGCTTTGTCTGCCTGCGGGGTGCCGCTGGTTCCCTTCATCTGACCGAGCTATCCGAGGGTATTATGGCAAAGACTTTGAAAATGTTCGGCCTTGCGCATTGTTCGACCTGTCAGAAGGCGCAAGCTGCGCTGGCGGAACATGGTTGGACAGTTGAGTTTCTCGACGTTCAGAAACAGCCTTTGTCAAAGCCTGAACGTCAGCAACTTGTCGATGATTTTGGCGAAAAGATCATCAACCGCGCCAGTTTGACCTGGCGCGGGATGAGCGAGGCTGAACGCAGCGCTGACCCCGTTGAGATGATGGGCGAAAAGCCAAGTGTGATGAAGCGCCCGGCGATCATCGTCGATGATCAGCGCTTGCTGGGCTGGACCGCGAATGTCAAACGCGCTTTGGGCGTTCCAGCCTAGGCTTGATTACCGATTGGCCAGTGACTGTATCAACGGCAGCACGGGTGTCAGGTCGTAACCAGCTTCTGCGGCCGTTTTCAGCAGATCATCCTGCGGAATTCGGCCCGCATTTGCCAAAGCCCACAAAATTGTCGAACGGTTGCCCGACCGGCAATAGGCCACAGCGGGGCGTGGGCCGGTCAATGCCTTCGCGTAACCTTCTACCAAATCGGGTGTAATCTGACCGGGCGAGAAGGGAAGGTAGTGATATTCCATGCCCGCATTCTGCGCCGCAATCGCCATTGCCTGATTGTCGATGGTCGCATCAACCTCATCATCGGGGCGGTTGTTGATCAGCGTCTTGAAGCCGGCTTCAGAAAGCAGCGGAAGATCCTCGGGCAGTATCTGGGGCGAAACGGCAAGATCGGGGCTAAGTTGACGAAGATCCATGACGGGCCTTTTGAGAGTTTGGGATTTGATGGGTAGCTTTGTCATGCACGGGTCCGCGATACCAGCCCCATGCTGCATTTGGTCGCGAATCAGCTGATCAGAACACCTTCAACCAGTGCGGGCAAAGCCGCGAAATCGTCGAATGCCGCATGATGGGGCAATTCTTCGACCGGTTTGTGCCGATAGCCTTGTGTGAACAGCAGCAGCGGGACAGGAACGGCGGCGGCTGTGGCTGCATCAAATTCGCTGTCACCGACGAATATGCCGCGCGGATGGTCCGGATCACTGCCAAGATTTGCAAACGTGACACGAAGCGGGGTCGGGTCCGGCTTTTTCTGAGGGAGTGAATCGCCCCCGATGACCGTGCCGAACAGTTCTCTGATCTCGAAGTGATTCAAGATATGTTCTGTTGGAATCAATGGCTTATTGGTGCAAATTCCTAATGGATGTCCACGATCGGCCAAAATGTTCAGCGCCTCGATCACGCCGGGATACAGTCGCGTCAATTTGGTTGCGTCGTGGTATCTGGACATGAACGATGCCATCAGATCGCGTCGAAGGTCCGGATGTGAAATATCCAATGCTGTCGTTATGTTACGCCACAAGACATCGACGCCACCACCAACGAAACCGCGCACTTGTGACAGGGTCAACGTCGGCTGCCGGTGTTCACGCAGCGCCGCATTCACGCTGGCATGAATATCCGGTGCGCTGTCGATCAATGTTCCATCAAGGTCAAAAGCTATCGGGCAGGGCGCTGCACAAACATTCATGCTGTTTTCCACTTTATAGAGCAACCCATTGATGATATTTGATTTTCAGGACCAAAGCCAGTTTCTGAAATTTGAATCATGGCGTCAAGCAGCTCACGTTTGGCGTCATCGGGGCCGGTTTTTCTGGTCGATGCATCAAATCGACCACGATACTGAAGCTGACCATCTGCATTATAACCAAAGAAATCGGGCGTGCATTCCGCGCCATACGCTTTGGCAACATCCTGGGTTTCGTCATACAGATATGGAAAGGTAAAGCCATGACGCGCAGCTTCGGTTTTCATATGCTCTGGTGCGTCCTCGGGATAGTCCCGCACGTCATTCGCTGAAATCGCCACGACACCGATGCCGGCGACCTGCATCGCTTTCACGTCTCGAACGATGCGATCGATGATTGATTGAACATATGGGCAGTGATTGCAGATGAACATAACCAGCGTTCCGTTCGGTCCTTTGACATCATCCAGCGTGTAGATTTCACCATCGGTGCCGGGCAGCGAAAATTCGTGCCACGGCGCGCCAAAATCACAAACTGGTGGTGAAACAGCCATCGCGAAGCTCCTTGGATTTCGTGACAAAACTTTCGTGGCAAGACTTTCGTGGAAAGACGTCAGCGGTGCAAGCATGTGTGAGGCATCACGAATTTAAGTTCCATAATACTGATTATCAGGATATTGGATACCTCAGAATTCCACACCCTGCTGCGCCTTCACGCCGTCGCGGAACGGGTGTTTGATCAAGGTCATCTCTGTCACCAGATCCGCAACCTCGATCAGCTCAGGCCGTGCATTTCGCCCAGTCAGGCAAACATGGGTCATGTGCGGCTTGTTGTGCAGCAAGAAGTTCACGACTTCATCGATGTCCAGATAATCATAGCGAAGCGCGATATTAATTTCGTCCAGCAGAACGAATTGGATATCGGGATCCAGAATCTGTGCCTTGGCAATTTCCCAGCCATGGCGGGCTGCGGCGATGTCGCGGCCACGATCCTGCGTTTCCCAAGTAAACCCTTCTCCTGAAACGAAAAAACGGCATTCCTGAGAGAATTTTTCCTCCAGCAAACGCCTTTCGCCCGTGGGCCAGGTTCCCTTGATGAATTGCACCACCGCGCAAGGCATTCCATGGGCGATGCAGCGCAGGATCATGCCGAAGCCAGAGGACGATTTACCCTTCCCTGCCCCGGTATGCACCATGATCAGACCTTTTTCTTCGGTCTTGGTCTGCATCATCTTGTCGCGCGCAATCTTGATACGCTTCATCTTCTCGTTGTGGCGCAGCGTTGCCTCATCCATGGCATATTCCTTTCGGCTTGACAGGGTTGGCGGTGGCTGACCATATCAGCACAGCTGGTGCCTGTGTTAACAGGTGAAAAGGGAATGTGCGAGGTCTGGGGTCAAATCCGGGACCGAACCGCAGCCGCCCCCGCGACCGTGACCGGAGAGGTCGTCCTGCAGCCACTGACCCGGTAACGGGTTGGGAAGGCTGGACGACCGCCAAGGCAGTGCCTTGATATCCGCAAGCCGGGAGACCTGCCAGCGCGACGAATGAAACCGGACGGGGTGATCCGGGTGTCGGGCGCATGGCGTTCTGGCCATGTTTTCGCACCGCCATCCCCTGTCCAAATTGATGGAGTTTGCGTGACCGAGGCGCAATCACAGGTGGAATTACTTGTCTGCACTCGCTGTTGCGGCAGCGAAGGGCCGAATGATACCGCCGACCGCCCAGGGACGGTGCTGCTGCAGGCGTTGACAGATACCACGCCTGAAGGTGTGACCATTGTTCCGGTGGAATGCCTGTCAAACTGTTCGCGTGGCTGCACCATTGCGCTGCGCGGTCCCGGTCGCTGGACTTATATTTATGGCGCGCTTGATGCGGCCAGCCATCTCGACACCATCCGCGACGGGATCACGGCCTATCTGGCGACGCCAGACGGGCTTGTGCCATGGCGTCAGCGGCCCGAGCACTTTCGCAAGAACTGCATTGCCCGCATTCCCCCTTTGGAGCGTAGCTGAATGACCAATCTTCAAAAGGTGCCTGTCACCGTCGTTACCGGCTTTCTTGGGTCTGGAAAAACGACCCTGATTGCAAACCTGATAAAAGCCGCTAGCGGCAAACGTCTTGCAGTCGTTGTCAATGAGTTCGGCGATGTCGGTGTCGATGGCGAAATCCTGAAAGGTTGCACCATCCCGGGCTGTCCCGCTGAAAACATCATCGAGCTGGCGAATGGCTGCATCTGCTGCACGGTCGCAGACGAGTTCATTCCAACGATCGAGGCGCTTATGGCGCTGGAACCGCGCCCTGATCACATCGTGATCGAAACATCCGGACTTGCGCTGCCAAAGCCGCTGCTGAAAGCCTTTGACTGGCCCGATATTCGCGCAAAGATCACCGTAGACGGCGTTATCGCGCTGGCCGATGCAGAAGCAGTTGCTGCGGGTCGCTTTGCCCCGAACGTCGCTGCGGTGGACCGTCAGCGTCTGGCGGATGACAGTCTGGATCACGAAACGCCATTGTCCGAAGTGTTCGAGGATCAGATTTCCTGCGCCGACCTTATCTTGCTGACAAAGCCGGATCTGGCTGGAGCAGATGGGGTTCAGCGGGCCAAAGAATACATTCAGGCCGAGGCCCCACGCCCTGTTCCGATCATCGAAGTGGCCGAAGGGATTGTAGACCCCCGCGTGATCCTTGGTCTTGGCGCCGCCGCCGAGGAGATATCGACGCCCGCCCCTCGCATCACGATGGTGCAGACGATCACGAGCATGACGACTTTGAAAGCGTCGTGATCGAGATTCCGGAAATGGCCGACCCTGCGGAACTGGTCGCACGCATCACCGAACTGGCACAGCGTCAGAACATCCTGCGGATCAAGGGTTATGCGGCAATCACCGGAAAGCCGATGCGGCTGTTGGTGCAGGCGGTCGGCACGCGGGTGCGTCACCAATACGACCGGCCATGGCAGCCACAGGAAGGTCGGCGCGGTCGTTTGGTCATCATCGCGGAACATGATGATATTGATGAAACAGCCATCCGCGCTGCACTCATCCCTGACCTCGTCATCGCAAAATAGCCAGGCACAGGGCGATGCATGTCATTTTCCGCGAAAGCCGGGGATTGTCTGAAACAGCCACCCCCACGGATCTGCGGCAAAGCCCGGCGGATATCGTCGTGCTGTCATTTTCGGATAGTGACCTGATGGCGTTTGCACAGGCATGGCATGAGGGCCAAGGATCAGCAGGACTGCTACCCACGCTGCGTTTGGCCAATATCGGAGCGCTGCAGCATCCGTTGTCGGTTGATACCTATCTGGAACGGACGCTATGTCATGCGAAGGTCATCCTGATCCGCTTGATCGGCGGGATTGCTTACTGGCCCTACGGCATTCAGCAGATCGAAAGGCTTGCCCGTTCGCGCGGTATCGCATTGGCTGTCTTACCTGCCGATGGTCGCAGGGATACCCGGCTGGATGCCGTATCGACGGTATCCGCCGCGTTGCTGCGCGATCTTGCCGATCTGTGTGATGCGGGCGGTATCGATGCCGCACGACAGGTGCTGGTGCGGCTAGGCCAGACGGCCGAAGAGGCAGCCGACAATGTCGAAACGCCTCATGTGTTTTCGCAATTTGGTGCTTGGACGCCGGAAGACGGTGTTCTTGATAACGCAGATGATGCTGCCAGCACATCCCGGGATGAACCGAGCGCCATCATCGTCTTTTACCGTTCCTTTCTTGTGGCATCGGACCTTGCCCCGATTGCCGCCTTGTTCAACGCATTACGCAAACGCGATTTCCGTGTGTCAGGTCTGTTCGTGCCATCGCTGAAAGACCCTGATGCCGCCCGCTGGCTGGAAACGCGCCTGACAGAGATACGCCCGGCAGCGATCCTCAACGCGACCGCATTTTCGGGCCGTGGCGATGCGGGCCATTCACCCTTGGATGTGGCGGATGTGCCTGTGTTTCAGGTCGCGCTGGCGACCTCTCCCCGCGAAGCATGGCGTGAATCGGCGCGCGGGCTTGCTCCCGCCGATCTGGCGATGCATGTGGTCCTGCCAGAGGTTGATGGCCGTCTGTTTGCCGGCGTCGCGTCCTTCAAGCAGGCGGACCGGACCGATCCGCATTTGCAGTTCGCTCCGCAGGCCCATACCCCGGTGCCCGATCGTATCGAGGCCATCGCAGATCGGATTTCTGCATGGCATCGTCTGACCGTCACCTCTGTTGAAAATCGGCGCGTCGCGTTGGTTCTGTCGACCTACCCTGGTCGAGACTGGAATATCGCGCATGCTGTCGGGCTGGATGCGTTGACCTCGACCGAGGCGATTCTGGAAGACCTGGCAGGTGCTGGCTATCGGGTGCAGAGCGGGGCATCGCTGCACGCCGCCCTGCCCTTGCATGAAATGCGCTGGCCCATGGGCGATTATCGCAAAGCCCTGTCTTCGTTGCCCATCCGATTGCAGCAGGATCTGCAATCCGCCTGGGGTGCGCCCGAAGATGATCCCGACGCATCGGCCGACGGCTTTGCCTTCGCGGCGATCCGGCGCGGCAACGCCCTGATTGCACTGCAACCCGAACGTGGCAATCCGAACATTCGTGACGCCGATTATCACGATCTGTCCCGCGTTCCGCGTCATGCCTATGTCGCGTTCTATCTTTGGCTGCGGCAGCAGGCCGATGCCCTGATCCATGTCGGGGCGCATGGCACACTGGAATGGCTTCCCGGAAAATCGGTGGCCCTGTCTGGCGAGTGTTGGCCCGAAGCATTGGTCGGCGATCTGCCGGTCATCTATCCGTTCATCGTCAATGATCCCGGCGAAGCGGCACAGGCCAAACGGCGTATCGGCGCCGTCACGCTTGGGCATATTCCGCCCCCGCTTACTACCTCCGGGCTGCCCGAAAAACTGTCTCGCCTAGAGGCGTTGCTGGATGAGTTTTCCAACGCCGATGGTCTTGATCCCAAACGCCGGGACCGCCTGATTGCCGATATCCGCGACGAAGCACAGGCCGTTGGTGTCGAGCGTGATCTGGCGATCGAAGCCACCTCTTGCCCCGCAGATGCGATCACGCGAATTGACCGTTTCGTTTGCGATGTAAAGGAAAGCCAGTTTGGTGACGGGCTGCATGTCTGGGGTCGAACGGCACCGAACGACGCTTTGGAAATCGTGCATTCGGTTGCCGCCGAAAAGCAATCACTGCTCGATGCGTTGGCAGGCAAACGCATCCCCCCCGGCCCGTCGGGATCGCCCTATCGCGGTCGCAGCGATGTCCTGCCTACTGGCCGGAACCTTTACACGACGGACCCCCGCAGCGTGCCGACCCGTGCGGCATGGCGACAGGGCCGAAAGCTGGCGGATGAACTAATCCGGCGGCATCTGCAGGATGAAGGCGACTGGCCACGGGCGATCATCGTTGATCTATGGGGCTCGGCAACGATGCGAACGGCTGGCGAAGAATTTGCCATGGCGCTGGCCCTGTTGGGCGTAAGTCCGGTGTGGGATGATGGATCCGGGCGCGTCTCGGGAATCGAAATCCTGCCCATCGCAGAGCTGGACCGCCCACGTATCGATGTGACGCTAAGGGTGTCGGGACTGTTTCGCGATGTATTTCCGACACTGTCGACGCTGTTTCAACAGGCCGTTCGCGCCTTGTCGGGACGTGACGAGGCCCCGGATTGGAACCCGTTTTTCGGTCGCGATGAGGCGCGGGTTTACGGTCCCGAACCGGGCAGTTTTGGGTTGGGAATGGGCCAAATCCGGGGCGATTATTCGGATAGCACACGGCACGATGCCGGTCAGGCATGGCTGGCAGCTTCGGATTGGGCGCTGGACGGGGATCACGCGTCACATGATCGCGATGGATTGCGCACACGCATTGTCAATGCGGATGCCTTTGTTCATCCACAAGACTTGCCCGAAACCGATCTGCTGCTGGCCCAGGATTATGCCAGCCACGAAGCCGGATTTGCTGCAGCCCAGCACATAACGGGTGGCAATGCGGCGCTGTATCATCTGGACAATACCAACCCGGACCAACCGCGCGCACGCGCGCTCAGCGAAGAAATCGCCCGCGTGTTTCATGCCCGTGCCGCACATCCCGGCTGGATTGCAGGGATGCAACGACACGGGTTCCGAGGGGCTGCCGAAATCGCCGCGACATTGGAAAATCTGGCGGCTTTCGCGTATCTGGCCGACGTCGTTTCGCCGCATCTGTTTGATCTGTTCTGGGATGCCACGTTGGGCGACGACGACGTGACGGCATTCATGGCAACGGCAAACCCCAAGGCGTTGGCGGCAATGCGCACGCGCTTTTCGGATTTGCACGCTTCTGGCCTGTGGCAGACGCGGCGCAACGCCATCATCGACCAACTGGAGCGTGTCACATGAGCGCGCCAATCCTTCGCGGGTGGTGCCCTGGCGCATACCGGCCCATGGCATCCGGTGATGGTCTGGTGGTGCGTATCCGCCCCCCGCTTGGCGAACTCTCGTCATCGCAGGCGATTGGTTTGGCCGATCTGGCGCGGCGATACGGGCATGGGATCATCCAGATGACCAATCGTGCAAACCTGCAAATTCGCGGGGTTGCCGAAAGTGATCATGCGAAAATGCTCGACCGACTTGTCGCGCTGGATCTGGTCCCTCACGACTCACGTCTCGATGCCCAGAATATTATACTTGATCCGCTTCGCGCATCGCCGTCGAATGATGTGCAGGCAAAGATTGCTGTTGCGCTGTCCGAAGCCCTGCATGATCCGGAACCGATCTCACTGCCGGCCAAATTTGGCTTTGTCGTCGATACTGGCGCCGCGCGGCGGCTTGGGCATATCAGCGGCGATATTCGTATTGAAGCCCATCGCGATACACTTCTGGTCCGCGCTGATGGCTGTCGCATGGGCCGCCCGGTCCATAGCGTGACTGAGGCCGTTTCAAACGCCCTGATGCTGACGCGCTGGTTTCTGGAAACCGGCGGCGTCAATGCGGAAGGGCGCGGCCGCATGGCCGATCTTATCGCTTCGGGCGCTGTTCCGCCGGAACCGTTACGGGGCACCCTGCCCCCAAACCCGGCTGCGGATCCCCCCCTTCCCGGCCCGACCCAGAACGGATATTGCGTGGCCGCGGCCTTTGGTCAGTTAACCAGTGATGATCTGCATTTCCTGGCGGATTGCGGGGCGCCCTGGATGCGGCTCACACCGTGGCGGATGATGTTTCTGCCGATAGTGGAGCTGCCAATGGGTTTTCCCCGGGCCAGCACTCTGATTGCCGATCCGCTGCAGCCGTTGCTGCGGGTGGATGCCTGTCCCGGTGCCCCCGCCTGCCCGCAGGCCAGTGTTGAAACACGCGCACTTGCCAGAAAGCTTGCCCCATCTCTTCGGCCGCAGGAAACACTTCACATCTCGGGCTGTGGCAAGGGCTGCGCCCGGTCGCGCCCTGCCGATGTGACATTGGTGGGCCGCAATGGTCGCTTTGATCTGGTGCGCCATGGCACCGCAAAGGACATTCCCGACGTTTGCTCAATCGCTCCAGATACGGTGCCAGATTTTATCTACAGGTAGCTATGCCATATACATATGAAACCAACGGCGCGGCAATCTATGCCGAAAGTTTCGCCACGATCCGAGCCGAAGCACAACTGGCCGACTTTGCCCCCGACGAGGAGCAGGTCGCCGTTCGGATGATCCACGCGGCCGGAATGGTCGGGTTGGAACATCACATCCGCTTTTCACCGGATGCTGTCGGTGCCGCAAGGCGCGCTTTGGCGACGGGCGCTTCCATCCTGTGCGACGCCCGCATGGTCAGCGAAGGGGTCACCCGCGCACGCCTTCCCGCGAACAACCCGGTGATCTGCACGTTACAAGATCCCTCGATTCCCGAACGGGCCCGCATGCTTGGCACAACACGCTCGGCCGCCGCGGTCGAACTGTGGCGGCCGCATTTGTCCGGCGCGGTCGTGGCTATCGGGAATGCGCCAACCGCGCTGTTCCATCTGCTGGAGATGTTAGAGGATCCCGCCTGCCCTCGTCCGGCGGCGATTATCGGTTGCCCGGTCGGTTTTGTCGGCGCAGCCGAATCCAAAGCCGCGCTGTGGGCGGTGCAGCCCGTTCCCTGCGTGATCGTCGAAGGACGTCTGGGCGGCAGCGCAATCACCGTCGCAGCCATCAACGCCATCGCGAGTCGTTCGGAATGAGTGCGGGGACAATCTACGGCGTCGGACTTGGCCCCGGCGATCCCGAGTTGATGAGTGTCCGGGCCGATCGACTGGTGCGCAGCGCAAGACATGTGGCCTTCTTCCGCAAGGTGGGGCGTCGCGGTCGCGCACGCACCATTGTCGAGGGTATGCTGCGACCGGACGCGGTCGAATTTGCCATGGAATACCCTGTCACAACCGAGATCCGCTTTGACGATCCGGCCTATTCCGATTGCCTGTCAAAGTTCTATTTGAACGTGACGACCCGGCTACGCGACCTCAGCAACCGGGGCTGCGATGTGGTCGTGTTATGTGAAGGCGATCCGTTCTTCTACGGGTCTTTCATGCATCTTTATGCGCGGCTGAAAGATGATGTGCCGATCAACGTTATCCCTGCAATCACCGGAATGTCAGCCGCCTGGACGGCAACCGGCATTCCTGTCACATGGGGCGATGATGTGATGACGGTCCTGTTGGGAACCATGCCGCAGGATGATCTGACACGGCATCTGCGCGACGCCGACGCACATGTCATCATGAAAATCGGGCGCAATTTGCAAAAGGTCCGTGACGCGGTCGCCCAGGCGGGCAAACTGGACCGCGCATGGTTGATTGAATGCGCCAGCATGACCGAACAGCGCGTCATGCCGCTGGCGCAGGCCGAGGGTCAATCGGCGCCCTATTTTTCGACCGTGGTGATCCATGGCAACGGGCGCAGGCCATCATGACTGGCTGGTTGGTTATCGCCGGACTGGGACCGGGCGACGACAGCCTTGTCACACCGCAGGTGACGCAGGCACTGGCACAGGCAAGCGATGTGATTGGCTATATCCCCTATGTGCGTCGCGTCGCTGACCGGCCAGGCCTGACCCGGCACGAAACTGACAATCGCGAAGAAATTTCCCGCGCCCGCCATGCGTTGGCATTGGCCGCGCAAGGTCATCGCGTCGTTGTCGTCAGTTCGGGTGATCCGGGTGTTTTCGCCATGGCTGCCGCCATATTCGAGGCGGTCGAAGACGGGCCGCAGGAATGGCGCAGGCTGGATATTCAGGTGTTGCCCGGGGTCACGGCGATGCTGGCCGCAGCCGCGCGGATTGGTGCGCCACTCGGGCATGATTTTTGCGCCATCAATCTTTCGGACAATATGAAGCCCTGGGATCTGATTACCCGCAGGTTGCGGCTTGCCGCCGAAGCGGACTTCGCGATGGCCCTGTATAATCCGCGCTCGAACGCCCGACCTGCAAGGTTTGCCGATGCGCTGACGGTTCTGCGACAGGTCTGCGCGCCTGCTCGGCCCCTCATCTTTGCGCGCGCGGTTTCCACCCCTGACGAAAACATACATGTGGCCGCGCTGTCGGACGCGACGCCCGAGATGGCGGATATGCGCACGGTCGTTCTTGTCGGATCATCCGCAACCCGTGTCATTCAGCGCGATGGCACACCTTACGTCTACACCCCGCGATCCGTGCCCGAATGAACAATCCAATCCAGCGCTGCGGCGATATCATGAACCTCGGGGCGAGCAGGTATCGCAGGCCGATCAATCATCAACACCCGCAGTCCCAAGGACCGTGCGGCGGTGATCTTGGAATAGGTCGCATCGCCCCCCGCATTCTTTGCCACGACAAGCTGGATGTCATGCTTCATCAGCAAATCACGATCACCCGCTTCCGAAAACGGTCCGCGATCAACGATGACATCGGTTCTTGGCAGCGGCAGCGCCGCATCTGGCGTATCGACAAGCCGAAGCAGGTAGAAGTGCTGCGGATTGATGGCGAATTGGCCCAGATGCATCCGGCCGATGGCCAGCATCACACGCAGCGCAGGTTGACACAGCGCCGTTGCGGCGTCCCGGATGTCGGCAACATGCGTCCAACTGTCGCCCGCAACCGGGGTCCAGGCAGGTCGGGTCAACGCCAACAAGGGAACATCCGCCTGATCGCAGGCGGTTACGGCGTTGGCGCTGATCTGTGCCGCAAAGGGATGGGTGGCGTCGATCACATGGCTGATTGCATGCGCCCGCAACCACTCCGCCAATCCAGGCGCACCACCAAATCCACCAACACGCATTGGCACCGGCTGCGGACGTGGCTGCATGACCCGACCGGCCAGCGATATGGTTGTCGCGATGTTCATTTCAGCCACCGCCTTTGCCAGTGCAACTGCCTCGGAGGTTCCGCCAAGGATCAGAAGGTTTTGGTTCATGGCTGATGTTCCGTGGTTGACGGTCGTGGGCTTGGGCGAAGATGGACCGGCTGGCCTGTCCGGCGCAAGCCTTGGTGCATTGCAAGATGCCGAGGTCATCATGGGATCTGCGCGACATCTGTCGCTGTTGCCCGATGTCAGCGCCCAGCGGATCAGATGGCCGGTGCCATTTGCAGACGGCCTGCCGATCCTGAAAGACTTGCGGGGGCGTCGCGTCGCCGTCCTGGCCTCGGGTGATCCATTCTGGTTTGGCGCAGGCAGCATTATCGCACGCGAATTCTCGGCGGATGAATGGCGATCATTTCCGGCGGCCTCGATCTTTTCACTGGCGGCAAATCGCCTTGGTTGGGCTTTGGAACATGTCTTGTGCATCGGGCTGCATGCGTCGCCCATGACGCGCCTGCGCCCCCATTTGGCGCCGGGCCAGCGTGCAATCGTTCTGCTACGCGATGGCGGCGCAGTCACCGAATTGGCCCGCTATCTAAGCAATTGCGGTTTTGGCGAAAGCCGCCTTTGGCTGCTTGAAGCGCTTGACGGACCGCGAGAGCGGGTGACGCAGATCCGTGCCGATACGCTGCCCGATACCGGCTTTCAGCATCCTGTCGCGGCCGCAGTGGAATTTGCAGGGAGCGGTTTGGTTCTGCCGTCTTGCAGCGGGATTAGTGATGGTTTTTTCGATTCTGATGGGCAAATGACCAAGCAGCCGATGCGGGCGTTGGCCCTGTCCGCGCTGGCACCCAAACCGAGCGAATTGTTGTGGGATATCGGCGGCGGCTCCGGTTCGATCGCGATCGAATGGTGCCTTGCGCATCCGAAATGCAACGCCATCAGCATTGAGCCGCGATCGGATCGTGCTGCACGGATCAGGGCAAATGCCGACAGGCTGGGCGTCGACCGGCTGCAGGTGGTCACGGGGGCCGCGCCGCCCGCCCTGCAAGATCTGCCCTTGCCACAGGCGGTTTTTGTCGGGGGCGGCCTGTCAGATGCGCTGATGGATGAACTGACAACCAGACTGCCGACGGGAACGCGGCTGGTCTGCCATGCCGTGACGCTTGAGTCAGAGGCTGTGCTGTTCAAATGGTCGGCGCGCATCGGTGGAGATTTGCTGCGTGTCGCCCTGTCTGAGGCCGCGCCCCTTGGACCAAAGCGGGGCTGGAAATCAGCCTATCCCGTTGTGCAATGGCGGGTGACGCTGTGATCGTGGCAGGCTTCGGGTTTCGTGAAAGCGCCAGTTTGGAAAGTCTGCTGAATGCCTTGGCGCAAGCCAACAGATCGGGTGCACCGATCGGCCTTATCGCAACGGTGACCGACAAAGCGGGAACATCGGTGTTCCAGAAGCTTGCCCGACAGCTTGATATTCCACTTCAGGGGATCGAGGGGGACAGCTTGTCATTGCTGCCGACAATAACCCATTCGACGGCCTCGCAGGCCTGCCGCAACACAGGAAGTGTGGCAGAAGCCACTGCGCTGGCCGCCGCCGGGCCGCACGCACATCTGCTTGGACCACGCGCCATTTCATCTGACAGGCTGGCAACCTGCGCCCTTGCAGAAGGAAAAGACCCATGACGGTCCATTTCATCGGCGCAGGTCCGGGGGCACCCGATCTGTTGACGCTGCGTGGTCGCGATTTGATCGCCGCGTGCCCGGTTTGCCTATATGCGGGATCGCTGGTGCCACAGGCCGTCTTGCAGCACTGCCCGCCCGGCGCAAGGATTGTGAACACCGCGCCCATGGACCTGAGCGCGATCATGGCCGAAATTTCCAAGGCCCATCACGCAGGTCTTGATGTGGCGCGACTGCATTCGGGTGATCTGTCGGTATGGTCTGCAATGGGCGAACAGCTTCAAGGACTGGAAGCCATGGGCATCCCCTATACGGTGACGCCGGGCGTTCCGTCCTTTGCGGCCGCAGCGGCCGCATTGGGAACCGAACTGACCTTGCCGGGCATCGCGCAATCGGTGGTTCTGACCCGCACACAGGGTCGCGCATCCGCCATGCCAGAAGGCGAGGCACTGACCGCATTTGCCGCAACCGGCGCAACCCTTGCGATACATCTGTCGATACAGAACCTGCCGCAGATCGCGGCGGAGTTGCGACCCTATTACGGATCGGATTGCCCCGTTGCCGTGATCTGGCGTGCAAGCTGGCCCGATCAGCGGATCATTCGGGGAACACTGGACAGCATCCAAGCCCGGTTGCCCGAAGGGATCGAACGAACAGCCCTGATCCTTGTCGGGCGCGCGCTGTCGGCCACGGGCTTTTCGCAAAGCCGTCTTTATGCCGCAGGTTACGACCGCCGCTATCGCCCGCAATCCGCAGACAGCCCTTGGGTGGAATGGAGCCCGGCAGATGACTGAGGGCGCGGGAAGCTGGCCGCCGGGGCTGATGGTTTCCGCGCCATCATCGGGAACCGGGAAAACAACGGTCATGCTGGGGCTTTTGCGGGCGCTGGCCGATGATGGCCTGATCGTTCAACCATTCAAATCCGGGCCAGATTACATTGATCCGGCTTTTCATCACGCCGCATGCGGACGCGCGTCGTTCAACCTTGACACATGGGCGATGAACAAAGGGGTGTTCGGGGCCATCGCATCGCAGGCAAAGGGCGCGGATATTTGCGTGGCAGAAGGTTCTATGGGGCTTTTCGACGGGGTGGCGACACACGGGTTTATCGGGTTCGGCTCCAGCGCGGAAACGGCGCGGATGATGGGATGGCCGGTCATACTTGTTCTGGATGTTAGCGGGCAGGCACAATCTGCGGCCGCGACGGCATTGGGATTTGCCAGCTATGATCCCGAACTGACAGTCGCGGGGGTGATCCTGAACCGCGTGGCAAGCCTGCGGCATGAACGTCTGACCCGGTTGGGGATGAAGCGTGCAGGCCTGCCCGTGCTGGGCGCCCTGCCCCGACGCGGTGATCTGACGCTGCCCGAACGACATCTGGGCCTGATACAGGCGGCAGAGCATCCCGACCTGGACGCCGCCATCGCCGGATATGCGGCCTTTCTGCGTGAACATGTGGATCTGGCCGCAATCCGCGCGATGGCAAGCGGCACGACCCCGACGGCGCAGGCCCCGCTGCCACGCCCCCCGGCCCAGCGGATCGCATTGGCGCAGGATGCCGCATTTTCATTCACCTACCCTCATGTGCTGAAGGGCTGGCGGGACAGCGGGGCAGAGATCATTCCCTTCTCTCCCCTCTCTGATCACCCGCCGGATCCGTCAACCGATCTGGTTTGGTTACCGGGCGGCTATCCCGAACTTCATGCAGGTCGCTTGGCGGCTGCGTCGCGTTTCCTGCAGGGGTTGCGTCGCTTTGCCGAAGTCAAACCGGTCCATGGGGAATGTGGCGGCTATATGGTGTTGGGACAGTCATTGATCGACAAGGATGGCATCGCCCATCGAATGGCCGGACTGCTGGGGTTGGTGACTTCCTACGAGACGCGGCGACTGCACCTTGGCTACCGCCGTGCCACGCTGAGCGCGCCCATGCCCGGCCATGCTGCCGCGACCGCGTTGCGCGGTCACGAATTTCACTATTCGACAATTCTTGAACAGCCTGACGAACCACTTGCCGTTGTGACTGACGCAGACGGCGGCATCGTCCCTGAAACCGGATCACGGCGTGGTAAAACGACCGGCACATTCTTTCATCTGATTGCCGCTGAAGCCTGAAAGACAACAAGCAAATCAATGGAAAATACATATCCGGCTTGCATGACGAACACCGCTGCCCGATACTGAAACCGACGGTGCCGCGACATATCGCGGTGAATAGGGAACCGGGTGAAAATCCCGGACTGCCCCCGCAACTGTAAGCGGTTAGCCTGTCGGAACGCCACTGGTCAGAATTGACTGGGAAGGCCCGATATCAGCTGTGATCCGCAAGTCAGGAGACCTGCCGTCCGACGACCCTGACGCCGCTTCTTGCGGCATAATCAGCCGCCGGTGGGGCGGTCATAGAAGGAACAGAAGATGCATATCGAACCCGGAATCGTCGCCGGCCCCAAAATGGCGCTGGCCTATGGCACAGCGGCGGCCGCCGCCGCCTATACGGTCAAACTGACAATCGACGATCTGAAAACCCACAGTCTCGGTTCATTCCTGGTGCGGACCGTGATCGCCGCCATCGGCGTTTTCATTTCATTCGAGGTCTTGCCTCATTTTCCCGTCGGCATATCAGAAGTTCATTTCATTCTGGGAACCACGCTGTTCCTGATCCTTGGCGCAGCCCCCACAGCAATCGGATTAGCTGCCGGGCTTTTGGTGCAGGGCATGTTCTTTGCGCCCACCGATCTGCCGATGTATTTCGTCAATGTCTCGACCCTGCTTTGGCCGCTATTCGCGATTGATGTGGTGGCCAAACGGGTCATTCCGGCGACCACCGCCTATGTTGATCTGAAATATCTGGACGTGCTGAAACTTTCGCTTGCTTACCAGGGTGGCGTGGTTGCATGGGTCGCCTTCTGGGCATTCTACGGTCAGGGTTCGGGGGCCGAGAACCTGGGCTCGATTGCAAGCTTCGGGGCGGTCTATATGATGGTGGTCCTGATCGAACCTTTGGTCGACCTCGCCGCACTTGCCCTTGCCAAAGCATTGCGCCCGACGTCGCATTCGCCACTGGTGACGCGCAGACTGTATCAGGCGTGAACCACTTGTTGATAACCGGTCGCAGCAACGCGGCCGGTTGCAAAATATGGATGGTGTCGTGACGGACTTGTGGCTGATCGGTATCGGTACGGGAAATCCCCGTCATGCCACGCTTGAAGCGGTTCAGGCCATTCGGAACGCCGCACTGATCCTGTTACCACGCAAAGGGCGGGACAAAGCGGACCTTGCCGATCTTCGTCACACGATTCTGCGCAACTGCGACAGCACGGCGCCGATCATCGAATTTGACATGCCGGTGCGTGACGACACCCTGCCCTATCTTCAGCGTGTCACAAAATGGCATGACGAAATAGCGACGATCTGGGCAACGGCGATCAAGCAATCCGGTCTGTCGGGTCCGGTTGCACTTCTGGTCTGGGGTGATCCCGGCCTTTACGATTCGACCTTGCGGATTGCGGCACGTCTGCAGCCCGCGCCACGGGTGCGGGTCGTTCCCGGTATCACCGCCTTACAGGCCCTGACCGCTGCGCATGCCATTCCGTTCAATACGCTCAACGGCGCGGTCACCATTACAACAGGACGCCGTCTGCGCGATCACGGCTGGCCAAAGGGGGCCGATACCGTTGCCGTGATGCTGGACAGCCAGTGCAGCTTTCGCGATTTGCCCCCGGACGGTCTGCATATCTGGTGGGGCGCATTTCTGGGAATGCCGGAACAGGTTCTGGCCGCAGGTCCATTGGCGACCTTCGCCCAACCCATCGTGGATCTGAGGGCAACGTCGCGTCTGCGTCACGGCTGGATCATGGACAGCTATATTTTGCGGCGTCAGGACATGACGACAGCCTGACCAGAACATCCCGTCTGAAGTTTGGGGAACCATACGCGCCGCAAAAGCGTCTTATATCTGTAAGATAACCAACCAGTATCATTCATAAAGGAGCGTGACATGCGAGTTCTTTGCGGAACCATTGTCGCCGGATTTCTGCTGACCCTGGCTGCATGCGGCGATAATGCGACCGAACGGGCGGCGACAGGCGGCGTAGGCGGTCTGGTCGTTGCGGGCCCGGTTGGTGCGGTTGCCGGTGCAACGGTCGGTGCCGCGACTACGAAATAAGCCGAAACTGGCGTAAATAGTGCAAACGACCGCGTAAAACTTGCGCGGTCGTTTCTTTGCATGGCCTTGCGAGCCAACCTCGCATCCCCTACATCTTCGTGTAACGGCAAGAAGGACAAAGCCATGGCAATGGAAGCCCATGAAATCGAAGCCCTCATTCGTGCGGCATTCCCGAACGCGCAGGTCACCATCACCGATCTGGCCGGCGACGGAAATCATTACTCTGCCGAGGTGATCGACGAAAGCTTCCGCGGCCAGAATCGTGTTCAACAACAACGGGCTGTTTACGCGGCGCTTCAGGGTAGGATGGACGGCAAGGCGGGTGAGCTGCATGCGCTTGCGCTGACCACCAAAGCCCCCGAATAAGCCCCGGTCGACAAGATTTAGGAACTGAGCCACGGCTTGTGGACTAGCACTGACAAGGATTGACGCAATGAGCGATGCAAACGCACAGATTCAGGAAATGGTCGATGGCAGCGATGTCGTCCTGTTCATGAAAGGCACCAAGGAAATGCCGCAATGCGGCTTTTCCAGCCGCGTCGCCGGTGTGCTGAATTATATGGGCGTCGATTATCGCGACGTGAACGTGCTGGCCGATGACGCCATTCGTCAGGGCATCAAGGATTTTTCGGATTGGCCGACAATCCCGCAGCTTTACATCAAGGGTGAGTTCGTCGGCGGATGCGACATTATCACCGAAATGACCTTGTCGGGCGAACTGGATCAACTGCTCGAGCAGAAGGACATCGCCTACAACAAGGAAGCGGCAGAGAAAATCCGCGAAGCGAACGCGTGATCCTGCAGTAAATTCACGCCAGAAAAAGGGCCTGCGGATGTACCTTTCCGCAGGCCCTTTTCATGTTCTGCCAATGATCTTGACGATCAGACGAAATCATCTTCGTCGTAATGGTCATCATCGTTCCGCGCTTCGCGCAGTTTGGCTGCCATTGTAACGCCGATCGCAAATGCCCCCAGCAATTTCAACATGCTACCCGCATTGCTGTTGCTCGCCTCGGCCACCTTTTGCTTGACCTCGGCGGCTTTTGCCTTGGTGCGATCGATGTTCTCTGACGTCAAACCGACCGATTGTGCAACGCCATAGACTCGCTGCTCTGCATCGCTTGCCAGTTTGTTCGCTCGGTAAGAGGCGTCGTCCATCAGCGACGTCACCTTGTTTCCGGCCATATCCAGCACACGACTTGCTTCATTTCGCGCACGATTTGCAGCAGCGTCGGCAGCCAGCGTCAGACGCGTTTCGACCTCTTGCTTCAGGTCGTCGGTGGTCGGCATGCGGTGCCGCGTCCGGTTGCTGGTGGCAAAGACAATCAGGGCCAGGACAAGAAAGCCGCCGCCAACCGCCAAGGAAGCAAGCATCGGGCCCCAGTCAAGGTGATAGGCCAGCCAAGACCAAAGCGCGGCTACCAAAAACCCTGCACCCACGACTGCGATAAGCCCCGCCGCGACCTTCATTCCGGTGCGGCGGGCCGTATCGGTCAGCGCAAGTTGCAGTCTTTGCGCATAATCAAACATCCTGACCTCAGCGACGCGCCAGGATCAAGCCAACAAGGAAACCGACGCCAGCGGCGATCCCCAGTGCCTGGGCGGGATGACGGCGGACCATTTCGGAAACTTCATCATACTGCGCTTCCGCGTAGTGACCGACCTCTTTGGCGGCCTGTTGGCCACGCTCATACAGATGTTCCGCTTCGGCGCGGGCACGTCCGGCGTATTCTTCCCCTGCAAGGCGGGCGCGTTCTGCATATTCGCGACCGGTTTCAATCGCCGTATTCGCAAATTCAGTGCCACGTTCTTTCAGGCGATCGACGCCGCTGTTGTCCGTCAACCGGCTTGCGGTGTCACGCACATCGTCGGCAACACGACGAGCGCCGTGTTGCAACTCATCGCGTGCTTCACTTGCAGCCTGCTTGACATCTTTTGCCAGATCTTCAGCGGATTGTTTTGCATCAGCCATGATAGGGTCCTTTCCGGAAGTCATGTGATTTTCATATCACCAACACACGGGAAAAGGCATTGTTCCAAGGATCGTTAAAAATCCTGAAAAACTCCGACTGATTTTTGTTTGAAGAGTGGTACCGCCTCCCCGGCTTGAACGGGGGACCTCTAGATCCACAATCTAGCGCTCTAACCAACTGAGCTAAGGCGGCATGGATGCGTTCTCTAACGCTGCCTCGATGCAGTTGCAAGCCCGTCTTGCCGTGAAATCGTCGTCGCGTTACAGAAAGCGACAGTCAATTCGAGGATACCACCGTGAGCATCAACAGCCAAAGCAATATCAGTGCCAATTTGCAGGTCGGGCCGACAGATCAAGGCATGGTGCGGATTTATGTAGAAGGTGACGGAATCGATCTGCCGCTGGATTTCGACCCTGAAGAAGCAACGGAAATTGCCGAAGAGCTGATGGCCGCAGTCGAAGCCGTCAGAAGCATGGGTAAAAAAGGCGGACCTAAAAAGCCGAAACGCTAATCGATTCGGGGTCTGTCAGGCCCTGCAGGCGTTGCGCCCCTGCCCTTGCGAAATCGCGCAGCACCTTGGTTCTGCGTGCGCCTGCCAATCGTGTCTCTGGGGCCATGCGCTGAATTTCGGCGCTATAAGCATCTGCCATGATCAGCCCGGTTTCTGCGGGCAACAGGTCAGACGGAAAATCGCAGTCCACTGCCCAAAAGTAACGGTCGCACCAATCCAGATAGCCCTGCCATTTCCTGTCCATCGCGAAATCGGCCCGACAGCTTTTGCATTCGACGATCCAGAATTCCCCTTTGGGCGACAGGCTGATCACATCGACACGCAATCCGCGACTGGGCACGAATTCTGTCAGCACTGCATGATCCATACTGCGCAGCATGCGCGCCACGCCGCGCGCAAGGCGCTGACCGGGCATTGGTGGCAGATTCATCAGCGATTGGTCCATCCAGACAGATTAGAACGAAATGAAAACATTTCGCAACCCTGCCGTGGCCGGCAACTTCCGACTTGAAAGCGCGGGCTGTGCTGCCTATCTGCGGGTCTGACGGGTTTCTGCTCTTCCCGCGCGTGGCCATTTTTCCACTGGCCTATAACTTTTCCGAGGGGGCTGGCTCTGACGTGACCCTGGTCTCGTTACCTGGCGCCCACCTGGTAATCCAGGCTTTCGGGAAATTTCGCGCCGCCGCGGTTGCTGCGGTTCCCGTCACCTGAAAACCGCCCTGCTTTTTGGTAGCGGCGGTTTTTTCATGTTCATGCCCATGAAACAAAGAAGGGCGACCAATTTGGCCGCCCTTCCAGAGAGACTGATCCGAGGGATGGATCAGAAGCCGTACACGATCGAAACACCAAGGGTATTGTCGGTGCGGATCGGACGGTTTTCTTGATACTCGGTGGTGTAGCTCACACGGGTTGCCAGCTGCTCGTTCATCTGGAAGTTGACGCCCAACTGGTTGGTGATCACATCATCAGCATCGTCCGACGACAGGTAGTCGGTGTCGTTGGTCAGGAAGATCATGTCGTTGAAGCGGTGGTAGAAGCGCGACGACACGATGTAGCCGATACCGTTGCTGGACGAGTCGTCGACCGAAACGCGATCATAGCCACCAGCACCGTTGTCAACCAGATCGTAACCAGCGTGCTGAGCACCGGTCTGGGTGTAGCGATAGCCAACACCGGCCTGAACGCGCCATGCGGTCGTGTCGTTGTTGATCACGCGGTAACCCGGACCAACGCCGATGAAGCCATCGCGACGGTAGTCGCCCAGTTCTTCGGCCAGATCGTCGATGGTCGCGCTGTCGCTGTTGGGCTCGCCATCAGCCAGACCGTCGATTTCGAAGCGGCCCAGAGCGAAGGCATAGAAGCGATCGTTGAAGTAGTACTGGGCATCATAGATGACCGAGACGTCTTCTTTGTCTTTGTCGCCGTTTTCGTCTTCACCGAATTCCAGCAGCATACCTACGGTCTGTGCCCACGGACCCTGGTTGTACGACACGCGACCACCAAGAGCGAAATCCTGGCTCTTGTCGTTGCCATCGCTGCCTGCATAGGTCAGCGACATCGAGCCGAACAGGCCCTGACGACGGTCAGCCGGACCAAAGCGCTCGGGGTCGTTCGCACGATCGAAATCGTCTTGAACATCGTCCTGAACGTCCGTGATCTGTTCATCAATCGCACCGACGCCGGTGGCGTTTGCGCCAGCAGACATTTCGGTTTGAGCAAATGCCGGAGCCGACAGTGCGACCACGAGAGCGGCGGTGCCGGTCAGCAGCGTAACTTTTTTCATTTTATATCCTCACGAGCTGAGTTTCGTTGTCCTGGCACAAAGGGCACCAGAGCATCTCTGCTGAACATGAACTAGACCGAGGCGACCGAGGTTCAAAGGGGGTGATAAAAACGCAAAAAGTCGCGAATTCGTGAGAGGAAAGCCGGCGTAGCGGTATCAGCGAAAAAGTGCCGAAATATGATTGTGAGCGATATCGCAGGAACTTTTCATCGCCAATTAGAAGCTTTTAATTATACATAAAAAATTTACAATTATAAACAATACGGTTTTCTTTTTGTGCGCCCAATTTCTGAAACATTAATGTTACTGATCAAAAAATGAGCATTTCAAACGAGCCGTCCTGCAAGCGGATTGTTGCACAATCGACACGCTGAAATCTCGTTCGTTCACAAATTGAACACAGCTCTGGCCGGCGGCTTATGCGAATCGGGAAATTTGATCCCGGACCACGCGATGTGCTGAACTGTTCACTTCCGTTCAAATCATGTAACCGATTTGCGTGTAAAGACAAAGGCCCGGATAAACCGGACCTTTTGCACAAGCTGTCAGGATTTTCAGAATGCGTCCGGGCGCAACTCTCTGGCGACGTGATCCAGAACCGCGTTGACGAATTTTGGTTCTTTGCCATCAGGAAAGAACGCTTCGGCCAGCCGCACATATTCAGTGATGACCACCTTGGGCGGTGCTTTCGGAGAAACCAGTTCTGCACCTGCGCAACGGAACAAGGCGCGCAACACGGGATCAATGCGATCAATTGGCCATTTCGCAACCAGGCCGCGATCCGTGGCCTGGTCTATCTTTGACTGCCACATCACCACGTCGTCGATGATACGTGCAAACAGCTTTTCGTCCGCTTCCAGATACTGGCCGTCTTCATCTTCGGCACCAATGCGCCAGTTCCGAAATTCTTTCGCAACGCGGTCCGCAGACTGGCCGCCAGCTTCCATTTGAAACAAGGCTTGCACAGCATAAAGGCGTGCGCCGCTGCTAAGCGCGCGGCGGTTTGACGCTTTTGCCTTGGCGTTATCATCGGCGGTATTCATGCCCGGCCCTTTCCGTCCAATCTGCCCATCATCAACGCCCGGCCGGAATCAAGATGGTGTTGTTCTCTGGGCGTGATACGCCCTGCTTCGCTTTTAGATTAATCAACACCGCTGCGCCATATGACCAAATTGGCAGCGCATCAGGCAGGTTGAAACAAGGCAGCTGGAATGGCTGGAAATGCTCAAGGCGTCAAGCCCCGCCGACGCCAAACCTGCAATCAAAGCGCGCGCGCGGCATCACCGAAATATGTTGCGCCATCCACAAAGCCCGCCAGACCACCAGCGGTCATAAGTTCGCGTTCATGCGCCGTTTCACCAATCATCAGGACAGCATCACCCGAAAGGTTTTGGGCCCGCAACCACGATTTCATCTGATCGCGCATCTGCGACCAGCTGGAACCGAAGTCTGGAATGGCAAAAGTCGATTCCGCCGAAATTCGCGCGGCAAGCCTTTTCGCGTCAATCCCCGGCCCAGCTCCCAAATGCCGGGACAGGTCGATCTGGCTCAATTTCTCTGAACGCCCCTGACCCAATGGGCCGCCAGTGCGAAAAACGCCAAGCGCGTTGGAAGAAAACAGAAAGGCAATCAGATCACGCCCCGTCGTGGCGCGAATTCCGGCATAGGTTTTGTATTCAAGGCCAAGTGCCTTGGCCCGTTTGACCCGCAGGCGCACAATCTCGACCGGCAGAACCGGTAGCAGTGACGATCTGGCCTGACGCCAGCAATGCGACCGCCATGACACGCCATCCAGGACCGGGCCACCATTGTGCCCCAGGCCGGCAGTCATGCCATTTCCGCCTGCGCTTCGGTCAGACGCGCCACATAACGTGCAAGGGTATCAATCTCCAGATTGATCGCGTCGCCGACGCGAATATCGCCCCATGTCGTCACATCCTGCGTATGCGGGATCAGGTTGATGCCAAAACGATTGCCCGACACCTCATTCACGGTCAGCGAGGTGCCGTTCAGCGCGACAGACCCCTTGGGCGCGATATAACGCGCCAGCTCTTTGGGGGCCTCAAACGTGACGCGCAGACTGTCACCGTCATCATGCATTTCGACGACCCGCGCAACACCGTCAACATGACCGCTGACAATATGGCCGCCCAACTCATCTCCGACGCGCAGCGCACGTTCCAGATTAAGCCGCTGACCCTCGCTCCACCCGTTCGTGCCAATATTCGTTTTCGACAAGGTCTCGGCCGAGATATCTACATCGAACCAATCATCGCCCTTGGCAACGACCGTCAGGCAAACACCGTCGCAGGCAATCGAGGCGCCCAGATCAACGCCGTCCATCCGATAGGCGCAGGCGATGCGCGCACGCATGTCTCCACGCATTTCAACTGCGCGAACATTGCCGATATCCGTAATGATTCCTGTGAACATGTGCGCCCCCGTTTGCTGATCTTCAGGTAGGTGATGCAGAACGATGGTTCAAGTCGGGCTTTGTCCCGGTAATCCCATGTTAGGAATTAACTAATACTGGTAACAGTATCGTATTTGTGTAAACCAAAGCGCATCGTTCATTGCGACATGGATGGACCCTTATCGGATGCCAAAGGATATGACCGTCGATCTACCCGTCGCGGCGTCGAGCCGGTCCGGCCAGGATAGCGCGGTGAAACAGCGGGTATTTCTGCTGTTGCAGGGTCCGCATGGCCCGTTCTTCGATGGGCTCGCGCGGCTGCTACGTGCTGCCGGTGCGACCGTTTGGCGGTGTGGTTTCAATGCAGGCGACGAATTTTTCTGGTCAGACAAAGATCATTTCATTCGCCACGATGGGGCTGCCGCCCATTGGCCTGAACATCTGAACGCGATCCTGACGGAGAGGGGCGTAACAGATATCGTCCTTTACGGTGATGTCCGCCCGATCCACGCAACGGCACGAATGGCTGCTGCGCAGAAAGGAATAACGCTGCATGTCTTTGAAGAAGGTTATCTGCGCCCCTACTGGATCACGTATGAGCGGGCAGGCTCTAACGGGCATTCGGCACTGGTGAACATCAATCTTTCCCAGATGCGCTCGACCTTGCGACAATCCGATGTCGAGATCCGCCGGCCGCCTGCACATTGGGGGGATATGCGGCAGCACAAATTCTATGGCGTATTGTATCATTTCCTGATCTTCGCGGCGAACCGCAATTATCCGGGTTATCGCGGTCATCGCGCCCTGTCGGTGGTCGAGGAATTTCGCCTGAACCTGCGACGGCTGCTAATGTCGCCTGCTGTCAGTATCGTCCGGGCGTTTCAATGGAACAGATTCAAACTGTCCGGAAACCCCTATTCACTTGTTTTGATGCAACTGGAACATGATTCCAGTTTCCTGGGGCATTCCAAATACACCAGAAATCGCGAATTCGTGGATGAAGTGGTCGCAGCCTTTGCACGGTCAGCCCCCAAACATCACCATCTGCTGTTCAAAGCGCATCCGTTAGAAGATGGCCGCGCGGATAACCGCAATGCCATCCGAAATGCTGCGGTTGCGCATGGGCTGCAGGATCGCGTCCATTATTTCCGCGGCGGCAAGCTGGCCGATATGCTGGGTTTCGCCCGTTCGATTGTCACGGTGAACTCGACGGCGGCCCAACAGGCCATGTGGCGTGGATTGCCCGTCAAGGCAATGGGCCGCGCGGTCTACAGCAAGCCGGGGCTTATCGCAGATCAATCGCTGGACGATTTTTTCGTGACCCCCTCTCCTCCGGACCCGGCTTTATACAAAATCTTCCGCGATTATCTGCTGCAGACCAGCCAGGTTCCTGGCGGCTTCTATGCCAAACGATCGCGGGCCCATGCTTTGCGGTTGATTGCCGATATGATCCTGTCAATCCATGATCCTTATCATGCACTTGAAATAGGACAGGCAATGTATCGGCAGCAAATTGACGATCGCCTTGATTAGATCACAGGAAGTTGTGGTATCCTGCGCCATCAGACGCTAGATTACGGCTAAACCGGTCACAAAGACCGGATTCAGAAGACAGGAGTTTCCTGAGGTGACAGTGATTTCCTCCCGACCTACGGCGGTCCGTCTGGCCCTATTGGCGATGATGACCTTATTGGCGGCGTGTGCGCTGCCACGTTCTGGTCCCAGCAAGAATGAGATTTACTCTGGCGCCGTGGAAAAAGGCGGCAATGCGCATGTGATCTATGTCAACGACCACGTGAACCGCGCGACGAATTTTGTGCCCAGCTACGGGTTCTCGAACAGTTTCCGCAGTGCGGGCGCGGTCGGTGCTGACGAAATCCGGGCGGGCGACGTTCTGGGCCTGTCCATCTGGGAAAACGTCGATGATGGCCTGCTGACCTCATTGGGCAGCAGCTCGACCAATCTTCAGGAAATCCAGGTCGACAGCGACGGCTATATCTTTGTCCCCTATGCCGGGCGCGTCCGCGCTGCCGGCAACACGCCTGATCGTCTGCGCCAGATCATTACCGAACGCCTTAGCTCGCAGACCCCCGATCCGCAGGTGACTGTCGCGCGCGTGGCCGGTGATGGTGCGACCGTTTCGGTCATGGGCAAGGTTGGCGCGCAAGGCGTCTACCCGATCGAGCGTCCGACCCGGACTTTGTCGGCCATGCTGGCCCGTGCTGGCGGCGTCGCCATCGAACCTGAAATCGCCGTGGTGACCGTCAAGCGCGGCAACGATCAGGGCAAGGTCTGGCTGACCGATCTTTACAAGGGGCAGAATGACATCGCCCTGCGCCCCGGCGACATCGTTCTGGTGGAAGAGGACCAGCGCAGCTTTACCGCACTTGGCGCACTCGGGGGGCAAACTCGCGTGCCGCTGGGCAACGAAGTCATCAGCGCGGTCGAAGGTGTTGCAATGGTTGGTGGCCTGGATTCGAACCTTGCGGACCCCACAGGTGTTTTCGTTCTGCGCGATGAACCGGAATCGGTCGCCTCGCGTGTGTTGGGTAAATCGGTCTTTGGATCGCAACGAATGGCCTATGTCCTTGATCTGACGCGCCCGAATGGCATTTTTCTTGCCCGAGAGTTCATGATCCGCGATGGCGATACGGTTTACGTCACCGAAGCACCTTATGTGCAGTGGCGGAAACGACTGCAGTCGATCACCGGCACGGCCGTCTCTGCGGATTCGCTGACCAGCATCGGCAACTGATCCGCATCATGCCAACGACCTCTGAAGCCGCCGGGACAGAGACCCGGCGGCTTTTTGTCTATAATGGTGGCTTCTGGACCAAGCCCCGCATCCATCGGATCATGTGTCTGGCAGGATGGCGGCCATCCTTTGGGCTGCCCCACACCGACGATACGGTCGGGGTGTGGGGAGCTAGCCCGACAGCATGGCGCGGACGCGCCATCGCCGCACGCTGCGGGGCATCGTTGCTGACGGTCGAGGATGCGTTCCTGCGCTCTGTCCTGCCGGGTCGGGGATCTGGTGCCGTCGCCAGACGCGGCCCAATCGGTCTGTTGATTGACCCGGCTGGCCTTCACTCTGATCCGTCCAGGCCATCGTTGATTGAGAAGATCGTTTCATCCGGCGCGACGACAACATTGCGCGATCAGGCCAGCGATGGAATAGCGCGACTACAGGCGCTCGATCTGTCAAAATACAACGCACATCGGCCTGATTTGCCCGCGCCGATGCCCGGATATGTTCTGGTGGTCGACCAAACCCGGAACGACGCATCCCTGATCGGTGCGGGCCGGGATGAATTTCTGGCCATGCTCAACAAGGCACGGGATGAAAATCCGGGGAAACGCATTCTTGTTCGTGCCCACCCGGAAACCAGCCGCGGATTGCGCCCCGGACATTTCACGCCCGCAGATATGCAGTCCCGCGATGAGTTCAACGATAGCGAGGTTTCGCCCTGGCGGTTGCTGCAGAATGCAGAGGCCGTCTATGCCATGTCGTCCCAACTTGGATATGAGGCAATCCTTGCGGGCCATCGCCCGCGCATATTTGGCCTGCCATTCTATGCCGGATGGGGGCTGAGCGACGATGAAACCCCTTTCCCCGAAGGGCGTCGCGCACCGGCCACCAAAGAAGATCTTTTCGCCGCCAGCCATTTGCTTGCGCCGACGTGGTATGATCCCTGCCGTGATCAGCTGACGGATTTCAACGGTGCTGTCGACCAGCTTGAGGCCGAGGTGAAAGCATGGCGACAGGACCGTGATGGCCACATTGCCTATGGTATGCGGCTTTGGAAGCGTCGGTTCATCACGCAAACCTTTGGCGACAGCAAAGGTTTGCGTTTCGCCGCAAAACCTTCTGCGGGGGTCACCTTGGCATGGGCCAGTAAAGCGGACGACGTGCCGCAGGCGGCTCGGGTCGAAGACGGGTTTCTGCGCTCTCGCGGTTTGGGGGCCACGCTGATACCGCCGCTGTCTTTGATCGCCGATGATCTGGGAATTTACTACGATCCGGCAAAGGAAAGCCGTCTTGAGCGTATCATCGCGTCGCCATTGCCCCCGGGCGCGGAACAACGCGCCCGGCGTTTGGTGGACACAATTCATGCCACCGGATTGTCGAAATACAATCTAAGCGTGACGACGATGCCCTTACCCGACAGCGGCGGTCGGCGCCGTATTCTGCTGCCGGGACAGGTCGAAGATGATGCATCTGTGCTTCTTGGTGCCGGCGCAGAAAAAACCAACCTTCAGCTATTGCAGCGTGTCAGGAGGGAAAATCCGAACGCTTACCTGATCTACAAGCCACACCCGGATGTCGAAGCAGGGCTGCGCATCGGCTCTGTCACTGCGGAGGACCTGAAACATCTTGCAGATCATGTTGCCCGTGACAGCAATCCAATCAGCCTTCTGAAACATGTCGATGAAGTCTGGACCATAACCTCGACCCTGGGGTTCGAGGCGCTTTTGCGCAACGTGCCCGTAACGGTTTTGGGTGCACCATTTTATGCAGGCTGGGGGCTGACACGCGATCTTGGCGTCCCCCCTGAACGGCGACGCGCACGGCCCACGCTTGCGGCCTTGGCCCACGCTTGCCTGATCGCGTATCCGCGTTATCGCGACCCGGTCACCGGGTTGCCCTGTCCGGCAGAGATTGCGGTGCAAAGACTGACCGAGGGGGCGACACGCCAAGGCCCTGATTTACGCATATTGGCCAAAATACAGGGTGCGCTGGCCAGTTATTCATGGCTATGGCGGCGCTAATCCTGTCGTCGCACCCAACGGTGAAAAAGATCGGGGCCGATCGGACAGGTCTCGGCCAGATCGAAGCGCGGTGCATCTGACAAGTGTTGCAAGGCCAGCGAACCGATCGACGCGCGACCATCGGCACCGATCATAACCCCCGCCGTGTATCCCATGACCTGATCGACCATATCGGCCCGTAGCAGGCTGGCGGCCAAAACGCCCCCGCCTTCGCAAAACAGCCGCGTTATCCCACGTGCGGCCAGATCCGTCATGATGTTGTCCACAGCCCCGGAAACCTGCCAAATCGCACCATGCTCTGCCCCCTCGGCCGCGAGATCCGGCAGCGCTCGTGATGAGGCGATGATCCTGACCGGCTGCGTTGGCGTATGAAATCCGCGCACATTCAGCGCGGGCAGATCAGCACGCGCCGTTCCGCCCCCAACCATAATCGCATCATGGGTCATTCGCATGGCATGGACGTGCTGTCGCGCCAGCGGCCCGGTGATCCACTGACTTTCCCCATCGGCAGTGGCGATGCGCCCATCAAAGCTGCTGGCAAGTTTTAACGTTACAAAAGGCCGACCATGGGTAACACGAGACAAAAATCCCGCCTGCAGCGCACGGGCGCGGTCTTCTGATACGCCTTCGACAACCTCGACGCCGGCATCGCGCAAGATCGCATGACCACGGCCCGCCACCCGTGGGTCTGGGTCGGTCATCGCGCTGACTACCCGCTTGACGCCAGCCTCAACCAAACCAACCGCACAAGGCGGTGTCTTGCCAATATGGGCACAAGGCTCCAGCGTCACATAGGCGGTCGCGTCACGCGCAAGAACCCCAGCCTGATCCAGGGCAACCCGCTCGGCATGGGGACGCCCGCCGGACTGCGTCCATCCGCGGCCCACGATGACGCCATCGCGAACGATAACGCATCCGACAGCAGGGTTCGGCCAGACATTCCCAAGCCCGCGCTGCGACAATCGCAGCGCATGGGCCATATGCCGAATGTCTTCATCCTTGCTCACGCCTTAGTCGATAACCTGACCAGGACGCAGTTCAGCGACGAATTTGTCAAAGTCGTCCGCGTCCTGAAAGTTCTTGTAAACGCTGGCGAAGCGGACATAGCCGACATTGTCGATGCGCGACAAAGCCTCCATCACGATTTCACCAATCGTCTTGGACGGAATATCGGTTTCGCCCGTGCTTTCCAAACGCCGCACGATGCCTGAAATCATCTGTTCGATCCGTTCAGGTTCGACAGGCCGTTTCTGCATCGCAATCCTGATGGATCGCGCCATCTTGTCCCGATCGAAATCTTCACGCTTGCCGTTGGATTTGACCACGATCAGATCGCGAAGCTGAACTCGTTCATAGGTGGTAAAGCGTCCACCGCAGGCCGGACAAAAACGACGGCGACGGATGGCGACATTATCCTCGGCCGGGCGTGAATCCTTGACCTGCGTATCGACATTTCCGCAAAACGGACAGCGCATTTATTGATCCCCTATCCCGCAATCCCCAGAAAGTATAGGATGCTTGGTAGGGGTTGGGTAGTGTTATCCACAGGCCACTATATCCAGTTTGCACTTTCTGTGGCGCGAATGCCGCTTAGAACGGTGGAAACCCTTATAGTCGTGTTATTAGAGGGGGTTAAAGAAAAAATCCCCTCGCAATCCCACTTTGATTGATCTCTCGCGCAGCCTTGTTCTACTCTGATATCATTTCAGCACAGGAGGAGAAAATGAGTATAGCCCGTGTCACCGAGATTTCGGCAACGTCGGAAAAAGGGTTCGAAGACGCCGTTCGTCAAGGCATTCAACGCGCGAATGAGACGCTGCGAAATGTGAAATCCGCGTGGATCAAAGAGCAGTCGGTAGATTGCGAGAACGGCGCCCCGACCTACTTTCGCGTCAATATGATGGTCACTTTTGTCCTGGATGACTGAATCCTAGGACGCCTGAAACAGCGCCGCTACCTGACGGGTGTGCGGCGCATTCCGATGTTCCACCACATAGATACCCTGCCATGTTCCCAACATCATCCGGCCATCAGCGATCGGAAGTTGCAGGCTGACAGGTAGGATCGCGGCCTTCAGATGCGCCGGCATATCATCCGGCCCTTCCATTGTGTGACGCAACCAATGCATCGAAGGGTGATCAGCCGGCGGCGCAATCCGATTCAGCCAGTCCAGCAGATCAATCTGCACATCGGGGTCAGCGTTCTCTTGGATCAACAAACTGCAAGAGGTGTGCCGCACCATCAGTGTCAGCAGTCCTTCTGCGGGTGCAACCCGCCGCAACCACTTGTTGACCTGACCTGTAAATTCATAACAGGCCGGGCCTGTGGTCTGGATGGTGAAGATCGTATTCACTCGGCGGCCTCGCGGCCATCTTGATCCTCGGGGCCGTCCAACACGGGCAGATCGCCGCCGTCATGATCCAGTGAAATTTTCTTCTGCGCACGCGCGCCCAATTCGCGCAGCATCTCGACTTGCCGGATCACGTTGCCCGGGCCGCGCGACAGCCGGTCAACAGCCTGACCATGCGCGCGGGCAGCGGCGTCAAGCGATTTGCCGACAATTTCCATGGAATCAACAAAGCCGGCGACCTTGTCGTAAAGCTGCCCTGCCCGCCGCGCGATCTCCAGCGCATTGGTTTCACGACGTTCGACGGCCCAGATATGTTCGACCGTCCGCAAAGTCAGCATCAAGGTGGTCGGTGTCGTCAGACCAACGCGCCGCTCCATGGCAAAACTGGCAAGCGTCGGATCGGCGCGCAAAGCCTCGGAAAATGCGCCCTCGATTGGTATGAACATCAACACATAATCGACCGAGGCATCATCCATCCGATGATACCCTTTGTCGCCCAATGTGGTGATGTGGCTGCGGATAGCGGCAACATGGCGGCGCAACGCCGCTTCGGCCTCTGCCGGGTCATCGACATTGACCGAGGTTTCGTAATCGTTCAGTGATACCTTGCTGTCGATCACCATGACTTTTTCACGCGGCATCCGGACGACCACGTCCGGGCGCCACATCTTGCCGTCATCGTCGCGCCAGCTGGCCTGCATGTCATAATGCGTGCCGACAATCAGGCCGGATTCCTCCAGCAGACGTTCAAGGACCATTTCCCCCCATGCACCCTGACGCTGTTTTTCGCCTTTCAACGCACGGGTCAGATTGACCGCCTCGCGCGAGATATCTTCCGACCGTTGATGCAGAAACGCGATTTGTTCACGCAGCCTTGCACCTTCCTCGTCCAAAACCTTGTTTCTGGTCTGTAATTCAGTTTGGAAGCGATGCACCTGATCGCGAAACGGGTTCAGAAGCGCGGACAGATGTTCGCCCTGCGCCTTTTGCATATCGCCCTGCTGAACACGCAAGGTTTCAGCAGCCAACAATTTGAATTGACCGGTCATTTCCTCGCGCAACTCACGCAGCGTCTTGATTTCGCGGGTTGCGGCTTCCTGATCCTTCTCAGCCCGCAATTGCGCTTCGGCCAATTGCATCTGAAGGCTCGACTGATGCTGTCGCGCTTGATGCAAGGCATCGGTCAGGCCATCGCGTTCTTCTGAAACTTCGGACAAGCGGGCCGTCTGGCCCTCTAATCGAGTTTCATGCTGACTCAGACGCAGCTCAAGTGTATGCGCCCGATCCGTCAGTTCTTTCTCATGCAGTTGCAGACTGCCGATCTGCTCAAGCGCGGCTTGCCGCTGCGCCGCGTTTTCCCGCAGCAGGCGACGACCAGAAAAAACCATAAAAATCAGGGCTATCATAATGATAACGCCGATTCCCAGGGCTATTTGCAGCATTTGCACATCGCCAAGCGCACGCTGAATGGCACTAATCGTCGATTGCATAGACACTCCAAGTCATAATCTGACTATCAGTGTTCACTTTTTGTACCCAACTGGCAAGCCCAACAATTCAGATATCGATCGAGGCCAGAAACGTCACAACGCCGCCGACATATTCCTTGCGATCAAAGGTCGAAATGTCACTGCTGGCGAACCAATCCATCAGTGAACCATTACTACGGCCCGAAAACCGCATCCGCCAATCAGGAAACCGGCGTGCATCCAACGCCCCCTGTCCAAGCACGGTCACGTCATAATGGCGCGGATCGTTGAGGATCAGATTACCGATCATATGGATGGCTTGGGCGGGCCCTTCGATCCACTGAAAGAACATACCGTCTTCGCAATGAAGACAACCAGTTACGGCGTTTTCTTCATTACGGTCACGGGCAGATGTCAGAATATCCTGCAGATCTTCATCGTTCAGATGGTCGACGGCCGAGCTTCGGTAAACCAGATAGGCAAGGCCGTCGATTTGGGTCAGATCACTGGTCAAGGAAGGACCGCAGCTTTCTGCTCCGCGACGGATGCTTCAGCTTGCGCAGTGCCTTGGCCTCGATCTGGCGGATCCGTTCACGGGTCACGCTGAACTGCTGGCCGACCTCTTCCAGCGTATGGTCGGTGTTCATGCCGATGCCGAAACGCATACGCAGGACGCGCTCCTCGCGCGGGGTCAGGCTGGCCAGAACCCGGGTCGTGGTTTCCTTCAGGTTTTCCTGAATGGCGCTGTCCAGCGGCAGGACCGCGTTCTTGTCCTCGATGAAATCGCCCAGCTGGCTGTCTTCCTCGTCCCCGATCGGGGTTTCAAGGCTGATCGGCTCCTTGGCGATCTTCATCACCTTGCGGACCTTTTCCAGCGGCATCTGCAGCTTTTCGGCCAGTTCCTCGGGCGTCGGCTCGCGGCCGATTTCATGCAGCATCTGGCGGCCGGTACGGACCAGCTTGTTGATCGTCTCGATCATGTGGACCGGGATGCGGATGGTGCGGGCCTGATCGGCGATCGAGCGGGTGATCGCCTGCCGGATCCACCAGGTCGCATAGGTCGAGAACTTGTAGCCGCGACGGTATTCGAACTTGTCCACGGCCTTCATCAGGCCGATATTGCCTTCCTGAATGAGATCAAGGAATTGCAGGCCTCTGTTCGTGTATTTCTTGGCGATGCTGATCACCAGCCGCAGGTTCGCCTCGACCATTTCCTTCTTGGCCTGACGGGCTTCCTTTTCGCCGCGCTGCACTTGGGAAACGATGCGACGGAATTCCTCAATGTCGACGCCGACATATTGACCGACCTGAGCCATCTCGACGCGCAGTTCTTCAACCTTCTCACGCGAACGTTCGAACAATGCCTGCCAACCGCGCCCGGCATTGTCGGACATGCGATCGACCCAACCGGGGTCAAGTTCGCTGCCGCGATAGGCGTCGATGAATTCCCGGCGATTGATGCGGGCAGCATCGGCCAGTTTCACCATGCCGCTGTCGATGGTCACGATACGGCGGTTGATGCCATAAAGTTGGTCAACCAACGCTTCGATCCGGCTGTTATTCAGATGAAGTTCGTTCACCAGCGCCACGATCTTGCTGCGAAGTTGCTGATAGGCCGATTCCGCCGCGACCGAGAAGCTGCTGTCTTCGTTCAGCGTCGCCGACATCCGCTGATCCTGCATATCGGCAAGCTGTTCGTAATCGCGCGCGATTTCTTCCAGCGTTTCCAAAACCTTCGGCTTCAGACTTGCTTCCATCGCAGCCAGCGAAAGATTTGCGCCTTCGTCATCTTCTTCGTCGTCGTCGCTGCGCATTGGATTGCCGTCGGCATCCAGTTCTTCACGCTTTTGCGAAGTCTCGGAAGTTTCCGAGGATTCCGTCAGTTCTTCTTCGTCAACCTCATCATCCAGCGATTGACCGAACGTCGTTTCCAGATCAATCACGTCACGCAGCAGGATTTCTTCTTCCAGAAGTTCCTGATGCCACATGATGATGGCCTTGAAGGTCAGCGGGCTTTCGCACAGCCCGGCGATCATCGTGTTGCGACCAGCTTCGATCCGCTTGGCAATCGCGATTTCGCCTTCGCGCGACAAAAGCTCGACGCTGCCCATCTCACGCAGATACATGCGCACCGGGTCATCGGTGCGGTCCAGCTTTTCGGTTTCGCTGGATGCAATGGCAACTTCACGAGAGCCAGAGCCGGTCGTGGCAACGGCACCGCCTTCCTGGTCTTCGGCTTCTTCTTCGTCCTCGATGACGTTGATGCCCATTTCGGACAGCATCGACATGACGTCTTCGATCTGTTCGCTACCAACCTGGTCGGGCGGCAAGACGGCGTTCAGCTGATCATAGGTGATATAACCACGCTCACGCGCTTCGGCGATCATACGCTTTACCGCTGCCTGGCTCATATCCAGCGAATGCGCGTTATCGTCTTTTTCAGTCTTGTCGGTATCTTCGTCCTTCACGGCCATCGAAGGCTCCTTCTCGGGGCGATGATTCGCGAATCATGCGAATCAGCGCGAATTTTTTGCTTTTTAACCTGCTCTGCCTTCGGATCAAAGGACAGCATCGTTTAATGATTCGCAACCACAGCAACGTGATTCGTTTGCGGTGATTCTATCGTTTGCGTTAACGCTTGGGCGGCTTGCGCCAGATCTGCTCATTCACCCAGCCTGACAGCTGCGCAGAAAGCGCGTCACGATCTTCATTCATGTCGCCACTGGTTTCCAGTTCGGGGCGTTCGGCGCGGTGCCGGGCACGTGCGATCTGCTGCATCCTCCATGTCAGCCCCTCATCGGCCTCCCCCTGAATCTCCGCCTCGGCACGGGCAAGCTCGGCACCTGCTGCGCGTTGCGCCTCCAGTCGATCCAAAAGATTATTCAGGATTGCGGCCACGGCGTCAGCATCTTGCGAACAGATCACACTGGGAGTCAGGCCCAAATGGGCGTCTGCCCGCAGCGTTTCAAGGCCCTGACGACCAGCGGGGCTTTCGCTATGCGACAAAAGATCAAAAAGCAGCGCGGCCCGGTTTTGATCTTTCGGTGTCAGCCGTTCGATCCGGGTTTCAACCGCGCCGATCAGTTCAGGGCGCAGGGCGCAGATCAGCAGGCTTGCCCCCTCCAGCAGCCCTTCGGCGGGCAAGAGACTGTTCAGTTTAACTTCGGCGGTTGATGCAGACTTGCGCCCGTTTGGTCCAGTCTTCTGACCGCGCCGCCCTGTCGTGCCGCCAAACAAGGCCCATTTTTTCTGGCCCAACTCGCGGTCGTAATGGCGACGCGTCGCCTCGTCGGGGATTTTGCCGATTGCATCATTCAGACGCTTGTCCAACGCGGCCTTCCGTTCGGGACTATCGAAAACCTGCCCTTCGATTTCCCGCGCCCATAGCAGATCGACCAACGGGCGGGCGTTGTCCAGCAATGCGCCCATCGCCCCTGCCCCGGCAGCTTTGATCAGATCATCGGGATCTTGCCCGGCGGGCAGCACGACAAAGCGCAGCGCCTGCCCGGGCCCGGTCATGGGCAGGGCGAGATCGATCAACCGCTGCGCTGCGCGTTGACCCGCCGCGTCACCGTCCAGAGCGATGACCGGTTCGGGGCTGATCCGCCACATCAGGCGAAGCTGATCCTCGGTGATCGCTGTGCCCAGCGGTGCAACCGCCCCGTCAAATCCGGCACGCACCAGTGCGATCACATCCATGTAACCTTCGGCGACAATCAGCGCCTTTCCTTTGGCGACAGCCGCGCGGGCGGAGGCAACATGATACAGATTGCGCCCCTTGTCGAACAAAGGTGTCTCTGGGCTGTTCAGGTATTTCGCACGGGCATTCGGGTCCATTGACCGGCCACCAAAGCCGATGCAGCGCCCCTGCCCGTCACGGATCGGAAAAATGATGCGCCCGCGAAAGCGATCATAGATCTGGCCACCACCATCCGGTTTCGCGGACATGCCGGATTCCACGATCAGGCCGTCGTCAAAGCCTTTATCCTTCAACGCCTGCGTCAGCGCATATCGTTGATCCGGGGCGAATCCGATCTCGAACCGTTCCTCCGCCGCTTGGTCCAGACCGCGCCGCAGGAGATAGGCGCGTGCCTCGGCCGAGCGCCGGTCTGCAGCTGCAAGCGGAACCATCGGCAGGCAGCCTCGGTCACGTCGAACAGGCGGGTGCGGCGATCCGTGCGTTCTCGGGCACGCGGGTCGGGTTCGGGCACCTGCATCCCGGCCTCGGTCGCCAGAACCTTGACGGCCTCCATGAACTCCAAACCGTCAGCTTCCTTCAGAAAGGTCAGGGCATCGCCCTTGGCGTGGCAGCCAAAGCAATAGTAGAACCCCTTCTGATCGTCGCAGTGAAAGCTGGCCGATTTTTCCTGATGGAACGGGCATGGCGCCCACCAATCCCCCCTGGCCTGATTGGACTTGCGCAGATCCCACACGACCTTGCGTCCGATCACACGACTGATCGGAATACGATTGCGCAATTCATCAAGGAAGCCGGGTGGCAGACTCATGGGTGGTTATTGATGCGAGGTCATGATGGGGTCAGCCTTGATTATGTGGGGGCAATTGCCTCAGGGGTCAATCCGCGCCGACTGCGCCGCGCACCAGACTCCAATAGATATCGCCGATCCGCTGCCGATCAAGCCGCCCCCCCTCACGATACCAGTTCGTCACCCCGGTCAGCATCGCGATCAGCGCCAGCGTCGTCAGTTTTGCATCTGCGAATTGCATCGCGCCGGTTTTTTGACCATCCCGCAAGATCACCTCTAACGCGGCTTCATATTGACCACGCAAACGCGCGATCCGGTCAAAATTTTCGGGCGTCAGATTGCGCAGCTCCATATAGGACAGGAAAACCGCGTCCGTACGATCCAGACTGAACCCGATGTGATAGCGAACAAAAGCTTCCAGTCGAATCAGTGGGGGATTGACCGGATCATCGTGCCAGGATGCAAGTGTATCCTGCATATGGCTTTCCAGAAGATCAAACAAAAGCGCCTGTTTGTCGGGGATATAGGCGTAAAGCGCGCCAGCCTGCACCCCCACGGCCGATGCAATCTGGCGCATGGAGACGGCCGCATAGCCTTCTCGCGCGAAAAGACTTCGCGCGACATCGCGGATAAGCGGACCGGTGATTTCAGATCGGGAACCTTGAGTGCGGGCCATACCTCATTGTATCGACGCATTTTCACCGGGGAAAGCCCGTTGCTGTTGCGCCTGCTGCGCCGTAACCTGCCGGCATGAAAAACACTCTGTTTCTGGCCGCCAGCCTTCTGGCACTGACCGCCTGCGACAAACAGGCAAACACCTATCCGGCCTTGCTGCCCACCGCGCAAGTGCTGGCCGAACCTGTCCTGCCAACGCACAGCACCGATGCCATTACATCGCCCGAATCCGTCGATACACAGGCAAAGGCACGTGCAGATGCTTTACGCGACCGTGCCCAAGCGTTGAAAAAGCCGGTAATCGACGCGGAAACCCGCGCCAGGATGCAGAAAAACCAGTGATTGAAACACTGACGATAAATCGGTAATTAAATTTGACCAATTTTCGGAGAAGTGCCCATGCCTGTCATCACCTGCATCGAAGACCTCAAGCGTCTGCACAAGGCGCGGACCCCGAAAATGTTCTATGATTACGCCGAATCGGGCAGTTACACCGAACAGACATTCCACGAAAACACGACGGATTTCGCCAAGATCAAGCTGCGCCAGAAGGTCGCGGTCGACATGTCGAACCGCAGCACTGCGACCGACATCATTGGTTTTCCCGCAACCATGCCGGTGGCACTTGCCCCCGTCGGACTGACCGGGATGCAGCATGCGGATGGTGAAATCCTTGCAGCCCGTGCGGCAGAAAAATTCGGCGTGCCTTTCTGTCTGTCCACCATGTCGATCTGTTCAATCGAGGATGTGGCCGAAAACACGACCAAACCCTTCATGTTTCAGCTTTATGTGATGAAGGATCAGGAATTTCTGGCCTCGATCATCGAGCGGGCAAAGCAGGCGAATTGCAGCGCACTGGTTCTGACACTGGATCTGCAAATTCTGGGTCAGCGCCACAAGGATATGAAAAACGGTTTATCGGCTCCTCCGAAATTCACCCTTCCCACGCTTCTGGATCTGGCAACGCGGTGGAGATGGGGCATCGGCATGATGCAGACCAAGCGGCGTCATTTTGGCAACATCGTTGGGCATGCCAAGGGTGTTGGCGATACGTCGTCCCTGTCCAGTTGGACGGCAGAGCAATTTGATGAGCGACTGGACTGGGACAAGATCGCCAAAATTCGCGACATGTGGGGCGGCAAGCTGATCCTGAAGGGAATTCTTGACCCTGACGACGCCCGGATTGCTGCTGATTTCGGCGCGGATGCCATTATCGTGTCCAATCATGGCGGGCGCCAGCTGGATGGCGCGTTGTCGTCAATCAGGATGCTGCCGCATATCGTTGAAGCCGTCGGCGACAGAATCGAGGTCCAGATGGACAGCGGTATTCGCAGCGGTCAGGATGTGTTGAAGGCCTTGGCGCTTGGCGCCCATTCAACCTGGATCGGTCGTGCTTTCATTCATGGGCTTGGCGCGATGGGCGAAGTGGGTGTCACCAGGGCGCTTGAGGTGATTCACAAGGAATTGGACACCACCATGGCCTTGTGCGGAGAACGGAACGTAAAGGACCTGGGTCGGCAAAATCTGCTTCTTCCCGAAGGTTTCCTGACCGAATACGGCGCATAGCCCCGATTTAGCCCTTCACAAATGGCACTGCCCGCGTTATAGGCGCGACTTGCTGTCACGCACCCTTGGAGGGTGACGGCGTTAACAACTGATAGGAATAATACCATGGCCAAAACGATCCCAGATCTGGTGGCCGAGGCACGCACGGGGTCAGGCAAGGGGGCCGCCCGTCAAGCTCGCCGTGAAGGCAAGGTGCCCGGCATTGTATACGGTGACCACAAAGATCCGGTCGCTGTTCAATTCGACTTCAACAAGCTGCTGACCACGCTGCGCGCTGGCCGCTTCATGTCCACGCTGTGGAACCTGAAAGTCGAAGGTCAGGAAGACGTTCGCGTTATCTGCCGCGGCGTTCAGAAAGATGTCGTCAAGGATCTGCCAATCCATATCGACTTCATGCGCCTGCGTCGCACGTCGAAAGTGAACCTGTTCATCCCGGTTGAATTCATCAATCAGGACAAAGCCCCCGGCCTGAAAAAAGGCGGCACGCTGGTGACGGTTCGCAACGAAGTCGAGCTGATCGTGACTGCCGGCAATATTCCGGATCACATCACCGTCGATCTGGAAGGCCATGAAGTTGGCGACAGCATCCACATTGAGGATGTGAAGCTGCCAGCTGGCACCAAGCCGACCATCGACCGCAATTTCGTGATCGCGAATATCGCGGCCCCGTCGGCACTGCGCTCCAGCGATGACGCCGGTGCAGAAGACGCCGCTGATGAGGCAGAAGCAGAAGCGTGATCTTCTGCCTTCTCGACTGATTTCGGGCGGTGCCATCTGGCGCCGCCCTTTCCTTTTCCAAGGGCCAGCCAGCCCGAACCGCAATTGCAGGAGGCGTCATGCAGCCCGTCAATATCATCGGGGCCGGATTGGCCGGATCAGAGGCCGCCTGGCAAATTGCACGCGCCGGCGTACCGGTGGTGCTTCACGAGATGCGCCCAAAGGTCGAAACCTTCGCCCATAAAACCGGCAATTGCGCCGAGATGGTCTGCTCGAATTCGTTCCGGTCCGATGATGACGTGATGAATGCGGTCGGGCAATTGCATTGGGAAATGCGCACTGCTGGCGGGTTGATCATGTCCATGGCTGACAAGCACCGGCTGCCCGCAGGTGGCGCGCTGGCCGTGGATCGCGAAGCCTTCGCAGAAAGTGTCACGGCTGCACTGACTGCCGATCCTCTGATTGAAATTCGCGCAACGGAAATCACGGAACTCCCGACCGACGGCAATTGGATCGTGGCGACTGGTCCACTGACGTCGGACAATCTTGCCGCGGCGATCCGCAAGGTCACGGGAACCGATGCGCTGGCTTTCTTTGACGCCATCGCCCCCATTGTTCATGCCGACACCATCAACATGGATGTCGCATGGGAGCAGAGCCGCTATGACAAGGGCGAGACCGAGGCCGAACAGCGCGCCTATATCAACTGCCCGATGACACGCGATCAGTATGAAGCCTTTATCGACGCGCTTCTGGCCGCTGACAAAACCGAATTTCACGAGGGTGAGACGGCAGGCTATTTCGACGGATGCCTGCCGATCGAGGTCATGGCCGAACGTGGCCGCGAAACCTTGCGCTTTGGCCCGATGAAACCGGTCGGCCTGACAAACGCCCATAAACCCGATGAAAAAGCCTACGCGGTTGTTCAACTTCGCCGGGATAACGCACTGGGAACGCTGTATAATATCGTCGGATTCCAAACCAAGATGAAATACGGCGCGCAGACCGAGGTTTTCCGGATGATCCCTGGGTTGGAAAACGCCAGTTTTGCACGCCTGGGCGGTATCCACCGCAATTCATTCCTGAACTCTCCCACATTGCTGGATGATCGGATGCGGCTGCGTCCGCAACCCAACCTGCGTTTCGCAGGTCAGGTAACTGGCGTCGAAGGTTATGTCGAAAGCGCCTCGATGGGGCTGTTGGCGGGGCGAATGGCCGCCGCGCAGGCCAAGGGGCAAGATCTGGCGCCACCACCCTTTACCACCGCAATGGGTGCGCTGATCGATCACATCACCGGCGGCGCAGAGGCCAAGACCTTTCAGCCAATGAACGTCAATTTCGGACTTTTCCCCCCGCTAGAGGATGTCCGCAGCGGTCGTCGCGGTCGCAAAGACCGTTATCCGGCCTATACGCAACGCGCCAAGGATGACTTCTCATCATGGCTGGCAGCACAATAAGACGAACACGCTTTGCCCCTTCTCCGACAGGGCTGCTGCATCTGGGCCATGCGTTTGCTGCGCTGACGGCGGCTGAGCAGGCCGATCAGCAAGGGTTTCTGCTACGGATCGAGGATATCGACCGCGAACGCTGCAGACCTGAATACGAGGCCGCAATTTACGAAGATTTGCAATGGTTGGGGTTAAGCTGGCCTTTGCCCGTCCTGCGGCAGTCTGATCGGATGGCGGCCTATGACACTGCGCTGACTCAGCTTGCGCCTTTGACCTATCCCTGCCGATGCCGTCGCGGAGATATTCGGGCCGCCCTGTCCGCCCCGCAGGAAGGGATTTTGCCGTCCGGGCCTGATGGGTTGATCTATCCCGGCACATGCCGGGATCGCGCGATGGATGATATCGGGGCGGATGATGTGATCCGACTGGATGCGGCGCGTGCCTTTGACGCGCTTGGCATCGACCAGCTTCAGTTTCGCGACGAGATTGTCATGCCCGGCCAGACGCAGGTTCTGAGCCGCGCGCAATTTCTGGACAGCATCGGCGACGTGATCCTGTCACGTCGCGGGATGGGCACATCCTATCATCTTGCCGTTGTCATTGATGACGCGGCGCAAGACATTTCAGTTGTTACCCGCGGGCAAGATTTATTTGATTCCACATGGATACACGTTCTTCTTCAAAAACTTCTACGCCTGCCGACGCCACTTTACCATCATCACCATCTGATCCGCGACACCGCCGGAAAGCGTTTGGCCAAACGTGACGATTCCCGCGCCATCCGCTATTATCGGGAAGCCGGCGCGACACCCGCAGACATTCGGCGCATGGTTGGTCTTTAGGTCATCGGCTCCATGATCACGACCTCTTCGCCGTTTCGAACCGCAGTATAGAAGCAACTGCGCCGGTTTGTGTGGCAGGCTGGGCCGGCCTGACGCACCAGAGCCAACAGGGCGTCACTGTCACAATCAATCCGCAATTCGACCAGCTCCTGCGCATGCCCCGACGTTTCGCCCTTGATCCAGAACGACTGCCGCGACCGCGACCAATAGGTGACGTGTCCGGTGGCCAATGTGCGCGCGACAGCCTCGGCATTCATCCAGGCCATCATCAGAACCTCGTTGGTCGCGGCATCCTGCGCGATTACAGGAATCAACCCGTTGGCGTCATAAGTCAGTTTGGCCGGATCAAACATCGGCTTTCCTTTCACGTTTCGGCTTCCTATCTAGGGGTTAGCCTTGATGGGGAAAAGGACCGATGTCCGACAGCGATCTGATGCAGCTTTATTCGCGCCGTATTCTGGCGCTGACGACCGCGATCCCGCATCTGGGCAGGCTAGAGGTATTTGACGGCACGTCTATGCGCCGCTCTCCGCAATGCGGATCGTCGGTCACGGTTTTTCTGACCCTGAAAGACGGTAGAATAGCCGATTTCGCGCAAGAGGTTCGCGCCTGCGCACTTGGTCAGGCATCAGCCGCCGTGCTTGGTGGCGCTGTCATTGGCCGCAGCCGTGAGGAAATCGCCCAAGCACGCGACGCATTGTCCGCGATGCTTAAACAGGCCGGGGATCCGCCTGCCCCGCCTTTTGCAGAGTTGGAGACATTGGTTCCGGCGCGTGAATATCCCAACCGGCACACTTCGATCATGCTGGCATGGGATGCGACGCTGGAAGCATGGGATAAAGCTGTCGAAACCACATGAAAAAACCGGCCCGCGAAGGGGCCGGTCAAGTTGCGCGTGCGGGGACCAGATTGGCGCACAGGCGGTGACGCCATCAAAGCAACGCGGGGCAGAGAAAGCGAATAACGGTCAGGCTTGCAGGATTGCTGGCAACCAAAGCACCACCGTAGTCGTGACGGCCAAAGCAGAAACACTCAGCAGATCAGAGATGAATTCACGAGACATCATGGCAACTCCTGTAAGTTGCTATTTTGTTCTCATATTCTTAACCACAAGTAAAGAACTTTTTAGGAACATTCGTGAAGACAGAAACGATCAGCCGACAGAAATCAGCTTAATCGCCTGATCTTGCTGCATTAACCACATCAGATGTCGCACGGCTCTTCCACGCGGGCCATCAAGCTGCGGCTCTCGTTCCAAAAGAACACGGGCGTCTTGCCGGGCCGTTGCCATAAGGCCGGCCTGATGTTCCAGATCGGCGATGCGGAATCGGGGTAAGCCCGACTGCGCGGTGCCAATCACATCACCCGCGCCCCGCATCTCCATATCCACCTCGGCGATCCGGAAGCCATCTTCGGTATCGCGCAGCGTCGTCAGCCTTTGCGCCCCCGACTGGCCCAACGGCGCGTGATACATCAACACACAGGTCGACGCGCCCTGCCCCCTGCCCACGCGACCGCGCAACTGGTGTAACTGCGCCAGTCCAAAGCTTTCTGCGCGTTCGATAACCATGATCGTCGCTTCCGGAACGTCCACGCCGACCTCGATTACCGTTGTCGCCACCAGAATCTGGGCGCGCCCCTGAGAAAAATCAGACATCGCCGCATCACGCGCTTCGGCAGGCATCTGACCGTGAACCAACCTGACCTTATCCCCGAACTGCGCACGCAACGCCTGAAAGCGAGCCTCGGCCGCAGTCAGGTCGCTGACCTCGCTTTCTTCGACCAAGGGGCAGACCCAATAGGCCCGCGCGCCCTGATCAATGACCTTGTGCAACCGTGCCGTGATTTCGTCCAACCGCTGATCGCTGATCATCACGGTCGTGATGGGCTGCCGCCCCGGCGGTTTCTCATCAAGAACCGACAGGTCCAGATCGCCATATTGCGTCAACGCAAGCGACCGCGGAATCGGTGTCGCCGTCATGATCAGCATGTCCGGGGGGATGTCGCCCTTGGCCGACAATTCCAACCGCTGCGCTACGCCGAAACGGTGCTGCTCGTCGATGATCGCCAGCCGCAGGTCGTGAAACTGCACGTCTTTCTGAAAGACAGCATGAGTGCCGACCAGAATATCGATCCGACCTGTCGCAAGATTATCCAGCAGCTGCTGCCGCGTTTCCCCCTTGTCGCGCCCGGTCAGCGCGGCCAGGCGGACGCCAGCCGCCCGGGCCAAAGGTTCCAACGCCCGCGCATGCTGTCGGGCAAGAATTTCGGTCGGCGCCATCAGAACGGCTTGCCCACCAGCCTCGACCGCGATCAGTGCCGACAGCATGGCCACCAGCGTTTTGCCTGCGCCCACATCACCTTGCAATAGACGGTTCATGCGGCGGTCGCTTGCCATATCCTCGGCAATTTCTGCGACGGCGCGCTGTTGCGCACCCGTCTGCGGCCACGGCAGGCTGGCGACAACTGCCTGACGCAACTTGCCATCGCCCCGACTGGCGCGGCCCCGTTTTTGACGACGCTCTCGACGGACCAGGGCCAGCGTCATCTGATGGGCCAGAAATTCGTCATAGGCCAGCCGCGCCCGCGCCTGACTGTCAGGTGACAGATCCCTGACGGCCTGCGGCTCATGGGCAATTCGCAGCGCATCATTGAACGTGGGCCAGCCGCGTTGGGCCAATACCTGCGGGTCGATCCATTCACCCAAAGATGGCACTCGCGCCAGTGCCGCATCCACGGCTTTTGTCATCATTTTTTGCGTCAGACCAGCAGTCAGCGGATAAACAGGCTCGAACGCTGATGGCGGCAGCTCATCCTCGCGCAGGATGTGGTCGGGATGCACCATCTGCGCCACGCCATCGAACAGTTCCAATTTACCACTGACGATGCGCTTCGCACCTGTGGGTAACTGCTTTTCGATCCAGTCCTTGCGCGGGTGAAAGAAAACCAGCGTCAGATCGCTTGTCCCGTCGCTGCAATGCACGCGCCACGGTCGCCCACGCGAGGTTGGCGGATGATGCCGTCCGACCGTCACGGCCACCGTCACCGTTTCGGGTGGCAAGGCATCGGTAAGGCGTTCGATACGGCGGCGGGTCACGCCACTGTTCGGCAGCGTCATCGCCAGATCCCGGGGCGTCTCGATCCCCATCTGCGCCAAAGCCACGCTCCCTTTAGGGCCAATCCCGCGCAGCGTATCAATGGCAGCAAACAGGGGAAACAGCGCCGGAGGACGCCCGTTGGGCTGGTTCATTGCGCGGCGATCCGCAGCCATTCATCCTCATCAATGACGGTGATCCCCAGATCTTCGGCCTTCTTCGCCTTTGATCCGGCACCGGGTCCGGCGATCACCAGATCGGTCTTGGCACTGACCGAACCTGCGACTTTTGCGCCCATCGCTTCGGCCCGCGCCTTGGCTTCGGCCCGCGACATCTTTTCCAGCGTCCCGGTAAAAACCAGTGTCTTGCCGCTGATTTCGCTGTCCGCCTGCTGCGGTCCGTCATCGGTCTGGATATGGGACAATTCATCGACCAGCCGGTTGATACCCTGACGTTCCGCAGATTGAGAAAATGTCGTGATCAGCGATCGGACCAAAACCGCGCCAATGCCGTCAATACCAGTCAGATCCGCCCAATTCGGACTTTCGGGCAAAGCCGCGCGACGGGATTTTTCATCCGCGGCTGCAAAGGCAGGCTCCTGCGCGGCCGCATCGATTGCCGAGACCAGCGCATCCCAGCTGCCAAAATGACGGGCAAGCGTCGCGGCGGCGACCTCACCCACATGTCGGATGCCAAGCGCAAAAATCAGCTTTTTCAGCGGAATGTCACGTTTCTCATTGATTGCCGCGAATAGTTTCTCGGTCGAGCGTTCGCCGAACCCGTCCCGGTTCTTCAATTTGGCCAGATTGGCATCGTCCCGCATCTGCAAGGTAAAGATATCGGCGGGTTCACGGATCGGCAGGGCATCGTCGGCAAAGAACATTTCGATCTGCTTTGCGCCCAATCCTTCAATGTCGAACGCGGCACGGCTGACAAAATGCTTCAGCTTTTCAACAGCCTGCGCCGGGCAGATCAAACCGCCGGTGCAGCGCCGCACGGAATCCCCGGGCTCGCGGATCGCATCCGAGCCGCATTCAGGGCAAGTCGTTGGAAAGGCATAAGGCGCACTGTCATCCGGGCGGCGCGTCAGATCCACATCGGCAATTTTTGGAATAACGTCTCCGGCCCGGTAAATCTTGACCCAATCCCCCTCGCGAATATCGCGCCCTTCACGGATCTGGGCACCCGTATTGTCGATTCCGGCGATGTAATCTTCGTTGTGAAGCGTCGCATTCGAAACCACGACCCCGCCGACCGTCACCGGCTCCAACCGCGCGACGGGGGATAATGCGCCCGTGCGCCCAACCTGAATTTCAATGCGGTCCAATCGTGTCCATGCAGTTTCCGCCGGAAATTTATGCGCCAATGCCCAACGCGGCGTAGTGGATCGAAAGCCCAACCGCGATTGGTAGGCCAAGTCATTGACCTTGTAGACGACGCCATCAATATCATACCCCAAGGTTGCCCGCTGTTGTTCAATGCTTTTCCACACATCGATCATCTGCCGCGCATCATCGCAAAGCCGGGTCAGTGGATTGATCTGGAACCCCAATTCGTTCAATCGCTCCACCGCTTGCATTTGGGTTGCGGCCAGCGGTTCAGACACCTCTCCCCAGCTATAGGCGAAATAGCGCAGCGGGCGCGATGCCGTGATCTTCGCGTCCAACTGCCGAAGAGAGCCTGCGGCGGCATTGCGCGGATTGGCAAAGACACGCCCACCATCCACGCTGTTCAACGCGTCAAAATCCTGATGGCTCATATAAATTTCGCCCCGAACTTCCAGAATATCGGGGAAATCGCCCTTCAGCGTCTGCGGGATATCGGGAATGGTGCGGGCGTTGGCTGTGACATTCTCGCCGACGCTGCCGTCGCCACGTGTAGCGGCCTGAACCAGCTTCCCCTTCTCATAGCGCAAGGACAGGGACAGTCCGTCTATCTTTGGCTCTGCGGTGAACTGCAGCGGTGTATTCGGCCCCAGTCCCAGAAAGCTGCGAATGCGCGCAACGAAATCGGTCACGTCTTCTTCTGTAAACGCATTCGCCAGCGACATCATGCGTTGTGCATGCACGATCTTGCCAAAGCCCTCGGCTATTGCGCCGCCCACCCTTTGCGTCGGGCTGTCGGGGTTGGCCAATTGAGGAAAGCTTTGCTCCAACGCCTGAAGGCGCAATTTCATCGCATCGTAATCGGCGTCAGAGATTACAGGTGCATCATGGGTATGGTAGTCTTCGTTGGCCTGAACAAGGCGCGTCGACAAATCCATGATTTCATCGGCGGCTTGCTCTGCGGTCAGGGTCGGCACCTCGGCACGGCCGTCCAGCGATTGCGTGCTGTCCAAATTCGTTTCGTCTTCGTGATTGCGCGCCATCAACGTCTTCCTGCCTGACCTCCGGGCATCGCGCCCCATGTGCAATCTATACGATGGGCGAAACCTGTTTTGACAGAGGGCAGCGGCAATAAACCGGTGGCGAAAAGACCTCGAAAACAAACGAACCGGAGGCGCAGACCCCCGGTTCGCCTGGCAAAGGCAGGTCGGTTAGGCCCCGATAGCCAACCTGCCCACAGTCTGGCTTGGCTCGCGCAGCACATAGCCGCGCCCCCAAACCGTTTCGATGTGGCTGTCGCCGCCCAATGCTTCCGACAGCTTTTTTCGCAATTTGCAAATGAACACGTCGATAATCTTCAGTTCCGGTTCATCCATACCACCATAGAGGTGATTTAAGAACATTTCTTTTGTAAGGGTGGTGCCTTTCCGCAGGCTCAGCAATTCCAGTATCTGGTATTCCTTGCCCGTCAGGTTCACCGGATTACCCCGAACGGCCACAGAACGCGCATCAAGGTTAACGACGATGTCACCAGTTTGGATAATGGCGTGGCTGTGCCCTTTCGAGCGGCGGATAATCGCCTGAATACGCGCCTGCAGTTCTTCGCGATTGAAGGGCTTGGTCATGTAATCGTCGGCACCAAAGCCAAAACCCTTTAGCTTGCTTTCGGTATCGTCCGAGCCGGTCAGGATCAGGATGGGCGTATTGATCCGCTCCATCCGCAGGTGGCGCAGCACCTCCATCCCGTGCATATCTGGCAAATCCAGATCCAGCAGTATCAGATCGTAGTCATAAAGTTTTGCCAGATCGATCCCTTCCTCACCCATATCCGTGCGGAAGACGTTGAAATTGGCAGCTGAGAGCATGAGTTCGATCGCACGCGCCGTGCTGGGATCATCCTCGACCAGAAGAATTCGCATGATTGTATTCCGTCCCCGATTCGCCTTCGTCCTAATGCCTGAACTTCAAATGATAAGGTTAATATCTCCTTACTTATGGCGAATATGTTTTAATAATTCAACCTATGGTTGTCTAAATCTTTGCAAGCTGGTGACCTTCAGTGCCGGGCGTCCATATTTCGCAATCGCCCGCAACCAACTGTCGAACTCTTCCTCGGTCAGGTCATACATGCGCAGGGCATCGTCGCGTGAGAGAATTCCGTAAGCAACCGCATTCACAACGATTTCCTTTCGGCGCGCGACCCATCTGGTCCCGCGTGACGGCAGGTCGGCAATGGTCAAGATGCTGCCATCGGCCAGGGTCGCCGTCCGCGGCGCAGAAGTTTTCTTTACGTACATGGCACCTGTCCTTGCTACCTCATCGCAACAGATACCGCCCGAGATTTAATCCCCGGTTAGTCCAAATTACATTTTCCACCCTCGGCGGGTTGAGAATACTTAGCATTTGCTTATATTTCGACGGATTCAGCGCTTGTTGAGATCCCATCATGACCTATCACGCCCCTGCCCGCGCCGATGCGCGTGGTGTCGAATTGAATTCCTTGGGTTTCGCGAAACCGCCGGCGCAGACACGCGTGGTGGTCGCGATGTCTGGTGGCGTTGACAGTTCCGTTGTCGCAGCAAAGCTGAAAAGTGAAGGCTATGACGTCATTGGCGTCACCCTTCAACTTTATGACCACGGAGCGGCCCTGGCCAAAAAAGGTGCGTGCTGCGCTGGCCAGGATATCCATGACGCCCGCCGTGTGGCCGAACGGATGGGCTTTCCGCATTACGTTCTGGATTACGAAAACAAGTTCCGCGAATCCGTGATCGATGAATTCGCCGATGCCTATCTTGCTGGCGCGACGCCGGTGCCCTGTATCCGCTGCAATGAACGCGTCAAGTTCCGTGACCTGTTGGAAACGGCGCGTGATCTGGATGCCGATTGCATGGCAACTGGCCATTACATTCAGCGCAAGGCTGGTGATAGCCGGGCCGAGCTGCATATGGCGGCCGACGCAAATCGCGATCAAAGCTATTTCCTGTTCTCGACCACGCAGGAGCAGCTGAATTTCCTGCGCTTCCCGCTGGGCCATCTGGAAAGCAAGGCAGAAACCCGTGCCTTGGCGGCAGAATATGGTTTGTCAGTGGCCGACAAGCCCGACAGTCAGGACATCTGCTTCGTTCCGAACGGCGATTACGCCTCGGTCATCGAAAAGCTGCGACCGGGTGCGGCTGATCCGGGCGAGATCGTCGATATGAACGGGAATGTTCTGGGCCAGCATCGGGGCGTGATCCATTATACCATCGGCCAGCGCCGCGGCCTTGGGATCGGCGGTTTGGGCGATCCGCTTTATGTGGTGCGGCTGGACCCCGAAACGCGTCAGGTCATCGTCGGCCCGAAAGCCGCGCTGGCGACCAGTGTTGTTGCCATTACCGAAGTGAACTGGCTGGGCGACATCCCGTTCGAAGGTGAAATTCCCTGCATGGTACGCATCAGGTCAACCCGACCACCGCGCCCGGCGATACTGCGCCCGACCGGCGCGAACCGGGCAGAGGTGGAATTGCTTGACCCCGAAGACGGCGTCAGCCCCGGACAGGCTTGCGTGTTCTATGAAACGGACGGCACCCGCGTTCTGGGCGGCGGCTGGATCAGCTTGCGTCGGCGGCCAGCAGCCTGATCCGCTCGACCATCGCGCGCAAGCCGTTTGATCGTTGCGAAGACAGATGTTCATCAAGCCCGAGGCGCGCCAGTTCCACGGGCGCGTCGATTCCATTGATCTGCTGAACCGGAACGCCTGAATACAGCGCGTGCAGAATGGCAATCAGGCCGCGCACAATCATGGCATCGCTATCACCCTGAAAATCAAAGCTGCCGTTCTGGATGACAGGCATGATCCAGACCTGGCTGGCACAGCCGTCAACCTTCGTTGCCGGCACTTTCAGCGCATCATCCATTGGCGGCATCGCCCTGCCCAACTCGATCACATGACGATAGCGATCTTCCCAGTCATCAAGAAAATCAAACGTATCGGCGATATCTTCAAAGGCTTTGGTGGCCATGATCTTTCCCTTTGTCTTGGTCTTTGAGTTAGTGTGTAGCACAGCAAAGGTCAAAGAGCCTTTATCCGGCCCCGGATTTCGCCTAACACTCTGGTCAAAAGCCTACGGGATGGTGACATGAACAAACTGACCGCACCCTTGCTGATCGCTGCCTTGACACTGGCTGGCTGTGGAGGCCGTTTCAGTGACAGCGGCTGGAACCCGCTTGCGTGGGGTTCGGGCGGAAGCCGCGGCCCAAGCACGCTTGAGCCAGAGGGCGGTTACGAGGCTTCCGGCGACCTGCGTCCCGCCATCGCCCAAATCACGTCGGCCCGATGGGAGCCGCTGAACGAAGGCCGTCTGCTTGTCGTAACCGGCCTTGCACCGACCAAGGGCTATTCCTCGGTCGCGCTGATTACCACCCGCGCACAACCTTCGGGCCGGATCAGCCCGGATGCCGATGGCGTGTTGCGCCTGCGTTTGGTCGGTGTCCCGCCCTTGCCTGAAAGTCCGCAAGCCCGTATGGCGGCCAACCCGGTGACCGATACGATCACGGCATCGATGTCGCTGTCGCACATTCAGCTTGCGCCCATTTCAGCGGTCGAAATCACCGGCGCCAGCAACGTCGTCACAATTCGTCGCTAAGGGAGTTGCGCGACGCCGCGCAAGCGGTTAAGTCGCCCACGTCGGAGGCGTGGCAGAGTGGTTTAATGCACCGGTCTTGAAAACCGACGTGGGTGGAAGCCCACCGTGAGTTCGAATCTCACCGCCTCCGCCACTACCCCTTTTCATCCTTATGGTCTTGTTGCGTTTTTCTGGTCTTCGGGCCGGCGAGGCAGCATTTGGGGTAGCATTTCGCCGGGCGGGACGGGGTTTCAGGCGCCGCGTGTGGACTATAGTTTGTAAGGCGCGGGGCGTTCAGGGGCTTGCCGATCGGCGGGCGAACAAGCCTCCTTGCCTGACAGGGATCGCACCTTGTGGGTCGCACTTGCGCGAGGATCAGGGGGTCACCACTCGGCATGTGTCAGGGGAGCGTATCCTCGTTACCGACTGCCTGTGGGACGTCGACTGTTACAGGGCGGGTGAGATTGACGCGCCCAGAACGATCTCGAGATCGCTCCGGACGCCGCCATTGATCGTACAGGAGTAAAGAAGCCCGCTGCATGAGGAACGATCTGGACGATATGGGCGCCGGCGCGACCGGTGCCCGGAACGCCAGGATGCACGGGGCCGATCAGGTCTCCCGGATCGCCGCCAGCATGGTGGGCGACGATAGCGAAACTGGCGAACAACGAGGCATGAGGTGTGCCTATCGACACCCTGTCTGTCTTGGCATATATTGCCAATTGCATGAATGGAGATGGACATGGCCACGCGAAACGTCGTTCTGACCGATACCCAATCCGATCTGGTTGACCGGCTGGTCGCAACCGGTCGCTATCAGAATGCCTCCGAAGCGTTGCGGGCCGGACTGCGGCTGCTGGAGCGCGATGAAGCCGAATTTGACGACCTTCGCGCCCGGCTGGTGGAAGGGCTGGAGCAGGCACGACGAGGCGATCTGGCGCAGGGCAGCGGCGAGGACGCCATCCGTCGCGCCTTTGCCGTCGCACGTGAAAGGTCCTGATGCCGAAACCCTGGCGTCTGACGCGGGCTGCGGAAGCTTCACTTATCGACATTGCCCGATGGACAGTCGAAACCTTCGGGTCGCGGCAGGCCGCCGCCTATGAGGATGATCTGATCACCACCTGCCGCGACATTGCCACAGGTGAAGCCATGACGCAGGATTGCCGACGGCTGATCGATCCGGATCTGCAGGCAGACCTGCGTTTCGCCCGTGCTGGCCAGCATTTCGTCATCTTCATCGAGGATGCCGATCGGGTGATCATTATCGATTTTCTGCATACCCGATCCGATCTGCCACGCAGGCTGGCTAATCTGACGGGCGCGAAACGCGATAGAAATCAGTAACATGAGACACTCCTGCAAGATGTAATCACCATCTGCGCGAACCCTTGACCCGCCCCTGCACAGCCCTTCCATCCTTGACGACCGGTCCCCGATCAGAGGCAGGGCCAACGGGCGCGACGCACAGGAAGGAACTCTGGGCGTCGGGAGATAAGCTGATGATGCCGTGCCCCGACACCCTGGAAGCGCGGTGGCCGGAACAATTACTCGGCGGGGTAAATCCTGCAGACCCGGGCCCCGAGCAGGTTCTTTCTCGGAGATTACCCGCAGACCGAGCTTCTTTTTCAGCGATCCCGAGATCGCGCCCCGAATGGAGTGCGACCGCCACTCCAGTTTGCCTGCGATCTCTGCGATGGTCGCGCCCTCCGGTGCCTGCACCATGGCGATCAGCTGCGCCTGTTCCGAGCCGTGACGCTGCGCAGCGGCGATGGCCTCAGGCTTGGCGTCCCGCAACCCCGCCATGGCCTTGACCACCAACGAATCGATGCCGATGGCGCCCAGCCCGGCGTCGGTGGCGATCAGCGTAGTGCCCTACCCGTCGCCGGTTTCCCGCCAGAGCGGCTCGCCGCGCCGGATGTTGGCTTCCACTTCGTCGATGAAGCCCAGCTTGATCATCCGGGCGATGGCCATCTTCGCCGCCGCGCCATGCAGCCCGTTGGGTAGCCGCAGGGCGAGATTGCCCGGCCGGGCGCTGGCGCGGGTCAGATCAGGGTCTGGGTGTCGGTGAGTTTGGTCTTGGCGGTCTCCGTTCATTGCCGCCGCAAATCGCGGGCGGCTTCTACGGAGGCAAAATCGTAGATCTGTTTCAGCAGGTTCACCTGATATTCGAGGCTGCCGACATGGCTCCAGTTCAGCCGCTCCGGGTCCGCACCGAAATGGCCCTCGCCGAAGGCCCGCAACCAGTTCAGCATGGCGTCGATTTCGCCTTGGCGCGTCCGAAGACGAAAACACGCAAGCGGCCGCGCAGGCCCAGTTGTCTTCCCTGATCCACGCCTTGCCGGACGGTCTTGATACAGTTGTCTGCGAACGCGGCGTGATGCTGTCCGGCGGGCAGCGCCAGCGCGTTGCCATCGCCCGCGCCTTTCTGAAGAATCCGCCGATCATGATACTGGACGAGGCGACCAGCGCACTGGACAGCCAGACCGAACGCGAAATTCAGCAGGCGCTGGACCGGTTGTCAGAGGGTCGTACGACGCCGGTCATCGCCCATCGCCTGGGCACGATCCGCAACGCAGATCGCATCGTGGTGATGCATGAAGAGCGGATAGTGGAACCGGGCTCGCATGACGAACCGGTATTGAGGGACGGGGTCTATGCAGGCGTGCCAACTGACGACTGTGAGCAGCAGCCGGGAACAACAACATACGCCCCGGCACGAAAAGCGGCGGGAAACATATTGCCCTGTCCGGATTATGCTGACGCTAATGGCAGCTTGCAGCGGGGACTCGCATCTCGCGCCGCACAGGAATAGGTTCGGTCAAGCCCGGATTGACATATTTACGACGGAGCCATCTCACTTGTCTGCGCTCAAGCCGAACCCCGCCCGGGAAACCGGGGCGCCGCAATTCGACGACCGCGACCCGCGCATCGCTTATAATCGGGTTTTCTTTGCCCTTCTGCGCGTCCAGCGTTGCCTGATGCCGCGGATCGAGAAAAGCCTTGCCCGCTTCGGCATCCGTCATCCGATCTGGTATGAAATTCTATACGCAGTGGAACAGGCCGGACCCGATGGCGTCCAGATGCTTACCTTGCAGGAGCGCCTCGCGGTCGCGCAATATTCGCTTTCGCGCCATGTCGACCGGATGGAAAAGGCCGGGCTGATCCGCAGCAAGCCGCTGCCCGGTGCGGGCCGTGCGAAAAGCCTGCATCTGACCGATGCGTCGTCCGGGCTGCAGGACGAGGTCTGGCAGGTATATGTCCGCCATATCCAGGACGCCCTCGGTCCGAAAATGACGACGGACGAAGCCTATGACCTCGTCCGCGTGCTCAACCGTCTCTACGACTGAAATCAGAACTGTTTCGTCAGGACGAGCGAGATATTCCGACCTGGCTCATTAAGCGGTTCGACCGATGAGAAATCCTGACCATAGGTCGCGCGGTCGGCATATTCCTTGTCCAGAACATTCTCGATCTGACCCCGGATCACCAACCCGTCAAAGCCGGCGGGCGTGTATTCTGCAAACAGGTTCAGCACCGCATAACCCGGAATTTCCCGGTCGGCATCAACCTCGGTATCGCTATAACGCTGCGCGGCCTCGATGCTGCCGCCAACGGTCAGATCATATTGCGCCAACGTATGTTGCGCCTCGATCGCAAAGACACCGCCCAATGGCGCGCCCAGATCGACGGCGGTATAGCTGTCGGTCCCGGCACCGTCGACTTTCACCTTGCTGCGCGAATAGGACGCGCGCAGGAACCCGTCCGCCCAGCCATAGCCCAGCCCCAGATTGAAACCGCGGCTTTCCATATCGGCGCTGTCATTGGCAGCATAGCTGCTGAAGCGCACATCGTCGATCTGGGTCAGGAACAGTTCGCCATCCAGCCGCAGATCGCCCGCGTCGTAGTCGAAGCCGAGTGCATAGTTTCGCGAGCGCGAAGCGCGCAGCGCCCCATAGTCCCAAGCCGGGTTGAAGATAAAGTTGTCCTCCATCGTCAGCCCCCCAAAGACGGTCGAGGCGCCTGCGCGCAGGCTGAGTGTATCGGTCACGGCATAGGAAGCCGAGCCATTGGCGCTGAAGCCCGAGAAGCTATCCTGCCAACCGCTGGTGCCTTCAAAATCCTGCCGGTCCCAGCGGGCGCCAAACGAGAGCGACAGAGGGTCGGACGGCTCCATCCTGGCCTGCCCGAAGATACCGATATTCTGCGCGTTTTCGCTGATGCCACTGGTCAGTGCGTCGCTGTAACGGCTTTCGCGGTCGTAATAATCAAGCCCGGCACTGATGCTGTCGGTCGCCGACAGGTGAAAGCGGTTCTCGGCCTTGACCGAGAAGGTCTTGTTCAACCCGCGGCTGACGCCGTAAGCCGTGTCCAGCGGCTGATCAACGCCGATATCGACCTCGGACCAGCCGATGGTCACGCGCGGATCCCAGACGCCATCGGCCTGCATATTGCGATAGGACAGCGTATAGGTGCTGCGTTCCGTATCATAGCGGCGCAGCGGGAATGGCCGTCCGACACCGATTATGTTGGCGCGATAGGGACGCAGGGCGTTATCCTCCATCCGCTGGCCCGACAGTTCGATCCGATGACCTGTATCCGCCTCATAGGCGAATTTCAGCAGGCCTGCGTTCAAATCGGCGGCGCTTCCCTCGACCACATCGCCGGCGCCGGTTTCATAATCGTCGCCGGTGGCGCGTTTGATATAGGCCAGCCACTCGAAACCCTGATGCTGCCCCGCCAATGTGACCGATCCCGCCAGCGTGCCGCCATTGCTGCCATAGGAAAGCCGCGCATTGCCGCCCACCGCCTGCCCGTCCATCAGGACATCGCCTGCATCGACCGTTTCCATGACTACGGCACCGGCCATTGCATTCGGGCCGGCATCCGCAGCGGCGATCCCGGCATCGACGCGGACGAATTTCATCAGACCCGGATCGAAGGCATTGGCCGAAACATGGTGGAAGATGCGATTGTTCTGCGCGGCGCCATCGACCGTTACCGCAAGGTTCAGCATATCGACGCCGTTGACGAAGATCTTCTGCGCGACCGGAATCCCACCGCCCACCGACACCGACGCGATACCGCTGAATAGATCCTTCAGATCCCCCATCCGTGCACGGTCCAGCTCTGCGTCGGCGACGTATTCGCTGGTCCCCCGATCGGCGGCATTGCCGTCATCGTCACGGGCGCGGATGACGATGGGGTCCAGCATGATCGCTTGCTCCGACGCGCCCTGCGTCAGGGCAGGCATGGGCATGATACAGATCGGCAGCGCGGAAAGCAGCAAAGCTGCCTTAAACAGACGGTTCGGGGCCATGGTCAATCTCCAGCAGGTTAAATGGCTGAGGATGGGCACCCTTGGCTGCCGCGCCTGCTACCAGAACCCCCGTTATCATGCAACTGCATGAAAGTATTTTGACATCGCCCGCCCCGCGCCAAAGGCACCGCGCCATAGCGGTCAGAGTTTGGGCACAGGCCAATGACACGAAACTTGCTGCAGACAATTCAGAACCGGCGCATCGTCGAAAGCGCGACAGATGGCCAGACCCCGTATATCAAGTTTGACGAGACACCGGATGGTCGGAACGTAGATGACGACGATTGAAGAAATTCAGTTGCAGCAGCGTGAAAGCACTTCCTGCGGGCCCGCGTCAGCGTCCTTCGATCCGTACGGAAAAATTGCGGTTCGCGCCCTGTGGGGGGCGTGGGAACGGGCTTGCTCGCTGGATCAGACGCAGCGCGGCCTGATCCAAGGCGGACGATCCTGAACTGCGGGCAATCGAGACCGATGCAAGACCGCCATTGGCAGCTATCGTGAAGCTGACCAGTGCCGCGCCGCGGGCATTGACGCGTGGCTTGCCCACGCGGGCCAACTTTTGCATGACAAGGCCGGGATAGTTGCTTGCCGCTGCATTGCCGTCTGCCTGCTGCTGTCCGCCACTACCACGTTGACGCGCGGTCGCATCGGCTTGGCCGGTGGCCTCACCAGCTCGCGCATTGCGCTGTGCATTTCCCTGTGCCGGTTTCGCAGCAGCCTGCGACCTTGGCGCGGCCTGCTGCGGCTTGGGCGCAGATTTCGCCTGAGCCTGCGGCCTGGACGCTTGTTCAACTGTCCTGCTGCGCGGCGTTGGCCGGGCCGAACGGGTCAGGGCGGTGCTGTCCGGGTCCTCGCTCACCAACCGTTCAAAGGGGGTTTGGGCCTCTATCGGCTGTGGAAGCGTTGGCTCTGGCCGGACGGATGGCACCAGTGTGGCCACCTGCACGGGGGGCGAAGGAATTGCGGGAAGCGGTTCGGTTGGCGTGATCGGAGAAACCGGGGCGGGATTTTCGGCTTCGATCCGCTGCGGTCGCGCGGCTTCTGTCACATCGGTCGCGTCGGGGGCTTCTGCGCTTAGCGTGCCGGCGGACATATCCGCGAAGGCATTGCCAAGCCGGACCTCGGCGGCGCCATTGCCGCCTTCGATCTGAACCTCTTCCCGCGCAACAAGTGCCACGGCAAGCGCGCCGTGCACAGTAAGTGCCAGCGACAGGGCGACGAGTTTTGCAATGCCCGGGTTCCCCATCACGGCATCCCGCGTTCGGTCACAATCAGGACACGCTCTGCCCCAGCCTCGCGCAGCTCCCGCCCCAGGGCGACGAGCGTAGAGGCCGGCACGTCACGGTCGGGTATGATGCGTATATCGGCCCGCGCCTCCTCGGGCAGCGAGCCGACAAAAGCTGCGGCCGAGCCGATATCGCGACCGCGATTGGTCATCCGGCCGTCAGGATGCAGGACCAGCGCGTCCGCTGGCGCGGTACCTTCGATATCTGCAGTCCTGACCAATTGCAGATCCTTGTCCAGCGAAGGCGCAATCGTGCCGGCGACAAGAAAGAAGATCAGCATCAGAAATACGACGTTGATCAGCGCGATGGTCGGCTCGCTTTCCGATTTGCGGCGGCGGCGGATCATGATGCCTCCAGCACGGTGACGCTGATATTGGGAATGGCACGCAACACCACCAGCAGATCGGTCAGCTGTTGGGCCGTAACATCGGCCTGCGCCGCGACAACGACGCGCAGCGGGTCATCGCCGGTCCGGTGCTGCGTCAGCGTGTCTGACAGACTGTCCATCGCCGCTTCGGCGCCGTTCAGTCGCAGCGATCCGGCTGCCAGCGACAGGAAGACCGGGGGTGCGGTGGATGCCGCGCCGCCGGCGCTGGCCGAGGCGAATTCGACCTCGGCAAAGCGGCTGAAGGTCGATGACAACATGAAGAACAACAGCAGCAGGAAGATAACGTCGATCAGCGAGGTCAGCGACAAACTGCGTCTGCGCCGGAGTTTACGCATGAACCGGAACGCCTTGTGGTTTTTCGGCCCGCTTGTGGCATTCTGGTGCCAGAACGGTATGAATCGCCTTTTGCGCAAGCACGCGGTCAGCGTCGATGCGGGCTTCGAACCAGCTTAGGACGGCCACCGTCGGCATGGCCACGGCCAGCCCGACCGCCGTGGTCAGCAGCGCGACCCAGATGCCGCCGGCAAGAATTGACGGGTCAACCTGTGCTCCGGCGTCTTGCAGCGCCTGAAAGGCCGTGATCATCCCAAGCACGGTCCCGAAAAGACCCAGAAGCGGCGCAAGTTGCCCGATTGAGTCGAGCAGACGAAAGCCGCGTTCCAGCCTTGCAAATCGCGTCTCGGCCTCGGCCTCCAGTCGGGCGACGTCTGTCTGGCCATCGAAGGCCATGGTCACGACCGGCACCAGATAGCTGCGCGACTGATCGATATTCTGGCGCGCCGCGCCACGATCGCCAGCATCCCAGGCGTCAATTGCCGCGCGCAGGGCCTTGTGCCGCCCGACCCCCGCGACCGAGAATTGCCACAGCTTGTAGAGAACGACGCTCGATACCAGAATCGACAGCACACCAAGCAGCAGGACGACTGGTCCGCCAAGCTCGAAAATCCGCAACACGGCGTCTTGGATCGTGGACATCATCCCAGCACCTCCACATCCGATTTGCTGAGCAGTTCAAGGTCGCGGGTGCAGGCATCTGTCGGCACGCCGGGACCCGAGCATGTCTCGGCGCCGTTTATCAGGATCCGACCAAGCGATGCGCAGGCAAGGTCAGGCACAAGGAACTGCCGCACCCTTGGCCGTTCGGTGGGCAGCGTGCCCAGATCGAACAGGGTCAGCCGCTCGACACGGCCTTCGGTGTCGAACAGCACGGTTTCGTAAACGGCGCTTTCAATATCGAAGGCATGTCCGTTCTGGATGAGGAAGCTGATCCGGCAGGCATTTTCGACGGGCTCAAGGCTGTTGAGTTCGATCGAAACATGGGCGCCGGGATTGTCCTGCGCGTTGGCGGCGCTTGCGGACAATCCTGCGGCAAGCGCGGCGGCAAGCCGATAATTGATGGTTCTGCGCGGCATCTTTGCCTGGCCTCCGATGTTCTGATGCAGATCTGGCGGAGGCTGCGGCCTTTGCTGGACCGGAATTTGGTATCATCCGACAAGCCGGGGATCAATACCCGACTAAATCACTAAATTTTAACTCGCCGCCCGAGGCGTCAGCCCGCGTCACCGCCCTGATCAAGAAATCGAAGCCGGTTGCCGAAGGGGTCGATCACCGTCATTTCAAGCCCCCAAGGCTGGGGTTCCAACCCCGGCCGCATATTCGGATTCCTTGGCAGAGCCGCGTGAAAATCCCGCAACCCCTCGACATAGACCAGCGCGGTCGAGCCGGGTGTCGCATCGCCGTGATGTTCGCTCAGGTGCAGGTAAAACGCATCCAGCCGCAAGAACGCATAAAGGGGTGCACCGGGGTGAAAGCGGTGCTCATTTTCCCAGGCGAACCCCAGCCAGTCGACATAAAAGGCCCGCGCCCGGCCTTCGTCGAAGCTGCGAAAGACCGGCGCCGTGCGAACGGTCCGCATGGTCACGCCGGTTCCTTTGCGTCAATATGCTGGATCGCCGTGAAGCCCTCGAAACGCGGCGCACCCTCATGCAGCTTTCGGGTCTGGCCCGCGCGTGCGTGCGCGGCCCGGAATTCCTCGCTGGTGGTCCAGGCGCGGAAATGCCCCTCGGACCGCCAGACGGTATGCGAGGCATAGAGAATATTGCCATCCGCTTCTGGCCCCTTGAGCATATGGAACGACACAAAGCCGTCCATGTCCTGCAACCGGCTTTCGCGGGACAGCCAAAGCTGCTCGAACGCGGCGGCGTTTTCCAGCGGCACGGTAAAGCGGTTCATGGCCAGATACATGGGTTTCTCCTCAATTGCTTTGCAGTGATGCGCAGGGATCGTCGCGCGTCGCGGTCGGGACGATCCGCGTTTCGTCGAATGGCATGTCGGGCTCGCCCTCGACGAAGCCGATGGAGTGAGTGGTCACGCCGGGCGCGGTCTTGGCGATCACGGCTGGCACGCCCCAATCGGTGCGAGCATGTCCGTTGCCGGCGATCACGGCAACAGGCGGGCCATAGGTCTGCAACGCCTCTAGTGCCGCCCGGGCGAAAACCGCGTCGCGATAGCGCTGGACGACCACCATGCCTGCCATGGTTTCCAGCGGCATCGCCTCGCAATGCGCCTGGAATTGAAGCTGTTCGCGCGCCGATTGCTGATCGGCGGGCAGAGGCTGGTCAAGGCCGAACCGGGCCGCGTCGGCCCCGAACTGCGCGGCGGCGCCGTCGCTGTAAACTGCAGAAATCGTATCGCGCGGCGCGGCGGCGCCGATGATGCGTGCCTCGCCAAGGGCTTCGATAATCGGCTGATAGATTGGGAAATCCCGCCATCCGCTGGTCTCCCAAGCCTCGGCGATGACGCTGCGATCTGCATCGGCTTTCGCGGCCTCATCGGCGGTCAGCATCTCGAATACGACGGCGGTCGGTTTCAGCGCGCGCAGTTCCTCTGCCTGCCCAAGATGGGCGTCTGCATTATCGTGAACTTCGCCAAGGATCACGATATCCGCCTGCGTCTCTGCGAGAGCAGGCCCAGCAAGGCAAAGCAGCAAAGCGGCAACGCGCATGGTCAGTTCCTTTAGGCAGAGGCCACGTGAGGCAGGATATAGGGGATACCGTCCTGCGGCGGGGCCGAGACGCGCAAGTCGCAGCCATAGGCGCGCGACAATATGTCGTCGGTTAGCACCTCGCAGGGCGTGCCGAAGGCAAGCATCCGGCCCTCGGCCAGAATCGCCACCCGATCCGCATAGATCGCGGTCAGGTTCAAATCATGCATCACGGCGATCACACCACCGCCCGCGCGGGCGAAGTCGCGGGCGATCTGCATGACCTGCAACTGGTGCGCGATGTCGAGGCTGGAGACCGGCTCATCAAGCAACAGCCAGCGCGGCAGCCCGTCCTCGACCGGGGCCCAGACCTGCGCCAGCACGCGCGCCAGCATGACGCGCTGCGCCTCACCCCCTGACAATTCGTGGAATTCCCGCTCGGCATAATGTGCAAGGCCCACCCGCGCCAGCGCCCGCATGGGCACCGTGGGGCAATCGCCGGCGGTGCCGGATTGCAGGCCAAGACGGACAACCTCTATGACGGTAAAAGGAAAGGCGAGGCGCGACTGCTGCGGAAGAACCGCGCGTTGCGCCGCCAGTTCCCAAGGCTTCATCCCGCCGATATCCCGGCCGTTAAGGCTGACTTGGCCGGTGAAGGGCAGCGAGGCGGTGATCGCGCCCAGCAATGTCGACTTGCCCGAACCGTTGGGGCCGACGATGGCCGTGACCTTGCCGGGCTGCGCGGTCAGGTCTATGCCCCGCAGCACCTCTTGGCGGCCATAGGAGACGCGGATGCTTTCGGCGATCAGGCTCATTGTTCGACCAGCCCCCGACGCGTCAACAGAATCCACAGGAACACCGGCGCGCCCAGAATGGCGGTGACTATGCCGATAGGCAACTCAGCCGGCGCGATGATGACGCGCGCGATCACATCGGCAAGGATCAACAGGGTCGCGCCGAGCAGGGCGGCATTCGGTAGCAGGGTCCGGTGATCAGGCCCCGAGGCAAGGCGCAGCAGATGCGGCACGACGATGCCGACAAAGCCGATCCCGCCCGAAACCGCCACCGCCGCGCCCGTAGCCCCCGCGACCGAAAGGACGGCGATGGATTTCATCCGTTGCACGTCGCTTCCGATATGGGCCGCGGTGGCCTCGCCCAATGCCAGCCCGTTCAGGCCACGCCCCAACATCATGGCCGCGCCGATGGCAAGCGTGATGAGGGGCGTGGCGGCCAAGACCTTGGCCCAGCTTGCCCCCGCAAGCGATCCCATCTGCCAAAAGGTCAGATCGCGAAGCTGCTGGTCATCGGCCATATAGACCAGCACCCCGGACGCCGCACCCGACAAGGCGCCCAGCGCAATCCCCGCCAGCAGCATCGTGGCGACCGAGGTGCGCCCGTGACGCGTCGAGACACGGTAGAGCAGGATGGTGGTGCCAAGCGCAAAAAGAAAGGCAGCAATGGGAGTTAGATAGTTGCCGGTCAGGCCGGTGATCCAGACTGGCAGCAGCCCCCCAAGCACGATGGAAACAATCGCGCCAAGACCGGCGGTCATGCTGATTCCGACGATGCCGGGATCGGCCAGCGGGTTGCGAAACAGGCCTTGCATGACCGTGCCCGAGACGGCCAACGCCCCACCCACAAGCACACCCATGGCCAGTCGCGGCAGGCGGATGTCGATCAGGACCACCCGCTCCATATGGCTCAGCGCCTCTCCCTGCGCCAGCTTGCTAAGCATGGCCGACAGTGTCACATCCGTCGCGCCCACCTGCAGGCTTGTGATACTGGCCAGGATCAGCGCACCGGCCAGAAGCCAATGCAGGGTCCGGGCCCGTGCAAAACGGTCGCGCGAAGGTGCGGCGGTATCGGCCAATGTCGCCACCCCTACGCGCCGCCGTCGTAAAGCGCATCATTCAACTGGCGAACTGCTTCGGCCGTCCGGGGGCCAAAGCCCAGAAGCAGCAGCCCGTCGATGCGAACCGAAGCCCGTGTTTCGGCGGCGGGGGTCAGTTTGATGGCTGGCATCGCGAAAAGCTGGTCATCCGCTGCGCCATGGTCGTCACCTCGGTCCATCATCAGGATGACATCAGGCGCGGCGAGGCCCACGGCCTCGTCAGTGATCTGCTTGTATCCCTCGTAATCGCTGATCGCATTCACCCCGCCCGCCATGCGGATGATCGCATCAGCAGACGTTCCTGTCCCCGAGGCGTTGATCTTGCCATCCTGCGTGGAGATGACGAACAGAACCCGCTTTTTCGATCCCTCCGGTCGCTCCGCATCCTGCGTTGCAGCCGCCAGCGCCGCCTTGACCTCGGCGGCCAGTTCATCGGCGCGGTCCGGCACGCCAAGGGCATCGCCGACGACATCGATTTTCTGCAAGATCCCGTCGGCAGTGAACGCCTCGGGCACCTCGATGAACTCCACATCCGCCGCGCGGATGACCTCCAGCGCCTCGGGCGGACCCGCGCCCTCTTCCGAGATGATCAGCGAGGGACCGACCGACAAAACACCCTCAGGCGAAAGCGCCCGCATATAGCCGACATCGGGAAGCTCCGTCACCTCGGGCGGATAGGTCGAGGTCGTATCGCGCGCCTTCAGCCTGTGACCCTGCCCAAGCGCCACGATAATCTCTGTGACCGAGCCGCCGATTGACAGAACGTCCGGCTGCGGGTCCGTCTGCGCGGCCTCTTGGGCGCTGACCGGCCATGCCAGCGTGGTTGCGATCGCCGTCAGGCCGGCCATGATATGTCGCCGCCGCATCATACCGGCACCGATGTCAGCGAGGGCAGGTCGTTCACGATGTGGCCCCATTCGGCGCGTGAATCGCGCCCCTCCTTGCCGACGCCGAAGACCTGAAAGATCAGCCCGCCCTCTGCATCGAAGGCCTCGACCGATACGGCCGGACCGCGTTGCGTGGGTTTATCCACCGCCCAGACCTCGGCCACCTTGTCCAAGCGCAGATGCAGGTTGAAGCCGGGGTCCATCACGTTCTGCCACGGCCCCATCGGAGTCAGCGTCCTGATCGGGCCGGTATGGATCTGGATGCAACCGCGATTGCCGACAAAGACCATCACCTCGATCCCCGCGCGCTGAACGGCGTTCAGCATGGCATCGACGGCCCTGACTTCCAGCGCCCGCACGAATGGCTCGCCCGCAACCCGATAGGCCCCAAGACGGTTCATCTTCAGCTTTGAACACAGCCGCAGGAACTGATGGGTGTCGGTCAGGCGCTTCCATTCGTCACGCAGGATATCGGCCTTTTCAGGACGGGATTTCGCCCCCTCGAGCGGCCGGCGCGGCTCTACTTCCAGCACATCGGACTGATCGGGCAGCGAGAGACTGGCGACGATTCCGCCCCACTCGGCATGGTTCGACCCCTCGCGCAGATGGATCTTGTGGACCGCATCGCCCGCCGCGTCGAAGACCTGCAACGACCGGCGCGGGGCTTTGCCGGCCTCTGCTTCCGCCTCTACCGCATAGGCATGCACCCAATGCGACGGAAAGATACGCAGGTCAATATTCTCGGTTAGCGTCATGGCCGCGTGTTCGCCGGGGTGATAATTCCCGTATTCGCCAACCTTTTCATGCACGCAGGCCTCGACACGCGTCAGTGCCATGACCTCGCCCAGCCTCTCGGCCGCCGCGATGATCTGGTCGGGATGCGCCGCGATCCGCGTTGCGCCCTGCCCGACACCTGCCGCGACAAGCTGCGCCTCAGAGATGTTCAGCGCATTCGCGGCGTCGCGGGCACGAAGCTTTGGATTCCCGGCCAGAAAATCGCGAATATCCTGCGGGTGTGTGGCGGCCTGATCTGACATGTTCATCCTTGGGTTGCAAACCTCCGATGGCTGCGCAGTGACCTGGTCTCGCATGGCTCTCGAATTTATCTTGACTGTTTTAGTCTGATTAAGATAGGGCTGCAAGCCGTCGCGATAGGCCTTGTCGCCACAACAACAACAATTCCCTGCGCCAGCCCCTGCAAGCAACGGCCCTGACCCCTGAAGGACGGCGCAATATGTCAACCCAATTCCTGCGCGGCACGACCGCACTTGTCTGCCTGGCAATGGCTTTTCCGGCCTTTGCGCAGGACGATACCGATCCCGGCTTTCTTGGCACGCTGGTGCTGACTGGTGGCAAGCGCGATCTGACATATGGCACCGCGCTGTCGCGCACCGTCGTCGGCGAAGAGGAAATTCAGGACCGTCAGGCCAGCACCGTTGCGCAACTGATCGATTCGGTTCCCGGCGTGAGCCTGGTGAATGGCACCACGCCACAGGGATCGGGCATCAACATCCGCGGCTTTGGCGCCAACACGACCTATGGCTCGGACCAGAAAATCGCGGTGCAGATCGACGGCGCCAGCGTCGGCTCGGAAGAGCTTTACCGCATCGGCACGCAACTCTTCACCGACCCGCTGCTGTACCGAGAGGTCGAGGTGCTGCGGGGAACCATTGGCAGCTTTGCCTATGGCTCTGGCATCGTGGGCGGCGTCGTGCTGATGGAGACCAAGGATGCCAGCGACTTCACCGGTGGCGTTCCGGGCTTTGGCGGATCTCAGACCTTCGAGTTTGCGTCGAATGGCAATGGCCGGGTCAGTTCGACCAACCTTGCCTGGATGCCGAATGAACAGGCCGAATTCCTGATGAACTACACCTGGCGCGATTTCGATGATCTGGAAGCAGGCAACGGGACCACGATCGGCAACAGCGCGTTCAACACGCCCTCCTATCTTGCAAAGGGCCGCTTCACCTTTGGCCAGGATGATGCGCATTCGCTGACCCTCAGCCATTCGCGCACCGTCGCTGACGACAAGGACGTGCCCTATGACCAGTTCGACACGACGGCGGGATCCTTTGGCCGCGTCGATCGGATAACGGACACGCGGCAGACCGCGCTGGAATACCGATTTGACCCCGCAAGTGACCTGATAGACCTGCGCGCGAACCTGTCCTACGCGGATCAGCAGATCGACGCGACCTATATCGACGGCAGTTCACCCTTCCAGGCCGGGCAGCCGGTCGCGGTCTTCTGCGCCAACCCGTTCTTCGGAGTGATCTGCGCCGACAACAAATATGAGACGACCAAGCTGAACGTGTCGAACCGTGCGTTGTTCTCGACCGGCGCGGTCGAGCACGACATGCTGGCCGGGATCGAGGCGATCCGCAAAAAGCGGCTTGATGCGCCTGCAGCACCGGGAGGCACCGACCGACGGATCGCGGCCTATGTCATCGACAAAATGACGGTCAGCAATGTGACCATCACACCGGCGCTGCGCTATGAAACATCAACCATTGAAAGCGCCGTGCCACTGACCGGCTTTCCCAACAGCTATGACAAAGACGCGTTGATGGGCGGTCTGGCCTTGGCCTATGATTTTGGCAACGGCCTGTCGGTCTTCGGCTCAGCCGCCTATACCGAGGGGCTTCCACTGATCGACGATCTTGGCGCGACCCCAACCTCGCAAGCGCGGCTGGATACGACCGAAAAGTCGCGGACCTTCGAACTCGGGGCGGAATACTCGGGTGAGGAGGTCTTCGCCCAAGGCGACACGTTCACGATCCGCGGGAACCTCTACCAGACCAAGTTGTGGGATGTGACCAGCTACACCGTTGCCGGTTCCACATCGACCGATCTCGACAGCGTCGAGACACGTGGATTCGAACTGGAAGCCTCTTATGGCTCGGCCACCGGCTTCTATGTCGATCTGGCCGGTCATCTGGGTGAAGGGACCGAGTACAATCCCGACGGAACCAGTGCGGTCTGGCGCAACGGCGCCGCCGACCGGGTACAACTCACCTTGGGCAGGAAGTGGGATGACCGCCTTGATCTGAGCTGGGAGGTCGTGCACACCGCAGACCAGCGCGACGCGCTTGGCGTCGATCTGCCGGACAGCACCATCCACAACCTTCGCGCCACATGGAAGCCCGAGGCACAGGGCTGGCTTGATGGCACCGCCGTCCGCTTCGGCCTGGAGAACGCCTTCGACAAAGACTATGTCGGCCACCTTTCCTCGCCGACCCGCAAGGCACCGGGCCGCTCGTTCAAGGTCTCGCTGACCAAGTCCTTCTGATCGGCGCAAAGACGACGATTGCGGAGATGGCACGACGTGCTGGCAGGTTTACAACCGGCGCAAGAAGCTGCGGTCAGATGCGCATGAAGGTTCCGAAGCTGCGGCGACAGACCTTTGAAACGGCGATCATCGAACGGTATCAGCGCCGGGAGCGACCATAGGCGATGCCGGGATTGAAATCGGCAGGATTGTCGGAGATGTCATAGTCCAACTTGGCAAGTTCAAAGATCTCGCGGATCCGGCCAAGCGTGCGCTTTGCCGTTTCGTGTTTGCCATGCCAGATCGGTCGCAATGCCTCGACAACCTCTCGACGCTCGATCTGCCCGATGGGCCGCTCGGCAAGAGTAGGAAACGCGTAGGTCTCGATCGTCGTCCAGTTCTGGGCGATGTGCTTGCCATTCTTCAGGCCGCCCCGCTTGCGGTCGAACCAGACCCGCGCGACGCCCCGGAATGGGGTTTCAGAGCGGGAGGCTCTGCCAACGACGGCGATTGCGGGTCGGCAATGTCGCCCTGCAGTGCTACCCGGATCTGCTCTGCCGACCAGCCGCGCGATGCCTGCATACGAACCCAGACTGCGGTGTCACGCGCCTGCCTGAGGCTGACTTTCGGAAAATCATCGAGATTGATCCAGACACGCCGGCGCTGACCGTCGGTGACCGCGATCTGGACCTGAAAGCCCTTCTTTCCCGACGGATAGAGCCTCTGATAGTGGTCATTGCCATCGCTGAGGCGTTCCTGGCTGAAGCCGAACTTGGCGGCTTCGACTTGTTTGACAGTAAGGTTCATCGTCTTCTCCTTCTGGGTGCTACCCGGACTGAGAAAGGGTATCCAAGCGTGCTGCGCTTGCCTAAATCCGCATGCAGCCGATTGAGGCCGAATGACAGAAGTAATTTATCAATTACAGCAAGTTGAATGACGGAATTGATGCTTATCGAGGTCGCATGACGGCAGACCTTGGACTTCACCGCCTCCGCCAAGGCCGACAACCTATCCTGTTTGATGGATATTTGTTCTGCGCGCCGCAGATTTTATCGACACCACCTGCCTGTAGCGGAATTCATCTGCGTTTCCGCGCACTGTATTCTGGATGTGACGACGCTTGGCCAAAGAAAAACCAGCTGGACCAAAATATTCGCGTCAAGCGTTGAATCCGTTGGCATTGTGGTGGTCGTAGCATCGATGTTTGCGCAATCGACGGGCAAAAATACCAAGTTAAGTCAGTATTTCTGTCAGATTTTCACTTGCACCGTAATGGGCTTTGCCGCAAATTCTGCGCACTTCGCGCCATTTTGTATTGGCGCTAAAAACATCTCTGGGAGGTTACGTTGAAAATTCGCACCCTGATGACCGCATCAGCCTTTGCCTTGATTGCGGCTGCCCCGCTTTCGGCGAAGACCTTTGTTTATTGCTCGGAAGGCTCGCCCGAAGGCTTTGATCCGGCGCCCTACACCTCGGGCACGACCTTTGACGCGGCCGCGCATACCGTTTACAACCGCCTGACCGAATTCAAACCCGGCACGACCGAAGTCGAGCCTAGCCTGGCCGAAAGCTGGGACGTGTCCGAAGATGGCAAGGAATACACCTTCCACCTGCGCAAGGGCGTCAAGTTCCACTCGAACGACCAGTTCACGCCGACCCGTGACTTCAACGCCGATGACGTGATTTTCAGCTATACCCGTCAGGCTGATACGGAAAGCCCGTGGCATCAGTATATTCCGGGTATCACCTATGAATATTACAGCTCGATGTCGATGGACAAGCTGATCGAGAAGATCGAGAAGATCGACGACTATACCGTCAAGATCACGCTGACCTCGCCCGAGGCACCCTTTATCGCCAATACCGCGATGCCCTTCCTGTCCATCGCGTCCAAGGAATATGCAGATCAGCTGGACGCTGCAGGCACGCGCGAAGGGCTGAACAACACGCCCATCGGCACCGGCCCGTTCCAGTTCGTCGCCTATCAGAAAGACGCGGTGATCCGTTACAAGAAGAACGCCGATTACTGGGGCGAAGCGCCGAAAATCGACGATCTGGTCTTTGCGATCACGCCCGACGCTCGGTCCGCCTGCAAAAGCTCAGCGCGGGTGAATGTCACCTGATGCCCTACCCCTCGCCCGCCGATCTCGAGACGATCCGCAACAACCCGGATCTGAAGATGGACGAGCAGTCGGGTCTGAACGTGGGCTATCTGGCCTATAACACCACCATCGCCCCGTTCGACAACCCGCAGGTCCGCAAGGCGCTGAACATGGCGATCGACAAGACCGCCTTGATCGACGGCGTTTATCAGGGCAGCGCCGAAGTCGCCAAGAACCCGATCCCACCGACCATGTGGAGCTATAACGACGCGGTTCAGGACGACGAATACAACCCCGAAGAAGCCAAGAAGATGCTGGAAGAAGCGGGCGTGACCGATCTTAACATGCAGATCTGGGCAATGCCGGTGCAGCGCCCCTACATGCCCAACGCGCGTCGCGCGGCGGAAATGATGCAGTCGGACTTTGCCAAGGTCGGCGTCAACGCCGAGATCGTGTCCTATGAATGGGGCGAATATCTGGCCAAGTCGATGGAACCCGGTCGTGAAGGCGCCGTGATTCTGGGCTGGACCGGCGACAATGGCGACCCGGACAACTTCCTGTCGGTTCTGCTGTCCTGTGCCAGCGCAACCGAAGGCGGCGCAAACCGTGCTTTCTGGTGCAACGAAGAATTCTCGGACCTGCTGGCCAAGGCGAAAGCCAGCAGCGATGTCGCAGAGCGCACCAAGCTTTATGAAGAAGCACAGGTGATCTTCAAGGATCAGGCACCATGGGCCACGCTGGCGCATTCGACGCAATATGTGCCGATGTCCAAGAATGTGACCGGTTTCGTGCAATCGCCGCTTGGTGATTACACCTTCGCTACGGTAGATATTACCGAATAACGGTCGCCATCTCGACGTAACAATGCAGGGGCCGCGGAGGGGTTGGAAAACCTCTTTCGCGGCCCTTCAGGCTAGGATGCGATGTTCAAATTCATCATCTCTAAACTGCTTTATCTGGTCCCCACCTTCATCGGGATCACGATAGTCGCCTTTGGCTTTATTCGTTTGTTGCCGGGGGATCCGGTTCTGCTGATGGCAGGTGAGCGCGGCGTTTCGCCGGAACGATATGCCGCCATTACGGAACAGCTGGGGTTCGACAAACCCGTCTGGCAGCAATATCTGCAATATCTGGGCAATTTGCTGCAAGGTGATCTGGGGACGTCACTGGTCACCAAAAAACCTGTTCTCGACGAATTCATGGCGCTTTTCCCGGCAACCGTCGAACTGGCGCTGCTGGCGATCATTATTGCCGCCGCCATCGGCATTCCCGTCGGTGTTCTGGCAGCGATCAAGCGCGGATCCTGGTTCGACCAGATCTCGATGGCGGGTGCGCTGGTCGGCTTTTCCATGCCGATCTTCTGGTGGGGCCTGCTGCTGATCATCTTCTTCTCGGGCTATCTGGGCTGGACGCCGGTCTCGGGTCGCATCTCGTTGATGTATTACTTCGAGCCGGTGACGGGCTTCATGCTGATCGATAGCCTGCTGTCGGGTCAGGAAGGCGCGTTCAAATCCGCGCTGTCGCACCTGATCCTGCCGTCCATCGTGCTGGCGACGATTCCGCTGGCGGTGATTGCGCGACAGACCCGCTCGGCCATGCTGGAAGTGATGGGCGAAGATTACGTTCGCACCGCCCGCGCCAAGGGGCTGTCGCCGCGCCGCGTGGTCGGCATCCATGCGTTGCGTAACGCAATGATCCCGGTCATCACCACGATCGGCCTGCAAGTCGGAGTCCTGATGGCGGGCGCGATCCTGACCGAAACGATCTTCTCGTGGCCGGGAATTGGCAAATGGATGATCGATTCGATTTCCCGTCGCGACTACCCGGTCGTTCAAAGCGGTCTGCTGTTGATCGCGCTGATCGTGATGATCGTAAACCTGATCGTTGACCTGACCTACGGTCTCATCAACCCGAGGATTCGTCACAAATGACCGATGCAAGCACAACTGTAAAAGTATCCAGCGGCGCAATCCGTCGGCAGATGCTGAAAGATTTCTGGTTCTATTTCAGCCGGAACAAGGGCGCGGTCATCGGGCTGTTCGTCTTTATCCTGCTGGTGCTGACGGCGGTGTTCGCCCCGGTTCTGGCCCCTTACAACCCGGCAACCCAGTTCCGCGATGCGCTGCTTGTCCCGCCAGTCTGGCAGGATGGTGGCAGTTCCCGTTTCCTGCTGGGCACGGATGCGGTTGGCCGTGACCTGCTGTCGCGCCTGATCTATGGGGCGCAATATTCGCTGTTCATCGGCATCGTCGTTGTCGGCGTGGCACTGATTGGCGGGATCATCATCGGACTTGTCGCGGGCTTCTATGGTGGCTGGGTCGATACGGTCATCATGCGGGTGATGGATGTCATTCTGGCGTTTCCGTCGCTGCTGCTGGCACTTGTGCTGGTCGCCGTTCTGGGGCCGGGGCTGACAAACGCGATGATTGCCATCGCGATCGTCTATCAGCCGCATTTCGCGCGGTTGACCCGCGCTGCAGTCATGTCCGAAAAACGGCGCGAATACGTTACCGCCGCGCGTGTCGCGGGGGCCGGCAATCTGCGCCTGATGTTCAAGACGATCCTGCCCAACTGTCTGGCGCCACTGATCGTGCAGGCGACCTTGTCGTTTTCCTCGGCGATCCTTGACGCCGCTGCCCTGGGTTTTCTGGGCATGGGGGCACAGCCGCCCGCGCCGGAATGGGGCACCATGCTGGCAGAAGCGCGTGAATTCATCACCCGCGCACCCTGGGTCGTGACCTTCCCCGGTCTGGCGATCCTGATCTCGGTTCTTGCCATCAACCTGATGGGCGACGGGCTGCGTGACGCGTTCGACCCGAAACTGAAGCGGAGCTGAGCGGACCATGGCACTTTTGACAATCAAGAACCTGACCGTCCGCTTTGCCACCTCGACCGGATCTTTCACTGCCGTGGACAGCATCGACGTCACCGTGGACAAGGGCGAAGTCCTGGCCATCGTGGGCGAATCCGGCTCGGGCAAGTCGGTGTCCATGCTGGCGGTGATGGGGCTTCTGCCCGATACGGCAACGATCACCGCCGACGAAATGACCTTTGACGGCCAGGACCTGAAACGCCTGTCGCCAAACCAGCGGCGCAAGATCATCGGCAATGAAATCACGATGATCTTTCAGGAACCGATTGCGTCGCTGAATCCGTCCTTCACGGTCGGTTATCAGGTCGAAGAGGTCTTGCGCTTCAAGATGGGAATGGGCCGCCGCGCGGCCCGCGCCCGCGCGATCGAACTGTTCACGGCAGTCGGCATCCCCGAGCCGGAACAGAAGCTGAAGGTTTATCCCCACCAGATGTCGGGCGGACAAAGCCAGCGCGTGATGATCGCGATGGCGATTGCCACCAATCCACGCCTGCTGATCGCGGATGAGCCGACCACGGCCTTGGACGTGACCATCCAGAAGCAAATTCTGGACCTGCTGATGAAGTTGCAAGAGGATTACGGCATGGCCCTGATCATGATCACGCATGACATGGGCGTGGTCGCGGAAACCGCTGATCGGGTGTCGGTTCAGTATAAGGGCAAGAAGATGGAGGAAGCGGACGTGCTGTCGCTGTTCGAAAATCCTCAAAGCAATTATACGCGAGCGCTGCTGTCGGCTTTGCCTGAAAACGCGACCGGCGACCGGCTTCCGACCGTTTCGGACTTCTTCAACCCAGAGGCTGAGGAGGCCAAGGCATGACCATTGCAGCAGAAGGCCGCAACCTGATCCGCGACTATGAAATCCCCGGCTCGATTTTTCGGGGATCATCATCGGTTCGTGCGGTCAAAGGCATCAGCTTTTCGGTCGAACGGGGCAAGACGCTGGCCATCGTCGGCGAATCCGGTTCCGGGAAATCCACGCTGGCGCGGATCATCGCGCTGATCGACCCGGCGACCGAAGGCGAATTGCTGATCGAGGGGAAACCCGTTGACATCGCTCGGCAAAAGCCCACCCGTGACATGCGTTCGACGGTGCAGATGGTGTTTCAGAACCCCTATGGCAGTCTGAATCCGCGCCAGAAGATCGGCGATGTGCTGACTGAACCTTTGGCGCTGAACACCAATGTGCCTGCGGCAGAACGTCGTAAACGGGCCGAGGAGATGTTGGAAAAGGTCGGCATGCCGCGCGAGGTGTATAACCGCTATCCGCACATGTTCTCGGGCGGGCAGCGGCAGCGGATCGCGATTGCGCGGGCGCTGATGCTGAACCCGACACTTTTGGTGCTGGACGAACCTGTCTCGGCGCTGGACTTGTCGGTTCAGGCGCAGGTGTTGAACCTGTTGGCGGACCTGCAGGCCGAATTCGATCTGGCCTATGTGTTCATCAGCCATGATCTGTCGGTGGTGCGCTATATCGCCGACGATGTTCTGGTGATGCACAAGGGCGAGGCAGTCGAACAGGGAACGCGGGACGAAGTTTTTGCCGACCCCAAGCACCCCTACACGCGCCAGCTTTTCGCCGCGACCCCGGTCACCGATGTCGAAGCCATTCGTGCGCGCGTGGCCAGCCGTCAGGCCGCACGGGCATCCGCCCAGTCATAAGTTCATCGCGGCCCGCCCCCGTGGGCCGCGACCCAAGCCATAGTTGCGTTTTCGGGCCAGCTTAGCCACCATTGCTTCACTCGATGATCCGGCGAGGTCCAGATGAAAGTTGCGCTTCTTCAGTTGCACCCCCTCGATGACGCTGACAGCGCCGATCCGGGCTGGCTGGCCCCTATCGCGCGCAATCTGGGCAATCTGGGCGTCGATGTTCTGGTGCTGCCCGAACTGATCCTGCCCGGCTATAATCGGCCCGACGCGCATCGCGATCTGTCGCAATCCCTGAGCGGCCGATGGGTCCAGCAAATAAGCAGTATCGCCCGCGACGCCAATCTGGCGATCACCTTTGGCTGGGCAGAGCGGGCCGGCGATCAGGTTTACAATGCCGCGTCTTTCATTGGTGCGGATGGCGCGATCCGCGGGCATTACCGCAAGATTCAGCTTTTCGGCCCGATGGAGCGACAAAGCTTCCAGCATGGCAGCGATGACCCGCCCGTCTTCGAGTATCGCGGTCACAGGATCGGAATGCTGGTTTGCTATGACATCGAATTTCCCGAACACGCGCGGTCATTGGCGCGGCACGGGGCGGAAATTCTGGTCGTGCCGACAGCGAACCCCGTTGGCTACGACCATGTTCAGGAATATCTGATCCCCGCACGTGCCAGCGAAAATGCAGTCAACATCATCTATGCCAATTACATCGGCCCGGACGGCGATATGGCATTCGGAGGCGGTTCGGTCATCGTTGGGCCAGACGGCCGTCCGTTGGCCAGTGCGGGCAGGTCGCCGGCGATCCTGATCGCCGACCTGCCCAAGCGCACCGACTTTGCCGATGATACCTTGTCGACACAACTTGGCGAGTTGCGCGCCTGATCAATCCTTCAGCGCAATCGGCCCGAGTTCGGGATAAAGATCACCCGGCCCCGGATTCGCCGCCGATGATGTCCCGCCAAGATGGGTCATGATTCCCCAGACGGCGTTCAACCCTGTCTGCACGGCACCTTCCACCCAGGCCGGGGTCCAGCTGACGCCATCCCCCGCAAGGAACAATCCGCGCTGATGTTCCGGCAGACGATCCTGCATGAAATGCCCGTAAACGCGATGGTTATAGCGGTAATGCCCTGGCAGCGCGCCCTTGAAGGCGCCAAGGAAGTTTTCATCCGCTTCCCAGCTGACGATCAGGGGCTTGCCGCGAATATGGCTGGCGATATCGACATCGGGATAAACCTTCTTCAGCGCCTTCAACGCCAGATCCACACGCTTTTCAGCCGAAAGCGGCAGCACCTTCAGCGCATCGGTCATCCAGCTGTAGGACAGGCAGATCACGCCCGGCTGGTCAGCGCCATTATCAAAGAAATAGGTGCCGCGCGTCAGCCGGTCGGTCAGTGTCATAGACATCGCGGGACGACCACTGACCGGATCCTCATCCCTCCAGAAGGGGCGATCCACCATGATGAATGTCTTGGCCGCCTGCATGTAACGGGTGCGATCCAGCGCCATCCACAGCTTCTGTTCGAACAAATCCTCGTCCACGTCCATCGCTGTGGTCAACAGATGGCTTTGACAGGTCGCCAGCACGGCGGCGTAGTCATCTTCGTTACCCCACTGATCGGTTACGACAATCGCTCCACCGGGTTTGCGCGAAATCGCCGTGGCGCGGGACCGGGTTGCACTGCCGTTCAGGCTGGCAAGGCTGGTGCCTTCCCGCCAATAGGCGCAGGCAGGCGTCGCATGCCACAGCCGCCACAGCACATTGGTCACGCCACCAACGACATAGCGTTGATCATCGTCAAAGCCCAACAGATTGACCCGCAGGATTTCCAGCATCGAGTTGGGGAAATCGCTGTCCCATCCCCCTGTGCCAAAGCCAACTTGCCCAAAGACTTCGCGATGCCGGAAACTAAGGGCCTGAAACGCATCTGATCGCGTCACGAAGTCATAGAAGGTGCGTTCGTCCCATTCCGCCACCAACGGGTTCCACAGCGATTTCACGCGGTGTGCATCACGGGCGATAATTGCCTCTCGCAATTCGGGATAGGCGGCGTGCTGCGCCAGCGCCGCATCATAGGCGGTGGCGATTTCGCGATACAGGGCGGGCAGATCATCCAGCTTGCGGGCGAACAGGGTTTCCCCCTCAAGGTCGATCACCGTCGATCCCGCCGCCCCGCTGAGCGGATTGGGAAAAGGTTCGGACCTGCAACCGACAAGATCGTGGTAGTGAAAGAACCCCCGCGACGAGACGGGAAACCGCATCCCGCCAAGTTCCGCAACAATGCCATTTGTGCCCTCGAATGTGGCCGAGCGCAGACGGCCCCCGAATTTATCGCTCTCATAGATGATTGGACACAGCCCCATCTTCATCAATTCAAACGCCGCGATGATGCCTGACGCCCCTGCCCCGATAATGGCGACTTTTTCGCCCTGCATCTCGGCGGGGATTTGGCCCAGCCCGGCGGGATGCTTGATCCAGTCGTCATAGGCGAAAGGAAAATCCGGGCCAAAGGCGCTTAGGGTCTGCATCGTCGTCACTCCATTCCTGTCGGTCCGCGCATTGTCTTTGGGTGTTTGACATGCGCTTGGCATGAATTGCCCCTGAACGATGGGTCAGTCAACCACCGCTTGCCCCAAACGGCGCGTCTGGTTAGCGTCGCGACGAAATCGAATCCCGATCCCTTAGTTTGGAGACTGAAAATGACTGATATAAACCGCCTCGAATCCGGCAAACGGATGAGCCAGGCCGTCGTGGCCAACGGCACTGTCTGGCTGGCCGGTCAGGTTGGCGAAGCGGGCGCGCCCGTCGCCGATCAGACCCGTCAGATTCTGGCCGAGATTGATCGTCTTCTGGCAGAAGCAGGCACGGACAAGACCAGGATCGTTCAGGCCATCATCTGGATGGCAGACATGAAAGACTTTGCCGCCATGAACGAAGTCTGGGACGCCTGGGTGCCCGCAGGCCATGCCCCCGCCCGCGCGACCGGCGAAGCGGCACTGGCGACGCCGGAATATCTGGTCGAGATCATCGTGACCGCGGTTCTTTAATCGCCTCAAGGACCGAGCGCGCCGCGCGAAGGCCCGGCGCCTCTCCTCCTCTGCCTAACCGCTCCATGGTCAGGTCCATGGCGGCATATTGCGCATCGCGCACGGAATCATCTTCCAGCACGTTCTGCAAAGCCTCGGCCAAAGGAGTGGGTTGGCAATCACGGCCCAGATATTCGGGAATGGTGCGGGTTTCGCTGACCAGATTGACCAGCGTCACCGTATCCGTGCGGATCATCATTCCAATGATCCAGCGGCTCAGCGGCGCCATGTCATAGCTGATGACCATGGGCACCCTGTTGGCAGCCAGTTCCAGACTGACCGTGCCCGATGCCGCCAACGCCAGATCGGCCGCAGCAAAGGCTGCACGTTTTTCGTCGCTGTCCTCGATCACGATGGGGTCGGTGGGCCAACGTTTCGTCATGTCCCGGATCATCTGCGACACACCCGGAACAGTCGGCAGAATGACGCGAATTTCGGGAATGCGGTCGCGCAGACGCATCAACGCCTCATCAAAACGCCCGCCAAGCCGCGAGACTTCGGATTTGCGCGACCCCGGCAGACACAGGACCAGTGGCGCATCGGCGTCGATCCCGTGTTTGGCGCGAAATGCAAATGCCTCTTCGGGGCTGGCAACCTTCTCTGTCGCGATCGGATGTCCGACAAAGTCGCACGTCATCCCCGCCGCGCGCATCAAGGGTGGCTCGAACGGCAGGATCGCCAAAACATGATCTATCACCTTGGCCATCTTGTCGGCACGCCCCGGACGCCACGCCCAGACAGACGGGGCGACATAGTGGATTGTGCGCATCTTTGGCTGGATATCCCGCACCGCACGCGCAACGCGCAGGCAGAAATCGGGGCTGTCGATGGTGATCAGCGCATCGGGCGCTTCCTGGATCACCGCATCTGCGGTCTCTTTGATGCGCCGTTTCAAATGCCGGTATTTGGGCAGAACCTCCCAAATGCCCATCAGGCTAAGTTCATCCATCGGGAACAGACTGCTTATGCCTTGCGCTTGCATCAGCGGGCCACCGACACCCACAAACTGCACGTCCGGCACCAGTTCCTTCAAGCCCGCCATCAAGGCCGCACCAAGCTGGTCGCCGGACGGTTCACCCGCAATGAGAAAAAATTTCATGCGTCATCCATCCGTTTTTGTGCCCTGATACGCGGCATAGACACGCGCCGCCTGTAACAGATCGCCTAGCCTCGCGACCAAAGGAACAGCCCGGATTCGCTTGCACGCCGGATACACTCGTCACGGTCCAACAGGATAACGCTGCCAGCCAGCCATGCGATCCCGGCAAGTCCGGCGTTTGCGACCTGACTGACAGTATCGGGGCCAATGGTCGGCAGATCGATGCGCCGATCCTGATTGGCTTTAGGCGCTTTGTAGAACACGCCTTTGGCGCCATTCGGATCGGGCCGCAACGATGCGTAGCGGCCAGAGAAATCCAACATCGCTTCGGTTCCCGGCAGCGTCTCTAGCGCAAGGCACAGGCCCTGCGCCACGACCACACCCTGCCCGATATCCAATGCGCCCGTAGCGGCCAGCAATTCGGCCCCACGTTCAGCATCGCGACGGTCCGCATCCGAGGGCGTCCCCACCAGCAGCCCTTCGGCTGGCACAAGATCGGGCGCGGCATCGGCGATGCCCCAGATGGTCAAGCCATGTTCCTCGAATACGTCCAGAACGGCACGCAGCGCGGCATCATCGCCCGATTGCATCGCCATCAGGATGCGCGGCACCAATTGGGCCGTGCGCGGATCGAATAATTCCGGGTCAAGACGCGGGCGGCGGATGGCACCAGCAAAAACGACGCGGCTGACATCCGCTTCGATCAGGCCATCCAGAAAGGGCACCAGCCGTTCGATGCGAAAAGGTTCTGCCGGAAAGTCCGGTTCATACCCTTCCAGCGCATAGATCAGCGGATCATCCAGGTTTTCGACGACAGCGGCGGAAAGCCCGCCCTGTCCGGCAATTACAGCGGTTCGGGTCATGATTTCATGGTCAGGAAAGAACGGTCGGACGGACCAAGGATGAACTCCAGCATGTCACGCTGCATTGGGCCGACATCTTGCCGGGCATATTGCTTTGCGCCTTCGCGGAAGGATGTCTGCGACAGTCCGGTCAGCATTTCGCGCAATGCGGCAATATCGGCCCGTGTTGCACCGCGACGTTTCAGCCCGACGAGGTTCAGCCCGTCCAGATGGCCGCGCGGCCCCTGCACCAATCCATAGGGAATGACATCCGCCGTCACCATGGTCACGGCACCAATCATGGCGCCGCGCCCGATGCGCACCCATTGATGCACGCCCGACAAGCCGCCGATAATGACATCATCTTCCAGATGGCAATGCCCCGCGACCGAAGCGTTGTTAACCAGAATGACCCGGTCACCGATCTGGCAGTCATGGGCGACATGCGACCCGGCCATGAACAACCCGTCATTGCCGACACGGGTGACGCCGCCACCCCCTTCTGTGCCGGGGTTCATGGTCACATATTCGCGGATCCGGTTCCGCGCACCGATTTCCAGCCGTGCACGTTCCCCGCGAAATTTCAGATCCTGTGGAACCTCGCCGATCGAGGCGAAGGGAAAGATCGTCGTTTCCTCGCCGATCGTGGTTTCACCCGTCACCACGACATGCGATTTCAGCACCACCCTGTCGGCAAGATCGACCTGCGGGCCGACCACGCAGAAGGGACCGACTTCGACGCCTTCGCCGATCTGCGCGCCATCCTCGATGATGGCCGAAGGGTGGATACCCGGCTTACGCATCATCCGCGCGCGCCATCATTGCGGTAAATTCAGCCGAGGCGCACAACTGGCCATCGACCATCGCCTTGCCCTCGAATTTCCAGATCTTGCCGCCGCCACGAATGGCCTTGCAATGCAGTTCCAGCACATCGCCCGGAACGACCATGCGACGGAACTTGCATTTGTCGATGCCCATGAAATAGGTCAGCATCGGCTGGTCGATGATGTTCATGCTGATGCCCACCACAATGGCCGAGGTCTGCGCCATCGCCTCGACAATCGTGACGCCCGGCATGATGGGCTGATCGGGGAAATGCCCCTGAAAATGCGGCTCGTTGCAGGTGACATTCTTGATGCCAACGCCGCCCTCGAAGGGGACGATATCGCGCACCTTGTCAACGAACAGGAACGGATAGCGGTGTGGGATGATCCGCTTGATCAGCGACAGATCAGCCTCGGTATAGGGTGCGGGGTTGCGCTCAGCTTCGGCCATTCTTGTTCCTTCACGCGATTTATCTTGGGTTAACAACGCCGCCTCGGCTTGGCAAGCGTATCACGCCGCTCCGTGGCTCAGGCGGGCCTGTTTGGCGTTTGGCCGCCGCCGCGACGGCCTTCGGACAGCCAGCCCATCAGGATCAATCCGGCGATCAGCAGAAGCCATGCCCAACCCGGTAAAATCGACCGCCTTTGCAGCCCGGTGACGGTTGCGGCATCGCGTGGCGTTATGCCGATCCAGTCCGATCCGACACTCCGCCCATGCGCTGTGCGTCCCTGGGCAACGTTGCGGATATCGGGCACCCCATCGGACAGGCGCACCACCCCGCCATGCGTCGCTTCGATCAGCGGGGTTAAGTGTTCGTCGCTGGCGATGGTCCGTTCAAATTCTTTCGGCGCAGCGGGTCCGACAGCAATGACGGCACGCTGATCGCCGTCGCGCAGCCGGTAAAGCCCCGGTTCGGGCGCAGTCCATTCGGCGGTGAAACGACCGGGCGCGGTTTCCGTCAGCGTCACAGATTGTTCCGTGCCATCCGGCAAGGTGATGATCAGGGGACCGGCGCGTTCCAGCAACGTGCGACGGGTAACGCGAATATCCAGCCCGTCCGTCACATCGGCTTGCAGGGATTCCTCTTCCAGCTCCGGCTCTTTCATCGACCAATGCGCGATGCGGCGCAGCAATTCCAGTTGCGGCCCACCGCCTTCAAAGCCGCGCCCCCATAACCAGACCTGATCCGATGTCAGCATCGCCACCCGGCCCTCGCCCACCCGGTCCAACAGCAGCAACGGGGCCTCATCCGGCCCAGTCATCGCGATCTGCGCGTCGCCGACTGGCGTCGTGTCCGACATGCGCAGCCAGCGTCCCCAGTGATCGGCCTCGTCCTCCCCCTCCCCCTCGACCGGCGCGCCGGGCAGTTGGGCCGTGACGGGGTGGCGCCGCCCTTCTGCGGTCAGTTGTGGAACAAACGGCTCTTCGATCACCCGGCCCGTCGGACGCGCAGGCAGGATTGTCCCCAGTGGCGACAGGTTCAGGCTTTCGACGCCCGACATTTCCGGCCCGGCGGCCACAAGGATTGCCCCGCCGTCCCGAACGTAGCGAACAATGTTCTGGTAATATCCCGGCGGCAGGATGCCCTGCACATGATAGCGGTCCAGAATGATCAGGTCGAAATCGTCGATCCGCTCCATGAACAATTCCTGCGTCGGAAAGGCGATCAGCGCCATTTCGTTCACGGGAACGCCATCGCCCTTGTCCGGGGGGCGCAGGATGGTGAAATGGATCAGATCGACAGCCGCATCGGATTTCAGCAGATTTCGCCATGTCCGTTCGCCGGCATGCGGCTTGCCCGAAATCAGCAGCACTCGCAGGCGGTCACGCACACCGTTGATGCTGATCGCGGCAGCGTTGTTGCGATCTGTCAATTCGTCGCCATCGGGGGCGTCAAATCCGATCTGGACAACGTTCCGACCCGCATGGGTCAAAGTGACCGGCAGTTCCAGCGGCACGCCCACAGGCACCGAGACCAGCCGCTCATTCTCTCCGTCAAGGCTCAGGCGCAGATTGACGGCTTGCCCGCGCAATTCTTCGGGAACTGCGCCTTCGTCATCGACCCGCAGACGAATTATCACCTGCTGGTCGATCAGACCAAAGGCCGGGGCTTCCTCGATCACCAAACGGCGATCCCAATCCTGCGGGCGTCCAGTCAGCAGCAGATGAACCGGCGCGGGTGCGGTTTTCGGCACCATCGGCGCGTCATGGATTTGACCGTCGCTGATCGCAATGACACCTGCCAGACGGCTTTCCGGTTCGGCCGCGATGGCGCGGCTAAGGCTGGTCGCCAAAAGCGTGCCGTCTTCGGCATCACCGACCGTGATCCGGCGCAATTCCGTATTTGGAAGGCCTGCGATCTGTTGGGACAGTTGTTCGACAGCAGCATCGGTCTGATCGCTGCGTCCCGGCAAGGTCTGACTGGCCGAGCGATCATCCAGCAAGATGACAATATCACGCAAGCTGGTCCTGCTGCCCAGTTCCAGGGCAGGTCCAGCCAACGCCAACGCTGCCGCCAATCCGGCAAAGCCACGCCAAGCCCATCCGCGCAGCCCACGCCACAAGGCAAATCCCGCGACCAGCAGCGCCAGAACCGTCAAAGCGGCGATTACCCACCACGGCAGCGCGGGATCGAAGCGAATCTGGGTCATCGCCCGACCTCCTCTTCCGTGCGCAGGCGATCCAGCAAGGCCGGTACATGCACCTGATCCGATTTGTAATTCCCGGTCAGCACATACATGACCAGATTGATGCCAAAGCGATAGGCCATCTCTCGCTGCCGTTCGCCTTCCCAGCCTGCGCCGATGGGATAGACGGGATAGCCATTATCATCGACCGCCCAGGCCTCGGCCCAGCTATTGCCGCCGATCACGACCGGACTTACCCCGTCATTCAATTGCCGGAATGGCATCCCCTCGGCGGCTTCGGCACCAACCGGGGGCGCTTCGATCCAGACCGTATCGCCCTGCCAGCGGCCCGGAAAATCCTGCAGCAGATAGAAGGTGCGGGTCAGCACATGATCCTGCGGCACCGGGGCCAGCGCCGGAACATCCAAGGGCGCTGCCAGATCACGCAGAGCCTGCGACATGTTCGGGCCGCCGACACCGGCCAGATCGCCGTCGCGGGTATCGAACAGGATCATGCCGCCCGACCGCAGATAGTGGTTCAGCCGCAGATATGCCTGAGGTGAGGGCAACGGCTGTTGATCCGTGATCGGCCAATACAGCAAGGTCAGGACCGACAGGTCGTCATGATCCAGATCAATCGCCACCGGCTTGCCGGGTTCAACCGACGTGCGTTCACGCAGGATATAGGACAGCCCTTCCAGCCCTTGCCGAGAGGTCTCGTCGATCTCTTCGTCGCCGGTCGTGACATAGGCCAGTGCAACCTCATTCGCCGCGCGGGTTATTTCGGCATTCAGATCCTGGGCATCGACCTTTGGCGCCGGCAGCATCAGCGCAAGCAACGCCAGCCCCGTGATCGCCCCGACGCGCCGCTTGCGCCCCGCCAGGATGCTGGAGCCAAGCGCGTCCAGCGCCATCAGCATGGCGGCAATCGCCAATAACGGCCCCTTCAACTCACGCCCCTGAGGGGCGTCCACCAGCTCCACCGTCGCGCCGGGCCACCTGGAAAGCCGGTATTCCACCCCGGCATTCAAGGCCTGACGACGTTCACCGGCGGCATAAATGCCCGCTGGAAGATCGGGTCCGGGGCCTTGCGCCAGGTCTTCGACCGGAACTGGCGACAGGCCATCGGGCACCTGTTCGCGACCGAAACCGTCCAGCACGATTTCCGGCGTCCAGAACGGCTGCTCTCGATCTTCGGCCTGTTCTTCGGTGGCGGTGACCCGCGCCGTCGCCACCAGCCTGTTCAGCATGTCGACGAACAGGCCAGAGATCGGCAGATTCGACCATTCGGCATTCGCAGTGATGTGAAACAGCACAACCTGCCCTTCGCCAAGCCGGTCGCGTGTGACCAGTGGCGTATTGTCGCTGAGCGAGGCGATGGTTTTTGCAGCCAGATCGGGTGCGGGCTGTGCCATCAGCTGGGCGCGGATCGACACGTCCTGCGGCGCTGTCAAACCCGCAAAAATACCGTCTGCGGGAAACGGTGCCAGACCGCGCGGATCACCCCAACTTAGCGCACCGCCGATGTCGCGGCCGCCCTGACGCAGCGCAACGGGCAGCAGCGGTTCTTCCAGCAAATCTTCATCCGCTGCCATATGCGGACCGGCGAAACGGATCAGCAAACCACCGGCGTTGACCCATTCGGCCAGTTCGCCGATTTCGGGCATATTGACCTGATCGACAGCGATAATGACATCCGGCGCACTGTCCAGCACATCGCCCAGGCCGCCTTCGACGACGTCGGATGTCGGTGCAAGCGCACGACGCAGGTAATGCATCGGCGACAACAATTGCTGCCCTTCGAGCTGACGGTCGGCATCGCCAACCAGCCCCACCTTGCGTCGCTTCACCCGGTCATCCGCCAGCACAATGGCACCCGCATGGGTTTCACCTTCGATCTGAAAGCGTGTCACGCGATTGCGCAATTCCGGCGGCAGGTCGATTGCGACAGGTCGGGTTGTCACCCCGCCCGAGATTGTGCCGTCGCCGGGCGACAGCCGGGCAAGCTCTCGTTCGATCCCCTGCGGGTCGGGGCCAATGGCCAAAATCGCGGGCACCTCTTGATCGGCGGATGTCAGCGTCAGCGACGGGGTATCGCCGGCATGCAAGGTCAGGCTGCGCGCGGCTTTGGACGGCGCAACAACCGTTACCGGGCCGCGTGCGGTCAATTCGGCCAACCATGCCACGCGGTGCGGATGGTCCAGGCCATCATCAAGCCACAGCGTTTGCAACGACCCATCAGGCACGTTCGCCAGCGTTTGGGCAGGATCGGCGGGAAAGACCGAGCGCCATGACACCGGTTCCGCCGCCCGCAGGCTGGCCAGCAACGTGTCAGCCGCCGCGAATTCCAGCGGACCCGGAGCCGCCCGCCCATCCGCGATCAGCAGCGCCGCCGGACGACCATCGGCGGCGGCCTTGGTCAAGGCACGCTCGGCCCGCGTCTGGCGGCTGGCCCATTCCGGCGCGGCAGCCCATCCGGCATTCAGAACCACCAGCAACGGCCCGGTGCTTTGTGACTGAACAACTGGTCGCCACAGCGGTCCGGAAAACGCCAAGATCAATGCTGCGATCGCCAACATGCGCAGCAATAGCAGCCACCACGGCGTGCGCAGGGCAATCGGGCTTTTGTCGGCAAGGCCCTTCAGCAGCTCGACCCCCGGAAAACTGATCCGGCGCGGCGATGGCGGCATGGCGCGCAAGATAAGCCACAGAACCGGCAGCACGATCAATGCAGACAGAAGCCATGGAACGGCAAAGCCTAAGGGGCCAAGAACAAGCATCAGCCCCCCAGAACCTGATACAACCAGCCAAGCGCCACGGCGGGCGGGGTATCGGTGCGATGATGCCCGAAATACCAACCCGCACCTTGCGCCGTTGCCTGCAACCAGTCCCGTCGCTGCGCCAGTCGCATCAGATAGGCATCGCGCAAGCCGGCGGCATCGCGGCTGTCATGGCGAGAACCACCGGAAAGCGACTGAAATTCGACCGCGCCGGAATAGGGAAACTGCTCCTCGTCCGGGTCCAGTATCTGCAGCAGAACGCCTTTGACCCCGATACTGCCCGCGCGCGACAGCAGCGCATCCACCCATGCCGGATCAGTCAGGAAATCCGACATGATCACAAGCCGCTGGTTCGGGCGCAGCAGATCCGGGGATGGCGCATCGCCATCTTCTTCGGACCAGATAGCGGCGCTGATTGATTCCGCCAACCGGTCGATCTGTCGCCTTCCCGCCCGTGCCGGATGCCCAAGAAGGCCGACCTTTTCCCCACCACGTGCAGCAATCATCGCCAGCGCCAAGGTCAGCAATTGCGCCCGCTGCCCCTTTGTCGCGCGTTCGGGATCGCCGCTGAAACGCATTCCCTGCCCGCCCGAAACCCATAGGCTGAGGGTCTGGGCCGTCTGCGCCTCGCGATCGCGAACGAACTGCCCGTCGGACCGCGCCGAGCGACGCCAGTCGATATTGCGGGCAGCCTCGCCTTGTTCAGCGGGCCGATATTGCCAGAAATCTTCGCCCGGACCGCCGCGACGCAAACCATGTGCACCGGGCGCGACCAGACGGGACAACCTGTCGGCTGACAGGATCAGCCCCGGCAAATGCGCGCTGGCATCCTGCGCTCGGGCGCGAAGCTCGGCGGGACCTAAACTCAAGACAGCCTCACGCCGCCTGCTTGCGCGACAGGCGACGATCCAGCACGCGGGCGATCACCTGTTCGACGGTTTCCCCGCGTGCCAGCGCCGCAAAAGACAGCGCCATGCGATGACGCAAAACCGGGGCTGCCAAAGCCTCGACATCGTCAAGGCTGGGTGCGAACCGCCCATTCAGCACGGCGCGTGCCCGTGTCACCAGCATCAACGCCTGCGCCGCACGCGGTCCCGGCCCCCAGACCAATGTATCTGCCACAAAGCTTTCCGCCTCGGGGGAACCGGCACGGAAGGCACGCACCAGATCCAGAATCGCTTCGACCACAGCTTCCCCCACGGGCATGCGGCGAATCAGCTGCTGTGCCTGTATCAGGCCTTCGGCGGTAAAGGCGGCATGCGCCCGACCATCTTCAACACCCGTCGTCGCCAACAGGATGTCGCGTTCCGTGTCGCGGTCGGGATAGTCGACGTTGATCTGTAGCAGGAAACGGTCCAGCTGCGCCTCGGGCAAGGGATAGGTTCCCTCTTGCTCGATCGGGTTCTGGGTGGCCAGCACATGAAATGGGCGGCCCAGCGGGCGATGCTGACCACTGACGGTGACTTCACGCTCCTGCATCGCCTGCAACAGCGCCGATTGTGTTCGGGGCGAGGCGCGGTTGATCTCATCCGCCATCAGAAGCTGGGTAAACACCGGCCCTTCGATAAAGCGAAAGGCACGACTGCCATCGGGCAACACGTCCAGCACTTCGGAGCCAAGAATATCGGCCGGCATCAGGTCGGGCGTGAACTGAATGCGCTGACTGTCCAGCCCCATCACCGTGGCCAGCGTATCGACCAACATTGTTTTACCCAAGCCCGGCTGGCCGACCAGAAGCGCGTGCCCCCCCGACAGAAGTGCGGCCAGAACCTGTTCAACAACAGCGTGTTGCCCGACGAAGCGACGTTCGATGCTGGATCGTGCATCAGTCAAAAGCTGACCTAGCTGTTCGACCTCTGGCACCAGATTCTCATTCGAACTCATGACAACGTCCTTTTGCTGCTTTAGAGCTAACCATAAGGAGTTTGAGGAAAGGCGACCACAGGGAATGCCGCAGGACAGTGACAAAAGCGTGAGTGCGGACGGAATTGCCGCCGCCGTGGGCAAGGCATCCAAGGGCGGCCTGCCGCCGGTCCATTTATGGAATCCTCCATTCTGCGGCGATCTGGATATGGAAATCCGCGCCGATGGCACGTGGTTTTACCTGGGCACACCCATCGGGCGGCCAGCGATGGTTCGTCTGTTTTCGACGGTCCTTAAACGAGAGGGCGACGATTTCTTCCTCGTCACGCCTGTCGAAAAGGTCGGCATCCGCGTTCAGGATGCGCCCTTTGTTGCAACGGATGCAGAGATTGCGCCGGACAAGATCACCTTTACCACGAATGTCGGCGATCAGGTTGTCGCCGATGCGGACCACCCGATCATCATTCGCGGAGACATTCATGAACCGCGTCCCTATGTGCATGTTCGGGCGGGGCTAGAGGCTTTGATCGACCGCAAGACCTTTTATCGGCTGGCGGCTGCCGCCGATGCGGTGGCTGGCAAGATCGGCGTGCAATCTGCGGGCCAGTTCTTTGCGTTAGAGCCTTAGTCACAGATGCTGCGCTTTGCCGCCAATCTGACCTATCTGTTCACCGAACTGCCGATGCTCGACCGCTTTGCAGCGGCAGCGGAAGCGGGGTTCAAAGGTGTCGAGATACCCTACCCCTATGATATTGATCCGCGCGATCTGACCAGGACCGCCCGCGCGTTTAACATGGACATGATCCTGCTGAACTGCCCGCCGCCCAATTGGGGCGGCGGTCCACGCGGTTTTGCCGCAGTGCCGGGTTTGGAAGCGCGGTTTCGCAAGGATTTCGACCACGCGCTGCGTGTCGCGCAGAGGCTGAACGTTCGTCATATTCATGTCTTGGCCGGAAAAGCCAAAGGTGAACAGGCGCGCCAAACCTTTATCGAAAATCTCCGCTGGGCGACCGAGCGTGCGCCCCACGCGAATCTGGCCATCAAACCATTGTCATCACCGAGTGGCGCATTTGCCGAGAATTTTTTGAATAACTATCAACAGGCATCTGATATTATATCAGAAATTGGATCCGGGAACCTTGGCATCCAGTTCGACACCTTTCACGCACAGTCCCTTACCCGCGATGTGATCGGCACATGGCGCAGGTATGCGGATCAGATACGCCACGTTCAGATCGCGGGCTATCCCAAGCGTGACGAGCCCTTTGCCGGCAGTATCAATTTTCCGAACCTGTTCGAGGAGCTGGACAGATACGGCTATCAAGGCTGGGTCGGCGCACGTTACACCCCCGCGACCCGAACCGATCTTGGCCTTGGCTGGATGCCCAAGATCGCGACCGCCTGATTTTTTGCTTTCAATCAAAGGAACTAACACAGCCTGTCGCCGTTTGTTACACGGCATCCATATTGCCGCGGCCGCCAAACAGCCCGGCATCAAGGCACACCTGCAAGGAGTAAAAGGCAACATGAACTCTATCATTTATATCGTCGGCCTGGTGGTCATCGTCCTGTTCATCCTGTCCTTCCTGGGGCTGCGCTGACCAGATCTCAGGTGCCGGCTGCAATGACAGCATTGCTTGCGGCGTCGCCTTTTGCGGCGCCGTTTTGCATTTTTCGCGGGAAATAGCCCGCTGGCGGCGAGGGCAACATGAATTGCCGCTGGCAATTCCGTCGAGATTTCGTTAGGGCGACCGCGAAAGTATAAGGGCCGCCCAATGGATATCCGGAATATCGCTATTATCGCTCACGTCGACCACGGCAAGACGACACTGGTTGACCAGTTGTTGCGTCAGTCGGGCGCGTTCCGTGAAAATCAGGCCGTGGCCGAACGCGCGATGGACAGCAACGACATCGAACGCGAACGCGGCATCACCATTCTGGCGAAGGCGACTTCGGTCGAATGGAAGGGCACGCGCATCAATATCGTCGACACCCCCGGCCACGCCGATTTCGGCGGTGAGGTGGAACGCATCCTGTCGATGGTCGACGGCGTCTGTCTGCTGGTCGACGCGGCCGAAGGCCCGATGCCGCAAACGAAATTCGTGACCTCGAAGGCCTTGGCGCTTGGGTTGCGTCCCATCGTCGTGCTGAACAAGGTCGACAAGCCCGCAGCCGAGCCTGATAACGCCCTGAACGACGTGTTCGACCTGTTCGCCAATCTGGGTGCCAATGACGAACAGCTTGATTTCCCGCATGTCTATGCCTCGGGCATCGGCGGCTGGGCCGATGATACCCTGGACGGGCCGCGCAAGGATATGTCGGCGCTGTTCGACCTGATCCTGAAGCACGTTGAGCCGCCCAAACAGATCGAGCGTCAGAGCGAGTCCTTCCAGATGTTGGCCACCACCTTGGGCGCGGACAACTTTCTGGGTCGTCTGCTGACAGGTCGTGTGGAAGCCGGTCGGGCCAAGGCAGGCGATACGGTCAAAGCGCTCAGCCGCGATGGTGAACGCGTTGAACAGTTCCGCATCAGCAAGGTTCTTGCCTTCCGTGGCCTGACGCAAACCGCAATCGACGAAGCCGTCGCCGGTGATATCGTGACCCTTGCAGGCATGAGCAAGGCAACCGTTGCCGACACCATCTGCGCCCCGGATGTGGACGCAGCCCTTCCCGCGCAACCGATTGACCCACCGACCATCAGCGTCACCTTTGGCATCAATGACAGCCCGCTGGCTGGTCAGGATGGCAAGAAGGTCCAATCCCGCGTCATCCGCGAACGCCTGATGAAAGAGGCCGAATCCAACGTCGCCATCAAGGTCGAAGACACTCCCGGCGGCGACGCGTTCATCGTCTCGGGTCGGGGTGAATTGCAGATGGGCGTGTTGATTGAAAACATGCGCCGCGAAGGGTTCGAGCTGTCGATCAGCCGCCCGCGCGTGATCTTCCGCGAGGAAAATGGCGAACGTCTTGAGCCGATCGAGGAAGTCATCATCGACGTTGATGACGAATATACCGGCGTGGTCATCGAAAAACTGACGGGCGACCGCAAGGGCGACATGGTCGACATGCGCCCGGCTGGTGTTGGCAAGACCAGGATCGTTGCCCATGTGCCGTCGCGCGGATTGATCGGCTATCATGGCGAATTCATGACCGACACCCGCGGGAACGGCGTGCTGAACCGCATCTTCCATGGCTGGGCCCCCTATAAGGGCGCCATTCAGGGCCGTCGTCAGGGCGTTCTGATCAGCATGGAGAACGGGGTTTCGGTCGCCTATGCCCTGTGGAACCTGGAAGAGCGCGGCAAGATGTTCATCGGCGCGCAGGAGCAGATCTATACCGGCATGATCATTGGTGAACACAGCCGCGACAACGATCTGGAAGTGAACCCCCTGAAGGGCAAGAAGCTGACCAACGTCCGCGCTTCGGGCACGGACGAGGCCGTCCGCCTGACGCCGCCGGTCCGCATGTCGCTGGAAGAAGCAATTGCTTATATCAACGACGACGAACTGGTCGAGGTGACGCCCAGGAACATCCGTCTGCGCAAGCGCTATCTGGACCCGCACGAGCGGAAACGTCAGTCGCGCGCCGAAGGCTGATCGCAAGGAAAACCCTGCCATCACAGCAGGTTATCGCGACCTGCCGTTTTAGTGAGGTTCGTGAACGGATCGATTCGTGTTATTATTGATTTGGCCGCAGCGTAATTGCGGCCAAATTTTTCTTTTTTATGAGTAACTTGGACATGTTCGTGCTGCTTGTGACCGCAATCCCGCGCCGACATGCGACGATTTGTCCGCACATGTCACATTCAGCTTTGCTAGCAGACGCCATCACATTTCCTATATCGGCACAGGAAGGTAGCTTATGCAGTCGAACGGCCCCGCTCTGGTAAAGAATGATCTGTCATGAACACGTATGGAAGCGGCGATAAGATGGGAATGCATAACGATATCCTGAACGGCTTGGGGCTTCATGGTCAGGCGATTGTCGCGGCCATGCAAATCATGCAGGTCAACAAAGAGCATCGCCCGACGCTGTTGCAGGTCAGCAAAATTCTGGGCGTTCCAGCCGCCGATATTCGCCGTATTTTCAAGAACGAAGAAAATCTGCTGATCGCAATCGCCGAACAAGGGCTGGTTCGCCTGATCGACGCCACGACCAAAGCAATCGTCAAGGTGGATCAGGACGATCCAATCGGGCAGTATATGGCGCTTGGCGATGCCTATCTGGAATGGGCGGATCAAAACCGCAGCCAGTTCCGCCTGATCACCAATGCCGCGGTCTTTGATGCGCTGCGCACCCCGCAGACACGGCGTTATCTGGATTCGCTGAATGAACTGATGGTTCGCATTCTGGAGCGCGCCCGCGCTGCCGGACTGTTACACCACGATGAGGATATCAATACAATCGTGGTCAGCAGCCGCGTCTTTGCGCATGGGCTGGCCCGTTATATCATCGACTCGCGTATGAAAGATTTCCGGCCCAATGAACCTCAATTGGAATCGGCCAAAGAAATGCTGAACAATTTCATCATTCGCTATCTGGGTCAGCCAGCACGATCTAAACTGCCGATCTGACGGAATATTATCCACTCTGTTGCGCCTACCGGGGATTACCCCTTCCGATTAGGTATGCCTTGGGTTATCCCCCTGCCTTGACTGGAAAATGCAAAGGGCGTGGCAAAGATGAGCGACTACATCATCAAGGATATTGCGCTGGCCGATTATGGCCGGAAGGAACTGGACATCGCGGAAACCGAGATGCCCGGCCTGATGTCGTTGCGCGCGGAATACGGCGCCGCGAAGCCTTTGGCAGGTGCCCGGATCGCGGGCAGTCTGCACATGACGGTGCAGACTGCCGTGCTGATCGAAACGCTCACCGCGCTTGGCGCGGATGTCCGCTGGGCATCCTGCAACATCTACTCCACGCAGGATCACGCAGCCGCGGCCATCGCTGCCACCGGCGTGCCGGTCTTTGCGATCAAGGGTGAGACGCTGGCCGAATACTGGTCCTATACCGATCAGATTTTCCAGTTCCCTGAGGGCACTGCCAATATGATCCTGGACGATGGCGGTGACGCCACGCTGTATATCCTGCTGGGCGCACGGGTCGAAGCTGGTGAAACCGACCTGATCGAAACGCCCACCAGCGAAGAAGAGGAAGCCCTGTTCGCCCAGATCAGACAGCGCCTTGCCGCCAGCCCCGGCTGGTTCACGGCGCAGCGTGACGCGATCAAGGGCGTGTCCGAGGAAACCACCACCGGCGTGCACCGTCTGTATGACCTGCACAAGAAAGGGCTGCTACCCTTCCCCGCAATCAACGTCAATGATAGCGTCACCAAGTCGAAATTCGACAATAAATACGGCTGCAAGGAATCGCTGGTCGATGGCATCCGCCGCGCCACCGATGTGATGATGGCTGGCAAAGTCGCGGTCGTTTGCGGTTACGGCGATGTCGGCAAAGGCTCGGCCGCGTCCTTGCGTGGTGCAGGTGCCCGCGTGAAGGTGACTGAGGTCGACCCGATCTGTGCCCTGCAAGCCGCCATGGACGGGTTCGAGGTGGTGACGCTGGAAGATGTGGCCGACAGCGCCGACATTTTCATCACCACCACCGGCAACAAGGATGTGATCCGGCTGGAACATATGCGGGCGATGAAGGACATGGCCATCGTCGGCAATATCGGCCATTTCGACAACGAAATTCAGGTCGCCGCCCTGCGCAACCACAAATGGACCAACGTCAAGGATCAGGTCGATCTGATCGAGATGCCATCGGGCAACCGCATCATCCTGCTGTCGCAAGGGCGTCTGCTGAATCTGGGCAACGCGACCGGGCACCCGTCCTTCGTGATGTCGGCCAGCTTCACCAATCAGGTTCTGGCGCAGATCGAGCTGTTCGTGAAGGGCGGTGAATACCAGCCCGGCGTCTATATTCTGCCCAAGGCACTGGACGAAAAGGTCGCGGCCCTCCATCTGGACAAGATCGGCGTCAAGCTGACCAAACTTTCCAGGGAACAGGCGGACTATATCGGCGTCACGCCCGAAGGCCCCTTCAAATCCGAGCACTACCGGTATTGATCCATGAGCGAATATTCACTGTTTACCTCGGAATCCGTGTCCGAGGGCCATCCCGACAAGATCGCTGACCAGATCAGCGACGCCATCCTCGACACCATTCTGGCCGAGGATGACCGCGCCCGCGTGGCCTGCGAAACCATGGTCAAAACCGGCGTCGCCATCATCTCGGGCGAGATCACCACATCGGCCTGGGTCGATCTGGAATCCATCGTCCGCGATGTCATCAACGACATTGGCTATACCTCTTCGGATGTGGGTTTTGATGGATCGACCTGTTCGGTCATCAACATCATCGGCAAGCAATCCCCCGAGATCAATCAAGGCGTTGATCGTGAAACCCTCGAGGAACAGGGCGCCGGCGATCAGGGGCTGATGTTCGGTTATGCGTCGGATGAAACCGATGTACTGATGCCTGCGCCCATCACCTATGCGCACCGTCTGGTCGAACGCCAAAGCCAGGTGCGTCGCGATGGCACGCTGTCATGGTTGCGCCCGGATGCGAAATCACAGCTGACCATGCGCTATGACGCGGATGGCCGCCCCGAGGGGATCGATGCGGTGGTTCTGTCCACTCAACATAACCCCGATATCGCGCTGAACGATCTGCGCGAAGCGGTGATCGAGGAAATCATTCGCCCGGTTCTGCCGGCCGAATGGCTGACGGATCAGACCAAGTTCTTTATCAACCCGACCGGCAAATTCGTCATTGGCGGACCGGTTGGCGATTGTGGTCTGACCGGGCGCAAGATCATTGTCGACAGCTATGGCGGCATGGCGCGCCATGGTGGCGGCGCGTTTTCGGGCAAGGATCCGTCCAAGGTTGACCGCTCGGCAGCCTATGCCGGTCGTTGGGTTGCCAAGAACATCGTGGCCGCCGGTCTGGCGAAGCGCTGCGAAATTCAAGTCAGCTATGCCATCGGCGTGGCCGAACCGACCTCGATCAGCCTGAACACTTTTGGCACCGAAACCGTGCCGGTGGAAAAGATCATCGCCGCCGTGCGCGAAGTCTTTGATCTGCGGCCCTTTGCGATCATCCGCGAACTGGACCTGTTGCATCCCATCTATCGGCCGACGGCCAGCTATGGTCATTTCGGGCGCGATCCCTATGCCCTGAACGGCGCCACCGCGTTCAGCTGGGAAAAAACCGATAAAGCCGAAGCGCTGAAAGCCGCGCTAAGCTGATAGAGAAAGGCCACCCATCGGGTGGCCTTTTCAATTACGGCACCAACCCGGCTATCGCATTCAACCGTCGCAACTGATCGGCGCTGAAGGTCAGCCCGGCGGCAGCGATGTTCGCCCGCAGATGCGCAGGTTTTGACGTTCCGGGGATCAGCAGGATGTTCGGACTGCGCTGCAACAACCACGCAAGTGCCACGCTTTGCGGCGTCGCGTCCATCTGGGCCGCAACGCTGTTCAGCTCATCCGTTTGCAGGGGCGTGAACCCGCCCAACGGGAAATAGGGCACATAAGCAATACCATCCGCTGCCAGCGCATCAATCATCTGATCGTCCACGCGATGAACCAGATTATAGTGGTTCTGCACGCAAACGACCGGCGCGATATCCCGCGCGATCTGCAACTGGTTCATGTCGACCGTGCTGATGCCGATATGGTCCAGCAGACCTTCTTCCTGCATCTGGCGCATCACCTTCATCGGTGTTGCGATATCATCTGCCGGGCCGCCCATCCGCAGATTGACAATGGCCATTCGGTCAAGACCCAGATGTTGCAGGTTCTCCTCGACCGATTTGCGCAGGAAATCGGCCCCTCGCTCCAGAATCCAGTCGCCCTTGTCGCCACGCCATGCCCCGATCTTGGTGACGATTGTCAGATCGGCGGGATAGGGAAACAGCGCCTCGTGGATCAGGCGGTTGGTGACATAGGGGCCATAGAAATCGCTGGTGTCGATGTGATCAACGCCCAATTCGACAGCCGCGCGCAGGACGGCGCGGCATTCGTCAGGATCGGCAGGTTCCCCGAATACATGCGGCCCGGCCAGCTGCATGGCACCATAGCCCATGCGGTTGACCGAAATCGAGGTTCCCGGAAAGGTAAACCGGCCCGCCGCGCCTGCAGAAATATCCGACATTCAGAAAGCTCCTTACTCGGCCATCATGCCCCAATATTTCGTATTGCTGACCGGCTTGCCATCATTGGCCAGAAGAAAGCCACTGATCACCCGCAGCAGGCCCCAAACGGCCAGAAAAAGCCAGATGAGAAATCCGATGCCGATGATCATTGTCACCAACGCAATCAGGCCAATCAGCAGGCTGATCCAGAAGGTTCGTATCTGAAAGGTGAAATGGCTGTCCGCGACGGCGTCATGTCCGCGCCAGATATAGGCCAAAATGACCCCGGCAAGCGTCGTGACGCCGACAAAATAGCCAAGCGCGTAAAGACCATAGATAATCTTCGCGTTGTTCAGATACCCGGCCGATGGAGATTGGGACTGCATGGACATCAAAAAACCTTTTATATCTGAGTATTGCAGAAAGACCTAGGCAGCGCCATAAAGCACTTTTGCCCGTTCCTCGAATGCGCGCACGATACGTGACATCGCTTCGTGAAACACCACCCCGATCAGCTTTTGCAGGATCAGGTTCCGAAATTCGAAATCCACAAAGAATTCGACCCGGCAGCCACCCTCGGGGCGGTCAACAAAGGTCCATCCGCTGTGCAGATATTTGAACGGACCATCCAGATAATCGGTATCGATTTTCAATGCACCGGTTTCGGGATCGACGGGCCACAACGTCACGCGACTTCCGAATTTTTCGCGAAAAACCTTGAAGCTGATCACCAGATCTGCCGCGACGAGCTCGGCCCCGTCGGGCCGGGTTTCGCGCGACCGGATGCGGGCGGCGCTGTTCCATGGCAGAAATTTCGGGTAACTTTCGATATCTGCGACAAGGTCATACATCTGACGCGCAGTGTAGGGCAGATTGCGGGAGTCCTGATGGTTGGGCAATGTTCACTCTTGCATTTCGGCCTTGAGATTTCCCATCTTGAGATTTCTCATGGCGTCTGATCGTTTAGGACCGATTTAGCAGGCAAGGCCCAAGATGAACAACCTGATCTGGTTACTGAGAGCATCAAAATGGGCGCGAAACCCGCCAAGCGCCCGTATGGTCAAACTTGTTCTGCTGGTCGTTATGTTGGGTCTTGCCATCGTTGCGCTGGAATGGCTGGACCTGTGGCCCGACTGGGCCAAGATGGAGCGGGGCCGCATGCCCCGCATCCCGCATTAACTTAGCGCCGGGCTGTGACGCGGATTTTCCGGGGTTCGGGTTTTGCACGCAAGGCGACAAGCCCCAAAACGGCCGCCACTCCCAGAAGGGTGATAAAAGTCGTCATCCGTTAATCCTCCGTCATATTCTGGCGTCACATTCATCCGGCTTACAAACCCGCCTGAGCAAATGTATCGCACTGCGCCATGTCACCAGAATTAAAGCCGCGCATCAACCATTCTTGCCGCTGTTGGGCTGAACCATGCGTAAAACTGTCTGGGACCGGCGTTCTGCCCGCACTGGACTGGATCACATCATCGCCAACGGCCTCCGCGGCGCCCTGTGCTTCGGCCAGATCACCCTCTTCCAGGGTGCCGAAGCGGTCTTGCGCCTGACGCGCCCAGATCCCTGCATAACAGTCTGCCTGCAATTCGGTCAGGACCGAAATCTTGTTCGAATCGCTTTGGCTGACACGACTGCGCAGGTTGTTTACCTGTTGCAGAGTGCCGGTCAGGTTCTGGACATGGTGCCCAACCTCGTGGGCGATCACATAAGCATAGGCAAAATCACCGCCCGCGCCCATACGCTGCGCCATCATGTCAAAGAAGTCGGTGTCCAGATACAGCTTCTGATCGTTCGGGCAATAGAAAGGGCCCATGGCCGACGACGCCGTGCCGCAGGCTGATTGCACCGCACCGCGGAAAAGCACCAACGTGGGGTTTTGATACTGCATATCGGCCTGCTCAGGCAGGACGGTGGCCCAGACCTCTTCGGTATCGGCCAGAACGACCGACATGAATTCGCCCCATTGTTCATCTTCCTGGGTCAGCGGGACGGTGCCGGACTGCCCCTGCTGGCTTTGATCCAGCTCTCGGACGATAGGGGAAATGTCGATGCCAAAGAAATAACCGACCGCCAGCACAGCCAGCATCCCTACCACGCCAATGCCACCAGCACCGGCAGCACCCATGCTGCGTCTGTCTTCGATATTACCGCTGCCGCGGCGACCCCGCCATTGCATTCCAGTATCCCTCACTAAACCGGGCAGTTGCCCCGGCCCTACATCTGCATAACACCGGGCAGTTGGCACAGGTTCCCCGCCCAGCCTGCCGGAAACGAACGATCACAGGCGCGCGACATCTATTCAAGAAGCTTGACCTTGGCGTTTGCCCGGACGATCCACAGAACATAACATTTCCAACGCGATCTATGCGACTGAAATCCGAGGGTTAGATGAACGGAAAACAGCTTTCACTTCTGGCAGGATCGGGCTCGGCCGCGCTGCTTCTGGCCGCACTTGGGTTTCAGGCGGCGGGCTATGCGCCGTGCGAATTGTGCATTCTGCAACGCTGGCCGCATGTCGCGGCGATCGTGATCGCGCTGCTGATCCTGTGGCTTGGCAACTCTCGTCTGTTGGCGATCATGGGCGCAATCGCGGCCGGTGCGGCAATGGGTCTGGCAATTTATCACAGCGGTGTCGAACTGCGCTGGTGGCCCGGTCCGGCGCATTGCTCGGGCGGGGTTGGTGGCCTGACGGGGATGTCCGCGCAAGATCTGCTGACCAAGCTGCAAAGCGCACCGGTCGTCCGTTGTGACGAGGTTGCCTGGCGCTTTCTTGGGCTGTCGATGGCCGCCTGGAATGCGATCTGGTCAGCCCTGCTTGCCGGCATCTGGGTCACGGCTGCACGCCGCGGCTGATTCACGCGTATTTAGCGTCAAAACCAAAGAAAGCGCGGGGGCTAGATTGCCCCTAGCAGCCGTGTAGCCTATATATTCATCAACAAGATATTGAGGAATTCACGTGGCTGATACCCCAGAAGACGATCTGCCGGAAACCCCTGAAATGGGCGACGAAAACGAAGCCGAGCGACGGGCTGTAATGGTCCATTCAGGGCCCGTGATCGACATCTCGGACGAGATGAAATCTTCCTATCTCGATTACGCCATGTCGGTCATCGTCAGTCGGGCAATTCCCGATCTGCGCGACGGCCTGAAGCCGGTTCACCGCCGCATTCTGTATGCCATGGACGAAAGCGGAAACACGGCTGACAAACCCTATCGTAAATCTGCCCGCCCGGTTGGCGATGTGATGGGGAAATATCACCCTCATGGCGATGCCGCGATTTATGATGCGCTGGTGCGATTGGCGCAGGACTTTTCGATGTCCCTGCCGCTGCTAGATGGTCAGGGCAACTTCGGGTCGATGGACGGCGATAGTGCGGCTGCCATGCGTTATACCGAAGTTCGTCTGGATAAACCTTCAGCCTTTCTGTTGATGGATATCGACAAGGATACGGTCAATTTCCAGGACAACTATGACGGCAAGGACCGCGAACCAACGGTTCTGCCCGCGCGTTTCCCGAATATGCTGGTCAATGGCGCAGGCGGTATCGCAGTCGGCATGGCGACCAATATTCCCCCGCACAACCTTGGCGAGGTGATCGACGCCACGCTGGAACTGATCGAAAATCCCGATCTTCCGACCGAGCGTTTGCTGGAAATCATTCCTGGCCCGGATTTTCCAACGGGTGCATTGATCCTTGGCCGGTCGGGCGCGCGCAAAGCCTATCTGGAAGGCCGCGGCAGCGTCATCATCCGCGCCAGGACCCATATCGAAGAACCGCGCAAGGATCGTTTTGCCATCGTCATCGACGAGATTCCCTATCAGGTGAACAAATCCAGCATGATAGAGCGGATCGCTGAACTGGCGAAGGAAAAGCGGATCGAAGGGATCGCAACGGTTCAGGACGAGTCCGACCGCCACGGCGTCCGCGTGGTCGTCGAATTGAAGCGCGATGCCACCCCCGACGTCGTGCTGAACCAGTTGTTCCGCTTTACCCAGATGCAGACCAGCTTTGGCTGCAATATGCTGGCCCTGAACGGCGGTCGGCCAGAGCAATTGGCCCTGCGCGACTTCCTGACCTACTTCATCAGCTTCCGCGAAGAGGTCATTGCCCGCCGCACCGCCTATGAACTGCGCAAAGCACGCGAGCGTAGCCATATTCTGTGCGGTCTGGCCGTTGCGGTCAGCAACGTGGACGAAGTCGTTGCCACGATCCGCTCCTCCGCCGACGCGACCGAAGCCCGCGAACGGCTGATGGAGCGTCGCTGGCCTGCCCATGATATTCTGGAATATCTGAAGCTGATCGACGACCCGCGCCATCCGGTCAACGACGATGGCACATACTACCTGTCCGAAACGCAAGCCCGGGCCATTCTGGACCTGCGCCTGCAACGCCTGACCCAACTTGGCGTGCAGGAAGTCACGGATGAGCTGCAGAAGCTGGCAGAATCGATCCGTGAGTTTCTGGCGATCCTTGCATCGCGTGAACGCATTCTTGGCATCATCAGCGATGAATTGCGCGAGGTGAAGGACCTGTTCGCCGTTCCCCGCCGGACCGAAATCACCGAATGGTCCGGTGATATGGATGACGAAGATCTGATCGAACGCGAAGATATGGTCGTCACCATCACTTCGGGCGGGTATATCAAGCGGACGCCGCTGGCTGATTTCCGTGCGCAACGTCGTGGCGGCAAAGGGCTGTCCGGGATGGCGACCAAGGAAGACGATGTGGTCACAACACTGTTCGTCGCCAATACTCATACCGAATTGCTGTTCTTCACGACTGACGGCATGGTTTACCGCCTGAAAACATGGCGTCTGCCGCTGGGCGGTCGCACGTCAAAGGGCAAGGCCATCGTCAACATCCTGCCGATCGAGCCGGGCGTTTCCATCGCCGCGCTGTTGCCGCAGGACGCACCAGAGGCCGAGTGGGACGATTATCAAGTCATCTTTGCCACCGATCAGGGCGATGTGCGCCGCAACGCGCTGTCCGATTTCACCAATGTGAAATCCAACGGCAAGATCGCCATGAAACTGCCCGAAGGCGTCAGCCTGATCGGCGTTCGCATGGCCACCGAAGATGATGACGTCATGCTTTTGACGGCCAAGGGCCGTGCAATCCGCTTCCCGACAACGGCGGTTCGTGTCTTCAAGGGTCGCGATTCCACCGGCGTTCGCGGCATCCGTCTGGCCGGTGGCGATACCGTGGTCAGCATGGCCGTGATCCGTCACTTCGAGGCTGACCCGGCAGAGCGCCTTGCCTATCTGAAAATGCGCCGCGCAGTTGCCGGTGCGCTGGACGATGGCGCCGAGGTCGATGAGGACGAGGAAACCATCGAGGAAGGCAGCATCAGCCAGGAACGCTATGCCGAAATGTCGGCGGCCGAGGATCTGATTCTGACCATCACGGCGAAGGGTTCGGGCAAGATCAGTTCCAGCCATGACTATCCGGTGCGCGGTCGCGGGGGTCAGGGCGTCATGGGCATGGACAAAGCCATGCGGGGCGGTCCGCTTGTGGCCAGCTTCCCGGTTGAAATGGACGACCAGATCATGCTGGCGACATCGACTGGGCAATCCATCCGCGTGCCCGTTGACGGAATCAGCTTCCGTTCGCGCAGCGCCGGCGGGGTGCGTGTGTTCAACACTGCAAATGGCGAAGTCGTCGTTTCGGTGGCACGCATTGCCGAACAGGGCGTCACCGATGCTGAAACCGATGTCGATGACGCCCAAGGCGACGACAAAGGCACCGACGAGAATTGACGCTTATACGGGTCGAGGCGCATGCTTCGACCCGTCTCATTTTCAGCGAAGGTATGGATGATTGCGCCGTTCTGACGACAGTATCGTTCGCGAAAGACTACAGACCGGCTTTCTGGGGATCATCGCTTTTGCCCTGATCCTTTTCATGCTGGTGCAGGCAAAATTCATCCTGATCTCTCTGGCCATCGCGATCATCCTTTTTTCGCTGACCTCGGACGCGATTCACACCATCTCGATGCGCTTGAAGGTGCCGAAATGGCTGGCGACGACCATTGCGCTGATCGCGATCACGCTGGGCCTGTTATGGGTGTCGACAACCATCGTGGCCCAGATCAACGAAGTGATCTACACCGCGATCGGATATACGGAACAGGCACAGGCAGCCCTGCCCGCGCTTGCCGAACGCCTTGGCCCCGAGGTTCAGGAGCGCATCCTGACCGCGATCACCAATTTCAACGTCACAGGCTGGATCAGATCGCTGGCCGGTCAGGCATCGGGCCTGTTGTCCGGAACCATTCTGGTGATCATGTTCGTCGGCTTCATGTTTGTCGAACAGCTGTGGTTTGCGACCAAGATCGAACGACTGACCCACGATCATGCGCGGGCCGAACAGGTCAACCAGATCATCACCTCGATAAAGCACCGGGTGAACCGCTATCTGGTGGTCAAGGCAGCAGTCAGTGCGGTCACGGCGGCAATCGTCTGGGTTATCTTCAAGGCAGCCGGGCTGGATCTGGCCGGTCCGACCGCCTTGCTCACCTTCATCCTGAATTTCATCCCGTCCATCGGCTCTATCGTGGCGACGATCATCGCCACTCTGCTGGCCTTCGTGCTCAGCGGCGATGCGACCATGACGGCGATCATCGCGGCCTCCTGCACAGCCACGCAATTCACCATCGGCAATATCATTGAACCCATGTTGCTGGGCCAGACGCTGCAATTGTCCAGCTTTGGCATCATCCTTAGCCTTGCCCTTTGGGGGGCCGTCTGGGGCATTGCAGGGATGTTTCTGGCGGTTCCCATCATGGTCGCCATGATGATCATTTGCGCACATATCAACTGGCTGCGTCCGGTCGCGATCATATTGTCACGCGAAGGGTTGCCGAACCCGGACCTGCCAAACGGAAAATACGAAACGGTCATGGTCCTGAAACCAGACTTGAAGAAGCCGGGAACATAACTCCCGGCTCATCACAAGGCGCCTTCAGCGGTCGCCGCCATCTCCATCGGCATCAGCGTCCGGTCCACCCGCATCGCCGCCATCCTCATCGAAGGTCAGGCGTTGGTCATAGCGCTTGTCCAGCTGTTCCGCAGATTTCGCGGCGGATTCGTCTTTGACAGGCTTGTCTGACGTGTCGGTTTTCACGTTGCCGTCGGTTTCAACCTCAACCGTGCCGCCCTGATCAATGATATCAACGTCCGTCTTCAGTGCTTCCGGATTCCGCAGCCAGATATCGCGCTGCGCAAAAGGGATTTCGATGCCCTCCTTTGCAAACCGATCTGCGATCTGGTGCAGGACTTCGGAAGTGACCCCCATGCCTGAACCGACATCAGACAGGATCGCCCGAATCTCGAAATCCATACTATCGGCACCAAAGGCGCGGAACAGCACCGCAGGTGGCGGATCGATCGTGACCAGTGGCTGATCTTCGATAATCTCGCGCAGGATGGCTTCGACCTTGCGCGTATCGGTGCCATAGGCCACGCCAATCGGAATAATGATCCGGCCGGCCTTGTTGTCGCGGGTCCAGTTCGTGACCGGCTGACTGATCAGATCACTGTTGGGAACGATCACCTCTGTCCGGTCAAAGGTTTCAACCATGGTTGAACGAACCGAGATACGCTTGACGATCCCCTGTTTCCCACCGGCCTCGATCCAGTCGCCCACGCTGACGGGACGCTCAACCATCAGGATGATGCCCGACACGAAGTTCGACACGATGTTCTGCAGGCCGAAACCGATACCCACCGAAAGTGCGCTGGCCAGGATCGCGAGTGACGACAGATTGATCCCGGCGGCTGTGATGGCCCACAGGGCAGCCAGGAAAACGCCCACATACCCTACCCCGGCAACAACAGCGTTCTGCCCGCCTGCATCCAGTTTGGTTTTCGGCAGCACCGAATTGCGCAGGCCACCCTGCACCGCGCGGGTAATCATGTAACCGATCGAGAACAGGATGATCAGCGTCAGCACGGAAACCGGAGACAGACGAATGCCGCCAAAGGTCACGCCCGTCTGAATACGGATCCACAACTCGGCCAGTTCGGCGCTGCGCGCGCCCCAGATGACCAGGAACACAGGGAAGGCCAGAATGATCAGCAAAATGCCGATCAGAAGGGGGATCAGCCCCTCGCGGGCGCCTTCTTCGCCGCGTTTCAGCATGCTGAACAGGTCGGCTGTGAAATCCTGCAGAACGATCACCATTGCAATCAACGCAAGGGTGTAAATCCACGGCCACAGCAACGCGTTGGCAAGGTTGATGAACCCCCCCGCACCCAGCAGGAACACAAGGATCACGACAATGCGCGACAATGTGCCAGCCCATGACAGAACCAGATGTCGATATGGCAGCGACGAGGCGTCCTCGCGCTTCGTCAACGTGCGCAGCGCATTTCCAAGCCGGAACAGCGCGATGCCAGCCAGCACGATCAGGATGGAATAGAAAACCGCGCTCGCACCATCGGGAATTTCCAGCGGTATCCGGTTCGAGGGATCGCCAACGCGGCTATATGTCCCCGAAGGCGGCAAAATTGCGGTTGCTGCGATATGCGAAATTGCCAGCAGAACCGAAAGCGTTGTCGTCATGCGATAGCTTTTGGTTCGCGCAGCTTCGGTCATCTGCAAGGTGTCATAGGCGATGGCATGGCGTGGGAACAACGTATTGGCCAGCCAGATCCCGCTGAAGAAAATCACCGCCGCCGCCGGGATTGCATCCAGAACGGGGGTCATCCACGCACTGGGAAAGGTCGTTGCCTGTATTGCACTGATCAGCAGATATATTCCGATCATCGGGATCAAAATCTGACCAAGCGACGTCACGAAAGCGACCACCGCACGTGAATAATCAGATGCGCGGGCAGACAGTCGAGACGGCAAGGAACTGACGCGGGCGCGCGCATAGGTCAGCAAAACAATCGCCGCGATCAGATAGGCCAGAACCTTTGGCAGATGCGGGCGCAATTGCTGCCAGGCGTTGACGCTTTGCTGGTCGCCTGCATCCTCGATCTCATCCATGAACCCTTTGACGATGAGGACCGAGGTGCTGGCCGCCTCTTTCCAGCTGCCGGGCAGCAAGGGCGATGGCAATAATCTTGTAGTTTCAACGGCCTGACGCTCGATCTGCACATCATCAATGCTCTTGATGATGGTATTCGCCCTGCTGAATGCCTCGACCGCTGTCAATCGCGGCGCCTGCAACTCTGACAACTGCTTGTTCAGCTCTTCTCGCCGTGTCGCAATTTCTGCATCTTCGGTCTGACCTTCGGCGGGCGCTGCGCCCAGGGCGTCGATCTGCTGCCGGATACTGTCTATCCGATCACCATTGGCGTTCTGGCCTTCCTGAAACCTTCCTCGCCACTCAGTAATGGTCTTGCGCGTTTGCGACAGGGCCTCATTGGTGGCATCGCTGTCAGCAGCCAGTTTCTCGGCCCGCTCAGCGATGGTGTTCCACTGATCGTAATTGATCGAGTTGGTTTCCTGCGCTGCGACAGGCAATGTAAAAAGCATGAGAACCGTCAGAACGACGGTCAGAAAAGCGCGTATCATTTCGTGTCAGCCTTCGAAGACTTCCGGAAGTTGCGGCGGGCGTTTTGTCAGCCATTCAGGAACCGGCAGGCCTTTTGCGCGCAGGAACTCGGGGTTGAACAGCTTGGTCTGATAGCGCGTGCCGTAATCGCACAGCACTGTGACAATGGTTTTGCCCGGTCCCATTTCCCTGGCCATGCGAATTGCACCGGCAACATTGACACCGGACGAGCCGCCAAGGCACAGACCTTCGTATTCCAGCAGATCGAACACAACGGGCAGCGCCTCTGAATCCGGGATTCGCCATGAATAATCTGGCGTAAACCCCTCAAGATTCGCTGTAATCCGTCCTTGGCCGATTCCTTCGGTAATCGAGCTTCCGGGGCTGTCGAATTCGCCGGTGGTATAGAATGAATACAGCGCCGCTCCCTCGGGATCGGCCAACCCGATCTTTACGCCCTTGGGTTGCAACGCCATCGCCACCCCTGCCAGCGTCCCGCCAGAGCCTACGGCACAGACGAACCCATCCACCTTGCCATCGGTCTGCTCCCAGATTTCTGGGCCGGTGGTTTCAAAATGGGCCTGACGATTGGCGACGTTATCGAACTGGTTGGCCCAGATCACGCCGTTCGGTTCGGTCTTGGCCAATGCCTCGGCCAAGCGGCCGGAATAGCGCACATAATTGTTCGGGTTCTTGTAGGGTGCTGCAGGAACTTCGACCAAGGTCGCGCCGGTCAGACGCAGCATATCCTTTTTTTCCTGACTTTGCGTTTCAGGAATGACAATCACCGATTTGAAACCCATCGACGCGCCCACAAGCGCCAGACCAATGCCGGTATTCCCTGCCGTCCCCTCGACGATCGTGCCACCGGGCTTCAATTCACCGCGCGCAATGGCATCTTTGATGATATACAGCGCCGCGCGATCCTTGATCGACTGACCGGGGTTCATGAATTCGGCTTTTCCCAGAATTTCACAGCCTGTTTCTTCGCTGGCATGGCGCAGCCGGATCAAAGGGGTATTGCCGATGGATTCGGCAAGGTCAGAATAAATTCGCATGGCGATTGACCTGTCTTCAGGGTTTCTTTGTCACGTTTACCTACACATGGCGGCGCATAGGGCACAACCCCGCCAGCGCCGCAAACACCGCTATGTCAGTGCCAGTTCCTTGGCCAGCCGATCTTTATGCACCTGAAGCCACAGGGCAATCATTGCCAATGGCCCATTGGCGATCTGCCCATCCGCAACCATTTGCAGCAGTTTTTCACGCGTGATGACATGGCCCCGAATGTCTTCGGTTTCGCCCGCAAGGCCATGCACCCCGGCGATCCCGTCCGGCAGGTCTGCAATGCCAACGAACAGATACAGATATTCCGCCAGCGTGCCGGGGCTTGGATAATGATGAACGGCCGGGAAAAGCTGATCGATGGTCAGGTTGGCTTCCTCCAGCGCCTCTCGGCGGGCGGCGTCTTCGACGTTTTCCCCTGCATCCACGCGCCCCGCGATAGGCTCTAACAGCCATGGCTGCGGGTCATGCCGCAAAGCGGGGATCAACCGGAACTGCTCGATCACCATGACCCGGTCGCGCACGGGATCCCATGGCAACAGCACGACGGCGTCGCCAGAGACAAAGCCTTCTCGCACGATCCGGGGCGTAAACCCGCCAGCAAAGGTGCGGTGCGACAAATCCCAACGATCCACGGCAAAGAAGCCTGCGAATGGCTGATGGCGGGCAATGACACGCATATCTTCCTGCGTGCGAGGCACAACCAGATCGCCGCCTGAGGGCTGGCTTGCTCGTCCACGCAGTCGACTGGCGGCCCAGACGCCCAGCATCGGCAATCGCCACGCCAGCAAATCGGCTGCCTGTTCCTTGGGTGCTTCGATGATCAGCGACGCGATCTCGGCGGCCAGATCGCCCAGCCATTCATCACGGTTCCATCGCTGATCCGATTTCGCACGATCCTGCACGCCGACAAGCATTTGGGATGCTGCCGAAACCACCTGCAGACCCATGACCTGAACATAGCGACGCAGCGCATTGTTCGGCTGCACGGTAACGGCTGGAGTTACTCCACCCTCGATCAGCGCGGGCCAGTCAGTCGCCTCGATCCCCGCCATTTGACCGCCGATCAACGTGCCTGCAACCTCTGTCGCCTGCCCTGTCAGCCCAAAAGCTGCCAACATGTTCGGTTGGGCCATCGGGCCAACCAAAATCCAACGATCACTCACAACTCACGTCCCGACAGTTGCGCAGCTGCCGCGACCCCCAGTTCATAAGAGGTCTGGCGAAAGACCGCATCAAAGCCTGCAAACAAAAGCCCTGAAAGGGCCTGTCCTTCGGCCGAGGCGGCAAAGTCGATATATGTGTCCAGTTCCTCATCACTGAGCGGCGCATAGGCCAGCAGCAAATAACCCTCAAGCCAATCTTCTGTGTTAACGGCAAGCTGGGCTTCCTGCTGCCACGCGTCCCCCAGCATTTCAGCCTCGCCCATCGGCATGTCATATCCGCCTGCCTGGTCAAAGCCTTGCGAAAACGCGATTACCGCATTCATGCCGCCCGCGACATTCGGGCCGACCAGATCGGCGGAATCGATCAGCCGCTCGATCTGGGCAGCGCGGTGACTGCGCCGTTCTTCCTCGACGACAAAGGCCGCCGTCGCCGCCTGTGCAGCCTTGTCATCCATGATCGCGACACGGGCCACGCTTTCCAATTCCAGCATCCGTCGCCCCAGAGGGGTTTCGTAGAATGTCAGACCCTCAGCCACTCTCTTCTGATCCATCTGTGGCAAGGCGTTGTCCAATCCCTTGCGAAACAGTTGAGCCAGCCTGTCAGGCTGGTGAATCACCTGGACATTGCGTTGCCAACCGCCGTTTCCGCCGCGCTGAAACAGGTTTTCCTGCATGTCGTCGGCTTCTGCCACCGCTTCGTCGCGCAGGATCGGCATCAGATCGTCCATTTCCATGACGTGCCACAGCCGCGTGGTCAGATCCGGGCCTTGACCAAGGCCAGTGTCCGCCACCAATAGCGCAGCGCCAAGACAGATAAGTCGCAACATCGGATGGCCTTTTTCAGTTTACGACATTTTTTCGGCGAAACCCTCTTGCACTTCAACCCCCACCCCTCTAAATCCCCGCCTCACCACACCAAAGCGCGGAGAGGTGCCGGAGTGGTCGAACGGGGCGGTCTCGAAAACCGTTGAGCCTGCAAGGGTTCCGTGGGTTCGAATCCCACCCTCTCCGCCACTTGCCCTCGCGAAAGCGTTCTCCCGATCCGGCTGCGGCCGGATTTTTCCGTTGTTTTCGAGGGTTATGCGGGTGGGGCTGTTAACCGGCCCACGTCCCCAAGGGCGCACAAGCGTTCTCTCCGGGCCGATATTCTCCGGACCTGTTAACCGCCGCGCTTCCGGTGAACAGCTTTAAGTCATTGCTTTAAAGTGATCTTTCGAAGTCCGTGATGCACGCGATTTGGAGAATCCATCTGGATGGCGAATGGAACAGAGATCGAACGCCGCCTGTTGCGCCGCGGTTCAGCTGCAGCTGGGACCAATCTCACCCCGGCCGCTGTTCGTGCTTTGTGCTGAGTCAGCCGCGTGTTACCGTTGTGAAAAAGTGTGAGGCGAGCAGTTGGCCCAGAAGTCAGAAATCGAATGGACGGACGCGACGTGGAACCCGGTTACGGGCTGCACCAAGGTTGGTCCCGGTTGTGACAACTGCTACGCCGAGCGGTTCGCAGAGCGCTGGCGTGGAATCCCTGGACACCCCTACGAGCAGGGGTTTGACCTGACACTCTGGCCGTCGAGGCTGAAGCAGCCCGTGCTCTGGAAAAAGCCGCGGATGATCTTCGTGAACTCGATGAGCGACCTCTTCCACAAGGACATCGACCATACATTCATCGACGCAGTGTTCGACGCCATGGAGCTGGCGGACTGGCACGTCTACCAAGTGCTGACCAAGCGCAGCTCGCTCATGCGCAACTACGTTCGGAAGCGGTACGATGGGCCACCGAACTCGTGCTTCGCATTGTTGCCGACAGACCGGGGATTGCGTTCAGCACGCTTGCCGGCGAGGTCATGGAGCAGGTCCCTGTCCGGACCACGCACCTGAACAAGATCGCAGCGACAAACCGAAAGGCCGGGTTGCTGCGGTTCGACCTTGCGAATGGCAAGCGAACCCCGAGCCCCGATACAAAGTTCTGGGCCGGCGAGCTGCCGGCAAATTAGGCGCGCCCGCCGCGAAGGCCACGAGCAGTGGCGTGCACATCACCGACGCGCAACATCCACTTTTGGCAAGCTGGCGCCGTCTTTTTCGACCAAGGCCGCGAGTCGAGCGAGCGCTTCGGCCACGATGCGGCCCTGATGGTGGATGCTCTGGATGATCTCAGCTGGCGACCGGTCGTCAAACTTTGCAACGGTGCTTGGATTGACCGCCTTGAGGTCGAAGACAGCAGCGTCAATGGCCGCTGCCTGAGCCTCAAGTTCTCGCGCCGCCTTGTCCTTTTCGCTGATTTCTCCGATCAGCGCAGCCACCTCGGCATCTGAAGTCTTCAGCTTCTTCAGGCGCTTGAGCTTCTCCTTGAGGTCGATCACCTCGGCCTTGGTTTCGGCTGCCTGCGCCAGGATGGGCTGCATTTCTTCGCGGGCCTTCGCGCGACGCGCGGCGAAGTCGATCGTCCAAGAGTAACGGCTGTCGGCCTCTGTCTTGCCGCGGAGTGGCAGCAGCCGGGCATAAGACGGGAACGGCCTCCCGGCGTTTTCTTCCTGTTCAAGCCAATCGGCGGTCAGGTTGGCGGGCAGCGCGCTGTCGGCAAGCGGCTTCCCATCCTTGTCGAAACCGAAATGCGCCAGCGTGAGCGGGGTCTTCTTGCCGACTTTCACATGGCTTAGGTCGTAGTACCAGATCCGCTCGGTTTTCTTGCCTTTGGTGAAGAACAACAAGTTGGTCTTCACGCCTGCGCCGGCGGTCGAGAAGACCCCTCCCGGCAGGCTCACGATTGCCCAAAGGTCGCATTCGTCGACCAGCTTGCGCTTCGTCTCAACGAAGGAACTTTCGTTGGTCCGGAACAGCATGCCTTCGTCGAGAACGATGGCGCAGGTCCCTTTCGGGGCAAGCTCGGCAAGGATGTCCTGGACGAACAGCACCTGCGTTGAGCTGGTCTCGAAGGCGAAGTTCTTCTGTGCGTCCTTGCCTTCCTTTCCGCCGAACGGCGGGTTGGTCAGGATGACGTCGAACTGCTTCGGCGCCTTTCCTGCGCATCCAGAAGGCGCAGGAAGAGGATCCATGTCAGCTCGGGCACATACTGCAGGGCGCTGGCGCAGTTCGACCGGCGCATGATGTCACAGATGCCCTTGACGAAGGCGCCCAGCGACTGCGTGGAGGCGATAGATTTCGGTTTCTTTTCTTTCTTGGGGCGGGCCATGGTCACATCTCGAAAGCCGCCGACAGGATCTTCTGCGGCAGCAAGTTGATTTCTGCAAGCCGGGCTTCCAGGGCCCGCTTCAGTGGTTTCAGTTCCTTGAGCGCCGCGGATGCGCGTTGCTGGTCGGCAAAGCTTGGGAGGGCGATCTCGCCTTCTGCGAGGCGGTTGAACAGCATGCGTTCACGCACCGCGCCGCGCGCCAGTGACTGGATACAGTTCGCCCCCAGCGGCGAGCGCAGCCAGTAGTAGAACCAGCGGCTGTCCACCACGCCTGGCTTTCCCCGCAGCACGACATAGTCCGGGCTGGTGATGCCGGGCGTATCGTCCTCGTCCACCATTGCAATGGAGCCGATCAGGATGCGCATGGGGTTGTAGAACACCGTACTGCGCCTTGGGCAGGTCGTCCTCGGTCAGCGGTAAGCCCGTCTTGATGTCCCGGACGCCCGCCTTGAGGATTTCCTCTCGGGTGAAGACCATGTTGTCGATGCTGGCCTTGCGCTTAACAATCTCGCAGGCCGCCAGATAGCCGTCCTCCTGCGCCTCGATGAGGGTGTACTCGTAGACCGGTTCGCCGAAGTACTTTCTGTTGTTGGCAGTGATCTCCTGGTCCTCGGCGCTGGCCTGCTTCGATTCCTCGAGCTTCCGCGGCGTCGCGGTCAGGCCGATGTGGATTGCGTTCGGGTTGCGGCGAAGCACCTCGGACCACCGGCCCCAAGCAGAGCGGTGGCACTCGTCGATGATGATGACGCTGAACGCGTCCTCACCATAGTGCTCGGATAGGAAGCTGGCGAACCCGTCGTCGTCGTCCAGACCGAGCGTCTGGTAGGTGGCAATATGGATCCGTGCATTCTGCGCGGCGTTGCCGCCTCGCTCCGTCTTCACGATGCGGGCGTTGTCACCGAAGGCCGCCTTGAGCTTGTTGTAGGCCTGCTCGCGAAGTTCATCCCGGTCACACAGGAAGAGCGCTGGCTTGGGGAGCTGGCCGGCCTGCGACAGCCGCCAAAGCAGGTTCGTGGCGATAATCGTCTTGCCTGCGCCTGTGGCGAGCGTCAGCAACACCCGGGGCGCCGTGCCAGCCTGGCGGTCCAGAATGATCTTCTCGAAGGCGGCGCGGATTGCTGCATCCTGATAGTAGCGGCTTTGAGCCCATGCGGGGCTGTCCGCCTGGAACAGCATGGCTGCATCGGGGGCGTGGAGGTCTATCCCGCTGTCCTTGGCATACCGTGCCGTCAGGTCGGGGTGCGTGGGGAAATCGGGAAACTGAAATGGCCCAGCCTGCAGGCTTGTGAAGCAGTCGTACTCCCCATAGCGGTAGCCATTGGTCGAGAAGACGTACTTGACCTCGTATCGTTCGCAGTCGGCGTACGCCTTGGCTTGCTGCATGCCCTTGAGCGGGTCGTCGCTCTCCTTCTTGGCCTCGAGCACGGCGATCGGCATCGACTTGGGCATTCCGTCGAGCTGCACACAGAGCAGATAGTCCGTGCGACCGGGGCCCTTCCGCCTGCGCCCCTTTGGACCTGTGGGCTCCACCGGCGGCGGCGTCAGAACGGTTTCGAGCGTAACCTGGTCCCGGCTTACATAGCCTTTTGCCCGAAGAACTGGGTCGATGAGGTGATAGCGTGTGTCGGCTTCATTCATGCTCACGGTCACCCTCCCGCCCAGCTGGAAAATATTATCGGAGAACGGAAGCATGAATCGGGCCGGCATCCAGTGCCGATAATGCCCAGAAGCGACAAACCACTATGCATTGACTGACCATATCCGTTGCGCTCTATCGACCAGATCAGCCTGACGTACGGTCAGCAGGTCCTTCGTCCAATGATCAGCCGACAGGATTGGCTTCGTGGTGTCGAAGGATACCCGGTTGTTCCGCTCTGCGTAGATCTTCTTCTTGCGGTCGAATGGGAAATACTGCGCCTTGTAATTCTTGATGCCAGCAAGCAGCGCAAGATTGCCAAGGCGGTGCAGCCATGCCGCTGCTCCGATGCTGCCAGACAGCATCTCGCGCGCGAGCCCTCCGAGGCCGTCCATCCGGAGCCGGAAGTTGAGCCCGTTCGTGCCGATATCGACGCGCTCGACCAGCAACGTGAGTATGCGCGCCTGCTCGGCGGGGAAGAGTTCGTCCCACGCCGCCCATCCACATCCCCTTCTTGCGGCTGGCGGCAACCTTGTCGCGGATGGCCGGGCGAGATGGCGGTGTTCCGCAGCCCCTCGACCGATGGCTTCGAGTTGCTGACCACGTTCGGCAGCCGTGCCCGGATGGGGATGCTGGTCTCGGAATTCTACGCGGGCCCCACCTCGCGCTTCGATCTCGGCAATGCGCTTGTCGTCGATCTGCTGACCGGCACTCTCGAAAGCGTCACGGACCTGCCCCTCTTCGGCGGGGCGAACGCGCTCGCCATCGAGAGCGCGCCCGGCGTGTGGGAGATCGTGCAGGCGGGCGCGGCGGAGCTGCTGGCGCCCGGCCGCTATAGACTGACGCGGCTCCTGCGCGGTCAGCGCGGCACCGAGGGCGCCATGGGCAACCCGGCGCCCGCCGGCGCGCGGATCGTGTTTCTGGACACCGCGCTTGCGTCACTGCCCATCGCCGAGGCCGATCTCGGAATCCCGTGGAACTGGCGCATCGGTCCGGCCAGCCGCCCGGTCAGCGACGAGACCTACGTGGCGCAGGCCTTCACGCCTGCAGGCGTGGGACTGCGGCCGTTCTCGGTCGCCCATGTCGAGCAGCCGTGGCGCAAGCCGCGCACGCCCGGCGATCTGACCATCCGCTGGACGCGCCGGTCCCGAGCGCTCGCGGCCGACAACTGGGGCGGGCTGGAGGTGCCGCTGGCCGAGGAACTGGAGGCCTACGAGGTGGAGATCCTCGATGGCGCCACTGTGAAGCGGGTGCTGAGCGTGAACACCGCCAGCGCCGTCTACACCGCCGCCCAGCAGACCGCCGACTGGGGCGCGCCGCTCGGGCCCGGCGACACGCTCGACATCCGCATCTACCAGCTCTCCGCCCTCGTCGGGCGGGGCGCGCCGAAATCCGTCACGCTCACGTTCTGAAGGCCATCCCATGTCCGACGCCACGACCCATCTCCTGCTGCCCTACATCCTCGCGGCGCAGGCCCAGAAGCATGTCACCCACAACGAGGCGCTGCGGATCCTCGACGGGCTCGTCCAGCTTTCCGTCCTCGACCGGGATCTGACAGCGCCGCCCGCCAGCCCCGCTGACGGTGACCGCTACATCGTCAGCTCGGGCGCGACGGGCGACTGGGCGGGCTGGGACCTGAACGTCGCGCTCTGGACCGATGGCGCCTGGCTGCGCCTTCCACCACGGACCGGCTGGCGGGCGTGGGTCGAGGACGAGGGGCTGCTGCTGGTCTACGACGGCGCGGGCTGGGTCGGTACCACGCCCAGCGAGTTGCAGAATATGGCGCTGCTCGGGGTCGGCACGGCGGCGGATGCGTCTAACCCGTTCTCGGCCAAGCTGAACGCCGCGCTCTGGACCGCCAAGACGGTGGCCGAAGGCGGCACTGGCGACCTGTTCTACACCATGAACAAGGAGGCTGCGGGCGACGACCTCGGCCTGACGCTGCAGACCGGTTTCGTGACCAAGGCGCTGGTGGGGCTGTTCGGCTCCGACAGGTTTCGGCTCGCGGTCTCGGTCGACGGCAGCACCTTCTTCGACGGGCTCAGCGTCGACAACGCCACCGGCATCGTCGACCAGCCTCGGCTGCCCCGCTTCAAGGCGTACACGAACTACGACAACTATGTCGGCGTCGGCACCTGGACGAAGATCGGCCTCAACAACACAGACTATAACGATCAGGGCGCGTTCGACGCCGCGAACAATCACTTCGTGGCCCCGGTGGACGGCACCTACCTCTTCGGCGCCACGCTCATGTACAAGGTCAACGCCAGCACGACTGCCCGCATGCGGGGGCGGCTCGTCCTGAACGGCACGACAGAAATCCGCGGCTCCCTCGGCGAAATCTCCGCCACCCACGTCTCGCTCGCCACCGCGATCTGGCTGCAGACCATGGTGCCGCTCACCGCGGGCGATACCGTCGAGCTGCAGGGGTATTTCCGGGTCGCGGACGGGTATTTCGCCGCCGACCACACGTCCTTCTGGGGCACGAAAATCGGCTAAGGGAGGCGCGCCATGGCACCCCAAAGACCCGAGGACGGATTCGTCCGCATGCCGGAGCACGAGTTCGAGGCGATCTTGGCGCGCGCCGCCGAAGTAGGTGCGAAGCGTGCGTTGGCAGATGTCGGGCTGGAAGGCGATGAGGCTGCGCTCGACATCCGCGACCTGCGCTCGTTGGTGGACTGCATCCGGATCGTGCGCCGCACGGCGATACAGACAGCCGTCCGCATGATCACCACCGGGGTCATGCTGGCGCTGCTCGCCGGCATCGCCATCAAGCTGAAGATCTTTGGAGGCAGCCCGTAGCCGCTCACCATTCCATTCATCGGCCCGCAATGACCCGCTCTCGAGGCGGGTTTTTCGTTTTCGGAGGACCCCATGACGAATACCTTCCACAGCCACTGGCGCGACGTGCCCGAGGGCACCTGGCGCTGGCCGAATTTCAGCCCGGCCGAGATCGCCTGCCGGGGCACCGGCAAGCTGCTCATCAACGAACCCGCGCTCGACAAGCTGCAGGCGCTGCGCGACCGGCTCGGCAAGCCGCTGATCGTCCGCTCCGCCTATCGCAGCCCCGAGCACAATCGCACCGTGGGCGGCGCGACCCGCTCCAAGCACCTCGACGGCGCCGCCTTCGATATCGCCATGCCGAGTTCGCGTCTTGCCAGCACGCACCGTTCGCGCTCCACTTTGATTCGATCTGTAGTGAAAGTCCCATTCCAAGGGGCCTGGAAAACTTGGCAGGCTGCGTGCTCGCAGTGATCGACACTACCTGCTACGCACGCACTGATCCGATCATAGCGAAAATAACCGACGAACTCATTTCTGCCGGAGCGCCTGTGGTCCTCATACGCAGCCATGGTAAGCTTGATACTCTTGGGATGGAGATTGGTCAGCTGGGTTCCGTGGTAATCTGTACGCCTCCCCAAGGGCCTGGTGTTCAACTCGCTCAGGCGCTTATCACAATCATACCAGAACCGCTGAACCCGCCCGCATCTTCAAACTGCACCTCCGCCGAGGCTTCTGCAGAAGTTTGAGACGAAAGCTGCGTGTTGTCAGGCTCCCAAAAAATCTCGAAAATTTCAGCATCTCCGGCATCCGCCTTCTCCTGCGTGCAATAGCCAGTGCCGTTGGTCTGGTGGACGCCGAAGGCGTAACGGGCGTTTTCACCGGAAAAGCCTCGGAAGAAGAGAAGTTCGGCTCTGTCGGCCGGCGCATGGATGTTGGCGAAACGCGAGAACGGGATCGCCTGCGCCCGATGCGTGCAGGCATTCCAAGCCGTGTCGCCAATCGTTGTGATCGCTGCGTCGATTGGATGCCTGTCCATTGTCCACGCCTCTCGATGTTCGAAGACATCATCAGCACCGTGGAGGCGGTAGTGCATGGGTTGGACACAAGCCACATGCTGGCAAGTGACTAGAAGGCGGCTGGCCTTACGGCTGACATAGGAACCAGTGCCGACGAGTCGCACCGCCCGATCTGTTTCCGTGCCGAGCGGCGTAACGAAGGGCCGGGTATGGGCGAGCATGGCCTCGGTCACCTCTTCGCAGATTTTTCGCCATTCAGTTGGAACCATAGGACGTCACACCCCCAATTGCCTCGCGATCCCTCAAAATGCGGCCACTCCCAATAGGGAGCGACCGCTACTCTTCTAGCGTGACTATTATTCCTCATCATCCAACGAAGCGGCTGTTTCCAGTGGATCGATAATGATGGCATTCCAAAGCGCTACAACTTGACGCTCGACCTTCTTCAATACTGCGAGGGCATTATCATCTGTTTCGAAGTGATCCTGAAAAATATCAGATATATCAACACGATATCCAGAACCAGCTCCGTATCTCTCTTCACATTTCTCCCACAATTCAGTGGCATTGCTGAGATGCGGGCTGAATAGTGATCGCCCAGCAAGCGCGACGCGAGAGAAAAACTCCTTACGCCATTCTTCTACGTCATCCTTCAAACCTTCTAGAAATTGCGCTACATCAGAGAGATGAGAAAAGTCGTCTTTCAATCCTTCGATAGCCTCATCAATACGGACGAAAATATCTCGTGTCCTAAAGTTGAGATCGACACGAATGCCTTGGCCGAGAATGTGAGCAACCGGGAAATTTTCCCAGTTTCCCTTTCGATTGACAGAAGCTGCAATGGAGCTTTGGTGCGCCTTCTTCGATTCAGCGACCAAGTTGAGATGTGCCGGCCGCACTACCGTGGGCAACTCGCGAAACCGCTCTGCCGATTTGGCAATCGTGTCGGCTATCGTCCGGCGCGCCTCCCGCGTCTTGGCCACATCCGCGTTGGCTACGAGATCTTCGGCTGATGAAATATGCCTAAAAATCCTTTCCACCTTCGCTTGGCGGATCGCGTCGATACGCGACGTTAGCCAGTGCCAGACATCTTCGGGTTCGTCTGATCCAACCTGAAAGAAATTGATCGGAATTGCAGGGAAACCATCGGTCGCGAATTGCTGAGAAATCTGCGCCTCGCGAACAGCGTAACCCTCTTCCGCCGATCCGGGCGTACTGCCAGAGTCATCGACGATTTTTAGAGCTTCGTCCTCGCGCGGAAGCACAAGCAAGCACAATCGCTCAGCAGACAGAGCGTCAGACCCCGAATCCAAGGTTTCGCGCATAATAGACAGCGGAACATTTCCCGGTGCGTCCGAAAATTTGCAGCACAGCACGGTTACGGTCCGCTCGTCTTCGATCTGGGCCATCAGATCGGACCTTTGCGTCGTGCCCTCAACACCCTTTGTGTCGATGACACTTAGCAGATATGGCGTCTCACGCAGCGCCTCCAAAGGAAGCAATACCGTAATCCGCTGCGGGACCGAGAACTTTGGGTGCTGACCATAGTTGATCTTGCCGATGTTGGTAGATAGCCATTCCATGCTCCCCTCGGTTTCCTTGGAGAGAATCATCTGATTTTCTGTGCGGGTTTCCAGCTTCATTCTCGCCACGACCTCGGCGATCACGCTCTCAACATCATCGAATTGGTCGATCAGCTCCTTCAAGTGATCGACAGTTGTTGCTTTCTCCGCAGATGTCTTCGCGCGGGTCGTAACCCGCCGCACATCCGCCATGTTTCGGATCACCCGCTCCAACTCGCTCGGTAGTCCGCTCTTGCCGAACTTTAAGCCGTTCACCAGGTCGGCGACCAGTTTCCGAATTTCTTCCTCTTCTAAACAATCCACGGCAATGCCGAATGCGGGCGCAATCTTGATCGCAACTTCGCAAACCGTGGTGCGGCCGCTGCCCGTTGGAAAAACGCTCTTCGGCTTTTCGCCATCGGCCGTAATGAGGTTGGTTACGAAGGAAAGCGCCGTGGTTTTTCCAACACCGATCTCACCAATGAAGGCGATCCCATGTTCCGTATGTCGAACGAAATCGACCTCAGAGAGAATCCGGCTGCGCAGCTTGGTAAGGGGATCATGGAGGATCGGGTCGAATTGTGGACCTTTCTCAAAAGCTTCTAGTGTTTGAAGCGCTCGTTCGGCGTCCCAAATGACTTTGCGTTGGGGATGCTGGAATTCGGGACGCTCGATATGCCGCCATTTGTCCGAAAAGAAACCGATAATCTCGTTTGCCAAGTCGGTTTTGAGGGCCGTGAGATAGCGGTGCGCCATCTTTCCATCGGCGCGCTCAGACGTCTCCAGTCGCGACACAACACTGGCGCTAACGCCTAGCTCTGTCGCAAGATTGGCTTGGTTTAAGCCAGAGCTCTCGCGTGCCATGCGTAGGATTGAGGTGGGTATCTGGCCATCCATGCAGCAATCTCCTTGTTATATTCTGCATGTATACGAGTTACCCCAATGTATCAAGTGCAATATTGCAGATATGGGTCAAGCGGGGGTTGCTGGCCGCTCTACGCATGACGACATGGCAGCCGTGTCGGCCTGGAGGCAAACGCGCTTCCAGAGTGCGCCGTAATGAGGCGGAGGACCGCCCGGAATATAATCCCGGCGCTTTTGCACCGGGTCGCACAGAGGGCAATTCAGTCCGAACTCCAAGAAGGGCACGCGATGAAGAGGCAGCGGCCGGAAACCCGTTGTGATATCAGCGGCTTCCGTTCCGTTTTCGTGGATCATTTTGGAGGGCTATAGCGTAGACGTAGTTCTCTGTTTCGTCGGCTTCGGCCCGCCACATTTCATTGCTTTCATTGAGTTTTGTTCAGTATTTCGATCGAAACTGAAGACCAACTGCAGATTTCTGCGCGTTAGCTTTGCCTCAGGCCGCAGTTTTCGTCTACAGTCGGCCGATGCGTCCAACTGGAAAGCTACTTTCTCAATGCCGACTTAAGTGGCCTATTGCGCAGCGGTTTCCTTCCCCAGCCTGATTGCTAACCGCAGCATCTGTCTTCACCCACGCCAACGACGTCGCCGCACGACTGCTTTCTCGGTAAAGGAGAAGCGAGCACGTGCCGAAGCACAGATGCTGGCAGCATCTGCCTGACCTCATCGACGACTTCTCAGAGCCCGAGACCGGATGGCTAGGGTTCCAGACTGTCGCTGTCTGCGATAGCGCGAAGGCCTCACCCTAAGAGATAGTGAATGGTCGGGGCCATCGACGTGGCGACCGAAAGAATCGAAACCCCCGAAGAGGTTGCCGAGGTCTTGCGCAAGGCGCGGCAATTCGTGGAGGCCGACAGGCTTTATCCCTGCACCAATTGCGGGATGGCGCCCTTGTCCCGCAGCGTGGCAAGGCGAACGCTGGCGGCGTTGAGCGCGGGCGCCGATATCGTGCAGCGGGAACTTTCGGCCTGATCCCGAAGCGCAGGCCTGTCCTCCGCAGGCGGTTATCCGGACGTGGGGTTTGCCGGGGGCGGGCGTCATGGTTTGCCCGCGCCTCGCCGTCTTGGTGGACATCAACAGACCGACATGGATGATGTGTTCGACGTCCCTCTCAGACCCGGTTTCGCATCAGCATGAAGACCACGAAGAACGCGCCGAGGGAGCTGGTGACGATGCCGATGGGCAGTTCCTGGGCCGGCAGCAGGGTGCGGGCGGCAAGGTCGCTCATCAGCAGCAGCGCCGCGCCGAAGATGGCGCAGGCGATGGTCAGGCGCAGGTGCAGGGGGCCGGCGACGCGGCGGGCGAGATGCGGGATCATCAGCCCGACGAAGCCGATGACACCGGCCAGCGCCACCAGCGTCGCGGTGGCGAAGGCGGCGGCGAGGAACACCGCCATGCGGAAGCGAGTGACCCTCACGCCGAGGCTCTCGGCCGTGCTTCCGCCGGCCAGGAAGGCATCCAGCCGGCGGTGGTTCCACAGTGCGAAACCGGCGATGCCTGCCGCGCCGAGGGCCGCGAAGCCGATATTGTCCCAGCGTGCCAGCCCAAGCCCGCCCATGGTCCAGAACAGCACCGAATGCGCCGCCCGCTGATCGCCCGAGAACACCAGATAGTTGGTCAGCGCCGTGAACAGGAACGACACGGCCAGACCGGCGAGGATCAGCCGCTCCGGCCCCTGCCCGCGCAACCGGCTGACCAGCGCCAGCACCAGAACGGCGGCCAGCATGCCGCCGGTGAAGGTGGCGACCGGCAGGGTCCAGATGCCCAGCCGGTCGCCGAAGACCGTGATGACCGAGACCGCCCCCGCTGCCGCACCGGAGGACAGGCCGAAAAGGAACGGATCGGCCAGATCGTTGCGCGTCACCGTCTGCAGCAGCGCCCCCACCACGCCGAGCCCCGCGCCCACGCAGATCGCCAGAAGCGTGCGCGGCAGGCGCAGGTCCACGACGATCCTGCCCACGGGGCCAGAGGGCGGCGCGGCCTCGAACCCCGCGGCATGGGCCAGCGAGGCGACGACCTCGCGCAGCGGGATCACCGTCGAGCCCCAGGCGACCGACAGCAGCACGAGGACGACCACCGCCGCCGCACCGATGCCCATCGCCGGGCCGAAAAGCCGCATTCAGAAGGCATCCGGGTGCATGGCGCGGGCGATCTTCTCGATCGCCTCGATATTCGCCGGTCCGGGGGTCAGTTCGGCATAGCGCAGGGCCACGAAACGCTCGTTCTTCACCGCATCGGTTTCCTTCATCGCCGGATGCGCCTTGAGGAAATCCAGAAGCTTCGCGGCACCGCCGCCGTCCTGATAATCCAGCAGCAGCAGGAATTCCGGGTTGCGCGCCGCGACGGTCTCCCAGTCGGTATTGCCCCAGTTGGTTTCGATGTCCGCCATGATGTTGGTGCCGCCCGCCGCCTCGATCATCGGGGTGGTGATGGCGAACTTGCCGGCGGTGAAGGGCTTGTCCTCGCCGGAATCATAGAGGAACACCCGGGTGCCCTTGCGATCGCCGACCCTGGCGGTGATCTGGGCCAGCCTGTCCTTCCAGCCGGCGACCAGCGTTTCGGCCTCGGCCTGCTTGCCGAAGATCTGACCCAGCTTCACGACGTCCCCATAAAGCAGGTCCATCGTGGCGGCGGGCCGGTCCTTGTCCACCTGCACGCAGCTTTCGGTCAGCACCAGCGTCTGCACCCCATGCGGGGCCACCGCGTCGGGCGTGACCTCGCCACCCGGTTTCATGCCGTAATACCAGCCCGCGAAGAAGAAATCCGGCTCGACCGACAGCAGATTCTCCAGCGTCGGGTATTTCGGGGCAAGCTCGGGGATATCGCCCCGAAGCTCGGCGAATTCGGGGCCGACCTTGTACCAGCCGGTGATGCCGGTCAGCCCGACAATGGAGGGCTGAAGGCCGAGGGCGAAGGCCATCTCGGTCATGTTCAGGTCGTGGATGACGGCGCGTTCCGGCGCGGCGTCAAAAGTCAGCGGCGTGCCGCAGCTGTCCACCGTGACGGGAAAGGCGACGGCAGGCGAAGCCGCAAGCATTGCAGCAAGGCCAAGGAGCAGGCGTTTCATGGCAGGGTTCTCCAACAGGTCAGGAATTGAGGGAAAGGCGGATCGGAATATCAAAGACCGTCAGTTCGCGGGCCTCGACCGGATGCGGCAGCCGCAGGACATCGACGCCGAAGACCTCGCGCATCAGCGCGGGGGTCAGCGCCCGGTCGGGCGTGTCGAAGGCCAAAAGCCGCCCACCCTCCAGCACCGCGACGCGGTTGACGAAGGGGGCGACCAGCGACAGGTCATGCAGCACCGAAACAACGGCGATGCCGAGGCAGGCCACCAGTTCCAACACCGCGCCCCGCGCACGGGGGTCAAGATGATTGGTCGGCTCGTCCAGAAACAGGATGCGCGGCTGCTGTGCGACGGCGCGGGCGATCTGCGCCCGCTGCCGCTCGCCTCCCGACAGCGAGCCCATGGCACGGCCCGCCAGGGGCAGCAGGCCCGCGCGGTCCAGCGCATCGCGGGCGATCTCGCGATCCTCGCCCCTGCGGCGCAGACCCGCATGGGGAACGCGGCCCAGTTCGGCATAGTCGATCACCGAAAGGCGCGGGTCGGGCCGGTCGGACTGGCCGACCACGGCGATGTTGCGGGCGCGCTCCGCCGCCGGAATGCGGCTCAGATCGCGCCCGTCCAGGGTGACCGCGCCCGTGTCGGGGCGCAGCATGCCCGCCAGCATCCGCAGCAGCGTGGTTTTGCCCGCACCATTCGGCCCGATGATCGCCAGCCGGTCACGAGGGCCGACCGAAAGGCTGACGCCCTCGACCAGCATCGCGCCATTGTCGGCGCTGAAACCCAGATCGCGGGCTTCGAGCAGCGCGCTCATCGCCAGCCCCCGACCGGAATACGCGCCAGCGTCTTGCCGGCGAGGCCGCGCGGGCGCTGCCGCTCGTTACTCCATCCATCCGGCAGGGTGCAGTAAAGACGCGCGAACGCGATCAGATGCGGGGCATCCCGCTCTGCATCGACATCGCCAAAAAGATAGCTGGCCTTGCCCGGCGCGGTGAAGGCCACCGCCAGCGGCCGGTCGCAGCCCGCCATGCAGGCAATCTCGCCGACCCGACAGGTGGCAGCCGGATCGTCACCAAGCAAGGCGCGCAACCGCGCGGCCAGCCCCGGGCCGGGACGCTCGCCTTCCCCCCGCATGCCAGGGCAGCGGTTGCAGACGATGATGCTGTGTTCGGTGCTGCCCACCTTGCCATCTCTTTCCCGGAGCCCGGAAGGATGGCACGCAAGGCGGCGCGAGGCCGCTTTCGAGCTTCCTCCCGGCACACCCCGTCCGGTCCATTCTCATCGATGGCAGGTCTCCTGGCTCGCGGGTCACAGCCCCGACCCTGCCTTCCCGGCCATGCGGCCAGTGGCGTGTCGGATGGGGCTCGCCGCTTACAGTTGCGGGGGCAGCCGTGGCCTTGACCTGTCAGGGTCACACCACATTCCCTTTTCACCCCGATCCGAACAGACCGGGGAACCATCGGCGCCGACCTTATGCCGGATCGGGCCGCGTTGCAATCTGGGCAGAGGCAGAAGATGCCTCTGCGCAAAAATCACTGGTTTCCAGACGGAAAGCAAAAGGAACCCGGACGCGGGCTTCATCCACCCTGCCCTCGAAATCGAAGATCGCCAAGCTGTGCGCGCGTTCGTTGACCTTCAGGCGGCGGTTGACCGGGGCGTGGGCGGGGGTCTGTAAGGCGTAAGGAGCATGTGCGGGGTGGCTCTGGCCCGCCCCGCACGGCCCGGAATTAACGATGTCAAAAGCGGCAGGGAGTTGGTACGGGGAAATCATGGCAGGGGTGCCACTCCATGTCGCGCGCAGAAATGGGCACAATTGTGCATGTGGCAGCGGACCGCCAGTATCGCACGACGATCATGGGACGCCGGTTCCGATCCACCTCATGAACGCATGCGCCATGGCAACATCGCAACTGGTGGATGCTCAGTCGGATTTGAACGTTGGAACGCCCATTACGACCTTACCCCCATGTGCGGTCTTGTCTCCAATACGCATGACACCTCGCCCGTTGATCTTAACGATGCTGGAACCCTTGACCATCGGGTCGGGCAGTGGAGGCGATCCTGGACAGCCACATTGTCCGCCCTCTATGGCGAGCGGGATACCGTTAAATCTGACAAACGCCTGTCCAGGGCTCAACACTGGCCCACCACCATGGATACGACAGATATGCAGGTGCCCCAAGAGGGCTATTGGCTTACCCACTTCATGCTCCTTTATGATTGCCCTGGTAGCTTTCAGACGGACGGATCACGCGGCTACGACCGACCGACCGCAAATCGAAGTGCTCAGCAGCGATCTGATCTGGACGATGAAGTATCATGACACCTGGTTGATGCTGATCCTCAGCCAAAAACGCGTCCACCCCAGAAAACATTAGCTCCAGTTGCTCAGCAAGCATGGCCGGAAGATAGTCGTTTAAGTGTCGTGGGCGGTAGTACTTGAAAAGATAGTTCTTTCCTCCATCATCCCGCACCCTCAGGATGCGCTTCAAACGGGCCTTAAGTCGTGGCATCGGGAGTTTCGACTGAATATATATTCCCCAGTCTTGATCCAGTCCTTCTCGCACAAGCCAATCAAGCGCAGGGCCGTATTCGCGCAACTCGATAAGCCACGGCGCCACCTCGACCAGATCCTCGCTGACCTCACCATCATAAAGGCATCGCGCGATTTCCGGAAATGCCTGCGCATAGATATGGATCGAAGGATCACGTGCCCCATCGACCAATGCATAGATGTTGTCCCCCTCGCTTCGAAGCTTCCCGAACAGAACTTCTCTCAGCCCAGCAAGACGTTCTTCAAAGGCGGGATCGGACCAAATCACGTTTTAGCCTCGCGCTCAATAAATTGGACGATTTCGATCCTCAGAAATCGAGCGGCAACGACATTTCGATAAACCGCTGCAATACCATCTACCAGATCCCAGTCGTCGGAAGGCTGTCCAATCATGCGCGCCGCATATGAAGAATATAATGGGTGGTCAGCCCATTTATGTCGAGTCATCTGAATGAGGATATAGCGCTGTAGCATGACGTGATGGTCTGCCTGCAGGATCGGTTCAGCTTCATTCCAAAGCATCTCAACCCAATCCGTAAGGCTGCTACGCTGTCTCCCAGAAAGGTTTTCAGCTTGAGGTTCGGCGAGCAGCCTTTCCAACAAACGTTTCCGGGCACGATCAAATCGCAGAGCCTCTACACGCCGATTCAATCCTGTGTCGATCTCCATCATGAGAGAAGATCCTTCGCGTCGGGAATCGCCGCAGCCGCTCCCAATCCCGGCGATGGCATCTGCACAGCGTCGGACGAAGCGGTCACGTCATCATCACTCCAAAGATCGGCCCATTCCGCACGGACAACATCGCCCAAAGCGTGCTGCTCGGATAAGGGTAGGGTCAGGACGCTCCGACGCAGAAACCGTTCGAAAAGTGCGCCGCGTAGAAGATGCCGCAGCGAAGCAAGAATCACGCTCTCTGGCCACTCTCCATGTGCTTCGAAACAGAATCCATAGGTCGAATGAAGGAACATATCCCAGTCGGAGAGCGCGGTGCTCCTTACTTTTCCTTCGATTTCCCCATTAATCGCTCGGCCTGCTTTGACAACGTCCTGCCGATAGGCATCCATTGTTTCTGCGGCATATTCCGGTGACATAGGTGGTAAGTTCGTTTCATGCTGATTGGGAGAAATTGCCCCCTGCCAATAGCCGAAATCAGGATCATCGTCGCGCCAAAGAATACGTCTGATAAAATTGTCAGCCGAATCCCGCAGTGACGGATTCAGGGAGGTCATGAAGGTCTCTGGGAGCTGATCCTCCTGAACCTTTCCACGATGAAATGCGTCAATTGCATTGCGTGCCGCCCGGCGCAAGGTTGCAGCAGGCGCAGGTAGTCCCGGTACAGCAGACCAGAATTGCTCAAGAGAATCCTGGGCCATCATTGCCAGAATATTATGATATGGAGTTATGGCCTCGGGCATGGGTCTGGCGTTCAAGGGCAAATCGTCACACATGATGGTTTTCTTTCAATTGCATATCCAATCGCCGACCTGACCACCAACCTGCCAGCCGCCATAGCCACCGGCGGCAGCACCTGCTACAGCGCCAGTCGTAGCACCGTAGGCCGCGCCTGCGGCGCCTCCGCCAATCGTTCCCACGCCGGGTGCAAAGACTGTGCCTCCGGCTGCGCCAATTGCACCATCCACCACGCCGCCGGCAGCGCCCCCCGCGACGCCGCCACCCACGCCGCCGACAACCGCCCCCCCCGTTTTGAACCCACCCACACAAACGGCGCGGGCACCGTCGCCGATCGCCTGCCCCCAAGTGCGTGGCATCACGGAACTTGCCGGTGCAGGAGGCCCCCTGTAGTCGCCGGCAGCAACAGGAACATTCTTACTCCATGCCGCTCTCCTGGGCTGACGCAGTTGGCGCCGCGCCGCATCGGGGTCTCCCACCTTATCTCCGCAATCATTATCGTCATATTCGTCGAGAGCATTCTGCAAACGTGTTTGCTGGGTCTGCATTGCCTTATTATGACCATCCCAGGTTCCCTGCAATCTATGACCAGCGCAAGATGAGTGCGTATTTATTGTATTGGTTGGTGTCTGGCAGCCAAAGACCTGTTCCGCCCAACGCGTCACCAGCCCCTTATTCCCTCCACTTTCCTTACTATATGTGCGCCGCAGAATTTCCGTCAGCAAATCATCGCAGTCATCGCAATCATCGCAATTCTTAAAGGTCATCGTCACCATAATTTATTCCTTCGACGGTGATTTTAGAGGACACTCTTCAACAAACGGCTTATCGGATCGAAGCGCCGCAACTTGATCGGGAGCGCCAGATTTAAAGTCTATTTCAGGCGAATGGACTTCAAACTTCCGAGCTCTTATTGTTATCCCCGCTTCGTCGATGCTGATTGAGCCGCCAGGCCCAGCAATGATGAATTTTTCCTTGGCATGCAGAGTATGCGTTGTGGTTCTTGCAAAAATGGATTTCCTTGACTCAAAGTCGTAATCTTCTCCAATCAAAACATTCATTCTCTTGCCGACAGAAAGTGAATTTACTTGACCGACCACAACATTCTTAGCAACACCAACCTGCTCAGTCGAAGCCAACCCAACAGTATCAGAGCGAAACTTCTCAATTACCGTGGAAAGCGTACCACTACCCGGAAAAATACGAGTTAAAATTCCAGACAATCCGCCTGCTGCTTCGGCCTGTACGCTGCCACCTTTTGTACGATGTTCTCCTGTGACTGCGAACCCCGTAGCCGATATCAAGCTTTCTATATCCCCGGCCAACGCACCGACACCTGCGACTTGGTCGGCATATTCAGAAACTGGCGCAGCGGCCCCAACAGACTTGGCTGCTTTGGAAAAGAAACTGCCGCCTGCGCTGACAAGGGATGTAAGAAGCCCGAGCGCTCCGCCGCCTCCTCCTACAGTGACTGATTTATTTGCCCCGATGCGTTCAATCTGGTTTTTACCGATCATCAGACTGGCGCTCGCACCAACACTTTCGATCCTGTTTGCAAGTATATTTTGCGACTGATTGTTAATGACTTTAGTGGTCATATACCTCTGGGCATGCAGGAATACTTCCTCTTGGCCCTTCTCATCCTCGAACGCGATCTCGTTGAAGCCTTGTCCTTTATGCGTGTTCGACCGCCACACCGCCTTGGTCTTATGCGCGGGCAGCGGGTACGGCGCATCGTTCTTGCCGTTGAACACATTGCCCACGACAACCGGCTTGTCGGGATCGCCTTCGAGGAATTCGACCAGCACCTCCATGCCGATGCGGGGGATGATCACG
>NZ_JACOQL010000002.1 GCF_014490725.1 Paracoccus amoyensis
TCGCTTGCGCTAGAGAGCCGATATGCAAGACCTTGGTCGAATACGACCAAACCGCCCGCATATCCCTTCATTCATCATCAATGTCAAAAAGCAGAGGAAACAAAATCACGGATGCGGCGCCCTTCTATCGACGCCCGCCCGGTCAGTCATTCCCAAATTGTCTTCCGAACATCCCCAGCACCTCTGCGCCGCTTCCGTCCGTCCCTTCCAGCGTTCCCGCCTTCGGTGAAGCGGTATTTACGGATGAGGTCGGGGGACCGCAACCCCCGAAATTCAGAAATCTTCACAAAAATGCCGTACTTTTTTTAAAGTACTGATTTTATTGGTTTATTATTTTGACCATCTAGACGATTTTTGCGTCTACCCCGGACGAAAACGATTCTGACCAGCAAAAGCACCAGAATCACTGCCATCCACGCCGCCGGGGTTAGTGGCAGGGTCTTCTTGACCCATATCCAATGCAGCGCGGCCAGCGGTGCAGCAGCATAGACAAGCCTGTGCAGGCGCCGCCACCCAAGCCCGCCCATCCGCCGGATCGACAGATTGTTGGATGTGATCGCCAGGGGAATCAGCATCGCAAAAGCCAGCATCCCGAACAGAAGATAGGGGCGCTTCACGACATCCCGGGCCATCTGCGCCCACAAGAAGCCCATATCCATGCTGATCCACGCCAACACATGCAGCATGGCATAGGTAAAGCACAGCAATCCTATTGCGCGGCGGAATCGCATCAGGCTGATCCCTGTGAGGCGCAGCAGCGGGGTCACCGCCAAACCGCCAATCAGGAAATAGATGGCGGTGCGGCCCAGACGATGTTCAATCCCGGCGACGGGATCGACACCGACACGACCATTGAGCGTATCCCAGATCAGCAAAGCCAACGGGATCAGCCCGGCGATCCAGACTGCCCAGACCGGCAGGCGCCGCAAAGCATCATTGATCTTGCGGGCCATCAGTAATGCTTCGCCAGATCCATGCCAGCATAAAGAGAGGCGACCTGATCGGCATAGCCGTTGAACATCAACGTTTCTTGCCGGCCGCCAAACAATCCCGCACCGATCCTGCGTTCGCTGGCCTGCGACCAGCGGGGATGGCTGACTTCGGGATTCACATTCGCATAAAAGCCGTATTCCGATGGTTGCAACTGCTGCCAGCTGCAAGGCGGCTGCTCCGCAGTCAGGGTGATGCGCACCACGGACTTGATCGATTTGAACCCGTATTTCCACGGCACGACCAAGCGGATCGGCGCGCCGTTCTGGTTGGGCAACGGATCGGAATACAGTCCCGTCGCCAGAATCGTCAGCGGATGCATCGCCTCATCCAATCGCAGACCCTCGACATAGGGCCAGCGGATAAAGGGATAGTTCTGTCCCGGCATCTCTTCGGGCCGAAGCAAGGTCTGGAAGGCGACGTATTTCGCGCCCGGCTGCACGCCGACCTTTTCCAGAACGCTGGCAAGCGGCACGCCGATCCACGGAATCACCATCGACCATGCCTCGACACAGCGCAGGCGGTAGATGCGTTCCTCCAGCGCATCCGGGGGGGCCAGATCGTCCACCCCATAGCTGCCCGGACGATCCACCAGCCCACCGATTTCCACCGACCAGGGATCTGTGGTCAGCGCACCCGCATTCTGCGCCGGATCGGTCTTGCCGGTCCCGAACTCATAGAAGTTGTTATAGTTCGTGATCTCTTCCAGCGTGTTCAGCTTTTCATCGGTCGAGAGGGCTGAGGGCCGCCCTGTCAGAGCAAGCGCCGGAGTGGCGGTCAAAGCTGCCCCACCTGCAAGAAAATTACGGCGATTCAGCCACACATCCTTCGGGGTGACATCGGACCATTTCAGTTTCATCAACATTCTCCGTCAGCGCGTGCAGGATCGGACGACTATCATCATGCCACAAACCCCGCGGTTCCCTAGACAATTCGATTCACGTTCCGATTACATTACAGCCAAAACCAAATGGCCCCGCCTTTTGAGACGGGGCCAGCACTCTGAAACCTGACAACTAACAAAAACGGGATCAGTTTAGTTCCGCTTTGGCCGGGCCAAAATATTCGTAATGGATGCGGTCAGGGCTGACATTCGCAGCCTTCAACCCAATGATCATCTGACGCATGAAGCCTTCCGGGCCGCAGATGTAATAATCGGCAATATCCGCCCGTGTATTCTGGGCCAGCCAGTTCGGATCGATGCGACCCCGTCCGGTATAGTCGCGTCCTTCGACGTCCTCGGCAGCGGGAGATTCGTAGAAAACAAAGCTCTGATCTGCCGATTTTTCATGTTGTGCCCGCATGGCGTGCTGACGGCCGTTCTGGGTCGCATGAACATAGACCATTTGTGGTGATTTGCTGCCACGGCGCGATTCCAGCATCGAGATCATCGGCGTCAGGCCAACGCCGCCGGACAACAGCACCACTTGCTGCTTGTCGGCAGGCTCAAGGAAGAAATCACCAGCCGGCGGGGAGACTTGCAACTGCGTGCCAATACTGGCCTCATCATGCAGCCAGCCCGACACCTGCCCATGCGTTTCTCGTTTCACGGTGATCCGGTAATCCCGGTCATTGGGCGCCGAAGAGATAGAGTAGTTGCGGCGAACCTCTTCTCCGTGGGGCAAGACGATCCGGAAGGACAAATACTGACCGGGACGATGGGCCAGCACGGGGCCGCCGTCAACCGGGCGCAAGGTAAAGGACATGATCCCTTCGGCTTCTGGCTGTTTGGCGGCGATTTCAAAGCGCCGCCAGCCGCGCCAGCCGCCGGTCGCCTCCTCGGCGCTTGAATAAATCTCTTCTTCGCGGCCGATCAGGATATTTGCCAGATGCCAATAGGCAGCGCCCCAGGCGTTCAGCACCTCATCCGTCGCCGCATCGCCCAGGACCTCTTTGACTGCCTTCAGTAAGGCATCCGCGACATAGGGATAGTGCTCGGGCAGAATTTGAAGGCCCGCATGTTTTTGCGCAATCCGTTCCAACCCGGCCTGCAAAACCATAGGGCTGCGAATATGCGTCGCATAGGCAACCAAGGCGGTTGCCAAAGCCTTGTGCTGTGGTGACACGCCCTCTTGGTGCGCCATGTTGAACAGCACGCGAATTTCCGGGTCTGCCAGCAGGTTTCGATACATGGTCGCAACAATCAGGTCGATATTTGCAGCAACGGCGGGGGCGGTTGCTTCAACGATATCTATAACGTCAGGCGAAAGATCGTTCGGCATCGGCAAGTCTCTTTCATTGCTTCACTAAAGAAATATATAATGTATATCTATTGGAACGACGCGGAATCGCAACGGTGCTTTGTGCGTTTTGCCTGCGACACGTTGTCCGTCGTCAGTTGCAAAAGGGTTGACCCACAGATGATTCTGGGGGCAGCGGTGAAGAAATCTCAGCATAAAGGCCCGTGATGCGGCTGACAGACAGTAGTGACCTGGCTTTGCGAATCCTGATCTATGCCGCCTCGGCGAAAGAGCGGATGTTCACCATCGACGATATCGTGGCGACCTATGGCCAATCACGGGGCACGGTGATGAAGGTCGTCAATCTGCTGACGCGCACCGGCTTTCTGACAGGCCATCGCGGACGCAATGGCGGGCTAAGTCTTGCCAAACCTGCCGAGACGATCATCGTCAGTGATATCGTCATGCACATCGAACCGGATATGGGACTGGTCGAATGCCTGCGACCCGGCAATACCTGCCGGATTACGTCCAGTTGTCGCCTGGTCCATCCCCTGCAACGCGCACGGGCAGCCTTCATGAGCACCTTGTCGGAATATACGCTGGCAGATATCGCCCTGCCTCCGAAAGTGTTCGAGGATCTGGCGCCCTAGCCTGTCGCGATTTCGTTCAGGAATGCATCGCCGAACCGATCCAGACGCGGTTCATCCATATGCCGCGCCAATGCGCCCCGATCGGCAGGGCGCATTTCGGCAATCCGTCTGATCTGCGCGGTCGAACAGGATAGCGGCTTTTCGGTCCCGTCCTCGCCCCGCATCAGTCGATTTTGGGCATCAACCAAACGGTCAAACAATTCGCCCGCCGGACGCCCCGCCAAGGCACGGCGCTTCGGATGCATATCGGGCTGTTCGCCCGCAATCACGGACAGAAATTCGCGGCCATAGCTTTCCAGCTTCTTGGCCCCGACCCCGCTGACCTGCGCCATCTGGTCGATATCCTGCGGGCGGCGCTGAACCATCTCGATCAAGGTGCGGTCCGGGAAAATGACATAGGCCGGCACCCGCGCAGCTTCTGCCAGCGCCCGACGCTTGGCCTTCAACGCCGACAGCAGCGGTTCGTCCTCTTCCGCCACCTGCGTCTTGATGACATTGCCGCCCTTGGCCCGCAGGGTCGCATCATGGCGGAGGGTGACGCTTTCTTCGCCCCGCAAAACCGGATGCGCGGCATCAGTCAAAAACAGCGCGCCATGGCGTTCCGGGTCGGGCCGACACAGATCCAGCCCCATCATCTGCCGGAATATCGCCTGCCACTGCGTGCGGCCATAATCGCGCCCGACGCCAAAGGTCGGCAATTGGTCATGCCCGCGATCACGCACCTTGTCGGTGACATTGCCAGTCAGAATGTCGATCAGATGGCCGCTGCCGAACCATTCGCCCGTGCGCAGCATCGCAGACAGCGCCTTGCGAACAGCCTCGGTCGCGTCGAACAGCTTTGGCGGGTGGAGGCAAATGTCGCAATTGCCACAATCCTGTTCCAGCTCTTCGCCGAAATAGCCCAGCAGCTTGCGACGGCGACAGCCGGTGGATTCGGCCAGCCCCAGAAGCGCATTCAGCCGCGCATGATCTGCGGCCTTGCGCGGCCCGTCGGCCAGACCTTCGTCAATCTGCGTCCGGCGGAAACGAATGTCGTCGGGGCCATAAAGTGTCAGTGTCTCGGCCGGATCGCCATCACGACCCGCCCGGCCGATTTCCTGATAATAGCTTTCGATGGATTTCGGCAGGTCCGAATGCAGAACCCAGCGGATATCCGGCTTGTCGATCCCCATGCCAAAGGCAACGGTGGCAACGACAATGAGGCCGTCTTCGCGCTGGAATCGGGCCTCGACGTCGCGGCGCGGCCCGGCCTCCATCCCGGCGTGATAGGCAGCGGCGCTGTGCCCATCGGCATTCAGCGCATCGGCCAGCGATTCCGTCCGTGCGCGACTGGCGCAATAGACGATGCCGGATTGCCCACGGCGGGCAGCGACGAAGCTGAGTAACTGCTTGCGCGGGCTGTCCTTGGGCTGAAAGGTCAGCCGGATATTCGGGCGATCGAAGCCGCGCAAATAGGTGACGGGTTCCGCGCCGTCAAAGAGGCGGGTGACAATCTCGGCCCGGGTTTCGGCGTCGGCGGTTGCGGTAAAGGCAGCAAGCGGCACATTCAACGCGCGTTTCAGATCGCCGATGCGCAGGTAGTCGGGACGGAAATCATGGCCCCATTGGCTGACGCAATGCGCCTCGTCCACGGCGATGGCGGTAACGCCCGCGCCGCGCAACAGATTGACCGTGCCACCGGATGCCAGCCGTTCGGGCGCCATATACAGCATTTTCAGCTCGCCCTGCGAGAGGGCCTGAAACACCGCATCCGTTTCGTCCTGTGTATTGCCGCTGGTCAATGCGCCCGCCGCAACGCCCGCTTCGCGCAGCGCCCGCACCTGATCGCGCATCAACGCGATCAGGGGGGAAATCACCACCGTCACCCCGTCCCGCATCAACGCGGGCAATTGATAGCACAGCGATTTGCCGCCCCCCGTGGGCATGATCGCCAGCACATCGCGACCATCCGCGACGGTTTCGACGATTTCAAGCTGTCCGGGGCGGAATCCGTCGAATCCCCAGACCTGTCGCAACAGATCGGTGGGCATTACGCGCCGTAGAAGAAGCCCGCGTTATTGGCCAGGGCGCTGCGCAGGATGATGATGATGACAAAGACCACCAGCGGTGCCAGATCCAGCCCGCCAGTATTGGGCAAAATGTTGCGGATCGGACGATAAATCGGCTCTAGCAGCCTGTTCAGGCCGTCCCAGATCTGCGCCACCAATGGTTGCCGCAGGTTCAGCACCTGAAAATTGATCAGCCACGACATGATGATGTGGACGATCATGATGACCCACAAAATCTGAAGGATCAGTTGCAGCGCTTGGTACAGAGTGACCATCATTCCCTCTTGTCAGAAATCCACCCCTGTATGGGCATGCTCAGGGCGGCGTGCAACCAATTACCGTGGCGTTCGCCTTGACGATTGCGTTGATCGCAGTCACCCAAAGGGCAACAGCGACGAAAGGGGCATTTGATGTATCCGTTGATCCGGTTCGCAAAAGAGATGTTGAAATACCGCAATGCGCCCGCATTGGGACCGATGGATGTTCATGTCTCGACCCACAGGTGCTGGCCCTGGGACATTGACCCGTGGATCGAGCTGAACAACGGCCGCACGCTGACTCTGTATGATCTGGGTCGGATTCCGATGGCCGGGCGGATGGGCCTGCTGCCTGCCTTGCGCAAGAACAAATGGGGCATCACGGTCGCCGGAAATTCGACCCGCTATCGCCGCCGTATCAAGATGTTTGATAAATTCACCATGTTTTCCCGCATGGTCGGATGGGACCACCGGTTTTTCTACATGGAACAGACCATGTGGAAAAAAGGCGAATGCTGCAACCAGATGCTGCTGCGCACCGCTGTTACGTCTTCGAAGGGGATCGTTGATCCGGCGCTCGTGATCAAGGCATTGGGCTATGACGGCGCCAGCCCGCCGCTCCCTGATTGTGTCAGCGCCTGGATCCAGGCAGAAAGCCTGCGCCCCTGGCCGCCCCAATTGCCGGATCAGGCAAAAGCCCACTTGCCAGGCTGACCGGCCTGCGGCCTTATGTGCGCATCCGGATAGCGGGGGGTCGATGAACCAAAAGAGAATATGGGGCTGGTGGTTTTTCGATTGGGCAAGCCAGCCTTTTCATACGCTTCTGATGACCTTCATATTCTCGGTCTATTTTGCAGAAATCGCACAGCGGCATTTTCTGCAAATCGGTGACAGCATCACATTGGCCGGTGCGCAGGCACAGACCCTATGGGGTTACGGACTGTCCATATCAGGCATTGCCATCGCAATTCTGGCCCCGATCCTGGGCGCGGTTGCCGATACATCGGGGCGACGCATGCCATGGATCTGGGCGTTCTCGGCGCTTTATGTGATCGGGGCGGCGGGGCTTTGGTATATCGTGCCAAATCAACCACCGCTGATCTGGGCCGTCACGCTGATCGGCATCGGCCTGATCGCGACCGAATTTGCAGCTATCTTCACTAACGCGCTGCTGCCCGGCCTTGCGCCACGCGACGAGATCGGTCGCGTTTCAGGCTCGGGCTTTGCTTTTGGCTATCTGGGCGGAGTTATCGCGCTGCTGGTCATGCTGATGCTGTTTCAGGAAACGCCCAGCGGCAAGACCATAATCGGGATCGACCCGCTGCTTGGCCTTGATCCAGCGCACCGCGAAGGCACGCGCTTCGTCGGGCCGTTCGTCGCGATCTGGTATGTCATCTTCATGATTCCGTTCTTTCTGTGGGTGAGAGAGCCGCGCGGAACCGGCCGCGCGATCCGAATTGGCCCGGCCATGCGTGACCTTTGGGCGCTGGTTCGCAGCCTGCGCCACCGCCCAAGTCTGGCAAGCTGGCTGGCCTCATCCATGCTGTCGCGCGACGCGCTGAACGGGCTTTACGGCTTTGGCGGGGTCTATGCGGCCACCGTGCTGGGCTGGCCGGTGTTTCTGGCGGGGATCTTTGGCATCGTCAGCGCGGTATCCGCCAGTCTGATCAGTTGGCTGGGCGGCCATGCAGATCGTCGATGGGGTCCGAAGTTCGTCATTGTCATTGCCACTCTGACGTTGACCGCCATCTGCGTCGTCATTGTGGGAATGGATCGCCACAGCCTGTTCGGGATGCCGCTGTCAGCCGCCCCCGTGATCGGCAATCTGCGCCTGCCCGATGTGATCTTTTTCGTCTGTGGTGCACTGATCGGTGGCGCGGGTGGCGCGTTACAAGCAGCCAGCCGCACAATGATGGTGCATCACACGACGCCCGCCCGCGCGACGCAAGCCTTTGGCCTTTATGCGCTTTCCGGCAAGGCCACGGCCTTTCTTGCACCGCTTCTGATCGCCGTTGCCACCGCCATGACAGGAAATCAGCGCATCGGAGTTTCTCCGCTAATCTTGTTATTTCTTCTGGGGCTGATTCTGCTAGTCTGGGTAAAACCAGAACAAGAAAATGAGGCAGAGCTGTGATCCGCAAGATATTGACCACCGCCGCGCTTGTCGTCGGGCTGGCACTGCCGGCCATGGCGGACCCGCTGGCGAAAGATGTATTCGGCTCATTCCGCAGCGCATCGCAAGGAGCGGCGGTGTCGATTGGCTTTTATTCGCAGGGCTGCGGTCAGGGCTTCGCCCAACTTCCCGAAACCGGCCCAAGCTGGCAGGCCATGCGCCTGTCGCGTAACCGCAACTGGGGCCACCCGGAACTGGTCAGCTTTCTGGTCGGCCTGTCGCAGGCCGCCCAGCAGGCCGGTTGGCGCGGGCTGTATGTCGGCGATATGAGCCAGCCCCGCGGCGGCCCCATGGTATCGGGCCATGCCAGCCATCAGATGGGGCTGGATGCCGATATCTGGATGCTGCCGCCGCCCAGCCTGTCGCTGTCACCCGGCCAACGCGAAAGCCTGTCGTCGGTTTCGGTGGTGGATGGCCGTGGCACTGGCCTGTCGGGTAACTGGACGCCCAGCCATATGTCGATCATGCGGGCCGCCGCCCGCGATCCGCGCGTCGAACGCATCTTCGTCGATCCGGTGGTCAAGGTTGCGATGTGCCAGATGGAAAGAGGCAATCGCAACTGGCTACGCAAGGTGCGCCCGCTGAACGATCACGACTATCACTTCCATGTCCGCCTGACCTGCCCGCGCGGCTCGATCTGCCGTCAGCAGGACGCGCCACCACCGGGCGACGGCTGTGCCGAGGCGGCGGAATGGATTCAGAACCGGATCAATCCCAGCCGGGTCAAACCGACCCCGCCCGATCCGAACTATCGCCATCCACGCACCTACAGACTTAGCGAACTGCCTTCCCAATGCACCAATGTCGCTTCGGCGCCCTGAGACCTGCAATTCTGTCTGTCGTCATGATTGCGGCCGGTGCCCCTGCACCGGCCGCTACAATGGAGCATGTCGGCACCTTCGTCTGGCGTGACAGCGCCGACAGCTTTGGCGGCTTTTCGGGAATCGAGGTCGGTCAGGACGGCCAGACCTTCTACACCGTCAGTGATCGCGCCCATCTGTATTGGGGCAATTTTCAGCGTGACGCCGATGGTCGTATCCTTGCTGCCGATATCGAAGGACGCGCCCATCTGCGAAACAGCCACGGCGTGCCGTTGAAACCCGGCTATCTGGGCGATAGCGAAGGGCTTGCCGTGGCCCAGGACGGCACAATCTGGGTCAGTTTCGAGGGCCTGGACCGCCTCATCAGCTATGACCACCCCGAGGCGGCGGCAACCACGCATCCCCGCCCACCCGAACTGCCCGGAATGAAGGTAAACGCCGGTCTGGAGGCTTTGGCGATCCGCGATGACGGAACGATCTTTGCGATCCCCGAACGCTCGGGCGGTGAACATCGCCCCTTTCCGATCCTGACGTTCCGGGATGAACAATGGGGCACGGCAGGCGAAATTCGCCGCGATCCGCGCTGGTTGCCGGTCGGCGCGGATTTCGGGCCGGATGGCTGGCTGTATCTGCTGGAACGCGACTTCAAGGGCATTCTGGGCTTTACCGCGCGGGTGCGACGCATGCAGATCACCGATGACGGCCCGCAAAACGAACAGATCCTGCTGGAAACCGGCCAGATGCAATATGACAATCTGGAAGGAATTGCCGTCTGGCAGGACGATCAGGGCATCCGGATCACACTGGTGTCGGACGACAATTTCCTGATCCTGCAACGGACAGAGCTGGTCGAATACCGCCTGCGCGACTGACAGGCTGTTGTTGACAGGGCAGGTCCGGTCGTCATATGCGCGCATTGTTCCGCATGTGGCGGGACCGAGTTGTTCCGCGACCTTGTAAAACGGAAATCATCAATGACCCGCTTTCTGCCCGGCATCCTTGCCATGGCCGCCATTGTGGTGGCATCCAACATCCTTGTTCAGTTCGTCCTTGGCGACTGGCTGACCTGGGGTGCATTCACCTATCCCTTTGCCTTTCTTGTCACCGATGTGATGAACCGCGTTTATGGTGCCGCGTCCGCACGCCGGGTCGTGCTGGCGGGTTTTGCGGTGGGCGTTGTCTGCTCGCTGATCGCGGCCGGCTTTGACAAGACCACCTTGCGCATCGCCATCGCCTCGGGGACAGCCTTTATCGTCGCGCAGATGCTGGACATCGCCATTTTCGACGCGCTTCGCAACGGCGCGTGGTGGAAAGCGCCTTTGATGTCATCGCTGATCGGGTCGGCGCTCGATACGGCGCTTTTCTTTGGCATCGCCTTCTCTGCCGCGCTTCCCCATGATGCCAATACCGGCTGGGCGAATGAGGCTGTTTCGCTGCTTGGCTATGGTCCGATCACCCCGTTGTGGGTTTCTTTGGCAACTGCTGATTGGATGGTCAAACTATGTCTGGCGCTACTTGCCCTTGTGCCCTTCCGTATCCTTGTACGCAATTTGTTGAGCCGTCGCGTAGAAAACTGATTGACACACAGGCAATCTGTGTCACCATTTCCTTATAACGGCAACTTTTTGAAAGGAGGTGGTCCAGTGTCGAGAGTGATAGTGGAGAGAGGTGTCGGAACAGTCAGGGGGGCCGTGACCTAGAGGCAAACCTTTGGGTTGTAAGCTCTGATTGGGACCGGACGGATTTTTCCATCCCTAACCGGACCATCTCCGTGGAACTCGCGAGCCGTCTTATCTGGACGGCTCGTTTTCATATTCGCCCAACCGATATCCGGGGAATATGTGGCAAACGAAAAAGGGCGGCCTGCAAGCCGCCCTTTTTCGTCTCTGAAGATCTTCTTGGCTTATCTACTGGTCGCAACCTGACTGTGCGTGCCTGCGCGATTGACGCGCATCGCAGCAACCACCGCCAGCGCCCAGATCGCAGCGGCGACCCACCACAATCCGCCATGGATCAAGCCCATTCCGATCAGCCCGGCCTGCACGACGTAATAGGCCATCGGGATCAGCGTCTTGCGGATCAGATCACCTTCCTTGTCGGTCAGACCAACGGTCGCGGATGCGGCAACGACGTTATGGACACAGATCATGTTCCCCGCCGCGCCACCGACTGCCTGCAAGGCCACAACAATCGTCACGCCAAACAGATCAAGCCCGATGCCCTGCGCGGTCGAGAACTGGAACAATGAAAACATCATGTTCGACACAGTGTTCGATCCGGCGATGAACGCGCCCAACGCGCCCACCAGCGGCGCGAACAATGGCCATGCATGCCCGGTTGCGCCCGCCATCCCCTCGGCCAGCGTGATCGGCATTGATGCCATCCCTTCGGATCCCGAATTGATGAACACCTGCACCATCGGCACAGCCAGCAGCAATGCTGGTGCAGCGGCCATCATGGTCTTGCCTGAAATTGCCCAGGCCTTGCCGTAATCCGATCCGCGCATCCGAAACAGCGCGACCGAGATCAGCGAAGCAATGATCATGATCGTGCCGGGCGAATACAGGAACTGGGCCGAGGCATTGATCCCGGACCCGAACAGGTTCTGCGCTGACAAGGTCGTCGAAGGCCCCGTCAACCACGCCTTCAGCGGTGCAATCGTCCGTGTCAGCACCAACAGGACAGCAACGATGACATAGGGCGACCATGCTGTCAGCAGTGAAATCTCGCGACGCGCCGCGTGCCCGTGCGGGGCGATCTCTGCCTCAGCGGCATCCGCATCCACGGTGCCCTGCCAGTCGTCACCCCATTGGGTGCGTGGCGGAAAATCAAAGCTGTCCTTTGGCATGAACCACCCGGCCCGTGCCGCAGGGATCACGATCATCAGGCCCAGCAGCCCCCCGATCAGTGACGGGAATTCCGGGCCAAGGAACTTGGCGACCAGCCAATAAGGCAGGGTAAAGACGACGCCGGCAAACAGCGCAAATTTCCACGCCCGGAAGCCTTCGGCAAAGCTGCGGCTGGCGCCGAAGAAACGGGTCATCATGCCCACCATCATCAGCGGGATCAGAAAACCGATCAGCGCATGAACCATCGCCACATTCGCGGCGACGATGGGCACATATTGATCCACCGTCGCGGGATCGATTGCGCTGGCGACCTCGGGGCTGTTTGACAGGCCGGTTTTGATCCCCACCAACATCGGCGTGCCCACCGCGCCAAAAGATACCGGCGTGGATTGGATAATCAGCGTGACCATGACCGCAGCCATCGCGGGAAATCCGATCGCGACCAACAACGGTGCGGCGACAGCAGCGGGTGTGCCAAATCCCGATGCCCCCTCGATCATCGAACCGAACATCCACGCGATGATGATGGCCTGAATGCGTCGGTCGGGCGAGATATCCGTAAAGCCGCGACGGATGGCGCGGATCGCACCCGATTCCTGCACGGTATATAGCAGCAGAATGGCCCCAAAGACGATGTAAAGCAGGGTCACCGCCGTCACCAGGCCATTCACGGTTGCCCCCGCCACCTTGGCGAAAGGCGCGTTCCACAACAACAACGCCAATAAAACTGTAATCACATAAGCTGCTGACATGGACAGTTTTGCTGAACGTCGCATGACAACAAGCAGAACAAACACTGCCAGCACGGGCAGTAAGGCTGCAAAGAACATCATTCCCCTCCCATTAATTGTGCAACAGGAAGGCATGCTGACGGACCATGGGTCAAGGAAAAATTGGTTATAAAATCTAACCGCCAAACTTCGGCGACGACGCGCTGGTCACAAAAAGCCCGGCCTCCACATGGAGACCGGGCTTTTGAATCGGTGCAAACTGTCGTCAGATGCGCTCGATGGCCAGCGCGATTCCCTGACCGCCGCCGATGCACATGGTGATCAGGGCTTTCTTTCCCCCGGTCCGTTCGAGCTCATAAAGCGCCTTCACGGTGATGATCGCGCCGGTCGCGCCGACCGGGTGACCAAGTGCTACGGCACCGCCATTCGGGTTCACCTTGGCCGGATCAAGACCCAGTTCCTTTGATACCGCCAATGCCTGTGCTGCAAAGGCCTCGTTGGATTCGATCACGTCGAAATCCTCGACCTTCAGGCCGGTTTTCTTCAGCAGGGCCTGAACCGCCGGGACCGGACCGATGCCCATGACCTCGGGGCGCACGCCAGCAACGGCATAGCCAAGGATACGCGCACGCGGCGTCAGACCGGCGGCCTTTCCAGCATCGGCGCGGGCCAGCACAATTGCCGCTGCCCCATCGTTAATGCCGCTGGCGTTTCCGGCGGTCACGGTGCCGTCCTTTTGGAACACGGTTTTCAGGGCGGCCAGCTTTTCAAGGCTGGTTTCCTTGGGATGTTCGTCCGTGTCGAAGGCCACCACGCCCTTGCGGGTCTTGACCTCGACCGGGACGATCTGATCCTTGAAATAGCCCGCCGCAATCGCCGCTGCGGCGCGCTTTTGCGATTCCAGTGCAAATTCGTCCTGCGCTTCACGGCTGATGTCGTGTTCCGCAGACACGTTTTCCGCCGTCACGCCCATATGACCCGTGCCCATCGGGCAGGTCAGCGCGCCGGTCATCATATCGACCAGCTTCTGATCGCCCATTTTCGCTCCAAAACGGGCCGAAGGAACGGTATAGGGCGCACGGCTCATGCTTTCGGCACCGCCGGCGACGGCGAAATCGGCGTCGCCCAGTGCCAGCGCCTGCACCGCCGACACGATCGCCTGCACGCCTGAACCGCAAAGACGGTTCACGTTCATCGCAGGCGTTGTGTGTGGAACACCTGCGTCCAGCATCGCCACGCGGCTAAGATACATGTCACGCGGTTCGGTATTCAGGACATGGCCAAAGACCACCTGTCCGATCTTGTCGGGGGTCAGGCCCGCACGCTCGATCGCGGCCTTGGTAACGGTCGCAGCAAGGTCAATCGGCGGAATGGCGGCCAAGCTGCCCCCAAAGCTGCCAATGGCAGTGCGTGCGCCGGACAGAATGACGATTTCATTATCGGACATGATTCCCCTCCTGAACAAATCTTGGGGAAACATAACCAGCAACGGGCGCACGACAAGTCTGGGGTGAAATTTCGTCACGTTTCGCGCCTGCAATTCGGGTCATATTGCAGTCGCCGCAGGATTTCGGCCAATGTGGGGCTGCCCGCAAACCGTGAAGGGAGCATCCGGCCCGTGACACCGCGCATCAAATTGCGACTGGAATATGACGTGCCTCTGGTTCTGGGGCCGGGAAAGCTTCAACTGCTGTCCCTGATCGATCGTCTGGGCTCGATCTCGGCTGCGGGGCGCGAAATGGGGATGAGCTATAAGCGCGCATGGTCGCTGATCGAAGAGATGAATTCGGCCTTTGCCGCGCCGGTGGTGGCCAGCAGCCGTGGCGGCAAAGGCGGCGGCGGCGCGACCGTTACCGCAACGGGGCAAGAGGTCATGCGCCGCTTTCAGGCGCTGGAAAATCTGTTGGCCGATCAAGGTGCCGACGAGCTGGCTGCCCTGTCGGCCCTGCTGAAGCCGGCCTAATCGGCAACGATGACCCGCGTTCCCCATTCCGCACATTTCTGCATCAGCGAATCAGGCAGGCGCTGATCCACAAAGACCGTGTCCAACTGCCCCATCGAAATGATCCGAACCGGTGCCGATCGGCTTAGCTTGCTGATATCGGTGACAAGGAAGGTCTGCCGCGCAAGACCAGCGATGGCGCGGCTGACGCGCACTTCGGCCATGTCGAAATCCAGCAGATCGCCATCGATATCCAGTGCCGAGGTGCCGATGATGGCATAATCCGGCTTGAACTGGGCCATGAATTCGGTCGTCAGATCGCCGACAAGACCGCCATCCGTCCGGCGCAACGCCCCCCCCGCAACCATGATGTCGCAGCTTTCATTCGCCACCAGAATATTCGCGACATTCATGTTATTGGTGATGACGGTCAGGTTCCGGTGGTTCAGCAATTCGCGGGCCACGGCCTCGGTCGTGGTTCCCAGGTTCAGGATGATCGAACTGTTGTCGGGGATCTCGGCCGCGCAGGCACGGGCGATGGCGGCCTTGCCATCGGAATACATCTGGCGGCGCTGTTCATAGCCGATATTGCTGACACCACTGCGCAGCACCGCGCCGCCATGCACGCGGTCCAGAACGCCCTGATCTGCCAATTCGCCCAGATCGCGGCGAATCGTTTGCAGGGTCACGTCGAAACGCTCGGCCAATTCCTCCACGCCCACCCGCCCCGAGGCGCGGGCGATGTCCAAAATCTCCATCTGCCGAATATTCAAAGCCACAACATCCCTCCCTTTTTGACGTCACACGACGCGCTTTCTTGCCAATACGAACATTTTCGCACATAAACGAAATAATACGATAGAATAACGCCCATCTCTTGGCTTATAGCATAATGGAAGCGCGATGACCGAAGTAACAGACCTGTTCATCATCGGCGGCGGTGTAAACGGATGTGGAATCGCACGTGATGCGGTCGGTCGCGGCCTTTCGGTTCGTCTGGCAGAAATGGGCGATCTGGCCCAGGCGACCAGTTCGAAATCGACCAAGCTGTTCCACGGTGGTCTGCGCTATCTGGAATATCTGGAAATCCGGCTGGTCCGCGAGGCGCTGAAAGAACGGGAAACCCTTCTGCGTGCGATGCCTCATATCAGCAAGCCGATGCGGTTCGTGCTGCCACTGGATCCGAAAATGACCTTCGAATCCAGCACCCCGGTGTCGCGCATCGTCGGCATGCTGATGCCATGGAACAAGGGCCATCGGCCGAATTTCCTGATCCGCGCCGGGCTGTTTCTTTATGACAATCTGGGTGGTCGGGATATCCTGCCCGGCACCACCAGCCTGTCGCTGAAGGGAACACCAGAAGGCGCACCGCTGAAAGGCGGGCTGGAAAAAGCGTATGAATACAGCGATTGCTGGGTGGATGACGCCCGTCTGGTCGCGCTGAACGCCCGTGACGCCGCACAGCGCGGGGCAGATATCATGGTTGACGCCCCGGTCGAAAGCGCCCGCCGCGACGGTGATCTGTGGGCCATCACCCTTGCCGATGGCCGCGTCTTCAAGGCACGCGCCCTGGTAAATGCCGCCGGTCCCTGGGCCGGCAAAGTCATTCATGATGTCGTGCATCTGGACAGCAGGGAATCGGTGCGTCTGGTGCGTGGTAGCCATATCGTGACGCCGAGACTGTATGACCACGACAAGGCCTATTTCTTTCAGGGCAGCGATGGCCGCATCATTTTTGCGATTCCCTACGAGCGTGATTTCACCCTGATCGGCACGACCGACAATGATTTTCAGGGCAACCCGCTGGACGCCGAATGCAGCCCGGCCGAGGCGGAATATCTGTGCCGCTTCGCATCCGAATATTTCGCAACGCCCGTGACGCCGGATCAGATCGTGTGGAGCTATTCCGGCGTGCGTCCGCTCTATGACGATGGCGCATCCTCGGCCACGGCAGCCACGCGCGAATATGTGCTGACGCTGGACGAAAACGGACCCCCCTGCCTGAATGTCTTTGGCGGCAAGATCACCACCTATCGCCGCCTGTCCGAACATGCGCTGGAAAAGTTGGAGCGGTATTTTCCGCAGGCGGGCAGATCATGGACGGCCGGCGTGCCCCTGCCCGGCGGCGATTTCCCGGTGGGCGATGTGGGCGCGCAAATCGACGGGCTGGAACGGGATTATCCGTTCCTTGGCTCCGTTTGGGCAACCCGCCTGATCCGCGCCTATGGCACTGATGCGCGCAACATCCTTGGCACGGCGACCAGTCCCGCCGACCTTGGCCAGGATTTCGGCGCAACCTTGACCGAGGCCGAGGCGCGTTGGCTGATGATGCACGAATTTGCCCGCCGCGCGGCGGATGTCGTGTGGCGGCGCAGCAAGCTGGGTCTGCGGCTGTCCGCTGAACAGATTGCAGCCCTCGACAATTGGATGGCACAACAACATGAGGCCGCTTGCATCGCGCAGTCTTGAGGGGGAGGAAAGCGAAATGACCATTCTTGCCATGGATCAGGGGACAACATCGTCCCGCGCCATTGTTTTCAGCGACGATTTGCAGGTTAAGGGCACCGCGCAGGCGGAATTCAAACAGCATTTCCCGCAATCGGGTTGGGTAGAGCACGACCCGAACGAGATCTGGAAAACCAGTCTGGAAACCGCGCAACAGGCGATCAAACACGCCAAGGCCGACAAAATCGACGCCATTGGCATCACCAATCAACGTGAAACCGTGGTCATCTGGGATCGCAAGACTGGCAAACCGATCCATCGCGCGATCGTCTGGCAGGATCGGCGCACCTCGGACCTGTGCCGAAAGTTGCGCGACGATGGGGTGGAAGATCAGGTCACGGACACGACGGGCCTGCTGCTGGACCCCTATTTCAGCGCCACCAAGATTGCATGGCTGCTGGATAACGTGGACGGCGCGCGCGAACGTGCCAGCAAGGGCGAACTGGCCTTTGGCACCATCGACAGCTTCTTGATCTGGCACCTGACGGGCGCCAAATCGCATGTGACCGATGCGACAAATGCCAGCCGCACCATGCTTTACGACATCCACAAGGGCGAATGGTCCAAGGATATGCTGAAGCTGTTCGGCGTGCCGCCCGAATTGCTGCCTGAAATCCGCAACAGCGCCGATGATTTCGGCACGACCAGCGCCGATCTGCTGGGGGCTGCGATCCCTATTCTTGGGGTTGCGGGCGATCAACAGGCGGCGACAGTCGGTCAGGCCTGTTTCGAACCCGGCATGCTGAAATCGACCTATGGCACCGGCTGCTTTGCGTTGCTCAATACCGGTGACAAGGCCGTCAGGTCACAAAACCGGCTGCTGACCACGGTCGCCTATCAGCTTGACGGCAAGCCCACCTACGCGCTGGAAGGCAGCATCTTTATTGCTGGCGCGGTCGTGCAATGGCTGCGCGACGGGTTGAAGCTGATCAAAGAAGCGTCGGAAACTCAGGATCTGTTTGTCAACGCGGATGACAGCCAGAACGTCATCATGGTCCCGGCCTTTACCGGCCTTGGCGCCCCCTATTGGGCACCCGAGGCACGCGGCGCGATCTTTGGCCTGACCCGCAACACCGGCCCTGCCGAATTTGCCCGTGCGGCGCTGGAAAGCGTCGGTTTTCAGACCCGCGACCTGCTAGAGGCGATGCATGCAGATTGGAACGACGCGGATGCGGCTGTGCTGCGCGTCGATGGCGGCATGACCGCAAGCGAACCGGCCATGCAATTCCTGGCCGATATTCTTGGCGCATCGGTGGATCGTCCGAAGAATACCGAAACCACCGCACAGGGTGCCGCATGGCTTGCCGGGTATCGCGCGGGCCTTTGCCCCGCCCCGGACGAATATGCAAAAGCATGGAAACTGGACCGCCGGTTCAAGCCAAAGATGAAAGAAGACCAACGCGACAAGCGGTATTCCGCTTGGAAACGTGCGGTGCAGGCCGTCCTATCTGCCTGACCTTCCGCCTTTGTGATTTCACCCTTTGTCAAAATTCCGTAAGATCGACGGAAAAATAAGAAGAGGGCAGAATGAACAGGCTTCTGAAACTCGCGATTGTCGGGCTTGTCGCCTCTTGCGGAGGCGGCGACTACAAGGCTCCGCGCAATCTGGATAATGCATGCGCCATCCTGGCCGAGCGTCCGGCCTATCGGCGCGCCATGCAGGCAACCGAACGCAAATGGGGCATCCCGATCCACGTGCAGATGGCGTCGATTCATCAGGAATCGAAATTCGTGGGCGACGCCCGCACGCCGCATCAATACGCGCTTGGCGTCATCCCGATTGGTCGTCAAAGCAGCGCCTATGGCTATTCGCAGGCGCTGGACGGCACCTGGGATGAATATCGGAAAGAAACCGGCAATCGCAGTGCAAAGCGCACGGATATTCGGGATGCGACCGATTTCATGGGGTGGTATATGCACGGTTCAAACCAAAGGCTTGGCATTTCCAAATGGGATGCCACCTCGCAATATCTGGCCTATCACGAAGGACGCTCGGGCTTTGCGCGTCAGTCGTATCGCAGCAAACCATGGCTGATCCGCGTTGCCGCCAATGTCGGCCAACGCGCCGCGATGTACCGATCGCAACTGGCAAGCTGCGGTCGCCGCTGACACCCCTTGCCCTTGCAGGCGCTGTCGGTTGAAATGGCCGCACCAGCAAGGGAAGCCATCATGGACGAAAGATTGCAGCGCGTGGCGGAAGCGCAGCCGGAATTTGCGCTGCATATCGGCGCGACCGTCGTGGAAGCGACGCCCGAGCGTGTCATTTTCGACATGCCGGTGACGCCGGTTCTGGCCAATCGCAACGGCGTTCTGCATGGCGGCGCGATCATGGGATTGGCCGACAATGCCGGCGGCACCGCGACTTTTCTGAACCTGCCGGAAGGTCGCAGCACCACCACGCTGGAAAGCAAGACCAATTTCATGCGCCCGATCCGCATTGGCGATGTGGCACGTGCAACCTGTGAGCCGCTGCATCTGGGCAAAACCATCCAGGTCTGGCAGACCACAGTCACCCGCGGCGATGGCAAGGTGGCGGCGATCGTGACCCAAACCCAGATGATCCTGGATTGGAAGGACGGAACCGGCCCAAATTGACAACCCGAACAGGCTCTTCATACTTGCCCGACCCGCCCCGGCACGGGCAGACAGATGAGGTTCCATGTATACCGTAATCGGCCCGATCCAAAGCCGCACCATGCGCGTGATCTGGATGCTGGAGGAATTGGGCCAGCCTTATCAGCATGTCCCGGCCACTCCGCAAAGTGACAGCGTGGTGCAGTTCAATCCGGCGGGCAAAGTGCCGGTGTTGATCCACGATGGCACCCCCATCACCGATTCGACGGCGATCCTGACCTATCTGGCCGACCGCCATGGCCACATGACTTATCCGGCAGGCACGCTTGAACGCGCGCGGCAGGACAGCCTGACCCAATTTTTGCTGGATGAATTCGATGCGGCGCTATGGTTGGCGGCGCGCCACAGCTTCATCCTGCCCGAAGAAATGCGCTTGTCGGCCATCAAGAACACCCTTCGGTGGGAATTCGAGAAAAGCCAGAAGCAGCTGGTCCATCGCATGGGCGAAGGTGATTTTGTCACGGGCGATCAGATGACGGTGCCGGATATCATTCTGGCCCATTGTCTGACATGGGCGCTGACTGCGAAATTCCCGGTGATAGAGCCGCGATTGTCGGATTTCCTGCAACGCATGCGCGACCGCCCCGCATTTCAACGCGCGACCGCAAGCTGACGGCTATTCCGCCAGACGTCGCGCGGCGGCCCGCCCGGCATGACGCCCAAGTGCGATGCAACCGGTCAGCAGATATCCCCCCGTCGGCGCCTCCCAATCCAACATTTCGCCAGCGACAAACACATTTGGCAGGGCGCGCAGCTCTAACTCTGGCGTGACCGCCGACCATGCGATTCCCCCCGCCGAGGATATCGCGCGGTCAATCGGCATCGGCCCCGCATGTTGCAGGGGTAATGCCTTGGTCCGCGCCGCCCAACCTGCCGGGTCGTCGGGCAGTGGCTGCCCCCATTCCAACAGCAACGCGACCTTCACCGGATCGCCCAGCACCCGACGCAACCAATTGCCCAAGGACAGCTTGCCCTTTGGCCGGGCAAATCGTGCGGCCAGACTGACGTGATCGACATCGGGCGCCAGATCGACCGTCGCAGGCATGCCATCGCGAATCGCTGCGGCCAGTTCATAGATCCCTCCGCCTTCGATGCCGGCTTGTGAAATCACCCATTCCCCGCGGCCGATCAGATTGCCTGCATGGATCGCGACCCCCTTCACCGCCTGCCCGACTACCTTTTTCATCGGCGCGGACCAAGCGACGTGGAACCCCATATTGGCGGGCCTGAAAGGTGCGATGCTTACCCCCGCTTGCTGCAAGGTTGGCACCCAGGCTGCGTCTGATCCCAATCCTGGCCAGCTTGCGCCGCCAAGTGCCAGCACCGTCACATCGGGCTGCAGCATCGCGTCACCATCCGGCGTCGCGAAGTGAAATCCGCCGGCAAGTCCCACCCAACGCCAGCGTGTCCGCAACCCTGCCCCCGATTCGATCAACCGCGCCAGCCATGCCCGCAACAGGGGCGAGGCTTTCATGCCCGTTGGGAAAACCCGCCCTGTCGATCCGGTGAACATGGGTTGCCCCAGATTTTCTGCCCATCGCACCACATCGTCCGGGCCAAAGTCCATCTGCCCGAAATCGGGCGCATCCGGTCCGCGGAATTTGCTGAAAAACGCTGCGGGGGATTCGGCCTTGGTCAGGTTCAACCCCGACTTTCCAGCCATCAGGAATTTCCGCGCCGGTGTCGGCATCGCCTCGGCGATCATCACCTGATGCCCTGCCTTGGTCAACTCTTCGGCGGCCATCAGCCCCGCCGGACCGGCACCAATGACCAGCGCCCGGACCTTGCCAGACGGTTCAGGGGTCAACGTCGCCCTCGCGGCGTCATCGCCAGACGGATCAGGGCGCGTTCGACCATGGCCATCTGCGGCGCGCGGGTCGAACTGCGAAGGGCAAGGTCCGTGTCCAGCAGCGTGCGCACAGCGTCCTCCAGTGGCGCAACGCCCCAGCTTTGCGCCTGCCGCGCCATCCGGTCGCGACGTGGCCCAAAGACCGGGGGGCGCATCCGTGACAAGGCCGTGCCCGGACCGGCGGGATCGGCGGCGGCCAGATGCAGGGCGCGGAAATGGCGCAGCGCGGCAATGCACAGCGAGACCGGCGTTGTTCCCTGCCCTTCGATCCGGCGCATCAGCTGACCGAATTCAGCATGACGGCCTTCGGCAACGATATGGATCAGTTCGTCCAGATCAGCCTCGATCGTCGCCGGGGTCATCAGGGCGACTTCCTCGACCGTCAGCGGCTCGGCGTCGTTGTATTTATACAGGCCGATCTTTTCGATGGTCTGGCGCAGATCGCCGGGGTCCAGCGCACGGGCCAGCACCATCATTTCCCGCATCGCGGCAGGGGGCACCTGTTTCAGCCCGGCATCCGCCAGCCAACGACCCACTTCTTCTTCCCCCGGAGGATCGTCATAGATCGGGGCGGTCACCGCATCCTTATGCGCCTCGAACAACTTGCGCAGCGCGGATGATTTCGTCAGCACGCCAGCCGTGACAACGATCACCGCATCGCCCGGTTGCCATTCAGCCAACGCCACACCAACAGCTTCGGCTGCGTTATCGGGCGTATCTTCGACCAGCACCACGCGAGGGCCGGGAAAAAAGCCGATCTCCTTGACCGCATCCAGCAGTTGGGCGGCATCCTTGCGCAGGCCTGCGCCGGGCATGCGGGTCAGGCGCATTTCCTCTTCTGCGCCGTCGCCAACCAGTGATTTCACCGCCTCGGCCCGTTTCAGGGCAACGCGCATCGCATCCTGACCGTAGATCAGCAAGGCCGGGCGTGACGGATCGGGCCGCGCCAGATAGCGAGCGATCTCTCCGCCCTTCAGGATCATTCCGGCAACTGCGACGCCGCAGCCAACAGACGCGTCACCACCTGATCGGCCAGCATAAAGGCCAGACGGCGACGCGCATCACCCTCGGCCGACAGGGTGCTGATGGTGGTCCCCGTGGTCGAATAGGACGTAAAGCTGCTGACCCGCCCACGCGTCAGCACACGGCCCGCCGAATCCTTCAACGCGAAATCCGCCGTCCCATTCAGCGAATAGCGGGTCGTCACCTCGTCCGGGGTGATGGCTTGCGGCACGACGCCGACATTGATCTGATACTCCAGATCGTATTGCGAGGCATTGTCAGGGCCAAGGCGTTCCGCCAGGCGCTGATTGAACGCGAAATCCTGAAACGTCTTCGGATCGCGGGGCCGCACCTTACCAAACAGTTTGCCGCCGCCGCCGCCGGGACCATAGACCGGCGTCATCCCACAGGCGGACAGCGCCAGCGCCCCAAACAGGGCGGCGCGGCGGGTCAGGCGATCAGGCAACGACATTCACGATCCTTCCCGGCACGACGATCAGCTTTTTCGGTGCCGCGCCTTCCAGGAAACGCTGCACGGTTTCATCGGCCAAAACCAGCGATTCGATGTCTTCTTTCGACATGTCCTTGGCCACGCTGATTTCCGCCCGGCGTTTGCCATTGATCTGGATCGGCAGGACCACGACATCATCTTCCAGCATCGCCGAATCAGCCTTGGGCCATGCCGCATCGACGACCAGACCAGCGCCACCGGCCATTGCCCAGACATCCTCGGCCAGATGCGGCACCATCGGCGCCATCAGCTGCGCCAGGATGCGCAGCGCTTCCTTGCGGGTTTCGCCGCCCGCCTTGGATTTCCCGATGGCATTGGCCAGTTCGTAAAGCTTTGCGACCGCCTTGTTGAAGGCAAAGCCCTCGATCGCCTTGGTCACATCTGCAATCGCACGATGCGCGGTGCGGGTCAGGTCGGCATCGTCGCCGCCATCCGCCGGCGCTTCATCCGCCAGACGCCAGACGCGCGACAGAAACTTGTTCGCAGCCTCGGCCCCGGCGGCGGTCCATTCCACGTCCCGTTCGGGCGGGCTGTCGGACAGCATGAACCAGCGGGCGGTATCAGCACCGAAATTGGCGACGATATCGACCGGATCGACCACGTTTTTCTTCGACTTCGACATCTTGGCCGAGGGGATCACCTCGACCGGGGTTCCATCGGCCAGCTTTCCGTCGGTCACATCCTCGGGCAGGTGATAAACCGGTCGCCCCCGCGCATCGCGGGTCATATAGATCTCATGCGTCACCATGCCCTGGGTGAACAGCGCATTGAACGGTTCGCGCGCGGTTTCGGGCAGATGATCGGTCGCGACCATCGCGCGGGCGAAGAAACGCGAATACAGCAGGTGCAGAATCGCATGTTCGATCCCACCGATATACTGGTCCACATTCATCCAGTAATCGGCATCCGCGCGGTCGGTCGGGGTCGCGGCATGCGGGCTGGTAAAGCGTGCGTAATACCACGACGAATCGACGAATGTGTCCATCGTATCGGTTTCACGCAGCGCCGGGCCGCCGCAGTTCGGACAGGTCGCCTGACGCCATGTCGGGTGGCGATCCAGCGGATTGCCCGGCACGTCAAAGCTGACATCCAGCGGCAGGACGACGGGCAGGTTCTGTTTCGATTCGGGCACCGTGCCGCATTTTTCGCAATGCAGAACCGGGATCGGGCAGCCCCAATACCGCTGGCGCGAAATGCCCCAGTCACGCAGGCGGAACTTGGTGACACCTTCGCCCCAGCCTTGCTGTTCGGCCACGGCAATCGCGGCGGGCACAGCCGCATCGCCGGTTTGGTCGCTGTCGCCCGCGAAACCGCGCACATAGGACACGACCTCGGTCTTGGCCGGAACATAAGGAGCCTTGGCCACCAGCGCATCCGCCGCAGCAAGGTCCATTCCCTGTTCACCAAAGGTCGCCAGAATCGGCAGGTCGTATTTGGCGGCGAACTCGTGGTCCCGTTCGTCATGCGCAGGCGATCCGAAAATCGCGCCCGTTCCGTATTCCATCAGCACGAAATTGGCGATCCAGATCGGCAGCTGCCAATCGGGGTCCAACGGGTGGCGCACGGTCAGGCCGGTGTCAAAGCCCATTTTGGGCGCGGTTTCGATCGCCTCTTCGGTCGTGCCGATACGGTGGCATTCCTCGACAAATGCGGCGATCTCGGGCGTCGATTCGGCCAGTTGCCTGATCAGCGGATGGTCGGGCGACAGCGCGACAAAGCTTGCCCCCAGCAGCGTGTCGGGGCGGGTGGTGTAAACCTCGATCTGGTCAAAGCCCGCAGGCGCATTCACTGTGGCAAAGCGGAATTGCAACCCCCGTGATTTGCCAATCCAGTTGGCTTGCATGAGGCGGACCTTCTCTGGCCAGCCGTTTAACCCGTCCAAGGCCGACAGCAACTCATCTGAATAATCCGAGATGCGGAAGAACCACTGCGTCAGTTCCTTGCGTTCAACCGCGGCACCCGAACGCCAGCCCTTGCCATCGATCACCTGCTCATTCGCAAGCACGGTCATATCGACCGGATCCCAGTTCACCTGCGCCGATTTCCGGGTGATCAGGCCGGCATCCAGCATGTCCAGAAACAGCGCCTGCTGCTGGGCCACATAGTCATCATCGCAAGTGGCGAATTCGCGGGACCAGTCGATCGACAGGCCCAGCGGCTTCAGCTGACCGCGCATGGTGGCGATATTGGCATAGGTCCAGTCACGCGGGTGGCCGCCATTTTCCATGGCCGCGTTCTCGGCGGGCATCCCGAAGGCATCCCACCCCATCGGATGCAACACCGAATAGCCCTGCGCCCGTTTGAACCGCGCCACCACATCGCCCATCGCATAGTTGCGGACGTGGCCCATATGGATGCGACCCGAGGGATAGGGAAACATCTCAAGCACATAATATTTCGGGCGGGCATCACGCGTGGCGGTAAAGCTGCCGGCTTCGGCCCAGGCATTTTGCCAATGGGCTTCGGCTTTGGCGGGATCATAGGGCATATCGGACCTCGGGCATCATGTGTTGGCCGTGGGTGTATACGGCAGCGCATGGCGGGTCCAGAGGCGGGGGGCATTGTCAGAAAATGCCCGCCCCCCATGTTATCCGGCGCGACCAGACGCACCGCTTATATATAGGGCGCTGTTTCCTACAGACGACCGTCCTGAACCCGCAGCTGACGGGCGCGGGTCAGAATCGCATCTTCGACCGCGCGAACGGTGCCCGGCTCGACAGCGCCGCCGCCCGGACCTTGCAGCGACAGTTTCAGGCTGCGGGCGTCCAGTGCCGGATCGCTGATCTTGATCGTGGCGCGATAGGAACGACCGCCGCCGGGCGGTGTGCCGTAACCAGTGACGATGACGCCGGTGAACGGATCGATCGTCTGGATCGGCAGAAAGTTCAGCACGTCAAGGCTGGCATTCCACAGATATTTGTTCACGCCCACGGTATTGTTCGGGTTTTCCGAGTTTCCGAACAGATCCCAGATGGTCGTCTTGCGCACCTCGGAATTCATGTCGTTATCTGCCAGGGGGCCGGAACCATTATTCCCACGGCCACCACAAGCAGCCAGACCGACGCACAGCGTCGTGACACAGATCAGCCGCGCGGCGTGTGCGATTTTCATTCAGTCCCCCGTTTGTCGCGTTACGCGAAGCTTTAGCCCGAACATACTTTTGCTACAAGTCGCTTGGAAAAGCGGTTCCACATCGTCAGACACAATCCCGGCACTGGGTGAACACAAATGTGTGGCTCGGTTGCATCACAGATTTGGCTAATGACCTCTGCAACAACGCGATTCCGTTGCATCGTGGGGGCGAAAAGGGGAAACACATTGTCATACCCAAGACGGGAATTCCGATTTGGGCATCAGAGAGACAAGAGGGAACATGACCATGAAAAAGGCTCTTATCGCCTCCACCGCGCTGGTTCTGACCGCCGGTGTTGCAGCAGCCGACGTAACCATCTCGGGCTATGGCCGTACCGGTGTGATTTATTACGAAGACGCGGCTGGTCGCGGCTTGGGCGGCGAAGGCTCAAACGAAACGCAGGTCATTTCGCGCCTGCGTATGAACATCGACGCATCGACCTCGAGCGATCAGGGTGTTGATTTCGGTGCTCGCTTCCGTCTGCAGTGGGATCAGAACGCTGAAAACGAAGGTCAGCTGAACGCTGGCAAACTGTGGGTCACTTCGAACGGTTTCACCGTTGAAGTCGGCAACATCGACACCGCGTTCGACTCGGCAGGCCTGATGTACGCATCGGAACTGGGTTCGTATGACTTCTCGGCTGGCGGTAACCCGCTGGGCGACTTCTTCGCCTACGAATCGAACTCGCTGGCAGATCCAGAGTATAACGGCGTTCGCGTTGTCTACTCGGTCGGCGACCTGACCGTTCAGGCTTCGTATGTTGACCCGGACCAGTCGGGCGTTGATTATTTTGACATCGACGGCGATGGCATCATCGATGCGGTCAGCACCGAAGGCCGCGACGGCAAAGAAGAAATCGGCTTCGCAGTTGACTATGTCTGGAACGAGCGTCTGGAACTGTCGGCAGCTGCTGTCCTGAACGGCAACGGCTTCGATGACAATGACCAGTACTTCGTTGGTGCACGTTATGCCGTCATGGACAACGCCCGCATCGGCCTGAACTACTACGACAACGGCGACGTTTACTGGATCAACCACGAAGACAACGATCTGGGTAAAACCATCACCCTGTACGGTGACTACACCCTGGCCGACGGCCTGACCAACATCGAAGCCTACATCGCCAACAACAGCGGTGACTGGGACGCGAAAGAAACCGACAACTCGTTCGGTATCGGCGTCAACTACGATCTGGGCGGTGCTCGTCTGGGTGCTTCGCTGCAGCGCGACTACAACGAGCGTGTGACCGCCGACATGGGCGTACGCTTCGACTTCTGATCGCAAGATCACAGTCTTTTTGGAAAGAGCGGGCCTTGCGCCCGCTCTTTTCTTTTTGTCTTGTCGCGTTCATGGGACTGGATGATATCAAACGCCGCATTGCGGATGCCGAAGCTGCTGCGGGCCGTGCGCCCGGCAGCGTGACCTTGATCGCCGTCAGCAAAGTGCAACCCCCCGACCGGGTCGAGGCTGTGCTGACAGCCGGGCAGCGCGTTTTTGGCGAAAACTATGTGCAGGAAGCGCAGGGCAAATGGCCCGATTGGCGCGAACGCTTTCCGGGCGTTGATCTGCACATGATCGGGCCGCTGCAATCCAACAAGGCAAGGCAGGCGGTGCAGTTGTTTGACGCAATCCACACGCTTGATCGCATGACGCTGGCCCGCAAACTTGCGGCGCAAATGCAGGAACAGGGCCGCAGCCCGCAGCTGTTCATCCAGGTGAACACCGGGGATGAGCCGCAAAAGGCGGGGATTCTGGCGGATGAATTGCCGGGCTTTCTGGCCTCTTGTCGCGACCTTGGCCTGTCGCCGCAGGGGCTGATGTGCATTCCACCAGAGGGCGAAGACCCGGTGCCCCATTTCAGCCTGCTACGCCAGTTGGCGGTGCAGAACGACCTGCCCCTGTTGTCGATGGGGATGAGCGCGGATTTTGAAGCCGCCATTGCCCAAGGGGCGACGCATATTCGCGTCGGATCGGCCATCTTTGGCGAACGAGATTACGGTTGAACCGTGGTCTTATGGGTATTTAGACAAAGAAGAAGGCACGATCACGCGTGTGCCGGGTTCAGCACGTGCCGCAATCCAGATCAGGTCGCGGCGTGCAAAGGCGATGCAGCCTTCGGTGCCAAAGCGTGGGCGGCGCCATTGGTGCAGGAAGATGGCAGATCCCCAGCCGGGAATGGCATCGGGCCAGTTCCAATCCGTCGTCAGGATCAGATCGTAAAGCGGATCGGCGCGGCGCAGGCGTTCGTGGCTGTCGGCCAGCGGCGCTTTCGCGTGATGGTTATAGGCCGCATGTTCCGGCGCGTCGCACCACAGATCGCCCGGGCCAATCGGTCGCGCCCAAGGTGCAGGCGCGGCAAGGCGGTCGGGACGATACCACAGGCCGGTGATGTGATGCATGCCCGCAGGCGTCGATTTATCGCCCTCACGCTTGGCCCCTGTAATCCCGTTCTTGCCGATGCTGCATGGAAATGTCCGGCCCATGAAGCGGATCCCCTTGGGCGTCAGGACCATATCGAGCGGCATCACAGCAGATGCCCCGATTTGCTGGTTTTGGTATCCAGATAGTCCGTGTTGAAGCGGTTGCGCTGCGTGATCAGCGGCACACGTTCGGTCACATCGATGCCGTGGCTTTGCAGCATGGCCACCTTGCGCGGATTGTTCGTCATCAGCCGCGTCGCGTGGAAGCCCAGCTTGCGCAGCAGCGCCGCACCGATGCGGAAATCGCGTTCGTCATCTTCGAAGCCCAGCCGATGGTTGGCTTCGACCGTATCAAATCCCTGATTTTGCAGGTCATAGGCCCGCATCTTGTTGGCCAACCCGATCCCCCGGCCTTCCTGGTTCAGGTAAAGCAGCACACCTGCCCCATTCCGGCCCATCGCATTCAGCGCCGCGTGAAGCTGTGGTCCGCAATCGCATTTCAGGCTGCCCAGCACATCGCCGGTAAAGCAGGCTGAATGCAGGCGTGCCAGCACCGGAGCATCGCGAGGGGGATCGCCGATTTCGATGGCGTAATGTTCGGAGCCGCCATCATCTGGGCGGAAGATATGCAGACGCGATCGTTCTGCCGAGATCAATGGCAGGCGTGCGGCCGCAACCGGGGTCATCGCAACTTCACTGGCCAGAAATGCCAGAAGCGGGCCGGGTTGCATCTGTGTCAGATCCGGCAAGGGTGTCGAGGGAACCATGAGCATCGCCGGCAAGAGCTGCGCGGATTTGGCCAGCGCCAACGCGGCCTGATGCGGCAGCACATCGCCACCGCGTTCGGTAAAGCATGGCCCCTTCATCGGCGTCATCAGATCGCCCGCAGGATCGGCCAAGGATCGCAGCCAGCCCAGATCGGCATCCTCGGGCACCTGCACGCGGGCAAGACCGTTGTCATAAACCCGCGCCTTCAGCGTTTCCGCTCGCCGCGCGGTCAATGTCAGAACCGGTCGCGCGATCGCCCGCATGGCCGCGAAACGATCCGCCGACAATGTCTCGACCGCCACGGCCAGATAGCCACCGATCACCACGGGCAGGCCCATGCGCAGGTCGGCGCGCGCCCGCGATGCGGTTTCGGCAAGGGTTGGTATCAGGCTCATGATCGCTTAGCAGTCCTGCAAATTTGAAACATTTTGAAACATAGTGGCTTTCTGCGACAACTCCATGTGAGAATTTCGACATGTTGCTGGACGCAGGCCGAGTTCGCCCTCACTCATTTGCGCAATGAACCCGAAGGAGGCAACATGGCCGGACTGAAAAAAATCCTGCTGGTCGACGACGAAGAAGACCTTCGCGAGGCCCTGGCAGAGCAATTGGTGGCAACGGATGAGTTTGACGTATCCGAGGCCGGAACAGGGGCAGGGGCCGTCGAGGCCACGAAAGGCGCCATCTTTGATCTGGTGGTGCTGGATGTCGGCCTGCCCGATACCGATGGTCGCGAGCTGTGCAAGAAGCTGCGCAAGCTGAATGTGAAATGCCCGATCATCATGCTGACCGGGCACGATACCGATGCCGACACGATTCTGGGCCTGGACAGCGGTGCGAATGATTATATCACCAAGCCGTTCAAGTTTCCGGTTCTGCTGGCACGCCTTCGGGCGCAGCTGCGCACCCATGAACAGTCGGAAGACGCCATCTTCCAGCTTGGCCCATATACGTTCAAGCCGGCGATGAAGATGCTGATCGACCAGAAGGACCGCAAGATCCGCCTGACCGAAAAGGAAACCAACATCCTGAAGTTCCTGTATCGTGCACAGGACGGGGTCGTGCCGCGTGACATTCTGCTGCACGAAGTTTGGGGCTATAACGCCGGTGTCACGACGCATACGCTGGAGACCCATATCTATCGCCTGCGCCAGAAGATCGAGCCCGATCCCTCGAACGCGCGGCTGCTGGTGACGGAATCGGGCGGCTATCGTCTGGTCGCCTGATCCCCCCGAAAATTTTGCGATAAGACCCGGCATCTGCCGGGTCTTTTGCATGATGGGGCGGTCGCCGTGCCATTTCCTGTTCACGATATTGTATCACTGGCCTTCGGGGTCGCTTTCGGTGGAACCCATGCGATGCCCGGAAGTTATGTGCCCGAAGCCCAGTGGTCGGCGGATACGGCCACAACCCCTTCCTCTCTGATGCCCCGGCGTTTCCCCCGCCGGGGTTTTCTTTTACCACGCATGGAAATCAGCCCCGGCCATGTGGCGCGGACCAGTCGATGTCAGGTCCGATAGGAATGATCCGGTTCGGATTGATCATGTCGTGGCTGAAGTAATAGTGCCGGTTGAAATGATCGGGGCGCACGGTGTCGGCGATACCCGGCCATTGATACAATTCCTTCGCCCAGCCCCACAGGTTCGGATATTGGACGATCTGGCGGCGATTGCATTTGAAATGGGTGTGGTAGACGGAATCAAAGCGGCAGATCGTTGTGAACAGACGCCAGTCCGCCTCGGTCACGCGGTCTCCTGCCAGATAGCGATTTTCGGCCAGCACCCCCTCGATCCAGTCCAGGCTGTCGAAAAGCGGTCCGATGGCCTTGTCATAAGCCTCTTGCGAGGTGGCGAACCCCGCCTTGTAGACGCCGTTATTGACGCTGTCATAGATACGGCTGTTCAGCGCATCACAACGCTCGCGCAGATCGTCGGGCAGATAATTGTCCGTATTGCCGGTGATGCCATCAAACGCGCTGTTGAACATGCGGATGATATCCGCGCTTTCATTCGAAACGATGGTATTTTGTTGGCGATCCCACAGGACCGGAACCGTCACACGCCCCGACGCCTGCGGATTGGCCCGCAGATAGATATCGCGCATGTATTGGCTGGCAAACAGCGCGTCACCCGTGGCCCCCGGAAAATCGGTCCGAAACTCCCACCCCTCACCCAGCATGTCGGGATGAACGACCGAGACGCCGATATGATCCGTCAGCCCCTTCAGCGCGCGAAAGATCAGCGTGCGATGCGCCCACGGGCAGGCATAGGAAACATACAGGTGATACCGCCCGCTTTCCGCCGTGAAGCCGCCTTCGCCCGTCGGTCCGGGCGCACCATCCACCGTTACCCAATTGCGGAATTTCGAGGTGTCGCGGACAAACTCGCCGCCCTGACTTTCGGTATCATACCACTCGTCTTTCCAGACGCCTTTAACCAGCTGCCCCAAAACGGCCTCCCTTCCTGCGACGCATGACAGGAATAAGGGCGCTTCGGGGCGATTTGGTCAACCGGAACCCGCCCGAAAGCGGGTTTCGGGAAATCCGATCAGGCGATGGCCTGATCGCGGGTTTCGGTCTTGACCATCAGCAGCGCCGCAGCCGCCAGAAGCAGCAGCAAGGCGAATGCCCCTATGGCAAACCCAAACCCCTTGGCAAAGACAAAACCAAGCAGGCTTGGCGCAAGGATGCCGCCCAGACGCGCCATGGCGCTGGCCGTGCCCATGCCGGTCCCGCGCAGATGTGTCGGATACAGTTCGGGGGTAAAGGCATAGAGTGCCCCCCATGTGCCCAGCAAGGCAAAGCTCATCAGGATCAGGGCGAATGCGACCACGCCAGCACTGCTTGCCGCCGCGAACAGGGCGCAGCCCGCGGCGCTGAGCAGCAGAAAGCCCAGCAGCGTGACCCGGCGTCCGATGGCCTCGACCCCCCAGGCGGCCAAGGCATAGCCGGGGATCTGCGCCAAGGCCAGGATGACCAGAAAGCCGTAACCTCGCACAAAGCCAAACCCTTCGGTGGCCAACTGTCCGGGCACCCAGACGAACACCCCGTAATAAGACAGCGAGACAAGGAACCAGACCGCCAGCACCCCAATCGTGCGGCTGCGCAGCATATCGGAAAAGATCGACGTTTCCGCGCCGCTTGGCCGATTGGCCGTGACCAGTTCGACATCGTCAGTCAGCGTCTGGACGCCATTGGCTGCCAGCACGCGATTGACGACCTTCTTTGCTGCGTCGGGCTGACCCTTGCGGACCAGATACATGGGTGATTCCGGCACCCAAAGGCGCAGAAAGACCCGATCACCGCCGGAACCGCCGCAACGGCAAAGATCCAGCGCCACGGCGCCGCAGCCCCTTGCGATGCCGCAATCCATGCCGTCAGCGCAACGATGATCGTGCCAATGGCCCAGAAACCTTCCAGCCAGACCAGCCAGCGGCCTCGGTTTTTGGGGGGCAGAAATTCGGCCATCATCGCGTAATCGACCGGCAGCGTGCCGCCCACCGCCACGCCCGTCAGAAAGCGCAGCACCAGCAGCACGGTGAAATCCTGTGCAAAAACCGACGCCATTCCGAAAACCGCGTCCATCAGGACTGTCAGCATCAGGATGTTGCGCCGCCCAATCCGGTCGGCGATCCGACCAAAGGCAAATGCCCCCACGAACATGCCCAGAAAGAACAGCGTGCCAATCTGGAACGCCGTGACCCGCTCGATCCCGAAGGTCGCGGCGACGGATGGTGCGGCAAAGCCGACCGCGATGACCTGCATCGCATCCGCCGCCCAGACCAGACCGAAAATACCCAGCAAGCGCCACTGAAACCGGCCAGCACCTCCGCGCGCCAGGGCCTCATCAACCGTCATCTGCATCGCCATTGCCCTCTGTTGCAGATAGTTTGGCGAAATGCTTAACGCGACCCACTCAATTCACCAAGCCGTGATTTCGCAGATGCAGCATTTTCTTGTTGCCCGGAAACTCGACACGACCGGAACCAATGTTTAGGTTCCCCGCGACAAAGGAGAGCCCGCATGTTCACACTTGCCACCTGGAACATCAATTCGGTCCGTCTGCGTGAAGGGCTGGTCGCGCGATTGTTGCGCGAGGACAGCCCGGACATCCTGTGTCTGCAGGAATGCAAATCACCGGTCGAGAAGATCCCGTTAGAGGCTTTCCGTGCCCTTGGTTACAACTACATCATCGCGCGTGGGCAAAAGGGCTATAATGGCGTGGCCATCCTGTCGCGCCTGCCGCTGGAAGATGCCGGTGATCGCGATTATGCCGGTCTGGGCCATGCCCGTCATGTCGCCGCGCGGCTGGAAAATGGCGTCACGATCCATAACTTCTATGTTCCGGCAGGTGGCGACATTCCTGACCGCGAACAGAATATCAAATTCGGGCAAAAGTTGGATTTCCTGACCGAGATGCGCGATGCCTTTCATGCCGACAACCCACAGAAATCCATCCTTGTCGGCGATCTGAACATCGCTCCGCGCGAAGATGACGTCTGGTCGCACAAGCAATTGCTGAAAATCGTCAGCCACACGCCGATCGAGGTTGAACATCTTGGCGCGGCCCAGGACGCAGGAAACTGGGTCGACATCACCCGCAAGGATATCCCTGAGGGCCTGCTGTATTCGTGGTGGAGCTATCGCGCAAAGGATTGGGACGCAGCGGATAAGGGCCGCAGGCTGGACCATGTCTGGGCCACACCCGATATCGCCAATGCCGGTCACGGCAGCCGCATCCTGCGCGCGGTGCGTGGTTGGGAACAGCCCAGCGACCATGTGCCCGTCTTTGCGGCCTTTGATCTCTAGGGCAAAGCTGACATTGGCCGATTCGTTCGGGCATCTGCCCCTTTCGTTCTGGCCGCGAACGCCCCATATTACGGAAAATCAGATACGAACCCAGATTCCGGGGACAATATGACCATGCTTTTTGACGGCGCACAGAATGCGCCCCAGGCCGGCGATTTCATCAAGGACGTGACCGAGGCTGACTTTATGGCCGAGGTCGTCGAAAAGTCGATGGACGTTCCGGTCATCGTTGATTTCTGGGCGCCGTGGTGCGGCCCGTGCAAAACCCTTGGCCCGCAATTGGAAGCCGAGGTTGCCAAGCACAAGGGCCGCGTCCGCATGGCCAAGGTCAATGTGGATGAAAACCAGATGATCGCAGGGCAATTGCGCGTGCAGTCGATCCCGACGGTCTATGCCTTTTTCAAAGGCCAGCCGGTTGATGCCTTTCAGGGCGCATTGCCACAAAGCGAAATCAAGCAATTCGTGGACAAGCTGATTGCCCTTGGCGGTGACGACGGTGGCTTGGGCGACGCCATCGAAGCGGCCGAAGCGATGCTGGAAGAAGGCGCCATCGATGACGCCATCGAAACCTTTGCCGCGATCACCGAAGAAGATGCCGACAGCGCCGAAGCCTGGGGCGGGTTGGTCCGTGCGCATCTAGCCAAGAAAGATCTGGCTGGCGCAGAAGCTGCCTTGGCCCGCGTGCCCGAAGCCCCGGCCAAATCGCCGCTGGTCGAGGCCGCACGCGCTGCGCTGCAACTTGCCAGGCAGGCCGAGAACGCCGGTCCCTTGGGCGAACTGCAAGCCAAGGTCGAGGCCGATCCCGCCGATCAGCAAGCCCGCCTTGACTATGCGCAGGCCCTGCATGCGGCGGGCGACATCGAACAAGCGATCGAGGTTCTGCTGGACAGTTTTCGCCGCGACCGCGAATGGAATGATGGCGCGACAAAGCGGCAATTGCTGACCATCTTTGACAGCCTGAAGCCAACCGACCCGGTGGGACAAAAAGGCCGGCGGCGCCTGTCATCCATGATTTTTGCCTGATCCAGAAGGGTGACAATGCCCATCCGCTTTGACCTGCCCGGACGTATCGCACTGTTCCCGCTGACGGGGGTGGTGCTGATGCCCCGGTCGCGTCTGCCGCTGCATATCTTCGAGCCGCGCTATCTGCAGATGCTGGATGATGCGTTGAAAACCGACCATCGGATGATCGGCATGATCCAGCCCGACGGGGACAAGCTCTCTGCCATTGGTTGCGCAGGACGGGTGATTGCCTTTTCAGAAACGGATGACGGGCGGATGATGATCTCGCTCAAGGCTGTGTCGCGCTTTCGTCTGATCGATTCGGATCAGGGCTTCGCCCCTTATCTCAGCGGGCAGGCCGACTGGTCGCCGTTCGACCGCGATCTGAAAGGCCCCGAGCAGGATCCCGGACTGGATCGAGAGGCGCTGCTGCATCTGTTGCGCCGCTTTATGCGGGCGCATGATTTTTCGACCGATCTTGGCCCTGCGGCCACCGCGGATGATGAATTGCTGATCAACTCATTGTCGATGATGCTGCCGTTTTCTGTCGGTGATAAACAAGCATTGCTGGAATCGCCCAGCCTTGCGGATCGGCGCGAATTGTTGTTCGGCCTGATCGAATTCACGCTGCGCAACGGCGACAACGAGGAAACCTTGCAATGAACGATACCACCGCCCCCGCATTTGACCGCCATATGCTTGAGGCTCTGGTCTGCCCGGTGACGCATACCACGCTGTCCTATGACGCAGAGGGGCAGGAACTGGTGTCGAAAGCAGCCGGACTTGCCTTTCCAATTCGCGCCGGCATTCCGATCATGCTGATCGACGAAGCGCGCCAGATCAAAGCGGATCGTTAAGTGCAGGATCATCCTTACCGCACCCGCGCCGCCGAGACCGTGGGCCTCCGGCAGCAGCTGCCCCTGTGGGTCATTGCCGTCATTGCCATCTGCTGTCTGGTCGAACTGGCGCTGGTCCTGGGAAATCTTGCCTATGATCCCCGCTTGCGGACCTTTGTCTTTATCATCGGAGGCTTCTGGTCGCCGGTGTTTTGGGCCAATCAAGGGGCCTATCCGGCGCAGCCCATTGTCATGTTCCTGAGCTATGGACTGCTGCATTCGGGTCTGATGCATCTGGCCATGAACATGATCTCGCTGGCCGTTCTGGCGCGAGAGTTGAAGCGGATGATCAGCCCGCTGCGGATGTTCCTGATCTATGCCGTCAGTCAGATCGCGGCGGCGCTGCTGTTCGCGATCATGGACCCACAGGCTGGCCCGATGGTCGGGGCCTCTGGTGCAATCTTCGGGTTGGCGGGGGCATTGGTGGGCTATGCGGCCATCGTGGGTCTGCGCCGCAAGCGGCCGATGGGGCAATTGTGGCGCGGTGTCATGTGGTTGCTGGTGCTGAATGTCGGGTTGACGATCCTGATGCCGTCAATCGCATGGCAGGCCCATCTGGGCGGTGCGCTGGCCGGGCTGCTGATGGGCGTCGCACTGGCCTTCATGCCGGTGCGCCGCTGATCACCCCTGGCTGTCAGCCGGTTTTTCCATTTCCTCTGTCGTCCCGGCGGCGTCATTGGCTGCATCTGAAAAGGGTTCCCCCTCATCGCCGCCATCGCGCAGCGGCGCCGGACCATCCTCATTGACCAGCTTGCGCATGGTCGGGCGGAAGGCGTCAACGCGTGTGGTGGCCAAGGTGACCGCATCCGCACCCGTATTCTGGGCCAGATGCTCAGCCACCAGCTTGTGGCCCAGACCGTAGCCCGCCCATTTGCGGATATCGCCTTTGCCCTGGAACCAGCGCGCATGGTCATAATCCGGTCGCGCCCATTCGTTCATCGCCTTGCGGGCAAGGCCCGTCGCCAGGGTCGTCACGTCCCACGGATCGGGCTTTCCACCCAGGACCTGCAGAACGAAATGCCCGGCCAGCCCCTCGCTGACCAGCGCCTCGCCCAGCGATTTGCCATAACCCGGCCCGTCCCACCGGATCAGGTGGTGCATCTGACGCACCAGCGTGCGAACGGTCAGCGCCGCATCAAAGCGGTCCGGGTTCACGGTCAGATAAACCACCCCGGCGGCAGGCGTATGGCCCGCCACGCCCCAGTCCGGGATCACGTCACTGCCGGCCCTGACGACCAGATCGAACCGGGGCAGATCAGCGCGCTCGGATACCTTTGCGACGGCATCCCGCGTGGCGGCACGAACCTCGCTCATCACCAGGGTGACGTCGTTACGAGAATTCAAAAAATGGATGTTCCAGACGGTCATGGCGCGTATTTTCACAGGTTCAGCAGGACTGTTCCAGCCCAAAGCGTCGGTGCCGGATCACTATCGGCGGAACGGCGCACTGACGACGGCTCGGTCAGAATGGCGCAGTGTCCATATCACCACGTTACGCCAGAAACTGCTGTGCAGCGCCCCGCTCACGCGACGGGCATCCATGATGCGAGTTACGCCTTTACGCCATTACGGTGCATAAGGTCCGGGAAAAAAGATCGCCATCAACACCACGCCGCACAGCAGCAACATCCAGGCCGCCATCGGCATCAACCGATCAAGGCGCGGCCCAAGTTCGGGATCACGAGTGCCCGCGGTGCCGAATATCAACGCCAGTATCCCCAAGATATAGGCGATGACCAGCACCCACGGATGGACATATACGACCCGCCCCTCTGGCCAGTGGGCTTCCTGATAAGCCCGGGTATGGGCGATAAGAAGGATAAACCCCACAGAACAGAGGGTTTGATAGACGGAATAGAATTTCACCCAGATTTACCTTTTGGACAGAACCGCCAGCCGCACAGACCATCTGTGCATGACAATTCGCTGATCGCCCATGGCCAGGCATCGCCCGATGCTCACTGTCCGATGCGGTTGGTTGGCACGACACAGGATGACCCGCCAACCGGCGGGGTGATCCATTCTGGTGCGCTCTCGCGGAACAGATCCGATGACAGCCCCTCACACTTCGGGGACCAGCACTTCCCGCTTGCCGACGTGGTTGGCGCTGCTGACGACGCCCTGCTCTTCCATCTGCTCGACGATCCGGGCGGCTTTGTTATATCCGATGGCCAGTTTGCGCTGGATATAGCTGGTCGAGCATTTGCGGTCGCGGGCCACGATCATGACGGCCTGATCGTAAAGCTGATCGTCCCCGCCTTCGCCGCCGCCAAGACCCAGAACCGCGTCGATATCGGCCGCGATCTCATCTTCCGGCCCTTCGACAACGCCGGATTTATAGCTGGGCGGGCCAAAGGATTTCAGGTGGGTGACGACCTCCTCGACCTCTTCATCGCTGACGAAGGGGCCGTGGATACGGGTGATGCGGGCGCCGTTGCCCATGTAAAGCATGTCGCCCTGACCCAGCAATTGCTCGGCCCCTTGTTCGCCAAGGATGGTGCGGCTGTCGATTTTCGACGTCACCTGGAAGGAAATCCGGGTCGGGAAGTTCGCCTTGATCGTGCCGGTAATGACATCGACCGAAGGCCGCTGCGTCGCCATGATCAGGTGGATCCCCGAGGCCCGCGCCATCTGGGCCAGACGCTGGATGCAGGCCTCGATTTCCTTGCCGGCGACCATCATCAGGTCGGCCATCTCGTCGACGATGACGACGATATAGGGGAAGGTCTCGGGCTGGAATTCCTCGGTCTCGAAGATCGGCTCGCCGGTGTCTTCGTCAAAACCGGTTTGGACCGTGCGCTTGAACATCTCGTTCTTGGACAGCGCCTCGCGGACGCGGCCGTTATAGCCTTCGATGTTGCGGACGCCCATCTTGGACATCTTGCGGTAACGCTCTTCCATCTCGCTGACGACCCATTTCAGCGCGACGACGGCTTTTTTCGGGTCGGTGACGACGGGCGACAGCAGGTGCGGGATGCCGTCATAGACGGACAGTTCCAGCATCTTGGGGTCGATCATGATCAGGCGGCATTCATCCGGCGTCAGCTTGTACAAGAGCGACAGGATCATCGTGTTGATGGCGACCGATTTACCCGAACCGGTGGTCCCTGCGATCAGCAAATGGGGCATCTTGGCAAGGTTGGCGATCACCGGATCACCGCCAATATCCTTGCCAAGCGCCAAAGGCAAGGGGTGGCTGCCATCGCCAAAGGCGCGGGCTGCCAGAATTTCGCGCAGCACGACCTTTTCGCGGCGCTGGTTCGGCAATTCGATCCCGATCACGGTGCGGCCCGGCACGGTCGAAACACGTGCCGACAGCGCTGACATGGATCGCGCAATATCGTCTGACAGACCGATCACGCGGCTGGCCTTCAGGCCCGGCGCGGGTTCCAACTCATAAAGCGTGACCACAGGGCCGGGGCGGACCTCGGTGATCTGGCCCTTGACGCCGTAATCGTCCAGCACTGCTTCCAGCATGCGGGCATTTTCCATCAGGGCTTCTTCGGAAATATGCGCCTGATCGGATTGCGCCGCCGCCGTCAGCAGCGACAAGGGCGGCCGCTCATACAACGAGGCGTTCTGATCAAAACGCAATTCCGGCTCTGCCTCTTTGCGGGCCTGCTGCGAATGTGCCGTGGGCTTGCGGGCGGGCGGCACAACGACGCGCTGCGTATCCGCGCCAAAGGGGTTCGGCTGGGCCGGCTCGATCTGCTCATTCGGCTGCGGTTCAGCATGCCCGCCATCGCGGGTCAGGCGCGCGGTGACGGCCGCAAGGACCGACGATTTTCCGGCCCGTTCGCGGATCGCATCTGTGATGCGCCCACGGACCTGATCGGCCGAGGATGCATCGCCGTCATAATCCGCCACATCCCGCTCGATCAGCTCAGGCTCGGGCATGTCCTCTTCCAACTCGAAATAATCGGACTGATTGGATTGCGGCTTGAGGCGCACAAAGGCACCGGCGCGGGCATCGGCTGGTTGCGCCGCGTCGGGCGCTGCGGCACGACGAGAGGCCGCAGCCTCGCGACGGGCTTTCCTGCGCTGTGCGACATTGGCGGATGCAGCCGCGCCCCGACCGGCAACCCGCATCGCCACATCAATGGCGGTAATCAGGCCGACGATGAACCGGCGCCATATCTGGCGCAGTTCAGCACGTTCAAAGCCAAGCACAAAGGCCGTCATGGCGAGAAAGCCGATCGCGACCAGGAACCCGGCCAGACGAATGCCGATCTGCGCCTTGACGGGGATGATGTTCAGGATCGCCCCCATCATCATATCGCCGAAATGACCACCAAGACCGTAGCTTTGTTCCCATTCCGGGCCGGGGGTGATCGTGCTGCAATAAACCGACAGCAGCGCAATCGAAAATGGCACGAAAATCGCGCGCATGAAGCGGTATTCGCCGCGATGCAGGACAAGGCGCAGGCCCCAGACGATGGCCGCGACGACCCCCATCCACGACCCGTAACCCGCAATCATCATCAGGGGCGAGGCGATATAAGCACCAAAACTGCCCAGCATGTTTTCTGCCGGTTGATCGGTGGCGGACAGGAAACTGGGGTCGTTCGAGCTCCAACTGCCCAGCATCATCGCAATCAGAACGCCAAAGATCACCAGGCCTGCGCCCAGCAATTCCTTGCCCCGCCGCTCCAGCGCGGCCTGTGTGTTCTGATCGAAAAGCGGATCGCGACGTTTCGCCTGCCAGCTTGCCATTACGTCACCCTTCCCCGTCACCGTCATCATAAATTACTGCACGCAACCTCTGCAGGGCTGCTTCGGTTTGCTCCGCATCGGCAACCATGGCCACGCGGATATATCCCTTGCCGGGATTATGTCCGTTCACATCGCGAGACAGATAGGCACCGGGCAGCACCTGAATGCCCGCCTGTGCCCACAGCTTTTTCGCGGCTTCCTCGCCATCGTCCACCGGCAGCCACAGGAAAAAGCCCCCCTCGATCGGCCGATATCCGGGCACATTGCCAAAGATACGATCTGCGATCTGGTATTTCTGCTGATAAAGTTCGCGGTTCCCGATGACGTAATCTTCGTCCGCCCATGCGCGCTCACTGACACGCTGATTGGGCAGCGGCACGGGCGCCCCTGTATAGCTGCGCAACTGTCGGATGGCACGGGTGTTCTTTTCGCTGGCCACGACAAAGCCCGACCGCAACCCCGGCAGGCTAGAGCGTTTGGACAGCGAATTGAAAACCACCACGCGATCGCCAAGACCCATGTCCGCAGCCACTTCCAGCGCACCTGGCGCGGGTTCGTCGCGATAGATCTCGGAATAGCATTCATCGGCAAAGATCAGGAAATCATGCGTCTCGGCCAGCTGGATCAGATCACGCAGATAGTCACGCCCTGCAATCGCGCCCTGCGGGTTCGCGGGCGAACACAGATAGGCAATCGCGGTGCGGTTCAGCACATCGGCAGGAAGGCCCGTGAAATTGGGTAAATGGTGGGTTTCAACGGTCGCAGGCACGAAAACCTGTTCCGCACCGACCGCAGCCGCCGCCACGGCATAAACCTGATAGAACGGGTTCGGGATCAGGATGGCGGGCGCCTGGCCGTTCTTCTGTTCCGGGCACAATGCAAGGGCCGCGTTGAACAACCCCTCGCGCGATCCATTCAGCGATGTGATTCGGCTGGTCGGGATATCCACGCCATAGCGCCGCTTCAACCACGCACTGATCGCGGCCAGCAGTTCCGGCGTGCCGTCGTTTGGCGGATATTTCCCGTATTCGGCCAGCGACTGATTCAGCACCGGACCAACATAGTCGGGCATGGCATGCTTCGGCTCTCCGATGGTCAGAACCATCGGGATTTCCCCGTCCTTCAGACCGGGTTCGATACCAGACAGCAGCGCCCGCAAACGCGGAAACGCATAGTCCGGCAGGTTCGAAAACCGCTCGGGTAGTGCCATATCTGCCTCGCTCTCGGGGTCTTTGCCCCGTTTATTACTGTGAACTTTAACGTGAACATGGGGATGCGTCCAGCCAAAGCCGGTGCCAACAGCACGGAAGCGTTGCGAAATGTTCAGTCGCTGGCCAATGCGGCTTCGGCACCGGCCGCCACACGCAGCAAATGCCGGTCGCGTCCCGTCTGCCCCATGATCGAGATTCCGCAACCCGGTTGCCCTGTCGGCAGCGTCACCGTGGGCAGGTTCAGCAGGTTTCCGATGCGGGTATTTCGCAATGTCAGCAGATTGGCGCGGACAAAATATGCATCATCATCCAGCAAACGCTGGGCATTGGGCGGCAGGATCGGGACGGTCGGCACAAGAACAGCGTCAAAGCTGGCGGTGACTTCACGGAACCATTTGCGCCGGATGCGGGTCAGGCTTTCCCAGGCAAAAACGTAATCGGGGGCGCTGACCTCGGCCCCGCCACGAAAACGTTCCAGGATCGGCTTCCACATCAGTTCCGGCGCATCTTCGATCTGATCGCGCCAGATGCCATAGGCTTCGGGGGCAAACAGGGTCGCCGACAGCGGCATCGCCTTGGCGACCCAATCCGATGACACACGTTCGATTCTGGCGCCAGCCCTGGCCAGACGATCCACCGCATCCTCGAAAGCGGCGACCGGCTCGTCCTCGGCATCCGCGAACGGCACCCCTTCCAGCACCATCAGGCGGCGGCCCTGCATGTTTGCGCCGGCCAGATCAACCGCGCGATCTTCTGCCATCAGCGCAAACAACTCGGCACAGTCTTCAACCGTGCGGGCAATCGGGCCAACAGTGTCGAATTTGCGGCACAGGGGCACGACGCCCTTTTCCGGCAGACTGTTATGCGTTGGCTTGAAGCCGACAAGCCCGTTCCACGCCGCGGGCACGCGGATCGAACCGCCGGTATCCGAACCGATGGCCGCCGCTGCGATGCCCATGGCCACCGATACAGCCGCCCCCGAGGAGGAGCCGCCGGGGGCAAGATCGGGATCCAGCGCATTCGGCGGGGTCGCAGTGCTTGGGTTCAGGCCCAGCCCGGAAAAGGCCAGTTCGGTCATATGCGTCTTGCCCAGGCACAAGACGCCTTCACGCGCGGCACGGGCAAGAACGGTGGCATCCTTGCGCGGGACGCGACCTTCCAACAGCTTCGAACCCGCCTCGGTCAGGGTGCCGCCGCTGTCGATATTGTCTTTCCAGCTGATCGCAACCCCATCAAGGATACCATAGCGCAGCTCGGCCTTGGCCCGGTCATGCGCCGCAATCGCACCGGAACGGGCGCGGGTTTCCGTGATCCGCGCATAGATGCGTTTGCTGTAGGGATGGCTTTTGGCGGCGGCCAGATAAGCCTCGGTCTGGTCGATCGGGTCCAACAGGCCCGCCATGATCGCCCGCCCCTGTTCGGTGGCGGAGGCCCGCAGCCAATCCTTGCCCATGTTCAGAAATCCACCGCGAGGCCGTTCTTTTCATAGTCGCCATAGCGAACCGGTTCGGGGCCATCGCGCCCGCCATATTCCGTTGGCAGAGGGGCATTTTTCGCGGCTTTCTTGCGCCGTTCTTCGGCTTCGGCAAGGGCGCGTTGCGCTTCGGGCGGCAATTCTGGTCGATCACTCATGGAAACATCCCTCGACAGGGCTTATGGGTCCGGTTCAGTCTTGACCAAGACTTAGGCGAAGGAAAGCGATTTGGCAAAGCCAGGGAAAGATTTGGCGCGACAAGGTGCGTTGCGTTTGCTGCAAGGGGTTCGCGAGGGGCAGTCCCTGTCGGATCAGTCAGGCGTGCTGAAAAGGCTGCTACCTGCCGATCAGGCCCGCGCCGGACGGCTGGCGGCCGAGACCTTGCGCCATATGGACCGCGCCGATGAGGTGTTGCAGGTCTATGTCAATCGCAAGCCCGCACCGCAGGTCTTGGACGTGCTGCGCCTTGCCACGGTGGAATTGCTGGAACTGGGCGGTGCCGCGCATGGCGTCGTGGATGCCGCGGTCGAACTGACCCGCGCCCAGGGCAAAAAGGGTGCGGCGGCAGCAGGCATGGTCAATGCCGTGCTGCGCAAGGTGTCGCAGCATCAGGGTTGGGCCGACATTACCCCGCAAGAATTGCCCGACTGGTTGCGCGATTCGATCAGCGACGCTTATGGCGAAGAGACCACACTGGCCATCGAGGCCGCGCATCAGGCCGGCGCACCGTTGGACCTGACCCTGAAAGCGGCGGGCGATGTGCCCGGTGCGGAGCCGCTGCCGACCGGCTCGCTGCGCATCACCGGGCCGGTTCAGGTCTCGGCGCTGCCGGGCTTTGCGCAGGGCGACTGGTGGGTGCAAGACGCCGCCGCCGCAATTCCGGTGCGCATGCTGGACCCGCAGTCGGGCGAAAAGATCGCCGATCTTTGCGCCGCGCCGGGCGGCAAGACGCTGCAACTGGCCGCCGCCGGTGCGCAGGTCACAGCGGTTGATATCAGCGCGGCGCGTCTGCGGCGCGTGGCCGAAAACCTGGAGCGTTGCCAGCTTTCTGCCGAACTGGTTGCGGCCGATGTGCTGGAATGGCAGCCCGATGGCCGGTTGGACGCGATCCTTCTGGACGCGCCCTGTTCGGCCACGGGAACGATTCGCCGCCACCCCGACCTGCCCTATCTGCGCGATGGCAGCGGCATTTCCGCATTGGTCGATCTGCAGGCCCGTATGATCGACCATGCCATTGCCCTGCTGCCGCCGGGCGGTCGTCTGGTCTATGCCGTCTGTTCGCTTTTGCCCGACGAAGGCGAAGCGCAGATTGCCGCCGCGCAAGCCCGTTATCCGGGCCTGACCGTGGAAACGCCGGATCTGCCGGGAATTGATCCCGATTGGATCACGCCCGAAGGCGGCATCCGCCTGCGTCCCGATTACTGGGCAGAACGGGGCGGAATGGACGGCTTTTTCATCGCACGGCTGCGAAAGCCCGCATGACGCTGGACCTTCGGCCCTCGGGGCGCTAGTTGACCGGGCAAAGCCAGATACGAGGCCCTGCCATGACCCGTCCATGCGCCCTGCGGCGTGCTTTGATTTCCGTTTCCGACAAAACCGGCATGATTGACTTTGCCCGCAAGCTGTCCACGCGCGGTGTCGAGATCCTGTCAACTGGCGGCAGCGCCAAGACGCTGCGCGAGGCGGGTGTTCCCGTCATCGATGTCGCCGATGTCACGGGTTTTCCCGAGATGATGGATGGCCGGGTCAAGACATTGCATCCCGCCGTGCATGGCGGATTGCTGGCCCTGCGCGACAATGACGAACATCAGGAAGCCGCGCGACTGCACGATATCGGCATGATCGACCTGCTGGTGGTGAACCTGTATCCGTTCGAAGAAACCGTCGCCAAGGGCGCCGATTATGACGAATGCATCGAGAATATCGACATTGGCGGCCCCGCGATGATCCGCGCCGCGGCCAAGAACCACGCCTTTGTCACAACCATCGTCGATGTGCAGGACTACGATGCCCTGCTGCGCGAGCTGGACGAAAACGACGATCACACCACGCTGGAGTTCCGCCAGCGTCAGGCGCAGATCGCCTATGCCCGCACCGCAGCCTATGACGCGGCTGTTTCCAACTGGATGGCGGACGCGATCGGGCAGGAAACACCGCGCCGCCGCGCCTTTGCCGGAACGTTGGCGCAACCGCTGCGCTATGGCGAAAACCCGCATCAGGCTGCTGCGTTCTATACCACCGGCGAATCGCGTCCCGGCGTTGCCACGGCGCGTCAGTGGCAAGGCAAGGAACTGTCCTACAACAACATCAACGATACCGACGCAGCCTTTGAGCTGGTGGCCGAATTCGATCCGTCCCAGGGTCCGGCCTGCGCCATCATCAAACACGCCAACCCCTGCGGCGTGGCGCGTGGTGACAGTGCGATCGACGCCTATCGCCGCGCCTTTGATTGCGACCGAACCTCGGCCTTTGGTGGGATCGTGGCGCTGAACCAGCCGCTGGACGGCCCGACGGCGGAAGAAATCGTGAAGATCTTCACCGAAGTCGTCATCGCCCCGGACGCGAATGACGAGGCCAAGCAGATCTTTGCCGCCAAGAAAAACCTGCGCCTGCTGACGACGGGCGGCCTGCCGGACCCGCAGGCGGGCGGCCTGACCTTCCGTCAGGTTGCAGGCGGCTTTCTGGTGCAGGGGCGCGACAACGGCCATGTCGGATTGGGCGATCTGAAAATCGTGACCGAACGCCAGCCTTCGCAGGACGAACTGAACGACCTGCTGTTTGCGTGGACCGTGGCCAAGCATGTCAAATCGAACGCCATCGTCTATGCCAAAGATCTGGCGACCGTCGGTATTGGCGCCGGTCAGATGAGCCGTGTGGACAGCACCCGCATCGGTCGCCGCAAATCCGAAGACATGGCCGAAATCCTTGGCCTGTCCGAACCGTTGACCAATGGTGCGGCAGTTGCGTCGGACGCATTCTTCCCCTTTGCCGACGGGATCGAGGCTTTGGCCGAAGCCGGTGCCAGGTCGGTCATCCAACCGGGCGGGTCGATGCGCGATAACGAGGTGATTGCCACCGCCAACCGTCTGGGTCTGGCAATGGTCTTTACCGGTCAAAGGCATTTCCGTCACTGATGCAACACGAGCTTCCCTTAGATCAGGCGGACAAGCCCGCCCTCCAGCCCAAGGCCACCCGGCCACGGGCCCCGCGCAAGCCCAAACCGCCTGTGCGCACGAACATGCGGCTGGTGATCTGGATCACCACCGCCATTATCCTGCTGGATCAGGTGCTGAAATATTATGTGGTCCACGTCTTGCGGCTGGATCAGCTGCGCGAAATCGACGTGCTGCCGCCATGGTTGAACCTGCGGATGGCGTGGAATCAGGGCGTGAATTTCGGGCTGATGTCGTCGGAAAACACCGCAACCAAATGGATTCTGGTCGTGGTCGCGGCGGTGATCGTGATATGGGTCTGGGTCTGGATCTGGCGCAGCAATGCCAGCCGTTTGGCCCAGATCGCTGCCGGATTGCTGATCGGCGGTGCCATCGGCAATGTCATCGACCGCATCTATTACGGCGCGGTCGCCGATTTCCTCAACATGTCGCTGCCGAATTGGTCAAACCCCTACAGCTTCAACGTCGCCGATATCGCGATTTTCGCGGGTGCCATCGGGCTGGTCCTGATGCCGCAGAAGAAACCGGAACCGGTCAAGGCCACGCGCAAGGCGGCGCCGAAAAGCGGCAGAACGACGCCAAAATCGGCTGCTGGCGACAACACCCGTGACGGCGCGGATAATTCGCGTTAGAACAAGCGCAACGAAAGGTAAGGGACAGGTCATGCGGGCAGTTGGGCTGGTATTGGGAATGGCGACCATCGCCGTGCTTGGCGCGTGCAGCAGCAATCGCGGCCTGATGAACATCGAATCCGGCCAGACGACGCCGGATGAATTTGCGATCATCCCGTCCAAACCGCTGAACATGCCGCCCGATCTGGCCTTGCTGCCGACCCCGACACCGGGTGGCGCGAATATTACCGATCCGACACCGCATGCCGATGCGGTTGCAGCCCTTGGCGGCAATCCGGCACGGCTGGAGGATCGTGGCATCGGTGCCGCCGATCAGGCGCTGGTCGCTGCCGCAAGCCGCAATGGGAACGACCCGGCGATCCGGGGCAGACTGGCACAGGCGGATGCCGATTATCGGTCGCGCAACCGCCGTCGTCCGCTGGAGATTCTGTTCGGCACCTCGGTCTACCAGCGGGCCTATCGTCCGCAGGCACTGGATGCGCGGGATGCACAGGTCCAGTGGCAGGGTGCAGGCGCAATCACGCAGACATCGCCGGCCCCCGTCACGAAATGATCCCCGGCTTCGACCCGGACACAGCCGAATTTGGTGAAAACCCGTGGCCCGCCTATGCCGCGCTGCGGGCGCAGCCGGGCCTGCCATTGATGCCGGGATTTGGCGGCCATATCGCCAGCCGCTTTGCCGATGTCCGCGCGATTGCCATGGATCGCCGCATGGTCCGCGATCCGGGTGTCTTTGCCTCGGACGATCAGGTGCGGCGCCTGCAAATCGCCAACAACTTTCACGACATGCCGTTTCACGAACGCTTCGTGCAAACCTCGATGCTGGAAATCGACGGGCCGGACCACGACCGCCTGCGCAAGGCGGTCTTTCCGTTCTTTACCAAAACCCGGTTGGAGAGCCTGCGCGGCTTCGTCACCGACTGGGTCAACGATGCGCTGGATCGCCTGATCCCGCAAGGGCGGATTGATTTCATCGCCGACCTTGCCGCGCATCTGCCCGGACAGGTGATCGGCCATCTGATCGGAACAGATGCCGCGATGGCCCCGCAAATGACCATCTGGTCGGATGAGGTCGTCAGCTATTTCGACATCAACCGCACGGCGGAAAAGAAAGCGCGGGCCGAAAACGCGACCCGGCTGTTCCACGACCTGCTGGAGCAGCTTTATGCAGATCGCAAGGCCCGCCCACGTGACGACCTGATCAGCGTGATGATCGGCGCGGAAACCGCTGGCTTGATGAGCCATGACGAACTGATCGCGACGATCATGCAGATTTTGCATGCGGGCCACGGCTCGACCATCGACGTGACGGGCAGCGGGCTGCATGCGCTGCTGCTCCATCCCGATCAGATGGCGCGACTGCGCGCGGATCGCGGGTTGATGCCGACGGCGGTGCAAGAAATGTTCCGTTATGCTGCGCCGCTGCCATTCTTTCACCGCTATGCGGCCGAAGACATGGCCATCTGCGGACAGGACTGGGCCAAGGGCACGAAATTCGGGCTGCTATATGCCAGTGCGAACCGCGATCCTGCGGCCTTTGATCGGCCCGACCGCTTCGACATCACCCGCAAGCCGAATGTTCATCTGGCTTTTGGCACCGGGCCGCATGTCTGTCTCGGCAACAATCTGGCGCGGCTGAACATGGAGGTTCTGTTCGCCGCGCTGCTGGACCGGACCCGTGACATCGCGCTGGAAGCGGCTGCGATCTGGAAAACCGGGCTGCAGGCGCATGGCCCGTCCAGCCTGCCCGTTCGCTTCAGTTAAGCGCGGTTTCGACACAAAGCCGCGAGGGTGGGTTGCGCATGCGTCCTTGCCACGTCAGATTCCGTGGCAGGATAGAGGAGCTTGCCCACCACATGCGTCGCCCGATTGTTTCCACAGCCTTCGCGCTGTCCCTTGGCACGCTGCCCGCATTGGCGGAAATGCCAGAGGGCGTGACCCATTTCACCCTTGATAACGGGCTGGAGGCCGTGTTGATCGAGGATCACCGCGCCCCGGTCGTGGTCCAGATGCTGTGGTATAAAATCGGCTCTGCCGATGAACAGCCCGGAAAATCAGGCATCGCCCATTATCTTGAGCATCTGATGTTCAAGGGCACGGACAAGATGGCCCCCGGTGAATTTTCCAAGACCGTCACCGCGAATGGCGGTATGGACAATGCCTTCACCTCTTACGACTACACCGGCTATTTCCAGCGTATCGCGGCTGACCGCCTGCCGATGATCATGGAAATGGAGGCTGACCGCATGGCCAATCTGAAGATTGGCCAGGATGACTGGCAGGCCGAACGGCAGGTGGTTCTGGAAGAGCGCGCCCAACGGATCGACAGCGACCCCTCGGCCCTGTTTTCCGAAGAGCAGTCGGCGACGCTGTATTACAACCACCCCTATGGCCGCCCGGTGATTGGCTGGCGCGCGGAAATGGAGGGGCTGACGCTTGACGATGCGAATGCGTGGTATGATGACCATTATTCCCCGAACGAGGCGGTTCTGGTCATTGCGGGCGATGTGACCCCCGAACGCGCCCGCGAATTGGCCGAACAATATTACGGCCCCATCCCCGCAAAGGGTGAGGCAGAACCACGCATCCGGCCCCAAGAACCCCAACAGCGCGCGCCCCGCCGGATGGAAATGAGCGATCCCCGCGTCCCGCAGCCGGTTCTGACCCGCAGCTTTATCGTGCCTGAACGCAACGCGGGCGATCAGTCCAAGGCTGCCGCCCTGACCGTGCTGGCCGAGCTGTTGGGTGGGTCGATGCAAACCTCGTATCTGGGGCGTGAACTTGCCCTGCCGGGCAAGGCATTGTGGGTCAACGCGGGCTATGACGGTCTGGCCGTCGATCCGACGAATTTCTCTATCGCGATGATCCCGGCCGACGGCATGGACCGCGCCAAAGCCGAAGCCGCACTGGACGAGGCATTGGCCACATTTGTCGAAAAAGGTCCAAATGCCACTGATCTGGAACGGGTCAAGACCCGCATCCGTGCGGCCCGCATCTATGCCCGCGATTCCGCCCATGGCCGCGCCTATGATTACGGGCAAGGGTTGGCGACCGGACTGACCATAGAAGATGTGAACGATTGGCCCGACATCCTGTCCCAAGTCACGGTCGAAGATGTCACCACCGCCGCCCGTGAACTGCTGAACAACAAGGCCGTTGTGACCGGCTGGCTGCTGCCCGCCGAAGCGGAGGCCAAGGTGGCGGACGACGCACAGCAACAGCCGCCATCCCCGCCAACAGGGATGACGGCCCCCGCGACGCCAGACACCGCCCCGGCAGAAACGGCTGATCAGCCGCCTGCACGATCCATGCCGCGACCACCGGGGCGCCCATCCAAATCCGCCGAACCCAATGAGGTGCAACAATGATCCGCGCCAGCATCGCTCTGTTCCTTGCCGTTCTGGCGGTTCCGGCCCATGCCATCGAGATCGAGGAAGTCACCTCACCCGGCGGCGTGAAAGCATGGCTGGTCGAAGATCATTCGATCCCGTTCGTCGCCTTGAACTTCAGCTTTGAAGGCGGCGCCAGCCTGGAAGCGCCCAATAAACGCGGCGCGATCAACCTGATGACAGCCACGCTGGAAGAAGGCGCAGGCAAGCGGGAAGCAACGGCCTTTGCTCAGGCGGTCGAGGATCTGGGTGCCGGATTTTCGTTCGATGTCGACGACGACGCGCTGGTCGTCAAGATGCGCGCATTGACCGAAAACCGCGATGCCGCCGCCGATCTGCTGGCGCAGGCCCTGGCGCAGCCGCGTTTTGACAATGACGCGGTAGAGCGTGTCCGGGGGCAGGTCTTGTCGGTGATCCGATCCGAAGATACCGATCCGCAAAGCCTTGCGGTCAAGGAAATGGCCGGCCAATCCTGGGGCGACCATCCCTATGCGACCTCGATCAACGGGACGCCGGAATCGGTCAGGACCCTGACCCGTCAGGATCTGGTCGCGGCCAAAAACCGCGTGCTGGCCCGTGATCGCGTCGTCGTGGGGGCAACCGGTGACATCACCCCCGAAGAGCTTGGCCCCTTGCTGGACAAGATCCTTGGCGGTCTGCCGCCACAGGGCACCGCACCATTGCCGGAACGGGCGCAGTTGCAGCTGACCGGCGGTGTAACCGTGGTTGACTGGAACAGCCCGCAAACTGTCGTCAGCTTTGCCGGGCCGGGCCTGCCCATCGACGATCCCGACTACTTCGCCGCACTTGTCGCCAATCACATTCTGGGCGGTGGCGGCTTCAGTTCGCGCCTGATGGATGAGATCCGCGAAAAGCGCGGGCTGACCTATGGCGTGTCGACCGGGCTTGCGACGGGCGTTTACGGCCAATCCTGGCAGGGCGGCATGGCCAGTTCCAACGCATCTGTCGGGCAGGCCATCGGGCTGATCCGTCAGGAATGGGATCGCATGGCGCAGGACGGCGTGACCGAACAGGAATTGAACGACGCCAAGACCTATCTGACCGGCGAATACCCCCTGCGGTTCGACGGCAATGGCAAGATCGCCAGCATTCTGGCCGGCATGCAGATGATCGGTCTGCCTCGTGATTACGTCGATAACCGCAACGCATTGGTCGAAGCCGTCACCGCCGAGGATGTGCAGCGCGTGGCGCAACGGCTACTGAAATCCGATCAGCTGCGCTTCGTGCTGGTCGGTCGCCCCGAAGGTGTGACCGATGGCGGGGATATTCCCACACCGGACACCGCCGAAGCCGACGTCACGAAGCAGGAAGCGGATGCACAACCGGTGCCGGACGCCGCCGTCAACTGATCCCAGTTCGGGAATCACTGGCGGGAGGCGTCTGCATTTGCTAAATCTGGGGGCATGAACCAACACGCCCCCAATATGCGCCCCATCATCCGCCAGCTGGATGAAATGACCGCCAACCGCATCGCTGCGGGTGAAGTGGTCGAGCGTCCTGCCTCTGCCGTCAAAGAGCTGGTGGAAAATGCGCTGGATGCGGGGGCAACGCGCATCGACATTTCCATCGAAGATGGCGGCAAACGCCTGATCCGGGTCGCGGATGACGGCTGCGGCATGACGCCCGACGATCTGCCGCTGGCCATGTCGCGTCACGCCACCAGCAAGATCGACGGCAGCGACCTGCTGGCCATCAACAGCTTTGGCTTCCGGGGCGAGGCGTTGCCGTCGCTGGGCGCGGTCGGGCGGTTGACGATCACATCCCGTGCACAGGTCGCGGATGGCGCGGAAATCACCGTCGCCGGGGGCAAGATCGGTCCGGTTCGTCCCGCTGCCAGCAATCGTGGCACGGTGGTCGACCTGCGCGACCTGTTCTTTGCCACGCCCGCGCGGCTGAAATTCATGCGCACCGAACGGGCCGAGACGCAGGCCGTCGCTGACACCGTGCGCCGCCTGGCGATGGCGGAACCCTGGGTCGGCTTTACCCTGACCGCCGATGGCCGCGAAATCTTTCGCGCGGATGCCGAACAGGGCGAATTGTTCGGCGCATTGCAGGCGCGGCTGTCCCGCGTCATGGGCCGCGATTTCATCGACAATACCATCGCGATTGATGCCGAACGCGACGGGCTGACTCTGACCGGCTTTGCTGCCCTGCCAACCTATTCGCGGGGCGCGGCTGTGGCGCAGCATCTGTATGTGAATGGCCGCCCGGTAAGGGACAAGTTGCTGACCGGGGCCTTGCGGGCGGGTTACATGGATGTGCTGACCTCGGGCCGTCATCCTGCGGCGGTGCTGTATCTGACCTGTGACCCGCAACTGGTCGATGTGAACGTCCACCCCGCCAAGGCCGAGGTCCGCTTCCGCGATCCGACCGCCGCCCGTGGTCTGGTCGTCAGCGCCTTGCGGCATGGTCTGGCGAATGCCGGGCATCGCGCCTCGTCCGCCGTTGGGGACGCCACCCTGGCGGCGTTTCAGGCCGAGCCACCCCCGCCGCTGCCCGGTCGCAGCTATCAGATGGATTACCGCCCCTCGCCGGGGGCGATCCGATCGTCCTTTGTCGCGCAGGCCCCGTCAGCCGATCCGCTGCCCGATCTGGCTGCGGGCTTTGCCGAAGCCCCCTCGGCCCGGTTCGAGGATATCACCCCCGGCCCGACCCATGCCCCGCTGGGCGCAGCACGGGCGCAGGTGCATGAAAACTATATCATTGCCCAGACCGACGATGGCATGGTCATCATCGACCAGCACGCCGCCCACGAACGTCTGGTCTATGAGCGCCTGAAAGCGCAGGCGGATGAAAAACGCATTGCCAGTCAGGCGCTGCTGATCCCCGAAATCGTGGAACTGTCCGAAGCGGATGCCGCCCGTATCCTGTCCATCGCGGATGAACTGTCGGAACTGGGCCTTGTGATCGAACCTTTCGGCGCAGGTGCCGTGGCGGTGCAAGAGGCCCCGGCCATGCTGACACGCCTGAATGCCAGCGCCCTGATCCGCGATATTCTGGACGATCTGGCCGATCAGGGTCAGTCTGACCGCTTGCGGGCGCGGATCGACGCGGTTCTGTCGTCGATGGCGTGCCACGGCTCGGTCCGGTCGGGTCGCCGCATGTCGGCGGAGGAAATGAACGCCCTGCTGCGCGACATGGAACGCACACCGCGATCCGGCCAGTGCAATCACGGCCGCCCGACATGGGTGAAGCTGAAACTGTCGGATATCGAGCGGCTGTTCGGGCGCAAGGACTGACCTGTTCGCCCGGCCCCTATTCCGCTGGCGTGATCCGGATCATCTGGCCTTGGCTTTCGTCAGTCAGGATCATGATGGACCCGTCCTGCGCCACGGCCACGTCGCGGACACGCTGCCCCAGATCCTGCAAATGGCGCGCCTCTCCGGTGACGCGACCATCGGCGATTTCCAGACGGACGATGGCACCGGCTTGCAGGCCCGCGATCAGCGCATCACCCTGCCAATCGGGGAACATCGCGCCCTCGTAAAAGGTCATGCCGCCCGGCGCGATCACAGGATCCCAATAATAGACCGGCTGTTCGGTGCCTTCTGCCTGCGTCAGCCCCTCTCCAATCGGGCCGCCTGCGTATTCGATACCATAGGTCGCACGGGGCCAGCCATAGTTCTTGCCTGCTTCGGGGCGGTTCAGTTCGTCCCCGCCTTTCGGGCCATGCTCGATCGTCCAAAGCGCCCCATCGGGGCCCAAAGCCGCGCCCTGCAGGTTGCGATGCCCCCATGACCAGATTTCCGGCAGCGCGTCGGGTGTCCCGGGATCGCCCATCGGCGCGCCGGTTTCGGGGTCGATGCGAACAACCTTGCCCAAGGCGGCGGTCAGATCCTGCGCCAAGGGCCGCGCGTCGATGACCGACCGTTCGCCCGTCGTCACGAACAGGCCACCTTCGCCATCAAAGACCAGCACCGATCCGTAATGCATGGTCGAATCCCAGGCCGGGTTCTGCTGCCAGATCACCTTGGTGCCTTCCAACGTGGTCCCGTCCTGCGACAGCGTGCCGGTCGCCACCGCTGTCGAGGTTTTCCCCTCCTCTCGCGGCTGGGCAAAACTTAGCCAGACGCGGCGGGTTTCGGCAAAATCATCCGCGACCGCCACATCCAGCAGACCACCCTGCTTGCGTGTATCAAGTTCCGGCAGGCCCGTGATCGGTTCGGACAACGCACCATCCGCGCCAACCAGACGCAAGCGCCCCGGCTTTTCCGTCACCAACCATGCGCCCTCAGGCAGTTCCGCCATTGCCCATGGGTTTTCCAGCCGCTCAACGACAACCTCTTGCGTCAACGCTGTGTCGGGCAGGACCGGCGCCCGGGTCTGGCCCTCGAACGCAGGGGTTTGACCCTGGCCGTTTGGCGGGGCATCGTTGAAATCCTGCGCGGACAGGGCACCTGCCGTGAAAATACCGGTGGCAAATGCGGTCAGTCGGATCATGCGGCGGGGAATGTGACGGGACATGGCGGGCCTTTCCAATGGATCAGATCAACGGGAAGTCCCTGCCCCAACCCGGCAGACCGCAATGCGTTCCGCCCCCAAGGATCACGTCCGCGTCAGAGCCTTGCGAAATGCTCGTCGAACACCCGTCGCGCACCACCCCACGGACCTGCGCTCAGATCATCCAGCCTTTGCAGACTGGGCAGCAGTTGTTGGGCATAATCAACCGAGGATTCGCGTGGCAAGATCGACGGCAGGTTGTCGATGGCCATGACATCCAGCGGCGGATCGTCTGCGACCCGCAACACCGGTGCATCCCATGTCGTTGTGCGGTCATAGACCTTGATTGGGGAAAAATCGCTGGTCGGATCGCAGGCAACGTCGCCGATCACCGTCAATGCACGACCCGGATTGATCGCTGTTTCGGGCAGAAAAACGGGCACACCCGGTCCCGCAAGGATCGCGTTGATAAAGATGCCATGCGCCAGAATTTCCGGGAACGGCCCCCCGCGGGCGGTTTCCGCCATATCCCAGCCGGTCACGCGCACACCCATTGCATTCAGCAGATCGGACGCGCCGGAACCAACCCGACCCTTGGCGCCGATGACGATGGCCGTCGGACGCGGGAGGCCGGTGGAATCCAGCTGCGCCCGCAGGTCTTCGTTCAACAGGGCTTGGCTGGCATAGACATGAACCGGGGCGCAGACCTGTCCGCGTGCCTGCGCCGCCCATGCTTTCAGCGATACCGCCGCGCCAGCATAGCCGGCCCAGTAGCCGAAGGCCGCGACGCGGTGACCGTTTTCATCCAGCAGATATTCAAGATCATACAGGGCACCGCCCCCCGCCTTAAACCGCTGCAACAGCACCTGTCCGGCCGGCTGGCCCTTATAGGCATGACCGAACATGACATGGCGATGCGGCAAGGGGGTGCCGTCCTCGGGCAGTTCCTTCAGGCCAAAGATGATGGCGTCGCCGGGGGCGTCAGGCCAACTGCCTTCTGGCGCGATCTGCGCGCCGACCTTGGCGTAATCGGCAATCGGGATCACGCGGGTGCCGCTCTCCTCGACCGTGACCGTCATTCCTTTGGCGATCAGTTGCGCCACGCCTTCGGGGGTGATCCCGGCCCGATCTTCATTCGGCCGAGTTTCGGCCCGCACCCATAGATGTGTCATTCGGTCGGTCCCCTGCTGCGCTGCGCCAATATCTGTAGCCAAGCCATCCTGTGCTGCCAAGCATGGCTTTTACATGCGACAGGCGGAACCCGATCCGTGCCCGCGTGTTGGCCCAGTAATTTCCCAGCAACAGGAGGTCACGTCATGAATATCTCACGCCGCTCCGGTCTGAAAATGGGCATCGCCGTCCTTGGGGTCAGCGCCCTGCCTGGCTTCGCCGCCGCACAGGACGCCGCCCCGGCCGCATCGTTCACCTATCCGGTGGAAGGCGGGCAGGTGGTCTTTCACCCGGTCGAACATGCCTCGATGGTGGTCGAGACGCCCGGCGGGGTGGTCTATGTGGATCCCGTCGGTCCGCCGCAATGGTATAGTGGATTGCCGCAGCCGACGCTGATCCTGATCACGCATGAACACGGCGATCACTTCAACCTGACGGCGCTGGAAAACCTGCCCGGCGTCCGGCTGATCACCAACCAGTCGGTCTTCGACCAGTTGCCCGCTGAAATACAGGCCCGCGCCACGGTTATGAACAATGGCGATCAGGTCGAGGTGATCGGCATGAATATCGAGGCCGTCCCCGCCCACAACACCAGCGCCGACCGGATGGAATATCACCCCGTGGGCCGTGACAACGGCTATGTCCTGACCATCGGCGGCAAGCGGTTCTACATCGCCGGGGATACCGAGCCGACCGACGAGATGCTGGCGCTTGAAAATATCGAGGTGGCATTCCTGCCGATGAACCTGCCCTATACCATGACGGTCCAGCAGGCCGCCGAGGCGGTGGCCGCCTTCAAGCCGGTCGTGGTCTTTCCCTATCACCATCGGGGCAGCGATCTGGCCGAATTCGCAAGGCTGGTCGAATCGTCGGATGCCGGTAGTCTGATTGTCATCGCCGACTGGTATTCCAGCGGCGAAGCACCATAAGATCGGCCGCAGCCGAAAGCGGCACATGAGGATGAATGAGCCGTTTTCTGACGACATGGCTGCCCGCCATCGCGATCGCCCTTGCGGTCGCCGCAATCTGGCATTGGGCGGGGCCGGTCCAGCCCGAACTGACGGAACTGCACGACACGATCGAGCGGTTCCGCCGCTGGAACGATGCCCGCCCGCTTTATTACATGGCCGGTTTCTTCTTCGCCTGTATCGGGCTGACCATGCTGCCATTTCCCATGGTGTTGCTCGCGCTGACGGCAGGGGCGATCTTTGATTTCTGGCCGGGGCTGGTGCTGGTCACAATCGCGACGACCATTGGGGCGACGCTGCTGATGCTGACGGCACGTTACCTGTTCTCGGGCTGGTTGAACCGGCGCTTTGGCGCCTTCACGGAACGGCTGAGGGCGGCCATCGACGCGGATGGACCGCTGGCAATGCTGTCGCTGCGGCTGACGCCGGCCGTCCCTTATTACGCCGTGAATGTGCTGTCAGGGCTGACCTCTCTCAGCCTGCGCAGCTTTGTTCTGACGACCTTTGTCGGCAAGCTGCCGATGACGGCGGTCTTTGTCGGTGCGGGCAACCATCTGGCTGAAATAGAACGGGTTCAGGACATCATGACCGCCAATGTCCTGGCCATGCTGTTCCTGCTGGCGATCTTTCCGTGGCTGGCCCGTTGGGCCGCGCGCCGCATCAGAAGGGCGCGGGCAGAGTGAAATTCAGCGGCATCCCGCTGTCAGGATGACGGATACGCAGGCTTTCGGCATGCAGCATCAGGCGCGGATGATCCGCCGCAGCGCCCACCGCATACAGCGGATCGCCAAGGATCGCATGGCCAAGTTCGGCCATATGCACCCGCAGCTGATGGCTGCGCCCGGTCAGCGGAAACAGCCGCACGCGGGTTTCATCATCGCTGGCCCGCACGACACGCCAATCCGTCACAGCAGGTTTGCCCTGTTCGTGATCGACCATCTGACGCGGGCGGTTCGGCCAATCCACGATCAGCGGCAGATCGACGGTGCCGGTTTTCGGCTGCAACCGTCCTGTCAGCCGCGCGACATAGGTTTTCTTGACCTTCCGATCCTCGAACTGCTTGGACAGGTTGCGCTGCGCATGTGGCGTCAGGCCAAAGATCATGACACCCGACGTGTCCTGATCCAGCCGATGCACCAGCAGAATCGTTGGGAACGCGCCACGCAGGCGTTCGATCAGGCAGTCGGCTTTATCCTCGCCACGCCCCGGCACCGACAGCAGCCCCGCCGGCTTTCCGACCACCAGAATTTCGTGATCGGCATGCAGGATATCGGCCGCATCCGGGGGCGGGTTATAGCTGAAGCCGTGTTCGGTCATTTCACCACAAGCCGCAGGGCCAGACCCGCGAACATTACGGCCGCAATCTTGTTCAGCAGGCCCAGACGCTTGCCGATAACCTGTCCGGCCAGACCGCCAACAACGCCATAACCGATCGTCACCAGCGTGCCGGTAAAGGCAAAGATCAGGCCCAGCCCCAGGACCTGCTGCCAGATCGGGCCAAAGGCGGGGTTGGTGAATTGCGGCAGAAAGGCCAGCAGGAACAGGACCGGCTTGGGGTTCAGGATGTTGGACAGTGCCCCACGCCGGATGATGTTCCACGGCTTGCGGGCCGCCTGCGCTGTCGGATCAACCGGCCCCGCATTCCAGCTTTTCCACGCCAGCCACAGAAGATAACCCGCGCCGGCGTATTTGATGGCTGTCATCGCCTCGGGGTGGGCGGCAACCAAGGCGCCAAGGCCGACGGTTGCCAACATGAGGTGAAACAGCACGCCCAAACCGACACCGAAGCCCGCCAATGCGCCCGCACGCGGCCCGCTCTGAATGCCACAGGCACTGGCAAAGAACACATCCTGACCGGGCGCAAAATTCAGCGCCAGCCCGCCAAGGATGAAAGCAATCAGTTGCGCCGAAGGGATGTTCGCCATCGTGTCCCAGATCATTTTTGCACCATCAATTATCGTCTACGGGAAATTCGGGCAGATCGTCCGGCATCGGGTAATAATCACCCTTGTCGGCGACATGAATATGCCCCGTCATTTGCAGGCCCGTCGGCGCATCCATCGCGCCGCCGCTGACGGCGACTTCCGCCCGGCCATCGGTGCGCCAGAACAGGGACGATCCGCAATTGCCGCAAAACCCGCGCTGCGCATTGGCTGATGAGGCATACCAACGCAAATGGCTGTCATCCTCGATCAGCAGATCCCCGGCAAGGAAGGCAGCCCAGTAATGCCCCGACCATTTCCGGCATTGACTGCAATGGCAGGCGACAACCTGACCATCGACCGGTCGGGCCGAAAAGCGGACCGCGCCGCACAGACACTGACCCATCATGTCTCACGCTCCTCTTGTGGCAGATGGTCGGCGATGTGGTAATAGTCGCCTTTGTCCTGCACGAAGATATGGCTTTCCATGGTCAACCCGGTGGGCGTATCGACCGCGCCGCCCGCGACATCAATCGCATCGCTGCCCTGCCTGCGCCAGAACAGCGACGATCCACAGGTCGGGCAAAAGCCACGCTCCGCGAAATCCGAGGATTGGAACCAGCGCAGATCGCCCCTGATGGTCAGCTTATCCGTGGTTCCCGCCGCCCAGACATGCCCCGACCAGCGGCGGCATTGGCCGCAATGACAGGCTTTCAACGATGGATCGATCCAGCGGCCGGTAAAGGTCACCGCCCCGCAAAGGCATTTTCCGCTGAAATCATAGGCCACCGAACACCTCTTGCAGGATCGCGGCCAGACGGGTGGCGTCCTTGTCCGTGAAGGCGTCGGGTTGATCGCTGTCGATATCCAGCACGCCGATCAGACGGTTATTTGCACCCAATACCGGCAGCACGATTTCAGACCGGGTGCTGCTGGCGCAGGCGATATGGCCGGGAAAGGCATACACGTCAGGGACCAGTTGCACCTGTCGCGTCCGTGCCGCCGCCCCGCAGACGCCACGCGAAAACGGGATCACCAGACAGCCATGGCCGCCCTGATACGGCCCGATCTTCAGCAGTTCCGGCGCGACCACCCGGTAAAATCCGGTCCAGTCGAAACGATCATCGGAATGGTGCAATTCACAGGCGATGGTTGCCATCAGGGCAACCTCATCCGTTTCACCCTGGGTCAGGGCGCGAATCCGGGCGGTCAGGGCGTCATAATCGGTCATGGTGATCTTGTATGACGCCTGATGCACCGAGGGAAGCTGTCAGGGCGTGTTGGCCAGCAATTTACGCAATTGCGACGGGAACAACTGCAACAGCAGCGTTTCCGTCACCGCCATATCCTTGTTGGCGATGTAGATGCGCAGATCGATCGGGTTGTCTTGTTCGGTGTTCATCTGCGCAAAGTCGATATCCACCGTCGCCCGCCAGTTTTCAGTGCCGACAATGGGGCGGACCGCTTCGTTGAAGATATGGCCGTCGGATGCCGTGATGTTCAACGACGGCTCATCATCCGGGGCCAGTCCGGGGGCGCTGAAATCACAAACCAGCTTGATGACATCCTTGGGGCGCGGCTGCCCCGGCACGCCGCCCGCGCCAAGCCGCGTTGCGATAAAGCGCCCCATCGGGGCCGAAATGGGCGCGTCGTCGATCCATGACAGCTTATACTGGAACTCGTGCTCGGTTCCGGCCTGCGCGGCCTCTCCCGGCTGCCAGAAGGCCACGATATTGTCGTGGATTTCATCATCGGTGCGCAATTCGACCAGCATGACGGCACCGTCACCCCAATCACTCTGCGGTTCGATCCAAGCCGAGGCGCGTTTTTCATAGAACACGCCATCATCCTGATATTCGTTGAAATCGCGTTCCCGTTGCATCAGGCCAAAACCTTTCAGCGACGGGGCCTGAAACGCGTTTGCCATCGTATGCGGCGGGTTGTTCAGCGGACGCCAGATGCGTTCATCGCTGCCGGTCAGGATCTGCAAACCGTCCGAATCATGGATTTCGGGACGCCAGTCCGGGGCCAGATGGCGGGAATTCTTGCCATACCAGAACATCGAGGTCAGCGGCGCGATACCCAGCCGTTCGACATTCTGGCGCAGGAAGACACGCGCCGTTACATCCTGAATAACGCCATTTTCCCGGTGCGAGACAATGCGATACGCGCCCGTCACGCTTGGGCTGTCCATCAGCGCATAGGCTGTCATGTCGCTGCCTTCACCCCGCTCTAACCAGAAGCTGGTGAAGATCGGAAACTCTTCCGGGCCATCGGGGATGGCTGTATTGAGCGCAAGCCCACGCGTCGACAGACCGAACTGGCCGGTATGACCGGACGTCCGCCAATAAGACGCACCAAGGAAAGCCATCCAGTCGAGATCCGTTTCGGGGTCCTGCACGCGAAAGCCCGCAAAGCCCTTGGTCTGACCAAGCGCACGGGCGGGGTTGTCGGCGGGGATGTCGAACAGGTCCAGGTCGAACGGCACCTCGGTCGCCATCCCGTCTGCGACGGTAAAAATCCGCACGGGGTCTTTGAAATAGCGCCCCGGAAAGAACATCTGCACGCGGGACGACCCTTCTGCATCCTTCCAGATGGTATTGTCGGTGCGAAAGCTGATTTCGTTGTGGCGGTCGTAATCCACCTGCTCCAACACATCGCGATCCGCGATTTCAGGTGGCTGATACGGTGCAGCGGCCAAGGTTCGCGCCGTGTCGGTCAGGCTGTCCCATGAAAATGGCTGCGCGCCCTGCTGCTCTGCAGCGTCTTGAGCGAAACTTAGTCTGGGCAGCAGAAAAAAGGCACCGGTCCCCAAGGCAGACTGTAGCAGCGCGCGGCGGTTAAACGGTTGATCTTTCATAAGGTGCCTAACACGTAAGAGAAATTCGCCCTACAACCTGCCCAGTCCGTCCACGAGCGCAAGACGTTCGGTTCAGACTGGCCAAGTTTCGCTAATCCAGCAAGTCCGCTTGTGTGATAATTCGCCGACTGCACGCCTGTCTGCCTCGATTCCCGTGCCATTGTCGCTGAACCCGACAGGCGCAAGTCGGGGGTGGACGAACGCCCGCTGAAAGTGACAAGAAGGGCATTGAATTCAAAGGAAACACCTGATGCTTGCATGGTTCACGCTTTCAGATGACAGCCCGGCTGGCGAAGCGAATCGCGTCCTTGCCGAACTGGTTCAGCGGCTGCATGATGCCGATCTTGCGCTTGCCGGCGCGGTGCAGCGCAACACCGATCAGGGTTCGGATTGTGCCTGCGACATGGACCTTTTGGTGATCGGGGATGAGGATCAGCCGATCCGGATTTCGCAATCGCTGGGCGCGGGTTCCACGGGCTGCCGACTGGATAGCGGCGCGTTGGAAGTGGCGGCCGGCCGCGTCGCCGCGCGGATGGAGGGTGCCCAACTGGTGATCCTTCCCAAATTCGGGAAGCAAGAGGCAATTGGCCGTGGTTTTCGCAATGTGATTGCCATGGCGATCGAAAACGATCAGCCCGTTCTGCTGCATGTCCCACGGCAACAGCGTCAGGCCTTTGACGCCTTTTGTGGTGGCATGGCCCAGGAACTGCAGGCAGATCAATTGGAAGGCTGGTGCCACGCCCAGGTGGTCGAGCAGGTGACATGACCCGGCCCATCGACATCGACGCCCGTGGCATGTTGTGTCCGTTGCCGGTGCTGCGACTGCGCAAGGCCTTGTTGTCGTTGCCAGTCGGCGGACAGGTTCGGATGATCGTGACGGATACGATGGCATTGGTCGATGTGCCGCATTTCTGTTCCGATGCAGGCCATGCCTTGATCAGCGTCACTGAAATTGCGGACAGGCAGCATGAATTCGTCGTCGCAAGGGGGCTGTCTGCCCCCTTGGCCGCAAGCGGCCTTCCCCCCGAGGATATTTGAGCACAGAAGATGACCTTTCCGACACTGCACAACCGCAAACGCTTTTCCGACCTGTCCGAGAAAGAGGTATTGGCGCTGGCCATTTCCTCGGAGGAGGATGACGCCCGGATCTATCGCAATTGGGCCGAGTTTCTGCGGGCGGATTACCCGGCGACGGCCGCGATTTTTGACGGGGTTGGCGCCGAGGAAGATGAGCATCGCCGGTTGTTGATCGAGGCCTATCGCACGCGTTTCGGTGAAGCGATTCCGGTGATCCGGCGCGAGCATGTCGCGGGTTATTACAGCCGTCGCCCGGCATGGATGATGCAGACCATGACGTTGGAGGCCATCCGCAACGAAGCCGCGTTGATGGAGCATGATGCAGCCGAGTTCTATGTCCGCGCGGCGCAGCGCAGCACGGATGTCGTGACGCGCAAGCTGTTGGGTGATCTGGCGGCGGCCGAACGGGGGCATGAAAGCAAGGCCGAAGATTTGAGGGCCGAGCATCTGGCTGATCAGGCGCAGGAAGAAGAAGATGCCGTGCGCCACCGCGAGTTTGTGCTGACCTGGGTGCAGCCGGGATTGGCGGGGCTGATGGATGGCAGTGTCTCAACGCTGGCACCGATTTTTGCGACCGCCTTTGCCACGCAGGATCCTTGGACCACGTTTCTGGTCGGGCTGGCGGCCAGTATCGGGGCCGGGATCAGCATGGGCTTTACCGAAGCGGCGTCGGATGACGGCATCGTATCCGGGCGTGGATCGCCGCTGAAGCGCGGCATTGCATCGGGCGTGATGACGACAGTGGGCGGACTGGGCCATGCCCTGCCCTATCTGATTCCGCACTTCTGGACCGCGACTTTTATCGCGCTGATCGTGGTTTTCGTCGAGCTTTGGGCCATTGCGTGGATCCAGAAACGCTGGATGCAGACCCCGTTCTGGCGCGCCGTCTTGCAAGTGGTCGTCGGGGGTGGTTTGGTGCTGGCTGCGGGCATTCTGATCGGTTCGGGTTAGTTCGGCAGCAGGGGGATCACGATGAGCTATGTTCCGCTACCGCTGCCCGACCGGGTTCAGCTTGCGCCCGAGGAATCGCTGGCCCATGTGCGGGCGTATCGCGACTATATGCGCAAGCGCCATTCCGTGCGCGAGTTTTCGGCGGATCCGGTGGACGCCGCGGTGATACGGGCCTGCGTCGAAGTGGCAGGAACAGCCCCATCCGGCGCCAACCAGCAGCCCTGGCATTTCGTGGCGATCAGCGATGCCGCCATGAAGGCGCGTATCCGCGAAGCCGCGGAGGAGGAGGAGCGGGCGTTTTATGCTGGCGGGGGCGGTGATGAGTGGCTGGCCACATTAGAGCCGGTAGGCACGGGCCCGGACAAGCCGCATCTGACCACTGCGCCGTGGCTGATCGTGGTCTTCGCCCAGCGTTACGGGCTGGAGGACGGTCGGCGCCACAAGCATTATTATGTGCCTGAAAGTGTCGGAATCGCCTGTGGCATGCTGATTTCCGCAATCCACCATGCCGGGCTGGTGACACTGGAACATACCCCAAACCCGATGAAGTTCCTGAATGAGCTTTGCAATCGGCCCGACAATGAAAAGCCGGTGATGATCCTGCCGGTTGGGCTGCCCGCCGCCACGGCGACCGTCCCGGCTGCGGCCAAGCGGAAAAAGCCGTTGGATCAGATCATGACCATTTTCTGATGCTGGCTGTCTTTCTGAAAACGCTGCCGTTCTTCGGGCTGATCGGGCTGGGCTGGCTGGCCGCACGCACCCGCTTTTTCCCCGAAGAAGCGGCGGCCTGGCTGACCAGGTTCGTCTTTTTCTTTGCGTTGTCGGCGATGCTGTTCCGCTTTGCTGCGGGGCTGGATATCGGGCAGCTTTTCGATATGCGCTTTGCGCTGGCCTATCTGATCGGATCGTTTCTGATCTGGGTGATCGGCATGGCCGTCGCACGCTGGCGCGGACTGCCGCTGACCGAAGCCGCGATGGAGGCGCAATGCTGCATGATCGGCAATACCGGCTTTCTGGGTGTGCCGATGCTGGTGGTTCTGCTGGGCGATCGCGCCATCGGGCCGGTGCTGATGGTGCTGACCATCGACATGCTGGTGTTTTCGACACTGATCACCCTGATCATCCATGCCGCACGCAGTGGCGGTATCCGGCTGGCTACCCTTGGCCCGATCTTGCGGGGGATCGTCGCAAACCCGATGATCCTGTCCATGGTCGCCGGGCTGCTGTGGTCCGAACTTGGCCTGCCGCTGCCCGGACCGTTCGACGAATTTCTGGCGATGCTGGGCGCGGCGGCGACACCCGGGGCACTGTTTGCCATTGGCGCCAGCCTTGCCGGACGTCGTGTGAGCGACTGGCGGCATCGGCATGGCTTAGCTTTGCCAAGCTGGCGCTGCATCCGTTGGCTGTCGGGATTTCGGCGTGGCTGCTGTTGGTCAATCCCTTTGCGGCGGGCGTCATGGTGGCCGCCGCGGCGCTGCCAGTTGCCGGAAACGTCTATATTCTGGCGCAATATTTCGGCGTGGCCCAGCAGCGCGTTTCGGCAGCGATTCTGATTTCAACGGCCCTCAGCATCGTGACCATTCCGCTGGTCATGCTGCTGATCGGCCAAGCCTAAACCCAAGGGAAGGGAAGACTATGCGTGGTATCGACAGTCTGGATCTGAAAAATATCCTGTTGCAGGTGGACGATCAGGGGATCGCAACCGTCACGCTGAACCGCCCGGAAAAGCGGAATGCCCTGGATCTGGCCACGATTGACGAGCTGGTCGATATCTTCGTGACGCTGCCCCGCGCGGGCGTGCGGGCGGTGATCTTGCAGGCAAAGGGCGATCATTTCAGCGCGGGTCTGGATCTGGTCGAACATCACCGCGAAGAACGCAGCGCGGCTGATTTCATGCATGTCTGCCTGCGCTGGCACGAGGCCTTCAACAAGATGGAATATGGCGGCGTTCCGATCATCGCCGTTCTGAAAGGCGCGGTTGTCGGCGGCGGGCTGGAACTGGCCAGTGCGGCGCATATCCGCGTGGCATCCCACGACACCTATTTCGGCCTGCCCGAGGGGCAACGCGGTCTGTTTACCGGCGGCGGCGCGACGATCCGCGTGGCCGATCTGATCGGCAAGGCGCGGATGATCGACATGATGCTGTCGGGCCGTCTGTATCGTGGGCAGGAGGCCGTCGATGTCGGCCTGTGCCAGTATCTGGTCGACGACGCCGAAGCGAAGGCATGGGACATCGCCCGCGCCGCCGCGCAAAATCCGCCGCTGTCCAACTTTGCCATCTGTAGCGCCATCAGCCACATGCAGAATATGAGCGCGCTGGACGCCGCCTATGCCGAAGCCGTTGTTGCGGGCGTGGTCAATACGCAAGAGGCGGCAAAGGAACGGCTGGCATCCTTCGCCAAGGGAACAGCGGCCAAAGTGAAGCCTGCGGATTAAGTGCCCGGGACGATTCGGCCGTGCCCACCCCGTTCAGGGCCGTCAGCAATCTGCTTTGGCAAAAGAAGGTATGAGTTTTACTTATGACGGCTGCGAGGCATTTTCGTTTGATTGCCGACCCTGCCTGAACCTATCCCTTACGCCAACGAGCAGACGGCAAAAGGGATAACCTGGCATGAATTTTTCGTTCACTGTGGCAGCGGCACTTGTGCTGAACTCTTCCATAGCAATGGCAAGTGACGCTTCGACTGAAGTATCAGCCGAAAAGGCCTTTGCGACGGCTGTTGCCGAATATGACATTCCGGGGCTGATCGTCGGGGTGACGCAGAATGGCCAGCACAGCTTTTATGCGACCGGGCTGGCATCGCGGGAAGAGCAGCGTCCGGTGACGCCGGACACGCTGTTTGAACTTGGCTCGATCAGCAAGATATTCAACGTGACCCTTGCCGCATTGGCCGAAGAGCACGGGCAACTGTCGCTGAGCGATTCAGTATCGCAGCATCTGGGCGTGCTGGAGGGCACCGCGTTTGGCGGGCTGACCCTGATGGATCTGGCGACGCATAATTCCGGCGGCCTGCCGCTGCAGGTGCCGGATGACGCCAAAACCACAGACGACCTGATTGCGTGGCTGGCGGATTGGCAGCCGGCCCAGCCGGGCGCGCGCAGCTACTCGAACATCAGCATCGGTCTGCTGGGTCACGTCACGGCACAGGCGATGAACCAATCCTTTGCAGCCGCGGTGCAGGCCCGATTGCTGCCCCTGTTGGGCATGACAAATACCTGGATCGACGTTCCGGCGACTGCCACGCCAGATTACGCCTTTGGCTATGATCGCGACACGAACGCCCCGATCCGCGTCAATCCCGGCGTGCTGGCGGATGAGGCTTATGGTATCAAATCCAGCGCCCGTGACATGCTGCGGCTGCTGGATGCCCAGATGGATCAAAGCGGTCTACCCGACGATCTGGCAGCGGCCATCGTCCAAACACAGCGCCCGCAACGCCGGACCGACAGTTTCGAACAGGCCATGATCTGGGAACGCTACCCGCTGCCGATCGATTTGCAGCAGATGATCAAAGGCAACAGCACCGATTTCATCCTGAATGCACAGCCCGCCAGCGCGGTTGACCCCGCGTCGGGGAAGAATGGCGATGTCATTCTTAGCAAGACCGGCGCGACCAACGGCTTTGGCGCCTATGTCGCGGTGATCCCGTCACGTCAGCTTGGAATCGTCGTTCTGGCAAATCGCAATTTCCCGAACGAGGCACGCGTCACCGCCACCTATCACCTGATCGAACAGCTGCTTCTGCCTTGAAGATCGGCATGGGTGGCGTTGCCGCGGCGTCGCAGGGACAGGTCGTCTCGCGGCATCCGTGCAGGCGTATTCGCACCCCTCGCCTGCCTGCTGCCCAGAGCGGTTTTTTACCCCCGTGTCCCGCAAGGCTTTCGGCCGCCTCAGGCGCTTTTGGCAGCGGTCGTCAGCAACCGATCCAGCGATTGCAGAAAATAGGACCGATCCGCCTTGCCAAATGCCTTGCCGCCGCCCTGATGGAACGGGTCGGCGGCACGGATATCCTGCATCAGGTCGCGGGTCGCCAGCCGGGGGCCGATATTTGCCAGCGTCAGCACTTCGCCGTCATGCTGGATCACCGCCGCCCCCGCCTTCAGGCAGCGGTCGGCCAGCGGCAGGTCGCTGGTCACCACCACATCGCCCGGACCGCATTGCTCGGCGATCCACTTGTCGGCCTCATCCGGCCCTTCGGCCACGATCTTCAGCGTCACCAGCGGATTGGCGGGCATACGCAGGCCACCATTGCACACCAGCACCATCGGAACGCGCAGCCGGGTGGCGACGCGTTCTGCCTCGGCCTTGACCGGACAGGCATCGGCATCGATGTAAAGCGTCGTCACCGGTCAGTCGCGCAGCAGATCGTTGATCGAGGTTTTGGACCGCGTCTGCGCGTCCACCCGCTTCACGATCACCGCGCAATACAGGTTCACCCCGTTTTTCGACGGCAGCGAACCGGACACGACAACCGAACCGGCGGGCACTTCGCCATACATGACCTCGCCCGTTTCACGATCCACGATCTTGGTGGACTGGCCGATATAGACGCCCATGCCCAGAACCGCGCCTTCGCGGACGATACAGCCCTCGACGACCTCGGAACGCGCACCGATGAAGCAATTGTCTTCGATGATCGTCGGGCCTGCCTGCAACGGTTCCAACACGCCGCCAATGCCGACACCGCCCGACAGGTGAACATTTTTGCCGATCTGCGCACAGGAACCAACCGTCACCCAGGTATCGACCATCGTGCCCTCATCCACAAAGGCGCCAAGGTTCACGAAAGACGGCATCAGGATCGCGCCCTTGCCGATAAAGGCCGAACGACGCACGATTGACCCCGGCACCGCGCGGAAACCGGCAGCACGCCACTGATTGTCGCCCCAGCCTTCGAATTTGCTGGGCACCTTGTCCCACCAGTTCGCGCCCTGCGGACCGCCCGACATCTGCTCCATATCATTCAGGCGGAACGACAGCAGCACCGCTTTCTTGGCCCACTGGTTCACATGCCAGTCATTCCCACGCTTTTCTGCCACCCGCAGCGCGCCGGTATCCAGCCGGTTCAGCGTCTCTTCAACGGCCTCGCGCATCTCGCCCTGCGTGGCGGGGGTGATGTCGGCACGGTTGTCCCATGCGATCTCGATGGCGTGTTCCAAAGCTTGGGTCATGATGGCCCTCTCCCTGATGTATCGCGTTCCGGTGGAAATTGTCTTCACAGGGCTATAAGCGGGGAACAAAGCCCGCGCAATCCGCGCAGGCCACCTGATGAGGGTTGAATGAACGAGAAAGACGAACGCGATCGCGCCCATCCCTTCCCGCATAGCGAAGAGGACCTGGTTCGCGCCGACCGAATTGCCGATACGCCCCAGACCCGCGCCCCGGCCTATCGTCTGGCCTTTGCCGATCAGGATTTCCTGCTCCGCGAGGAATTGCGCCCGATCCGGCTGCAACTGGAACTGCTGAAGCCGCAATTGGTTCTGGACGAACGCGGCATCGAATCCACCGTGGTCATGTTCGGCGGCGCACGCATCCCGGCCCCCGAACAGGCCGATGTCGCGCGGACCAAGACGCTGGCAGAACTGTCGAAATATTTCGAACAGGCGCGGCGCTTTGCCTATATGATGACCGAACGCAGCCTGAAAACCTATGGCCGAGAGTTTGTCATCTGCACCGGCGGCGGGCCGGGCGTGATGGAGGCCGGAAACCTTGGTGCGCATGAAGCCGGCGGCCAATCCATCGGCCTGAACATCGTTCTGCCCCATGAACAGGCACCGAACGAATATGTGACGCCAGATTTATCCTTCAATTTCCACTATTTCGCCATTCGCAAGATGCATTTCCTGATGCGGGCCCGCGCCGTCACCGTCTTTCCCGGCGGCTTTGGCACGCTGGACGAATTGTTCGAGACGCTGACCCTGATCCAGACCCACCGGATGAAGCCCATTCCCGTCCTGCTGTTCGGCCAGGAATTCTGGGACAAGATCATCGACTGGAAAGCACTGGCCGATGCAGGCACCATCAGCGACGTTGACCTGAGCCTGTTCCAATATGTCGAAACCGCCGAAGAGGCGGTCGAAATCATCGACAACTGGCGCGATACGGGCACGTAAAACCGATTGCGCGACGTCGCTATCCGGTGTCGCGCAATATCTGGCTTGCATCACTCCTCTTTTGGTTCCTGCATCAGCGTATCTGCATAGCGCCGCATCAGGCGAACCAGATCGTCGATATCAGCGACATCCCAATCGGCAAAAGCCGCACGTGCAATCCTTTCACGGGCAGCATCAATGCGGTCGATCATCTTCCTGCCGCTATCCGTGATCACCGCTTCGCGAACACGGCGATCCTTTCCGCCCGCGCGACGCTGAATCAGGCCCAGACTTTCCAGCCTGGCGACCTGCCGGCTGACCGTCGTGTAGTCACGCCCGACACGATCCGCCAGCTCCACCACCCCGATCGGCCCCGATCTACCGATCAGCACCAGCAGCGGAAACAATGCCCGATCAAGCGTGATCCCCGCAGCCTTGACCATAAATTCATCCCGCTGCGGACGGGCCATGACCGCTGCAATATCAAGCACTGCGGCATGCAGATTTCTGAACTGATCAGATATATGTGTATCATGCACGTTATTCATTGACGAATCCAGCCTCGCTATTTATGTGCATTATACACATAAAAGCTTTGCCTTTCAAAAGGACAGTTCAGATGAAAGCAGCAATCGTCACAAAAACGGGCGAAACCCCTGCATTTTCTGATTTCCAAGACCCGATACCGCAGGCCGGCGAACAACTGGTCCATGTGCGCGCGGCGGCAATCAGCCAGCTTGCACGCGCCCGCGCATCGGGCACGCATTACAGCTTTGAAGGTATTTACCCGTTCATCGCGGGTGTTGATGGCGTCGGGCAGTTGCAGGACGGTCGGCGCGTCTATTTCGCCTTTCCCAAGGCCCCTTATGGCGCGATGGCCCAACAGGTCGCCATGTCACCCGAAAAATTGGCCCCGGTGCCCGACGATCTGGACGACATCACCGCCGCAGCCATCGTCAATCCGGGCATGTCATCATGGATGGCGCTGCGTGAACGCGCCGCTTTTCAACCCGGCGAAACCGTTCTGATCAACGGTGCCACCGGCAGCGCCGGTCAATTGGCGGTGCAGATCACGCGTCATATGGGCGCAAAGCGCATCATCGCCACCGGACGCAACCCGCAGGCTTTGTCCAGGCTGAAAACCCTGGGGGCAGATCATGTGATTTCGCTGACGGATGACGATGTGCCTGCCCAATTCGCCGAGGTTTTCGAAGCGGGCATCGATATTGTCCTGGATTACCTGTGGGGATCATCTGCAGAACAGATCCTGAATGCCGCCGCGCAGACCAGCCACCCGGCTGATCCGACGCGCTTTGTCCAGATCGGCTCTGTCAGCAACGGCTCCATCGCCTTGCCCGCCGCCGCAATCCGTTCCTCTGCGATCACCTTGATGGGCAGCGGCATCGGCAGTGTCGCGCCCGATCGGATGGTGGCCTCGATCAAAGAGTTGTTGGCAAGCGCGGGATCGGCGGGATTTCAGATCGCCACGACAACTGCGCCGCTATCTGATATCGCAACCGCCTGGCAGGCAAATACCGGCACAGACCGAATGGTCATCACCGTCGACGGATGACCCCATCCGGCGCGTTTATTGACAACCGGACGTCGGGGCACATTCGACATCGCGAAACTGCGCCAGAAGGGCGATTATTTCCTGGGTATCGCCCTTCGGTGCAGCAGCTGAACACAAATAATCCCGATGCGGCAGCAATTCGTCGCGGAATGACGCGTCCCAGCCATCGCTGACGGCCAGCATCTGCTCGGCGGAATACAGCAGGTGATCGACGAAGGCTATATAGGCGCCCTCCTGTTCCGACGCCATCAGCGCGCAGGCATCCTGCGGCGCCGCAAAAGCGGGCAAACCCGTCGCCAGCGCCAGATGAGAGCGATAGGCCTCGCGGGCCGATTGCTCGCGTTGAACACGGTCGGCCCCGTCAAGTTGCAACTTGACCCCGATCAGGGCCGCGACCGCCACAAGCACTGTCGCAGCCGCCGATGCCGTCTGAATCGCCGTCGCGTGCCGGGAAAGCCAGCTCATACCGCGGGCATTTGCTGCGTTGCGCAGTGGATACCGCCGCCCATTTCGCCCAAAGGATCGACATTCAGGGTGACGACCTCTCGTCCCGGATAATGGCGGCGCAGGGCATCGACCGCGATGGCATCGGTTTCCCGATCACCGAATTGCGCGGCGATGACACCGCCATTGCAAACATAGTAATTTGCATAGGACGCCACGAAATCCAGCGCCTTTACCCGCCGCCGGATGGGTTCGGGGATCACATCCACATCCATCCCCGCCTCGACCAGACGGTCATGCGTGTCCAGCGCGGCAACATGATAGGAATCGTTCATGTCCGGCTCGTCCGGCAGGTTGATCAGAACGCGCCCCGGCCCGGTAAACCGCGCCAGACTGTCGATATGATAATCGGTGATATCCTCACCCCAGACACCTTCGGACCAGATCATGCGGTCCGCACCATAGGCTTGCAGCAATCGCCGCTCGATCTGATCGCGGGTCAGGCCGGGGTTGCGGTTATCGTTCACCCAGCTGCTTTCATGCGCCATCAGCAGGCCATGGCCGTCTTGCTCAACGCCGCCCGCCTCTCCAATGACGCCGGTCGGCAGAACTTGCATGCCCAGACGTTCCGCCACGCGCCGCGCGATCTGGCCGTCACGCCGGTGAACCTGCTTGTTGCCCCAACCGTTGAACTGAACCTGACTGATCGCCATTTCGCCCGCCCCGTTCACGACAAACAACGGACCGGCATCGCGGCACCACAGATCCTCGGTCGGGACGTCCCACAATTCAACCGAACGCGACAGCTTGCGACGCGCGCCCGGATGATCGTCCGCCGCCGCCAGCATCACGACCGGCTCGAACTCGGAAATCGCATTGGCAATATCGGCGATGACCTGCTGCGTCATCCCCAGATATTCCCGGTCCGGATGGACCGTGCGATTGACCGGCCATTGCATGAAGGTGCGCTGGTGCCGTGCCTCCTCGGCCGGAACAAAGAACCGCTTGGGTTCCTGTGCCGAAGCACGACCCAACAGCCCCGAGGATCCCAAGGCCACCCCTGCCTGAATCAATCGCCGCCTGTTCATCAATACACCCACTAAAAAACATCATTCATCAAACCACTACAGATAACCAGGTTATCGGAACAGATAAAAAAACGGCGGCCCGAAAGCCGCCATCATCCGCCAAAGACCTGTGACCTTAACCCGCCGCTTCCGCTGCGATCTGTGCCTTGGATTTCCGCCCTCGCTCGGTCGCGGATTTCAACTGACCGCAGGCTGCCATGATATCCTCGCCACGCGGGGTGCGGATTGGACTGGCGTAACCGGCCTTGTAAACGATGTCGGCAAAGGCGTGGATGCGGTTATTGCTGGACCGCTTGTAGGGCGCGCCGGGCCATTCGTTGAACGGAATAAGGTTGATCTTGGCGGGAATGCCGCGAATCAACTCGACCAGACGATGCGCGTCGGCATCACTGTCGTTCACGCCCGCCAGCATCACGTATTCAAAGGTGATCCGTTCGCTATTCGACAGACGCGGATAGTCTCGCAATGCGTCAAGCAATGTCTGGATATTCCAGCGCTTGTTGATCGGCACCAGAACATTACGCACCTCGTCGGTGGTCGCGTGGAAGCTGACGGCAAGCTGGCAGCCGATTTCTTCGGCGGTCCGGGCAATCTCGGGCACGACGCCGCTGGTGGACAGGGTAATCCGCCGCCGCGACAGCGACAGCCCTTCATTGTCCATGCAGACTTTCATTGCGTCACGCACGGCATCGAAATTATAGAGCGGCTCACCCATGCCCATCAGCACGATATTGCTGACCAGCCGGGCTTCGTCCTTGGGCGCGCCCTGCACCGGCCATTCGCCCAGATCGTCACGCGCCAACAACAACTGGCCCACGATCTCACCTGCTGTCAGGTTGCGAACCAGCTTTTGCGTGCCGGTGTGACAGAAGGAACAGGTCAGCGTGCAGCCCACCTGAGAGCTGACGCACAGCGTGCCGCGCCCCTCTTCAGGGATATAGACCGTTTCAACCTCATGCCCGCCCGCAATCCGGACCAGATACTTGCGGGTGCCATCTTCGCTGATCTGACGAGTCACGATCTCGGGCAAGGAAATTTCGAAGTTCTCGGCCAGCAGGGCACGGTAATCCTTGGCCAGATTGGTCATCCCGGCAAAATCGCGCACGCCCCAGTGATAGATCCACTGCCAGACCTGCCCGACGCGCATCTTGGCCTGCTTTTCCGGCGTGCCCGCAGCGATCAGGACGTCACGCAATTCATCCCGCGTCAGGCCAACGATATTCGTCCGGCCTGTTTCGGGCAATTTGCGTGGGATGGTCAGAACATCCTGCGTGATAGGGGCAGACATAGGGATACCGAGACTTGCTGAAAGACCCGCACATAATCGAAACGGGGCCAGAAATCAACCGCCCCGCATTTCTTCTTTGGACAAATACCCTGGGGGAGTCCCGGAGGGACGGGGGCAAAGCCCCCTGCCCCTTTTACTGACAGCGCTGACGCGCGGTATTGGTGGCTGCGGTAATCCCCGACAGGCTGAATGTATCCTTGGTGGTCGTGCCGCGTGCCGAACGACCGCTGACGACCGCTGACGAACCGGACCGCAACGAGGCGATCAGCTTTTCATCCTCGGACGGGCTGCCGGTCCAAGCGCTTTCACCCTCGGTGAACAGGTTGAACTTGTTTCCACCGATATCAACCTCGACGGTCGAATCGGGTGCGAAGGGATAACCGCCGGCAAACGAGACTTCACCGCTTTGACCAGGGCGATAGGCGACATACAGGCGAATATCGCCGCGGGTCACCTCCACTTCCTTGCCATCCTTGGTGTTCTGCGTCGCTTTCGGCGGTGACACAGCCCAGCATTCCTGCGGGCTGGTTGCCGCAAAAACGGTCCAGTCACCTTCGGTTGCAACCACATTCGTGGATTCCTGCGCAGACGCAGCGCCCAGTCCGCCAATCAAGGCAAGGGCGGCGGTCATGCCGCGCAGCGTATTGATGTTCATGCTCTGGCCTCCTGCCAAATGATTTTCGCCGTTTCACCGGGTGTTCTTCCCGATTGCTGTGGTCTTTTCAACCATCTGTCTTCAGGATAGCCAAAATGCCGATGCGAAAAAAAGACCGCAAGGCATAAAATCGCGCAATTGTCAGGGGAAAATGGATGCGTTCGGCGGAATTGATCGAGTTGTGGCGCGGCGGGCAACTGGAAAGCCTGCATCGGGGGCATGTTGTCATCTGCGACAAAAGTGGCGTTGTCGAGGCTTGGGGCAAACCGTCCCAGATCATTTTCCCCCGATCCTCGTGCAAGATGATGCAGGCCCTCCCCCTGATTGAAAGCGGTGCGGCGGATGCCGTGGGCCTGACCGAGCGGCAACTGGCCCTTTCCTGCGCCAGCCATAACGGCGCGCGGCTGCATGTCGATGCGGTTGAAAGCTGGCTGAAAGATCTTGGCATGGGTGAAAGCGATCTACGCTGTGGCAGCCATATGCCGGGCGACAAGGACGAAAACCGCCGGCTGACCTGTTCGGACGAATCTCCGTGTCAGTATCACAACAACTGTTCGGGCAAGCATGCGGGCTTTCTGACGCTGAACCGCCACCTGAACGGCGGCAGCGAATATGATGAGGTCGATCACCCGGTCCAGCAAGCCGTCAAACAGGCGTTCGAGGAAGTCACCGGCGAAACCAGCCCCGGCTATGGCATCGACGGCTGTTCGGCCCCGAACTGGTCCTGTTCGCTGGAAGGGCTTGGCCGCGCTATGGCAGCATTCGCCAATCCCGGCAGCGACCGCCGCGGACAGGCCATGCGCCGCCTGACGGATGCGATGCGAAAATATCCTGAAATGGTGGCCGGGGAAGGTCGTGCCTGCACCATTTTGATGCGCGCGATGAACCATAACGTCGCCGTCAAGACCGGGGCCGAGGCTGTTTTCGTGGGCATCCTGCCCGAACAGGGTCTGGGAATCGCCCTGAAAATCCGCGACGGTGCCACCCGCGCCAGCGAAGCAGCAATCACCGCATTGCTGGTTCATATGGGCGTGCTGGAGGAAAGCCATCCCGCCGTCGGTCAATTCCTGACCGATCCGCAAAAGAACTGGCGCGGCAAGATCACTGGCGAAATGCGCACCTCGGCCGGGTTTCCGGCCTGATCCGTCACGAAATTGACGTGCATATATGGTTGGGTGTCGGGGCAGGCTCTGCTTCCCCCAACCCTGCATCAATCAAGACGGCCCCGGCTTGGCAGAGCGGGGGCCGGTTCTTTTTCAGCCCAGCATTTGCCAGATCAGCCGCAGCGCCAAAGCGGTGGACGTTATCACCAGCAGCGGCTTGATCAGCCGCGCACCAATCCGGGCGGCCAGACGCGCGCCCAGCATCGCACCGGCGATCTGCGCGACACCCATGGCAAGGCCAATGGTCCAAAGCGGCTTGGCCACAATCGCAAAGGCCAGCAGTCCGCCCAGATTTGACGCGAAGTTCAACAGCTTGGTGTGCGCCGTCGCCTTTAGCACGCCATAGCCTGCCAGGGCGACAAAACCGATCATGTAGAATGACCCGGCCCCCGGCCCCAACAGGCCGTCATAGAAACCGACCAGCGGCACCAGTGTCGCCGCAAAGACGGCGGTGGATACACGCTGCACCCGGTCCATGTCGTTCAACCCCGGTTTCAGCGCGAAGAACAACGCGATACCGATCAGAATGACCGGCAGGATCAACCGCAGCCCGTCTGTCGGCAGATAGCTGACCAGAACCGCCCCGCTCGCCCCCGCAACGCCGGCGATCACCGCGGATCGCCATTGCGACCGGATATTGACCAGACCGCGTCGGGAATAGCTGATCGCGGCAGTCGCGGCCCCGAATATCCCCTGCACCTTGTTCGTGGCCAGGGCTTGAACCGGCGGGATCCCGACCAGCATCAGCGCAGGCACTGTAATCAGCCCGCCTCCGCCCGCGATGGCGTCAACGAAGCCGGCCAGAAAACCGGCGATGATCAGGATCAGGATAAGATCAAAGGTCAGCTCGAACATGAATTGGCAATGCGCGGTTCGGGTGGCCTTGTAAAGACGGGCTTTTCATTGATCCATGTTATGGGACGGCCGAGTTGGGGATGGCCGAGTTGGGGATGGGCGGGCAGGCCGGGGGCTTCACGCCCCCGGACCCCCGTGGGATATTTATGGACCAATGCAGGTGATGAGGATTCGGGATGATTGAGAAACTGCAGCATCGGGTGGTGCAGGCACCCATGGCCGGGACGTCCACGCCTGCACTGGCCGTTGCCGTTTGCGAGGCTGGGGGGATGGGGTTTGTCGCCGCGGGGGCGATTGACGCGACTGCAACCCGCACGGCGATCGAGCAGGTTCGGACGGGAACCAGTCGGCCCTTTGGAGTAAACCTGTTCTGTCACCAGCCTGCGCGACGCGATGCGGCGGTGGAAGAGGCATGGCTGAATAAATTACGGCCCGAGTTTGCGGCCTTTGGCGCCGAGCCGCCGTCCGGATTGCGCGAGATCTATCAATCGTTCCGCGTGAATGACGACATGTTGCGGATGTTGATCGAGGTGAGGCCCGCCATTGTCAGTTTCCATTTCGGGCTGGCAACCCATCAGCAGATAGCCGCGCTGAAAGGGGCGGGATGCGAGCTATGGGCCACGGCGACATCCGCGGAGGAAGGACAGCGGATCAAGGCGGCGGGGCTGGATCGCATTGTTGCCCAAGGATGGCAGGCAGGTGGCCATCGCGGGACATTCGAGCCGTCGGAACCGGATATGGCGCTTGGGACGTTGGATCTGGTTCGAGCCTTGCAACCATCAGGGTTGCCCGTGATTGCGGCAGGGGCGATCATGGACCGGCGCGATGCACAGGCGGCGATGGATGCCGGGGCAGTGGCCGTGCAATGCGGAACGGCATTCCTGCTGTCGCCCGAGGCGGCGACCCCGCCCGCCCATCGCAGTGCCATGTCGGGCGGGCGGACGCAGATGACGCGCGCAATCTCGGGTCGGTATGCGCGCTGTCTGGAAAACAGGTTCACCGCGATCGACGATACCGACGCGCCGGATTACCCGGTGACCTATGATGCGGGAAAGGCGCTGCACGCTGCGGCGAGTGCCAAGGGCGAGATGGGCTATGGCGCGTTCTGGGCGGGGACGGAAGCCGCGCGGGCAGTCTCACGCCCGGCGGCTGAGACCGTGGCGGCGATCAGCCCGTGACAAAATCGCTGGCCTTGTAGCCCTGCAGATACAGCAGCGCAGTCAGATCGCCGTGGTTGATGCGGATCTGCACTTGCGCCGCAACCGAAGGCTTGGCGTGCAAGGCCACACCCGACCCTGCCAGTTGCAGCATCCCCAGATCGTTCGCACCGTCCCCCACGGCAATCACATCGCCGGGCGTCAGACCAAGGCGCGCGGTCACATCCAGCAGTGCCTCGACCTTGGCTTCACGGCCCAGAATGGGCATCGCGACCTCACCCGTCAGCAGGCCATTCTCGGACAGAAGGACGTTGGCGCGGTTTTCGTCAAAACCCAGCATTTGCGAAACCGGGCCCGTAAAGACGGTGAAGCCGCCCGAGACCAGCATCGCGTGACCACCATTCGCCTGCATCGTGGCGATCACCTCGCGACCGCCGGGGGTGAGGGTGATGCGGGTCGCCAGAACCTTGGTTACAACCGATGCGTCCAGACCCTTCAGCAGGGCAACCCGTTCGATCAGGGCCTGGTTGAAATCCAGCTCGCCATTCATCGCGCGGGCCGTAATGGCCGCGACATGCGCGCCCACGCCCGCGACATCGGCCAGTTCGTCGATGCATTCCTGCTGGATCATGGTTGAGTCCATATCGGCCAGAAGGACCGCCTTGCGGCGCCCGTTGGCAGGCTGGATTACCAGATCGAAGCCCTGCGTCTGCAGTTTTTCCCAAGCCTGCCAGAAGTCGACGGGTTCAGCAGAGACGTCGAATTCGGCCGCGATCCCATCGTTGAGCCACAGGGTTGGGCCGCCGCCCCATTGATCGCGCAATCCGTCAATCAGCGCCGCCGTCAGGTCGGCACGTGTCGGGGCAGCAAGAAATGTGACGGTGAACATGGCGACCTCGGCGGGTTTGGGTTGGAGTGCCATAGCGCGAAGCGGGCCTAGCTTCCAGATCGGTCAGAAGTTTTGCAGGGATCGGGATCTGCCGAAAAATCGCTTGCAGGAATCTGCGGTCCAATATATCGCCGACAGCGGGACACGCCGCCCCAACGCGGCGCTATCTAGCTGGAAGGCTATAAAGATGAGCAACACTGCTCCGGCTGCGCGCCCGGTCAATCCGCGCTTCTCCTCTGGCCCATGTGCCAAATTCCCCGAATATGATCTGAACCTGCTGGCGGATGCTCCGCTTGGTCGTTCGCATCGTGCCGCCGTCGGCAAGACGAAGCTGGCCGAGGCGATCGAGCTGACCCGTGAGGTTCTGGGCGTTCCCGCCGATTACCGCATTGGCATCGTTCCGGCCTCCGATACCGGCGCTGTCGAGATGGCGATGTGGACCATGCTGGGCGCCCGTCCCGTCGAAATGCTGGCATGGGAAAGCTTTGGTGAAGGCTGGGTGACGGATGCCGTCAAGCAGTTGAAGCTGGATGCAACTGTCCGCAAAGCCGATTACGGCCAGATTGTTGATCTGGCCAAGGTTGATTTCAACAAGGACGTGGTCTTCACATGGAACGGCACCACCAGCGGCGTGCGCGTGCCGAATGGCGATGCGATTCCGGCGGATCGTGAAGGCCTGACCATTTGCGACGCCACCAGTGCGGCATTTGCCATGGAGCTGCCTTGGGACAAGCTGGATGTGGTGACCTTTAGCTGGCAGAAAGTGCTGGGCGGGGAAGCTGCCCACGGCATGCTGATCCTGTCGCCCCGCGCAGTCGAGCGTCTGGAAACCTATACCCCGGATCGTCCGTTGCCCAAGATTTTCCGCCTGACCAAGGGCGGCAAATTGATCGAAGGTATCTTCAAGGGTGAAACGATCAACACCCCGTCGATGCTGGCGGTCGAGGATTATCTGGTTGCGTTGAAATGGGCGCAGTCGATTGGTGGTCTGGCGGGGTTGATTGCGCGCTGCGACGCCAATGCGGCAGCGGTTCGCGATTTCATCGCGGATAAGGACTGGATCGCCGATCTGGCCGAAGATGTCGCGACCGCGTCCAACACCTCGGTCTGTCTGAAGTTCACCGATCCGGCAATCAAGGACGGCGCAGCTTTTGCCAAGGCTGTCGCCAAGCGGCTGGAAAAAGAGGGCGTGGCGCTGGACGCTGGCGCCTATCGCGATGCTCCGCCCGGTCTGCGGATCTGGTGCGGCGCGACGATTGAGGCATCCGATGTTGCAGCGCTGATGCCATGGGTCGAATATGCCTATCGCGAAGAACTGGCCGCGCAAGGCTGAGCTTTGAAGCTGGGGGACTTTGCGTCCCCCAGACCCCCGCAGGATATTTTCACACAGAAGATGGATATCGCGTCTGAGAGGCTGGGCCCGGACGCTTGCTATGAAGGATAAATGACATGCCAAAGGTTCTCGTATCTGACAAACTGTCGGAAACCGCTGTTCAGATCTTTCGTGATCGCGGTGTCGATGTGGATTACCTGCCCGATCTGGGCAAGGACAAGGAAAAGCTGGCCGAAGTCATCGGGCAATATGACGGACTTGCCATCCGTTCGGCCACCAAGGTCACGGACAAGCTGCTGGAGTCGGCAGCCAATCTGAAAGTGATCGGGCGTGCGGGTATTGGGGTCGATAACGTCGATATTCCGGCAGCGTCGAAAAAGGGTGTGATCGTGATGAACACGCCTTTCGGAAACTCGATCACCACGGCCGAGCACGCGATTGCGATGATGTTTGCGGTTGCGCGGCAATTGCCCGAGGCCAGCGTCTCGACCCATGCCGGAAAGTGGGAAAAGTCCCGCTTCATGGGGGTTGAGCTGTTCAACAAGACGCTGGGCGTGATTGGCGCAGGCAATATCGGCTCGATCGTGATCGACCGTGCGCTTGGGCTGCATATGAAGGTTCTGGCCTATGACCCCTTCCTGTCGGAAGAGCGGGCCAAGGAAATCGGCGTCACCAAGGTTGAGCTGAATGAGCTATTGGGCAAGGCCGATTTCATCACTTTCCACGTGCCGCTGACCGACAAGACCCGCAACATCCTGTCACGCGAAGCCATTGCCAATCTGAAGCCCGGCGTGCGGATCATCAACTGCGCCCGTGGCGGGTTGGTCGATGAGGACGCATTGGCCGATGCGCTGAAGGATGGTCGTGTGGCCGGTGCGGCCTTTGACGTGTTCGCGGTTGAGCCTGCGACCGAAAGCCCGTTGTTCAACCTGCCGAACGTGGTTGTGACGCCGCATCTGGGTGCGTCGACCAACGAAGCGCAGGAAAACGTGGCCCTGCAAGTGGCCGAACAGATGGCCGACTATCTGCTGACGGGGGCCGTGCAGAATGCGTTGAACATGCCGTCGGTCACGGCCGAGGAAGCCGCGGTCATGGGACCGTGGATCAAGCTGGCCAGTCATCTGGGCGCTTTCGTGGGTCAAGCGACGGACGAGCCGATCAAGGCCATCAACATCCTCTATGATGGTGTGGTGTCGGAGATGAACGTGAATGCGCTGAACGCCTCGGTCATTGCCGGGGTGATGAAGGCCACCAACCCTGACGTGAACATGGTCTCGGCGCCGGTGATCGCGAAGGATCGCGGTGTCCAGCTGTCGACCACGACACAGGACAAGGCAGGTGTCTTTGAGGGATATATCAAGCTGACCGTCGTCACCGAAAAGCGTGAGCGGTCGATTGCCGGCACCGTCTTCAGCGATGGCAAGCCCCGCTTTATCCAGATCCGTGGCATCAATATCGACGCCGAGGTCGGTGAACATATGCTGTATACCCGCAACAAGGATGTTCCAGGTGTCATCGGCGCCCTTGGAACGACCCTTGGTGATCTGGGCGTCAACATCGCGAACTTCACGTTGGGACGTGCGGCGGCGGGTGATGACGCCATCGCGATCTTGTATCTGGACGATGCGATCAGCGATGAGGCCCTGGCCGCGCTGCAAAATACCGGCAAGTTCCTTCAGGCGCGTCGTCTGCAGTTTGAAATGTAAGACTGCCGCCGCATGCCTGTTGCGGGCATGCGGCATATTCGCGCCGGTGAAATGAGGACCACTGAAAGGGCCAATATGCGACTTTATGCCGTTGGCGACATTCACGGACAGATTGACCAGCTGAAAGCCGCGCATGAGCGGATTTTTCGCGATGGCGGCAGCGATGCCCTGATTGCCCATGTCGGCGATCTGCTGGATCGCGGACCGGATTCACGCGGGGTTGTCCAGCATTTGCTGCAAGGGCAGATTGACGGTCGGCGCTGGATCGTTGTGAAGGGCAACCACGACCGCTTTTTGCCAAGGTTCCTGCGCGACCCGGATTGGGTCGATCCGGGGCTGGCTTCGCTTTCGCATTGGCTGGATCATCCGGGGCTTGGAGCGGCGGCGACACTGGCATCCTATGGCGTCGATATCGATCAGCCACAGGCGGATGTGTGGACGCAGGCGCAGGCCGCCGTGCCCCAAAGCCATGCGCAATTTCTGGCGTCCCTGCCGACATATTATCTGCATCCGCTCGCCCTGGTGGTTCATGCGGGGATCAGGCCGGGGGTCGATTTGCAGGATCAGGACGAACAGGATCTGGTCTGGATCCGCAAGGGTTTCCTGGAAAGCACCGATGATTTCGGCCCGCTGGTCGTTCATGGTCATACCGCGTTGGAGACCGCGCAGCATTACGGCAACCGCCTGAACATAGATGGCGGGGCCGGTTATGGACGGCCGCTTTGCGCGGTTGTCATTGAGGACGGGCAGGTCCATCTTCTGACCGATGAGGGGCGCACGCCCCTGCAACCGGAGTGATCTGATGCGTCTTTTTGCGATTGCGGCTATCTGCGCCCTGCCCGTTCTGGCTTCGGCGGATGTGGTCGGCAAGGTCGGGGTCGACTGGGTCGGCAACGATATCATGGTCGAGGCGATCCAGGATCCCAAAGTCAGCGGCATCACCTGCCATCTGGCCTATTTTGACCGCTCGGTCATTGATCGGCTTAGCAACGGGAACTGGTTCGAGGATCCGTCGAACAGTGCCATCGAATGTTCCCAGACGGGGCCGATCACGATCGGGGATATCGACCGCAGCCGTGATGGCGAGGATGTGTTCAGCGAAGGTCGTTCGTTGATCTTCAAATCGCTGCGGGTCAAGCGGATCTATGATGAGCAAAATCAGGTGCTGATCTATCTGGCCCATGCAAATGAAGTGACCGAAGGGTCGGCCAAGATGGCAATCTCGACGGTGCCACTGTTCGATCCCGACCAGCCAGCCGCCGCAGGCAGCAGTCCTGCGACCGAATAAAGCCTTTGCCATTCGCAAGACGGTGGTTTTCTGATCTGGTGGACAGGACCGGAGAAGAGCATTAGAAGGGCCCATTCCGGCCCAATGGGCATTCTTTCTGTGGAAGCGTCATGCAAGGACAGCACCGCGTTGCAAAATACAGCCTTGGACAGGTCGTGCGTCATCGCAACCGGCCTTTCCGTGGTGTGATTTTCGACGTCGATCCTGAATTCGCCAATACCGAAGAATGGTATGATTCCATCCCCGAGGAATCGCGGCCGGACAAAGATCAGCCGTTCTACCATCTTTATGCGGAAACCGAGGCGACCTATTATGTTGCCTATGTATCGGAACAGAATCTTGTTCCAGACGCATCGGGCGAACCGCTGGAACATCCCGAGGTGATGGAAATGTTCGGCGATTTCGAAGATGGGCGCTATCCGCTGGTTTTTCACATGAACTGATCGCGGCGGGCGGTCATGCTGCGAACGGGATGTTGAAGGCCAGAAAATTGCGGCTGCCTTCGCGGTAATAGCAAAGCGCCTGCGTCAAATCCTGTATCAGAAACCAGCCGTAACCGCCTTCGGGCATGTCGGGATGTGCGGCCTCTGGCAGGGTGCGGGGGCGCAGACAATCCTCCGGCAATGATTGTCCGTCATCGGAAACGGCGCAAGCCAATCCCGTTGAGTCGCGCACGATACTGAGATGGATCATCGATGCTGACCGACGCAGACCATCGGTCCGGGACGGAGCCGTATGTTCGGTGATATTGTTCATCACCTCGGCCAGGACCAGTTCCAGGCGCCCGATCGTGTCGTGACTGACATCATCGCCAAAACGCGCACGTATATCAATCAGCGCCTGTCGGACAGCCATGGGATCGGCCTGCATCACGCGGTGGAACATTTTCTGCATCTGTAACGACGGCCGCCCGCCCAGCCCGGCTTTCTGCCGGTCGTGCGGGATCATCAGTCATTCCCCTCAATCGCGATTGCGTTGATCCGAAAAACGCGGTCCATACGGGTCAGGCGGAAAACCCGTTCGACATTGGGCGTTACCCCATCCAGCACAATCGGCAGGTTTTCGGGCAATGCCTTGCGCACCGCGATCATCGCGCCAAGGCCCGAACTGTCCATGAAATCGACGCCCCGCATATCCAGCAGGACAGGTTTTTTGGCCGTCACGACAATGCTGCGCAGCTTATCCTTGAAGCCAGTCGCAATCGCGGCATCAATCCGCGATTCCTGCACCGTAACATGAAGATAGGGGCCGCCGTCAGCGACGATGAACTGCATGCTGATAATCCGATCTGATTGCTTTCCCTTTGGTTACCCGCAAAAGGTTTCCAGTCGGTAAGCGCAGACCCGGATCGCAACAGAAAATCGCGAAAAATTCTAGCGATCTGAGCGCCGACTGACTCGGAACCTGTCGCCGGCAACGGTTCATTTACCCTGATCAAGATCATTTACCCCCGTTGAGAATCGTAGCCAGTTTTACGCGGCCACCCCGCAGATGCCCGACCGTCCGCTGGGCAGGATAAGCGCCCGTTTCTTTGGCAATTATGGCTTTTGTGGGTCCGACTCATCGTGATTGCCGCCCAGAGCTGCGGAACTTTCGTGCATTTCCGGTGCTTCCCCTGTGGACTTCACCAGATCGCGCCTCAATCATTGGCGTTGATGCAGATAGGCGGTGCCGTCCATGTTGAGGGGATGATGGACTATTACAACGAGATGTATTCCGGCGATAAGGTGCGCGAACCCTATGCGCGCCTGAGTGAGTGGGTCGAGACGATGCCGGCGGATTTCCGGCAGATGAAGCAGGCCGAGGCCGAAGAATTGTTTCGGCGGATCGGCATTACCTTTGCCGTCTATGGCGAAGGCGGCGACCCTGACCGTTTAATTCCTTTTGACATGATGCCCCGCGTCTTTGACCAGACCGAATGGCGCAAGCTGGAACGTGGCATCAAGCAGCGTGCCCGTGCATTGAACGCCTTTCTGCGCGACGTTTATGGCCGGGGCGAAATCATCCGCGCCGGGCGTATTCCCGCGCGTCTGGTGTATCAGAACGAGGCCTATGAGAAGGCGGTCGTGGGCGTCGTGCCCCCGCGTGGCGTTTACAGCCATATCATCGGCATTGACCTTGTCCGCACGGGCAAGGACGAATTTTTCGTGCTGGAGGACAACTGCCGCACGCCGTCCGGTGTCAGCTACATGCTGGAAAACCGTGAAATCATGATGCGGATGTTCCCGCAACTGTTCCGCCAGAACCGGATCGAGCCGGTGGACCAATACCCGGAACTGTTGCGCCGCACGCTGGAATCGGTCGCGCCACCGAAATGCAAGGATCGCCCGACCTGTGTGATCCTGACACCGGGCCATTTCAACAGCGCCTATTACGAACACAGCTTCCTTGCCAACCTGATGGGGGTAGAGCTGGTCGAAGGCCAGGATTTGTTCGTCGATGGCGAATTTGTCTATATGCGCACGACGCAGGGGCCAAAGCGCGTGGACGTGATCTATCGCCGCATCGACGATCCGTTCCTTGACCCGTTGTGCTTCCGCACGGATTCGATGCTGGGCGTGCCGGGGTTGATGGATGTCTATCGTTCGGGCGGGGTGTCGATCTGTTCGGCACCGGGCGCGGGCGTGGCGGATGACAAGGCGATCTATACCTTTGTGCCGGAAATGATCCGTTTCTACCTTGGTGAAAAACCGATCCTGAACAACGTCCAGACCTGGACGTTGTGGAAGGATGACGACTACAAGCACGTCATGGCGAACCTGCCCGATCTGGTCGTGAAAGAGGTTCACGGATCAGGCGGCTACGGGATGCTGGTCGGACCGAAATCGACCAAGGAAGAAATCGAGACCTTCCGCAAGAAAGTCGAGGCCAATCCGTCCAATTACATCGCCCAACCGACGCTGGCGCTGTCCACGACGCCGACCTTTGTCGAAGAAGGGATCGCGCCCCGCCATGTGGATCTGCGGCCCTATTGCCTGTGTGGCGACCGGATCGAACTGGTGCCGGGCGGGTTGACGCGCGTTGCGTTAAAGGAAGGCAGCCTTGTCGTCAACTCGTCGCAGGGCGGGGGTGTCAAGGACACCTGGGTCTTGTCGGAATAAGGAAGGGGACAGCCATGCTAAGCCGGACAGCCGCAAACCTCTTCTGGATGGGCCGACATCTGGAACGCGCCGATACCGCAGCACGTCTGCTGGATGTCGGACAGCGGATCACACTGATGCCGAACACCGAGGCAGGCTATCAGAACGAATGGAATTCGCTTCTGCAAGCCTCAGGAACGGCCGATCTGTTCGCCGAAAAATACGGCGACAGCACTGAAGAAAACATTCAGGAGTTTATCTTTTTCGACCGGGACAACCCATCCTCGGTCGCGGCCTGCCTGGAAAAGGCCCGCGAAAGCGGCCGCATCGTGCGCACGGCGCTGACCAGTCAGGTCTGGGACGCGCTGAACATGACCTACCAGGAACTGCGCAAGATGGAGCGGAAGCAGCGGTCCAAACTGGATGCCGCCGCATTGACCGATTTCACGACCGCCAGCACCTCGACCGTGCGCGGCGCCATCAACGCGACTCAGTTGCGCAACGATGGCTGGCATTTCATGAACCTTGGCTATGGCCTGGAACGCGCCGACGCAACCGCGCGATTGTTGGATGTGAAATATTACGTGCTGCTGCCCCGGATCGAATTTGTCGGCTCTGGTCTGGATACCTATCAATGGCAGGTTATCCTGCGGTCGCTGTCGGCGCACCGGTCCTATCACTGGGCCTATGGCGGCGACATCACGGCAGGTCAGGTGGCTGATTTCCTGATCCTGAACGGGGAAAGCCCGCGTTCGCTGCTGACGTCGCTTTACGAATCCGTCTGGAATCTGGAGGGGTTGGCGCGACGCTATGGCGATGCGGTGCCCACCTCGGCCCGCGACAAGGCGCGCGAAAGTTTGGCCAGCCTGCAATCGCGCGATATCGACATGATTTTTGACGAAGGACTGCACGAATTTCTGTCGTGGTTCATCGGTGAAATTGGCGCGATCTCGACCCTTGTTCACGAAGACTATCTGTTGGGAGGGTCGTGACCAATGAAACTGCGGATTACACATCAAACCGTCTATCGCTATGACCATCCGATCCGGAACATCGTGCAAAGCCTGCGCCTGACCCCTTCGCTGTTCGAGGGGCAGAAAACGCATGACTGGCAGATCGACGTGGCTGATGGAATCAAAGGCCCCAGCTTCCGCGATGGCGCGGGCGACTGGATCGAAGGCTGGACCGTTCGCGGCCCGGCGGATCAGGTTGTCATCACCGTGACCGGCAGGGTCGAAACCCGCGATACGGCAGGCGTGCTGCGCGGTTATCGTGAACAGATCAATCCGTTGGCCTATCTGCGCAGCACCCCCGCCACAAAACCCGATGCGGCTTTGCGGGAACTGGCGCAACATGTCACGGGCGAACGCGACCAGCTGGATCTGTCGCATCAGCTTTCGGCGCTGGTGACCGACAAGATTGCCTATACTCCCGGCGTGACGGAAGCGGCCACCACCGCAGCCGATGCGCTGAAACTGGGTCAGGGTGTGTGTCAGGATCATGCGCAGGTGCTGATCGCCGTTGCCCGTCTTCGCGATCTGCCCGCACGCTATGTGTCAGGCTATCTGCACAGCACCGAGGATGGTGAGCCTCATGATGCGGCCCATGCCTGGGCGGAAATCCATGTGGACGGTCTTGGCTGGATCGGGTTCGATGCCGCCAATCGCTGCTGCCCGGATGAACGCTATGTCCGGCTTGGTTCGGGGCTGGATGCGTCTGACGCGGCGCCCATCCGCGGCATCGCCGCCGGACAAAGCGCCGAGGAAATGGATGTCGCGGTGCGGGTTGAAGAAATCGAGAAGTTTCAGGCGCAAAGCCAGTCGCAGACGTGACGAGGGGAAACGAGGTGCTGTTTTTCACCGTCAAACGCCGCAATGACCTGTCGCTAGATCACATGGCCGACCCGCATTTTGATCGGCCACGCGACCTGTCGTGCCTGTTCGGGATCGCCCCAGAGCGCCGAAAATTCGGCAGCGAAGCTGTCCAGAACCAATTGCTGATCGGCCTCGATCGCGCGCCTGACGGCCGACCATGTGGCCAGGTAGCCCATGACATCCGCTAACCGCCATGTCAGCCTGATGGACAGGTCGGGTGTGGGTATTTCAGCAAAGGGGAAATCAATTCCGGCATAGCCTTCATCGACCAGTTTACGTTCCGGCGGCCAGAAGGGGCCGATGTCATCGCGATAAAACCGGGCAAAGCGCTGCGCCAGTTCGGGATCGTCGATCTGCAGAACGCCATAACTGATCAGGGCGATAACGGCATTGGGGGCGGCGATCCGGCGCGCCTCGGCGTAGAAGGCGGGACGGTCGAACCAATGGGCGGCTTGCGCGGCTGTGATCAGATCCGTGCTGTGATCTGCGACCGGCAATGCCTCGGCTGATGAACAGATATAGCCGATCCGGGGATGAGAGGTTGCGTTTTCGATCTGATCGCCGCTTGGGTCCAGCCCGATTACGCCCGCGAAATGCCGTGCCAGCTGTGCGGTCAGTTGACCGCTGCCACAGCCGACATCCACCGCCTGTCTGGTGGATGGCGCGATTTGCGCCAGCCAATCCGACAGATCGGGCGGGTAGTCGGGACGAAACCGGGCATAGGCCCTGCCGTTTCGATCAAACCAGTTCGTCATCTCTGCCCGCCCCTTACAGCATCAGGCGATATCGGGCAAAGCCGTCATCGCCGGCGAAACTGCCATCCGCATGGCCAATCGCTTCGATCTGCGGGCCCTTGATCTGGTCCACATAGACCACCCCGGCAGGACCGCTGTCAAACAGCGCGGTCGCCCCATCCAGCGGCTGAAACGACCAGTTGGCATCCGCTTCGGGGTCAATCGTTCCCTGTTCGATGATATAGCGCACGATCACATCGCGATTGGTGTCCGGCCCTTCGAACACGATCGTGCTGCCATCGTTGCCGGGGAAAGACCCGCCCCCTTCGGCCCGGTAATTGTTGGTCGCGACGATGAATTCCGCCGCCGGGTCGATGGGCTGGCCGTTGAATTGCAGGTCCACGATCCGGTTCGCATCGGGTGCCGCAACCGCACCGTCCTTGTCGAACCGTGATGGTTGCGACAGGTCGATGCGATAGGTCACCCCGTCGATCACATCGTAATTATAGCTGGGGAAATCGGGGTTCAGGAGCATCTGATCGGCCTGCCCCGGCGTGATCTGGTTGAACGCACCGGCGCTGCGTTCCAGCCAGTCCTTGACCTGCGCGCCTGTGATTTTCACCGCCCGGATCGTGTTGGGATACAGATAAAGGTCGGCGACGTTCTTGATGGCGATATCGCCTGCCGGTACGTCGGTGTAATAGTCCGGACCACCGCGCCCCCCGGCCTTGAACGGTGCTGCCGCCGACAGGATCGGCAGTTCGGCATAGGCCGTACCTTGCATCATCTGGGCGATATACCATTTCTGCGCGTTCGACACGATCTGGACCGAGGGGTCATCGGCCACCAGCGCGAAATAGCTGTAAAGCGGGGCCGAGGTCTTGCCGACGGGACGGCGGACATATTCCAGCGTGGCTTCATGTTCGGCCCCCACACTCTCCTGAACCGCCGCCACGCTTTCGACCAGCGGGATCACATTGCGATCCGCATCGCGTTCATAGATCGGGCGTGCCTCGGATGTATGGTTGAGGACTGTCCAGCGATCGCCCTGCCGCTCCAGCAGCAGGTCGATCAACCCCATATGAGAGCCCCAGAACCCCGCCATCACGCCGGGCTTGCCGCCGATCGTGCCGGCCGCGTTATCGACGCCTTCGGTGCCGTCGAAATCAGGTCCGGGAAAGACCAGATGCGCATGACCGGTCAGGATCACGTCGATCCCGTCGACGCCGGCCAGCGGAATGGCGGCGTTTTCCATGCCGGGCTCATGCGTTGCGGCCCCGATCCCTGAATGGCACAGCGCCACAACCAGATCGACACCTTCCGCCCGCAGCTTGGGCACCCATGCCTGCGCGGCCTGAACGATGTCCCGGGCGGTGGCCTGCCCTTCCAGATGCTTGCGGTCCCATTGCGTGATCTGGGGCGGAACGAAGCCGATGATGCCAATGCGGATCGGATGCGTGTCCCCCGCGCCATCGGTCAATTCGCGATCCAGAACCAGATAGGGCGGGATCAGGGTTTCATCCTGATCGGGCGTTGCCCCTTCACGCGTCACGACATTGGCACAGACCAGCGGGAATGCGGCTCCCGCCAGCGTGTGTTTCAGAAATTCCAGCCCATAGTTGAATTCGTGGTTGCCCAGCGTGCCGCCGTCAACGCCGACCGCGTTCATGGCGGTGATGACCGGGTGCATCTGTCCATTGGCCATGCCACGTTCGTAGGCGATGTAGTCGCCCATCGGGTTGCCTTGCAGGAAATCACCATTATCCAGCAGGATCGAATTTCCGGCCTCGGCCCGGATTGCCTTGATCAGCGCGGCGGTGCGGGCAAGGCCGACAGTATCGACGGGTTTGTCGGCATAGTAGTCATAGGGCCAGATATGCACGTGCAGATCGGTCGTTTCCATGATCCGCAGATGCGCCTGCCCGGCCTGTGCCCGCGCCGCAAACGGGTGCAGCATGGCCAGCCCCAAACCGGCGGCACCCGCCTGCAAGATCCCTCGACGCGTGATCGAAAACAGCGGGCCCATCCATCTCTCCTTCATGATCTGGACGGATCATGCCCCTATCGTGGACTGATTGCGACCCCTGATCAACTCATCACGCGATGGAATTGCCGCAAGCAAAGATGCTATCATTCCTGCCGAAAAGGATTGATTGCGGCAACCAGACGCGATGCTTAGGTTGCACGCAGTTTTTTACGGGATTCCCGATGACCTATTGTGTCGGATTGAAATTGAACGCGGGTTTTGTGCTGTTGTCGGATACGCGCACCAATGCGGGTCTGGACAACATTGCAACCTATCGCAAGATGTTCCTGTTTCAGGAACCCGGCGAGCGTGTCGTGGCGATCATGACCGCCGGTTCCCTGTCGGTGACGCAGACCACGCTGGCGCGTCTGGATGAGGCCGTGAACGATGACATGGCTGACGAAACCACCTCTGTCATGAAGGCGCCGACGATGTTGCAGGTTGCCAGCATCATCGGCCACACCCTGTCGAATACACGACGCGAGATTGTGGGCCAGATGCGCGACTTCAACCAGCAAGCGTCGGCCAGCATGATCGTTGCCGGGCAGCGCAAGGGCGGGGATATGCGGATGTTCCTGATCTATCCCGAGGGCAATTTCATCGAGGCGACGGACGACACGCCCTATCTGCAAATTGGTGAGCATAAATACGGCAAGCCGATCCTTGACCGCGTGGTGACGCCCGCAACATCGCTTGCAGATGCGCAAAAGGCGGTGTTGCTGTCGATGGATTCGACGCTGCGATCCAACCTGTCGGTCGGGATGCCGCTGGATCTGACGATCATCGAAAAGGACGCCTGCACTGTCACAGCGCAGCGTCGGATTCTGGAAGGCGATCCCGATTTCATGGAAATGAGCGCGGCATGGTCCGCAGCCCTGCGCGAGAGTTTCGTCAAGGTGACGATCTAGCGATCCAGTTCTACCGCCGCCAGTTCGGCGATATGCAGATCGATGGCGGCATCGGGATCGTCGTCGCCAAGATACCAGGCGGCCGATAGCCCGGTCCAGGCCAGGATCCATCGCAACAATCGTTCAGGCTGCAATCGGGCTGCATCGCTGACCACGCTCAGGCGGTGGGCAAAGACACCCGGCAGCGTGGCGACCGGGCGCGATGGATCACTCAGATCGGGATTGGTGAAGATATTCGCGAAATCGAAAGTCCGTTCCCCGATGATGTGCTTGGGATCGATCGCCAGCCAGCCGCGCGCGCCGAAATCCAGCACGTTGTCATGGTGCAGATCGCCATGCAGCGGCGTGATCTGGTGCTGGTCAGCCAGCAATTCACGGGCAACCTGATGGCTACGGACAAGGATTCCGCCATATCTTTCCGCGGCGGGCTGCAATTCGCGAAACCAGACCGTCAGCGGGGTCAGATCGGGGGCCGGCTTGTTGCGCGGGCGGTGCAGCTGATCCGCCGTCGCGCACAGAATCCGGCTGGCCTCATCATCCTGTCCGTTTCGGGCCATGTCCGCCAGATTGCGGCCGTCCAGGGCGCGTTCCATCAGCAAGGCGTCGGCGTCACGGGCATAGACGCGCGCCGCGCCCTGCCCGTCCCACCATGCCAGCAAGGCCCCACCCTGCCGCTCCTCCTCTTCATGCGCGATCTTCAGCATCGCCGGACGCCCGTCCGAAAGGACAGGCAACAGGTTCGCTGCATGGGTCGCGATCGGATCGCCGTCAGGTGTCAGGTTCCAACGCAGCAGATGGGCGTGAAACATCGCGGGAAACGTCACTGCGCGGGCACGCCTGACTGCCACTGATTCCAGTTCGTCACGATATCGGTCACGACAACCGCGCCAACCGCATGGATATTCTGCAGTGTTTCATCAAATCCGCCTGCGGTTTCGCCCGGCTTGGGGTCCAGATGCGCCAGCGTGGATTCATCCGGGTTGCCCTGATCGAAGTTCACCGCGCCACGCAAACTCATGATCCGATCGGTGCCGTGCAGACGACCGATCACCTGCGCAAGGGCGGCGGCCTCCATTTCCGTGATCACGTAATCATCTGCCTGATACAGATCGGCGATATATTGGGCCTCGGCGGACAGGCCGGGACCATGAAAGAACGTGTCCCCCGTCATATGCGTGCCGGTGCCGACAACGGGTGCGCCCTTGGCAACCGCATCGGGATAACGTTGACGATAGGTTTGGGCGCTGTCGGAATCAGCCAGCGGCACATCGCGGCTGATCGCAAAGGCGCGCGCGGTCAGGGCCGGGTTCAGCTGGAACAGGCGTACATCTTCATACCCCTTGCGCGGCATGAACAGCGGATCGCCTGCGGGCACCTCGCCCTCGGCCCAGCGATGGCCAAGGTCATAGTCGATCAACCACGATCCCCAGAACACCGACCCGATGGTGCCACGCGATGGCGGCGTTCCAGCAACGCCCGTCAGCAGATAATAGCTTTGCGAAAAGTCAAAGGCCGGGTTCAGCAGGATCGCCATCATGGACGAGGACGATGCGACCTTGCCCATCCCCAGAACCGCACCGCACACCCCATCATCGTTGCAGAATACCGGATGCGTGGCACCCCGAACCTCGATCGGGGTGGCGTCCTTCCAATAGTCATCGAACCAATACTGAAACTCACCCGCGCGGTCGCCGGTATTTTCGCCTATCTCGAACATCGAGGCGATGAAAACCTTGACCTTGATCGGTTCCGGTTGGGCAAAAGCAGGCGCAGTCGCGGCAAGAAGAAGCAGCAAGGCAGTCCGAAGGATACGCATGGCCAGTGTGATTTCCATGAATGTTGAGGATAGGGCCCCGACAAGCACATAAAAACGGGCCGTCTTGCACATTAGGCGATCCGGCGGGCGGCGTCACGCCCCGTGCTCATCAATCCTGATATCGGACAGCTTCAAACAAAGCTGCAAAAACATATCCACGAAAGCCCGTTGAGGCCAATGGCACCGACGGGTTAAACATATGCTTATGGGATTCAGGGAGGGGTTTCGATGAACGACAAGACACGCCGCGGCGCACGCGTCACGCCCGAAGAGGCGCTGGCCTATCATAAAGAGCCGCGTCCGGGGAAATACGATATCGTCGCCTCGAAATCCATGACCACGCAGCGCGACCTGTCGCTGGCCTATTCGCCCGGCGTGGCGGTGCCGGTGCAGGTGATCGCCGAACATCCCGAAGCGGCTTACGACTATACGACCAAGGGGAACATGGTCGCGGTCATCTCGAACGGGACGGCGATTCTTGGGCTGGGCAATCTGGGGGCGCTGGCCTCCAAGCCGGTGATGGAGGGCAAGGCCGTCCTGTTCAAACGCTTTGCCGATCTGAACGCCATCGATATTGAACTGGACACCGAAGACGCCGATGAATTCATCAACGCGGTCCGCCTGATGGGCCCGACATTCGGCGGGATCAACCTGGAAGATATCAAGGCGCCCGAATGTTTCATCATCGAACAGCGCCTGAAAGAGATGATGGACATTCCGGTCTTTCATGACGACCAGCACGGCACGGCGGTGATTTGCGCCGCTGGCCTGCTGAACGCGCTGGAACTGTCCGGCAAGAAAATCGAGGACGTGAAGATCGTCCTGAACGGTGCAGGTGCTGCGGGCATCGCCTGTCTGGAACTGCTGAAATCCATGGGGGCGCAGCATGACAATTGCATCATGTGCGACACCAAGGGCGTGATCTATCAGGGCCGCACCGAAGGCATGAACCAGTGGAAATCGGCCCATGCGGTGAAAACCGATCTGCGCACATTGGAAGAGGCGATGAAGGGCTGCGACGTTTTCCTTGGCGTGTCGGCCAAGGGCGCAGTGACGCAGGATATGGTGATGGGAATGGCCGATAATCCGGTCATTTTCGCCATGGCCAACCCCGATCCTGAAATCACCCCCGAGGATGCCCATGCCGTCCGGCCCGATGCCATCGTGGCCACCGGACGCAGCGACTATCCCAATCAGGTGAACAATGTCCTTGGCTTCCCCTATCTGTTCCGGGGCGCGCTGGACGTACATGCCCGCGCCATCAACGACGAGATGAAGATCGCCTGCGCCGAGGCGCTGGCAAAACTGGCGCGCGAGGACGTGCCGGACGAGGTTGCCGCCGCCTATGGCCGCAAGCTGCAATTCGGGCGTGACTACATCATCCCGACGCCGTTCGATCCGCGCCTGATCCACGTCGTGCCGCCCGCCGTCGCCAGGGCCGGGATGGAGACCGGCGTCGCCCGCAGGCCGATCGAGGATATGGCCGCCTATACCCAATCTTTGCGCAACCGCATGGACCCGACCGCAGCGATCCTGCGCAGCATCCATGCGCGAGCAAAGCAAAAGCAAGCGCGGATGATCTTTGCCGAAGGCGATGATCCCCGCATCCTGCGCGCCGCCGTGGCGTGGCAGCGTCAGGGCATGGGGCAAGCCATCGTCGTCGGCCGCGAAAGCGACGTTAAGGAAAAGCTGGAATCCGCAGGCCTTACCGATGCCGTCCGAGAGTTGATGGTCGTGAACGCGGCCAATTCGCGTCATATGGACGCCTATCACCAGTTCCTTTATTCGCGCCTGCAACGTCAGGGAGTCGACCGCGAAGATGCCGAGCGTTCGGCCAATCGCGACCGCCACGTCTTTGCCGCCCTGATGCTGGCCCATGGGCATGGCGACGGGCTTGTCACCGGCGCGACCCGCAAAAGCGCGCATGTGCTGTCCGAAATGGGCAAGGTCTTTGACCTGCGGCCGCAAGATGGTGCCGTTGGCGTCACCGCCGTTTTGCACCGGGGCAAGATCGTCCTGATCGGCGACACGCTGGTCCATGAATGGCCCGAGGCCGAGGATCTGGCCGATATCGCCATGCGCGGCGCTCAGGTCGCTCGTGGTCTGGGGCTGGAGCCGCGTGTGGCATTCCTGTCGTTTTCAAACTTCGGCTATCCGCTGAGTGAACGTGCGATCAAGATGGCCGAGGCGCCCAAGGTGCTGGATAAACGCGGCGTCGATTTCGAATATGAAGGCGAAATGACCGTGGACGTTGCGTTGAACATGGACTCCGCCGCACGCTATCCGTTCAGCCGCCTGACCGGTCCGGCGAATGTGCTGGTCGTCCCGGCGCGGCATTCGGCCTCGATCTCGGTCAAGTTGATGCAGGAAATGGCGGGGGCGACGGTGATCGGCCCGATCCTGACCGGCGTGCCGCAGGCGATCCAGATCTGTTCGACCACCTCGACCGTGAACGACATTCTGAACATGGCGGCAATTGCGGCGGGTGGATTGGGGCAGGTGAAGTAGGGGCGCGGGACAGCGCCCTTATCCTTCACCGAACAATTCCCCGCGGTCGACCTGCTTCTGCCTGTCGCGGAAGCGGGCGCGGTCGGCGTCAGAGTATTCGCCCATGCAGCGGTGGCAGCTGACGCCCAGTTCATATTCCGGGCGCTGCTTGTCGGTATCTGACAGCGGACGGCGGCAGGCGTGGCACAGATCATGGCTGCCCTGCTTCAACCCGTGTCCAAGGCTGACGCGCTTGTCAAAGACGAAGCATTCTCCCTGCCATTTGCTGTCTTGCTCTGGCACGTCCTCAAGATATTTCAGGATGCCGCCTTTCAGGTGAAAGACATCCTCGACCCCTTGGGACAGCAGATAGTTCGTCGATTTTTCGCAGCGGATCCCGCCGGTGCAGAACATCGCGATCCGCTTGTTGTGAAAACGATCCTTGTTGTCCTGCCACCAGGCCGGGAAGTCGCGGAAACTGCGGGTGCCGGGATCAATGGCGCCGTCAAAGGTGCCGATCTCGACCTCGTAATCGTTGCGGGTGTCGATGACGGCAACATCAGGGGCGCTGATCAGGTCATTCCAATCCCGCGCATCGACGTAATGCCCGACCGAGGCTGTCGGGTCCACGTCGGGCTGCCCCATGGTGACGATTTCCTGCTTCAGGCGGACCTTCATCTTGCCAAAGGGCATCGTCTCGGCGCTGCTTTCCTTCCAGTCCAGATCGGCGCATCCCGGCAATGAACGGATATGGGCCAGCACGGCGTCGATCCCCTGACGGGTTCCGGCGATCGTGCCATTGATCCCTTCACGCGCCAGCAACAGCGTGCCGCGCACACCATGGGCGCAGGCGACCTTGGCCAGCGGACCGCGCAAGGCATCGGGATCGGGGAATCGGGTGAAATGATAAAGGGCGGCGACTGTCAGCATGCGCAGGCGCATACGGCGATGCGCGGGATATGTCCAGTTATGCCTGCATTTCGCCGCCTTAGGACGCAAAAATCCTATCCATGTCGGCAAATCCCTTTACCTCGATCGGGTTTCCGGATGGATCACGGAAGAACATCGTCGCCTGCTCACCCGGTTCGCCCTGAAAGCGCAGGCTTGGCGGAATGACGAACTGGACATCGTGCTGTCGCAGGCGGTCAGCCAGTGCCTTCCAATCCTGCAGGGTCAGGACGACGCCCAGATGGGGCATGGGCACAAGGTGATCGCCAACCTTGCCCGTCGCCCGCGTCTCAAAAGGCTCGCCCAGATGCAGCGAGATTTGATGGCCGAAGAAATCGTAATCCACCCATGTGTCGGTCGATCGCCCCTCGGTGCAGCCAAGGATGGCGCCATAGAACTGTCGCGTCGTATCCAGATCGCGGACGTTATAGGCAAGGTGAAACGGGGTCAGCATGGGGGGCTCTTTTGTCAATAAAGGAAGCCCCTGCGACGCCAGCGCCGCAGGGGCCGGGTTCGTCACCCGAAGGTAATGCCAAGCGCGATGCCACCAAGCAGATAGATGAACATCGTGATCAGCACGATGCCAACAAGGTTCAGCACAAAACCGCCCCGTGCCATTTGCCCGATGGTGACGGCGCCGGTGCCGAAGACGATGGCATTCGGCGGCGTGCCAACCGGCAGCATGAAAGCGCAGGTCGCGCAAATGCCGCCGGGATCAGCAGCGCCATCGGATCGGCGCCGATACCAACCGCAACACCCCCAAGGATCGGGATGAAGGTCGCGGCGGTGGCGGTGTTCGACGTGATCTCGGTCAGGAACAGGATGATGGTCGTCACCGCGGCGACCAGAAGGATCGGCGTCAGCGCACCCAAACCCTGCACCTGCTGGCCGAACCACTGGTCCAGACCGCTGGCCGCGACCGCACCGGCAAGACTGAGACCGCCACCGAACAGCAGCAGCACGCCCCAAGGCAGACCTTCTTCGGCGTCTTTCCAGTCCAAAACCATCTTGGTCTTGCCCTTGCCCGGCAGGATGAACAGGAAGATCCCTGCCGCAATCGCGATGGCGGTATCGTCAAGATTACTGAACACCCCAAGGTTCATCCCGGTCAGGCTGGTCAACAATCCGGGCACGACCCACAGGAACGCGGCCGAGGCAAAGACGATCATCACCATCCGTTCACCCTGACTGACAGGGCCAAGGGCGGCGATTTCATCCTCGATCATTTGCTGGCCGCCCGGAACTTCGTTCAGGTCAAACCGAAACAGCAGGTTCACCAGCAGGAACCACGCGATCAGGATAAAGACCAGCGCCAGTGGCAGGCCGATCATCATCCATTGCAGAAAGCCAATCTCTCGGCCCAGCTCATCCGCGACATAGCCCGCAACGATGGCATTGGGCGGGCTGCCCAGCAATGTGCCAAGACCGCCGATGGTGGCGGACCATGCAATCGAAAGCACAAGGCAAATCCCGAATTTTCGGATATTGGGGTCTTCGACAATCTGGCTGATGGTGCCGACTGCGCCGATCTGGTCGCCCGCCTCGGCACCCTGATCGGTGTGATGGCTGCGTTCGATCACCAGCGTCAGGATCGACAGGCCGATGGGCAGCATCATCAGCGTGGTGGCCGTATTCGACACCCACATTGACAGAAAACCCGTCGACAGCATCATCCCCAGAATGATGCGCTTTGGCTGCACACCGACGCGATGCAGCGTCAGCAGCGCGATGCGGCGATGCAGGTTCCACTTCTCCATCGCAATGGCGATCAGAAAACCGCCCAGAAACAGAAAGACGATGGAACTGGCATAAGGGGCGGTCGCCTCGGACACGGTGCGGGCGGTGAAGGCAGGCAACAGCACGATCGGTAAAAGCGACGTGGCAGACAGCGGAATCGCCTCGGTCATCCACCAGATCGCCATCAAGGTTCCAACCGCCGCCACGAAGCGCGCGTCAGATGACAGCCCCTCTGATCCGCCCAGAAGCAGCCAGACCAGCAAGGCCATGATCAGACCCAGGGCCCGAAAGCCCCAGATTGTGCGCGCGGACCTGTTCAGTTCCTCCTCGGCCAACTCTCCTTGTTGATGAAAATCATCATTCAAACTCATGCCGTTCCTCCCCGCGATGAATTTGCTTATAGCTGATACAGTGTTGCTACGCTAACTTCCCTTGGGGTTAAGCGCCACTACCCAAAGACGAATTGGCAATATTCGGTCGCCACAGGCATTGACCCCGGCCCGCGCAATTTCTACCCATTGTGAACCTGTTACGGAGTCAGGCATGAACCGCGCACTGATCGTGATCGACATGCAGAACGATTTCTGCCCCGGCGGCGCCTTGGCCGTGGCGGGCGGGGATGAGATCGTTCAGCCCATCAATGCGCTGATGGGCCAGTTCGATGCGGTCGTCCTGACGCAGGATTGGCATCCGGCGGATCACGCCAGCTTCGCAGACAATCACCCCGGTGCGGTTCCGTTCAGCGTGATCGACATGCCCTATGGCCCGCAGGTTCTGTGGCCCGCGCATTGCGTGATCGACAGCACGGGAGCAGATTTCCACGCCGGGCTTGATCTGTCGCGCGCCGATATGGTGATCCGCAAAGGCTTTCGCCCGCAGGTCGACAGCTATTCGGCCTTTTTCGAGAATGACCACGAAACGCCGACCGGGCTTGCTGGTTATCTGCGCGAACGCGGCCTGAATGACCTGAGCTTTGTCGGTCTTGCCCATGATTTCTGCGTCGCTTGGAGCGCGATCGACGCAGCCCGGCAAGGCTTCACCGCAACCGTGATCGAAGGCGCAACCCGCGCCATCGACCTTGATGGCAGCCGCGACCGTGCCCGCACCGACATGCGCGCCGCCGGTGTCAATCTGGAGTAATCGTAAATGGTCGATATCGCCACGCGCGTCTATAATCACAAATGGAAGATCGACCCGATCGTGCGGTCGCTGATCGACACCGATTTCTATAAACTGCTGATGTGCCAGTCGGTGTTCCGGAACCGGCCCGATACCAATGTCACCTTCAGCCTGATCAATCGGTCAAAAAATATTCGCCTGGCCGATCTGATCGACGAGGGCGAGCTGCGCGAACAGCTGGACCATGTCCGCGGCCTGTCCCTGACCCGCGGTGAAAGCACATGGCTGCGCGGCAACACCTTTTACGGCAAGCGCCAGATGTTCCGGCCGGATTTCATGGAGTTTCTGGAGGGGCTTCGCCTGCCCGCCTATCAGCTTGAAAAGCGCGACGGCCAGTATGAACTGACCTTCGAGGGCAAATGGCCCGAAGTCATGCTGTGGGAAATTCCGGCGCTGGCGATCCTGATGGAGCTGCGATCCCGTGCCGTGCTGAAGGATATGGGCCGGTTCGAATTGCAGGTTCTGTATGCCCGCGCGATGACCCGCCTTTGGGAAAAGATCGAAGCCCTGCGCAAGCTGCCGGATCTGCTGATCGCGGATTTCGGCACCCGTCGCCGCCACAGCTTTCTGTGGCAGGACTGGTGCGTGCAGGCGATGATGGAGGGTTTGGGGGATCGGTTTACAGGCACCTCGAACTGTCTGATCGCCATGCGTCGCGACATCGAGGCGATTGGCACCAACGCCCATGAATTGCCGATGGTCTATGCCGCGCTGGCCGACAGCGATCAGGAATTGCGGCAAGCGCCGTATGAGGTTCTGGCCGACTGGCACGAAGAACATGACGGCAATCTGCGGATCATCCTGCCCGACACCTATGGCACCAAGGGCTTTCTGAAACATGCCCCCGATTGGCTGGCGGGCTGGACCGGCATCCGCATCGACAGCGGTGATCCGGCCGAATACGCGGAAATCGCGATCAAATGGTGGCAGGACCGGGGTGAAGATCCGCGTCAGAAGCTGATCATCTTCTCGGACGGGCTGGATGTGGAGAATATCGTGTCGCTTTACAACCAGTTCCATGGACGGGTGAAAGTCAGCTTTGGCTGGGGCACGCTGCTGACAAATGATTTCCGTGATCTGGTGCCCGATAACGGGTTGGCGCCGTTCAGTCTGGTCTGCAAGGCGGTCGCGGCAAACGGTCGGCCGACGGTCAAACTGTCGGACAATCCTGGCAAGGCCACAGGTCCGGCGGATGAGGTTGAACGCTACAAACATGTCTTCGACATCGGCCAACAGATCGAGCGGGAAGTCATCGTCTGACTGCGGGGGCCTAAACCCCGGTCAGCGCCAGAATAAGCACGCAAATCGCCATCCCGATCAGTGCCGTCGCGGGCACCGTCACCAGCCATGCCGCGGTGATCGTGGTCACGTGGCTGCGCCGGATCAGGATCCTGCGGCGGGTTTCATCCGCCGGCATGGCGTCGCGATCCTGCGCCCGCTTGCGGTCCAGCCATTCGCGGGTAAAGCCCACACCGAAAATGCCGCCAATCGCCACATGGGTCGTTGACACCGGCAAGCCGAACCATGTGGCCAGCAGAACCGTTCCCGCCGTCGCAAGGGATACGCAAAAGGCACGGCCCGCATTCAGTTTGGTAATCCCGCTGCCGACCATTTCAACCAGACGACGCCCGAACAGCACCGTGCCCAGCCCGATTGTGACGCCCGCACCCAAAAGCGCGACCAGCGGCACCGTGACAAGATGTTCCGACGTGGCGTTGTTCAGGATCACCGAAAACGGCCCGGCGACATTGGCGACATCATTCGCGCCATGCGCAAAGCCCAGCATCACGGCGGACATGACCAAAGCGGGGCGCAGGATCTTTTTCGTGCTGATCTTGCCACCGATGATGTCCAGTTCATCGCGCAATCTGTTCGATGTGATCCATCCGCCGACAAGAGCGGCCACGATGCCCATGGGAACCGCCATCGCACCGTGCATATATGGCCGCGCCAACAGAGCCAGATAGGCGGTAAAGGCCCCGGTCATCACGCCGACCATCACCGGCAGCCAAATGCGGGCGGCCCTGCCCTTATCCTCGGCCTCCAGCACCCGGCGGCGCAGGAATATCAGGATTGCCCCCGCAATCGCGCCCGACACAAAGGGCGTGATGACCCAGGCCACCGCGATCAGCGACAGCGTTCCCCAATGGATCGCGCCAAAGCCAAGCGCCGCCAGCCCTGCCCCGGCGATGCCCCCCACGATCGAGTGAGAGGTTGATACAGGCAGCCCGATTCCTGTCGCCATGGTGATCCAGACCGCCGCCGCCAGCAGCGCCGACAGCATGACGAATTGCGCGCGCGCGCCGGATGCCAGCAGGTTCGGGTCAAAAATGTCGCTTGCCAACCGCTCGGTCACGCTGCCGCCTGCCAGGGCCGCACCGGCGATCTGCGCCACCGCAACCAACAACAATCCCGGCAGCATCCGGATTGCTCCGGCACCGACCGCCGGACCAAGCGAGTTCGCCACATCGTTGGAGCCGATTGAAATTCCAAGCCACGCGGCAACGATCAGCCCGGCACCAAGCGCGGTATGCCGCGTCTCATATCCCGTCAGCGGGATGAACAGGATCAGGATGATGACAAAGACCAGCACCGCCAGACCAAGCCACCTTATCGGACGAAAGGCATGGGCCTGCGCAACCTCGGTATGCGTGATCCGTCCAAGATCCTTGTCCAGCGTATGATAACTGCGCCGTCTGTTTACCATGGCCGATGCAAACCTACGATCATTCAGGCCGTCGAGCCACTGACCCGATGCCGATTGACCGTCGCAGAGGTGATATTCGCATCGGGGCTTTGACCGCGCGACAGGCCAAGCAGAATTTGTTTCAGGCCGGGTTCGCGCACACGTTGCGCGGCCTCGACAGGTGAAAACCATTGCCGGTTGCGCTGATCATCCTCGGGGAAGGTTTCGGCCAGCGACGATACGTTCAGCACAAAGACCCGCACTTCCACGGGAACGGAAAATCCGCTGTCCTGATCCTTGTCATAGCTGTAACGGCCAAGCTCGGCATGATTGATCTGCCCCCTGACGCCAGCCTCTTCCCATGCCTCCTGTTCGGCCGCGCGGGCCAAGGTTCGCCCCGCCATCGGCCAGCCCTTGGGAATAACCCAACGGCCCGTCCCACGGCTGGTAATCAGCAGAACCTTGCCCGTGTCCCCATCAAGACACAGCGCCGCAACCTGCATCGACACAGGGCGGCGTCCCAACAACAAACTCATAAATCTGAAAACTGCCTTCATTCCTCGGCGTCCACTCTGCCTCTGCCTGCCTTCACCTCACCGCGTATCGTTTTTGCTTTTAGCCTGCGGCGCTGGCTGCCCAATGTCGGGCGCGTGGCGATCCGTCGCTTGGGGGCAACGGTTGCCCGACGAATTAGTTCCGCCAGTCTTTCCCGCGCAAGTTCGCGATTGCGCGCCTGACTGCGGGTTTCCTGCGACAGAATGATGATCGCCCCATCACCCGTCCAGCGCCGCCCCGCAAGCCGCTGCAGACGGCGCTTTACCGGCTCTGACAGATTTGGCGAACGCTCGGCCTCGAACCGCAGTTCTACGGCTGTCGCGACCTTGTTCACATTCTGCCCACCCGGCCCTTGCGCGCGGGTGAATTGTTCGGAAAGTTCCCACTCCTCGATAGCGATTTCGTCAGTAATATATAACATTCTACAAAATATGGGCCGTTTCGCGCTCAAATAAAGTAAATTCGTTTAACAACACATAAATTTCGTCCGAAAAAACACGAAAGCAAACGCACAATCTGGAAAAGCCGTTCGCAATCTTGCCGACCGCGCCCCTGCCGGCACAGACAAGGTTGTATTTTCCGGGCGAATTGATAGCGCTGCGATAAAATTTGCGCAGAAAGGAACGTGCTGATGAACACAAGTGATCAGCTGGGCTACCGCGACATTACCTGTTTCAAGGCCTATGACGTTCGCGGAGAGTTGGACAAGGATCTTGACCCCGACATCGCCTATCGGATCGGTCGCGCCTTTGCGCAGATTCGTCAGGCCCGGCGCGTCGTGGTTGGCCGCGACAGCCGCGAAAGTTCGCCCCAACTGGCCAATGCGTTGATCCGCGGGCTGACCGATGGTGGCGCTGATGTTCTGGATCTTGGGCTTGCGGGAACAGAGGAAGTCTATTTCCACACCGGGCGTCAGAATACGGATGGCGGGATCGAGGTGACGGCATCCCATAACCCGATCAATTACAATGGCATGAAGATCGTGGGCAAAGGGTCGGCCCCGCTGGACCCCGCCACTGAAATTCCGCCCATTATTGACCTTGCACAGTCCGGCAATTTCGCACCGGTCGCGAAAAAGGGCGATGTGATCGATTTCAGCGGCGCACGCGCCGATTATGCCAAGGCCATGGTCGATTTCGTCGATATCGGCGCATTGCACCCGATGAAGATCGTGGTCAATGCAGGCAACGGGACCGCCGGGCCCACCTTTGACGCGATTGCCCGGGAATTACTGGCCCGCGGTGCGCCACTGGAATTTCTGCGCATGCATCACGAGGTCGATTCCCGTTTTCCCAATGGCATCCCAAACCCGTTGCTGGATGAAAACCAGCCGCCAACCGCCGCCAAGGTCAAAGCGGAAAACGCCGATCTGGGCATCGCCTGGGATGGTGATTTCGACCGCTGCTTTTTCTTTGATGAAAACGGCCGGTTTATCCCCGGCGAATATATCGTCGGCCTGCTGGCCGCCGCCTTCCTTGAGAAGTCGCCGGGGGAAAAGATCGTCCACGATCCCCGCGTCGTGCTGAACACGCGTGCCATGATCGCCGAAGCAGGCGGCGAGGCGGTGGTCAGCAAAACCGGCCACGCCTTCATCAAACGCAAGATGCGCGATTCCGGCGCGATTTATGGCGGCGAGATGTCGGCCCACCACTATTTCCGCGACTTCTATTTCTGCGACAGCGGCATGATCCCGTGGCTGCTGATGGTCGAGCTATTGTCGCGCAAAGGAAAGACCCTGGCCGAGCTGCTGTCCGAGCGGATCCGGCTTTACCCGTCCTCGGGCGAAAAGAACTATGTCATCGACGACCCGGACGCCGCTATTGCGCGGGTGATCGGCAGATATGAGGGACAGGCCGACAGCCGGGATGATCTGGACGGAGTGTCACTTCGCTTCAGCAACTGGCGCTTCAACCTGCGCAAGTCGAATACCGAGCCGCTGGTGCGCCTGAACGTGGAATCCGAAGGTGACGCGGCGCTGGTTCAAGAGAAACAGACCGAACTGGCCAATTTATTGAAAGGATAGATTCATGACCCGAATTTGCATTGTACGAAAAGGCGATGGCAGAATCTTTGAAGATGTGACGATCAACCCTGATGGCTCCGCCATTGTTAACGACAACGGTGCGCCCGTCGTTATCCCGCACGGTGACTATGAAGAAATTCCATGTCCGGCGCGTGAGCCTGACAATGACACACCTGGATTCTAGCCCCACCTTCAAATTGATCCGAGAAACCCTCACGGGGCCGTATCAAATCCAAAGGCAATATAGTCACGCTGATAGGCGGCCTGTGCCGCCTGTTGCAGCTTTGGATCCGACAAAAGGTCCGGCCATGTGACGTGCATAGGGATATCGGAAACGGGGGCGTCGTTCCCCACTGAACGCATCAGATAGGCCAAATCATCGGTTAAACGATCCTCGCGCATCAGCAGATCAGGCGACAGGAACCGCGCAAAGCCCGCGATAACCTCGGACTGGCTGGCCCAGTTCGGATGCGTCGGCAGGGTCGTTTGCGCGTTCAGATTGCGGCGCAGGAAACTCAGAAAGTCCTTGAACAGGGCGGCAGCTTGATCGTCCGACAAATGCGGTAATTCCGGATCGGCGGGCAACGCCACCCGATGTATATCCCGCATCAACTGTCGCAAATCGCGCGAAGCCCGCGTCAGCAAATGCTGAAAGGCATCCCAGGCCCGCAACAGGGGATGGCGCAGCACCGTAAAGCTGCGATGCCCCGGATGGCCGCGCTTCCATTGGCGCAGACTGGATTGGGTGAAATTGCCTTGCGACGGGCTAAGCTGGGTCAGCCAATGTCGGATTGTCGCGGTCGGACCGCCGTTGATTGGCATGAAGATCAACCCGCGTCCGGCATCGCTGCCGATAAAGCCGGGGACGGCCGGCCCTCGGCGTGGCTCAAAACTTGGCAGGTGATACAGCAGGAAGGGGTCCAATTGGTGCAGGTCAGCCTGCATGTCATCAAAATTGCGCACCTTTTGCGCCATGTCCCGGGGGTTCTGGGGCACCTGATCGGTCGCAGGCAGAACGCTTTCCAAATCCGTTCGTCCCAGCCAATGCATCAAGCCGGTCAGCACGTCGGCATCGCGTAAATCCTGATAGCTGATCGCAAAATAGGACTGCCCGGTAACTTGCAATCGATGAACCACCCGCTGTTGAAACGCCTGCGTTGCCGACAGATTGTCGCGAAACTCGGCAGCGTCATAGGTGATCTGCATCTGGATCGGCGTTTCCGTCTCATTCAGCTTCCACTGATTTGTCTCCCAGGCCAGCCGCGTCGACACGTAACTTTCCAACGGATTGCGCGTCAGAATGACCTTGGCACAGCCGCGATCCTCCATGATCGCATCAAAGACGCGCGGGTCATGGTCATGGAAATACCTGAATCCGGCCAGATGGTCGGGTTTATTGGTAATCTTTTGCAGAAGTGGCAGGGGATCTGCCTCACGCTCTTGCTGCGAGATCCCGATAAGGGCGTCGGTATTCGGCCAACCCATCATGTAGGGATTGAACGCCTCACCGAAACAGGTGACGCGCTTGATCTGGTTCAACGTCGCCTCTAACAGGTTCGAACCTGTGCGCATCTCGGCGAAGATGACGAAGCTACGAAATTGTTGCGTCATTCGGCAGCGGTCCTTTCGGCCAGGAAATCCTCGGCCGGGGGCAGCTTATCCCCTGTCAGTCGCGGCTGCAGCCCGGAATTGCGCAACTGGCGCAACATCCTGGCCAGCCCGGACAGGCTTCGCATTTCGGGCATGTCGATCACGGGGCGTGCCTGCGGATCGATGGGACGCAGAAAGTCGTTCAGGATCGAGCGTGGACTGACAAGAAAATCGCCCAGATCATACATGTCGACCCGCGCCTTGACCCAGACAGAGTTCAGGATGGCAAGCTGCTCCAGCTCGGTCCGCTGCAACAGCGCAAAAACGCGTCGGATATCATCAAACGGCATTTCCGAATGCAGCAGCGGCAATGCCCAGGCCCCTGTCACCACCAGCATCCGTGCATTGGGATCTGTCGCCATGAACCAGCTCAGCGCCTGATTGTCGCGGGGGCTGAACTGAAACATCTGGGTCCGGTTCGTGATACGGATCAGCGCGGCCAGAAAACCCTTGGGATCACGGTCCCGGGCCAGGATATTGGTTGGCAGCGCCCCCGGTCCGATGACAGGTCGGCCTTTAAACTCTACCATTTCCGGACCAAGAATATGACCGTGAACATCCGCCTGAACATGGCGGGACAGCCATGTCTCGAACCCCGGGTAAAGATCGCTTAGCCCTTGAAACAGCACATATGGTTCAGACGTCTTGCCATTTTCGGCGTCCTTTTTGGGAAAACGGCTTTGCATATACAGACCCGGCCGGCCAAGGGTTCTGCGGCGAACGACGTCATTGATCAGCGTATCGAAGCGGCTGCGTTGCGGCAGGCTTACATCGGGATAATCGCCAACCGGACGGGGAAAATGCGCAAGCAGCTTTGCCGCACCGGGCCAGACCTTGCGCGCGACAAAGCAATATGTGCTGGCAAGTGCTGCAATGTGATCGTCATAAAGTTGATAGGGGCGACCTGCATGGTCAAACTTGGCCAGAGTCAATGACCGGCTTTCGATCTTGGGGGAATGGCGGCGGACCAGGGTCTGAAAATAGCTTTCGTCAGGAATCCAGCTTAGTCGGAAATATCGATCGAATTCCTTTCGACGGGGGTCATTCAAAATCGCGCGCAGCGTCGTGGCGGTCAGGCACCACCACTGAGATCCCAAATGCGGCCAGATCCCTTTGGGAATCCGCCGGCTGATCTTGTAACGCCGCTGGAAATTGGTGAACCGATCAAACAACCGCCTTCGCTTGCGCCAGTCAAAGGGGAAATACAGGGTAAACCTTTCCTCATTCAGGCCGCCAACAGTCCATCCGACATCATGGGCCGTCACGCTTTCAATGTGATCGCAACGCGGATCAAGTGCCAGATAGGCACAAAGGTCCGCAATCGGACGCAACGGCAGGCAAGAGCCAGAGCACAGATAGACATGCGTGATATCGGGGAATTGCGCCAACAGGGCACCGGCCGCATCCTGTGTTGCTTTCACAAGGCTGAAGCGGCCCCAGGAACATCGTGTCCGCGGCGTATAGATGATATCATCCACGTCCTGCAAAGCAGTCTTGAAGCTGCGGACCGATTTATCCGTGACCTTGGCATCAATATGAACGGCGACCCTTGCGCCCCCTTTGGCCCAGATCTGTGCCATATGGGCAGCCGTATCCAGATCGCTATGACATAACAGGATCACCCCAAGTCGGACCTGCCGGTTCATGCCCAGTTGCCCCGCGAGATCAGGCCAAGTTCCTCTAACTGCCGCCAATCCCGGTATTCGCGCGACTCCTCGCACCATAGCTGCGTGCCGGATTGCAGGCCTGCGTGATAGGCGTGATATTCCTGACTGTTGGAATAGTGCTGTTTTCGATCCAGCTCCTCGGCGGATTTTGTGGCGAATGTCGACAGGAATTTGGCATGCAGCAGACAGCCCGAGAAAGTCTCTCCTCCATCCTCGTCATAAACCTGGTTCAAGCCTTTCGGCAGCAACATATGCGTGGAACTGACATAGACAAAACGTCGGTTCCATTTCACCAGGGGGATCTTGTTCAGCGCCGGGCCTGACAAGGGATTATCGGCAAAGAAGGTGCGGGTTCGCGGACCGCCCTGTATCCACAGATTCTGGTAAAACCTGTTTTTCTGAATCGTGTAATTGGCCGGATCGAACCAGCGCGCGATGTCAAAGGGGTTCTGTCCCTCGCGATAGATCTGACCATCGACAGCCCCTTTCGGATACATATCCAGCAACATGCCGGAAACCGACCGACTGCCGGTCGCCTGCATCCAGCTGGTCAACGCATGCAGCGGCCGCGTATCCCAATGCGGATAGATCAGAAATTCATCCGGATCGACGGTTAGGCACCAGTGCGTGTGACCAAAGCGGAACAGAAGCCAATTGATCCAATCCATGCCAAAGCGCGATTTCTTGTAGCTGGCATTCGTATACCACAGAGAGACATCCTCCTGAGATGCCAGATAGCTGTTGCTGCCATCATCACTGTCATTATCGACGATCAGGAAATGATCGACGCCAAGATTGCGATAATATTTCAGAAAATACGGCAGCCGGACCCGTTCATTGCGTAATGTGACAAATGCAAGGATGTCGCGCTTGCCAATCATATGGGTGCGGTCGATCACGGGCCGCAATTGCTTGCGGCGCCGGATAGCGCGCGCAAGCAGCAATTGTCGCAAAGCCCTGCGACGAATTTGGACGGGCCAACGGATCCGCTTCAGGCCAAGCATCTTGGATTCGCTTCAGTGCAGGCGGTTGAAATTCGTATCATCCTCTAAAGAAATGCAGGTTGTCAGCGGTTTTGCAATTCGGTTTTTGCTGCGGCCCAATCTGCCCCTCCCATCAAGCCTAAATTGACCAACTGCTGCCACCCCTCATACCGATGCGACTGTTGATGCCACAGGATCGGCGCCAGTGTCAGTTCCTCATGGTAAGCACGATAAGTTTCGGGGTCGTTAAAATGCTGCCTCCGCGAAAGCTCTTCGATCGAGCGGCTGATGATCCGGGGCAGAAATTTGGCGTGTAATAGCACACCCGACAATCGCGGGTCGCCCGGTCCGTCATAGACATCATTCATGTCTGGCGGCAGCATCGAATGGGTCGAATTCACATAGGCATACCGCCAGTTCCAGCGGATCAGCGGCAATTTGTTGAGGGTTGGCGCACGTTCAGGATTGTCATGGAAAAACACGCGCTGACGCACACCGCCCTGGACCCAACGGTTGCGCTTGGGTGGCACGATCTGACTGTGATAGGGGCCAGGGTCGAACCATTTCAGGCGCTCGGTGATCGGGGCGTCACTGGCGGCTTCGGCGGTGTCCAGCGGACCCTTGGGATAAAGATCCAGCATCAGCGCCCCAATTCCCGGAATGCCCCGGCCGTCCAGATAGCTGGTCAGCTCGCGTAGGCCGCGTGCATTCCAATCGGGGTAGATCAGAAATTCATCCGCATCGACGGTGACACACCAATGGTCATGACCGTGCCGCATCAGCAGCGCGGTCAGCCAATCCATGCCAAAGCGGGTGTCGCGATAATTGCCGGGCGCGGACCAGGCCGAAACGTCCGGCTGATCGCACAGGAACCGGGGCGATCCATCGTCACTGCCATTATCGACAATCAGAAAATGATCGACACCCAACCTGCGATAATGGTCCAGAAAGGCGGGTAAAAGCGCCCCCTCATTCCGGATCACCGCAAAGCACAATATTGCATCGGGCGCTATCGCCCCTGTCCTGTCAGCCAATGCGACCAGATCGCGTCCGGCGCGAAGACCGCGCCACAGAAATTCCCGACGCTTCCAGCGCAACCGATAGCTTAGCCACAGCTGCCCGGTTTTGGTCTTACGCCAGTCGCGCGACCGGCTCACGCTTGGTAATGGCCATTCTGATGCCAACGCCATGCATCGCGGATCATCTGTTTCATGGTCGAGCGATCCGGCGTCCAGCCCAATTCGGCCTTGGCGCGCGTGCTGCCGCAAACCAGCTTGACCGCATCGCCACCCCGACGCGGGCCATCCTGCATCGGCACATCGCGATTGGTGACATGACGTGTTGCATCGACCACTTCCCGAACCGAGAAACCGTCGCCCGTGCCAAGGCAAAAGACCCGGCTGCCCCTCTCCGCCCGCAGCCATTCCAGCCCCTTCACATGGGCATCGACCAGATCCATCACATGGACATAGTCGCGGATACAGGTGCCATCCGGCGTCGGGTAATCGGTGCCATGGATCGTCAACGCGGCACGTTTACCATCCACCGCATCAAGGATCAGCGGGATCAGATGGGTTTCGGGACGGTGATATTCGCCAACCTCGGCATCCGGATCGGCACCCGCCACGTTGAAATAGCGAAAGATCACACTGTTCAGCCCATGCGAGGCGCGGAAATCGGTCAGCATATCCTCGATCGCGCGCTTGCTGGCACCATAGGCGTTCAGTGGCGCTTGCGGGGTATCTTCGTCCAGCACGTCGCCGTCGCGGTCCCCATAGGTTGCGCAGGTCGAACTGAACACGAAATTCAGGCAATCCGCATCAATCGCGGCCTCAATCAGATTCAGCGACCCGCTGACATTGTTGCGCCAGTATTTGCCGGGTTCGGCCATCGCCTCACCCACCTGACTTAGCGCAGCAAAATGCAGAACCGCCACTGGCCGATGTTCTGCAAATGCAGCATCCAGCGCCGCGCGGTCCAACAGATCAGCCTGCACCAGCGGGCCGAATTTGACCGCATCGCGCCAACCCGTGGAAAGATTGTCCAGCGTGACCGGTATATATCCGGCAGCCGCCAACGCCTTGCAAGCATGCGAGCCGATATAGCCCGCACCCCCGGTTACCAGAACTTTTTCAGACATTGATTATTCCGCAGATTATTCCGCAGCGCGGCGCATCGACATCAGGTCATGCAGATATTCGCCGAATTCCTGCGCCAGTTCGGGGCGGTCCAGACCAAATGCCACGGTTGCCTGCAAGAAGCCTGCCTTTGACCCGCAGTCAAAACGCTGGCCACGGAAGCGCAAACCGAAAACATCGCGACCGGCTGCAATATCGTCCGCGATTGCATCGGTCAGCTGGATTTCACCACCCGAGCCGGCCCGCAATTTATTCAGGTTCTGCATCACGGTCGGCGCAAGGATATAGCGGCCGATCACTGCAAGGTTTGACGGCGCGGTTCCCGGTGCGGGTTTTTCGACCATCCCCTTGACCTTGACCACCGCGCCCATATCCTCGGACACGTCCAGCACACCGTAAGCGGACGCCTTTTCCGGCGCGACTTCCATGGTCGCAACCATGCTGCCCCCGGTTTCGGCATGGGCTTCGATCATCTGCTGCAAGCAGGGCGGCTCGCCCATGATGACGTCGTCGGTCAGAATGACGGCAAAAGGCTCATCATCAGCAACCAGACGGCGCCCGCACCAGACCGCGTGACCAAGGCCAAGCGCCTTGTGTTGACGGATATAGGCAATGGCGCCCGATTCCATATTGGTGCCACGCAGCGTTTCCAAAAGCTCGTTCTTGCCAGCTTTCTTAAGGCTGGATTCCAGCTCATGTGCGTGGTCGAAATAATCCTCGAGCGCGCCCTTGCCACGCGAGGTCACAAAGATAAATTCGGTAATCCCGGCGGCACGCGCTTCGTCGATCGCATACTGGATTAGCGGACGGTCAACCAGCGTCATGATTTCTTTAGGAATGCTTTTGGTCGCAGGCAAAAAGCGCGTCCCCAAGCCCGCCACCGGAAAAATGGCTTTTGTTACCGTGCGACTCATTTCGTAGACACCTTCATATTCAACCTCATGGCCTCAGCACCTGTCTGCGGCAGACCGGAGATAACGCCTAAACTATAAATTAGCTTCACTCTACCGCGAATAAATTACATCGGTCGGCGGGTTCGCGCCAACCCTAACCGAACCGTCATCGCAAAAACCTGAACAAAAATGTGCATATCAGCAAAATTTGCCGAATGCTCAGTCCAGACTCATCTGTTGCATCATCGCCTCTAGCCGGGGAACGTCTTCGGGATTGTTCAATTCCCAAAACTGTCGCCCACGCGATTCGACCTCGACGCACAGGATTTGGCGGCCACGCTCCAGGAACCGTAGCTGTTCAAGCCCTTCCAACTTTTCCAGAATTCCTTCATCCCAGGTAGGATAGGCCGCCAGGGCTTCCGGCCGATAGGCATAGACACCAACATGGTGGAACACCGGGCTGGGCTCGTCATCCGCGAATTCGCCCGCAGCATAGGGGATCACTTCTTTCGAGAAATACAGCCCCTGCTTGTCATGGCCGAAAACTGCCGTCGTGCCACCGACGCGACCCGCTCGGCGGTCCGCAATCAGGTCGGCACGCATCCGCCCCGAGGCGCGCAGAACCGGGGTCGCAACCTCGGCCTTGGGCGCATTGCGCAGACCCGCCACCAGATCTTCGACAAACCATGCCGGAGTCAGGGGGGCATCGCCTTGCAGGTTCACGACGATCTCTGGGGTGAGGCCCAGATTGGCAACCGTTTCGGCGCAGCGCTCGGTGCCATTGCGGCAATTGGGGCTGGTCATCACGACCTCGGCCCCGAAGCCTTCGGCATGTTCGCGAATCCGGTCGTCATCGGTCGCGACCACGACCCGATCAACGCCCTTGACCGCCATTGCGGCATCCCAACTGCGCCGGATCAGGCTGCGCGCCTGACCCGATGCGCCGCGCAGTTCAACCAATGGCTTGCCCGGATAGCGGGTCGAGGCAAAGCGTGCCGGAATGGCAATCAGAACTGACATCTTATTCTTTCACCAGCAGGACACCGGGGGCAAAGGCAATGAAGAACGGGTTTTCAAAGCCCGGTTTGCCATAGGCCAATGGCGTGTGATCATCAAAACGAATAACCAGTCCGCCAGCACCACGCAGCACCGCGTCGCCTGCTGCCGTGTCCCATTCCATCGTGCGGCCAAGGCGCGGATACAGATCCGCCTCGCCCGTCGCGACCAGACAGAATTTCAGCGAGGAACCGGCGCTGGTCATGTCGCGAACGCCATATCGGGCAATATAATTGTCCGTCGCAGCATCGCGATGCGATTTCGATGCGACCACCATCAGCCCCCGGTTATCCGGCACGGGATTGACACCAATCGGGCTGGTTTCGCCGGGTTGGTCACCAAATGGCCCCTTTTCTTCGACCGAGCGGCCATCGGCGGTGGTGTAGAACAGACGGCCCTTGGCCGGGGCGTAAACGACCCCGCGCAGCGGGACGCCATCTTCGACATAAGCGATATTGACCGTGAAATCGCCGCGGCGCTGGACGAATTCCTTGGTGCCATCCAGCGGATCGACAATCAGAAATGTCTTGGCGGCCATCGCATGCGTAGACGATTGTTCTTCTGTCACCAGCGCAACATCGGGAAAGGCCTGCCGCAGGCCAGCAGAGATCAGCGCATCCGCCGCCTCGTCAGCCGCCGTCACCGGCGAGTCGTCCGATTTGGCGCGAACATCAAAGTCATCGGCGCCGTAAATTTCCATGATCTTCTCACCGGCCTGCAGCGCCAGACGGCGCATCTCGGTGGTCAATCGATCAAATTCCATTCAATTTTCCCTTCACGGCAAGCAACAAGCCGGGTCAGCGCGATTGTCGCGCGGGCTGGACTCTTTTATGCTAGGCCAAAGCGGCAACGGCAAGAACCCGGTCGCAGCAACCCGCACGGAGCGTGGCATTTGTTCGTTCAACGCCGAAATCAGAATTTTGTTCAGGCGGCTGGAACAACACTGGCGCTGATCTACCACCAAACGGTCTATAATCTGCGAACCGAACACCGGAACGCGATTGTCGGTCTGCTGCTGACGATCCTGCAATCTGCGATCTTCCTGATGGCATTCCTGCTGATCTATTTCATCATGGGCATCCGAAACTCGCCCATCCGCGGCGATTTCATGATGTATATGATGAGCGGGATTTTCCTGTTCATGGTCCATGTCCAGACAGCCGGCGCGGTATCGGGGAGCCATTCGATCACCGGCGCATTGAACAAACACCAGCCGCTCAGCCCCGCCATCCTGATCGCCTCATCGGCGTTGGCGGTTCTGTATCGCCAGACGATCAGTTGCGTTGCCATTTTGTGGCTGTATCACGTTCTGGTCGCGCCGGTGACGGTGGAAAACTGGCCCGGCGTGCTGGCCATGTATCTGCTGGCCTGGTTTTCGGGCCTGTGCATGGGGCTGGTCTTTCTGGGCATCCGTCCCTGGAGCCCGCGCGGGTCAAAGATCCTGACCACGGTCTTTCAGCGGATCAACATGTTCGGTTCGGGCAAGATGTTCGTCGCGAACCTGATCCCCAATGCCTTCATCATGTGGTTTCTGTGGAACCCGCTATTTCATGTCATCGACCAGACGCGAGGTTTCGTCTTTATCAATTACAGCCCGCACAAGACCGATCCCTATTACGCCATCTGGTTTTCGCTGGCGACGATGATGGTCGGGCTGCTGATCAACTTCACAACGCGGAAATACGAATCGATCAGCTGGACCGCAGGCGAATAGATTTCGTCGCAAAACCTTTTCATTCGGGTCAAAATTGCAGCCCTCGGGCGCTTGCGACCCCGGAAACCATCCCTATATAAATCCACGAAGGATCGGGGCATGTCCCGAACAATTCAATCAGGATATGGACTTGGCCTCGGGGGCCATAACGGACCCGAAGCCCTGCAAAATCGCCACAAGAAGGGTTAATCTATGTCAAAAGTCATCGGAATCGACCTTGGCACCACCAACAGCTGTATTGCGCTGATGGATGGCAGCCAGCCGAAAGTTATCGAAAACAGCGAAGGCGCGCGCACCACGCCATCCATTGTCGCCTTCACCGAGAATGAGCGTCTGGTCGGCCAACCCGCCAAGCGTCAGGCCGTCACCAACCCCACCAACACCATTTTTGCCGTCAAGCGCCTGATCGGCCGCCGCCTGACCGACCCCGAGGTCGAGAAGGATCGCAAGCTGGTCCCCTATGCCATTGTCGATGGTGGCAATGGCGATGCATGGGTTGAAGCGCGGAGCGAGAAATATTCCCCTGCACAGATCAGCGCGATGATCCTTCAGAAAATGAAGGAAACCGCCGAAAGCTATCTGGGCGAAGACGTGACGCAGGCCGTCATTACGGTTCCCGCATATTTCAACGACGCACAGCGTCAGGCCACCAAAGATGCCGGCAAGATCGCTGGTCTGGAAGTGCTGCGCATCATCAACGAACCGACTGCAGCCGCGCTGGCTTATGGTCTGGACAAGAAGGAAAACAAAACCATCGCGGTCTATGACCTTGGTGGCGGGACCTTCGACATCACCATTCTGGAAATCGACGACGGCCTGTTCGAAGTGAAATCGACCAACGGCGACACCTTCCTGGGCGGTGAAGACTTCGACATGCGCATCGTGAACTACCTCGCCGAGGAGTTCAAGAAAGAGCACGGCATCGATCTGACCAAGGACAAGATGGCCCTGCAGCGTCTGAAAGAAGCCGCAGAAAAAGCCAAGATCGAGCTGTCCAGCGCGACCCAGACCGAAATCAACATGCCTTTCATCAGCATGGACAAAAACAGCGGCGCACCGCTGCACATGGTGATCAAGCTGACCCGCGCCAAGCTGGACAGCCTGGTTGGCGATCTGGTCAAGCGCACCATGAAGCCCTGTCAGGATGCCCTGAAAGATGCTGGCGTCTCGAAAGACGAAATCGACGAGGTGATCCTGGTCGGTGGTCAGACCCGCATGCCGCTGGTCATGGAGGAAGTGACCAAGTTCTTTGGCAAAGAGCCGCATAAAGGCGTGAACCCTGATGAAGTCGTGGCGCTTGGCGCTGCTGTTCAGGGCGGTGTTCTGCAAGGCGACGTGAAAGACGTTGTTCTGCTGGACGTGACCCCGCTGTCGCTGGGCATCGAAACGCTGGGCGGCGTGTTCACCCGCCTGATCGACCGCAACACGACGATCCCGACCAAGAAGTCGCAGATCTTCTCGACTGCGGAAGACAACCAGAACGCTGTGACCATCCGGGTCTTCCAGGGTGAACGCGAAATGGCCGCCGACAACAAGATGTTGGGCCAGTTTAACCTTGAAGATATCCCGCCCGCGCCTCGCGGATTGCCGCAGATCGAGGTGACGTTCGACATCGACGCCAACGGTATCGTCTCGGTCAGTGCCAAGGACAAAGGCACCGGCAAAGAGCAGAACATCACCATTCAGGCTTCGGGCGGTCTGACCGACGAAGACATCGATCGGATGGTGAAGGATGCCGAGGCCAATGCCGATTCCGACAAGGCTCGCCGTGAAGTCATCGAAGCCAAGAACCAGGCCGAAAGCCTGATCCATTCGACCAAGAAATCGCTGGACGAGCATGGCGACAAGGTTGACGGATCGACGGTCGAAGCCATCGAATTGGCAATCGGCGCGCTGGAAGAGTCGCTGAAATCCGAAGATGCGGGCAAGATCCGTTCGGGCATTCAGAATGTCATGGATGCGTCCATGAAGCTGGGTGAAGCGATTTACAAATCGCAGCAGGAAGGATCGGCCAGCAATGACGATGATTCCGATGGCGGCCCGCGTGACGTGGATGACGACATTGTAGACGCCGACTTCGAAGATCTCGGCGACGACAAAAAGCGCGGCTAATCAGAGCCGCACCCCTGTGGCCGGCTCGCGTTAAACTGCGGGTCGGCCATTAATTTGGGGAATTTGAATAGGTACGATGATGGCAAAGCGTTGTTATTACGAAGTTCTGGGGATCACTCGCGGAGCTTCTTCGGACGAGATCAAAAAGGGCTATCGCCAAAAGGCGAAAGAGCTGCACCCCGACCGCAACAAAAACGATACGAGTTGCGAATCGCGCTTCAAGGAAGTCAACGAAGCTTATGACTGCCTGAAGGATGATCAGAAGAAGGCTGCGTATGACCGCTTTGGTCACGCCGCATTTGACGGCGGCATGGGCGGTTTCGGCGGCGGTCGCGGCGCACATCCCGGTGATTTCGGTTCAACCTTTGCAGATGTCTTCGAAGATCTGTTCGGGGATATGATGGGGCGTCGTGGCGCGGGTGGCGGTGGGCGTTCCCGTGCCCAACGCGGCCAGGATCTGCGCTATAATCTGCGTGTTTCGCTGGAAGAAGCTTATACCGGCCAGCAAAAAGCCATCAAGGTTCCCGGATCGACCGCCTGTGATGAATGTCAGGGCACCGGTGCCGAGGGCGCCGCACAGCCATCGAACTGCCCGACCTGTGCGGGCATGGGCAAGGTTCGCGCCCAGCAGGGTTTCTTTACCGTTGAACGCACCTGCCCGACCTGCGGCGGACAAGGTCAGATCGTCAAGAATCCGTGCAAATCCTGTGACGGTGCTGGTCGTATCGAACGGGAACGCACCCTGTCGGTCAACATCCCCGCCGGCGTTGAAACCGGCACCCGCATCCGTCTGGCTGGCGAAGGCGAAGCCGGGATGCGCGGCGGACCGGCTGGTGATTTGTATATCTTCGTCGACGTGGCAGAGCATGAAATTTTCCTGCGCGACGGCAAGACGCTGGCCTGTCAGGTGCCGGTCGGCATGGCCTCGGCCGCCTTGGGCGGTGAGGTCGAGGTTCCGACGATTGATGGCGGCCGCGCCCGTGTAAAGGTCCCGGCGGGTAGCCAGTCAGGTCGCCAGATGCGTTTGCGCGGCAAAGGCATGCCCCCGCTGCGTCACGGCCCCGGGGCGGGCGCCGATTATGGCGACATGCTGATTGAACTGATGGTCGAAACGCCGGTGAACCTGACGGCACGACAAAAGGAACTGTTGCAGGAATTTGCAGCCGAAAAAGCCGATAACAGCCCGCAATCGACCAGTTTCTTCAAGAAAGTCAAATCCTTCTGGGATGATATGACAAGCTGATTGATTGGGGCCAGATAAATCTGGCCCCAATCTTCTTACCTGTCTAGACGAGAGCATTCTTGGCATTTTGGCTTGCCGCCGGTGCCCTCTCGCCGGTTTTCACGCTCAATGTTGTTTCCCGTATTGCAGTCGGTATTGTCGTGATGAACGGACTGCTTGGTCGAATGCCATGGCGATTTCTTGGCCATAACGGTTTCCTTTCTGCGGCCATCTGCCGCTCAAAATAAAGACCGCTGTTGACTGCCAGAGCATTTCTCGATTCAATCGAGTTGTTACGCCTCCGACCCTGCTGTCAGCGATCTGGGTTGCTGCAGGTCTGGCAAACTAGGCATTGTTGAGGTTGCAGCCTCAGCAATGCCGCTGTTGTTTACCGTTGTCCATTATATGATTGCGAGTCTTTGCCTACATGGCAAGCTTTAAGAATCAATAAATTGTGGACAGACTGTGGATAACGTCAATTTACGGATACTTCCCCTATATTTAGATATTATGAGCCTTCAAGCCTATATATAGACTTTTCTACAACCGTTATTTGCCCGGCTTAGTAGAAAATGTTCAGCAAGCGTTAACTTTTTCACTTCATCCTCATCACATGGAACCGAATCGCGCCTTCAATGAAATGCCCATGCCGCTGTTTCAGCCCGCGGCAGATGATGTTGTTTTGCCGGTTCAGCAATCGCGCAAGAATACCGCACCATCTTATCTGACCGATCACCGCGCCCGTCTGCGCGACCGCTTCATGCAGGGCGGCGCGACGGCGATGCCGGATTACGAATTGCTGGAACTGGTTCTGTTTCGCGCCATCCCGCGTCAGGACGTGAAACCACTGGCCCGGCGACTGATCGAGGCTTTCGGGGATTTCAACCGGGTTTTGGCCGCGCCGCCGGCACGCCTGCAACAGATACAGGGGGTCGGTCCCGCCGTTGTGCAGGAACTGAAGATTGTAGAGGCTGCGGCACAGCGAATGGCGCGCGCAAAGATTCTGCATCGTCCGGCGCTGTCAGGCTGGCAGGCTTTGCTGGATTATTGTCATACCACGATGGCGCATCGGGAAATCGAACAGTTCCGGGTCCTGTATCTGGACCGGAAGAACGTGCTGATCGCGGATGAGGAGCAGGCGAGGGGCACCGTGGATCACGTCCCCGTCTACCCACGCGAAATCATCCGCCGCGCACTGGAACTGAACGCCTCTGCGCTGATCCTGGTGCACAATCATCCTTCTGGCGATCCAACGCCATCGGAGTCAGATATCACGATGACTGCACGGATCATGCAGGCCGCGGATTCCATGGGAATCACTTTGCATGATCACCTGATTATCGGCAAATCGCGCGAATTGAGTTTTCGATCCGAAGGGATGTTATAGCGTCAGATGGGCCGGTCGATCGACTGGTAGATGTCGTCCAACTGCTTTTGCCGCCGATCATAGGCGTCACGGATACAATCGACATCAGCGCCGCAGGCCTCGCGCTGATGCAGCCAGGTCACCTGCTGATCCATCATGTTTCCACGCGTGCCCATGGCAAACAATCCCGCCAGAAGATCCAGCGTTGTAACCATTTTCACATCCGCATCGTTCAGGTCACGGTTGTCGCAAATCGCGCGCTCATCCGGTTTCAGGTCGGGTAAATCGCAGTCAAAGCTTGCCGCCTGAGACATCATGGGAGAACCGATCAGAAGTATCGCGATCAGCAATTTCGACTTTGGCATGGTGCCCTCGGGGTTCCGGTCGATCCACAGCATATGCTGATGTTTTCGGCATGCCTAGCCTGCGCATCCAGACAAATGACCATCGATCACATCAGATCACGCCTCCGTATGCAGCGCTCGCAGCAAATAGCGCCGATAATCACACGCGACATAAATCCAACAGCGGTCAGGCCTTGCATCTGGCGGCAAAGGCATATCGTCTGGACTGACGGATAATTGAACGCTAGAACCGCGACACATGGCTGCGTTGCGGAACGCGGCCCGGAATGTCGTATAGGCCGGCGAGTCGGCCCGAATTGGAGTATGACCCGTGTCCCACGCAGACGATCACGTAGGCACCCGGAGGGATTTCCTCTATTACGCCACAGCGGGCGCAGGCGCGGTTGCCGCCGGTGCCGCCGGCTGGACGCTTGTGAACCAGATGAACCCTTCGGCCGATGTGCAGGCCCTGTCCTCGATTCAGGTCGATGTCAGTGGCATCAATGTTGGCACGCAGCTGACCGTGAAATGGCTGGGCAAGCCCGTGTTCATTCGCCGCCGCACACCCGAAGAAATCGAGGCAGGACGCGCAGTTGAACTGAACCAGCTGATCGACCAGAGCGCCGAAAACGAAAACCTGCCCGGCGAACCTGCGACCGATGCCAACCGGACACTGGACGAAGCTGGCGAATGGCTGGTCATGATCGGCGTTTGCACTCATTTGGGGTGCGTTCCGATCGGCGATGGCGCCGGCGATTTCGGCGGCTGGTTCTGCCCCTGCCACGGCTCGCATTACGACACGGCTGGCCGCATCCGTCAGGGACCGGCCCCGCAGAACCTGCATATTCCCGTTGCTGAATTTATCAGCGACACCACCATCAAGCTGGGCTGAGGAGGGCTTTACACATGGCCGGTATTCCGCACGACCATTACGAGCCCAAGACGGGCTTTGAAAATTGGCTGCATCGCCGTCTCCCGGTGGTCAGTCTTGTTTATGACACTCTGATGATCCCGACCCCCAAGAACCTGAATTGGTGGTGGATCTGGGGGATCGTTCTGGCATTCTGCCTGGCACTGCAAATCGTGACCGGCATCGTGCTGGTGATGCATTATACGCCGCATGTCGATCTGGCCTTTGCCAGCGTCGAACATATCATGCGCAACGTGAATGGCGGCTATATGCTGCGCTATCTGCATGCAAACGGCGCCTCGCTGTTCTTCTTTGCCGTCTATATCCACATCTTCCGCGGTCTGTATTACGGCAGCTACAAAGCCCCGCGTGAAGTGACCTGGATTGTCGGCATGCTGATTTATCTGGCGATGATGGCGACGGCATTCATGGGCTATGTTCTGCCCTGGGGCCAGATGTCCTTCTGGGGTGCGACTGTGATCACCGGCCTGTTCGGGGCCATCCCCGGCATTGGTGAGCCGATCCAGACCTGGCTGCTGGGCGGCCCGGCTGTGGATAACGCCACGCTGAACCGCTTCTTCTCGCTGCATTATCTGCTGCCCTTCATCATCGCGGCGCTTGTGATCGTCCATATCTGGGCCTTCCACACCTCCGGCAACAACAACCCGACCGGGATCGAGGTGCGCCGCACCAGCAAGGAAGAGGCCGAAAAGGACACCCTGCCCTTCTGGCCCTATTTCGTGATCAAGGATCTGTTCGCGCTGGCCGTGATTCTGGTGATCTTCTTTGCGGTCGTGGGCTTCATGCCGAACTATCTGGGCCACCCCGATAACTATATCGAGGCGAACCCGCTGGCGACGCCTGCCCATATCGTGCCGGAATGGTATTTCCTGCCCTTCTACGCCATCCTGCGCGCCTTCACCTCGGACGTGTGGGTCGTGATGCTGGTCGAATGGCTGTCCTTCGGCATCATAGACGCCAAGTTCTTCGGCGTTCTGGCGATGTTCGGTGCGATTCTGGTCATGGCACTGGTGCCGTGGCTGGACACAAGCCGCGTTCGCTCGGGTCAGTATCGCCCGCTCTTCAAGTGGTGGTTCTGGCTGCTGGCCGTCGATTTTGTCGTCCTGATGTGGGTCGGCGCAATGCCTGCCGAGGGGATTTATCCCTATATCGCCCTGTTCGGAGCCGCTTACTGGTTCGCCTACTTCCTGGTGATTCTGCCCCTGTTGGGTGTGATCGAGAAGCCGTTGCCGATGCCTGCAACCATCGAGGAAGACTTCAACGATCACTACGGCGCAAAAGCGCATCCGGCCGAGTAAGGAGAGCCATCAATGACCCTGAGAACCAAGACGCTCACGGCTGTTGCGGCCCTGACGATCTCTGCCGCAGGGTTTGCCTTTGGGCAAACCACCGCGCCAGAGGCGGAAACGGAACAGCAACCCGTTCAGGCGCAACAAGCGCCTGTCGAAGGGGCGCAGGATGCCGCAAACCAGGCGGAAACGGCCGCAGAAGATGCGGCAGAATCCACCGCAGAATCCACCGCCGATACCGCTGCCGAGGCAGAGGCTGCCGCCACCGATGCCGCCGAAACGGCGCGCGAAGAGGCCGATACCCCTGTTGCAGACGACACCGATCCCGCCGCGGAAACGGTGACGCCTGCCGAACAGGAAGCGGCCGAGGAAACCGCGACGGACGCCCCGGCGGCTGACGCGACCACGGCCGATGATCCGGCAGCGGAAACCGCAACCGAAGAAAATCTGGACGAACAGGCAACCCCTGAACCGACAGATGAAGCCGTCGAAGTCACCCCTGCCGAAGAAAACGCACCGGCCGGCGTCGAGGCCGAAACCGCGGGCGAGGCCGTAGATGCCGCCGCCCCGACCGCAACGGTCGAGACCGCGGGCGAAGCCGCCGAAGAAGAAGCCGCAGCGGGCGATCCCGGTGCGGCGGCCGAGGCTGAAGAAGGTCAAGGCGAAGAAGCCGCTGCCAGCCATGGCGGTGGTCACATCGAGGACGTCGCCTTCAGCTTTGAAGGCCCCTTCGGCAAATTCGACCAGTTCCAGCTTCAGCGCGGCTTGCAGGTCTATACCGAGGTCTGCGCGGCCTGCCACGGCCTGCGCTATGTCCCGATCCGCACGCTTGCGGATGAAGGCGGACCCGGCCTGCCGGAAGATCAGGTTCGCGCCTATGCCGCAAATCTGACACCGATTCTGGACGACGAAACCGGCGAAGAGCGGCCGCGCCTGCCGACCGATCACTTCCCGACGGTGCTGGGCGATGGCATGGGTCCGGACCTGTCGCTGATGGCCAAGGCCCGCGCGGGTTTCCACGGTCCTTATGGCACCGGCATCAGCCAGTTGATCAACGGGATCGGCGGCCCGGAATATATCCACGCGATCCTGTCCAGCTATACCGGCGAGGAAGTCGAACAGGCGGGCACTGTCTTCTATGTCAACGACGCCTTCTCGACCGGTCAGATCTCGATGCCGCCGCCGCTGTCGGACGGTCTGATCACCTATGAGGATGGCACCGAAGCGACCGTCGATCAGATGGCGACTGACGTATCCGCCTTCCTGATGTGGACCGCCGAACCAAAGATGATGGCACGCAAGCAGGTCGGCTTTTCGGCGGTGCTGCTGCTGTTGGTGATAAGCGGCTTGCTTTACTACACCAACAAACGCTTGTGGGCGCCCTATAAGGGCAAGAACCTGCACAAGTAATCTGCGCAGACATCAAATCATCAGAACGCGTCCTTCGGGGCGCGTTTTGCATTTCAAAGACAGGGCCGTGCTGGACAATCGCGCCGACCCCTGCAAAATCCGGTCCAAAGAGGGGGAAATGACATTGGCGATCTGGAATCTGGGCTCGATCAACATTGATCACATCTATCGTCTGGATCATCTGCCCAAAGCGGGTGAAACAATCTCGGCTTTGGATTTCACGCATGGTCTTGGGGGCAAAGGCGCCAACCAATCGGTTGCGGCAGCCCGTGCCGGTGCGGAAACCTATCATCTGGGCGCAATGGGCAGCAACGATCAGTGGGTGATCGAGCGGTTGGCGGATGCAGGCATCTTCACCGGGAATATCCTGCGGATGGACGATGTCGTCACCGGGCATGCCATCATTTTGCTGGATGAAAACGGGGAAAACTCCATCATCGTGCATCCGGGGGCCAATCGAAAACTGTCCATAAAAATGCTGCAAAGCCGTTTTGACAATATCACGGCTCGGGACACGTTACTGATCCAAAACGAAACCAACTGTCAGGTCGAAGGGGCCAAATCCGCCAGAAAGGTTGGGGCGCGGGTGGTCTATTCGGCTGCGCCCTTCGAGATCGAAGCCGTTCGCGCCATCCTGCCCTATACTGACATTCTGGCAATGAACGCGGGCGAGGCAGATCAGTTGTTTACAGCGATCCCCGGCGATTTGCCGGTCAGTGGGCTGCTGATCACGCGCGGGGCCGACGGGGCCGAATATCGCGACCTGACGACCGGGCAGACCTACCAGCAAGCCGCGTTTCGGGTGAAAGCCGTCGATACCACGGGGGCCGGCGATACGTTTGCGGGCTATTTTGCCGCCGCGCTGGACCGGGGGGACACCATCCCCGAAGCCCTGCGGCTGGCGTCGGCAGCATCCGCATTGCAAGTCACCCGATATGGTGCCGGAGACGCGATTCCCATGCTGGAAGAAGTTGTCGCGTTTCTTGCCAAGCAAAGCTGAGTGCGATCAACCAAGAGCGTATCCGGTTCCCCGCACTGTGCGGACCGGATTATCGCCGCCATTCTGCATCAGCGCCTTGCGGAGGCGACCGACATGCACATCAATCGTGCGCGTATCGACATAGATATCGCGCCCCCAGACTCGATCCAGAAGCTGTTCACGCGTCCAGACCCGGCCGGGCTTTTCCATCAGCGTTGACAGCAAACGAAACTCGGTCGGACCCAGATGCAGCGCGTGGCCGCCGCGAAACACGCGATGTTCCGCTGCATCCAGAATAATGTCTTCATAGCTCAGTCGTTCGCCCATGCTGGCGGGCCGCGTGCGGCGCAACTGGGTGCGCAGTCGGGCCATCAGTTCGACCACGGAATAGGGCTTTACGACGTAATCATCGGCACCGGTTTCCAGTCCACGGACTCGGTCTCCTTCTTCGCCGCGCGCCGACAGCATGATGATCGGGATCGAACGGGTGCCGGGATCAGCCTTGACCTGACGGCAAACCTCGATCCCCGAGACCTTGGGCAGCATCCAGTCCAACACTAGCAGATCGGGCTGCTCTTCCTGCACCAGAAGCAGGGCGTCTTCGCCGTTATCGGCAACCACAACGTCGAAACCTTCGGCTTCAAGATTGTATTGCAGCACTTCGCGCTGCGCGCCCTCATCCTCGACGACAAGAACGCAAGGGGCCTGACGGACCATGATTTATCCTCCGGTCGCTAGATCTGCTTCGGCCTGAACACTGCTGGATTTGGGCCGCGTGTCGTCCGGAATGTCCCCGGTCACCAGATAGATGACCTGTTCGGCAATGGTCGTAGCATGATCGCCCATCCGCTCGATATTCTTGGCAATGAAATGCAAGTGCATGCAGGAGGTGATGTTGCGCGGATCTTCCATCATGAAAGTCAGGAATTCACGGAACAGCGCGTTATACATCTGATCCACCTCCAGGTCGCGCTGACGCACATCTTCGGCCAGTTCGGAATCGCGGCGGATATAGCTGTCCAACGCATCCTGCAACATCTTGCTGACCGCCTGCGCCATCCGGCGCAGCGCCATGCCAGAGCCGTAGATCTGTGGCAACTGCGACAGAACCGACGTGCGCTTGGCCATGTTCTTGGCGTAATCGCCCACGCGCTCCAGCGAGGCCGCGATCTTCATCACCGCCAAAACCATCCGCAGATCCGTCGCAGTCGGTGCCCGCAGCGCAATCAGACGCGCGGCATCTTCGTTGATTTGCGCTTCCAGCGCATCGATGGCCTTGTCCCGGCGGCGAACTTGCTCGGCAAGCTCTTCATCGCGGGCTTCCAGTGCGGCGGCTGCATCGGTGATGGCCGTTTCGACCATGCCGCCCATCTTGACCACCATCGCCTGAATCGTCTCAAGATCACGGTCAAAGGCCGATGAGATATGTTTGTCGCGGTTCACTGAGTGTCCTCCTGCAATCATCAACCGATACGGCCTGAAATATAGGCCTCAGTTCTGCTGTCCTGCGGTTTCGTGAAAATGTCGTCAGTGTCACCATATTCAACCAGATGACCCAGATGGAAGAACGCGGTCTTCTGGCTGACGCGTGCGGCTTGTTGCATCGAGTGGGTCACGATCACGACTGAATATTTTTCACGCAGCTGATCGATCAACTCCTCGACCTGACTGGTGGCAATGGGATCAAGGGCGGAACAGGGTTCGTCCATCAACAGAACCTCTGGCTCGGTCGCAACGGCACGTGCGATGCACAACCGCTGTTGCTGACCACCCGACAGGCCGGTTCCGGGTTCATGCAGCCGGTCCTTGACCTCATTCCACAGGGCGGCACCCCGCAATGCCTTTTCGACGATCTGATCCAGATCGGCCCGGTTGCGGGTCATGCCATGGATGCGGGGGCCGTAGGCCACATTGTCATAGATCGACTTTGGAAACGGGTTCGGCTTCTGAAACACCATGCCAACCTTGGCCCGCAACTGCACCGGATCGACGCGGCGGTCATAGATATCTTCGCCGTCCAACGCGATCCGGCCTTCGATGCGGGCGATCGGAATGGTGTCGTTCATGCGGTTGATGCAGCGCAGGAAGGTTGATTTCCCGCAGCCGGACGGGCCAATAAAGGCCGTCACGGTCTTGTCCAGAATATCGACGCTGACATCCTTGATGGCGTGCTTGTCGCCGTAATAGACCTGCACATCATTTGCCGAGATCTTGATGTCACCCTGGCTCACGGCATTCTCCACTCGATTCATATCGTACATCTTGGCCTCCTTCGGGCCGGATTACCAACGGCGCTCGAACTTGCGGCGCAGGTAGATCGCCAGCAGGTTCATGCAGAACAGGAAGATCAGCAGCACGATGATCGCGCCCGAAGCCCGCTCGATAAAGGCCGGGTCGGACCGCTGCGTCCAGTTATAGACCTGCACAGGCAGGGCCGAAGCGGGATCGAACAGCCCTTCGGGAGGGGCCGCCGGGTAGTTTTTGACAAAGGCCACCATGCCGATCAACAGCAGCGGCGCAGTTTCGCCCAATGCCTGTGCCAGTCCAATGATCGTGCCGGTCAAAATGCCCGGCATGGCCAGTGGCAGGACGTGATGGAACACTGACTGCATCTTCGAGGCGCCCACGCCAAGCGCCGCATCGCGGATTGACGGCGGCACCGCCTTCAGCGCCGCGCGGGTCGAGATGATGATGGTCGGCAGCGTCATCAGGGTCAGCACCAGCCCCCCCACAATCGGCGCGGATTGCGGCAGGCCGGCAAAATTGATGAAGGCCGCCAGACCAAGAATGCCGAACACGATCGACGGCACAGCCGCAAGGTTCGAGATATTCACCTCGATAATATCCGTCCATTTGTTCTTGGGGGCAAATTCCTCAAGATAGATCGAGGCGCCCACGCCAATCGGCACGGCCAGCAGCAGAACCACCAGCATCATATACAGCGACCCAAGGATCGCGATGCCGACGCCCGCCGCTTCGGGGCGTTGGTCGGACGCGTCAGGGTTGGTCAGAAAGTTCCAGTTGAAGCGCGTCACCATCAGACCTCGGTCACGCAGCTCTTGCGCCAGCATCAGTTGTTCGGGCGAAGTATTCTTGTCGTTGGCCGCGCTTTCCATGCTGACGCGCCCTTTGAAGAAGCCATCGACGCGACCATTTGCCAGCACATCCACATCAATCATCTGGCCGATCAGGTCGGGATTGGCCAGAACGCGGTGGCGAACCTGGGCCGACGCCTCTTTCGAGATCAGACCGCTGATCTGCTTTTCCGTCAGGCCCTGGATCTGGATATTTTCGCGGACAACCGCGGCCTCGACGGCAGCATCCAGAACCTTGCCGTAGGACAGGGTCAGAACCTTGGCCATTTCCTCGGGGTTGCGGTTGCCCTTGGGATCCAGAACTTCAGCGTTCAACTGGACGGGAATTGCCAGATAGGTCTGCCGGAACGCACCCGAACCATCACGGACAATGGTGAACAACAGCACCACCAGCGCCAGCAGCGCGACCCCGATGGCGGTTGCACCATAAAGGCGAAAGCGTTTTTCGGCGGCATTCCGGCGTCGCGTGTTGGCGTCAGCGACCATCAATGAGGATTTTGCGGCAGAGGCAGTGCCCGACCGGGGCATGGGCATATCGGTCATTCGTATTGCTCGCGATATTTGCGCACGATGTAAAGCGCGACCACATTCAGGACCAGGGTGATGACGAACAGCGTCAGGCCAAGGGCAAAGGCGACCAGCGTTTCGGGTGAATTGAAATCGCTGTCACCGGTCAGCTGGCTGACGATCTTGACGGTAATCGTCGTCATCGCCTCGAACGGATTCAGGTCCATGCGGGCGGAGGCACCGGCCCCTAGGACCACGATCATCGTTTCGCCAATCGCGCGGCTGGCGGCCAGCAAGACCGCCCCGACCACACCCGGCAGCGCGGCAGGTAGCACAACCTTACGGATCGTTTCCGACGGGGTCGACCCAAGCCCAAGCGCGCCATCGCGCAGGCTTTGTGGAACGGCGTTGATGATATCGTCGGACAGTGAACTGACGAACGGGATCAGCATGATCCCCATGACCAGCCCCGCTGTCAGCACCGATGACCCCGAATTGCCCCAACCCATCGGTTGCGCGAAATAATCTCGCAGCATCGGGCCGACCGTGACCAGCGCGAAAAGCCCATAAACGATGGTGGGAATACCGGCCAGAATTTCGATGGCGGGTTTTGCGATGCCGCGAACCCGCTTGCTTGCATATTCCGACATATAGATCGCCGCGAACAACCCGATCGGAACCGAGACGATCAGCGCGATCAGAGAGATATACAGCGTTCCCCACAGCAGTGGCAGGATGCCCAGCTGTGAATTTCCCTGAAAGCGCGGTGTCCATTCGGTGCCGAAGAAGAAGGTTTTCCAGTCATAGATCTGGAAGAATTTTCCCGTCTCGAACAGCAACGACAACACGATGCCGGCAGTGGTCGCAATCGCGATCAGGGAACAGAAGATCAGAATGCCCAGCACGATCCGCTCGACCGTGTTTCGTGCGTGAAAATCCACGCCGATCCGGGTGATGCCCCAGCCAAGCCCGACGACCGCAGCGGCAAGCGCCACAAGGCCGACGACCGGCCCGGCCTCGGCCATGATTACACCGGACATGCGCAGCAGCGATGCAATTGCGATCACAACGACCGCTGGCAGAAACGCCGCCAAGCCCACCAAAAACCCATGATAGGTCGGGCGGCTGTGCAGTTTTCGGATATCAGGACCAGCGGCGCTGAACGCGCGGCTGCGGCCGACCAGATAACCTGCGATGGCAAGCAGAAAGCTGGCAAAAAGTGCCCAGGACAGCGGCATACGGGCTTCCTTCCATCATGAAGGGGCGAACAGATGTGACGGGCGGCGCGTTGGACGCGCCGCCCGTTCCGGGATTACTGCAGAACGGTTTCGTTGGTGACGGCCTCTTGGGTCGCAGCCAGTTCCGGGTCGGAGACCAGCCCGTATTCGGCCAGCGGGCCTTCAGGGCCGGACAGTTCATCCGAGACGAAGAATTCAACGAATTCCTTCAGCCCGGCGATTTCGCCGATATGGGCTTTCTTCACATAGAAGAACAACGGACGCGACACCGGATATTCACCCGAGGCGATGGTCTCGGTCGAAGGGCTAACACCGCCCATGGTGCCGACCTTCAGCTTGTCGGTGTTGTTTTCGTAGAAGGACAGGCCAAAAACACCAATACCGTTCGGCGCGCTGTCGATACGGGCCAGCGTTTCGGTATAATCGCCGTCGATATCGACCGACTTGCCGTCGGTGCGCAGCGTCATGCAGGCCTCTTCTGCGGCATCTTCGTCGCCCAGTTCAGCCTTGAACACCTCCATCGCGCCCGATTCTTCGCAACCGGCCAAGATCACTTTTTCTTCGAAAACTTCGCGGGTGCCGTGCTTGGTGCCCGGGATGAAGGCCAGAATTTCCTGCTCGGGCAGGTCCGGGTTTACCTCGTTCCAGCTTGCGGCGGTGTTGTCAGCCATCTTGCCGTCTTTGAGACCTTGGCAGACAGGGCGTTGAACCAGTCGGCGGGGGTAAAGACGAAATCCGGGCCGCTGGATGCGTTGGCAAAGACGATCCCGTCATAGCCGATGCGGACTTCCATGACGTCGGTCACGCCGGCAGCCGCGCAGGCTTCGCGTTCGCTGTCCTTGATCGGACGGCTGGCATTGGCGATATCGATGGTGTTTTCGCCGACACCTTCACAGAATTTCTGCAGGCCAGCCGAGGAGCCGCCCGATTCAACCACGGGGGTCGGGAAGTCGGTATTTTCGCCAAAAGCTTCGGCAACGATGGTGGCGTAAGGCAGCACTGTCGACGAACCCGACACTTGAATCTGATCGCGGGCGGCAGCGGCAGTGGCCGAGGCGGCGATCACGGCAAGGGCCGAGACGGTAAATTTCACGGTGTTCATGGATCACTCCTGAGTCGGTCTATCCCCCTTTGGGGCTGCCGCACAGCTAGACGGCTCAGGTGACATCAATGCAAAACTTATGTGACGTTATTATGACAATTGCGATGGATTGATTTTGCTTCCCTTTTCATCCTGAAAGAGATCACAGGCAGCACCGCCCGCCCGGCACGGCGCCCATTGTAACAGAATCAACGGCGCAGAGGCGTCAGCCGATCTTTCCGCGAACACCGCCGGTCTGGGCGCGGTCCATCAGAAACTGGTCCAGAATCACGCAAGCCGCCATCGCTTCGGCCACCGGCACGGCGCGAATGCCCACGCAGGGATCATGGCGGCCCTTGGTGATCAGGTCGATGTCTTCGCCATGCTGATTGATCGTCTTGCGCGGCGTGGTGATGGAACTGGTCGGCTTGACCGAGAATCGCACCAGAATGGGCTGCCCGGTTGAAATCCCCCCAAGAATCCCCCCCGCATGGTTGGAATTGAAGATCGGGCCGTCATTTCCCATGCGGATCTCATCGGCATTTTCGGTGCCGGTCAGGGCGGCAGCACCCATGCCTTCGCCAATCTCGACACCTTTGACCGCGTTGATCGACATCATCGCAGCGGCAAGATCGGTGTCCAGCTTGGCATAAACCGGGGCGCCCAGACCCGGTGGGCATCCTTCGATCAGAACCTCGACCGCCGCGCCGACGCTGTTCTGATCCTTGCGAATCCCGTCCAAATAGTCGGCCCATGCATCCACGGCACCCGCATCGGGCAGGAAAAACGGGTTATCGGCAATGGCCGAGCTGTCAAAATTCGCACGGTCCAGATGCATCTGCCCCATCTGCACCATATAGCTGACGATCCGCAGCTTTGGCACCAGATGGTTCAGAGCCGCCAAGGCAACCCCGCCCGCCGCGACCCGTGCAGCCGTTTCACGCGCACTGGACCGCCCGCCGCCACGATAATCGCGGATGCCATATTTCAGGTGATAGGTGATATCGGCATGTCCGGGGCGGAAACTGCTGGCGATATCACCATAATCCTTGGATCGCTGATCGGTATTCTCGATCATCAATTGAATGGGCGTGCCGGTGGTTTTCCCCTCAAACACACCGGACAGGATGCGAACCTGATCCGCTTCGCGGCGCTGCGTGGTGAACTTGCTGGTGCCGGGGCGGCGGCGGTCAAGGAATTGCTGGATGAACGCCTCATCCAGCGGAACACCGGGGGGCACGCCATCCACCGTTGCGCCCAAGGCAGGACCGTGGCTTTCGCCCCATGTCGTAAACCGGAACTCGCGGCCAAAAGTGTTATAGCTCATGCGGTTTCTCCGGTCAGGGATTTCAACTCATAGATCAGGTCCAGCGCCTGTTTCGGCGACATGGTATCGGGATGCACGTCTTTCATCCGCGCGTCCAGTGCGCTTTCCTTGACCCTGGCTGGGGTGGGGGTCGGCGGCACGGCGCGAAACAGCGGCAGATCGTCGATCAGCGCGGCAGGACGGGCCGCCCCTTCGCGTTCGCCCGATTCCAGCGCATCCAGAACCTCGCGCGCGCGGTCAACAACGCTGCCGGGCAAGCCCGCCAACCGTGCCACCTGCACGCCATAACTGCGATCCGCCGCGCCTTTGCGAACTTCGTGCAGGAAAATCACATCGCCTTCCCACTCACGCACGGCGACGGTGGCGTTTTCGACGCCGTCCAGCTTGGCCGTCAGGGCAGTCATCTCGTGGTAATGGGTGGCGAACAACGCGCGACAGCGGTTCACACCGTGCAAATGCTCCATGACGGCCCATGCGATGCTGAGACCATCCCACGTTGCCGTGCCGCGCCCGATTTCGTCCAGAATCACCAGCGCATGATCGTCTGCCTGATTCAGGATCGCGGCGGTTTCAACCATTTCAACCATGAACGTGGACCGGCCCCGCGCCAGATCATCGGCAGCGCCCACGCGGCTGAACAACTGGCTGACCATACCAATATGGGCGTCGCGCGCAGGCACGAATGCGCCTGCCTGCGCCAGAACAGCGATCAAGGCATTCTGCCGCAGGAAGGTCGATTTACCCGCCATATTCGGACCGGTCAGCAGCCAGATCGCCGGAGTTTCACCGCTGGTCAGATTGCAGTCATTGGCAACAAACGCTTCACTCTTGCGCTTTAGGGCACGCTCGACGACCGGGTGACGACCGCCGATGATCTGAAATGCGCGGCTGTCATCGACACGGGGCCGCGTCCAACCTTCGCCCGATGCAAGGTCGGCAAAGGCGCCGGCCAGATCAATTTCGGCCAAAGCACGTGCCGCCTGACCGATCTGCGCGGCCTGCTGCAAAATGGCGGCGCGAAGGCGGTCAAAGATACCGCGTTCAATCTCCAGCGCCCGGTCGCGGGCATTCAGGATGCGGGTTTCAAGTTCTGACAGCTCGACCGTCGTAAAGCGGAGCTGGTTCGCCGTGGTCTGACGGTGAATGAAGATTTCGTTCAGTGGCGGCGCCATCATCTTTTCAGCGTGGGTCGCCGTGGTTTCAATGAAATAGCCCAGCACGTTGTTATGCTTGATCTTCAGGCTTTGGACCCCGGCACGGGCGACATAGTCAGCCTGCATGCCCGCAATCACGCCACGGCCTTCGTCACGAAGGCGGCGGGTATCGTCCAGATCCGCATCATAATCAGGCGTGACAAAGCCGCCGTCCCGCGCCAGCAAAGGCGGCTCGGCCACCAGCGCCTGATCCAGAAGGTCGATCAGATCGTTGTGCCCGATCAGATCGCGCACCGCATCGCGCAACAGCTGCGCCGCATCACCGGGCAACCGCTGGGCAATCGCGGCACCCTGGGTCAGACCGGCGCGGATCGCCGCCAGATCGCGCGGACCGCCGCGCTCTAACGCAAGGCGGGACAGCGCGCGGTCCATATCCGGCACACGGGCCAGCGCATCGCGCAAATCCGCGGTCAGGCGCGTATCGTCGACCAGTTGCGCCACCGCATCCTGCCGCGCATGGATCAGGGGCAAATCGCGCGATGGCGCACTGATGCGGCGTTCCAGCAGGCGTGCTCCAGCCGCCGTCACGGTGCGGTCAATCGCCGACAAAAGACTGCCTTCGCGCCCCCCCGACAAAGCCTGTGTCAGTTCCAGATTGCGACGCGTCGCCGCATCAATCTGCACGGCACCGCCTGCGCGTTCACGCACCGGGGGACGCAGCAAGGGCAGTTTACCTTTTTGCGTCATCTCAAGATAATCGACAATCGCGCCCATGGCCGACAGCTCTGCCCGGCTGAAACTGCCAAACCCGTCCAGCGTTTCCACACCATAGAGCGCCGACAAGCGCCGCGCGCCCGCCGCGCTGTCGAATGATCCGGGCGGCAAATCGGTCAGTGCCGCCCCGGCCTCGGACGCCAGATCGTCAAGGCCCGCGCCCTCGGCGGCCAACAGTTCACGCGGGGCCAGCCGGGCCAGTTCGGGCGCAAGCCGCGTGGGCGAACACTCCATCACCTGAAACGCCCCGGTCGAAATATCGACCCATGCCAGCGCGCCTTCGTCACGCACCTGCGCATAGGCGGCCAGAAAATTGTGGCGCCGCGCCTCCAACAGCGCCTCTTCGGTCAGGGTGCCGGGCGTGACCAGACGCACGACATCCCGGGCAACCACCGATTTCGAGCCGCGCTTTTTCGCCTCGGCCGGGTCTTCCATCTGTTCGGCAATCGCGACGCGAAACCCCTTGCGGATCAGTGTCAGCAGATAACCTTCGGCGGCGTGAACCGGCACCCCGCACATTGGGATCGGTTCGCCCTGATGCGTCCCGCGCTTGGTCAATGCAATATCCAGCGCCGCTGCCGCCTGCACGGCATCGTCAAAGAACATCTCGTAGAAATCGCCCATGCGATAGAACAGCAGCGACCCCGGATTCGCGTCCCGGATCGCCAGATATTGCGCCATCATCGGTGTGGGCTGATCACTCATGCCTGTCCTTCGCCTGTCTTGTGGCGGCGTTTCTAACTGGCCACAGACGGCTTGGAAACACCGGTTTCTTCTTGCAGTGGGCCGTGGGCGGTCTATGTTTCACTTTACCTCGGGGTGCCCATCACGGCTGAGACGCAAAAGCGGACCCGTTGAACCTGAACCGGTCAACACCGGCGGAGGGAAGGTTTCGCTGTCCTTTCTTTCGAGAACCGCAAGTTACGGAGGATAGCGATGAAAACGTCCCTGATTGCGCTGGCAATTTTATCCGCCGCGCCTGCGATGGCGCAGGACAAGCCCGTGTTGACCGTCTATGCGGGCGATTCGGTCACCAGTGAATGGGGACCGGGGCCGAAGATCGAAGAAGGATTCGAGGCTTTTTGCAATTGCGACCTGAAATTCGTGACCGGCGATCTGCTGCCCCGCATTATGATGGAGGGCGCAGGCACCGAAGCCGACATCGTCTTTGGCCTGAACACGGATGTCACGGCTCGCGCCCGCGCATCGGGCCTGTTCGCACCGCATGGTCAGGATACGTCAGACATGTCGCTGCCCGTCGAATGGACGGATGAGATTTTTCTGCCTTATAATTGGGGTGAAACCGCCTTCGTCTATGACGATACCCGGCTTGAAAACCCGCCCAAAAGCTTTGCGGAATTGCTGGATGCACCCGGCGATCTGAAGATCGTGATTCAGGATCCACGCTCATCCGTATCCGGTCTTGCCATGCTGTTATGGGTCAAGTCGATCTACGGCGACGACGCGGCCGACGCTTGGGCCAAGCTGGCCCCGAAGGTGCTGACCGTGACCAAGGGCTGGTCCGAAGCCTATGGCATGTTCACCGAGGGTGAGGCCGATATGGTCCTGTCCTATACCACCTCGCCCGCCTATCACATCGCGGCCGAAGATGACACCACCAAACACGCTGCCATTTTTCCCGAAGGCCATTATTTCATGGCCGAATTGGTGGCCCAGGTCGCATCAACCGATCAGCCCGAACTGGCGCAGAAATTCATGGATTGGGTGCTGACGCCCGATTTCCAGAAGGTGATCCCGTTGGCCAACTGGTCGCTGCCCGCAAAACTGCCGCAAGAGGAATGGCCCGACGTGATGCGCGACCTGCCCCGTCCCCAAAAGACGCTGTTCTATTCCGAAGATGAGGCCGAGGCGATGCGGCAACCGGCACTGGACGAATGGCTGCAAGCGTTTTCGCAATAAGGCGCAGCATCGGCGGCGCACTGACCGCCGCCGCTTTGGCCGCGTTGATCCTTGGCACCTTGGCCGCGGTCGCATGGCAGGCGCGCGGACTGTCTGCGCTTGGGCCGTGGGACTTACGCGCGATCTGGTTCACGATCTGGCAAGCCGTGGTCTCGGCAAGCCTGTCGGCACTATTGGCCATTCCGGTCGCGCGCGCCCTTGCCCGCCGCCGCTTTCCCGGCAGGGGGCTGCTTATCACCCTGTTGGGTGCACCGTTCATCCTGCCGGTGATTGTGGCCATCATGGGGCTGATTTCCGTCTTTGGCCGTAATGGCCTGATAAACGAAGGTCTACGCACCCTGAATCTCCCCGAACTGTCAATCTATGGTTGGCAGGGGGTCATTCTGGCCCATGTCTTTTTCAACTTGCCGCTTTCCGTAAGGCTGATCCTGCAGGGCTGGCATTCCATTCCGTTCGAGAGGTTTCGCCTTGCCGACAGCCTCGACTTCCGTCCTCGCGACATTGCCCACCATCTGGAGCGCCCAATGCTGCGTGCAGTCCTGCCCGGCGCGTGGCTGGCGGTTTTTCTGGTCTGTTTGACCTCTTTCACGGTTGCGCTGGCGCTTGGCGGTGGACCAAAGGCCACGACGGTCGAGCTTGCGATCTATCAGGCGTTTCGATTTGATTTTGATCTTGGTCGCGCCGCGACATTGGGCATGATCCAGATCGCGCTTTGCGTTTTGGCCATGCTGACCTCACGATGGATCACGATACCGGCCGAGTTTGGATCGGGGCTGGATTTATCGCGCAACCTTCGCGGACCGACCGGGTGGCGCCGTCTTATGGATGGCTGCGCGATCATTCTGGCGGCATTGTTTCTGCTTTGGCCGATGTTGGCCGTCATTTTGCGCGGTTTGCCGCAAATATCGCAGCTTCCGGCCGAGGTTTGGACGGCGGCCGCACGCTCGGTCATCATGGCGGTCATCTCAGCCTTTTGGGCTGTGATTTTATCCCTGACACTGGCCCTTGGCATCGCGCGCAGCGGGTCGCGCCTGATAGAGCTTGCCGGCATGCTGCCCTTGGTGGCCTCTCCGCTCGTCTTGGGGACAGGTCTGTTTATCCTGCTGCGCGGAACGGTGTCTCCGCAAGCTCTTGCACTACCGATTACGGTCGCGATCAACGCGATCATGGCGTTACCCTTTGGGTTGCGGGTGTTGATCCCCGCCGCACGCGACCTGCGCCGGAACTATGGACGATTGGCCGAATCATTGGATATCAAGGGGTGGAGCCGATTGCGATTTCTGATCTTGCCGCAACTGGCACGCCCGATTGGCTTCGCCGCAGGGCTTGCCGCCGCGCTGGCCATGGGCGATTTGGGTGTGATTGCACTGTTTCCGACGGACATGCCAACGCTGCCGCTGAAACTTTATCAATTCATGAATTCCTATCGCATGGCCGAGGCGTCTGCCTGCGCCGTCTTGCTCATGGTGATCAGTTTCGCCCTTTTCTGGCTTTGTGATCGAGGAGGACGTCTTGCTTGAACTTCGCGACATCCAAGTGACCCGCGGCGATTTTATCCTGAAAGCCGACCTGGCGATCAACCCCGGCACGCGCACCGCCGTCATCGGAGCATCAGGTTCGGGCAAATCCACGCTTCTGTCACTGATCGCCGGCTTCCTTGCGCCAGAGACAGGAAGGGTCGTTTGGAATGGCACCGACCTGACCGAAAGCGCCCCTGGAAAACGCCCGATTTCAATTCTGTTTCAGGACCAGAACCTGTTTCCTCACCTGACTGCCGCGCAGAATATCGGTTTAGGACTACGGCCGGACCTTCGATTGGACCGCGCCCAGCAAGATCAGGTCGCCGCAGTATTGGCGCAGGTAGGGCTTGCAGGGTTCTCGGATCGCAAACCGGAAAATTTGTCCGGCGGTCAACAAAGCCGAATCGCACTTGCCCGTATTCTGCTGCGCGCGCGCCCGATCTTGTTGCTGGATGAACCCTTCGCCGCGCTCGGTCCCGCCCTAAAATCAGAGATGCTGACGTTGTTGGATCAGATCACCGCCGATATGGGTACAACCGTGCTGATGGTCACCCACGACCCCAATGATGCCCGTGCTTTCGCCCCTCAGACTATCCTTGTCGATGACGGTGTTGCGCATCAGCCGGTTGCAACGGCGGCTTTGATGGACAACCCACCTGCCGGCTTGAAGGATTATCTGGGCTTGCCTTGATCAGGCAACGTGCTTCGGGCGCCTACGCGAAACAACCGCGACCCGCTTTGGCCTAAACGCTATCGCTTCGCGCAAAGCGGCCACCAAATACACCCCACCAGCACAACAAGAAGAAAAGCCTTATCTTTACGCAAGCCCGAAGCATTACCCGGTCAACAGCGCCAATGCAGAGCTATATCGGTTTTGTGCTGATCCCGTCGCAACCTGCGTTCGCGCCAGATAATTTGTCACAAGCTTATCGATGCCCTTTTCCGTGGTGATATCGGTAAATGCACTGCTGCCCAGATAACGCTCAGCAGCCTTGGTAAATTCTTCAAGCTGGCGATCCACTGACAAGCGCCCATAGGCACCGCCAAAGCCAAACGCGCCTTCGAAAACCTTCCGCAGTGGCGGATTACCCAACACCTCATACCACAAGGTTTTATTGCTCGATTCCCGCCCGACAAACTGTTGCAACTCACGCCGCGCGTTCAGTGCGAGACGCAACGATTCGTCGCTTTCGCCTACGCGTCGTTCGTATTCCCTTTGTAGATATGCTTCAGAAATCTGCTTTCCCAGAGCCGTCTGGTCACTGCTCGCCCGGCCCAGATGGAAGGCTTGTGCCAGACGCAGGTATCGCTTATCACTCAGCCGGTTCACCAAGGATTTATCGTCGGAAAGATCTGATTCCAGTACCTTTCTGATAAAAGCTTTATTCGGGATATCCTGCTCTAACCCAAACGCCCCCAAAGCCACGCTTAGCATCCGGTAATCACCGACCAGATCCGCAGCGCTTGTACCGCTGGAAATGTTATCCCGAAAGTATGTTGTCGCACGCTGAACGACCGGATCATTTGCGATGACCGCAAGCTGGCGTGCTTCGATCCGTTGCAGCGTCTTCCAGCCGGAAATGCTGCCAAGGCCGGTTGCGACCGATATGTTCATCACATCCTCACTGTGCACGAACCGCGAAAAGTCGCGCCTCACGAGGCAGCAACTCCCTCAGCTTTCTCATTGCAGGATAGGCTGCCCCGGCTACCGCATGATGGCTCGCCTCGGCCAGCACAAGGCGGCTGTCGCGGTCATCGAACACCTGACTCAGCTGCTCGATCGCGACGATAAGCTGTTGCCGACCCTGCTCCATTTCAACATCACCTGACAACATCAGCTGGGCGACATAGCATGCTCGTGCAACGGGCGTATTTGCATGATCTGGGTGGATTGCATCCTTCAGGCGCAATACGTTCACATTAGGGGTTCTGATCGAGATTTTCGAGCGCCGCTCACCGTTTTCGATGACAGCACCGTTGATCAAAACCCGCTCATTTGGTGCCAGCTTCAAGACCAGACCACTCATGCGCCCACCCCGCCTCGCAAGCCCTTCATAATGGACATATTGATATCGATCAGAGCGTCAACAGCACCCTGCCCCGCCAAAATTGAATGGCCCTGGCGCAAAGAAAATGCTGCAAGCGAAAGCAGGCCCGCCTTGGTTTCATCCGGCAAAGCATTTCCCGGATCCGCCAAGTCAGTCGCCAGCAATGTCCACAGCTCATTATTCTTGTGAACCGCCTGGACCGTATCAATCGAGCGGTCTGTCAAACTTGCCTGTCGTAGCATGCGCGTCACGCGCGAGATCACATCATATTCCGCATCACGTGCTGTGCGAACGGCATTGGTGCCATAACCATTCTGGGACAAAGGCGTAACCGCGTTCAATGTTTCGTTCCTTACTGGGATTAGAAAGATCGGGACGCCGTTGAGCGCCCCGAGTATTTATCAGCGGAACAGCGACAGGATCGCCGACGGGGCCTGGTTGGCAATCGACAACGCCTGGATACCCAGCTGCTGTTGCGTCTGCAGAGCCTGCAGGCGGGCCGATGCTTCCTCCATATCGGCATCAACCAGTGAGCCGATACCCTGGGTCAGCGAATCTGCCAGTTTTCCGACAAAGTTCGCCTGGTCCGAGATACGTTTGGCGGACGAACCAAGAGCTGCCGCACCATTGACGGCAACCTCCAGCAGCGTCTCCAACTGACCGACGGCGGTTCGCGCAGATGCGCTGTCCGTCACGGCCGTCAAAGTTCCGCCCACGATATCGGCCTCGAAGTCGACCGAGTTGACGACAATCGTATTCGCCGTAGTCGTCGCTGTCCCGATTTCGCGGTCCAATGACGCCAATACGGTGAACGTCGCGCCGCCATTGACGCCGTTGGTCGACAGCAAGTTCACACCGTTCATTTGGGTGCCCGACACGATCGACGTGATCTGCGCCATTTTGGCCGCGATGTCGGTTTGAACCTTTTCGAACTCGAAGCCGTCGGTTCCGGCGTTCACCGCCAGATTTTTCATCTCGGTCAGCAGTTTCGTCACCTGATCCGCACCGGTCACAGCGGTCGAAACCGTGGCGTCCGCAACGTTCAGGCTGCTTTGCATGGTCTTGAACGCGGCTTGATCGGTTTCCATAACTTTTGAAATCGCCCAGATCGCAGAATTGTCTTTTGCGCTGTTGATCGACTTACCTGTCGCAATCTCGGACTGAGCTTTGTTCAGGTTCGAGTTGATGCTCTTCAAGGTTTGCAGAGCAACGATTGCGCCGTTATTGGTCAGAATGCTGGACATATTGTCCTCCTAAAGAAAGGGCGCTTTGCACCCGATGTTGAGATGATCGGCCTTCTGACCTGTGGATTTATAAACCCCGTGCCCTTGCAGCACATTCACCGTTTTAAGCAGCGGCTATTTATGAATAGTGAATTTGCGATCCCCGCTCAAACAAAGTTCAGATAACATTTTATCAAAACCTTTGCGCCGCCGGCGCGGCAGTTGCCGTCGACTGTTTTCTGCCTGCTTCATCATAGGTCTGCAGACTGCGGGCGGCCTGCATGATCGCGGCAACCTGTTCGACTGCCTGCCTTGCGCCGCGCGCAGAAGCCTCTGCCAGCTGGCGAAGTTCATGCAATTTCCGTTCAAGCACCTCACGATCTTCAGGCATCACGCCCACGCGTGCGATGTGATTGGAAAAATCGTCTATAGCCTTCAAGCTCTGCTCGGCATCGCCCGCTATGACCGAGGATTTGGCGGCAGCCAGCAATCGTGACGTCCGCTGGTTCATGCTTCGATTCCTTTCACTGCCAGGCCAAGATCCAGTTTATCGGCCAGAATCGCGGCATATTCCTGAGTCAGATAACTTGAAAACTGCTCCTCCCCGATACCACCGCCAAACTCGCCCTTTCTGGCGGCAGGACCGCAATATTTCAGCATCTCTTCAAGAAACGCTATTTCCAGCTGTTCGGAAACGGGCGTGTCCGGGGTTTTGTGCCCTGCGGCGACCCCGATTGATTCAATTTTCATAAAGGCCCTCTTATTTCGATTATTTACCGGAAATATCCGAAAGCCGTAAACAATTAGTAAGGCTTTGCGATTATCAGTTTGAAAAACAGAGGTTGTGCCATGGCGAACACTGCGCCGATTTTGCCAGATACTCGATTCGACATCCGCTCGAAACTTTCTTCGGAACCCGCAAAGGAAGACGGAGATGGTGAAGATTTTGCTGCGGCCGTCGAGGTTCTGAAAGAACAATCCACCGTGCCTTTGGCTGATGCAGTCGATGACGCCGGTCCTGAAATCGGGTCGGGACCAGATGATGACGTCCCGGCGGATACGGAAGCCGTGGAAATTTCGGAGGATCGTAGCGCTGACACGCTGGAAGCAATTATTGAAGGTTGGAGCGGCGTCAGTGGTTCCTTCGCACCGCCAAAGACCAAAGCGGCTGACGCAGCTACGCGATCGGCTTTTTCAGGTCCTTCGCCAATGATTGCAATGATCGCGCAGGATAACGCCGCCGAATCTACGCCTATCACCGCGCAGATCGATGTCGACGTTCAGAAGCCGCAAACACCGTTTTCGGATACCGATTTCACCTCTGGTCTCAATCCGGAAACGATGATGCTGAACGCGGACAGGATAATGGATGTCGGCAACCCTATCGAGGCTATCGGCCACGGCAAAGGCATCGATCAGGCTTCAACCCGAGGGGAGATCTCACCCAGCATGCCCAGGCTTGCAGCGGAAAACCAGCCAACAATTCTTCGACAGGTCGCCGACGTGGCGATTACGATCCGCGATGAACAGGTTGAAATTGCGCTTTCGCCAGAAGAGCTTGGACGAATTCGAATGGTTCTTTCGGGACGAGAGCACGCCCCCCATCTTGTCGTTTGGGCCGAACGACCCGAGGTGTTGGACCAGCTTCGCCGTAACGCGGCGACATTGCTGCAAAACTTTGGCGAAACCGGGTTGCAGGATGCGACTTTCGAGTTTCGCGAAGGTGGATTTGAAGGGCGCGACGTCCAGCCAGACTGGATGGCGCCCCAAGCACCGGCCGTTGAAGTGGAAATACCAGAACATCTTGCCCAACACGCCATCACATCAGGTGGTTGGACCGCCTTGGGCGCACATATCGACATGAGAATGTAGGAAAACAGCATGATTTCTGCAATTGGAAGCCCTGCGGCTGCGACCGCAACGACGACATCCACACAGGCAAATGCCAGCGGGGGATCGGACTTCGATACTTTTCTGAAAATGCTGACGGCCCAGCTGAAGAATCAGGACCCGCTGAATCCAATGGAAGGCACGGATTTTGCCGTGCAACTGGCAACATTCTCGGGCGTAGAGCAGCAAACGCAGTCCAACAAGCTGCTGGCGCAGCTTGTTTCCCAATTGGGCGGTGGCGGCGGTCTGGGCCAAACCGCCGACTGGATCGGGAAAGAGGCGCGGACGACAGAACCCGTCTGGTTCGGTGACGCGGCGCTGACGCTTGACGTCAAGCCCGATTCGTCGGCCGACAGCGTGACGCTGCTTGCCCTGAACGCCAATGGCCGAGAGGTGACGCGAGAGGAAATCGGTCCGGGCAGCGGGCAGATCGAATGGCTGGGCCGTGATGACGATGGACAAAAGCTACCCGATGGGATGTATTCCTTTGTCATCGAAAGCAACCGCAAGGGTGAATTGATTTCGGAAGACGCAGTGGGCGTCTATGCAAAGGTTGTCGAAACCCAGATGGGTGATCACGGTATTGAGGTGACTTTCGAAAACGGCGGTTCGGCCTTGGCCAGTGCGATCACGGCATTGCGCGATCCTGCGTAATATAGCGGTATCATGGGCGGGGCTGGTTGACCTTGATCTGCTTTCCTCCATATCGGATAGGAAAATCTTTCAGTAGGCACCGGAATGCCAGCCCTCAACAGGAGCTTTGCCATGACTTTCGACCGCAGGATCAAGATCGCCCCGTCGATCCTTTCCGCCGATTTCGCAAATTTCGGCCAAGAAATTCAAGCGATTGAAGCCGAAGGTGCCGATTGGGTCCATGTCGATGTTATGGATGGGCATTTCGTGCCCAACCTGACTTTTGGCCCGCCAGCGGTAAAGGCGTTTCGCCCGCATGTGAAAACCTTCATGGACGTTCACCTGATGATTGCCCCTGTCGACCCCTATATCGAGGCCTATGCCGAAGCAGGCGCTGATATGATCACTGCTCATGTCGAGGCAGGTCCGCATCCGCACCGCACATTGCAGGCGATTCGGGCGACCGGCAAAAAGGCCGGTATCGCGCTGAACCCCGGCACACCCGTTGAAGCGGTCGATTATCTGCTTGATCTGGCGGATATGGTATTGGTCATGACCGTGAATCCGGGCTTTGGCGGTCAGAAATTCATTCACAACCAGATCGACAAGATTGCCAGGTTGCGCGGGATGATCGGTGATCGGCCGATCCATATTCAGGTGGACGGCGGCATTGATCCCAAGACCGCACCGCTGGTCGCCAGAGCTGGTGCCGATGTGCTGGTTGCGGGTTCCGCCGTGTTCAAAGGCGGATCGGTGCTGCAGCCTGATGTCTATGGTGCCAATATCCGTGCCATTCGCCATGCCGCCGAAGGCGTTTGACATCGACGCCGCCTGACTGTTCCATCGCGCCAAACCGAATAGGAGAAGCCGATGGATCTGGGTATCAAAGGAAAACGAGGGCTGGTTTGTGCAGCCTCAAAAGGACTGGGTCGAGGCTGCGCCGAAGCCTTGGCAGAGGCGGGCGTCAATCTGGTGATCAACAGCCGGACCGAGGCCGAGATCACGCAGAGCGCCCGCGAAATCGCCGAAAAATACGGTGTCGATGTCATCTCCGTCGCTGCCGACATCACCACGGATGAGGGTCGAGCGAAGGTTCTGGCCGCAGTGGGCGAGGCTGACATTCTGGTGACCAATGCGGGCGGCCCGCCCCCCGGCAACTGGACAGATTGGAATCGTGACGACTTCATCAAGGCGATAGATGCAAACATGCTGTCGGCGATTGCGCTGATGCAGGCGCTGGTGCCCGGCATGATGCAGCGTGGCTGGGGACGCGTGGTCAATATCACGTCACAATCTGTCCGCTCTCCTATTCCGGTGCTGGGCCTTTCCAATACGGCGCGGGCCGGGTTGACCGGTTTTGTCGCAGGCATGTCGCGTCAGGTGGCAGGTCAGGGCGTTTGCGTGAATAACCTGTTGCCGGGGATTCATGCGACGGATCGGGCCATCAGCCTTGATAGCGGTGTGGCCAATCAACAAGGCATCAGCATGGACGAGGCCCGCAAACAACGAGAGGCCGGCATCCCCGCCCATACCTACGGCACGGCCGAAGATTTCGGCGCGACCTGCGCCTTTTTGTGCAGCCAGCAAGCGCGCTTCATTGTTGGGCAGAATGTGTTGCTGGATGGCGGGGCGTTCAACGCAACGATGTAAATTTCACGCGCGGGGGATGGAATGGCTGCGTTATTCCTGCCCCGTTGCGACGCGGTAATCGTGCAGCACCTGTGCCAATTGACGGCAGCGGACCCGCGGGTCCGCCAGCCCTTTGCACAAGGTGCGCGCATTGCTGGATATCCGCTGACATTCCGCCGGATGTGCACGCGCCCATGCAAGTTGCGCATCCAGATCAGCCGCATCGGACTGAAGCGGTATAAAATGCCGCCATGACTGGAAAACGGGCGAAACCGCATCCTCGCAACCATCCTCTGCCCTCAGCACCAACGAGCGACTGTTCAGCAAGGACAGGAAATTCGCATCACGTCCCTGACTGACGACATAACGGTGGGACAGGATGAAGTCGTCCTTGCGGCGATCAGCCGGTAACTTCGCCGGATCGACCGCAAGGTCCAACTTGTCCGCCCATGGGGTCTCATCCCGATCGGGATCGCCCAGATAGCCATTATTGCCCAGCCGATGGGTCCACGCCGCCGGCCACAGAAAGACATTCCGTGCATCAGCGCGCCGGATCGGCGCAATGGTGGGACGATCATGATCCGGCAAGGTGGATGACATATCCAGGTGATAGGTTCCGTGTCGCACGACCTGCGCAATATCATTCACCGCACTGGCAAGCGGCAGCAGATCACGCCGGACCGGATCCAGATGATACCAACCATCGCGATCCTGCCGAAAAGGCAGCTGCCTGCCGTTGCGATCGATTACCTGCCCAGCCGTCACGTCGAAGACGGCAAAAAGATCAGACCGGGGCGAAACACCACCTGCCCCCAGCTGGATCAGCGCAGGCGCAGCAGCCAAGGCAAGCCGGTCTGCCAGCGCGTCGCGATCCTCGGCAGGCATGTCGCGTTCGGGCGGTTTGGCATTCAGCATCCGATCCAGCTTGATCAGATAGTTTCGCCGCACCTGCGCCCGGTTTCTACCTGATCGCGGCGGGCAGTTGGGCAAGTCAAACCAGGGCGCAAGGGCGTCGCGATAATCGCCGGGGTCGGCGTGATCTATGTCGATCTCGACGAATTCGGCCCGGCCCGCGAAATAGCTTCGGCAGGCGGCGATATGATCGTTCCAGGCATCCGCCCAAATATCTGCCAGATCAATCAACCCGACACCCAATATCTGCGCATAAGCGCGGGCATAGGTGCCATCGCGATGCATATATCGGCTGATGACCCAATCTTCGACATCGCGGGTGTTCAGCAAAAAGACCGAGCCGGGATAGCTTTTATCAAGGAATTCAAATTCTTTGAACGCCTCGACCACTGGCATGTTCAGATAGCGAACCGATTCCATGTCGGTAAAGGCGGTAATGCTGTCTGCCCATGGCTTCAGCGGCTGACGTCCGACCAGTTTGGAATAGGCAATATCCTCGGCCAGACGCCCTTCGAGCCAGTGAAGGGTCGGGATTCCGTTCATCTGAAACAGCTTGGCGATGAAGGTTGTGCCGCATTTGTTGAAGCCGATCTGGAAGAATTTCCTTTGCAATTCCGACCTCGGTTGCGACAATTTCTTTCACCTCTCGGATATCAACCTGTTCCTGTCAATCGTCCTGACTGCCCGATCCGCGATCCGGAATCGCCGCTTTCACGCCCATTCGCGACAAACCACTTGATTTGCGCCATGGCTGCGGCTAGCAGTCGCGCCAAGGATTTCGGGAGAAGCTGGCCAGCGCCGGTGCCGAAGGAGCAGCCGCCCCGGCGAACTCTCAGGCAAAAGGACCGTCTTCCAACAAAACTCTGGAGAGTGGCCGCAAGGCCCGCCGAAGGGATAACGATCTCAGGCGCCAAGGTCACGGATAGCGTGGCGGGCAAGGACAGAGGGGGCATCGTCGCGCGGGAAGGAATCCCGCTTTTCGATGCCGGCTGTCCGGCAGGATTTCAAAGGAGGCCCCATGGCCGAGGAACTGCGTCGGACCGGACTTTACGATCTGCATATCGAGCAAGGTGCGCGGATGGTGCCCTTCGCTGGTTGGGAAATGCCGGTGCAATATCCGATGGGCGTCATGGCAGAACATCTGCATACCCGTGAAAAAGCCGGGTTATTTGATGTTGGTCATATGGGCCAGGTGCTGGTCATCCCCAAGGATGGCAATCTTGAGACCGCGGCGCTGGCGCTGGAAACGCTGATCCCGGCTGCGGTTCTGGGCCTGCCCGAAGGGCGCCAGCGTTACGGCCTGTTCACCAATGCATCAGGCGGCATTCTGGATGATCTGATGTTTGCAAATCGCGGCGATCATTACCTGCTGGTCGTCAATGCCGGGTGTGCCGAACAAGACATTGCCCATTTGCAGACGCTTGTTGATGTCGATGTGGTCCCGGTCACGGATCGTGGTCTGTTGGCCCTTCAGGGCCCAAAGGCCGAGGGTGCGCTGGCAGCATTGCTGCCTGCGGTGCGTCAGATGAAGTTCATGGACAGCCAGATTCACGATTGGAACGGGGCCGAACTGTGGATTTCACGCTCAGGTTACACAGGAGAGGACGGGTTCGAGATTTCTGTGCCTAACACCGTCTTGCGTGAATTTACTGAAGCGCTGCTGAGGAATCCCGACGTCGCGCCGATCGGCCTTGGCGCACGCGACAGTCTGCGACTGGAAGCGGGCATGCCGCTTTATGGCCACGATATGAATACCGACGTCACCCCTGCTCAGGCCGCGCTTGGATGGTCCATTCCCAAGCTTCGCCGTGTCGGCGGCGCACGCGCCGGTGGTTTCCCGGGTGCGGAAATCGTTCTGGCCGAATTGGCGAACGGCCCAACGGTAACGCGCCGCGGCCTGCGGCCCGAGGGTCGCGCGCCAATCCGTGAAGGCGTCGAAATCTTTGCTGACGAAGACGGCGGTCAGGCCTTGGGCAAGGTTTGCTCGGGCACGTTCGGCCCGTCGGCCGGTGGTCCGGTTGCGATGGCCTTGTTGGACGCCTCGCTGCCGGATGGCACCCGCCTCTGGGCGGAGCTACGCGGAAAGCGCCTTCCCGTTATCCTGACCGAACTGCCCTTTATCACGCCATCCTACAAACGCTGAGGAGCCCGACCCATGCTGAAATTTACCGAAGATCACGAATGGCTGCGCGCCGAAGGTGAGGACGTTGTTGTCGGCATCACCGCCCATGCAAGCGAACAACTGGGCGATGTGGTGTTCATCGAACTGCCCGAAGAAGGCCGGGAGGTCGCGGCTGGTGAGGAAATCGTCGTGATCGAATCGGTCAAGGCCGCATCCGATATCGTGGCCCCGGTCGCAGGCGTCATCACCGCAGTGAACAGCGATCTGGCCGATAATCCGGGTAACGTGAACGCCGATCCGATGGCGGCATGGTTCTTCAAGATCAAGCCTGCTGATGCGGCGGCGCTTGAGGGATTCATGGATGAAGCCGCCTACCAGGCGCTGATCGGCTGATGAAACTGCCGGGGGCTGTCTGCCCCCGGACCCCCGAGGATATTTTCGCACAGAAGATAAGACCTATATTCGGGTCTTGTCCTGACCGAGCATATGGATGGTGCCGATGACCCGCTGGAACCCGACCGACTATAACCCTGATGATTTCGCGAATCGCCGTCATATCGGGCCATCGCCCGCCGAGATGGCAGAGATGCTGCAGGCCGTTGGCGCCGACAGTCTGGAGGCGTTGATCGAACAGACTGTTCCGCAGGCGATCCGGCAGGATAAGCCGCTGGACTGGCCCGCCCTATCCGAAGCAGCGCTGCTGGCCCGGATGGAAGAGGTCGCCAAGAAGAACCGGGTAATGACCAGCCTGATCGGTCAGGGCTATTATGGCACCGTTACGCCACCGGCTATTCAGCGCAATATCCTTGAAAACCCGGCCTGGTACACGGCCTATACGCCCTATCAGCCCGAGATTGCCCAAGGCCGGCTGGAAGCTTTGCTGAATTATCAGACCATGGTGGCCGATTTGACCGGGCTGCCGGTCGCCAACGCAAGCCTGCTGGATGAGGCGACGGCGGCGGCCGAGGCAATGGCGATGGCCAAACGGCAGGCAAAATCGAAGGCAGAAGCGTTCTTTGTTGCCCATGACCTGCATCCGCAGACGATTTCGGTGATTGAAACCCGTGCCGCGCCTTTGGGGATCAAGATCATCAAAGGTTCGATTGATGATCTGAAGGCGGATGAGGTATTTGGGGCGATCTTCCAATATCCCGGCACATACGGCCATATCCGCGATCTGACGCCAGAGATCAGCGCTTTGCATGATGCAAAGGCGTTGGCCATCGTTGCAACCGACCTGCTGGCCCTGTGCCTGCTGAAAGCTCCGGGCGAGATGGGGGCGGATATCGCAGTTGGTTCAGCACAGCGGTTTGGTGTGCCGATGGGTTATGGCGGGCCGCATGCCGCCTTTATGTCCTGCCGGGACGATTTGAAGCGGGCCATGCCGGGTCGGATTGTCGGTGTGTCCATCGATGCCAAGGGGAACAAGGCTTACCGCCTGTCGCTGCAAACGCGCGAGCAGCATATCCGCCGCGAGAAGGCGACGTCCAATGTCTGCACCGCACAGGCTTTGCTGGCGGTCATGGCCTCGTTCTATGCGGTCTTCCACGGGCCGGTCGGGTTGCGCGCCATCGCGCAGCGCGTGCATTTGCATGCGGTCACGGTGGCAAATGCGCTGCGTGCTGCGGGGGCGGATGTCGCCCCGGATGCCTTCTTTGACACGATCACCGTCAAGGTCGGTGTCGGTCAGGCGGGCATTCTGGCTGCGGCGGAACAGCGCGGCATCAACCTGCGCAAGGTTGGGCGCGACCGCGTGGGGATCAGCGTCGATGAGACAACCGATGCGGGTGTTATCGTGCGCCTGCTGGATGCGTTCGGAATCGACGATACTGCCGCCCAAGCGACTGCCCCTGCCATTCCCGACGCCTTGCTGCGCGACAGCGATTACCTGACCCATCCGGTTTTCCACATGAACCGGGCGGAATCCGAGATGATGCGTTACATGCGCCGTTTGTCGGACCGCGATCTGGCGCTGGATCGGGCGATGATTCCGCTTGGGTCCTGCACGATGAAGCTGAACGCCGCGGCCGAGATGATGCCGATTACCTGGCCCGAATTCGGCGCGCTGCACCCCTTTGCCCCGCGCCATCAGGCGGCCGGCTATGCCGAGGCGATTGCCGATCTGGACGCGAAACTGTGCGAGATCACCGGCTATGACGCGTTCTCGATGCAGCCGAACAGCGGTGCGCAGGGCGAATATGCCGGGCTTTTGACGATTCAGGCCTATCATAAGGCGAACGGCGACGATCAGCGCGATATCTGCCTGATCCCGGTTTCTGCGCATGGCACCAACCCGGCATCGGCGCAGATGTGCGGGATGCAGGTTGTCGTCGTGAAATCCGCACCCAATGGCGACATTGATCTGGAGGATTTTGCCGACAAGGCCAAGGCGGCGGGCGACCGGCTGGCGGCGGTGATGATCACCTATCCGTCGACCCATGGTGTTTTTGAAGACACCGTGAGAGAGGTTTGCCGGATCACCCATGATTACGGCGGGCAAGTGTATATCGACGGGGCGAATATGAACGCTTTGGTCGGGCTGGTGAAACCGGGCGAGATCGGCGGCGATGTCAGCCACCTGAACCTGCACAAGACCTTCTCGATCCCGCATGGCGGCGGCGGTCCGGGCATGGGGCCGATCGGGGTGAAGGCGCATCTGGCGCCGCATCTGCCCGGCGATCCGCGCGAAGATGAGTCGGGTGCAGTCTCGGCGGCGCCCTATGGCAGTGCCTCGATCCTGCTGATTTCATGGGCTTATTGCCTGATGATGGGCGGTGCCGGGCTGACGCAGGCAACCCGCGTGGCGATCCTGAATGCGAATTACATCGCAAGCCGTCTGGCTGGCGCTTATCCGATCCTGTTCATGGGCAATCGCGGCCGGGTGGCGCATGAATGCATCCTGGACACGCGGCCATTTGCCGAACATGGCGTGACGGTGGACGATATTGCCAAGCGCCTGATCGACAATGGTTTCCATGCGCCCACGATGAGCTGGCCAGTTCCCGGCACGCTGATGGTGGAACCAACGGAATCTGAAACCAAGGCGGAAATCGACCGCTTCATCACGGCTCTGCTGGCCATTCGCGACGAAATCACCGACGTCGCGGAAGGGCGCATCGCCGCCGATCAAAGCCCGCTGCGCCATGCGCCGCATACGGTAGAAGATCTGGTCGCCGATTGGGACCGCGCCTATAGCCGCGAACAGGGTTGCTTCCCGGCAGGAGCGTTCCGGGTCGACAAATACTGGCCGCCTGTTGGTCGCGTCGACAACGCGTATGGCGACCGGAACCTGATCTGCACCTGCCCGCCGCTTGAGGCTTATGCAGAGGCTGCGGAATAAATCTGGAAGGGCGCGGGAAAATTCCGGCGCCCTTTCTTATCAGCCGTTCGGATCAAAGCAGAAAGTCATCTGCTCCAAGATCGTAAAGACCATGCAGGCGGATCCGCGCCTCGACCACCGAATCGCCATCCGTATCGATCAGGATGATTGTCTGGTCGTTGACCGTTCCCGCGCGATCAAGGTGTCGGAACGTCACCTCACCGCGATTCATCGTGCCGATCTGCCCGCTATCGGAAAAGCTGAACCGGTTGTTTCCAGCCAACACCGTGCTGGCGTCGATTCGGGCAAGATCAATGACATCATTGCCTTGGTTGAAATCGCGAATGACATCTGAAGCCGTCGGTTTGGCGGCTGTATCCTTGAGACTGCGGAAAACGAATCTATCCGCGCCTGCGCCGCCGATCAGGATGTCATATCCTTCTGCGCCGATCAGGACGTCGTTACCCGCCCCCCCTTGCAACGTGTCGCGTCCGGTTCCGCCATGCAGCCAGTCAGCACCGTTCTGCCCCAGCAGCAAATCATTCCCGCTCCCCCCTGACAGGCGGTCATCGCCATTTCCACCGGCCAGAGTATTAGCAACCCGAGAGCCCTTAAGAATATCGTCGCCCCCGCCGCCGACCGCGTTTTCAATGCTGACCAGACGATCCAGGCCAAAGCCCGTGTCTTGCTGCCCCGTCAGGGACAGGTTCAGCGTGACGCCTTTCTGCCCGCCGACATGGACCCAATCCTTCCCCGCGCCGCCGTTCAGGATGTCGCGACCGGCATCCAGATACAGGTGGTCGTTGCCGCCATGTCCCAGCAATGTGTCATTGCCGCCTCCGCCTGTCAGCGTGTCATTCCCCAATTCACCGCGAAGCAGGTCATGTCCGCCCAACCCATTGGCGCGGTCATGTCCATCGCTGAGATACATCAGGTCATCGCCCGCCAGCACCTTGCTGATGAACTTGCGGTCATCGGTGCGGCTTGGCGTCAGTGTCATCGCAAAGGTATCAGTCATTGACAGGGACAGGTCGGTCACGACCCATGTCGGGATATAGTCGACACCGTTGCTTTGCATTTCAACATAGCCTTGCAAAGTGCCACCGGTGGGATTTTCATTGCGATCCACCGTGAAATCTTTACCCAAAAAGCCACTGGTATAGCTTCCGTCCTTGAAGTCCCAGGTCACGCCATAGAGATCGCGGAAGAACAGCCCTTCTTCCTGAACATTTGCATCTTCCAGAAGTTGCTTGTCGGTAGCGCCTGCAGACAGACGATAAAAATTCAAATTGTTCTGGTTAAATGCGGCGTAAGCGAAAAAATTGGCCATATTCCGTCCCGTGTTGATTGTCTGCCGGTCTAGCGGACAAAGATTTATTTTTGTTTAATCTCGCTGATAAGCGCGATCATGACAATGGCTGTGCAAGATCAAGGCCTGACGGGATATGAAAAGCCACCAGGAGAGATTGAAAAACGCTGCCGCGACGCAGCATAGATAGAAACCCCGTAGGTTCTACCCCAAACATGAAGCGATCAGTTCAGGTATTCCTCGCTTCGGCCGCTCATCGGCGGGCGTTCGATAATCATGCCCGGCATGATTGCGGTCGTGTCCGAAGCGGGGCTGGTATCAAGAACCTCAAGCACCGCATTGGCGGCGATAATTTGGCAGGTCTTGCGATAACCCGAGTCGATCTTGCCGCGCGCCGCGATTTCGGCATTGGCGGTCACGAAATCCTTCTCTTTGAAGATATCGCTGTCGCGGGCATGTTCGGCCCGAAAGAACATGGCCGCCAAATCGTGCCTGATGGGCTCGGCGCCAGTATCCATCTGGGTCGGGATCGTCAGCAGATCATGGCCGTCGTCATCATCACTCATCTGGATGTCACCGTATACGGTGAATGTCCCGGGTCGGATGTCAACGCCGCCACGAAACGGCGAGTCGTCCAGCATAGACTGTGGAAGCGCCCGCTCCGGCGTTTCAAAAGGCTCCTCCAGCGGCCAGCCGCCAAGGGCGCTGTAAGCATCGGCAAAGAACTTTGTCGGATGCGCGCCGGCGCTGCGGTTGATCACATCAAGCGAGATGAAGCTGCATTGCATCAGCGGTGTAAACACGACCTCCTGACCGACCGAGCGATACCAACTGCGCCCGCAATGGTGGCGTGATCGGATCACGTTATACTGGGCCAACATCGCAACCGGGTCATGCGGATCGACGCCAATCGTGTCGAAAACGGACAGGAAATCATCTTTGACGGTTTCGGCGTCCTGAAACCCCGACAATCCTCGGGTAATGTCCTTGGCGATCTTCATAGCACTGCCATTGAACAGCCCATTGCCGCCATAAAAGCTCCACCCGGTTGGCTGATCCCCGGTCAGGCGCAGTTCCGCGTCCTTCAGCAACCGACGATTATGCATCGGGTAGAACGGCAGATAGGTTCCCGCGCAAGACAGCAGATACATTCGGATCGCATCGCTTCCCGAAAGCTCGGACCGGGGGGCCGGGCCACCGGTATTCAGCGGTAGATTGAACCTTGAGGTCAGCGCCTTCGCCACTTTGTAATCGGCTTCCAGATGGCGATGGCTTGTCACGCGCAGTTTGTCAGGCGCGGAACCCGATGCCAACAACATGGCAAGCACCAGACGGCTGTCATAGCCGCCCGACAGGAACAGATTCATCGGCAGTCCGGCGTTGGCCAAAGCGGACATGATACCGCTGCCCCGTTCCAGCACCTGCAGAACCTTGTTTTCATAGCTTTCGTCAGCCGGAAGATGAAACAGATCGGCATATGATCGGTTGATCTGCTCCAGCGCACCGCTGAACCTGTCGATTTTCAGGTATGAGGTCACCGGCACCATCGATATCTGCTTGACCATGGTCTTGTGCGATATCAACTGCTCACCGATTTGCCTGCCGCTTTTCAGGTGGAACACCAAAGCTGCCGGAGGATAAAAGCTCAGCTTCTGGCGGGTGGCGACTTTTTGCACCAACAGAATGAACGAATTAGAGATGACCCAGTCATCGCCATCCTGAAACAGATAGATGATCTCCTGGCCCGTCAGGTCGGTGCGGATAATGATGCTTTCGCGCTTCAGGAAGATGCCACAAAAACGCCCCTCATCCGGAAAGGTATGATTTCCGGCGGCCAGATAGGCCTCTATGCCCTTCTGACCAAAGATGATCGCATTTTCCGTCAGGCCGTAGCCGTAAAGCCGTGATTTTGGCAGCGCCAAAACCTGTGCCTTTGACAGCACAAAGCAATTCTGGGGCAACATAACACCAACCACTCCTTGCAAAGCATTGCCAAGGCCCGACACAATAATCCGGGTAGACACACCGCCGCATCAGAAACAGGCGCGGGAAATACCCCCGCGCCTGAAAAGTTACGGTCAATCAAATGAAAAAGCCAGACCGTCAGCCGTCGTCGCCAAGAAGTCCGGCCGCCTCGTCCAGATCCAGCATGATGTTCATGTTCTGAACTGCCGCGCCGGATGCGCCCTTGCCCAGATTGTCCAGCACTGCAACAACGGTGGCACAGCCAATCGCCTCATCGCCATGTACACTAAGGCGCAGGACATTGGTGCCATTCATATCCGTTGGAATGATCCGTGAGCCGATCTGGTCGGCAGGAACAACCTGCACGAACGTCTGGTCGCGGTAATGGTCGGCCAGCGCTTCGTGCAAGGTGGTCATCGTGCGGTCATTGTCCAGACGCAACGGCAGTTGAACCGCCATGCCTTGCGCATAATTTCCGACCGACGGCGAAAAGATCGGTCGAACGGTCAGACCGCCCTGAACCATGATTTCGGGAATGTGCTTGTGATGCTGATTCAACCCATACAGAAAATGTGCGGGTGCATTTTCATCCTGATATTCCGCGATCAAAGCCTTGCCGCCACCGGTATAGCCGCTGACCGCGTTGATCGACAAAGCCTCATCATCATAGATCAGTCCCGCCTCGACCAAAGGCGCGATGATGGCGATGGCACCGGTGGAATAACACCCCGGATTGCTGACATAATGCGCCTCGGCAATCTGATCGCGCTGTTCGCCAGACAGTTCCGCAAAACCATAAACCCAACGATCATCGACACGGTGCGCGGTCGAGGCATCAATCAGGCGCACATCCATTCCCGCGGTCAGGGCCACGGCCTCTTTCGCGGCCTCATCCGGCAGGCACAAGATGCCGATATGGGCTTCGGCAAAGGCGTCGCGCCGGGCTGACGCGTCTTTTCGACGTTCTGGATCAAGGTGGATCAGGTGGATATCATCACGCAGCTCCAGACGTTCGCGGATCTGAAGACCCGTCGTGCCTGCCTCGCCGTCGATGAAGATCTTGTATGCCATGTCACCCAACCTTTGAAAAAGTTGAATTACATATACGGGACAGCCACTCTGGTCACAACGGCACAGATGTCAGATGCTGCAAATCTCGGACCGGGTCAGGAAACGTTTCTCGCGGCCATTATCCAGACTGAACATGCCGCCGCGCCCTGGCACGACATCAATGATCAGGTTGGTATGTTTCCACGTCTCGTATTGGCTGGCCGAGATGTAGAAGGGCGCCCCGCCGATTTCGCCCAGCTTCACATCGCGTTCGCCGATTCTGAAGTCGCCCTGCGGATAGCACATGGGGGATGATCCGTCGCAGCACCCGCCGGATTGGTGAAACAGCACCGGCCCATGATCCGCAACGATTTCAGCGATCAGTTCCAACGCCGCCGGGGTCGCTGTCACTTTGTCATCCATGGCGCCATCCTTTGACCATTGCAGCAAGTATAGTCGAGTTTCGACGAATTTACAGACATTGCGCGCCCCATGCGGGGCCTGCACAGGGCGCGCACCTGATGCATCAGGGATCAGATTTCCAGCACCATTCGGCCTTCGATCTTGCCCTTGTGCATCTTGTCGAAGATGTCGTTCACATCCTCTAGCCGGGCCTTGTGGATCGTCGCCTTAACCTTGCCCTGACCCGCGAAATCCAGCGATTCCTGCAAATCCAGCCGTGTGCCCACGATCGAACCGCGCACCGTCACCCCGTTCAGCACCATGCCAAAGATATCCAGCGGGAAATCCCCCGGCGGCAAGCCGTTCAGGGCCACCGTTCCGCCGCGCCCGACCATGCCGACGGCCTGCTGAAACGCCTTGGGGCTGACGGCCGTGACCAGCACGCCCTGCGCCCCGCCATCGGTTTCCTTCCTGATCTTCGCAACCGGGTCTTCGGTCATCGCATTCGCCGTGACCGTCGCGCCCAATCTGCGTGCCAAGGCCAGCTTTTCTTCGTCGATATCGACAGCCGCGACATTCATGCCCATGGCTTTGGCATATTGCACCGCCATGTGGCCCAATCCGCCAACACCTGAAATCACCAGCCAGTCTCCTGGCTTGGTATCGGTGACTTTCAGACCCTTATAAACGGTGACGCCTGCGCAAAGGACCGGCGCAATTTCGGCGAAATCCACGTTTGCGGGCAGATGCCCCACATAATTCGGATCGGCCACGACATATTCGGCGAACCCGCCATTGACGGAATAGCCGGTGTTTTGCTGGCTTTCGCACAGGGTTTCCCACCCACCCAGACAATGCTTGCAAAATCCGCATGCGCTATACAGCCATGGCACGCCGACGCGGTCGCCCTCTTTCACATGTTTCACGCCCTGCCCAACGGCTGACACGAAACCAACGCCCTCGTGGCCGGGGATGAAGGGCGGATTGGGCTTCACCGGCCAATCGCCTTCGGCGGCATGCAGATCGGTATGGCAAACCCCCGATGCCTTGATCGCCACCTGAATCATGCCCGGTCCGGGTTCGGGGATCGGCACTTCGTCTATCGTCAACGGTTTTCCAAATTCGCGCACAACGGCGGCCTTCATGGTTTTGGCCATGGGACTCTCCTATCTACGATTTTGTGATGAATGGATCGAGGGACGGGCCTGTCGGCCCATCCGGTTCCGGCAGGATTTACCGGATCAGAAGAAGCCCAGCTTCTTCGGACTATAGCTGACCAGCATGTTCTTGGTCTGCTGATAGTGATCCAGCATCATCTTGTGGTTTTCACGCCCGATGCCTGACTGTTTGTAGCCGCCAAATGCCGCATGCGCCGGATAGGCATGATAGCAATTGGTCCAGACCCGGCCCGCCTTGATCGCGCGGCCCATGCGGTAGCACGTGTTGATATCGCGCGACCACAGACCCGCACCAAGGCCATACAACGTGTCATTGGCGATCTCCAACGCCTCGTCGGCGGTCTTGAAGGTCGTGACCGACACCACGGGACCAAAGATTTCCTCCTGGAAGATCCGCATCTTGTTATTGCCGCGGAAAATCGTCGGCTCGACGTAGTAACCGCCCGATAATTCGCCGCCCAGATCAGCGGCTTTGCCGCCCGTCAGAACCTCGGCTCCTTCCTGACGACCGATGTCCAGGTAGGACATGATCTTTTCTTTCTGCTCGCTGGAGGCTTGCGCGCCGATCATCGTCGCGGCGTCGCGCGGATCGCCCTGCGTGATGGCCTGCACACGCTTGACCGCGCGTTCCATGAAGCGATCATAGATCGATTCCTGGATCAGCACCCGCGACGGGCAGGTACAAACCTCGCCCTGATTCAGCGCGAACATGGCAAAGCCTTCCAGCGCCTTGTCGAAGAAGTCGTCATCTTCGCGAGCGACATCGGCAAAGAAGATGTTGGGGGACTTGCCGCCCAGCTCCAACGTCACCGGAATCAGGTTTTCCGCCGCATATTGCATGATCAGACGACCCGTCGTCGTCTCGCCGGTAAAGGCGATCTTGGCAATGCGCGGGTTGGATGCCAGCGGCTTGCCGGCCTCTAGTCCGAAGCCGTTGACGACGTTCAGCACGCCCGGCGGCAACAGATCACCGATCAGGCTGACCCAGACCATGATGCTGGCCGGGGTCTGTTCGGCGGGCTTGATGACCACGCAGTTCCCGGCGGCCAGCGCCGGTGCCAGCTTCCAGCAGGCCATGAGCAGCGGAAAGTTCCACGGGATGATCTGGCCGACAACGCCCAACGGTTCATGGAAGTGATAGGCGATGGTGTCGTTGTCGATTTCCGAAATGCCACCTTCCTGCGCGCGCAGAACGCCCGCGAAATAGCGGAAATGGTCGATGGCCAATGGCACATCGGCGGCCATGGTTTCACGGATCGGCTTGCCGTTGTCCCATGTTTCGGCGGTGGCCAGAAGTTCAAGATTGGCTTCCATCCGGTCCGCGATTTTCAGCAGGACATTCCCCCGCTCGGTCGGAGAGGTGGCCCCCCACTTATCCTTGGCGGCATGGGCGGCATCCAGCGCCAGTTCCACATCGTCAGCGTTCGAGCGGGCGATTTCGCCGATTTCGCCACCGGTAATCGGCGTCGTATTGGTGAAATACCTGCCCGATTTGGGCGCGACCCAATTGCCGCCGATAAAGTTGTCATAGCGCTTGGCGAAGGGCATGACGTTCACACCCTTGAAATCATGCGTCTGATCGTTTGGCATTCGTATCTCCTCCTGTGAGTTCATCCCCGAGTCTCCCCCTCGGGTCTTGATTCACAGCTTGGCAGGGCCATGCTGCGAATCAACCGGCGCCCCTCGTCCGTGATACAGAAGCTGTCTCATGGGTGAGACAGTCACAGGTCTTTTTCGTTCAAGCCCAGCCTGGCCATTCGGCGATACATGGTCGCACGCCCGATGCCCAAGGCACGCGCAGCGGCAGACACATTCCCTTCGGCCCGTGCCAGCGCACGTGCAACCGCAGCGCGTTCGGCCTTGTCAAAGCCGGTCAGATCGTCTTCGCGGCCCAGCAGGTCGGCGGCTGGCAGCGGGCGAAACGCCCCTTCCCGTTCCAGCCCAAAGACACGGCGGGCTGCGCGTGTCGCGCCGATGGCGATGTCATCCTTGTCCACCGCCAAAAGCACCGCGGCATCCGGAGCTTCATCCGGGGCGACGATGATCCGCGCCTGCGGGAAGCTGGCCTTGAAGAACATCGTCTCGATCACTTTGGCGGTCTGCGCCACCTGCGCCGCGATCAGGCGGTTGAACCGGTCATTCTGATCCGAGCGGGCCGAACTGACATCAAGCGCCGCCATCAACCGCCCATCCGGCCCCCAGATCGGCGCGTCCATGCAGGATAACGCGGTATTGCGGGTGTGGAAATGTTCGTCCCTGTGGATCGTGACCTGACGCTTTTCCACAAGGCAGGTGCCGATTCCATTGGTCCCTTGGGTCGATTCGGACCAATCGGTGCCGCGGCTCAGCCCCCATTCCTGAAACTGCCTGACATCGGCATCGCCCGCCCGCTGATCCAGAACCAGCCCTTCGGAATCGGTCAGCAACACCATGCAGCCAGACGCCCCGATCAGGTTGAAAAGCTGATCCAGCTGCGGTCCGGCAACTTGCAGGAATGCACCAAGCGGTTCACGGCGAAGGGAAAGTTCGGCATCGGTCAGGCGTTCGGGACGGCGCGCATCGGCGGGATCCAGACCATGCTTGACCAGCGATCTACGCCATGACGCCGTCAGCGCCGATGATGCAGATTTGGATTGAGATTGCGCGGCGACATAGTCTGCGTGACGCATACCGGAACGGCTCCTCCTCCGTTGGTAGTGGTCACCATACTACGCCGCCGCGCAAATTACGCTATAGCCAATATGGCAGGCGCATTATTGCGCAGGCAGTCTCCAGGCCTGAACATAATCGCCCAGCTTGGTCCCGATGGATCCGTGACCACCCGCGACCAGCACGACCATCTGACGGCCTTCGCTGTCCAGATAGGTCATCGGCGTGGCCTGACCGCCTGCGGGCAGACGGGCTTTCCACAGCTCGGTCCCGGTGGTCAGGTCATAGGCGCGCAGGAAGTCATCGGTCGCGGCGCCCATGAAAACAACACCGCCCCCCGTGATCATCGGGCCACCAATGCCCGGCATGCCCAGCGGCAGTGCAATCGGGTCTGGCGTCATGCCCAGCGTGGTGCCGTTCTTGTGCTTCCAGACGATTTCGCCCGTGCGCAGATCGGCGCCCGCGACATAACCCCATGGCGGCGATTGACAGGGAATGCCCAGCGGCGACAGAAACGGCCCCATCTCGACGGCATAGGGCGCGCCCTCGTTCGAATTGACGCCCTGTTCGCCCACATTGGTCTGCACATCGCCCAGCTGCTCCTGCGGGATCAGCTTGGACGTGAAAGCCAGCTGCAACGGCATGCCGAACATCACCTGACGTCTCGGATCAACCGCGACCCCGCCCCAGTTGAAGACGCCAAAGTTGCCCGGATAGACAATCGTGCCTTGCAGCGAAGGCGGGGTATAGCGCCCTTCATAGCGGTGTTCGCGGAAGGCAATCCGGCACAGCATCTGGTCGATGGCCGTGGCACCCCACATGCTCGCCTCGGTCAACGGTTCGGGATTGAACGACAGCGACGATTCCGGTTGCGTGGGCGAGGCGTGATCTTCGGGGATCGTCTCGGTCGAAACCTCGACCTCGGACACCGGCAGGATCGGTTCGCCGGTTTCGCGGTTCAGGACATAGACGTCGCCCTGCTTGGTCGGCTGAACCAGCGCAGGCACACGGCCGTCAGGCATGTCCAGATCAACCAGGGTCGGCTGGGCCGGGGTATCCATGTCCCATAGATCGTGATGCACGAATTGATGCACCCAACGAACCTGACCCGTCGCCAGATCCAGCGCCGTGACCGAGGTGGCATAGGTTTCCACGGCCTCGGTCCGATACATGCCCAACTGGTCGGGCGTGCGGTTGCCCATCGGCAGATAGACCATGCCAAGTGTCGGATCGGCGCTGAGCGGTGCCCAGCTGTTCGGGGAGGAGGTCGCATAGACCTGATCGGGGTTATTCACGTCAAACGGTGCGGTTTCCGTGGGATTGCCCGAATCCCAGTTCCACAGCAGGCGGCCATCGCGCGTATCATAGGCCCGCACGACACCAGAAGGTTCATCGACGTTATAGTTGTCGTTCACCGCTCCCGCGATCACCAGCGTATTGCCCACGATCACCGGCGGAGAGGTCGAGTAGTAATATCCATCCTGCTGGTAAGGCATGTTGTGCATCAGGTTCAGTGAACCCTTGTCGCCAAATTCGGGGCACAATTCGCCGGTCTCAGGGTCCAGCGCCAGAAGATGCGCGTCCGACGTCGGCATGAAGATCCGCGTCTCGCAAGTGCCGGTCACATCCGACACATTGCTGCTGGCCGGGGTCGCGGGATGCACCACGCGCGCCGCAGGGATCGCCGGGGCGGCGGGTTCCACAGCGGCAGTGGTGCCGCCATCAGCCTGCGCCGGATCGGTGGCGACATCGGTCGCCTCCGTATCTGCCGCCGGTGCCGGGGTTGGAACGCTGTCATCGCCGGGCCAGTAACTGACACCGCGACAGGTCTGATGCTGACGATTGGCGTCGGGTTTGATGTCGGCCTTGTAGACCCACTTCTCGGCACCCGTATCCGCGTCCAGCGCAATCGCCCAGTTATGCGGCGTGCACAGATACAGCGTGTCGCCAATCTTGATCGGTGTTGCCTGATAGGTGAACTCACCGGAATCGCCGGGCAGTTTCACGTCGCCTGTCTGATAGCTCCAGGCTGCTTCCAACTGCGTCACATTTTCAGGCGTGATCTTGTCCAGGGGCGAGAAACGCTGGCCATACTGCGTGCGGCCATAGGCGACCCAGTCTTCGTCGCCCGCAACCGGACCCATGTCAGGGGTGGCATTTGCAACCTCGGTCGGCAGTTCGCCAACGATCGAATGATTGTCCTGGGTCAGCGACCCAAGCGTGCCCAGCCCGATCACGCCCGTCACAAGAAACAACGGCAGCCAAGCGCGTTCAAAACGACGCTCGCCGACGCCGTAAGGCAGCAACAGCAGCAGGCCAAGGATCAGGAACATCCCCATACGGGACGCCAGCGGCCACCAGTCGTAACCAACCTCGGAATAGGACCAGATGGCCAGCCCGATCAGCAGCAGCGCGTAAAGCCATCTGGCGGCGATGCTGCGTTTGAATATCAGAACGGCGGTCACAAGCATGACCACACCGAATGCGACAAAGAAGGGGCTGCCGCCCAGCATGGCAAGGCGAACACCGCCCACAGCCAGCACGGCCCCAATGATGGCAAAAAGAAGCGAAAGTAGAATTCGCATGTCGTTTTCCTTTCGACAGGCTCAGTGAACTGCGACGTGATCAGGACGGCCAAGCGTCCGAATGGGAAGGTAATGCCAAGGGCCGGGATCAACCCCGACGCCACGCCACGTAGCGAAAAGCTGCGATTTCAACCTCTGCCCTATCCTTCGGGACAGCAACCCCAATTCCGAACAAACCATCAGATCACGTCGCGTTTCTGCCCCGGCATCGCCGGAGCAGAAGAGATTGGGTGAAAATCAGGCTTCGGTAACCGTCACCTGCCACGGCTGCAGATCACCTGCGGCAGCGTCGGACAGGTTGGCGCGGATATGGACGGTCTGGTCACCTTCGGAACGGGTGAAGGACAGAACCGGACCTTCGGCACGCATATCGACCTGCTGACCGTTTCTGATCGCCGCATATGTGTCGCGCAGGCTGATCGCGTGGCGATAGTGATGCAGGATGGAATGGGCATCAGCCTCTTCCACGGCAGGGGTGCGCAGCAGATGCTGTTCCGGGACCGGCAACCAGGGCTTTCCGGTCGAGAAACCGCCATTTGCCTCCTGATCCCAGACCATGGGCGTGCGGCAACCGTCACGACCCTTGAATTCAGGCCAGAATTCGATGCCATAGGGGTCTTGCAGGTCCTCGAATTGCAACTCGGCCTCGGGCAGGCCCAGTTCTTCGCCCTGATAGATACAGACCGAGCCGCGCAGGCACATCAGCACCGTGCAATAGGCCTTGATCGCATCATCCGACAGGTTCCAGCGGCTTCATGGCGGACGACGTCGTGGTTCGACATCGCCCAGCAGGGCCAGGAATTCGGCGCGACGCGGTTCAGATCGGCAAAGACATCCACGATCCGCTGCGCTTTCAAGTCATCACCGGACAGGAAGTCAAAGACATAGGACATCTGCAAACGGTTGCTTTCGGTGCCGTTCGGTGCGCCGGTATATTCCTCCAGCAACTCCAACGCCCGCTCGCTGTCGCCAATCTCACCGACCGAGGCCGCGCCATAGGGTTTCAACAGCGCATTGAACCGCTCAAGAAACGCCAGGTTTTCCGGCTGCGACTTGTCGTATTTATGGCTTTGATGGTTGTAAGGGTTCACCGCAGGCGCAGTATCCGACTTGCGCCGTTCGGGCGGCAGCGGCGGGTTGTCGCACAATTGCTTGTCATGCGTGTAAAAATTCACGGTATCCAGACGGAACCCATCCACGCCCTTTTCCAGCCAGAATTTCGCAACATCCAGAATGGCGTCCTGCACATCGGCGTTGTGGAAATTCAGGTCCGGTTGCGAGGTCAGAAAGTTATGCAGATAATACTGCTCGCGGCGTGCGTCCCATTGCCATGCGCTGCCGCCAAAGATCGACAACCAGTTGGTCGGCACGGTTCCATCAGGTTTGGGATCGGCCCAGACATACCAGTCGGATTTCGCGTTGTCGCGACTGGCGCGGCTTTCCGCGAACCACGGATGCTTGTCCGAACTATGCGACAGCACCAGATCGATCACGACCTTCAGGCCCAGCTCATGCGCGCGCGCCACCAGCCGGTCGAAGTCCTCCATGCTGCCGAACAGCGGGTCGATGCCGCGATAATCACTGACATCATAGCCGAAATCCTTCATCGGAGAGGTGAAGAACGGCGAAATCCAGATCGCATCGACACCCAGCGACGCGACATAGGGCAGGCGCTGCGTAATACCGGCCAGATCGCCTATTCCGTCGCCGGTCGTATCCTGAAAACTGCGCGGATAGATCTGATAGATCACGCCGCCCTTCCACCAATTCGCTGCTGTCTGGATCAATTCAGTCACCTTTCATTGCGGGGTGATTCAATTCAACGGCCCATTAGTCCCACATGCTTCAAAACACAATCACGCCGGGCATGTTAGCGGTAAAATTTATCTGGTCACGAAACCGCGCGGAGCTTCGGCCGGGGGTTGTGCTTCGCCCCTTGGCAGCCTTACCATCCCATAGTCATCGCGTGATGACCACAGATCAGGAGAAATCACATGGCCTGGACCAAACCCATTCTGAAAGAAATCGCCTGCGGCATGGAAATCAACATGTATGCCCCGGCCGAGGACGAGCCCGTTCTGTTCTGATCCTTCGGAACCAGAGACGACAACAGCCCCGTCCGATCCTATCGGGCGGGGCTGATCATTCGACAGGGCAGGATTTTCATGCAGATCATTCTTCTTGGCGCAGGTGCGGGCGGTGGCCTGCCGCAATGGAATTGCGGTTGCGCCAATTGCAATGCCGCCCGCGCGGGGCATATTCCGTCGATGACGCAAAGCTCGGTCGCGATCAGCGCTGATGGCACGGATTGGGCGATCCTGAATGCCTCGCCCGATATTCGCACCCAACTGGCGGTGACGCCAGAACTGCACCCCACCGGGCCAAGGCAACTGCCCATCCGCTCGGTTCTGTTGACCAACGGCGATATTGATCACGTCGCCGGATTGCTGACATTGCGCGAAAGCCAGCCGTTCGATCTGTTCGCAACGGCGGCCATCCATGATGCCTTGGCGCAAAATCCCATGTTTGGCGCCCTACGCGCCGATCTGGTTCCGCGCCGGCCGATCCGTCTGGATCAGCCATTCGATCTTGCGTCCGGCCTGACCGCGACCCTTTTCGCGGTGCCGGGCAAGGTGCCGTTGTATCAGGAAGGCGCGGTGGTTCAGAGCGGGCTGATCGGCGAAAATACCGTTGGCGTCGAACTGATCGCGAACGGGCGGCGCGCGCTGTATATTCCCGGCTGCGCCGATCTGCCCGACTGGCTGCAAACCCGGATGGAGGGGGCCGATCTGCTGATGTTTGACGGCACCCTTTGGGATGATGACGAAATGATCCGCATGGGTCTGGGCCGGAAAACCGGGCGGCGCATGGGCCATGTGCCCGTCACCGAAACGCTGGACGCCTTGGCGCAAACCGGAATGGGTCAGCGGGTCTTTGTTCACATGAACAACTCCAACCCGCTGACCGACCCGAACAGCCCGGAATCAGCCAAGGCCAGGGTGCAAGGCTGGCAGGTTGGCCGCGATGGAACAAGGATTACGCTGTGAAGGATATCCCGACCCAACCCCAGTCCCGCGATGATTTCGAGGCTCGGCTGCGTGCCATCGGGGCCGCGCGCTATCATGATCGCCACCCGTTTCACGCACGCCTGCACGGTGGCCAATGCACCCCCGACGAGGTGCGGGCATGGGTCATCAACCGCTGGCAATATCAGTCGCGCATTCCGATGAAGGACGCGGCCTTCATGTCACGCGTGGACGACCCTGCCCTGCGCCGCCGGTGGCGCAAGCGGATCGAGGATCACGATGGCGGCGTCGATGAAGGCGGCGGTATTCGCCGCTGGCTGGCGCTGGCCCAAGCGGTCGGTCTGAACCCCGATTACGTTGCCAGCGGTCAGGGCGTGATGCCCGCCACGCGCTTTGCTGTCGATGCCTATCTTCGCTTCGTCCGTGACATGCCCTTGCTGGATGCGGTCGCGGCCAGCCTGACCGAACTTTTCGCCCCGAAAATCCACGCCCAGCGGATTGAAGGGCTTCTGGCGCATTACGATTTCGCCGATGACCGCAGCCTGTCCTATTTCAAGAAGCGCCTGACCGAGGCGCCCGAGGATGTGGCCTTTGGGCTGAATTACGTCCTGACCCATGCCGACACGCTGGACAAACAAAACGCGGCGGCGGCGGCGCTGATCTTCAAAACGGACGTGCTTTGGGCACAGCTTGATGCGCTGTGGCACGGCTATGTCGAAGGTCATATCCCACCCGGTGCATGGCGTCCGGGCGAAGGAATGGCCTGATGGAACCGCTGATCCAGCCGCAGGACATTCCGTATCTGCCGCGCGGTGTGCGGCTCGCAGATGACCGGGTGCGCGGCATCCGCGTGCTGCAAGCGCCGGAACGTGCAATGCAACTGGACCAGATCGGCGATGCGATCCTGTCGGAACTGGACGGTCAGCGCAGTCTGGCCGCCATCGCCCGCGCTCTGGCCGAACGCTATCAGGCACCCCAGAATCAGATCGCCGCCGATATGCGCGATTTTCTGACCGGGTTGATCGAACGGCGGATGGTTTTCGTGAAGGCCGCGCCATGACCGAACGCCCCCGCGACATCGACGGCAACCCCGTCACCCCCGGCCTGCCCATCGCCATGCTGGCCGAAATCACGCATCGCTGCCCTCTGGCCTGTCCCTATTGTTCCAACCCGGTCGAACTGACCCGCGTCGGGCTGGAACTGCCGGCAACGGATTGGGCACGCGCCTTTCGTCAGGCCGCCGATCTGGGGGTGTTGCAGGTCCATATCTCGGGCGGAGAGCCGGGCGTGCGGCGTGATCTGGCGGATATTGTCGCCAGCGCGCGCGAGGCCGGGCTGTATGTGAACCTGATCACCTCGGGAATCGGAATCACACGCGAACGGTTGCAGGACCTGGATCGCGCCGGCGTCGATCATGTCCAGCTGTCGTTGCAGGGCATCCGCCCGGACATGGCCGACCGGATCAGCGGGCATCCGGGGTCATGGAACAAGAAAATGGCTTTCGCCGAATGGGTCACCGAAATCGGCTTTCCGCTGACCATCAACGCCGTGGTCCACCGGCAGAACATGGATCGCCTGCCCGACATGATCCAGCTGGCCGAAACCCTTGACGCCCGCCGGATCGAGGTCGCGACAGTGCAGTTCCATGGCTGGGCCAACCTGAACCGCAAGGCGCTGATGCCGACGCGTGAACAGGCCGCTTTTGCCCGCCAGATCGTCAATGATGCACGGCTGCGGCTGCGTGGCCGCATGGTCATCGACTATGTGCCGGCCGATCACCACGCGATCTATCCCAAGGCCTGCATGGGCGGTTGGGCCACAACGGGCCTGAACATCGCGCCCGACGGATCGGTGCTGCCCTGCCATGCGGCGCAAACGATTCCGTGGATGACGTTCGACAATATCCGCGACCGCTCGTTGCGCGATATCTGGATGCAGTCGGATGCCTTCAACGCCTTTCGCGGCACCGAATGGATGCCCGAACCCTGCCAATCCTGCGACCGCAAGACCGTGGATTTCGGCGGCTGCCGCTGTCAGGCAATGGCGCTGGCAGGCAACGCCCGCGCGACCGACCCGGTCTGTTCGAAATCCCCACTGCATGCGGGTTTGGTGGCGGCAGCCGAGGTGGAGTCGCAGGGGGATACGGATGAGATGGTGTATCGGCGGCTGAAGAAGGGCCGTTAACGCGGCCCTGACCCGGCTGATCTAGCGCAACCCCAACCCGATCGCCGCCCCGATCCCGGCAAAGGCCAGGGCAACCAGCCATGTCGGCACCACAGGCTTTGGCACGATGACGTTCAGCTGTGCCTCTTCGGGGTGGGCGCGGTCCCACAGGGCCTGTTCGACCATCTGCGGCAACAGCGGGCCGTAGCGTCCCACGGTCTGCGCGGCCTTGGCCAGATCGCGGGCCAAAGCCTGCGGGCCAAGGCTTGACTTGATATAATCCGACACCACCGGCTTGGCCGCGTCCCAGATGTTCAGCTGCGGATCGACCGAACGGGCCACCCCTTCGACGACGACCATCGTGCGTTGCAGCAGGATCAGCTGGGTCTGGGTCCGCATGCCGAAACGTTCGGTCACTTCGAACAGATAGGCCAGCAGATTGGCCATCGAGATGCGGTTGGCATCGGCACCAAAAATCGGCTCGCCTACCGCACGCAGGGCACGGGCAAAGGCCGCCTCGTCCCGGTCGCGGGGGACATAGCCTGCCTCGAAATGCACGCGGGCGACGCGGCGATAATCGCGGCGGATAAAGCCCATCAGGATTTCGGCATAGACGCGGCGGGTATATTCGTCGATTTCCCCCATGATCCCGAAATCATAGGCGATGATGTCGCCATTCGCCGCCACCTTCAGGTTGCCGTGGTGCATGTCGGCATGGAAAAAGCCATCGCGCAGGGCGTGTTGCAGGAACAGCTGGATCACACGCGTGGCAATGTGGCTGACGTCGTGGCCCGCCGCAATCAGCGCCACCGGATCGCCCATCGGCAGCCCTTCGGCCCAGTCCGAAGTCATCACACGACGCGATGACAGGCCCCAATGCGGCTTTGGAACGTCAAAACCCGCGTCATTTTTGGTGTTTTCGGCAAATTCAGACGCCGAGGCCGATTCCAGCCGCATATCCAATTCGCCCGAGACGACGGATTCGAAGTGGTTGACCACATCGCGGGGACGCAAACGCCGGGTCGAGGGGGATAAAACCTCGATAAAACGCGCCGCAAAGTGAAAGGCGTCGATATCGCGGCGAAAGGCGGGGCCGATCCCGGGGCGCACGACCTTGACCGCAACTTCCTGCCCGCTGTCGCGGATGCGGGCGCGGTGAACCTGCGCGATGGATGCCGCAGCAACGGGCTCGGAAAATTCGCTGAACAGATCGTCGACGGGCTGACCCAGATCGGCCTCGACAATGCTTTTGGCAATATCTGTCGGAAATGGCGGCAGGCGATCCTGCAGCATCCGCAACTGATCAGCCAGTTCCACGCCCACCACATCAGCGCGCGTCGACAAGATCTGGCCAAACTTGATATAGGCCGGGCCAAGCGCGGTGATTGCGCGTGTAATCGGCGGCAGGTTCGGATCGCCCTTGTAGCCCATCCAGCGGAACGGCCAGCCGACGATGCGGGCGGCGGCACGCAAACGGGGCGGCGCCTCCATCGCGTCCAGAACGGCCCCCATTGCGCCGGTGCGTTCAAACGTCGCGCCCGTGCGGATCAGGCGCAGGATATTATGAGGTCCGCGCATTTACAGTTTCCAGCCGGAATGCAGCGCGGCGATCCCCATCGACAGATTGCGCCATTGCACGCGGCCAAAACCGGCATCGCGGATCAGTCCGGCAAAGCTGTCCTGATCGGGGAATTTACGAATGGATTCGACCAGATATTGATAGCTGTCGCGATCACCCGTCACCGCCTGGCCCATCGCCGGAATGACGTTGAAGCTGTAGCGATCATAGGCCCATTGCATCGCTGGCACGGGGATCTGGCTGAACTCCAAAACAACCAGACGACCGCCCGGACGCAACACGCGATAGGCCTCGGCCAAGGCATCGGGGATGCGGGTCACGTTGCGGATACCAAAGCTGATCGTATAGCGATCAAAGCTGTCATCCGTGAAAGGCAGCTTCATCGCATCGCCCGTCACCCATGCCAGGCGGTCGGCCTTTTCCGCAGCCTCGCCCCGCTTGCGACCCTCGACCAGCATCGATTCGGTCATGTCGCAGACGGTCACGCGTGCATTCGGCGCCCGGTCCAGAAAACGAAAGGCAATATCACCCGTGCCACCCGCCACGTCCAGCAAATGCTGGCCATCGCGCGGGGCAAGCCAGTCCATCATCGCATTCTTCCAGACGCGGTGTATGCCCACGCTCATCAGGTCGTTCATCACGTCATAGCGTGATGCGACACTGGAAAAGACACCGTGGACCATGCCCGCCTTGGCGTCTTCGTCCACAGTCTGAAAGCCGAAATGGGTTTTCTTGTTCTCGGTCATCGCGCTTGCCGTTATGTCATTAGGGCACCAGATATGTCCGGCGCGTCGCGGGCACAATGACCGGGATGGGCCAGCGGTGCAATGCGACGAAAGGGAAACAGGTGCCAGAACTGCCAGAGGTCGAGACCGTCCGCCGCGGATTGCAGCCCCATCTGGAGGGTCAGCGCATCGCCCGGGCCGAAGCCCGCAGGCCCGATTTGCGCTGGCCGCTGCCGGTCGATCTGGTGCAGGTGCTGACCGGCGCCACGGTGACGGCCTTGCGGCGACGGTCGAAATACCTGCTGGCCGATCTGGACCGGGGCGGCACCTTGCTGATGCATCTGGGCATGTCGGGGCGGATGCTGGTCGAAGGGGCCGGCACGGCCGGTTTTCACCGCGACCCGTCGATCCTGTCGCGCCACGATCACGTCGTTCTGACGACCGAGGCAGGCACGACCATCACCTTCAACGATGCGCGCCGGTTCGGCATGATCGATCTGATCCGCGAGGGCACCGCCCATCCGTTGCTGGACCGTCTGGGACCGGAACCTTTCGATCCGGGCTTTGACGCGGCCTATCTGGCGGGGGCCTTCCAAAACCGCCGCAGCCCGGTGAAACAGGCGCTTCTGGATCAACGTATCGTGGCGGGATTGGGCAATATCTATGTCAGCGAGGCCCTGTATCGCGCCGGAATCGACCCGCGCCGCGCGGCCGGCAGAATTTCCGCGCAGCGCATCGCCGTTTTGGTCGGACATATCCGCGAGGTGTTAACGGACGCAATTGCCGCCGGTGGATCATCGCTGCGCGATCACCGGCAAGCCACTGGTGAACTGGGCTATTTTCAGCACAGCTTTCGTGTTTACGACCGCGAGGGGCAGCCCTGCCCGACACCGGCTTGCCCCGGCACGATCCGTCGCGTCGTGCAATCGGGACGGTCCAGTTTTTTCTGCCCGGTCTGTCAACGCTAGTCAGGTGCTTGGCTTCCCCCGTAAGGTGCTGATAGGTTCCCCGCCAACACGTTATGCCAATAAGGAACAAGCCCATGGCTTATGAAACGATCATCGTCGAAAACGAAGATGATGTCGCCCTTATCCGCCTCAACCGTCCCGAGGCACTGAATGCACTGAACTCCACCCTGATCACCGAGCTGGCCGACGCGCTGAGCGAGGCGGACAATAACGACAAGGTGCGCTGCATCGTCATCACCGGCAGCGAAAAAGCCTTTGCCGCCGGTGCCGACATCAAGGAAATGGCCGAAAAGTCGTTCGTCGATGTCTATAACGAAGATCTTTTCGGCGCGCAGGTCCAGGTGATCGAACGTATCCGCAAGCCGATCATCGCGGCTGTCAGCGGCTACGCACTTGGTGGCGGCTGTGAGCTGGCCATGATCTGCGACTTCATCATTGCTGCCGAAAACGCCAAATTCGGCCAACCCGAGGTCAATCTCGGCGTGGTCGCCGGAATCGGCGGCACGCAGCGTTTGACGCGGATCATCGGTAAATCCAAGGCCATGGACATGCACCTGACCGGCCGCTTCATGGACGCAGCCGAGGCCGAGCGCAGCGGTCTGGTCAGCCGCATCGTTCCGACTGCCAAGCTGATCCCGGAAGCCATGGCCGCAGCTCGCAAGATCGCCGAGAAATCCCAGATCACCGTCAGGACGATCAAAGAGGCCGTCAACCGCTCCTATGAGACGACATTGTCCGAAGGTATTCGCTTCGAGCGCCGCGCCTTCCATTCGCTGTTTGGCACCGAAGACCAGAAAGAAGGCATGGCCGCTTTTCTGGAAAAGAGAGAGCCTCAATTCCGCGACCGCTAATTCGGGGTTTCCTTTTGGCTTGATATACCCTAAAGGCCTTCGCTTACATGCGCGTGGGCCCGCTTAGGCAAGAATCATGTCTGCTTTCGTTGAAAGCGGCGTCTTGGGTCTTTTTGCGCAACAGAAACGCTAAAGACCCGATAGGACCTCAGTTATGGCCAATACTCTTCAATCCAAGAAACGCGCTCGTCAGACCGAGCGTCGCACCGACGTCAACAAAGCACGTCGTTCGCGCATCCGCACCTTCCTGCGCAAAGTCGAAGAAGCAATCGCCAGCGGCAATGCCGATGCAGCCCGCGATGCGCTGAAAGCAGCTCAACCCGAACTGATGCGTGGTGTGACCAAAGGCATCGTTCACAAGAACACCGCGTCGCGCAAAGTTTCGCGTCTGGCAGCACGCGTCAAAACGATGACCGCACTCTGATTTTCCGGCCCTTTCCGGGCCAGAAAATATCTAAAATTTTGGCCTGTTTGGGCTACTATCTGAAGGTGGGTGCGAACCGTTACGGTCGTGCCCATTTTTCATTTGTGCAGATTTAAGCTTTGATAATATTGTTACTTTTCAAGGCAGTCTTGAAAATTTGCTTGTGAGTCAACGGCCTCACAGATTCGATTTCGGAAAGCTCGTGTCAAGCTCATAGTTCGGTTGCGCGGCTCTTGCGGCTGTTGCTAGGTTCATCCAGCGATTCACGTCGCAGTTGGGGACGGGCCGCGTCCAAGGATCGGAAAATACAGCGATTCTTCAGGATCAGGCCGGGTATCGAAATAGAAGCGATTCTATTTTCGACCTTGGGGTTCCTTAAAGGTCGACTGCCATCGGCTTTTAAGGGGTTCGGTCTTAATTCGTTTGGTCGGGCAGTTGCCCACTCATGTGCCAGCCTCTGGCACACGGGATTTTTGTTGCCAAACGGTCCAGCTGTGGCGTGAATTCTGTTTCGTCGCAATGACGGCGAAGGCTGGGGACAGAAAGATAGGGCAACAAGACTATGGACGATCTTTGGGGACAAGCATGCGTGAATCTGGAACGGAATGTTGGTCCGAACAACTTCAATCACTGGATCAAGCCCCTGCGACTCAGCACGCTGGAATCGGGCATCGCGCATTTTGAAAGCCCGACCCGGTTTATTTCGGATTGGGTCAGCCGCCACTTTGCGGACAAGATCACGGCAGAGCTGAACAGCCTTGGCTGCGAGATCGAACGACTGCGGTTTGCGGTCGTGCCGCATAACGGCACCGTCCGCGCGGCACGTCCCGCCGCCGGTGCGGAACCCGCCAAAGCTGGGGCGCAACCAACCGCACGCGCTGCCGCGCCGGCCACAGCTCGGATCGCGCCGAAATCAGATCTGGGCGCGCCGCTGGACCCGCGCTTCACGTTCAGCAACTTCATCGTGGGCAAGCCGAACGAACTGGCCCATGCCGCCGCCCGTCGCGTGGCCGAAGGCGGCCCGGTCGGCTTCAACCCGTTGTTTCTTTATGGGGGCGTCGGTCTGGGCAAGACCCACCTGATGCACGCCATCGCGCATGACTATCAGACCCGCCAGCCGCATTCACAGGTCCTGTATCTGTCGGCTGAACAGTTCATGTATCGCTTTGTCCAGGCGCTGCGCGAAAGCACGATCATGGATTTCAAAGGCATGTTCCGGAATGTGAACATGCTGATGGTCGATGACGTGCAGTTCATCGCAGGCAAGGACAGCACGCAGGAAGAATTCTTCCACACGTTTAACGCCCTGGTCGATCAGGGCAAACAGATCGTCATTTCCGCCGATCGTGCACCCGCCGAGATCAAGGGTCTTGAAGAACGCATCAAATCGCGCCTGTCCTGCGGTCTGATCGTGGATCTGCACCCGACGACCTATGAATTGCGTCTGGGCATTCTGCAATCCAAAACCGAGGCGTTTCGCAGGCAGCAGCCCGATCTGGAAATCGGGGATGGCGTGCTGGAATTTCTGGCCCATCGCATCAGCACCAACGTCCGCGTTCTGGAAGGGGCGCTGCAACGTCTGTTCGCTCATGCCAGCCTGCTGCGCCGTGAAATCACGTTGGAAGTGGCACAGGAATGTCTGGCCGATATCCTGCGCACCAATGACCGCAAGATCAGCATCGACGATATCCAGCGCAAGGTTGCCGAACATTACAATATCCGCTTGGCCGATATGATCGGCCCCAAACGCGCCCGTAATGTCGCCCGCCCTCGCCAGATCGCCATGTATCTGTCAAAGCAACTGACCAGCCGCAGCCTTCCCGAAATCGGCCGCCGCTTCGGCGGGCGCGACCACACCACGATCATGCACGGCGTCCGCAAGATCGAAGAGCTGGCGACGGACGACCACAGCCTCGCTGAGGATGTGGCGATGCTGAAAAGGTTGCTGGAAGCCTGATCCCCTGATAGGCGATGAAAAACTTGTGACCGTCCCTCGGGGCGGTTACAAAAATGCCGATATGCGGCATTGATTGGCCATAGGGACAGGGAAAAGCGATGAAATTCTCGATAGAACGCGCGGTTCTGGTGAAAGCCGTAGCTCAGGCGCAGTCAGTTGTTGAGCGCCGCAATACAATCCCGATCCTGGCCAATGTGCTGATCGAGGCGACGCCCGATGGTGTCAGCTTCCGCGCGACCGATCTGGATATAGAAGTCGTGGACAAGGCTCCGGCACAGGTCGAACGGCCCGGCGCGACCACGGTCAGCGCCGTGATGCTGAACGAAATTGCCCGCAAACTGCCCGACGGCTCGTTGGTCAACATCACCACCGATGACGCCGCTGGCCGCTTGTCGGTTCAGGCCGGCCGGTCCAACTTCAGTCTTGCCACCCTGCCCCGCGAAGATTTCCCGGTCATGGCAAGCACCGAATACGGCGCGAATTTCAGCGCCAAGGCCAGCGTGCTGCGCCGTCTGTTCGACAAATCGAAATTTGCCATCTCGACCGAAGAGACGCGTTACTACCTGAACGGCGTTTACATGCATGTGGCCCAGACCGAGGATGGTCCGGCCTTGCGTTGCGTCGCGACCGATGGTCACCGCCTTGCCCGTATCGACGCGCCCTTGCCGGCTGGCGCCGAAGATATGCCGGGCGTGATCGTGCCGCGCAAAACCGTCGCTGAATTGCGCAAGTTGCTGGATGATGACGACGCCGACATTGCGGTGTCCGTCAGCGAAACCAAGGTGCGGTTTGCGACGCCGACGATCACTCTGACCTCAAAGGTGATTGACGGGACGTTCCCCGATTATTCGCGTGTCATTCCCGCCAACAATATCCGCAAGCTAGAGGTTGATGCGACAGATTTTGCTCGCGCCGTCGACCGCGTCTCGACCGTCAGCAGCGAACGTTCGCGCGCGGTCAAGCTGGCACTGGACGCCGACCGCCTGATCCTGTCGGTCAATGCGCCCGATGCAGGTGCCGCAGATGAGGAACTGATCGTCGCCTATGCCGATGACCCGCTGGAAATCGGCTTCAACGCCAAATACCTGCAGGAAATCGCGTCGCAGGTTGATCGCGACAATGCGGTCTTCATGTTCAACGGGTCGGGCGATGCGGCGCTGATCCGCGAAGGCAATGATCAATCCGCCGTGTATGTCGTCATGCCGATGCGCGTGTGACATTAACCAACCTGTCGCTGGCGCAGTTCAGATCCTGGCCGAAACTGGATCTGGCACTGGACCCCCGCCCCGTCGCCATTCACGGTCCGAACGGCTCGGGCAAGACGAATATCCTTGAGGCCCTGTCGATGCTGGCGCCCGGTCGCGGGTTGCGCGGTGCGCCGGCACCCGATCAGGCGCGACAGGGACGCGACGCGGGCTGGCGGCTTCGGGCGCTGGTCGCGGATCGCCCGGTCGAGATAACAGCCCCCCCCGGTCAATCGCGCAACGTGCTGCTTGACGACAAGCCGGTTCCGCAAACTGCACTGGCACGGCTGTTGCGTGTGGTCTGGCTGGTGCCCGCGATGGATCGTCTGTGGAGCGATTCCCCCGAAACACGCCGACGCTTTCTGGATCGCGTCACATTAAGCCTGTTTCCCGATCATGCCGATCTGGCGCTGACCTATGACAAGGCGATGCGGGAACGTAATCGCCTGCTGAAGGATCAGATCACCGATCCCGGCTGGTATCGTGCATTGGAAGCGCAGATGGCCGACAGCGGCGCGGCGCTGACGCGCAATCGGATGGCGGCGGTTCAGACGATCATGACGGCGCAGGATGGTGGCGATTTTCCCGCGGCCACTCTGACCTTGCTGCCGGGCGAAGGCTTTGCCGATGATGCCGATGCGGACAGCATTGCATCGCGCCTGTCGCAGATGCGGCCGCGCGATCTGGCCGCCGGTCGCAGCCTGTCCGGTCCACACCGCGCCGATCTGGGCGCCGTTTGGGGACCGCAAGCCATGCCTGCCGCCCTGTCATCCACCGGAGAGCAAAAGGCCCTGCTGCTGTCGCTGATCCTTGCCAATGCGCGCGCCCTGTCCGATCAGCCCGTAATCCTGCTGCTGGACGAGGTGGCGGCCCATCTGGACGCGGACCGCCGCGCCGCACTTTACGACCGTATATTGGCGCTGCCTGCGCAATCGTTTCTGACCGGGACCGGGCCTGAATTATTCGCCGATTTCGGCGACAGGGCGCGGCAATTGGCCATCACGAAAACGGACGGCGCATCGGCGGCAGAGGATATCGCATGACGCTGGATGCCCATTCCCTTTGGCTTTACGCGGGCGCAATGGTTGCAATCTGGCTGACGCCCGGCCCTGTCTGGGTGGCCATCATGGCGCGGGCATTGGCGTCGGGGTTTCGCGGCGTCTGGCCGTTAGCCGTGGGCGTGGCCATCGGCGATCTGCTGTGGCCGCTGATCGCGATCTTCGGCCTGGCCGTTATCGTCAGCCAAAGCGCGGCCCTGCTGATCGGGTTAAGATGGGTCGCGGCAATCGTCTTTATCGGCATGGGGATTGCTTTGCTGCGCCATGCGGCACAGCCCGTCGAAGGAGATTCCCGCCTGACGCGCCGTGGCCGTTGGGCGGGATTTTCCGCAGGCTTGCTTGCGATTACCGGCAACCCGAAAGCCGCACTTTTCTATGTCACCGTTCTGCCCGGCTTTTTCGATGTCCGGCAGATGACCGGCTGGGACATCACCGTGATCGCAGCCATGTCGGCGCTGATTCCATTTGCGCTGAACCTGATGATGGGTGGCGTGGTTGCGGCGGCACGCGCCAAACTTGCCACGCCAACCGGACTTAGGCGGATGAACCTTCTGTCCGGCGGCCTGCTGATTGTGGTCGGCTGCGCCATTGCTCTTGGGCAGTTGCTGGCGACTTAAAGCAACCATTCAATTGGCAGGATATTCAGAACATAGACCGCAATGCGGTTCCATGTCCCCAAACCCGGCTCATGATCGACAGTTGTGACCGTGCCGTCATTCCCGGTCACCCGCCAGACCATGTCGTCGCCTTCCAGCACCGGCTGATAACTGCGCTTGGCCAGCTGCTCGATGCCCAGGCGCCCCATCCGTGCCAGCGTCGGGCTGTCGATCAGAAAACCCATTTCGCAGTTCAGCAGGGCCGAGCGCGGATCGAAATTGAACGAGCCGATGAAAACGCGCCGGTCATCAATGCTGAAGGTCTTGGCATGAACCGATGCGCCGGACGAACCGATCGGACCCAGTTCGTCACGTCCCTGACGCTGCCCCTCGATCTGGCGCAATTCATACAGGGTAACGCCGGCCTCTAACAGCTCGCGCCGGTATTTGATGTAGCCTGCATGGACCATGGGAACGTCCGTCGCCTCCCATGAATTTGTCAGGATCTCGACGCGATGCCCTTTGCGCGCAAGACCAGAGAAATAGGCCGTGCCCGGCTTTCCCGGCACGAAATAGGCCGAGATCATGTCAAGATTGGTTTCGATATTCCCCAGAATATTGCCAAGCTGGGAGATCATCAGACCGTCGCGTTCAACCTGTCCCAGACCCTTGGCCGGATTGTCGGCAACCACCTGCACATCGGTCCATTCCAGTGCCACTGCGCCGCGCTGAACCTGGGCTGACGGCGTTTGCGCATCCGGTTCAAACTTCGCAGCGTCGGGTTCGGCCTTGACCTCGGTCAGTCTGGCATCGAATTGCGCCCTATCACCGGGGCCGTCGATCACCCGCTCCAGCTCGATCACAGGCTGACTGTTCCAGTAGCTGTCAAAGATCTTGCTGGTATCGTTGACGACCTTGCCGACGCCCATGACGTCAAGGTCCAGATAGGCCGGCACATCGCCAAGCGCGAAATATTCGTCGCCGATATTCCGCCCGCCGACGATGGCCACCGCACTGTCGACAATGAAAGCCTTGTTATGCATCCGGCGGTTCATGCGGATGGGCGACAGGGCGTATCCGGCCATCTTGGGATTGCGGATCGTTGAGGGATTAAACAATCGCACGCTGAAATTCGGCAGGTCGTTCATCGCCGCCAGCATCTGATCCAGCCCCGTGATGCCGTTGTCGTCCAGCAGCAGACGCACCCGGACGCCGCGATCTGCGGCGTCGCGCAAAGCCTCCAGCAGCAACATACCCGAGAGGTCATCGTGCCAGATGTAATACATCACATCCAGGGAATGCTGCGCCCCGCGCGCCAGATGCACCCGGCTGTCAAAGGCGGCAATCGGATCCGCCAGGGGCAGCACACCGGACTGACCGGGATGGGCCGATTGCGCCTCGACCGCGCGTTGGCCAAGTTCGGTGTCGGGGTTGAAGGGGATGGTGAATTCCGGTTCCCGCCCTTGCGTCGAGGGCACCGGAAAGATCATCCGACCCGCGACCCAGCATATTCCCAGCAGGATCAATATGCCCAAAAACCACTGCAACAGCTTCATCCGCGACTCCGATTTTGGGCTATTGTGGCAAGCTTTGATGCGGGCTGCCAGCGCATTGCCGCGCAACCGCCCTGGATAGCGGAAAAACCCCGTAAAAGCCGTGACTTTACCCACCCGAATCCCTATATGGGATGGGTAAGAACAGGAAGTCCAACGAATGACCGATACCCCCCTGCAGCCCACCGAATATGGTGCTGATTCCATCAAGGTTCTCAAAGGCTTGGAAGCCGTGAGAAAACGTCCCGGCATGTATATCGGCGACACCGACGACGGATCGGGTCTGCATCACATGGTATACGAGGTCGTGGATAACGGCATTGACGAGGCTTTGGCCGGTCATGCGGACTATGTGAGGGTCAAAATCCACGCCGATAACAGCGTCAGCGTGCGCGACAACGGACGTGGGATTCCCGTGGACATGCACCCGACCGAAGGCGTCAGCGCGGCCGAGGTGATCATGACCCAGCTGCATGCCGGCGGGAAATTCGACCAGAACAGCTATAAGGTTTCGGGCGGTCTGCACGGCGTGGGCGTGTCGGTCGTGAACGCGCTGTCTGACTGGCTTGAGCTGCGCATCTGGCGCAACGACAAGGAATATTATGCCCGCTTTGAAGGCGGTGACACGGTTGAACATTTGCGCGTCATCGGCGACGCACCCGGCGAAAGCGGGACCGAAGTTCGGTTTCTGGCCTCGAACAAGGAAACCGATCCGAATGGCACGTTCAGCAATCTGGATTACGTCTTCAAGACGCTGGAAAACCGCCTGCGCGAACTGGCCTTTCTGAACAGCGGTGTCCGCATCCTGCTAGAGGACGAGCGTCCGGCAGAGCCCCTGAAAACCGAACTTTTCTACGAAGGCGGCGTTCGGGAATTCGTGAAATTTCTTGACCGCTCGAAAACATCGGTCATGCCAGATCCGATTTTCATTGCCGGCGAAAAGAACGGCATCGGGGTCGAAGTCGCGATGTGGTGGAATGACAGCTACCACGAAACAGTCCTGCCCTTTACCAACAACATCCCGCAGCGCGATGGCGGCACGCATATGGCCGGTTTCCGTGGCGCTTTGACGCGCGTCATCAACAATTACGCCCAATCCAGCGGCATCGCCAAACGCGAAAAGATCGACTTTACCGGTGACGACGCCCGCGAGGGCTTGACCTGTGTTCTGTCGGTCAAAGTGCCTGACCCGAAATTTTCCAGCCAGACCAAGGACAAGCTTGTCTCGTCCGAGGTGCGCCCGGCGGTTGAAAGCCTTGTCAGCGAAAAGCTGGCCGAATGGTTCGAGGAAAACCCGGCCGAAGCCAAAGCGATCATCGGCAAGATCATCGAGGCGGCCCTGGCCCGTGAGGCTGCCCGCAAAGCACGCGAACTGACCCGTCGCAAAACGGCAATGGACATCGCGTCGCTGCCCGGCAAGCTGGCTGACTGTCAGGAAAAAGACCCGGCATTGGCCGAACTGTTCATCGTCGAGGGGGACTCGGCAGGCGGGTCCGCCAAACAGGGCCGGTCGCGCCAGAATCAGGCTGTTCTGCCGCTTCGCGGCAAGATCCTGAACGTCGAACGGGCACGGTTTGACCGCATGCTGTCGTCAGAACAGATCGGCACGCTGATCACCGCGCTTGGCACGGGCATCGGGCGCGGCGAGTTCAACCTGAACAAACTGCGCTACCACAAGATTGTCATCATGACGGATGCCGACGTGGACGGTGCGCATATCCGGACGCTGCTGCTGACCTTCTTCTTCCGTCAGATGCCGGAACTGATCGAGGCGGGGCATCTGTATATCGCCCAGCCACCATTGTATAAGGTCGGCCGTGGCCGGTCCGAGGTTTATCTGAAGAACGAAGCCGCGCTGGAGGATTATTTGGTCCAGCAGGGCGTCGACGGTGCCTCGTTGCGCCTTGGTTCGGGCGAAAATATCAGCGGCAACGATCTCGTGCGGGTGGTCGATGAGGCGCGCACCATGCGCCGCATCCTGCGCGCCTATCCGACGCATTACCCGCCCCATATCACCGAACAGGCGGCCATCGCCGGGGCATTGTTGCCGGGTCGTATCGACACCGACGCGCAAGGGGTGGCCGATGCGATTGCCAAACGACTGGATATGATCGCGGAAGAATACGAACGCGGCTGGCAGGGTCGCCCGACGCAGGATGCGGGCATCCGTCTGACCCGCACCCTTCGCGGGGTCGAGGAAAACCGCACGCTGGATGGTCAGATGCTGCGCAGCGGAGAAAGCCGCCGTCTGGGCGAAATGACGCAGGTCTTGCAAGATGTTTATGGCGCACCCGCCTATCTGATCCGCAAGGATCGGGAATTGCCGATCTATGGCCCGCTGGGCTTGCTGCAGGCGATCTTCCTTGAGGGCGAAAAGGGTCTGTCGTTGCAGCGCTACAAGGGTCTGGGTGAAATGAACCCGGAACAATTGTGGGAAACCACGCTGGACCCGGCTGCCCGCACCATGCTGCAGGTTCGGATCGAAGATCTGGCTGAGGCAGAGGATCTGTTTACCAAGCTGATGGGCGACGTGGTCGAACCGCGCCGCGAGTTCATTCAGCAAAACGCCCTGAACGTCGAAAATCTGGACATCTGATCGTTCGGATTTTCGACAGATCGCACATGTTTCCTGTGTTGTTTTTGCCGCGCAATGCGGCAAAAACAGGCATGTATCAGCCCTATCCCTGATCAACATTGGATTTCTGATTTGGGGTGGATTAACTGATTCAAACGAATTCCAGACGAAATTTATCGCCGCCACAGGAGCTTTCAGGACATGCGTATTAAATCTACTTTTGCTGTTGCCGGCCTGCTTGCAATGATGGCGCCGGCTGCTCAGGCGGGTGGTTATGTCGCGCCGGTTCAGGAAGCACCGGTGGTCGTTGCGCCAATCGCTGAGCCTGTGTCGGATTGGGCTGGTGGATATGCTGGCGGCTGGATCGGCTATGCCTTTGGCGCAGACGACGAAGTCGGGTTCGATCTGTACGAAGACAGCAATCTGATCGGCCGTCAGAACGATATCACCAATCTGGATGTATCGGGTCTGAACGGCGGTTTGCATCTTGGCTATCGCTGGCAGCGCGGCAGCTGGGTTTTCGGTCCCGAACTGACCATCGAGGGTGGCGACATCAGCGACGAACAAGGCGGCAGCGGTATTGTCGATGGCGACGCCGTCAGTATCGCGCTTGAATCCAAGGTTAACTACATTGCTGGCGTGCAAATGAAGGCTGGCCTAGTCGTGAACCCCAAGACGATGGTTTACGGCACCGCCGGTTATGTCCACGGTGACTTCGACTACATTCTGTCAGGCAGCACCAACGGCGAAGATGAGTCAGCGACCGAAGGCTATACCGCCAACGGTTATTCATTGGGTGCAGGCGTCGAACGCAAACTGAATGAGCGTTGGTCGATGTTTGCCGAATGGCAGTATCGGAACTTTGGTAAGACGGACGTGACCTTCAGCGATGACAACGTGGATCTTGTCACCCGCGCGACGCCGGAACATCACAACCTGAAATTGGGCGTCAATTTCGCCTTCTGATCCGCACGACAATTAAAGCAAGGCCGGCATGTCACTGGACCGCCGGCCTTTGTCATGCCTTGGCCCTGCCCCTCACCGGAACGGGCAGCGCCCTGGCTCCGCAGGCAACCGCAATTCCGCTTGCAACCAGCCGCGCCAAAGCCGGATCATCGACAGACAGCCCGCCGGTATAGGCGCCAAAGGCGGGCAGGATAAGATGCTGCTCGCCGATCAGAAAGCAGCGGCGGCGTTGCCCTGCCAGTTGGATACAGGGATGATAATGCCCGGTGATATCGAGGCCTTGTCCCGCTTCGTGGCGAAACAGCAATTCATCGGCCAGCTCGGGGGTATTGCGCCCCGGCAATCGGGAATCCACCACCCCCGGATCGTGATTGCCATTGACCCAGATCCATTCCCGTTCCAGGGCCATGTCCCGAATTTTGTCGCATATTGCATCTGGCAGACCACGGCCCGCCGCATCATCATCAAAGCCATCGCCCAGACTGACGACCGTCACCGGATCGGTCGCAACGATTTCCGCCTGCAGCCGGTCCAGCGTTTCCAGCGTTTCATAAGGGGGTAACAGGGCGCCACCGCGCCGCGCCATTCGTTCGGATTTTCCCAGATGCAGATCCGCAACAATCAACCAGCGGCGCGTGGGCCAGCATAACGCACCCGACGGTCGCGCCTGCAATCGCTGCCCGCCAAAATCAAAGTCATAGGAACTCATGTCAAACCCGCCTCTGCCATCAAGGCGGCGGCCTGTTCTGCGGCCAGACGTTCGCGCCCCTGTCCTGCGATCGGCACCTTGCCAACCTCTAACAGCAAGGGTGCTGCCAGCGGAGTCACACGATCCAGCATTCGATGGTCGTGGATGGGCGATCGGTCCAGCATTTCTTCGATCCGATCAAAATCCACCAGGCCCCGCCGTGCCTCATCTGCGGTGATCCGTAGCATCAGATGGTCCGGGTCATATTTGCGCAATGTGTCATACAGGATATCGCTGGAAAAGGTCGCCTGCCGTCCGGTCTTGCGCTGGCCCGGCAGATTGCGATGGATCAGGCCCGCAATCGTCGCGACATTGCGAAAGGTTCGCTTCATCACCGCATTCCCACCCAGCCAATCGCCCAGACCCGCACGCAGGCCCGCGCGATCCAGCAGTAAGGCGGGATCGGTCACCGGGTCCAGCGACCAGATCAGCAACGCATAGTCGGTCGCCAGAAAGCCCAACGGACCAAGCCCCGCTTCCTCCATCATGCGGGTCATCAACAGGCCCAGCGTCTGCAAGGCATTCCGGCCCGCAAAGCCGTAAAGCGCAAAATGCCAGCGGCCCATATGGGGAAAGCTTTCGCTGACCAGAACGCCTGGCCTTGGCAGATCACTGACCTGCGCCTGTAGCGCCAGCCATTCGCTGGTGTCCGGCGGCAAGACTGCATGGCGGCCCGGATCACCGATCAGATCAAGAAGGCGGTGCGACAGCTGGGTAGACGTCGCCATTTTCACGCCCGAGAATACGGCGATCTTGGGTTGTCGGGTCGGCTGTTTGGTGACCTCTACCACCATTTCCCGCAACCCCTCGTATCGCACTGTCTGACCGCCGATCAGAAAGGTGTCGCCGGGTTCAAGGCTGGCGGCAAAAGCCTCTTCGACTTCGCCCAGCGGGGTGCCGCCGCGCCCGCGCAGGCGCACCTTGAGCATCTCTGCTTCGACGATGGTGCCAATATTCATGCGAAGGTCGCGGGTGGCGCGCGGGTCGCGCAAACGCCACAGCCCGTCCCGCAGCATCAGCCGCTGCCAGCGATCATAGGCACGCAAGGCGTATCCGCCCGTCGCCGCGAATTCCAGGCAATCCTCGAATGCCGCGCGGGACAGGGCGCGATAGGGGCCAGCCCGCCGCACTTCCTGAAACAGGGCGTCGGCGTCAAACGGTCCGGCGCATGCGGTCAGCAGGATATGCTGGCACAAGACATCCAGCGGGCCTGGCGGGCGTGGAACACCATCCAGATCATGTTCGTGAACGGCTTCCAGCGCCGCGACGCATTCGATGACCTCAAAGCGGTTGGCAGGGACGATGCGGGCGCGGGATGGCGCGTTATAGCGGTGATTGGCCCGCCCGATCCGCTGCACCAGCCGCTTGATGTTCTTGGGCGCACCGACCTGAATCACAAGATCGACCGCGCCCCAGTCGATACCCAGATCAAGGCTGCCGGTTGCGACAACGGCACGCAATTCACCCGCGGCCATCGCCGCTTCGACACGCTGACGTGCCTCTCGCGACAGGCTGCCGTGATGCAAACCGATGGGCAGGTTATCATCATTCGCAGCCCATAGCGCCTGAAAGAACAGCTCGGCCTGGGCGCGAGTATTGATGAAGATGATGGTGGTGTTGGCCTGCTTCACCTCGGCCAGCACTTCAGGGATGGCGTAGTGACCGCCGCCCCCCGCCCAAGGCGCGGGATTTTCGGTGGCCAGCATGGCGATGTCCGGTTCCGGCCCCGGATCGGCGTTGATGATGTGTGCGCCACCCATGAAATAGGCCAAGGCCTGCGGGTCTTCCACCGTTGCGGACAGGCCGGTGACTGTCACATCAGGCGCAAGACTGCGCAGCCGCGCAAGGCACAACATCAGCTGATCGCCGCGCTTGCTTTCGGCCAGCGCATGAAGTTCATCCAGAACGATCCGCTTTACCCCACCGAAAATCTTCGGCGCCTGTTCGTAGGACAGCATCAGCGCCAGCGATTCCGGCGTCGTCAGCAGGATATCTGGCGGATCGACCTTTTGCCGCGCACGCTGGCTGGCACGGGTATCGCCGGTGCGATCCTCGATCCTGATCTTCAGGCCAAGATCGGCGACCGGCCGCGACAGATTGCGGGCGATATCTGCCGTCAGCGCCTTCAGGGGCGAGACATACAGCGTGTGCAGCCCGCCTTGATGCGATTGCAGATCGACCAGCGAAGGCAGGAAACCGGCCAGCGTCTTGCCGCCGCCAGTCGGCGCGATCAGCAGGGTATCGCCGCGCGCGTCCAGCAACGCGATCTGATGCGGATGCGGATGCCAGCCCTGCCGCGCAAACCAGTCCTGAAAATCGGGCGGCAGTATCACGGGATCATCGCCTTCAGCGTGGTCAGGTGATCCGCTTCACTGGCGGGTTTATCCCACCGGATACGGCTGATGCGGGGAAATCGCATTGCCACGCCGGATTTATGGCGACCCGAGGCGTTAAGCCCCTCAAACGCGACTTCCAGCACAAGTTTCGGCTGTAAGGCACGCACGGGGCCAAAGCGGTCGATGGTATTGTTGCGGACAAAGCGGTCCAGTTCTTTCAACTCTTCATCGGTAAAGCCGAAATAGGCTTTGCCGACGGTGACCAGCTGATCACCATCCCACAGGCCAAAGGTGAAGTCGCTGTAAAAACCGGATCGCTTCCCGTGACCACGTTGCGCATAGAGCAGCACGGCATCGACCACCATCGGATCGCGTTTCCATTTGAACCATGGTCCGCGCGGACGGCCCGAAACATAGCGACTGTCGCGCCGTTTGATCATCACCCCTTCGATGACCGGGGACGGTGGATCGGTACGCAGGGCAGCCAGTTCATCCCAGGTTGTGAAATCCAACAGCGGCGACAGATCAATGCCATCGCTGCCGAAATCGGCCTGCTCCAACAGCATTCGGCGCTGTGTCAGGGGCAGATCACGCAGATCGTCCCCTTGCCAGAACATTGCATCATAAACGCGCAATGCAGCCGGATGGCTTTCCAACATCGCCCGCGTGACGCTTTTCCGGCCAAGACGCTTTTGAAGATCACCGAATGACGCCACCTCATTGCCGCGACGGACCAGCAATTCGCCATCAACCGCACCATCAAAATTCAGCGCACCGATCAGATCCGGGAAAGAGGCGCTGATATCCTCGCCGGTGCGCGAATAAAGCCTGCGGACGCCCTGATCGTTGATGGCCTGAACGCGGATGCCATCCCATTTCCATTCGGCGATGTATTCCGAAGGATCAAGGCCGCGCAGCTGGTCCAGATCAACCGGCGTGGAGAGCATCACCGGCCTGAACGGCGCTTTCGCCGCATTTTCGGGGCGTGGGCCGCCCGCGATCCAGTCAAACAGCGGCTGATAGGGCGGCGTCAGCCCGTGCCAGATCTCTTCGATATCGGCGACCGTGGGCTGCCCCATATCGGCCAGCGCCATCCGCGCCATGCGTGCCGAAAGCCCGACCCGCATATTCCCGGTTGCCAGTTTCAGAAATGCCAGCCGCTGGGACGATCCAAGCCGGTCAAGCATCGCGGCGATTGCGGCGGGCAATCCGGCTTTTCCGGTTTCCGCCAGCAGCGCAACCGCCTGATGCAAGGGCACGTCTTCATCGCCGTCAGCTTGCCATAAAAGAGCGATGGTTTCCGCAAGATCACCGACGAAATCATAGGACAGGCTGAAAAGCTGTTCATCAACACGTTGGGCCATCAGCCCGCGCAGCAGACCGGGCGTGACCGCGCGCAGCTTCAGATCGCCGGTCAGCGCCGCCAACGCGTAGCCGCGATCCGGGTCGGGCGTCGCCATCAGATAATGTCGCAACAATTGCAGCTTGGCATTGCGGGCGGGGGTGAAGGCCAAACGCTCTAACAGGTTTGCGAAAGCCTTCATTCCGGTTCGTCCTCGTATCCGACCAAGCGCAGCGGACGGGCGGCGACCCCCTCAAGCTCGCACCAGCGCATCAACCCGTCCTCGGTTCCATGGGTGATCCAGACCTCCGACGGGGAAAGTTCGCGAATGGTGTTCGTAACTTGCGGCCAGTCGACATGATCGCTGATGATCAAAGGCAGTTCGACCCCGCGTTGCCGCGCACGCGCACGGACCTGCATCCACCCGGACGCGAAACCGATCACCGGATCGCGAAAACGCTGAACCCAAGGGCTGGCAAAGGCCGAGGGCGGGGCGATCACCAGTTGCGCGGTGACAGTATCCGCTGTTGCCGGAACCAGCGGGCCAAGATCAATCCCCTGTGCGATGTGATAATCGCACAAATTCTGCAACGCGCCATGAATGGCAATCGGGCCATCAATGCCGGCCTGGCGTGCCAGCGCAATCACGCGCTGCGCCTTGCCCAAGGCATAGGCACCGATCAGATGGGGACGATCAGGAAACTCTGCCATGCTGGCGGTCAACCGGGACATTTCCTGCAACGGGTCAGGGTGACAAAAGACGGGCAGGCCAAAGGTCGCCTCGGTCACGAAAATATCGCAAGGAACAGGCTCGAACGGCGCACAAACCGGGTTGGGGCGCCGGCAATAATCGCCCGAGACGACAATCTTCGGGCCTTTGTCGGGCTGGATCGCGATCTGGGCCGAACCAAGAATATGCCCCGCCGGATGAAAGCTGACTGTGGTATCATGAATTCGCAGGGGGCCATTGGCCACCTGCCGCTGGCCCGCGAAATCCTGACCATAGCGGATCGCCATGATGTCCAGCGTTTGGGCCGTCGCCAGAACGACGCCATGTCCCGCCCGCGCATGGTCGCCATGTCCATGTGTGATCAGCGCCCGGTGAACCGGACGCACCGGATCGATGTAGAAATCGCCGGGCGGGCAATAAAGCCCCTCAGGGGTCGGATGCAGGATCTGATCGGCACGCATCATACCAAGATGGCGAACATTTCGTGAAAATCAACGCGGCAGCTTCAGCGGGCGCCCTTCGAATATCGTTTCCATCGAAAAGACGCCGGTCACGCGTTCCAGGTCCATATCCGCGATCAACGCCTTGTAGCAGCGATCATAGCCCGCCATCGAGGTCGTCACCAGTTTCGCCATATAGTCCCATTCGCCGCCAATCCGGTGAAATTCGGTAATTTCAGGGATGGATTCGACACGGGTGCGAAAACGCCGCGCCCAGGCGTCGTCGTGGTGGCGGGTGCGCATCATGACAAAAACCGTCAGTCGCAGGCCCGCTCGCGTCGCGTCGATAATCGCGCGGCTGCCTCTGAGGATGCCCGCATCGGTCAGGCGTTGCAGGCGGCGCCAACAGGCATTTTGCGACAGCCCGATCCGATCTGCCAATTGTCGTTGCGACAGCGAGGCATCCTGCTGCAACGCGGATAGGATCAGGTGGTCGATTTCATCGATTTGCAAAGGTTGTTCGTTCATTTGACCCGATCTTTATGGGTATTTAAGCAAAGAAGAAATCAAAATTTGCATCTTCCTGTGTCATATTTCGAAGGCAGCAGGAGGTCACCCGATGGATATTTACAGCAAGTTTCGCGCCGGTCTGGGCGGAGTCGACAGCATCGAAGGCGGTTTGATCGGTCGCGATGCCGTCATCGACGGGCCGTTTGGGCAGAAGCAGATGATCTATGCCGATTACGTCGCCTCGGGGAGGGCGCTTCGCCAGATCGAGGCTTTCGTGATGGAGGAGGTTCTGCCCTGGTATGCCAACAGCCATACCGAGGCCAGCCATTGCGGCGGCATGATGACGCGGATGCGCCGCGCCGCCCGGGCCGAGATTTTGCGCTGCACCAATGGTGGGGCGGACCATGCCGTGATCTTTACCGGATCAGGCGCGACAGCAGGCATCAACCGGCTGGTGGGATTGTTTGATGTCGGACCGGGCTGGACCGTGCTGATCGGGCCTTATGAACATCATTCGAACATTCTGCCGTGGCGCGAAAGCGGCGCAGAGGTGATCGAGCTGCCCGAGGCGGCCGAAGGTGGGATCGATATGGCGGCCCTGAAAGCTGCATTGGCGACCCTATCGGGTCACGTGGTCGGCGCGTTTTCGGCGGCATCGAACGTCACGGGAATCTTGACCGATGTCGCGCGTGTCACCCAAGTGATGAAGCAGGCGGGGGCGAAGGTCATTTGGGATTATGCAGGTGGTGCGCCCTATCTGCCGATCGATCTGTCGCTGGGCATGGATGCCATTGTCGCCTCGCCCCATAAATTCATTGGCGGGCCGGGGGCGTCGGGCGTTCTGATCCTGCGGCGTGATGCCGTCGTGGCCGACACCCCCACGCTGCCGGGCGGCGGAACGGTCAGGTTCGTGAACAGCCATGGGCATGATTATGCACCCCTGGTCGAGGCAAGAGAGGAAGCGGGAACGCCCAATGTCGTCGGTGATATTCGTGCCGCACTGGTTTTTGCGCTGAAGGACCATATCGGGCAGGCCCAGATCGACGCGGTTCATGCGTGCTGGATGGAAAAGGCGACACGGTTGCGCCATGTCCGGGGACTGACGTTGCTGGGGCACGCCACGGCGCCGCGCCTGCCGATCCTGTCGTTCCGGATCGGTGATGGTCATGGCGGATTCATCCATCAGCAATTGGCCACGCGGATGCTGTCTGACCTTTACGGCGTTCAGGCGCGGGGCGGCTGCGCCTGTGCGGGGCCGTATGTGCATCGCCTGTTGGGGATCGGTGATCAGCAATCCGAGCGGTTGCGGGCCGCCATTCTGCGCGGGGATGAGATTGAGAAGCCGGGTTTCGTGCGCCTTAACCTGTGCTGGGCCGCGCCAGCGCCGCAGATTGATGCCATTCTGGATGCGATCACCGATCTGGCCGAAAATGCTTCGGCTTATGTCGACCGCTATTCCTGTGACACATCGACCGCGATATTCACGCCACTGGCGGCATAGGCCCGGTCCGTGCAGGCCTTTCGCGCCTCGGCGTAATCACGCACCAATGCGGCCCTGCGCGGGCGAAAGCTTTCGCCGGTCAGGGCCAATGCGGCGATGCGGTTGATGTGGAATATCCGATAGTCCATCCGCAGCCGACAATAGGCCAGCAGCATCAATGTGCGATGCGTGTAGGACAGCCCCAGTGGCCAGATGTCGCGCGTCGAAGGCGCGCCAGTCAAGTCGGTATAGTTGATCCGCAAGGTCAGTTCATTCCAGCAGGCATGGCGAATTGTGGCCAAATCTACCTGAGGCGGTTCGCGTTCGGGCGCCTCGGTAAAGCTGCGCATGATGGCGTGCAGCGCCTGTTGGGCCTGACGTTCGGGCAGCGTGGCGATGATCCGCGACAGGGCGGTTTGCGCGGCATCGGTCAGTTCGTCATCGCCAATTCCCGACAGGGCATCGACGGCAAGGCACAACGCCTCGATCTCCAGCCGAGAGAAACTTTGCGGCGGCAAGGCCGGATCCTCGGTCAGAGTGTAGCCAAGCCCCGCCTCGCCATCGATCAAGGCGCCAGCCGCGCGCAGCGTCGCGATATCGCGGTAAAGCTGGCGCAGCGAGACGCCGGTTTCCTGCGCCAGCCGCCCGGCCGTCACCGGCGCAGGTAAGCGGCGCATCACATCCATCAGACGCATCAGGCGGTCGGTGCGGGCCATACTGCCTCTTTCTGTCAGCAGGTCATGATTATGGTTTGCGCATAAGTCAAAAGGGATGCAAGCCAATGCTAACATTTTATCATTCGCCGAACAGCCGCTCGACCAGTGTGGCGCAGTTGATCGCGGAAATGGGAATCGGCGATCAGATCGAAACGGTCACGGTGACAATCCCACGTCAGGACGGTTCGGGCGGGACCGATCCGGGCAACCCACACCCCGAAGGCAAGGTCCCTTATCTGACGGATGGCGACGATCATGTGCGCGAACGAGCGGCGATCATCCTGTATCTAACGGATCGCTTTCCCGAATCCGGTCTGGGCCGGTCTGTCGGCGATCCGCAGCGGGGGCGTTATCTGTCATGGCTGACATGGTATCAGGGCGTGTTGGAACCTGTTACGATCCTGAGCTGGGCCAAGTTGGAACACCCCGCCATCTGGGCATCGCTGCGTGACTATGACACCGCGATCAGGCGGCTGGACGAGGTTTTGTCGGTGCAACCCTATCTGCTGGGCGATGATTACAGCGCCGCGGATTTGCTGTGCGTGGGCCCGTTTGCATGGTTTGGCGATCAGATGCCAGCCACCCCGGCCATAACGGACTGGGTGCAGCGCTGTCAGGATCGCGATGCGGCCAAGGCGATACGGGCCGCCGACAATCCGTGATCAGGAGGGCGTCGGCCGCTTGACAGGTGACGTCGCAGTGGCCGGCGCTTTGGACAGTTGCACCGCCAGAATGCCCATCATGATGATCCCCACGCCGATCACGTCACCGATGCCCAGCTTTTCCCCCAAAAGCGCGGCGCCGGTGGCTACACCAAAAAACGGCGTCAGAAAATGGAAGGTCGCGGCACGGATTGCGCCGATACGATCCACCAGCAGGAACCAGATCCAAGTGGCCGCCAATCCCGGCACCAGAACGGTGTAGATGAAGGCAATCACCAATCGCGGCTCAAAACTGATATGCCACGTCTCGAACATGGGTGAGATAACGGCCAGCGTCGCCGCGCCGACAAGCATCTGCAGGCCGACGATCATCATCACATTGCCGCCCCCGCTTGCGCCACGAACGGTCAGCGTCGCGACCGCCAGTGCGAGTGCCGCGATGAAGCACAGCACGATGCCCACGGGATCGCTGCCCCCCTGCAGCCGCGTTCCCATGATGATCGCCACGCCGACCAGACCCAGCATCAGGCCCAGAACGCCCAGCGGGCGCAGACGTTCGCCCATGGCGATCCAGCCGATAAAGGCAACCATCAGCGGCATGGTCGCCGCAATGATCGACGCCAGCCCCGCCTCGATCCACTGCATCGCGATCCAGTTCAGGCCCAGATAGATCGCGTTCTGACACAGCCCCAGAATGATGACCGCACGCCATTGGTTCCGGGTCAGCGTCCGCCATGTCTGCCCCATGGCCAGCGCGATCAGCACACCGATCGTTCCCGACAGCGCAAAACGCAGCGCAAGGGCCATCAGAGGCGGGATCTCGGTCACGATCATCCGGGTCGAGGTAAAGGCCGAGGCCCACATGATCGCGAAAACCACCCCCATCAGGATCGCGCGAATATCCATGATCGCCCCCGTCATTGCTTGACCGGCTTATCGCTAGCAGAGGGGGGAGACGATCAAAAGGCCGAAACCCGCAGGTCTGGGAAAAAAGAAAAGGCCGCACCAGATGGCGCGGCCTGACCTTGGGTATCGCGAAAAGCGATCAGCTGTTAACGCTGTCTTTCAGCGCCTTGGCAACGGTCACTTTGACCTGCTTGTCAGCCGGCTTGGTCATCATTTCCTGGGTCTGCGGGTTGCGGACCTGACGCTCGGGGCGGGCGCGGCAAGCAACCTTGCCGATGCCCGGCAGGGTCACGGCGCCACCAGCGGCGACCTCACGGGTGACAACTGCTGCAATCGCGTCCAGAGCGGCGGTTGCGGTTTTCTTATCCGAACCCATTTCTTCGGCCAGGGTCGCGACCAGTTGCGTCTTGGTCATCGGTTTTGCGGAAGGCATTGCCATAGTTCTGTCTCCTCTTGCCCTGTTCTGACGGGCCCACAAATTTGCGCCTTTTGCGGCATAACGCCTGCTACACACGGTTTTGACCGGCAGATCAAGCATTTTTCGCCGTTCCGGCGAAATCCGGCGGTTTGGCCGCAAGATGACGCTAGGTCACAGGAACGCTGTTTCGCTGAATGACCGCAATTTACGCGAATGGATGCGTTCAAGCGGCATTTCGCGCAGCTTCTCCATCGCACGAATGCCGATCAGCAGATGGTTTGCGACCTGCGTGCGATAGAAGTCGGTCGCCATGCCGGGCAGCTTCAATTCGCCATGCAGGGGCTTGTCGCTGACACATAGAAGCGTGCCATAGGGCACGCGAAAGCGAAATCCGTTCGCGGCGATGGTTGCGCTTTCCATATCCAGCGCGACGGCGCGCGACAGCGACAGCCGATGCACCGGACCGGAATGGTCGCGCAACTCCCAATTGCGGTTGTCGATCGTGGCAACGGTGCCGGTGCGCATGATCCGCTTCAGCTCGTAATCCTCCAGCTTGGTGACTTCGGCGACGGCTTCCTGCAGGGCAACCTGAACCTCGGCCAGCGGCGGGATCGGAACCCAGACCGGCAGATCATCGTCCAGCACATGATCTTCGCGCAGATAGGCATGGGCCAGCACGAAATCGCCAAGCCGCTGGCTGTTGCGCAGCCCCGCGCAATGGCCAACCATCAGCCAGGCATGCGGGCGCAGAACCGCGATGTGGTCGGTGGCGGTCTTGGCGTTTGACGGACCCACGCCGATATTGACCAGCGTGATCCCCTGCCCGTCCTTGCTTTTCAGATGATAGGTCGGCATCTGCGGCATCTTGGCCAGAACCGGCAGTTCCGCATCCGCATCCGTGATTTCCTGATTTCCGGGCGCGACAAAGCTGGTGTAGCCAGAATTGGGGTCGGCCAAAGCGCGGCGGGCATATGCCTCGAACTCATCCACATAGAACTGGTAGTTGGTGAACAGCACGAAATTCTGGAAATGTTCGGCGGCGGTTGCGGTATAGTGCTGCAAACGGGCCAGCGAATAATCCACGCGCTGCGCGGTAAAGGCTGCAAGATGCTGCGCCCCATCCAACAGCGGAACGGCGACCCCATTCACGATATCGTCGTTCATCGTCCGCAGATCGGGCACGTCAAAGACATCGCGAAGCGAAAAGTCCAGGACACCCTCTTGCGGCACGGCCAGTTCATTGGTCTGCGCCGCAACGGCGAAATGCACCGGCATCGGGGTGTCACTGAAACCAACCGTCACCGGAACGCCATGGTTCTTGATCAGCAGGCCGATCTGTTCGGTCAGGTAGTTTTCAAACAGATCCGGTCGCGTGATGGTCGCGACATAGCTGCCCGGTTCGACCACATGGCCAAAGGACAGGCGCGAATCGACATGGGGATGAGAGTTCACCGTCAGGCGGATTTCCGGATAAAATGCCCGATAACGTGCCGTGGGCTGATGGCCCTCCAGCGCGGTGGCAAAACGCTGAAGCAGGAAACCCGTCGCATCGGAATACAGCTGTTGCAGGCGCTTTACCGCGGCCTTGGGGTCCGTGAATTGTTCGCGGGCGACCGGCTCGGGCGTCTCGACCGGCAGAAAACGGGAATCCGTATCCATCAATGTGTTCCTTCTGATTGGGGTGAATCTGCCAGCACCCGCGAAGGCAAGCAAGCGTCTGGCGCGACCTGCGCGCCATCGTTACGCTGGCGTCATGGAATTTCTGATTTTCGGTCACGGCTATAGCGCCGGCTTTCTGACTCCGCAGCTGATCGCCAAGGGGTGGCATGTCACGGGCACAACGCGCGGCGATACTGCGCGGGTTGCGGCAACCGGCGCAACGTCGCTGTTATGGCCGGGCCAAGAGGATGACCTGCGCCGCGCCATTGCCCGCGCTGACGGGATATTGGTATCCGCCGCGCCGGATCTGCAGACCGGCGATCCGGTGTTGGCGGCATTTCGGAATGATCTGGCGCAGGCCACGCCGCGCTGGCTGGGCTACCTGTCCACGACCGGCGTTTATGGCGACCGCGCGGGTGGCTGGGTGGATGAAGACAGCGTGCTGGACGGCTCAGGTCCGCGCGGTCAGGCCCGTATCCGCGCCGAGGGCGATTGGCGCAGTCTGGCCGATAAGGCCGGTTTACCGCTGCATGTCTTTCGCCTTGCAGGCATCTATGGGCCCGGTCGCGGGCCGTTTGAAAAAATCCGCAATGGCACCGCCCGCCGGATCATCAAGCCGGGACAGGTGTTTTCGCGCATCCACGCCGAAGATATTGCGCAGGTTCTGCTGGCCTCGATCAACGCGCCTGCGCCGGGCACGGCCTATAACCTGTGCGACGACGACCCCGCCCCGCCGCAGGACGTTATCGCCTATGCGGCCGAATTGCTGGATCTGCCTGTCCCGCCCGCTGTCGATTTCGATGATGCCGACATGACGCCGATGGCGCGGTCCTTCTATCGGGACAGCAAGCGCGTCTCGAACCAGCGGATCAAGCGGGATCTGGGCGTTACCCTGCGCTACCCGGATTACCGCAGCGGTTTGCAATCGATCCTGAAGGCCGGGGGCTGAACTGCGAGGGGCAAAGGCACCGCGCCGCATTGCCTTTGCCGCCCACCCGTGCATGATCGCCGCCATGAAAACCGATGTCGATATTCTGATTGCGGGCGGTGGCCTGAATGGGCCGACGCTGGCGCTGGCGCTGGCGGATGCGGGCCTTTCCGTGGCGGTCGTGGACCCTCGCCCTGCCGATGCACGCGCCAGCGATGATTTCGACGGTCGCGCCTATGCGTTGGCGGTCGCCTCGCAGCGGTTGCTGAAGGCGCTTGGCCTGTGGTCGGGACTGGCGGACAAAAGCCAGCCGATCTTGCAGGTCAAGGCGTCGCAGGGCCTGCCCGGACAGGGTGCCGCGCCATTCTTTCTGCATTTCGACAGTGCAGAGATCGAAGAGGGCCCGGTTGGCTTCATGCTGGAGGATCGCTTTCTGTATCGCGCCCTGCTGGATGCCATGTCAGGCCGGGTGACGCATATGCCGGGCATTGCCGTCACCGGACATCACGTCGAAGCCAGCCATGTCACCGTTGATCTGTCCGATGGGCGGCAGATGACGGCACGGGCATTGATCGGCGCGGATGGGCGCAACTCCTCGGTCGCGCAGCGTGCGGGGATCAAGCGGCAGGGGTGGGATTATGGGCAGACCGCGCTGGTCGCGGCCATTGACCATGCAGAGCCGCATCATGGCATTGCGCAGCAATATTTCATGGCGACCGGGCCACTGGCGATTCTGCCTTTGCCCGGAAATCGCAGCAGTGTCGTCTGGTCCGAAACCAATGACAACGCCCGCGCGATTGCCGCGCTGGATGACGATGAATTTCTAAAGGTTCTGCGCCCGCGTTTTGGCGATTATCTGGGCGCGATTTCCCTGGCGGGCGCGCGGTTCAGCTATCCGCTGAGCCTGTCCTTGGCCGAAACCTATGCCGCACCCCGGATTGCGCTGGTCGGTGCGCCGCCCATGGCGTGCATCCGGTGGCTGGTCAGGGCCTGAACCTTGGCCTGCGCGATGTCGCCGCCTTGGCAGAGGTGCTGGTCGAGGCGGCGCGGCGTGGCGAAGATATCGGGTCCGAACTGGTTCTGGAACGCTATCAGGCATGGCGGCGATTTGATGCGACCAGTCTGGCACTTGGCATGGACAGTGTGAATCGCCTGTTTGGCAGCGACAATCCCATCCTGTCTGCCATGCGCGGCATTGGCATGGGGATCGTGACCGCCCTGCCCCCGCTGCGCCGCGGTTTCATGCGACAAGCCGCAGGTCTTTCGGTTGATCCGATGCCGCGACTGCTGACCGGGCAATCGCTGTAAGGCCGGGAGGCAGCCCCGGCCTGATCGGCGTCGCTGACCAGCCTTACTGCGCGACCGCAGCCTCGACCGAGATATTGATTTCGACCTCATCCTCCACCATCGGAACGAAGGCATCGAGGTTGAAATCGGAACGCTTGATGGTCGTTTCGGCATTGAACCCCGCCGTCATCGCCTTGGTCATGGGGTTTTCGGCGTAATTGTTGAAATCGACATCCAGAACGACTTCTTTCGTGACGCCGTTGATCGTCAGATCACCTGTCACCTTGGCCTCATCATCCCCTTCGGGATCCACCTTGGTCGATTTGAACGTGATCGGGGATGAGCCATCCGGCGAATTGAAGAAATCCTTGCCCCGAATATGTTCATCCAGCGCAGGCGCGGTGGTCACGATATTCGACATGGGGAAACTTGCCTCGACGGTCGAATTGGCAGGATTTTCGGTATCCAGAACAATGGTTCCTTCAACGCCCCGGATGATACCATAGCTTTCTGACAATCGATTGTTGTGGTCGTATTCGAACGAAATCGCACTATGTTCCGGGTCGAACGTATAGGTTCCCGAAGCTGGCATTGCATCCTGCGCAAATACCGGAACGGCAAAAACAACGGCGGTGGAAAGAACGGCAAAACCTGATTTCATGGGGCAATCTCCCTTGTTCCAAGATGGCGCGAGGTCGCCTTGACCAACGTCCGTGGTCAGATCCGGTTCCTGATCCGCGGGCCTGACGAAAACTGAAACATAGTTCAAGCCACCGTGTGACGGGGAACCGTCACGCATCCGCGAGTGTTCCGGCCCGAACTCATCCGTGACTCGTGATGTGCATGTCGAACCGAAAAGGATATGATCTGCCCTATGAACATCAGATCGCTCGCCCTTGCGCCCGCCCTTGTCCTGGCCTTTGCCTTCCCGGCATTGGCCGAACGTATCCCGCTGAATGAAATTTCGCGCTATTTGAACAGCTTGCGCACCGTCCAGTCCGAGTTCACGCAAGTGAACCCCGATGGCACGATTTCGACTGGCACGGTGTTTATCCAGCGCCCCGGCCGTGTCCGGTTCGAATATAACAATGACAACACGCTGGTTCTGGCATCGGGCGGAAACGTCGCGATCTTTGACCCGAAATCTTCGGGGGGGCCGCAGCAATATCCGCTGTCGCAAACACCGCTGTCGATCATTCTGGACGCAAACGTCGATCTTGGCCGAGCCAACATGGTCACTGGCTATACCGAAGCGCAGAATTCGACCGTCGTCACGGCCCAAGACCCGCAGAACCCGCAATACGGCAACATCCAGATGGTATTCTCGAACCCGACGCAATTGCGCCAATGGGTCGTCACGGATGACGCAGGCAAGAAAACCACCGTTATTCTGGGTGAATTGCAAGCCGTGAACTCGATTCCGGCATCGCGGTTCAGCATCAACAATGAGATTGGCCGCCGCAACTAAGCCACGATCAATCTATAATCCTGCTATATAAGCCGCGATTCATCATCGCGGCTTATATGTTGTATCACAAGCTCTGCCTTGATTTCCCCTGCGCAACAGGTCAACGCTGCAAGTCTGACTTTGCCGCGCCGGTGTTTTCATGACCTCACAATCCCGCCTGTTCACCCCCATCCTGATCGGTGGGTCCATTATTCTGCTGATCAATTTCGCCCTTCGCGCCAGTTTCGGCATGTTCCAGATCCCGATTGCAGAAGATTTCGGCTGGCCACGGGCCGAATTTTCGCTGGCCATCGCGATCCAGAACCTGGCCTGGGGGATCGGGCAGCCGATCTTTGGGGCGCTGGCGGAAAAATGGGGCGACAAGCTGGCCATCATCATCGGTGCGTTTCTGTATTCCGCCGGTCTGATCCTGACGGCCTATGCCACCACGCCCGCCGGAATGCAGCTGCTAGAGGTGATGGTCGGCTTTGGCATCGCAGGCACCGGCTTCGGTGTCATTCTTGCCATCGTCGGGCGCGCAGCCAGCGATGAAAACCGCAGCCTTGCCCTTGGGATTGCAACTGCGGCGGGGTCGGCCGGGCAGGTCTTTGGCGCACCGCTGGCTGAAATTCTGCTGGCGAGTTATAGCTGGCAGACCGTATTCATCATTTTCGGCGTCCTTGTCCTCAGCTGCCTGTTGTTCTTGCCGATGCTGGGCGACGGCAAACCCGCCAGCCGGTCAGAGCTTGAGGAAAGCATGGGCAGCGTCCTGAAACGCGCCTTTCGCGATCCGTCTTATTTGATGATCTTTGTCGGTTTCTTCTCATGTGGATATCAACTGGCCTTCATCACCGCGCATTTCCCAGCAATGATTACCGAAATGTGCGGTCCGATCAGTCCGACGGGCACATTGGCCAGTATCGGTATTACCACCACATCGGCGCTTGGCGCGGTGGCAATTTCCCTGATCGGCCTGGCCAATATCGCCGGCTCGATCTTTGCGGGCTGGCTGGGCAAACGCTATAGCAAGAAATACCTGCTGGCCGGGGTCTACACGCTGCGCACGATTGCCTCGGCAATCTTCATCCTGATGCCGATCACGCCCACCAGCGTCATCGTTTTTTCGGTCGTGATGGGGTCGCTGTGGCTGGCCACGGTTCCCCTGACCTCTGGTCTGGTCGCCTATATCTATGGCCTGCGCTATATGGGCACGCTGTATGGTTTTGTCTTTCTGTCGCATCAGTTGGGATCGTTCCTTGGTGTCTGGCTGGGTGGAAAGATGTATGACGTCTACGGCGATTACACGCTGGTCTGGTGGGTCGGCGTTGGTGTCGGCGCGTTCAGTGCCCTGATCCATCTGCCGATCAAGGAACAGCCCGCGACCTTGCGCAGCGCGGTCCCCGCATGACAGTTGCCACATCGCTGGCCGCTGCCTAGGGTTGGTCAAGGTCGCGAAACGCGGCCGTGATCAACAACAGGGAAAATCATGCGTTTCTCCACGACGACTCTGGCGCTGGCAGGCTTGCTTGCGGCCAATACAGCCATGGCCCAGGATGCGCCGGCAAAAGCCACCGAATGCCCGGTCTCCGAATTCACGATGGGCCTGCGCTTCCAACAGCAATCGGCCGAAGTGCGCGCCTTGCAACGTCAGGCCTATAATATCGCGACCATGCGTCTGGACGCGGCCGTTGCCGCCGCCGAAGATCCGGCCAAGCTGGCGGTCGTCACCGATCTGGATGAAACCGTGATCGACAACTCTGCCCTGCTGGCCCGCGATCTGGCGAACTGCCACATGTATGACGTATGGGACACCTGGTTGCCGTGGGAACGTGACGGCACCCCTACGCTGATCCCCGGTGCCAAGGAATTTCTGGATCACGCCAATGCGGCGGGCGTCACGATCCGCTACATCTCGGACCGTTCGGACGAACAGAAAGCGTCGACCCTCGCGACGCTGGAAAAGCTGGGCCTGCCGCAGATCAGCGACGAATCCGTGCTGTTGCTGGGCCCGCCCAAGACCGAACGCCGCGATATCGTCAGTGCGGATCATCAGATCGTCCTGTTGCTGGGCGATACGCTGCATGATTTCGACGGACGTTTCCGCAAGACGCCGCTGGACGAACAGAAAGCCACGGTCGATCAGGAAACCGCCAAATGGGGCGCGGAATGGGTCGTTTTCCCCAATGCCAGCTATGGCACATGGTCCGAGGCACCATTGACCGCATGGGACGCCGAAACCGTGATCGAGGAATGGTAAGTCGGGTTTGACCTTCCGGCGCGGCGGCCCTAGCTTCCGCCGCGCAATCAAAGGAAACCGCCGATGACCGATGTCCGAAAACGCCATCCGCGCGAACACGCGATCGCAATCCGCTATCAACAGCGATCGGCCGAAGTAAAGGCGTTGCAGCGTCAGTGCTATGCGTTGGCAACTCTGCGGTTGAAGGCTGCGGTTCAGGACAATGACGGCAAGGGCGACGGGCTGGCCGTCGTGTCGGACATTGACGAAACCATCCTGGACAACACCGCCGTCATGGCCCATGCGATGACGCTGGACGGCCAGCACGACAATATCGAAACATGGAAATCATGGGAACGTGAGGGCCAGCCCCATCTGATCCCCGGAGCCGCCGAATTCTTTGAACTGGCAGATCGGCTGGGCGTCACGATCTTCTACCTTTCCGACCGCTTCGACGAGAACAAGATCGCGACCATCGCAACGCTGTCACGCCTTGGGTTGCCGCAGGTCAGTGCCGATCATGTGCAGCTTTTCGGCCCACCCAAGGCCGAACGCCGCGCAGCAATCGAAGGTTCGCATCGTATTGTCCTGCAACTGGGCGATACCCTGCATGACTTCCACGGTGCCTTCGCGGGCGTCCCGCTGGAGGAGCAACACCAGCTGACCCAGGACCACGCCCATCGTTTTGGGGAAGACTGGATCGTGTTTCCCAATGCCGCCCATGGCACCTGGATGGAGGCAGAGATCCAGCCTTGGGTAAAACACCAGAGTTCCTGATTTTTTTGGCAGCTTGACTTTAAGCCGTTTCGCTTCATCCTTTGACAAGACTCTTTGATTATAAAAACTTCAAAGGAAAGGGTCCGGCAACAGGTGTCTTCTTTGACGGTTACCATTCAGCTTGGCGGTGCGGTCGCGCTGTTGCTGTTCGCATTGCGACTGGTGCGCGATGGCATGACCGATGCCTTCGGGATCAAGCTGAAAACCGCATTGGGGCTTGGCACGAAAACCGGGCCGCGCGCCTTTCTGTCGGGATTGATCGCGACCCTGGGGTTGCAAAGCTCGACCGCGACGGCCCTGATGACCGCCGCCTTTGCAGAACGAAAGCTGGTCAATGGCAAGATGGCGCAGATCGTGCTGCTGGGCGCGAATGTCGGCACCGCCCTGACCGCATGGGTCGTGGCCACGGGGATCGAAGCGATTGCCCCGGCCTTGTTGCTGATCGGCTTTGTCATGGCGCGACAATCCAAGACGTCGATCGCGGGCAGTGGCCGGGCGTTGATCGGGATTGGTTTGATGCTTTTGTCGCTGACCCTGCTGGCGCAGGCGACGGAACCTTTAAGACAATCCGAAACCATGGCCGTCTTTATCGGCATGCTAGATGGCGCGTGGCTGGTGGCGCTGCTGTTCGCAGCCGGGATTGCAGTTGTCTGCTCATCTTCTCTGGCCGCGGTTTTGCTGATCCTGTCATTGGGACTTGCCCCGGCATTGACCGTGGTGTTGGTGCTGGGTGCGAATATCGGCGGTGCGGTCGCCCCCGTCCTGGCAACACTTCGCGGTCAGGTCGCAGCGCGCCGCCTGACGGCTGGAAACCTGTTGATCCGCAGCATTGGCTGTCTGTTCGCGCTGCCCTTCGCGGGGCAGATCGGCACGCTTCTGGAACGGTTGCCCATGCCGAATACCGGTCTGGCGGTCGAAGCGCATCTGGTCTTCAACGTCGTTCTGGCCTTGGCGATATGGCCGTTTACCGGGTTGATCACCAAGCTGGTCGTCAAACTTATCCCAGATGCAGAAACATCGGCGGAACTGGCCCCCCGCTGGCTGATGGAAGACGAGCTGGACACCCCGCCGCTGGCCCTTGCCGGGGCCAGTCGCGAAGCTTTGGCCATTGGTGACACGATTGAGCGGATGCTGGATCAGGCCCGAAAGGCTTTTCATGACAATGATCCTGCCCCTCTGGCAGAAGTATCGGTTCTGGAAAACCGCGTCGACCGCCGTCAGCAAGAGGTCAAGAGCTATCTGTCCCGTCTTGGCAGCAGCGCCAACGAAGAAGACCGGCGCAGGTCGATCACCATTTTGGACTACGTCATCAATCTGGAACATGTGGGCGACATCATCGACAAGGGATTGGCGCCGGAGGTCCGCAAGAAAATCGGCCTGGGGCTGTGGTTTTCGGATGAAGGTTATGACGAGCTGGACGCATTGTTCCTGATGACACAAGAGAACCTGCGCATGGCGCAGACCGTCTTCATGACCCGCGATCGCGATGTGGCGCGACAGTTGATGGAAGTGAAGGTCGAGATCCGCAAACACGAACGGCAATCGTCGCAACGCCACCTGATCCGCCTGCGCGAGGGCAATCCCGAAAGCCGCGAAACCTCATCGCTGCATCTGGATATTCTGCGCGACCTGAAGCGGATCAACGCCCATATCGTATCCGTCGCGCACCCCATTCTGGACGAAGAGGGATTGTTGGTCGAATCTCGTCTGCGGTCGGGTTAACCGGCTGCATCCAGAATGTAACGCGCGGTCATCAGGTCCAGATGCGCCCCGCCGCCATTCTTGGCGATCGTGATCTCATCATCCGATTGACGTGCATATTTTCCGCTCGGCAGATCATAGAAATCCGCAATGATATCGCTTTCGGTGATGGTGCCGTTATCCAGCGGTATCTGAATTTCACCAATATGCCCGATGGTTGTGGTGCGGCTGTCCACAAACAATCGCGCCCGAGCTATCGCGGCATCATCCACCTCGCGCAGGTCCGGGCGATAGGCGCCAATCAGGTCAAGATGCGTGCCCGGTGTAATCCATTCGCCCCGCACCAGCGGCTCTTTTGACATCGTGGTCGTCGCGATGATTTCGGAGTTGCCAACCGCAGCAGCCAGATCTTCGGCCATATCCGCGCCAACCTCGTTTGCCAGTTTTTGGGCGCTGGCCGTCGTGCGGTTCCAGATCGTGATCTGCGCATCCGGGATCATGGCGCGATAGGCCTGAACCATGCTGGCCGCGACATGTCCCGCACCGACGATCAGCAGCCGCCGCGCGTCTTTGCGGGCCAGTTTCCGCGCCGACAACAGGCTGTCGCCGGCCGTTTTCCACTTGGTCACCAGATGGAAATCGACAATTGCGCGCAATTGTCCGTCGGCGTCGTCCAGCAAGTTGACGACCCCATTGACCATGGCCTTTCCATGCCCAGGGTTATCCGGAAAGATCGTGGCGGGCTTCACCGCTACCCCCAGCCCATCGATCCACGCCGAGCGCGTCAGCAATGTATCGTTACGACGATACAGAAACGTATCCGCAATCTGCGCCCGTGGCAGGCTGTGTGCCTGTTCGATGGCATCGGTCAAAGCAAGCCAATCCAGCCGGTCTTCAACCTCAGGTCCGATCATCTGCGGGGTCATCGCCTAGCCTCTTGTCACTTTTGCCGGAAGCCTAGGTCGTTGCTGATATATCCGCAAGCAATCGCACCGATACTGGCAGCCGCTGGCAAAGCTGATAAACAGCACTCAACCCTGCAGCGATGCAGCAGCATCGACAGGCCGACCAGTGCAGATGGAAATAAAATGTCGTCGACCCAGAACAAGCCGAAGCTGATTTTCCATATCGGCCATCACAAAACCGGCTCGACCTCGATCCAGGAGGCTTTTGCGACGGGCAAGGTCCAGCTGCCGGGAAAAGAAATCCTTTATCCCACGCCGCTGAATCACAATTACCTACGCCCGCAGGTCGATACCTTTGTGCGCGAAGGTAAAATCATGCCCGGCAAGGCCGATAAGCCCGGTGTCGAGCGGATCGGTCAGTTGTTGCAGGAAAAACCTTGGCATTATGCGGTGATTTCGGGCGAAGAGTTTGAAGGTGCAAAGCCCGAGGTTGTTCATGAGGTCATGCACCGCTTCTGGTTGCCGCATACCGCCGATCATCAGGTGATCTGCTATGTGCGACCCCATGCCGGGCGCACGCTGTCAACCTTTGCCGAAGATATCAAGATCGGGCGTTTCAACGGCACACCTGAACAATACCACAAAAAACTGTCCCGCGAAGGGCGGCTGGCCTATGTCAAGCGGCTGACACCCTGGACCAAGACGTTCGGCGACCGGTTTCTTGTCCGACCCATGATCCGGGATCAGTTGTTCCAGAACTCAACGGTTGAGGATTTTATCCACGAAACCTTTGGTGACGACGCAGCCAAGGTTCGTCTGCTGCCGCTTTTGCCTTCGAATGAATCGCTGTGCATCGAAGACCTGATGCTGCTGAAGTTGGTCCATCAGCAATTGCGCGACCGCCCGCAATGGGTCCGGCACAATGTCGGCTGGGAGGTCGCCCGACTGGCCGGTGGTGAGGGTTTCACCGCGCAACGAACAAAACCGGCGCTGCACAAAAGCCTGGCCACGCAAATCCTGCGGGACTATCGCGACGACGCGAAAAAGATGGATGCGCGTTTCTTTGGCGGCGAACCGCTGCTGCTTCGCGATCTTGAACGGTCCGTGGATACGGCCATAGCGCATGCGCAATCTTACGAACCTGCGGATTATTTTTCAGCCGAGGCACGGCGTGCCATCACCGCTATGGCGCAACTTACCAACGAAATGCTGGATCATAAATCCGGTGCTTGGGGGACGTTCCTGATGCAGCGCCGTCTGAACGCCTTGCATCAAAGGGAACTGCCAAATCACTCTGCTGCCCCCCATCCGGCCGAGGCTACACAGCCTGCCCGCGATGCCGGCGCGAAAACCGTCAGCGTCCAGATGGTGGATAATGCCGTCGCGATGCGGGCCGAAAATCCAGAGCGTCTGAACAACGTTTCCCGCCGCATGAACAACGCGTTTCTGAATGTCGCGCCGAAAGATGTCACCGTGACGTTGAACGAGGTCCTGGATCGCATCGGCGCGGCGACCCCACAGATGCAGGACGTGCTGGACGAATTTCTGGTTCAACTGTTCTTTCACAAGAATGCCGACGCCCTTGGACCGCGCCTTCTGCGCAACAAGACGCTTCGCGATCTGTCCAAAAATGACGCTGAGGTGGCGCGCACGATGGCCCATCTTGCCAATCAAGGCGGTGTCGCCCAACACCTTTTGACGGCAGGTGCCCACTATGTGCGGGGGGAATACGAACCGGCCTATGCCACGTTCGACGCCGCGCGCCAGATGTTGCTAAGGACAAATAATCTGCGCCATCACAATCGCGGCCTGTTGGCGTTGCGCAATATGAAGACATTTGCCGAATGGGCCGCGGATGGGCCAGACCCGGTGTTGCCCCCCATGCAGTTCATCGGCGACACGCCGTTTGACAACACGCTGCCCATCACTGTCATCGGCCTGGATGGGGGCTATTTCAAGCGCTATGGAAACAGGCTGATCGAGACCGCTGCCGATCGCAGCAACCTGCATTTTCACGTCGTCAATCCCGGCGATGCCGAGTTGGTCAAGGTGGCCAACATACGATACTCGGTCGAGGATCAGCCCGACGCGACGAATGGATATTATGCGATCATCCGGTTTTTGCGCCTGCCCGCGTTTCTGCAGCATTACGGCGTTCCGTTGATGACATCTGATGCGGACGCATTTTTTGTCAACTCGCCCGCCAAGGCGTTTGCCGCTGGCAAGGGGAAAGATATCATATTGGCGGCAGCAAAGGGTGCAAACAACCCGCGTGGATATCTGAAGGCCGTGCCATGGCGATATGTCATGGGCGGTCTGATGGTCGCCAATCCGACCGCAGGCGCACAGAAATTCCTGCAGATTTTCGGCCGCCTTTATGCCGGACTGGCACATGACGGCGGCGCGCCCCAATGGTGGATAGACCAGGCCCTGCTTTCCGCCACAGCCGATCTGGCCAGATTGCAGGGACTGCCAATCAGTATTGATACCGACTGGCTGTTCCCGAAAAGCGGCATCAAGCAAAGCAAGATTTAAGATCGCGGGCGGCATAAAGCCGCCCCGCTGATCAGCTGTTCACAGGCTGTGACTTATCGTCTTGGGCAACGGGCCCAGCCTGCAGCCCAAGACGCTTTTGCCAGAACTGATCTGTCGCGAGACGGTTGTAACCCTCGCGCCATTCGGCCTTGAGGTCATCCATCTGTGAATTGAAGCGAAGCGTATTCCTGAACATTCGCCAGGCCTGCTTGAACGCCTTCGTCTTGGAATGACGGACCGTGAAGTATTTGCCATTGCCGTCCAGATAGGTGATCTGCGCGGCTGCCCATGTCTCACGGATACGCCCCCGCTCACCCGCGCGCAGCACGCGATGATTGCCGTAATGGCTGAAGAACGGCAGCAAATGACCGTTCAACGTCGCCTTCATCAGCAATCGCACCCAGGCTTTATGGGGATCGAAACGGATTTTCTGTGCCGGCACCGGACCATCTAACGGCTTCCAGGCCTCATCCTTGCGGATCTTGTTCAGATCGGCGCGGCGAACCGACATATCGGCATTTTCGGCAAAGAAATCAGGGCCGCGCAGGACATCTTCGAATGAGATGTTCAGCGCCTCCAGTGTTTCATAATGCAATTGCAGGAAGCTGCGACCAAAGAAACGCAGCGGCAAGGACAGCAAGAGCGGTCGGCTGATCTCCATGTTCGGGAGTGCCAGATGGTGAATTACGTGGCTGCGCAGGTCCAGATACAGCGTCTGCAACGATTCCTTGTCCGAGAAATCAGCATCCTGGAAGCAAACAACGCCCGGCAGGGTGACGATCTTGAAATCGTTGGCGATCGAGAAGCTGATATCGTCACCGCGCACAAAGAACGGGAAGGGACGATGCTTGGCAAAGGCAATCGGGAAGGCAAAGAACCACCAGCCACCGTAGAAGTTCGTCGCCGGATCGGAAACGGAATCATGTTCCATCCGAAACGCCTGATGCGCCTCACGCAGATCCGTTCCCATGTCGCGCGGCTTGCAGCTAAGGCGGAAATGCGCGCCGTTTTCCCACATCGCCCAGCGATGATTTGCCATGGTCAGGCCACCGGCGACGGCCGCATTTTCATCTTGGGCATAGGCAAGAAAGGTCCAGACCCGCTCGAGCGCGGGCATGTGGATCGAGGCATCGTCGTCCATGAACAGACAATGCGACACCCCGCGTTTTTCGGCCTCGATCAAACCGCGGGCAAAGCCGCCAGATCCGCCAAGGTTTTCGTTTTCGACGATGGTGACATATTCCGACGGGGTGATTTCGGCGCTTTGACCGTTATCCACAACGATCAGCTGCAAAAACGGCGCCAGTTTCGAAGTCTTGACAAATTCGGCAAATCGACGGGCGCTTTCGCGCACCGCCCGTTCGCGCTTGAAGGTGGTTATCGACAGCGCAATCCGCGGCTGGCGCAATGGTTTCTGTCTGGTCCGCCAGAACGCGTCGTGAAACTCGCCCTCATCAAGGCTTTTAAGTTCAAAGAACAGGATTCCACCCTGTTGCGCATCGAACGCCTTGCTTAGATCAACGGAAAACTCACCGCTGTCATCAAAGCTGATGATCTCATTGTAGATGCGTTCCCAGGATTTATCGGCCATCGCCTGAAAAACGATCAGCTCGAACCTGCCTTTACCCTTCAGCATCAGGTGAAGATCATTCAGGCCACAGAATTTCTGCCATTTTCCAAGATTGAACAGATTGAAGGCCGTATCGAATTTGATCTTTCCACCAATGTTGGTGACGATCATGCCTTGCTTTTCAGACAAGCCAGCGGCACCGCGCAGGCGGAAATAGACCTCTCGCTCGGTCGAGATGCCGCGTTCGGGCCATAAAAGTCCCTGAAGCGTCACAAATTCTGTCATTTGCGAGACTTGATCCAGTTTTACGATCTGATTCATCAGATTAGCCTCGTGCTGTTGGTCCTTGGTCGACATGTCATTCAACGCTTTGACGCGCGCCAAAGCTGCGAACCTGCTGTTTCAGAAAATCCTGCAATTCAGTCTGTTCCAACCGTTCTTCCCTACCCGACAGGTTATCAAGTAATTGACGGATTGCGTGAAATTCCGGAATGGGCTTCAAGATCAACATCCGGTCAATATCGGCAAAGAATGCCCCGCGACCGACAAGATCACTTAGCCTTTTATGGATCGGCTGAAAACGCTCCATCATTTTCGCGCGGTTCTCTGCGCCGAAATATTCGACATCTTTTGATGTCGGCTGTGCGATATTCCTGGTCAGTTTCAAAATCTGACTGCTGAACCGGTTCGCCAGATCTTTCGGCAATAGGCCATTCGCCATACGGATCAACCCCGCCACGGCCGGAGGCTGGCTTACATTCATTTTGGGGGCCGGGATCAGACCCTGGGGAAACTTGATGCCCGAATTCCTGATCAGGTCGTCAACCGATCCACCCTCTTTCATTACGACATCATAGGGGCGCAACATCAGCCGCGCATTGGGAATGCGCTGTATCCATGGTTCGACGACGGTCGCGTAATCGAAATGAATACTTTTGAAATCAATGCCATCCGGATCGGACAATGGTTTGGGCGATTGGCCGAATTTGATCTGCTGTCCGTGCCAAGACACCGCCTGCTCGTCGGGACGACGCAAAGTGCACCACACGGTGAATTCATCAGCTTCGGCAAATGGCTGGTAAAGACGCTGGATCAGATCGGCGTTTGCCTTGCCAAAATGCGACATCACCTCGGAACAAAGCACCACTTCATCCAGATCCAGGTTTTCGATCTGGTTCTTGATCGCGATCAGCATCTGGTTCGAATGCGGCAATTGCGCATGATAGGGGGGCACGCGCCAGGGCTTCTCAAAATCCGCCAGCATCCGGAATGCCAGCGCATTATGCGCCTCGCGGAAGTTGATCGGCAGAATGTCCGAACTGTCCCCGCCCTGAAGTTTGGACGTGATCTTCGACAGTTTGAAGCGACGCTCGCTGGAACGGCCCGCATTCGCCTTGGCCAAAGCGATGGATGCGCCCTGCGATTCAACCCAAGGATACAGAATATCCGCACGCAGAAGCGCGTTCGAATTCTGCGAGAGATATGCCTGAAGTGACGTCGTCCCGGTCTTGTGGTGACCGATATGACAAGTGACCCTCATTGCCGGAGTCCTTTTTCGGTAATCAGTTGGGTGCGTCCTTAGCAGGTCAACCGCATCGGCAAAAGCGGCAATACCGATGCTTCGCGCAAAACTGCGACAGGTCGGCTTGCCGGGTTCAGGCCGCATTGATAGGAGGTGACGATGCAGCGACAAAATGTCCCCGAAGTGAATGTTTCCACTGTTATGGCAGGCCAAGACGCGACTATCGCGGCGGTTGTGGTCACCCATTCACGACTGGATAAGTTGCGCGATACGGTCACAAGACTGCTGACCCAGCCTTTGGACCACATCTTAATATTTGATAACGCATCGCAAGACGGCACCGCCGCATGGCTGGCGGGTCTGGATGATCCCCGGCTGATTGTCCGTCACAGCCCCGACAATCTGGGCGGCGCCGGCGGTTTCTCGGAGGCGCTACGAGACGTGTCGACCCGGCTTGATCCCGACTGGACAGTTGTGATGGATGATGATGGTCGTCCGACACCCGATGCGATCGGCAACTTCCGCGCAATGAACCTGACGGGTTGGGATGCCATTGGCGCAGCCGTTTTTCACCCGAATGGCGATGTTTGCGAGATGAACCGCCCCTATCGCAACCCGTTTTGGCATGGGGCAGAGTTTCTGCGAACCTTGGGCGGCAAGGGGCGTCATGGATTTCACCTGCAGGACGCGGCTTATTCGCCCGACGCACCGGTCGTCGATGTCGATATGTCCTCTTTCGTCGGGCTGTTTTTGTCGCGGAACGCGATCGCACGGGCAGGATTGCCTGATCCTCGGCTGTTCATCTATGGGGATGACCAGCTTTATACGCTGAACATGCGCCGCAAAGGCTTGCGTATCGGCTTTGCGCCCCGGATCCGCTTTGAACATGATACCGAAGCCAAACAGGGCGCGACCGGATTGATTCTGACGCCGATCTGGAAGGTCTATTACATGTATCGCAACGCGCTGATTGCCTATCGTGTGGCCGCCGGTGTTCTGTTCTGGCCGCTGGTGCCCTTGCTTATCGCAAAATGGCACCGCAAAGCGGGCGATTATGGCAAGGACAGCAGGCGGTTTCGCCAGATCCTGAATCTGGCACTGCGCGACGGATTGGCGGGTCGATTAGACCGCACACATCAGGAAATACTGGCGCTGGCGGATCAGATACGACCGCTGTAAGGGTATTGCCGAACATGAAACGCAGCTGGGATGGGCGACTGTCATGCATATTCTTCTAGTCGGGGCGGGCCTTTCCGGGGCCGTCATCGGACGAAAACTGGCCGAGGCAGGACATACTTGCCGCATCATTGACGCCCGCGATCATATCGGTGGCAACTGCTATACCGAACGCGATGCGGAGAGCGGCGTGATGGTCCATGTTTATGGTCCACATATCTTCCACACTGACGATGAAGAGGTCTGGCGCTACGTCAACGACTTCACCCAGTTCATGCCCTATCAGAACCGCGTGAAATCAACGACGCAGGGCGCTGTCTATTCGCTGCCGGTCAACCTGCTGACGATCAACCAATTTTTTGACAAGACGATGAACCCAGCCGAGGCGAAGGACTTTATCGCCGATCAGGCCGATACATCTATCACCGATCCACAGACATTCGAGGAACAGGCCCTGCGCTTCGTCGGTCGCGATCTGTATGAAGCCTTCTTCAAGGGTTACACCGAAAAGCAATGGGGTTGTTCGCCAACCGAGCTGCCCGCCTCGATCCTGAAGCGCCTGCCGGTTCGTTTCAACTATGACGACAACTATTTCTTCCATAAGTTTCAGGGGATGCCGCGCGAGGGGTATACTCCGATGATCGAGGCTATTCTGGATCATCCGAATATCACGGTCGAACTGTCGACGCTCTTTACCCCCGATATGGCCGCAAATGCCGATCACATCTTCTGGTCGGGCGCGCTGGATGGATATTTCGACTATCGTCTTGGCCGTCTGGGCTATCGCACGCTGGATTTCGAACGCTTCACCTATGATGGCGATTATCAGGGCTGTGCGGTGATGAATTATGGCGACCGTGACGTGCCGTTCACACGCATCACCGAACATAAGCACTTTGCGCCATGGGAAAACCATGAGGGCAGCGTGTGCTATCGCGAATTCAGCCGTTCGGCCGAGCCAGAGGATATCCCTTACTATCCGATCCGTCTGGTCGAAGAAAAAGCGTTGCTTGAGGAATACATCTCATTAGCCGAAGAAACGCCTGCCGTGACCTTTGTCGGCCGTCTGGGAACCTATCGCTATCTGGATATGGATGTGACGATCCGAGAGGCGCTGGATACCGCAGATATGTTCCTTGGCACCGTTGAACAGGGCGGGATGATGCCCGCATTTGTGAAATCACCCCGTTGAGATGATGACAGAAATGAAAAAGGCGCATCATCTGATGCGCCTTTTTTGTCAGATCAGACGTTCAGCATGCCAGAAAACATGATCCGGCATGAAGGTCTGAACAAAGAAATAACTATGATCGTAGTCTGGCTGCATCCGGAATTGCCCCGGCTGACGACGTGACATCATCGCATGGGCCAAGGCTTCGGGTTTCAACTTGTCCAGAAACTGATCTGCTGTCCCCTGATCGATCAGGACATCACCCGGATAACCACGCTCTGCCATCAGAATCGTTGCGTCATGCGCCCGCCACGTGGCGCGTTCATCGCCCAGATAGGCCGACAGTTGCTTTTGTCCCCATTCGGATTCGCTTGGGTTTGCGATGGGCGCAAAAGCCGAAACTGATTTATAGCGGTCAGGATGCGTCATCGCGATGGTCAGCGCACCATGACCGCCCATCGAATGGCCGGTAATTCCCATGCGGTCGCGGTCAATGGCAAGATTATCGCTGACCAATTCGGGCAGTTCGTGGACAATATACTGCCACATCTGGAAATGAGGCTTCCAGGGATCTTGCGTCGCGTCGACGTAGAAACCAGCGCCCTTGCCCAGATCATAGGCCGTATCATCGGCGACTTCATCGCCCCGTGGCGATGTATCGGGGAATACCATCGCAATGCCCGCTTCCGCGCACCATTGCTGGGCACCGGCCTTGGTCATGGCATTTTCATGGGTGCAGGTCAGCCCCGACAGGAACCACAGCACAGGCACGCGTGCATGAGCGCTGACCTCTGGCATGAAAACCGCAAAGGTCATGTCCGTGCCGGTCGCCTGTGATTTATGGCGATAGACGCCCTGCGTGCCGCCGAAACTGCGGCTCTCCGAAAGGGTTTCAAGGGTCATCATCTATTCCTTCAGCTTGGCATACATGACCAGCGCGTCAACCAGACCCTTGTCAGGATGCCGGAATGCGCCCGGCAAGCGGCCAACAATCTCAAAGCCCGCTTTTTGCCACAGATGCACGGCGTCATCGTTCGTCGAAACCACGAAATTGAATTGCATCGCCCGGAAACCATGTGCCGCGGCCCATGATTTCGCGTGATCCGCCAAGGCGCGTGCCACACCCTTGCCGCGCGCCTCGGGGTGCGTTGCGAAAGAGGCGTTGGCCACATGCGATCCGCCGGCGGGGCGGTTCGCGCCAACATGGCTTGTGCCAAGAATGCGACCGCGATGTTCTGCCACGAAGGCCGTGAAGGGCCTGTTGAACCAATCCTTCAACGCCTCGGGCCGGGTAATGTCGCGCGGGATGCAATAGGTTTCACCCGCGCGATAAACCGGCTTTAGAATGGACCAGATCGCGTCATGATCGGCCTCGGTCGCGGGGCGGATCGTCACCTCCCCGCGTGGCTTCATTTCAGATCGTCCACGCTTTGAATGACCTTGTTCAGCAGGCCATAGTCCAGCGCCTCTTTGGTGTTCAGCCACAGATCGCGCTGCGTGTCCTTTTCGATCTTCTCGACCGGCTGGCCGGTCGCATCGGCGAAGATCTGGTTCAGACGGTCACGCATCTGACGGATCTGTTCGGCCTGAATCATCATGTCCGAGGTGGTGCCGCCGATCCCGCCAGAGGGCTGGTGGATCAGGAAACGCGTATTCGGCAGGCAGAAGCGGTTTTCCCGTTTCGCGCCGACAAAAATCAGCGCACCGGCCGAGGCCACCCAGCCAGAACCGATGGTGCGCACGGTCGGACGAATGAATTTGATCACATCATGGATCATGTCACCGGATTCGACGTGACCACCGGGCGAGCTGATCAGCATATTGATTGGATCGTCGCTTTCTTCGGCCAAAGCCAGCAGATGCGCGACGGTGCGCTGCGCCAATTTGTCAGTAATGCCGCCGGCGACAATCACCGTGCGCGATTTGAAATAAAGTTTGCCGATCTTGTCGCCTTCAGGCAGGCCCAGACCTTTGTCGTCATCTTGTTGGGGACGGTCGTCCTCGTCCTCGTCCTCATCATCGTTGTGCAGCCACTGGTGACGCATCCGCCTGCTCCTTTACCTGTCATTTCGGCAAGAACGCGATGCACGCGTCCCGACCGTTTCATTTACCTAAGCAGCCATGAAGGATCAGTAAAGGACGACCGATCGAATGGATTCACCCGAATGCATCAGATCAAAGCCTTTGTTGATATCTTCCAGCGGCATGGTGTGGGTGATCATCGGATCAATCTCGATCTTGCCGTCCATATACCAATCGACGATTTTCGGCACATCCGTCCGCCCGCGCGCGCCACCAAATGCGGTGCCCTTCCAAACGCGGCCCGTTACCAGTTGGAACGGGCGCGTGCTGATTTCGGCACCAGCAGGCGCAACACCAATGATAACCGACTGGCCCCAGCCACGATGGGTGCATTCCAGTGCGTCACGCATGACCTTGACGTTGCCGGTCGCGTCAAAGCTGTAATCCGCGCCACCGATCTGATCAAAGGGGGTTTTCGTCAGTTCGACGATTTCCTGAACCACATTCTCGACGTTGTTCGGATTGACGAAATGGGTCATGCCGAAATGCTTGGCCATCGGGATTCTGGCATCGTTCAGATCAACACCGATGATCATGTCGGCGCCCGCCAACCGCAGGCCCTGCAGCACGTTCAGACCAATGCCACCCAGGCCAAAGACAACGGCCTTGGCGCCGATTTCGACCTTGGCCGTATTGATGACCGCACCGATCCCCGTGGTAACGCCACAGCCGATATAGCAAATCTTGTCAAAGGGCGCATCGTCACGGACTTTTGCCACGGCAATTTCCGGTAGAACCGTGTGGTTCGCGAATGTCGAACACCCCATATAATGATAAATCGGGGTGCCATCCAGCATACTGAAGCGGGTGGTGCCATCGGGCATCAACCCCTGCCCCTGCGTCGCCCGGATGCGCGTGCACAGATTGGTCTTTCCCGACAGGCAGGACGCGCATTCGCGGCATTCGGGGGTGTAAAGCGGAATGACATGATCGCCCGGCTTCAGCGATGTCACGCCCGGACCGACTTCCAGCACGATGCCTGCACCTTCGTGACCAAGGATCGACGGGAAAATACCTTCGGGATCAGCCCCCGAGCGGGTAAAATCGTCGGTATGACAGATGCCTGTGGCCTTGATTTCGATCAGAACCTCGCCCGCTTTCGGGCCTTCAAGGTTCACCTCCATCACTTCCAGCGGCTTTCCGGCTTCAAGTGCAACGGCGGCGCGGGTTCTCATCACTCTCTCCTGTCTAGTTCGGCTCTGGCCGCGCGATCCGGCCAGGTTGGACAGCATTTCTGGACAGTTACGACGGATCGTCAAGCCAAAGGCCGAACGATCCGGGCAAGAAAGCGACCTTGTCCGCGCAGTTGTTTCACGTGAAAACGCCCCGAGCATTATCAGGGCGTGTCTTCATCAGCTTGCCGGGGTCGAGGAAACGCCGACCTTGGCGGGTCGCAACAAGCGGTCATGCAGGCGGAAGCCGTTATCCATGACCTGAATGATCTCACCTGCGATCGTGCCGGGAACGGCGGCTTCAAACATCGCCTCATGAATGGCCGGATCAAATTTATCGCCAGCCTGGGGTGTAATCACGGTAATGCCGTGCTTGGCAAAGACATTCGACAATTCGCGCAGAGTCAGCTCAACCCCTTCCAGCAACGCCGAGGCTGCAGCTCGCTGTTCATCCGTCGCCGAATCCAAGGCGCGATGCAGCGCGTCGTAAACCGGCAGCAGATCACGGGCCAGACGCGTGCCGCCGTATTGTTCAGCATCGCGGCGTTCCTTGTCGGCACGCTTGCGGGCGTTTTCAGCATCGGCCAGCGCACGCATGAATTTGTCACGAAACTCATCGCGCTGGATCGTCAGCTGTTCAAGCTGATCGGCGGGATCGGCAAGCGGATCTTCCAGAAATTCTTCGGGCGGTTGTTTATTCTGATCGGTCATCTCAAACTCATCCTTTCCGGCCGGACAGCACCCGTCCAACCAGCTGCGCCGTATAGTCCACGATCGGCACGATGCGCCCATAATTCAGGCGTGTCGGACCAATGACGCCTACAGCGCCTACAATCTTTCGGTCAGCATTCATATAGGGGGAAACCACCAAAGCGGAACCCGAAAGCGAAAAAAGCTTGTTCTCGGAACCGATAAAAATTCGAACGCCTTCGCCCTGCTCGGTCAGTTCCAGAAATTCCACGATGTCGCGCTTGCGTTCCAGATCATCGAACAGCACGCGAATCCGGTCCAGATCGGCGGCTTCGCTATCCAGAAGGTTGGCGCGACCACGCACAATCAGGCGCGGATCGGTTGCTTCGGTATCCCACAGGGCCAAACCCGATTGCACCAGTTCAGCAGCCAGCACGTCCAGCTCCTGCCGTCGGGCGACAATTTCATGCGCGATATAGCCGCGCAATTCGGCCAATGTCCTGCCCTCTGCCATGGTGTTCAGGAAATTCCCGGCTTCCCGCATCGAGGACGGTGTTTGACCGGGCGGTGGTGTGAAAACGCGATTTTCGACATGACCATCGGCAAAGACCAGAACGACCAATGCGCGGTCAGGGCCAAGGCTGACAAATTCAATATGGCGGATCGGGGCTTCATGCTTGGGCATCAGAACCAGCGACGCCCCACGCGTGATCGAACTGAGCGCCGTGCTGACCCGGTCCAGCAGAACGCCCGTGTCGGGGTCGTCATTGCCCAAGGTTTGGTCAATTGCGGCACGGTCGGTCGGCGCGACAGCATCAACCTCCATCATGCCGTCAACGAACAGCCGCAGGCCCAATTGCGACGGCAGGCGCCCGGCCGAAATATGCGGGCTGTCCAGCAGCCCCATAAACTCCAGATCCTGCATGACGTTGCGGATCGTCGCCGCGCTGACCTTTTCAGACAGCGCACGGGTCAGGGTGCGCGAGCCGACAGGCTCACCCGTTTCCAGATAGCTTTCAACGACCCGGCGAAAAACTTCGCGGGACCGTTCGTTCAATGCATTCAGTACGGATTCTTGGTTCATTTCCCCATCGGGCTTGCGTCACAGGGTTGCGGAACGGTATTGGGCTGCCAATCTTCAGTGAAAGGATAACCCAATGCGCCCTTCTGGTCGGAATTTAAGCCAAATGCGCCCGATTTCAATTGAAACCGGGATCATGAAGCATGCCGAAGGATCGTGCCTGATCCGTTGCGGCAACACGCATGTGCTGTGCACCGCTTCGCTGGAGGAAACGCCGCCCCGGTTTCTGAAGGGCACCGGACTTGGCTGGGTCACAGCAGAATATGGCATGTTACCCCGAGCCACGAATACGCGAAACCGCCGTGAAGCAGCACAGGGAAAACAGTCTGGAAGAACGCAGGAAATTCAGCGTCTTATTGGCAGAAGCCTGCGCGCTGGTATTGACCGCGTTGCCCTTGGAGAACGCCAGATCACGATTGACTGCGACGTGATTCAGGCGGATGGCGGCACGCGCTGTGCGTCTATCACCGGGGGTTGGGTTGCGCTGCGTCTGGCGGTCAACAAATTGCTGGCCTCTGGTGCATTGACCTCGGACCCGATCATTGACCATGTCGCCGCTGTCAGCTGCGGAATTTATGCAGGCCAGCCTGTTCTCGATCTTGATTACGCCGAAGACAGCGAGGCCGGCACTGACGGCAATTTCGTGATGACCGGCGGCGGTCGTCTGATCGAAGTGCAGATGTCAGCCGAAGGTGCGACATTCTCTCGTGACGAAATGACCAAGCTGCTGGATCTGGCAGAAATCGGCATGACCGATCTGGTTGCCGCGCAGAAGGCCGCGATTGGATGAGGAAGTTTACCCAGAACAAGCTGCTTATCGCGACCCATAACGCCGGTAAACTGGCCGAGATGCGTGCCCTGCTGGAACCGCGCGGAATCGAGGTCGTCGGTGCCGCAGAAATGGGTCTGGGTGAGCCTGTCGAAACCGAAGACAACTTTATCGGCAACGCGCGGATCAAGGCGCGGGCTGCGGTGACCGCAACCGGCTTGCCGGCCCTTTCGGATGATAGCGGGATCAGCGTCGATGCACTGAACGGCGCACCGGGTGTTTACACAGCGGATTGGGCCGAAACCGGCAATGGCCGGGACTTCCCGATGGCCATGCAGCGCACCTGGGACGAATTGGAGGCCGTCAACGCCCCCGCCCCCCGGACCGCACAGTTCCGCTGCACGCTGGTCCTGATGTGGCCAGACGGGCACGATGAGGTGTTCGAGGGCGTCTTGCCCGGTCAGGTCGTCTGGCCGCCGCGCGGGACCGAGGGTCACGGCTATGACCCGATTTTCATGCCAGAGGGCGCGGATATCACCTTGGGCGAAATGTCGGCCGAGCAAAAAAACCGCCTTAGCCACCGCGCCCGCGCGGTCGCCAAAATGTTGGAGGGCAGCTTTGCGTAAGATCTCTACTGGATCGCCATTCGAAACCACCATGGGCTACAGCCGGGCCATCGTGAAAGGTGACTGGTGCTTTGTTTCGGGGGTCACGGGTTACGACTATTCCACAATGACCATCCCCGATGATCCAGCGGAACAGGCGAGAAACTGCTTTCGCACGATCTTTCGGGTGCTGGACGAGGCCGGATTTGCCCCCGAGGACATCGTGCGGGTCCAATATACGGTTATCGATGCCGGATTGGTCGATCAGATCATCCCGGCCCTTGGCGAGGCATTTGGCGAGATCCGCCCCGCCGCGACAATGATTGTCGCTGGTCTGATAAAACCGGAAATGAAGATCGAAATCGAAGTCACTGCGTTCCGCGGATGAGCGCAGTTTCCGATAATCTGATCCCGCCCGCAGAGGACTGGCGGGCGGGCGGTTTCGGACTTTACGTCCACTGGCCCTTCTGCGCCGCCAAATGCCCTTATTGCGATTTCAACAGCCATGTCGTTGCATCTATCGATCAACGTCAATGGGCCGATGCCCTGGCGAGTGAGATCACAAGAATGGCCGAAGAGCTTCCCGGTCGCAATCTGGGCAGCATCTTCTTTGGAGGCGGCACGCCATCGCTGATGACGCCCGACACCGTCGATACCGTCCTGCGGGCCGCGCGACGGGCGTGGGGTTTTACCAATGACATCGAAATCTCGCTTGAGGCTAATCCGACCAGCGTGGAAAAAACCCGCTTTACCGGCTTTGCCGAAGCTGGCGTCAATCGGCTGTCGATGGGGATACAGGCACTGAATGATGACGATTTGCGCCGTTTGGGGCGTATGCATTCCGTTGCCGACGCGAGGGCCGCGTTTGATGTTGCACGATCCGTCTTTAACCGTGTCAGCTTTGACCTCATTTATGCGCGCCAGCAGCAAACCCGCGACGCTTGGCGGAAAGAGTTGCGTGAAGCGCTGTCAATGGCCGTCGACCACCTGTCGCTTTACCAACTGACGATCGAGCCGGGCACCGCCTTTGGGGCGCGTGCGGCCGCTGGAAAGCTGCGCGATCTGCCGGATGATGATATGGCCGCTGACATGTATCTGGAAACGCAGGACATCTGCGGAGCGGCCGGTATGGCAGGTTATGAAACATCCAACCACGCCAGACCGGATGCGGAAAGCCGCCACAATCTTGTTTACTGGCGTCAGGGCGATTGGGCGGCCGTGGGACCGGGTGCGCATGGACGCATCACCCTGCCCAGCGGACGATATGCGACCGAGGCCCATATGGCCCCCACGGATTGGCTGAACGCTGTCAGACAGCGCGGTACTGCCGAGTCATTGCGAGAGGCGCTGCCGTTAAATGAGCAGGCAACAGAATATCTGCTGATGTCCATGCGCCTGTCCGAGGGTATGGATGAAGCGCGCTATACAAGCCTGGCGCAAAAACCATTGAACGAAAACGCGATTGAGCGGTTATTCGATCTGGGAATGGTCGAACGGGATCAGGGCCGGTTGCGAACCACAAAAAACGGTCGCCCGGTGCTAAATGCGATCCTGCGGGAGTTGGCGGATTAAATGCGAATCTTGTGGTTTACCATTGGTGCGATCGCACTGACTTTGGGTGTTATCGGGATTGCACTGCCAATTATGCCGACCGTGCCATTTTTGCTTGTGGCGGTTTGGGCATTCGCACGCAGCTCTCCCAGGTTACGCGCAAAAATCCTGTCTCATCCGACCTATGGGCCGCCGATCCGTGCATGGCAGGATCGCGGCGCCATTGGTCGTTGGGCAAAAATATGGGCGGTTGCTGCGATGGGCAGCGGCGTGATCATCGCGTTTTTCCTTGGCCTGCCTTTATGGTTGATCGCAGCTCAGTTGGGGATCTGCACCGCAGTCGGCAGTTACGTGGTTACCAGGCCAAGTCGCTAATTTAGCGCAGATATAGGGAAATATTTTCAGCATACCCCTATATCTGGGTTATCTGTCGCCCCCCAGTGTCTGACACAACGCGTCAAGTTGCTCCAGATCACGATAGGTAATGGATATGGTCCCGCCATCCATACCAGCGTGGTTGATCACAACCTTCATTTTCAAATGGGCAGAAAGATCTGCCTCCAACGCACGAGTGTCTGCGTCTTTTTCGCGCGAGATGTTCGACCCACGCGGTGTATTGTTGGATTGAGCTACTGCCGGCTCAGATTTTTTGCGCACCAGGTTTTCGGTCTCGCGAACCGAAAGACCTTTCTCGATAACCTGACGTGCCAAGGCTGCCGGGTTATCTGCCGTAATAAGCGCCCGCGCGTGACCAGCCGAGAGTTTTCCATCCTTGACGAAATCTTGAACCGAATCCGGAAGATTCAGAAGGCGCAAAAGGTTTGCGATATGACTGCGACTTTTGTTCAACGCCTCCGCAAGCTTTTCCTGCGTATGCCCGAACCGGTCCATTAATTGACGAAACGAGGCGGCTTCTTCGATGGCATTGAGATCGGCGCGCTGAATATTTTCAATGATAGCGACTTCCAGAACTTCGGTATCTGAAAATTCCCGGATGATGACAGGAAGTTCGTGCAGTTGCGCCATTTGCGCCGCCCGCCAACGCCGTTCACCAGCGACGATCTGGTAAAGCCCTTCATCCCTTGGATGTGGACGAACAATAAGCGGCTGCAAAACACCGCGCTGACGCAAGGAATCTGCCAGTTCTTGCAGAGCGTCAGGCTCGAAATGTCGGCGCGGCTGATCCGGGTTCGCTGTAATCTGCTCAATCGGAATCATCGTGCGATCTCGCGTTTGCGGCGCATTCGCCGCCGACGCTTCGATGTCCATGTCGGCCATAAGGGCGGATAAACCCCGACCCAGACCACGTTTGGCGATCTTGCTATCCGACATCAGACTTCCTCCGAGACGAGTTTCAGGCGTTGTGCGAATTCTTTGGCGAACTGCGAATAGGCAGCGCTACCCTTTGAACTCGGATCATAGAGGATGACCGGCTTGGCATGCGACGGGGCCTCGGACACACGAACGTTGCGTGGGATTACAGTTGGAAAGACCAAATCTCCCAAAGTTGCACGGGCATCCGCCTCGACCTGTTGCGACAGGTTATTGCGGTAGTCGGACATGGTCAGCAGGATCCCGTTGATCCGCAATTCCGAATTGCCGCTTTGCCGAACATGCTTGACTGTCGTCAGGAGCTGCGAAAGCCCTTCCAAGGCGTAAAACTCTGCCTGAAGCGGGACCAGAACCGCATCTGAGGCAACCATTGCATTCAACGTCAGAAGCCCAAGTGCGGGCGGGCAATCAATCAGAATAATGGTGCCGGGTTCAGCCTGTTTCAGCTTCTTACGAAGCAATTTTGTACGATTGTCAGCCTGCGCCAAATCAACATCCGCAGATGCCAGATCGGATGTGGCCGGCACGATACGCAGATTGTCGATCGAGGTTTGAAGTGCGCATTCATCCAGCGTTTCAGGGCCCGCGAGAAGATCATACACCGTTTTTTCGCGCTGATCGGAATCAATCCCCAACCCGGTCGAGGCATTCCCCTGTGGGTCCAAATCAATCAAAATCGTGCGATGGCCAGCCATTGCAAGCGCCGCGCCCAAATTGATTGCGGTTGTAGTTTTTCCAACCCCACCCTTCTGGTTCGCAATGGCGACTATATTGCTCTCAGACATGGCTAACCCCGCTGATTTCCAAAATTGCTGCTCCGTCCTGTGTCGAACTGGGGTGTACTTTGGCGTTAAATCGCCAATTTTCTTGCGCCTCGGTCAGTTCGGATTGCCACCTCTGACCCTTCATCAACCACGCCTGCCCATCTGCCGACATATGACGCTCTAGATATGGCATGAGCCTGGGCAGCGGAGCAAGTGCCCGCGCACTGATATAGGCAGCATTCAGCGGATCAATCTCTTCGATCCGCGCCGTTTTCACCGTCGCGTTCTGAAGACCAAGCTCTCGTATCACGGTGCGTAAAAAAGTGGCCTTCCGTTGATCGCTTTCGACCAATAAAAAGCGAGTGCGGCTGTCAGCGTTGGCAATAGCCAGAACCAAACCCGGCAGCCCGCCACCACTGCCAAAATCCGCCCACAACCCAGCTTCAGGCGCAACAAGCTGAGAAATTTGCAGACAATCCTCGATATGGCGATCTCGTAACTGAAGCAGGCTTGCCGGGGCCACAAGATTGATCCGCGGATTCCATCGTTGAATCAGCGCTTCATAGGCCGCCAGCCGGTCCATTGTTTCACGTGAAACACTCACGTTCATGCTTTCTTGCGCTCGCCACTGCGAGCCACGGCCACAAGTAACGTCAGCGCCGCCGGGGTCATCCCCTCGATCTTGGCAGCGGACGCCAGGTTCTGAGGGCGAAGCTCTTGTAGTTTCATTCTCAGCTCGCCCGATAGTCCCGAAATGGCCAAATAATCTATCCAAGAGGGTAAAACGACGGCTTCATCCGCACGAAGCGCCTGTGCATCCCTTTCCTGCCGGCCCACATACTGGTGATAAAGCGCGTCGTTCTTGATCTGCTGCAAGGTCTGCGCAGAAACTTCAGCCAAGCCCGGGGCGAGCGATAAAACAAGATCCGGATCAACGTCCGCCGTGCCAAGCAATGCAAAAACCGACCTGATCTGCCCGTCCTGACGAACCTTGAACCCGGCTCGTTGTAGTTCCGTTGGCGAAAAACCTGTCGATTCCGCAATTTCGCGAGCGGCCAGATAGTCCTCTTGCCGCCTATTATACGCGGCGGCACGCGCCTTGCCGACGCAACCAAGCTCAATCCCAAAGGGCGTCAGTCGTTGATCTGCGTTATCTGCCCGTAGCGTAAGCCGAAATTCAGCACGAGAGGTGAACATCCGGTAGGGTTCCGTGACGCCACGTGTGACCAGGTCATCGATCATTACCCCAATATAGCTGTCCGTTCTGCTGAAAACGACGGCGTCACGGCCAAGTGCTGCCGAAGCTGCGTTCAGCCCGGCGACAAGACCTTGCGCGGCAGCTTCCTCATATCCTGTGGTACCATTGATCTGTCCGGCAAGATAAAGACCCTTAATGTCCTTAAGCCGTAGCGAGGAATTCAAAGCACGCGGATCGACGTAATCATATTCAACTGCATAGCCGGGCTGAAGGATTTCGACCTGTTCCAAGCCGGTTATGGTTTGAACATACGCCAGTTGAACATCTTCGGGCAGCGATGTGGAGATTCCGTTTGGATAGATCGTGGGGTCAACCAACCCTTCCGGTTCGAGAAATATCTGATGCGATTCTTTATCCGAAAAGCGAACAACCTTATCCTCTATCGACGGACAATATCTTGGACCGCGACCGGAAATATGTCCGCCATACATTGCGGACCTGTTCAGGTTTTCTGCAATTATTTCATGAGTTTGCAGATTTGTATGGGTGATCCCGCATGATATCTGCTTCGCAATCGGCGCGCTGCTCATATATGAGAACATCACGGGCGTATCATCGCCAGGTTGTTGCTCCAGTACGTTCCAATTTATCGTGCGACCATCCAACCGCGGCGGGGTTCCCGTTTTCAGGCGACCCAGTGGCAGATTAAATCTTCTGATTGCAGCCGCCAAGCCATTCGATGCTTTATCACCCCATCGACCCGCAGGGCGGCTAACATCACCGATATGGATCGTCCCGTTCAGGAACGTACCTGTGGTCAGAACAACCGAAGTGGCCGATAGCATTGTCCCATCGGCCAATGTAATCCCTGAAACAACATCACCTTTGCTGATGAAATCAAACGCCTCACCGAAAATCAGCTCCAGCCCGTTTATCGATTTAGCGGCTTTTATCGCCTCCGACCTGTAGATGCTGCGATCCATTTGTGCGCGCGGCCCTTGGACAGCCGGGCCCTTGCGACGGTTCAGCAACCGAAACTGAATCCCTGCCTTATCGGCTATTTGCCCCATCAGCCCGTCCAGCGCGTCTACTTCACGCACCAGATGCCCTTTTCCAAGGCCGCCGATCGCCGGATTACAGGAAAGCGTGCCGATATCTTCCTGACGCATGGTAACAAGCGCCGTGACCGCACCCATACGGGCGGCAGCCGCCGCAGCTTCTAGGCCGGCATGGCCGCCGCCGATGACGATGACATCAAAATGTTTCACGTGAAACACCCTATTTCCCAATGCAGAACGACGTGAAGATCACATCCAGATACTCTTCTGCTCCGATTCTGCCAAGTAAACGATCTAGTGAGCTTGCGGCGCTCCGAATAGCTTCCGCCAAAATTTCTGGCGGAAGTCCCTCGATACCTTCCAAAGCTTTATGGGCGTCAATCAACGACAACAGCTGTCGTTCATGACTTACCAATCCAGCACTGATGGTCCTTTGGGACAGATTCAGAAAAAGCTGGTGCAGAAATTCATCTATCCCCTCGCCCGTAAAGCTGGAAATGGCATTTTTTTCGGCATGACGAAGATCCGATTTAGTCTGCAACAGAATATCTCCCTCCTGCCACAGTCTTTGATCCTTTTGGCCGGTGTCACTCAGATGAACCCGAATATCCGCAGCCATTGCACGTTGCTTTGCACGATCAACGCCCATCATTTCTATCTGATCGTCCGTATCACGCAAACCGGCCGTATCCAGCAAGGTGACGGCTAATCCCTGCAAATCAATCCTCAGTTCAATGATGTCTCGGGTCGTTCCGGCGATATCGGACACCAGCGCAACTTCACGTTTGGCAATTCGATTGATAAGACTGGACTTGCCTGCGTTTGGCGGCCCGATGATCGCCACTTCAAATCCTGCGCGAACTCGCTCGGCCGCTGCATAGCCGGAAATCTCGGAATCCAACTGGCTGCGCAGATCAGCCAAAAGATGGAACACTTCCAGTGGAACATCGTCGGGGACGTCTTCATCGGCAAAATCTACGCTCGATTCGACCAAAGCGCCTGCCCGGATCAGCATATTTCGCCATCTTTCCGTGCGTCGGCCAAGTTCTCCACCTGCTAGCCGCAATGCCAACCTGCGCTGCGCCTCGGTTTCAGCCTCAAGCAGATCTCCCAGCCCTTCGACTTCCGCCAGGTCCATCTTGCCGTTAAGGAATGCACGCCGCGTAAACTCACCCGCTTCCGCCGGTCGCAGACCTTGTGCCGCAAAAAAGCGCAAGACGCGCCTGACAATGACAGGTGCGCCATGCAGGTGCAGTTCTGCGACTTCCTCGCCGGTAAAGCTATGGCCCGCCTCAAACCACAAAACCAGGGCATGATCCAGAAGTTCATCACCATGACGCAGTTCACGCAAATAGGCTTGCCGCGGATATTGCAGCTCACCCGCCAAATACTCTGCCGCGGCGCGTGCGCCAGATCCGCTTAGCCTAACAATGGAAACGCCACCCCGCCCAGACGGAGTGGCTTCTGCAAAAATTACGTCCATGATGCCCCGTCAGGCGTTCATCGAATCGAAAAACTCTGCATTCGATTTGGTTTGCTTCAACTTTGAAATCAAGAACTCAACGGCGTCAGTCGTGCCCATCGGGTTCAGAATGCGGCGCAACAGATATGTCTTTTGCAGATCTTTGGCATCGACCAAAAGTTCTTCTTTCCGCGTGCCGGATTTCAGAATGTCCATAGCCGGGAACACGCGTTTATCCGCAACCTTACGATCCAGAACGATTTCGCTGTTCCCTGTGCCCTTGAACTCTTCGAAAATGACTTCATCCATACGCGAGCCGGTATCAATCAGCGCCGTCGCAATGATCGTCAGCGAGCCACCCTCTTCGATGTTCCGTGCGGCACCGAAAAAGCGTTTCGGGCGCTGCAACGCATTGGCATCAACACCACCTGTCAGCACCTTACCAGAGCTTGGCACCACAGTGTTGAACGCCCTACCAAGTCTTGTGATTGAATCCAGCAAGATAACAACATCTCGCTTATGTTCTACCAGACGCTTGGCCTTTTCGATCACCATTTCAGAGACGGCAACGTGACGGCTTGCCGGTTCATCAAAAGTCGACGAAATGACCTCACCGCGCACGCTGCGCTGCATATCGGTCACTTCCTCAGGGCGTTCATCGATCAGCAGAACGATCAGGTAGCATTCCGGGTGATTTTTTTCGATCGAATGGGCAATGTTCTGCAACAGAACCGTTTTACCTGTTCGCGGCGGTGCCACGATCAAAGAGCGTTGTCCCTTCCCGATCGGGGCCACCAGATCGATGATCCGCGCCGAGCGATCCTTGATCGTCGGATCTTCGATTTCCATATTCAGGCGCTGATTTGGATAGAGCGGTGTCAGGTTGTCGAACGCGACCTTGTGGCGTGCCTTTTCAGGGTCTTCAAAGTTGATACGTTCGACCTTTGTCAGGGCGAAATAGCGTTCGTTTTCGCCGGGCGCACGGATGACGCCTTCAACCGTATCGCCCGTCCGCAGGGCATATTGGCGGATCATTTCAGGGCTGACATAAATATCGTCGGGGCCGGGAAGATAGTTCGCTTCGGTTGAACGCAGGAACCCAAAACCGTCCTGAACAACCTCAAGCACGCCTTCGCCGCCAATCTCCCACCCTTCTTCCGCATGCTCTTTCAGGATCGAGAACATCATCTCGCCCTTACGCATGGTCGAAGCGTTCTCAACCTCCCACTCTTCTGCCATGGACAGCAGGTCAGCAGGGCTTTTCGCTTTAAGATCGGACAGATTCAAACGTTCTTCGGTCATATGGTTCACCTACGGCTGCACCACGAAATCGCAGTCAGTCAGTCAAGTTATAAAATGGGAATCCCCTTACCGGACGGCAGGGCTTGGCGGCGAAATAGGGGCTGATCGCTCAAAAGTCAATCAATCTGTCAGAATTTCACGATGACGGACAGAACAATGACCATCATCAACAAGGTCGGAACCTCGTTCATCATCCGATAATAGCGACCGTCTTTTCCTTTCCCTGCCTCCAGAAGACGCCTCTGACGGGCACACCACATATGAAACCAGGTCATCCCCAGAACACAGCCAGCCTTGGTCCAGGGCCAAATCAGGGCCCAGGAGACGATGCCGGGCGTCATGACCAAGCACAGACCGCTGATCCACGTCGCGATCATCGCCGGATTCATGATCATTCTCAGTAATTTTTGCTCCATGATCACAAAGCTGGCTGTCGGTTCGTGACCTTGGGCCGATCTTTCGGCGTGATAGACAAACAATCTGGGCAGATAGAAAAGCCCCGCCATCCAGGAAATGACGGCCATCACGTGAAAAGCCTTCACGTAGGGATAAAGCATGCTCAACAGGTCGGTCATAGGCTCTCTTTCGCCTTCTTCTTCTTAATTAAAAGATAAGAAGATATAAGGATGTTGTTGATGTAGGGCCTGTGGACAGCCGGATAAAGCATAAATGCTCGCCTTCATCCACGATTCTGGGGCTGTGGATAAGTATGTGTGTAGAATCCGTTTTCATAAGAAAATATCATTAAAACATGCACTTGAATTGTGTATAAAGGTGCGGAAGGATTCTGCGTAACCGAACTATCCACAGAAGTCCGTTTTTCGGCGATGATTTGTCCATATGTGGATAGAAAGGCTTCGTTCCTGAAAGGTTCCAGCCCAAAAATCGGGCGACAGATTTTTCTCTGTGACGTCCCACAAGCCTCGCCCCGATTCCTCCGCGAAGTTATCCACAGGGGGATCTCGGACGGAAAATGGGCGATAAATTTCGCTGACGGGAAGGCTTTTGTCACACAGGACAAAGGCTTATGCTGCCCAAAGCCTTATGAGTGATTGCCCATGTCTGATGATCTGACACCGAAGCCACTTTCCGATATTCCGTTGGCTGGCGTGATCGGGATGCCGATCGCCCATTCGCGTTCGCCGCAATTGCATGGTCACTGGCTGAAACGCTACGGCATCAGGGGGCATTACGTTCCCTTGCCGGTCATGCCCGAGCATCTGGCCGAGGTGTTGCGCGTTCTGCCGCGTGCAGGATTCGTCGGGGCGAATGTCACCATTCCGCATAAAGAGGCGATTTTGGCACTGGCGGATTTCGTGACGGATCGTGCTGCACTGATTGGCGCCGCAAATACCCTCATCTTCAGGCCTGACGGAAAAATCCACGCGGATAATACAGACGGTTACGGCTTCATCGCGAATATTCGGCAATCGGCGCCGGAATGGCAGCCCGATGCGGGTCCGGCCGCGATCATCGGTGCTGGTGGCGCAGCGCGGGCTGTTGTTGCGTCGCTTCTGGACAGCGGGGTCAAGGAAATACGCATCACCAACCGCACCCGCATCCGAGCCGAACAGATCAAGGCGGAATTTGGTGCACGTCTGGTCGTTTATGACTGGGCTCAGGCCGGGAATATGCTTGATGGTGCAGCAACGGTTGTGAATGCGACGTCGTTGGGGATGGAGGGCAAACATCCGTTGCGGGTGCCATTGGATGCACTCAGCCCTGACAGTCTGGTCACCGATCTGGTATATGCACCGTTAATGACCCCCCTGCTGATCGAGGCCCAACACCGGGGGTGTAAGATCGTGGATGGTTTGGGAATGTTGCTGCATCAAGCCGCACCGGGGTTCGAACGTTGGTTTGGTCGTCGTCCCGAAATCGATGAAGATCTGCGCAGGGCCGTTCTTGCATGACCTATCTTTTGGGACTTACCGGCAGCATCGGCATGGGAAAGTCCACGACCGCCCAGATGTTTCGCGATCTGGGGGTCCCTGTCTGGGATGCCGACGCCGCGGTGCATCGCCTTTATGCGCCGGGCGGGGCGGCGGTTTCACCTGTTGGCCATGCCTTCCCATCGGCACATGTTGATGGCGGTATCGACCGTGCCGCGCTGAAGCAGGTTCTTGCTGCGGATTCCACTGCGCTGGATCAGTTGGAAGCGATCGTTCACCCCCTGGTCGCCGCAGCCCGGCAGGCGTTCATTGCGGAACATCGCGACGCGCCAATTGTCCTGCTGGATATCCCGCTTCTGTTCGAAAATGGTTATGAAAATCAGATGGATGGCGTCGCTGTTGTGACAACCGACGCCGAAACGCAGCGCAGCGGGTGATGGCCAGACCCGGGATGACGCCACAAACATTGGCGCTGATCCTGTCCCGCCAAATGCCTGACGCCGAAAAGCGTGCGCGGGCCGATTGGATCATTCCAACGGATACGATAGACGGGGCGAAAGCCGCCGTTACCCGCATCATCAAGGAAATCGCCACCCATGCGTGAGATTGTTCTGGATACCGAAACCACCGGTTTCGACGCCGAAGGCGCTGATCGGATCGTGGAGATCGGGGCACTGGAACTGATGAACCACCTGCCCACCGGACGCACGCTACATCTTTACATCGATCCTGAACGCTCGATGCCGAAAGAAGCGTTTGATGTCCACGGGTTGGGCGATGATTTCCTGCGCGGAAAACCAAAATTTGCCGAGATTGCACAGGAATTCGTCGACTTCATCGCGGATGACGCAAAGCTGGTGATCCACAATGCCAGCTTCGACATGAAATTCCTGAATGCCGAGTTGAGGCGGGCCGGCTTTCCGGTCATTCCCTGGTCCCGTGCGCTGGATACCCTGGCGGTTGCGCGTGAAAAATTTCCGGGCTCGCCTGCTTCACTTGACGCATTGTGCCGCAGGTTCGGTATCGACAACTCGTCACGCGAGCTTCACGGCGCGTTGCTGGACAGCGAATTGCTTGCCGAGGTTTATCTTGAACTGGTCGGCGGGCGGCAGCCTGATTTCATACTGGATCAGCCGGGACAGGCCAAAAGCGAAGTGCAGGAGGATGGTCAACCCCGTCCTCGGACGCAGCGGCCCGCGCCCTTGCCATCGCGTCTGACTGACGAAGAAGCCACAGCCCACGCTGAATTTTTGGTCAAATTGGGCCAGGAATCGATCTGGGCGCGATATTCGACCTGATCCGTTGTATCAGCAACACAGCATTCTGGCTGCAATTGTAGGATCCATGCTCGTCTGGTTACGCGATTTCTGGTCTTTCTGGTCCGCAATATTCGAGCGGATGGACAAAACTCATATGGGTTTGATCGCTGCAGGCGTGGCATTTTACGCGATGTTCGCGGTGTTTCCGGGCCTGGCGGCGATCATCGCACTGTGGAGCCTGTGGTTCGATCCGGATGCGATCATGGCATATGTCGATGTCGCCCACGAGTTCTTGCCCGAAGGATCGGCCGAGATCATCGACGCCCAGATCAGATCGCTGACATCGGCAGGGCGAACGTCGGTCGGTTGGACCTCATTCGTGTCCTTTGGCATTGCAACGATTTCAGCCCGTGCGGGTGTGGATGCCCTGATTCGCGGGTTGAATGCTGCTTATGGCGTGCGCGGCCATTCAACGATCTTCGGCTTTTTCCTGGCTTATGCGCTGACCATGGCGATCGTCGGGATCAGTCTTGCCGGATTGGCGACGATTGTCATCGTTCCGCTGCTGCTGAATTTTCTGCCCTTGGGGCCGGCGAACGCACGACTGCTGGCCGGACTTCCCTGGGCGGGTATGTTTGCCGTTGTGATCCTGGGGATCGGGATAATTTATCGCTATGGCCCGAACGTAAAGATGCCCAGAACCTCGATATTCACGTGGGGGGCGTTGTTTGCTGCGATGTTGTGGGCGGCAGCATCGGTCGGATTTTCGGCCTATTTGGGCAGCTTCAACAGCTATAACCGCATTTACGGGTCCATCGGGACTGTGGTCGCGCTGTTGATGTGGTTCTATCTGGCGGGTTTTTCAGTGCTGCTGGGGGCGCTGATCAATGTCGAACTTGCCCGCCGACGTCGTCTGAAAGCTGCCCGCGAAGCCCGAGAGTCTTTGAAGCAGTTAAAAAAAAGCGCCGAGTAACCGGCGCTTTTTTTAGTCAGATTTCGCTGGATCAGGCGTCCAGGCCTTCGGTCGATGCAAAGAACATCGCCTGACTGACAGCCGAGCGAACCTGTTCTTCGCTGTAGGGCTTCGAGATCAGGAAGGCGGGCTCGGGGCGTTCACCCGTCAACAGCCGTTCCGGGAATGCCGTGATAAAGATCACCGGCAGATCACCCAGTTTTGCCAGAAGCTCATTGACCGCCTCTACCCCCGACGACCCGTCTGCCAGCTGAATATCCGCCAGGATCAGGTCAGGGCGCTGTTTTTCGGCCAACTCGATGGCGGCGGTATGCGTGCGGGCGACGCCGGTGACATCATGGCCCATCGCTTGCACGATCCCTTTCAGGTCCATCGCGATGATCATCTCATCTTCGATGACCATGACTTTGCCGCGGACGGCGCTGCCCATTTCAGTCAGGGCGATCTGCACCAATTCGGCGGCTTCGGCCTCATCGACCTGCATCACGCGGGCGATCTGGTCGTTGCGCAGTTCTTCTATGGTGCGCAAAAGCAGGGCTTCACGTGAATTTGGCGTCAGTTTGCGCAGGTGATCCTGTGTGCGTTGTTCGCGGGTGGTCAGCTCGACTTCCTCGACCGGCTCACCCGAACTTTGCCAGATGGCATGGAAGGCGCGGTATAGCCCAAGACGGACATCGTCTTCGCCATTCAGGATCGAACGGTCGGTCAGGATGGCTTCAAGGGTTGCGGCGGCATAGTTGTCGCCCGCGCTTTGGCTACCCGTCAATGCGCGTGCGTAACGACGCAGATATGGAAGCTCGCGTCCGATGGAGTTTGCGAGATCGGCAGAAGACATTTTTTCTTGTCCTTATTCCCGTATTTCGAGGAACTATACCGCACCCCTACATGTTGCTAAGGGTGCGCACAAGATTTCCAGGACTAACAAAAGAATGACACCAAAGCGAGATGAGCGTCGAAAGGCAGCAGTCGAACAACAAATCGACGAGAACCTAAAGCGTGTCTACGAACAGGATATCACGGAAGAAATTCCCGACCGGTTCCTTGATCTGCTCAAAAAACTGAAAGAGCAGGAATGAAGTCACTGTCTGTGCTTCTGTGGACGGTTTGGCTATGGTGAAAATATGAAAAAATCCGACTCTACCGATCCGCGCGATGAGCTGGTCGGGCATCTTCCCGCGCTTCGTGCCTTTGCGCTGTCGCTGACGCGCGAAGGGGCTTCGGCAGACGATCTGGTGCAGGACACCATCGTCAAAGCGTGGACGAATATGGACAAATTTCAGGCCGGCACGAATTTGCGCGCCTGGTTGTTCACGATCTTGCGGAATACATTCTATTCGGCCCGTCGCAAGACCAAGCGTGAGGTCAGCGATACGGACGGGATTCATGCCGCGCGCCAGGCAACCCGGCCTGAACATGATGGCCGGCTGGCGATGCGCGATTTTCGTGCCGCGTTCGAACAATTGCCCGATGAGCAGCGCGAAGCCCTGATTTTGGTGGGCGCCTCGGGTTTTTCCTACGAGGAAGCTGCGGACATGACGGGTGTCGCAATTGGCACTGTCAAATCACGTGCAAATCGTGGGCGCAGAAAGCTGGCCGAACTTTTGCATCTGGCGGATGGTGAGGAAATGGACATGACCGATCCGGCGACGCTTGCCATCATGGCGTCCAACCAGACGATTTCCCGGTAAGGCCGCCGGTGTTCCGGCGGTTTGGCGATAGGCTAAGCTTTACGCGCAAACTGGGTTTTCGCCTGGGCGCGTTGCTGTCGGTGGCGATTTTGCCGCTGGCGCTGATTTCGCTTATCCAGAATTTCAACCTTGTCCGTTCAGCCGAGCAGAGCGTTGAAATTGCGTTACTTGGTCGAACGACCTCGGCGGCGGCGGGCGAACGCGCCCTGCTGCACAGTGCCTTGGGATCGGCCGACGCGCTTGGTCCGGGGGTGCTGGATCTGATGGATCAGCCGGCCCTGTGTTCGGAACTGATGCGCAATTTTATTCAGCGCAGTGCGACCTATGTTTCAGCCAGTTTTGTTCGGAAAGACGGTTATAGCACTTGTTCGTCTGCTCCGAACGGCCAGACGATCGATATGCGGGAATCTACCGCATACCAACAATTCCTTGCAGAGCCGGGGACGCTGGTCACCGCGTTGGAATCCGGCCCGATCAGCAAACGGCCCGTTGTTGTGGTGATGCAGCCCCTGTATCGTGATCGCGAGTTGCTGGGCTATATAGCGCTGGCACTGACATATGAGTTGTTGCGCTCGACCCACGATCTGACTCTTGGCACACAAGGAGCACGCATCGTCACCTTCAATCACCGCGGACAGGTCTTGTCGCAGGATGGTGACGATCAGAATATGAACGCCGATATCCTTCCGCAGAACACCGAACTGGTGAACCTGCTTTCCAGCAGCGATACGACCTTCCGCGCGCGTGACAACAACGGCAATATCCGGGTCTTTACCGTCGTTCCGGTTGTGCCGGGTCTGGTCTATGCCTTGGGAAGCTGGAGCCCCAAAACCGTAGGCGCCGGGCTGTTCCAGTTGTCCCGCTTTGGTGCTGTCGCAGTTCCGATTGCGCTTTGGCTGGTATCATTGGCGGTGGCCTACTTTGCGGTATTTCGCATGGTTTTACGGCACATCACCGTTCTTCGCGGGCAGATGCGCCGCTTTGCCATCGGCAATCGTTCGGAACCGCCGCCAGTGCTGAATCATGCGCCAGCGGAAATTGCCGATGTCAGCCAGACCTTTCACAATATGGCGCGCATTCTGATCCGCGATGAAGAAGCGATGGAGGAAGCCGTCAATGAAAAGACGGTTCTGCTGAAAGAGGTCCACCACCGCGTCAAGAATAACCTGCAATTGATTGCGTCGATTATCAACATGCAGGGTCGCATGATTGACGATCCCGACGCCAAAGCCGTGCTGCGTTCCGTTCAGGACCGGGTGGCGGCGCTGGCGACGATTTATCGCAATCTGTATCAGGCAGAACATCTGGACGCGGTCGAGGCGGGCCGGCTTATTGATGATATCATCAATCAAATGGCCAATGCCTCGATCAATTCATCCGGTGATCTGAAGATTGAAACCGAAATTCAGCCGCTGGTGCTGTTGCCGGATCAGGCAATCCCATTGTCGCTGCTGACGACTGAAGCCGTCACGAATGCCATTAAATACGCGGGTATTCCCAAGGATGCGGATCGTGCATGGGTCCGGGTCCGTCTGGTGACGACGGAACCGGGGCGTGCATTGCTGGAAATTTCGAACTCGGTGGGCGATCAGGTTCTGGACAGTGAAAGCACCGGCCTTGGCAGCCAATTGATCGAGGCATTTTCGACACAGCTTGAAGGTGAAGCCGTCATAGAAACCGACGACGATAGCTTCACTTTGAAGCTTGAGTTTGCCATCGACAGCGGTGTTTTGGGTGGAACAAGCGATCCACGAAGCGTCGTTTTGACCTCTGCCGCGCGTGAGGGTGCGCGCCACTAGACGCAGGGGCGGCCGCATAACGCTTGCGCCGCCCCTAACCGCGCTTATCTTAGGCATATGATGCAGCAGCCAGACACTTACAATCTGACGACCGGCCAGGGGCTAATCGCATGCCCCCGATGCGATACCTTGCATATCGAGGAAGAGCTGACCGCAGGCGAAACCGCGAAATGCATTCGGTGCGGAGGTATGTTGGCAAAATCCCGTGGCGGCGCCTTTATCCAGCTTATCGCGCTGTCCTTTACCTCGATGATCCTTCTGATCGGGGCGATATTCTTTCCGTTTCTTGAAATCTCCCGAATGGGTTTCGGTAATGCGACCTCGCTGTTCGGGGTGGCAATGGCGTTTGCCGAGGGGCTTTTGCTACCGCTGGTCCTTGTGCTGTTGCTGCTGGTTGTCGGCCTGCCGATCTTTCGCTCATTCCTGTTGCTTTATACGCTGCTGCCGTTGGCAAAGGGCCATCAACCCTATCAATATGCCGCTACGGCGTTTCGCTGGTCCGAACAGTTGCGACCGTGGTCGATGGCCGAGATTTTTATCATCGGCACGGCGGTTGCATTGGTCAAGATTGCTGGATTGGCAACCGTCCATCTTGGTCCCGCCTTCTGGGCGTTTTGTGCGCTGGTGCTTGTGAACGTCGCGGCACGGGGCTTCATGTGCCAGACAACGATCTGGGACGCGATCGAAGACGCGGGCGTGCCAACCGATGGTCGTGAGATGGTCGAGGGTCAGACCGGATGAGCGCCGCAGAGACGAACCGCCCTGTTCCAACAGCACATCGCGCCGGGCTGCTTGGTTGCCGCAGTTGCGGACGCGTCTGGCCGCTATCCGAAACACATTGCCACAGATGCGGCGCAAAATTGGTGCCACCGGACCGCCGGTCGTTGCAGGCGGTCTGGGCGTGGTGGTTTGCGGGTCTGATCACTTATATCCCTGCAAACCTGTTTCCGATGATGAGCACGAGATCACTGGGCGGGCTGGCCGGAAATACCGAATCCACGATTCTTGAAGGCGTGGTTCAGCTTGTCCAGCACGGCAGCTACGACATCGCGGCAATCGTGTTCGTGGCGTCGATCATTGTGCCGATTGCGAAATTCGTCTCGATCGCATGGCTGGCCTTGGCCGCAGGTCGCCCCGCGACGGTCGATCAGGCGCATCGTCGACTGCATGTTTATGAAATCGTCGAATTTATCGGCCGTTGGTCCATGATCGACGTGTTCGTGGTCGCGGTGACATCGGCACTGGTGCAATTAGGCTTCGTCGCCTCGATCCATCCGGGGCCTGCTGCGGTGTCTTTTGCGCTATCGGTTGCCTTTACAATGCTTTCGGCGCAAAGCTTTGATCCAAGATTGATCTGGCGCGGCCTGCCGCTGAGAAGCCGGACGGATAACGAAGGGACGGGATAAGACACCCTATGAGCGATGAATCCGCGCAACATCCTCAGCCGCTGAAACCAGCAAGTCCGGTTCGCAAGACCGCCAAACGCGCCGCACAGGCGGGACTGAGCGTTATATGGCTGGTGCCCATTCTGGCGCTGGTCGTAACCCTGGCGATTGCCCTTAATGCCTATAGCAACCGCGGCCCCCTGATCGAAATCGAATTTTCAGATGCGACCGGCGTGAAGCCGGGCGAAACCACGTTGCGCTTTCGCGAAATCACGGTGGGTCAGGTTGAATCGGTGCGCTTTACGCCCGACCTTTCCAAGGTGATTGTGGAAATCCGCGTTGAAAAGGAAATCGCGCGGTATATCGACGATGACGCGGCTTTCTGGATCGTTCGCCCACAGGTCACTGCACAGGGGGTGACCCGTCTTGATACCGTTCTCAGCGGCTCTTTCATCGAGGGGTATTGGAACGCCGAAGTGACCGCACCGAAAACCCACTTCATTGGTTTGGCCCGTCCCCCATTGATCCGCGAAGATGCCAAAGGGACGTGGGTTACCTTGTCGATGGAAAATGCCGACGGAGTGACCGAAGGCGCTCCGGTCCTGTATCGCGGGTTACAGGTTGGGCGGATGGAAAATCTGCGGCTGTCAGAAAACGACGACATGGTTATTGCAGATGCGTTCATCGAAGCGCCGCATGATGGGAAGCTGACGACCTCGACAGTGTTCTGGAACACATCCGGGTTTTCGCTGTCTCTGGGTGTGCGCGGGGTCGCCTTCAACGTAAGTTCGCTGTCGTCGCTGCTCCAGGGCGGGGTGGCATTTGATACGCTTGTCAGTGGCGGCCAGCAGGTCGAGGCCGGGCATATATTCCCAATGCAACCGGATGAGGATACGGCCCGCAATGACATTCTTGCCGGCAATCCGGGCGATGTTCTTTACCTGACGATGTATGTGAACGACTCGTTGCAGGGGTTGGAAAAAGGCGCTGCTGTTGAATTTCAGGGCCTGAATATCGGTCAGGTCAACGGGTTGGCGGTTGTCATCCAGAATGCGACCGATCCGAACAACGAACCCGAGGTCATGCAGCAGGTCACACTTGCGATTTCGCCGGGCAGGCTGGGGCTGGACCCGGGCGCAACCAAAGAAGATGCCTTGGCATTTTTGGAACAGGCGGTCGAGGGCGGCCTGCGCGCTCGTGTCGCAAGCGCCGGACTGCTTGGCCTGTCGCTGAAAGTCGAATTGGTTCAGATCGACGACGCCGAGCCTGCAAGCATCGACATGGCTGGCGATCCGAACCCGATCATGCCGTCGGTCGAAGGCAATCTTGAAGACTTTACGGCCAGCGCCGAGGGCTTCCTGAACCGTATCGGCAACCTGCCGCTTGAGGATGTTCTGAAATCTGCCACGAATATGATGGATAGCGTCACGGCCATTGCCAACTCGCAAGATACACGGGCCATTCCCGGGGCATTGCGCGAAACGTTGGATCAGGCACAGGCCGCCGCAACGGATATCAGTGGTATCACCAAGGAACTGCGCGAAAAGGACACCGCCGCAAGCATTTCACGTTTGGTCGAGGAAGCCTCGGCCGCCGCGGAATCGATCAAGCTGGCCGCGGCTGATGCCCCCGAAATGGTCAGGCAGATCGACGCCGCCGCCGCCAAGATGGAAGAATTCGGCTTTGCTGAAATCAGCGCGCAGGCCGAAGGTATTCTTGCCGATATCCGTGCCATCCTTGGCACCGAGGATGCAGAACAACTGCCGCGCAACCTGTCCAATACGCTAGAGGCCGCATCGGGGCTGTTGAACGATCTGCGCGATGGCAATGCGGCGGGCAGCCTGAACAACGCACTGGATTCCGCAAGCACGGCTGCGGATGAGATTTCCAAGGCTGTTCAGGATCTGCCGCAGTTGGTTCAGCGGCTGCAGGCGACGGCTGCGCGGGCAGATGCTGTGCTGGCGGCCTATGGCGATCGCTCGGCCTTCAACAACGAGGCGATCGGCATGCTGCGCGAATTGCGTCGGGCGACGGCGTCATTTGGTTCACTGGCACGGATGATCGAACGCAATCCGCAAGCCTTTATTCTGGGACGATAAACGATGACCCTGCTTAACTACATGCGCATTGGAACGCTGACCGGGGTTGGCCTGCTGGCACTAACCGCATGTTCCAACCCTGAAAAGACGGCCCGTTATCTGATCGACCCCCCGCCCGCCATCGGGCAGGTGCCGAACCGCCTTGGCACGGCAGAGCTGAAAGATGTGTCGCTGCCCGGATATGCTTCGGACGAAGAAGTCGCCTATCAAACGCCCGATGGTGCCGTCCGGTCGTCGCCCAGAAATCTTTGGGCAGACAACCCTGAACGTGCCTTTACCCTGACGCTGGCCCGGGCAATTTCAGATGCATCCGGCGCGACCGTGATTGGCGAGCCATGGCCCCTGGCCGAGCCGCCGCAGCGTGTATTGGAGGTGCGGGTCGAACGCGCATTGGCACAGGCGAATAATACCTATCGCCTGTCGGGCCGCTACTTCGTTTCAGATGATCGTGGGGGCGGGACAAACCATGCCCGCAACTTCGATATCGTGGTGCCGATGCAAAGCGAATCCCCCGGTCAGACGGCGGCGGCGGCATCGCAGGCGATTTCCCTGCTGGCCCAGCAGATTGCGACGCTTTCGGGTCCGGGCCGAACGATTGCCACACAGACGCAGCCCGATCCCTTTGCCGATCTTGAACCGCTGTTCTAGGACGCCTTTTCCGGCGTCAATGCGTCCAGAATTTCACCATGCAACCGTGGACCGGCCACGATCAGGCCGTCCACCATCGCCTTTGGGCTGTTGAATCGCATCGCGCCGCCATTGCGATCAGTGGCAATCGCCCCTGCCCGTTCAGCAATCAGACTGCCCGCCGCAATATCCCATTCCCATGCGGTGCGCAAAGACAGCGCCGCATCGAAGCGGCCTTCGGCGGCAAGGCACAAACGCCATGCCAAAGACGGCCGGAATTCGCGGATGAACGGCGGGGCCTTGCCGTCGCGCCAGTAGCCGGCTTCGGTCGCGGCGCGATAGGTCAGAACGGTCGCGCCTTGGATACTGACAGCAGTGGGCCTGATGGATTGGCCATCGCGCAAGGCGGGGCCACCTTCATAGGCGGTATAGATCATGTTGCGTGCCGGCAAATAGACAACGGCGGCAATCACCTGGCTGCCGCGTGCGACCGCAAGCGAATGGGCAAAACCGTCTTGCCCCGCGATAAACGAACGCGTGCCGTCAATCGGGTCGATGATAAAGCAATATTCTGCGTCCAACCGCGATGGATCGGCCTCGCTTTCCTCGGACAGCCAACCGTAATCGGGTCGCGCCGACAGAAGCTTTTTCTCCAGGGCTTCGTTCACAGCCAAATCGGCCTCGGTCACGGGGCCGGCATCATCGTCCTTTTCCCACGCGACGGGATCCTGTTTCCAATAGCGCAGGGCAATCTGTCCTGCGTCCCGGGCGGCATCGACCAACAGCGTCAGATCGTCCTCAGGCGCCGGCAACGGTCATCCCCTCGACCAGCAGGCTGGAAACCTCGGACCCGCGCCACGGCAGGGCGTCATTTGCGACGATCAGCGTCATCAGCATATCGCGCAGGTTCCCCGCGATCGTGCATTCGTTGACCGGATAGGCGATCTGCCCATTTTCAACCCAGAAACCAGCAGCGCCACGCGAATAGTCCCCCGTCGTCCCATTGACCGACGAACCCAGCATCGAGGTCACGATCAGGCCGCGCCCCATATCTGCGATCAGTTCCTGTTGTGAGTGATTTCCTTTGGTCAGGACCACATTGCTGTTGGTTGGCGAAGGCGGCGACGACAATCCGCGCGACGCGGATGCCGTGCTGTCCATATTCAGCTTGCGTCCTGTCGCCAGATCCAGTGTCCAGCCCTGCAGCACGCCACCGGCAACAATGCTGCGCTGCCTTGTCGCCAACCCTTCGGCATCGAATGGCCGTGATGACGGATAGCGCAACCGATGGGGATCTTCGATCAGATCTATCCCCGCGGGCAGAACAGGTGCGTCCAGCGCCTTGCGTAGCCAGCTTGAGCCGCGGGCGATTGCGCCACCATTCACAGCCGACAGCAGATGCCCGATCAAGGATGCGGAAACCCGGCGGTCATACAGGATCGGGAATGCGCCCGTCGGCGGCTTTCTTGATCCGGCGCGTTCCAGCGTTCGAAGCGCCGCCAGACGGCCGATTTCCTCTGGTTCAGGCAGATCGCTGGCCCAGATACGGGATTCAGCAGCGTAATCCCGTTCCATGTTCAAACCCTCGCCAGTGATTGCGACGGTCGAGATGGCATGTGTCGTGCGGCCATATCCGCCCGAAAACCCGTTGCTTGCCGCCAGCCACATCGACCGTCGGCTGAATGCGGCATTCGATGCTTCGACCTGCGTGATCCCGGGTTCGGTCAGGGCCGCTGCTTCGGCCCGCAAGGCAAGTTCCTGCAGCCAATCGGGCTGTGGATCGGGCTGATCGTCGCTGATCTCCAACCCCGCAGCGTCGCGCGCTGTGGAAAGCTGATCGGGATCGGCCAACCCCAGATAGTCGTCGACAGGCGCCTCCCTGGCCATGGCAACGGCGCGCTCGGCCATTTGCTGGATGGTGGCGTCGCTGTGATCTGATGCGGATACATTGGCCTGCCTTCCGCCAACCAACACCCGCAGCCCGATCTCGACCCCTTCGGCGCGATCTGCATGTTCCAGCGACTTGTTTCGCACATCGATGCTGACGGACTGGCCATGCATCGCCAAGGCATCGGCCTGATCCGCGCCGGCGCGCCGGGCCGCTGTGATCAGCGATTCAGCAAGCGTTTGAAGATCGGGGGGCGTATTGGCATTACTGCTCATCCGGGACTCCTGTTTGATGCCTTTTTGTCCCGCCAAAGCGAATTTCGCAAATGAAAAGGGCCGGAGCAATGGCTCCGGCCCTGACCATGCAAGGGATCAGATCACTTGATTTGCTGACCGTTGGCAAAGACCTTGCCGCCCGACTGGAATTCAATCTCGGTCTGCAGTTTGTCGGTTTCGCCCTCGACAGGCTTGGCAAACATGCCCAGCATCATGCGCATCCCCATCAGCTGATCCTGCGGAACAAGGCCGGTCTTGACCAGATTGTCCAGCAGACCGTTCACGCCTTCGAAGGTGCCATTGATCTTACCCGTGGGATCGTTCGGGTTCTGGCTGAAGTCCAGATCACCCACCAGATCGGCTTTCGCCCCGACAGCATCCAGTGCCACACGGTTGATCTTCAGGTTTTTCGGTTCAAACGGAACCGGCGGGGCGATGGGCATGCCGCTGGCATCGACCTGCGGCTGGCTGAGCGCGGGATCGAAAATATTCATCGTCACCAATGCGTCGCCCTGAACATCAATCGACAGGCTGGCCGGATCGCGCGGCAGGGCGCCATTCGGATCGAACAAGGCCCAGATTTCATCGCCCATGGTCAGCCCGCTTAGCGCATAGGCCAGCGTGAATGGCTGCGCCTCGTTGCCCTTTTGAACCGGGAAGGCGATGTCGCCAGAGGTTTCCTTGATCGCATAGGTGATCGGGAAAGGCAGGTCCGAGCTGCTCATCTCGACCTTGGTGTCAGCCGCCTTGCCGCCATAGGTGATGCCATCCGATGACATCTTGAACGAAATATCGCCCGAACCGGCGCTGAACATGCCTTCGGCATTTTTCGCCGGATTTTCAGGGCCATTGGCCTCGGCGTTCATTTTGAAGGTGCCGGCAATCGATTCATAGGCAGCAGTGGCGTCGAAATTCATGCCGGCGGCCAAGGCTTCTGCCATCTGGGTGCCAAGATCGAACTCGCCAGAGGGCGTATTCGCATTCCCTTTGCTGGCCAGATTATTGAAGGCGATGTTGAAGGTCAGATCGCCGCCGCTGGATTCCGTGCCATTTGCAGGAACTTTCCAGTCCGAACCGATAGCCAACATGGCAGCCGTCAGGTCGAAGGTCTGTTCAGTGCCGTCGGCCTTAACATTGCGCTGCGTGCCCTTCAGATCGGTGATCTCTGCCTTGATCGGCATTGTCACATCTGATTCCTGATCGACAGGAACCTGAAGATCTACCACCATCGAGGGATAGTTATATTCATACAGCGTGTCTTCGACCGAGCCCGAGATCAGCATCTCGTTGTTTGGCGCGGTCATCTTGCCCGTCATCTGGACATCGACCATGTCCATGTCGCTGGTCGCGTCCTCAGCGGTGCCTTCCTCGGCAGGGGCTTCGGCGCTTTCTTCGGGGGTGGTTTCACCCTCGGCGCCATCTGTCGGCGCGGGGCCGGCCTGATCGTTCATCGCCTCTTCAAGGGCTTTCTCATCGGGCACCTGATAGGTGACAGACAGGGCGATATCGCCTTCCATGACCCCACGGACCTTGGCATCGCCGGTCTCGGTAAAGATCATTTTCGGAATGGTGATCGTGGTCGGTCCCTGTGCGCTGTTCATCGACAGAACGGCGTCCGTGACGGTCAGAGTATTGCCCGCGTCATCAACATTCCCGGTTGTCAGTTCATAGCCGAAATCGGTGTAGTTCTTGGTCAGGCTTTCCCATGCTTCGGCCGGGGTAATATCAGCCAGAACGGGTGCCGCGCCCGCGATTAGTGCGATTGCCGAGGTTGCAAGCGAACGGAACATACCGGATACCTTTCGAAAATGCGTTGGTTGCTGAATGTCTGACACAGCACAATCGCAAGGGAAAGGGAACATTCCGTGATCTTATGTGATCTTCAGGATGGATTGGCGATTTTGACGATCAATCGTCCCGAAAAGGCCAACTCACTGACCGGGGCGATGCTGACCGACCTGACAGACAAACTGTCGGATCTGTCACGATATGGCTGCAGAGCCGTCATATTGACAGGGGCCGGCAAGGTTTTTTCAGCCGGCGCCGATCTGGATGAGGCAAAGGCAGGCCTTGCCACGTCGCATGTCTGGGACCGGCTGTCGTCGCAGATAGCGGCCATGCCCTGCCTGACCATTGCGGCACTGAACGGCACATTGGCTGGCGGGGCTTTTGGCATGGCGCTGGCCTGTGATCTGCGGATCGCCGTGCCCGAGGCGAAGTTCTTCTATCCGGTAATGAAGCTGGGCTTTCTGCCGCAGCCTGCCGATCCGCCACGTTTGCGGGCCCTGGTCGGCCCGGCACGCGCCAAGATGATCCTGATGGCGGGTCAAAAGATCGACGCCCCCGAAGCACTGGCCTGGGGGCTGATTGACCGGATTGTGCCCGGCGATGCGTTACTGGCCGCGACCAAGGGGCTGGCGGGCGACTGTCTGGCCGCCGCGCCGGATCATGTGGCCGCGATCAAGTCGATGCTGGATCAGCCGTAAACGGACTGTTTCCCGAAATGCCGGGTGAGCATGTAATACAGCACCGCGCGATATTTGTTGCGGTTCGAGCGACCGTATTTGTCGATGGCGCTGTTTATCGCATCCATCAATTCCGGGCCGTTGGCCAGCCCAAGCTTCTTGACCAGAAAGTTGTCGCGAACCCGGTCCAGTTCTGTCTGATCGCTGGCTGAAACGGTTTCGGAATCCGCGTTATAGATGGACGGCCCGCAGCCGATCGTGACCTTGGTCAACAGATCCATGTCGGGTGTTTCGCCCAGCTTTTCTTTGATGTCAGCCGCATATTTTGCGATCAGCTCGTCGCGCTTGCTCATACTTCCCTCGCTCCCTGTTCGTGGGTGTGGCGGGAAAAGGATGCTGGCAGAGTAAACTAATATCAAGTGTTTTGACGGGCTTTGCGCGAATCAGTGGTTGAAGCCCGTCAGGCCTGGCAGCCATGTCGACAGTCCCGGCACGAATGTCAGGATCAGCAGGCAGATGATCGCAGCCAGGAAAAATGGCGGTAATTCCCGAATGATGGCTGATGGCCGTTGCTTGGTCGCGGTCGCCACGACAAAGATCAGCCCACCGACGGGCGGCGTCATCAGGCCGAAGGTCAGGTTGACGATCATCACGATGGCAAAGTGGTCCGGCGCGATCCCAAGGCCATAGGCGATCGGCGCAAGGATCGGGACAAGGATCATCACCCCCGGCAGCGGGTCCATGAACATGCCAAAGATCAGCAGCAGCAGGTTCACCATCAGCAGAAACGCGATGGGCGACAGGTTCATCGCGATCACGGCGTCGGCCATGGCTTGCGGCACGCCTTCGATGATCAGCACCCAGGCAAAGGCACGTGCGGCTGCAAGGATCATCAGCACCGCCACTGACATGATCGCAGATCGCAGGAACGCCGCCCACAGATCGTGCAGGCTGAAACCGCGATAGACCACCATGCTGACGATGATGGCGTAAAAGACCGCGATCACCGAAGCCTCGGTCGGGGTAAAGATACCGCCGCGAATGCCGCCGATAATCAGCACGATCAGCAGCAATGCAGGCAGGGCCTTGGCGGTATTCAGCAGCATCTCGCGGGCCGAGGGACGGATATCCTCGCTGCGGTAATTCCGCTTGCGGCTGATCCACCAGTTCACGCCCGCCATCGCGCCGGAAATCAGGATGCCGGGCAGGATACCCGCCATGAACAGCGACCCGACCGAGACGTTCCGGTCTTGCAGGGCATAGATGATCATGGTGATCGAGGGTGGGATGATCGGGTCGACGACCGAGACAGACACCGTCAGCGCGCCGGCATAGGATTTGGAATAGCCGCTTCGCTCCATCATCTTGGCCATCATCGCGCCCGGTCCCGCAGCGGCGGCCAGGGCCGAACCTGAAATCCCTGCGAACAGCGTGGCGGTCAGGACGTTGGCATAGCCAAGACCGCCCCGGAAATGTCCGACGAATTGCGACGCAAAGCGCAGCAGCATCCGCGAAATCGCACCCGAGGACATGATTTCCGCTGCCAGAATGAAAAACGGCACTGCCAGCAGGGGAAAGCTGTCCAGCCCCGTGAACATCTCTTTCACCACGACAACGGTGGGATAGCGTCCCGACAGACCAACCGCCGCAAAGGCCGCGATGGCCAGCGAAAAGGCCACCGGAACGCCAAGGATCAGCAGGATGAAGAAGGCGATGATCAGGATTTCAGCCAACGTGCGCCTCGTCCGAATACTGGAAACCTGCCCGCAGATAGCGCGGCGCGATCAGGGCCAGATGGATCATCAGCAGAACGAAACCAACCGGCATCGCGGCATAGACCCATTTCATCGGCACGCGCAGCGCCGCCGATTTCTGAACCGACATGCGGTTCATATAGTCGATGCCGACCCAGACCATATAGGCAAAAAAGCCGAACATGATCAACAGGATAAGAATTCGAACCAGCCGCTGCGCCGGACTGGGCAGCGCTTCTTGCGCATTGGCGATGGCGGCATGCGCCCCTTCGCGTAGCGCAAGCCCGGCACCCAGAAAGGTAAGCCAGATCATCGAATAACGCGCAACCTCATCCGCCCAGGCTGGCGCACTGGGCAGGGCGTATCGGGCGAACACGTTCCAGCCGACGACCACCGACATGAAGGCCAGCCCCAAAACAAGGACTGCCCCATTCAGCGTGACAAAGGCATTTTCAATCCGGCGCATGGCGGGTTACTGGACGGCCTGAATGCGGTCCATCAACTCTTTCCCGAATTGCGCTTCATACTCCTTGTAGGGGGCATCCAAAGCGGCGCGGAACGCGGCTTTTTCCTCGTCGGTCAGCTCATTGACTTCCATCCCGGCCGCTTTCAGCGCGGCGACACCGGAAGCGTCAACCTCATCCACGTAATCGCGCATCGCCTGCACCCCCGCGGCTGCTGCTTTCTGGAATGCGGCTTTCTGATCATCGTCCAGCTTGCCCCACAATTGCGGCGATACCAGAATCATTGCGGGCGAATAGACGTGGCCGTCAAGCGTCAGATATTTCTGAACCTCGTTCAGTTTGGCTGATACGACCACGGATAGCGGATTTTCCTGACCGTCGATGGCACCCTGCTCCAATGCGCCGATCACTTCGGGCCATGCCATGGGCGTCGGCGAAGCGCCAAGTGCGCGAAACGCCTCGATATGCACCGGGTTTTCCATGGTGCGGATCTTCAGCCCCTGTGCATCTGCGGGGGTCTGGATCGGGCCGCGATTGTTGGTGATGTGGCGAAAGCCCTGCTCGCCCCATGCCAGCGCATGCAGGCCGGCATCATCAAACTTCGCCAGAATTTCCTGACCGATCTCGCCATCCAGCACCGCGCGCGCATGGGCTTTGTCGCGGAACAGGAAGGGCACGTCGAACACGCCCGCCTCGGGCACGAAATTCGACAGGGTGCCGCTGGATACGATGGTCATTTCAACGGTGCCAAGCTGCAAGCCTTCAATCACTTCACGCTCGCCGCCCAGCCCAGAGGACGGGAAATGACGAAAGGTGAATTGATCGCCCAGACTTTCGGTCAGCGATGCCTCGAACGCCTTGGCACCCGCGCCGTAATGGCTGTCTTCGGCCAAGGCATAGCCGATCTTGATTTCCTGCGCGGCAGCCGGAACTGCGACTGCCGCGCTGAGCAATGCGGCGGTGAACAGGTGTTTCATGGATTTCCCCTCCCTTGATTCCGGCGAACTTTGCGCGACCTTGTCAAAAAGCGCAATGATTGCGCGGCCTTCTGAAAATCCATTTGACTTGCGTCCATCGGATTGCCGGAACAAAGTTCCACAAGGGCCGTTCTAGTCAAACGGTTGTTCCAGTGGTTCCACAATGACGCCTGACAACATCTTTTTTTGTGCAGGCCGGTTGCGTGGGCGATGCGGGCAGTCCACTTAACTGCCTATAACAGAAGGAATTTTTGTGATGCGTAACGTCATCCTATCCGCGGTTCTGGGACTGTCGACCGCCCTGCCCGCAGCGGCGGAAACCATTCGCGTCGGCATGTCTGGCGGGTATTTCCCCTTCACGTTCACCCGTGCGGGTGAGTTGCAGGGATTCGAGGTTGACCTGATGAACGCCATTGGCGAAGCGACCGGCGACGACATCGAATTCGTCACCATGTCGTTTTCAGGTCTGATCGGCGCACTGGAATCCAACCGGATCGACACCATTGCGAACCAGATCACCATCACGCCCGAGCGTGAGGCCAAGTTCGCCTTCTCACAGCCCTATGTCTATGATGGTGCGCAGGTCGTTGTGAAGAAAGGCAACGAGACCGATATTACCGGCCCCGAAAGCCTGAAAGGCCGCGCGGTGGCCGTCAACCTTGGCTCCAACTTCGAGGAATTGTTGCGCAACCTGCCCTATGCCAGTGAGATCGACATTCGCACCTATGAAAGCAATATCGCGCAGGATACTGCACTTGGCCGCGTGGATGCGTTTGTGATGGATCGCGTGTCGTCCGGTCAGCTGATTGCGGAAAGCCCGCTGCCCTTGGCATTGGCCGGACCACCCTTTGACGAAATTCAGAACGCCCTGCCCTTCCGCAACGACGAAGCCGGGATCGCGATGCGCGACAAGGTCAATGACGCGATCACCAAGTTGAAAGAGGATGGCACGCTTGCCGAAATCTCGCAGAAATGGCTGAAAACCGATGTGACCAAGCCTCTGGCTGAAGCAGAGACAGCGACCGAATAATGCAAGGCCTGAACATCGCCTATATGCTGGACCTGATCCCGGTGATTGCCGGGTATGTCCCGCTGACCATGTTCATGGCGGTCGTCTCCATGATCGCAGCGCTGGTGTTGGCAGCCATTCTGGCCATCATCCGCGTGATGCGCATACCGGTCGTGGATTGGATCGTGGCGGTGTTCATCAGCTTCTTCCGGGGCACGCCGTTATTGGTGCAGTTGTTCCTGTTCTATTTCGGCCTGCCCCAAATTTTCAGCTTTCTGGTCGAGATCGACGGCGTTACCGCGGCAATCCTTGGTCTGACGCTGCATTTTTCGGCCTATATGGCGGAAAGTATCCGCGGTGCCATTCTGGGCGTTGATCGCAGCCAGTGGGAGGCGGCGGAATCCATCGGCATGACCCAGATCCAGCTTTTGCGCCGGATCATCCTGCCGCAGGCTGCCCGCACGGTTGCGCCGACGCTGATGAATTACTTCATCGACATCATCAAAAGCACCTCTCTGGCCTTTACGCTCGGCGTTACCGAAATGATGGGCGCTGCACAAAAGGAAGCTGCCGGCAGCTTCCTTTATGTCGAAACCTTCCTTGTCGTCGCCATCTTCTACTGGGTCATCGTTGAAGTGCTGTCCGTCGGGCAACGCTGGATGGAACGGCATCTTGGAAAGGCGGTGGTCCGATGAGCTGCGAAATCAATGTCAAAGGTCTGGTCAAGCGTTTTGGCCAGAATGTCGTTCTGAACGGGATTGATCTGTCCCTGAAACCGGGTGAACGTGTGGCGATCATCGGCCCGTCGGGCACCGGTAAATCCACCCTGTTGCGTTGCCTGAATTTTCTGGACCGGCCTGACGAAGGTCGGATTACCCTTGGCGATCTGTCGGTCGATGTTGCACGCGCAGGCAAGCAGGACATTCTTGCCCTGCGTCGTCGCACCAGTTTCGTGTTTCAGAATTATGCCTTGTTCGCCAATAAGAACGCCCGCCAGAATATCACCGAGGGGCTGACCGTCGTGCGCGGCTGGACCAGGGAAAAGGCCGATGCCCGTGCGGAGCAGATTTTGGCGCAGATCGGTCTGGCCGATCGCGGGGACAGCTATCCGGCGGCCATGTCGGGCGGACAGCAGCAGCGTGTGGGCATTGGCCGCGCCATGGCTCTGGACGCCGATCTGATGCTGTTTGATGAGCCGACCAGCGCACTTGACCCGGAATGGGTGGGTGAAGTGCTGGACCTGATCCGTCGCATCGCTGACGGGCGCCAGACCATGCTGATCGTCACCCATGAAATGCAATTTGCCCGCGAAATCGCGGACAGGATCATTTTCATGGATGGTGGCCGAATTGTCGAACAAGGCCCGCCCGATCAGATATTCGGCAATGCAAAGGATGATCGGACCAGGGCCTTTTTGCGCCGCGTCGGCTGAAATTACTGCAGACCGGCAGTGGTGTAATACACCTCGACGCTGGTTTGTTCGTCAAAGCCGATACCCGAGGCGATGATGCAGCTGGTATTGTCTTTGCGTGGCGCCACAAGCGTCCATGTGCCCATCTGATCCGAACCCCACAGTTCCGTGCCGGCATGCTGTTCGGCATCAACACGGTTTTCGCTGAAATCCTGCGTCAGAGTCTGGTGGATTTCGCTATCCGTCGCACAATAGGGCTGATCGCCCACTGCCATATCCGATGTCGGCATGTCCTGTGCTTGTTGCAACAGGCTTGCCGTATCAATGCCCGCCATTGCCGACCAGCCCTGAACAGGTTGATCCGAACGGATGGCAGAATAAGCAGGCATCGCCACCAGCAGCGCGACGCTGCCAGCCATCCCAAGGCGGCCAATGCGGTTTGCGGTGCGGTTCATGGTTTCAGCCTTTCATCTTGCGATTTGCTGATGAAAAAACGTCCCAAAACCCATCAGGTTCCCGATTTCGCCCTTTGATGCCGAATTTTCGAACAGGCATGTATTGTTTAACTCATTATATTTAAAAGATATTTTTTCAATCTGCTGCGGGGCGGATTTCTTGGAAAACGACCCCTGCCAAAATGTCCCCAAAATGTCCATTGACGCGACTTTTTAACGATAGACTAATCAGGAAGCCTCGAACTAGGTAACAGAGTGAAGTAATAGTTACCGCAAACATTTGGGATGAGGAATGCGATGGCGGTTCTTTTGGGGGATGTGGGCGGAACGAATGCACGTTTTGCACTGGCGCGAAATGGTGTGATCGACACAGAGACCGTCACCAAATATCGCGGTGACGACTATGCGACATTTGATGACGTTGTGCGCCAGTTTCTGGTGGATCACGATCAGCCAAGGGTCACGTCGGCCAGTGTTGCTGCAGCAGGTCCGGTCAGTGGTGGGCGGGCGCGGTTGACCAACCGTGACTGGGATATGACCGAAGACGGATTGGCCCGATTGACCGATGCGGATCATGTGCGGATCATCAACGATCTGACCGCCCTGGGCTACGCGACCCCCACCCTTCGCCGCGAGGGCGGATTGCGCGAACTTCGTCAGGCGCCAGCGAATCGGATCACGAACGGCCAATCGCTGGTCGTCGGTCTGGGCACCGGATTCAACGTTTGCGCGGTTCGTGCCCTGCCCACGGGCGGGATCATCGCGATGGAGGCGGAGGAGGGTCACACCCAACTGCCCGCAAACATCTACAGGATTCTTGTTGATCTGATGGGGGTCAAGGCTGCGGCGCAATTCACCTCGACCGAGGAAACCTTTGCCGGGCGCGGTCTGTCGCATCTGCACGCTGCACGGACCAAAACCACCGCCGTGCGCAGCGAAGAGATCGCCAAAGCCGCCGAAGCGGGCGAGGCAGAGGCCATCGCAACCTATGAGCTGTTCACCGATATGGTAGGTTTGTTGTGCCGCGAATTGTCAATGCGCTTCATGCCATTGGAGGGGTTGTTCCTGGCGGGTAGTGTTGGACGCAGTATCGCCGAACGCATGGATCGCTTCGAACGGTCATTCCTTGCCGAACCCTATATGCGCCATATCGCTGAAAATACGCCGATCTTTTTGATCAGCGACGACATGGCCGCGCTGCACGGCTGCCTTGAGGCGTTGTCCTGAATGCGACAGCGCCGCTAAAGATTACTAATTTTCGACGATTTGCTGGATTCTGCAGCCTGATCCTGCTCAAATGCGGGCAAAGAAGAAATACAGGGCAGTAGAAATGCGGGCGTATCTGTGGGCGGCGTTGGTTGCGACCACGGCTGTTGGTTTTGGCGGGGCGGCCAAAGCCCAGTCCTCGTCGAACCCTTTTTCAGGCATCTCGGGCTGGTTCAGTCGCGATAGCCAGTCAGAAAGCCCGGTGTCGCTGTCCTTCGATGTCACAGGCGGGACCGAGCTTGAAAGCTCATTGAAAAACACCTCGCTGATTCAGGAGGCGTTGGATGAAGACCGGACCACAGGTCAGGATATTCTGGCCGCGGCACGCGCGGATTACGCCCGGATATTGGGCGCGCTTTACGATGAGGGCTATTATTCCGCGCTGATCTATATCCAGCTGGACGGTGTCGAAGCGGCCGAGGTTGCGCCGCTGGACGCGCCCGATGTCGTCAAAAATGTCGTGGTCCGGATCGATACCGGCCCGCAATTCAAGTTTTCGCGGGCCGAAATTGGTCCGGTGGCGCCAGACAGCGAAATTTCGGATAAATATCAACGCGGTCAAATCGCCGGCACCGGAACCATCAAATCGGCAGCCAATGCAGCGCGCGATGGATGGCGGAATTATGGTCATGCCAAGGCCGACGTCTCATCCCAGCATATCGTGGCCGACCACAATCAGAATACCGTCGATAGCCAGATCGGGATGGCACCCGGTCCGGTCGTGACTTTTGGCCGCCTGAACTCGACCGGAAACCAGCGGCTCAGCACCCGCCGTCTGCACAAGATCGCCGGTCTGCCCGAGGGACGGCGTTTCGACCCCGAAGAGATCGAGGATGTCCGCAAGCGCCTGCGCCGCACAGGCGTGTTTTCCGCGATCACCCTGGAAGAGGCCGATCAGCTTGGCCCTGGCAATACGATGGATGTGAACCTGACCGTGGTAGAGCAAAAGCCCCGCCGCATCGGCGCAGGCTTTGAGATTTCGACCACCGATGGCACGCTGCTGTCGGCCTATTGGATGCATCGTAACCTGCTTGGTGGTGGCGAGCGGTTGCGATTTGATGCGCAGGTTCAGGATATCGGATCAGACACCAGCGGTCGGGACGAGGAACTGACCGCCCGTCTGGATCGCCCGGCGACCATCACGCCCGACACGACCGCCTATCTGGAAGCCTCGATCGCGCGGATGCGGGAAGAGGATTACGATTCGGATAACGGCGCGATCGGCATCGGCTTCAACCACATCTTCAACGACAAATTCACCTTCGACATCGGGATGATGTATGAATTTTCCCGTGTTTATGATGATCTGGGTGAAACGGACTTCAATGTTCTGGCGTTTCCGATGGCGGTCATGTGGGATCGTCGCGACAATGAAAAAGACCCGAAGAACGGCTATTATCTGACCGGCGATGTGAAGCCTTTCAAAGGGTTTGACGGCACAGGTTCCGGCTCTCGCGTGGTTGGTGAGGCACGTGGATACTATTCGCTGGGCATGGATGACCGCTTCACCCTGGCGGGTCGTGCCCGTGCGGGCAGCGTGCTTGGCCCCAATATCGAAGATACGCCGCGCGATTACCTGTTCTTTTCGGGCGGCGGCGGGACCGTGCGGGGCCAGCCCTATGAATCGCTGGGCGTCGAGGAAATTCAGGGGCCGAACGGGCCGATCAAGACGGGCGGGATGAGTGAGGCGAACCTTAGCACCGAGTTCCGTTGGCAGGTTCGCGAAAGGATCGGCCTTGTCGTCTTTGCCGATTATGGAAAATTATGGACCGAGGATGGCTGGTCAGGCGAAAGCGACTGGCATTCGGGTGCGGGTGTTGGTGTTCGCTATGCGACGCCGATCGGTCCGCTGCGCCTTGATGTCGCTGGCCCGACGGGCGGCGATACGGGCGAGGGTGTTCAGCTTTACCTGGGCTTGGGGCAGGCATTCTGATGCGTAAGATCTGGCTGGTATTATTCTCTCTTCTGTTCCCCGCAATGGTCTGGGCGCAAAGCGCTGCCGAGATTTCTGAACAGGTCGATGACGACCGTGGCTTCCTGACCAACTTGCTGGAACGAAACCTGTCGGGCGCGGGGCGTTCGGTGGTGATTGATGGTTTCGAAGGCGCGCTATCATCGCGCGCGACCTTTGACAGGATCACGATTTCGGATGACGACGGGGTCTGGCTGACGTTGAATAACGGTGCGATTCAATGGACGCGCTCGGCCTTGTTGCGGGGCCGTGTGCAGATCGCCGAATTGTCCGCCGAAGAAATTCTGCTGCCCCGTCTGCCGGGCGCCGGCGATGAGGTCCCACAGGCCGAAACCCGCGAATTTGCGCTGCCCGAACTGCCGGTATCGCTGAATATCGACAAGATTACTGCCCAGCGGGTTCAGCTTGGCGAACCCGTCATTGGTGTTGCGGGTGCCATTTCCGTTGATGGCAGCATGAACCTTGACGGTGGCGAAGGTCACGCGCAGATGAACATTCAGCGCCTTGACGGCCCGCGCGGTGAGTTCGTTCTGGATACGGGCTATTCAAACTCGACCAAGATCCTGAAGCTGAACCTCAATCTTGACGAAGATGCGGACGGTATCCTTGTCAATATGGTTGATCTTTATGGCAAGCCTTCGGTTGACGCGACCATCAGCGGCGAGGGCGCGATCACAGATTTCGTTGCCAATATCGAACTGGCCACCGACGGACAGCCACGTATCACCGGTCAGATCAGTGCGACTGGTGCAAATGGTCCGGACGGATCGCCCGGCACGCAATTCAACTTCAATCTGGGCGGAGACGTCGCATCGCTGCTAAGCCCCGATAATCGCGCATTCTTTGGCACCAATACACAGCTGAAGGCCCAGGGATGGCGTGGCGAAAGCGGCCGGATGGAAATTCCGGAACTAACGATTTCAACCGAAGCCTTGTCCATGGATGGGTCGCTGTCCACAAACGATCAGGGCGCACCACAAAGCGCGAATATGCTGATCACACTGGGTCGCGACGCTGGTGCAACGGAAGTGCCGGTCGCCCTGCCCTTTGCCGGCGATGGCGCCACGGTCGAAACCGGTCGCGTGACGCTGGAATATGATGCCAGCAAAGGGTCCGGCTGGAAGCTGACGGGAAATGTCGGCCAGCTGAACATGACGGCAACGCAGATCGGATCACTGGATCTGAACGGCGCGGGCGAGGTTGCGCTGAATGGCGGTGCGCTGGAAGGGATTACCGGCAACATCCAGTTCGGCGGCACCGAGATTGCCTTTACCGATCCCGGTCTGCGCGACGCTGTCGGCAATGAGATTCGCGGCTCATCCGATTTCGATTTCACGCCCGGCAATGCCGTTGAATTTTCCAACCTGCGCATCGACGGCACCGATTACGGTATGACGGGGTATTTTCTGGTCTCTGGTCTGGGCAGCGGTATCACCTTGTCGCTGGAAACCAATGCCCGCTATGACGATCTGTCGCGGCTTTCGACAATATCGGGTCGGAAGATGACCGGTCGGGCCGATGTGGCGTTGATGGGGTATTACGTCATGCTAACGCGTGGCTTTGATATCGACGCCACGGTGACCGGCAACGACATTTCGATGGATCAAGATCAGGTGGACCGCCTGCTATCTGGTGAATCGACGATCGAGCTTGCCGCCCGCCGCGATGAACGCGGGATCGAGTTGGACCACTTGACCGTGAATGCCGAACGCCTGACGGCCGAAGCAAAAGGTTTCCTGAACAGCGATGCCAGCGATGTCACCGCCACGATTTCCATGCCCTCCCTGGAAGGCGCGGATCCGGATTTTTCGGGCGAGCTCCTGGCCGAGGCCAAGCTGACCGGGCCGGATGGCCAGCGCCGTTTGACGATCGATGGGCAAGCGACCGATCTGCGACTTGGAATTGATATGCTGGACAATGCGTTGCAGGGCCGAACGGAACTGAACGCAGCAGCCCAGCAATCGAACGAAGGCTTCACACTGAAAACATTCAGCCTTTCCAATCCGCAGCTTAATGCCTCGGGCGAGGGGCGGTTTACGCAGGGCACGCTTGACGCGACCACGAATTTTGCGGTGCCGGATTTGTCTGTTCTGCAAAGCGCGTGGACGGGTGGCTTTCAGGCGCAGGCCAAGCTGACCGAGCGGGACGGGACGCGGTTCATCGATCTGACAGGCACCGGTTCCAATCTTAGTCTGGGTCAAAAGAATGCGGCGGGCACCCTGACGGGCGAAACGAAACTGACTGTTCAGGCCGAAGAAAAAGGCGGCGTGATTACGCTGCGTGACGTCCAGATGACCAATGATCAGATGAACGCGACGGCACAGGGTGTCTATGGTGACGGCGTCACCGATGTGACTGCCAATGTCGATATCCGCTCTTTCGCGTTCATGGGGCCGGGATGGCGCGGTTCACTGCGGGCTGATGCCAGCTTCAAGGAAGCGGCCCAAGGACAACGTCGGCTGGAACTGACCGGAACCGGGCGCGATCTGGCATTTGGTCAGGCGCAGATTGATGGCGCATTGGCCGGCGAAACGCGCCTGACGGTGGTTGGAGCCGAACAGGATGGCGTCTTTATCATCGAACAGGCGCAGGTGGAAAACCCGCGACTGGCAGCGACCGCAACAGGCCGGGTCGGGGGTGGGCAAAGTGACGTGACCGCGCATCTGGATGCGCAGGATCTGCGGTTTCTGGGCAATGGAATCAGTGGCGCGGTGACAGCCGACGCGCATCTGATCGAGGAAGACGGCACGCGCCGGATTACGGCGAAGGGACAGGCGAATGGTCTTTCGGTCAGGCAGGCGCAGGCGGATGCGCTGCTGGCGGGCAGGACCACATTCGATGTCGCCGCGACGCAAGGCGAAACCGGCATTTCGGTGCAGCGCCTGATCGTAGAGAACCCGCAACTTCAGGTTCGGGCAGACGGCGATACGACAAGCGGCATGAATGTCGCCGCACGCCTGTCAGATCTGGCGCTGTTGAAACCTGAATTTCCCGGCCCCGTAGAGGTTGACGGAACGGTTCGTGAAGATGGCAGCCGTTTCATCGTCGATCTGAATACGACCGCCCCCGGCGATACACGATTGAATATCGCGGGCACCGCTGCGCGCGATTTTTCGACCGCCGATCTTGCGATCACGGGGACTGGTAATGCGTCGATCGCGAACAGCTCGCTTCGGACGCGCAGTATCCAAGGGCCGGTCAGGCTTGATCTGCGCCTGAATGGCAGGCCATCATTGAATGCCCTGTCGGGTCGCGTTGAGCTGACGAATGCCAGCATTTCCGATCCGGGGGCCGGGATCGCGATCGAGGGATTGAACGCGACGGCCGATCTGAACGGTGGCAGGATCATGGTCAACGCCGCCGGTCAGGTCGAGGCCGGGGGTCGGATCGAAGTGACCGGACCTGTCGATCTGAACAATGGCACCGCGCTTGATCTGGTGATTATTCTGGACGGCGTGATCGCGCGTGATCCAAATCTGTATGAGACCGAAATCAACGGACGCCTGACGATGGTTGGCAACAACGCCTCGGGTCCGCTGATTTCTGGCCGGATCGATCTGGGCACGACCGAGTTTCGGATTCCCTCGACCGGATTTGGCGGGGCCAAGGAAATTCTGGACATCGAACATATCGGTGATACGCGGCCTGTCCGCGCAACCCGAGCCAAGGCCGGTCTGGAGGAATATCCCAGTCAGGCGTCAATCGACGCAGGCATGGCCGCGCCGCCGTCAACCCCGCCATCCGCGCCACCCCGCCTGGATCTCTTCATCAACGCGCCGCAGCAGGTCTTTGTGCGCGGGCGGGGCGTCGATGCAGAACTTGGCGGAACCCTGCAGGTTCGGGGCACGACCCGGAACGTCATCCCGATCGGACATTTGGAGCTGATCCGGGGCAGGGTGGATCTTCTGGGCAAGCGCTTTGATCTGACCGAAGGGTTGGTGGAACTGCAAGGCAGCATGATCCCCGTGATCCGATTGGTGGCGGAATCCAACAATGACGGGATAACCACGCGGATCATCATCGACGGAGAGGTTCGCAATCCCGATATCAACTTCCAGTCGTCGCCCGAAATGCCGGAAGAAGAGGTGTTGTCGCAGCTTTTGTTTGGACGGGGTCTGGACAATATCAGCGCTTTGCAAGCCGCGCAGCTTGCCAATGCCGTGGCCGTTTTGGCGGGGCGTGGCGGTATCGGCGTCATCGGCAATCTGCGCAGCCGGATGGGGCTGGATGATCTGGATCTTGCAACGGATGACGACGGCAACGTGCAATTGCGCGCCGGTAAATATATCAGCGATAACGTTTATACCGATGTGTCTGTCGGGGATGATGGCAAAAGCGCGATCAACCTGAATCTGGATATTTCAGATAGCTTGCGAGCGCGCGGGTCGGTGGGAAGCGACGGCGACAGTTCGATCGGGCTGTTCTTCGAGCGTGATTATTGACGGCCGAAGCGGGCGGGCTGGCGAAGCGGGCGGGCTGAGTTCAGCCTGTCCTGACCACCGCGGCCAATGCCTGCAACTCAAATGTATCATCTGCCTGAATGGGCAAATCAGAGCTACGGAAACGAACCATCTGACGCCCGACGCCCAACGGCGAGACGGACCATTGCAAAAGCTGGCGATTCGGCCCGAACATCACACCATTGTCCCGCACGGCACCGTCCGGGTTGGCGGCCAGGCGTTCCTGCAGGGCGGTAAAGCCCGGTCCGGGTTCGATCTGTTGTTGCCACGCGCCCAATGACGCACTCATCGACGCCGTAGGTTGGCCCCAAAGATCGCGATAAGCCTGGTTTGTCATGATGACCTGATCCCCCGGGGCAAAGACGATCAGCGCGTCCTCGATTCCATCCAGGACATTCGTGCCCAGCGACAATTCCGCCCGGAACTTGCGGGTCAGGGATATTTCCGAGGTGATGTCTTCAAACAGGAACGCAACCGCTCCGTCAGGATGTGGACGGCCGGTGACGCGATAGGTCTGACCGCCGGGCAGGGACCATGTTTCGACATGACGTCCGGTTGTCGCCGCGTTTTCCAGGTTTGCCATCTGCTGACGCCAATGGCGGTAATCCTTGGGTTCGGGGACCATCCGAAGCTCTCGCAGCTTGTCCAGAAAGTCGAAAAGGGTAGGGCGCGCCGTCAGAAAACCGGCGGACAGGCCGGTCAGGTCGATCAGTGACGGGTTGAAAAGCTGCAAATGCCGTTCGCGGTCAAAGATGGCCAGGCCGATGGGCAGATCCGCAAAGGTTTTCGTCAGCGTCTGAACGAATTCTCGCAGGCTGCGTTCGGCACGGACCGCGGCATCGGCAGGTACCGCAAAAAGCATCGTCGTTTCGTCGCCGACCTTATGCGTATGGCAGTCATACCATGACACCACACCATTATCCTCCAGAGACGCGCGCCGGGCCGGAGAGGTGCCACCACCGGGCACAGGGGCCGGTGGCTCCATGAGTTTTGGCAGAGGCCATGACACCGGGGCCTTCATCTGTGTCTCGGCTTGACGCAGATAGGCGGCATTTGCCCATGTCACCCGTTTGTCATGATCCTGACGCCAGACCAGCATTGGGGTCTGATCCAACGCACGGCGCAGCAAATCCAGCTCTTCTTCCATCGCTTGCTGCGACATCGAATCGACGATGATGCCCGAACCGTCAGCCTCGGGATCGGTAATACTGATCCTGATAAGCCCATCATCGACGGCTTCCGCGACAAGGCGCAGGCTGGCGCTGCCCATGCCTGTGTCGCCCTTCAGCTCGACGCGACCGAAGCGCGAGACTTGTTGTAACTTTTCTTCTGCATTCAGAAAACGGGGGGCCGCCCATCGTATCAATCTGGTCCAATCGGAACCGGATGAACCGGTCCGATCCAGCAGCGATTTTGCCGAGGATGTCGCGTCAACCAGACGATCACGCCTGAATAAGAAAACTATGGGCCGTAACTCGCCCTCAAGGCGATTTTTCCGATTGGCACCGATGCGATTCTTGCGGCGATTATCCACCCATCGGATCACCAGAATCGCCGCGATAAGCGAACCTGTCCCAGCAATAATTGCGACGAAAATCAGCCAAAAACCTTGCAGCGACAACTTTGCGATCCCTCGTTAATTGAAATCAATCATAGGGAGAGTAAATTTAAAAAACAGTTAAAAAGCTATGGATCAAATGATGGGTTCTCGCCCAGCGGTATGCGGCTGTCAGCGCCAATGCGATCCATCTGCCAGCGGACAGTGACGACAGCGCCCGGCCCTCCATTGGCAAAGGTCAGCGCCGCGCCCGAACGTTCCAGCAATGTCTTGGCGATAAACAAGCCAAGACCCATTCCGTCGTAGCCATTCCGTTGCTGTCCGGTTCGACGGCTGGTTACAAACGGATCGCCAATCCGCGCCAGCATCGCTGGCGAATAGCCGGGACCGTCGTCGCGAATGGTCACGGTGATCTGGTCGTCGCCGGAACGGACCTCGATGACCACACGCGTCCGGGCAAAATCCACCGCGTTCTGGATCAGGTTACGCAAGGCGTGGATAATGCCCGGATCGCGCCGAATTTCCGGGCCAAAGCCACGGATCTCCACGACAGGCCCCCTATTTGCATGGGGATTTGCGGCGTCCTCCAGCACAGCACGGATTGGGGCGCTGCGCAGATGCAAATCTTCCTTTCCCGCACGACCCATACTGCGCAGGATCTGCGCACAGCGGTCTACGGATTCGCGAAGTGCGACCATGTCGGTGTGCAAATCTGACCGATCGCCCAGCTCGTCCGACAGTTCGCCGGCGATCAGTTTGATCGTCGCCAGCGGCGTTCCCATTTCATGTGCGGCAGCCGCAACGACGCCGCCCAGATGTTGCAGTCGTTGTTCCCGCAAAAGTGCCATCTGCGTGGCGAACAGGGCGGTCGATGTGGCATTGATCTCGGCCGATACGCGACGGGCATAGCTGGCAAAGAACACCACCCCGATGACCAGCGCGACCCAATGGCCCAAGGTCAGAACCGGTGCCATCCGAAGCTCATTTCCGGCGGCATCATGCAACGGCATGGCCAGGATGGACGCCAGCGAAATCAGGATAATAGTCGCCAGTCCCAGGGCGATCGTCCGCCGATTGTTCAGCGCAGTTGCCGCCACCATAACCGGGGCAAGGACCAGCAGAGCGAAGGGGTTGGACAAACCACCCGTCAATGCCATCAGCGCCGAGATCTGGACCAGATCGAAGGTCAGTTGCCAGGTTGTCTGACTGGCCGACATGCGGTGTTGCGGCTTCAGCATTTGCCACAGGTTCATGATGGCGGCTGCGGCGATCAGGGCCGATACCGGCGCGATCGGGAACTGAATCCCCATCACACGCGCGGCCATGACCGCTGCAAGCTGCCCCGATATGGCGAACCAGCGCAGCAGCACCAACGTGCGCAGGCGAACCGGCTCCAACTCGGGCGTGAGGAAGCTGTCGGTTGCGATTTCGGGTGAAAGCTTGGTCATACCAACCTCGGATGCGACAATAGCGACCTTGATACGTGGGCCGCAATACGCGATCAATGCGTGCCTTTGACAAGCTGGGAGCGATGTTGTGTCCGACAAGAAAATACTGGTGATCGGAAGTGTGGCCGCGGCCATCGTGTTGGTTGCAGGCGGGGTCTATGTCGCGCAGCGCGATACCGGCGGGGTGGATTTCGCCTCATGCCGGATCGGCAATGTGGCAGGCGGTATGGACAGCTTTGGCACGGAATTCCAACTGACGCGTGACGACGGCCAGCGCGTCTCGGCCGAGCAGGTCTTTACCAAGCCATCGCTTCTGTATTTCGGCTATACCATGTGCCCCGATGTCTGCCCGATGGACAGTGCCCGCAACGCCGACGCTGCCGCGCTTTTGAAAGATCAGGGCATGGACGTCCAGACCGTCATGATTACCGTCGACCCCAAGCGGGACACGCCAGAGGTTCTGAAGGACTTCACCGATCTGTTTTCGGAAGACATGATCGGGCTGACCGGCACGGACGAGGAAATCGCAGCGGTCAACAAGGGGTGGCGTAACTATTACCGGGCGAATGATCAGGAAGATGATGAATATTATCTGGTTGATCACATGACCAACACCTATTTGGTTATGCCCGGGAATAAGACGGTCGAGTTTTTCGCCCGCGACGTTTCACCCGAATTGATGGCTGAACGTGTGGGCTGCTTTGTCAACGCCATGGGATAAAGTTCGTCTTGCGTTTGATTCCCCCACTCGGGCAGCGTAAAGCTGCCTGTGAAAGGGCAAAACATGACAGACAAGAAGAACGCCTTGGATCTTGGGGCCGACCCGTCCCTTCTGTTGGTGGATGATGATGAGATGTTCGTCACCCGCCTTGCTCGCGCGATGGAAAAACGGGGATTCATCCCGCAGACAGCGCTTAGCGTCAGTGCCGCCAAGGATATGATTCGCGAATTTGCCCCGGCTTATGCGGTTGTCGATTTGCGGCTGGAAGATGGCAATGGTTTAGACGTTGTCGAAGCGCTGCGCGAGGCACGTGAAGATGCCCGGATCATCGTTTTGACGGGTTATGGTGCAATCGCGACGGCGGTTGCGGCGGTCAAAATGGGGGCGACCGATTATCTTGCAAAACCGGCTGATGCAAATGACGTCACTTCGGCATTGCTTTCAATAGGTGATTCATTACCGCCGCCGCCGGAAAATCCCATGTCCGCAGATCGTGTTCGTTGGGAGCATATTCAGCGGGTTTATGAACAATGTGATCGCAATGTCAGTGAAACCGCACGCCGTTTACATATGCATCGCCGCACATTGCAGCGGATTCTTGCCAAACGCAGTCCAAGATAAACATATCACCCCTTTGAAGCCATTAACTAAACGTATAGGTTCTGGTTACGGAATATAGAAAAGATTGGAAATGGCCTAAATGGACTACGACTTTGACAAGATGACGCTGAAAGAAATGCGTGATCTTCGGACAAAACTGGATCGTGCCATAAATTCGTATCAAGAGCGTAAGCGCCGTCAGGCGTTGGCCGCAATTGAAGAGGCCGCTCGTGAACATGGATTTAATCTTGCCGAGCTGACGGGCACCAAAACCCGCCGCAGCGGCACTGTTGCGCCGAAATATGCGAATCCAGAGGATCCTACGCTGACCTGGACCGGACGTGGGCGAAAGCCGAAATGGGTTCAGGAAAACCTTGATAAGGGTAAAAATCTGGACGATCTTTTGATCTGATTATGAAGGCCGCCATATCGGGCGGCCTTTTCAATTTACGTCCGATCGGCAACGCCATCTAAACTGCTGAGCAGCGTATTAAACCTGTCCAAATAGGCGACCCGCACCTCGGCCGGGGGGCGCAATGCAATTTTCAAAACCGAAAGAATCAGTTCATTTTGAATTGGAAATAAGCGCTTGGCTTCGCTTTCTGTGAATCCGGCTATTTGAACGGATTCCAGCGCGCGGATATTCGATCTGCCATCTTGATCTTTTTCTTGATCGCGGCGGGCAGGGCCGTAGGCAGTCCAAATCGCCGATGGATTGCAGCCATCAGACGTTCATCCATCGCCCGATATTCTCCGCCCAATGCGGATTTCACCGGAGAGATCATATCCCCGATGACATATTCCGGCGCATCGTGAAGCAATGCGGCGAGGCGCCATTTCGTCTCGATATTCGGGTTCAGCCGGGCAAATATCTCTTCGACCAGCAACGAATGTTCGGCGACAGAATAGGGCCAGTCGCCATGCGTCTGCCCGTTCCAGCGGGCGACGAAGGCCAGACCATGTGCAATGTCGGAGATTTCGATGTCAAAAGGCGTCGGATCAAGAAGGTCCAGACGCCGGCCCGACAACATCCGCTGCCAGGCCCGACGAGAGCTTGCGGCCATCCGCGATCAGGACAGGCGCTGATCGGCTGGTGCGCCCGCTTCGGTCTGTGCCTGGGCGCGACGCTGAAGTTCCTGGCGATACAGGGCAACGAAATCGACCGGGTCCATATTGAAGGGCGGGAAGCCGCCGTCGCGGGTCAGGTCCGAAATGATGCGGCGCACGAACGGAAACAACATGCGCGGGCATTCGATCATCAGGAACGGGTGCAACTGGTCCTCTGGCACGCCCTCGATGTGGAAAACCCCGCCGTAATCCAGCTCGGCCAGAAACATGGTCGAATTATCGCCCTTGTTGGTCGACGTGACGCGAAATTTCGAAATGACTTCATACTGATGTTCGGCGCCGCGCTTGCGGGCATCCAGGCTGACCTGAACCGTCATTTCCGGTTGCACTTCGCCTTGCGGTGCGCCCTTGGTGGCGACGGCATTTTCAAACGAAAGATCGCGAATATATTGCGCCAGAATCTGCATGCGCACCTGCGGCTGGGCGCCGGCTTCGACGCCGTTCGGTGTATTTTCTTCGGCCATGATGGTTCCTCGTAAATCCGGATTTGAACGTTATCTATCAGGCGGCGGTCTCAGTCTCAATGCCGCCCTCAATGCCGCCTCAATGCTGCGTCCATCCCGACTTGCCCGAACGCGGCGGCTGTTGATCTTCCGGGGGTTCCAGATCGGGGGGCATCTGGCCGCGTTTTACAGGTGGCTCATCCTCGACCACGTAGTCCCCTTCGATCACGCCGTCAGCATAGGGCGGGCGATAACCATAGCTGGTGGAATGCGCACGCGTGACCCGCACGCGACGCCCGAAATAGCCTATCACGGCATTACGCACGAAGGGAATCAGCAGCAACAGGCCGATGGTATCCGTAAGAAAACCGGGCATGACCAGCAGTATACCCGCCGTCATGATCATTGCGCCATGGGCCAGCGGACGCGACGGATCACGCACCTCGGCCAGGCTGCGTTGCGCCTCTAGCCACGCGTTGCGCCCTTGGCTGCGCATGACAACCACCCCCAGAACGGCGCTGAGAATGACCAGCGCCAGCGTTGGCCACAAACCGATGGCACTGCCCACCTGAATGAACAATGCGATCTCGATGATCGGCAACAGAACAAACACAGCCAAAAGCCACATGTGAAATAACCTCCGTGTGGGCGGGATAGCTGGACTTGCTGCCGCCCAATCCCTACATAATGACGCAATACGCAGATACCAACAAACCCTTCGCCACATGAGGCCTAACGAATGTTTTCCAGCCCGTTGCTTCAACTGCTTGCCTTGGCTGCAATCGCGATCTTTCTGATCCTGCGGTTGCGCAATGTCTTGGGCACGCGCGACGGGTTCGAACCGAAAGAGGTTGACCGGCCCGAAGCCGCGCGCGAGCGTTTCGAAGTCATCGACGGCACCGCGGATGAGATTGACGGAGATATTTTCGACCATACCGACGCTGGCAGCCCGACTGCCGAAGCCTTGCTGGCGATGAAGCGCGCTGAACCCTCCTTCTCTGTCGGTGATTTTCTGTCCGGTGCGAAATCCGCCTATGAAATGATCCTGATGGCCTTCGAAAAGGGCGATCTGACCGATGTTCGCGCCTTTCTGGATCAGCAGGTCGCCGATGCGCTTCAGTCTGTCATTGACGCCCGCGCTGCCAATCATCAGACGGTCGAGGCGCAATATCTGGGCACCCGTGAAACCGCGCTTGCCGGTGCCGAATTCGACAAGGCAGATGGGACCGCTGAATTGTCCGTCCGTTTTGTTGCCGAACTGATCGCCGCGACCCGCGATGCGGACGGCAACGTGATCGAAGGCGATCCGAAAGCGGCGCGTAAACAGCGGGATGTCTGGACCTTTGCACGCCGCATGGGTCAGGATGATCCGAACTGGCAGCTTGTCGCGACGAGCTGATGGCACGCAGACGACGGGGCCTGACGCCTGAAGAGCAAACGCTCTGGTCCCGCGTCGCCAAAACCACCACGCCGATAAATCCCAGCCGGGCTGCCAAGCCGGATGATCTGTCGCTGCGATCCGATAGCAAGCCCCGTCCCGTCCCGAAAAAGCCGATCCCCCGCTTTGACATTGGCGAATCAGCGGCGCTACCGATGCCAAGCTTCCCGCAATACGCACCGACCCCGGCCCAGCAATTGGCAGCCCAGCCGGTGCGGATGGACAAAAAGACCCATAAGCGAATGTCCCAAGGCAAGATGATGCCCGAGGCGCGGCTGGACTTGCACGGAATGACGCTGGCGCAGGCGCAACCGGAACTGATCCGCTTCATCATGTCCTGTCAGGCCAGGGGCCACCGGCTGGTTCTGGTGATCACCGGAAAGGGCAGGGGTGATCACGGTCCCTTGCCGACCCGACCGGGTGCGTTACGCCATCAGGTGCCGTATTGGCTGGCCAGCCCGCCGCTTCGCAGTATCGTTCAACAGGTGAATGCCGCTCACTACCGTCACGGGGGCGAGGGCGCGTATTATATCTATCTGAGAAGACCGGGTTGAACGCGCATGTCACAATGACTGCCAAACTGAACCTTTTAGAGGAAGCGTGCATATAGCCACCTCAACCAGCCCCTTGATCGAGACCCAAAACTACCTTCCGGAAGCATTTGATGAGAGGCAGACGGACGGTTTCAATCAAAAATCCGGCCCCTGATCGTCACATTCGAGAATCTTGATGGCCCCAAAAGCAAGGGGCGGGTCCATTCTGGAAAGGCCGGGGTGTCGATCCGCTACAGATGAGAGTTACCGAAATACTATCTGACCCTTAAGCAGATGCCGCGGGTTCAGGGCAGCGATTTGTTCATGTCAATCGGGTCGAGGATAACAGCGTTTCAGAAGCAAATTCCCGACCGTCAGCGGAAAGCCAGTGCTCCGCACTGTCTTGTTCGCAGATACCACCGATCTCATCTCTCTGTGCGCCCTGATGGTTCGCACGCAAAAGGCCCGGACAATGCCGGGCCTTTCTGAATGTCTCTCGTCAGACGCTGTAATTCGGCTTTGGTCCGGCAAACCACCAGATGATGAAGCCGACGACCGGCAGGATCGCAATCAGCAAAATCCACAGGATCTTTTTGCCGATCGTCTCATTCGTGTTGATGATCGAGGCGATGGCCCAGACATCCAGCACAAAGACGATAACACCAAATAGCCATTTCATTGCGATGTTTCCTTTTCTACCCTAGGCCAAACGGTAACGCCGGCCTTATGGTTCCGCTACAGCACATAACGCGACAGGTCGGTTGACCGTGCCAGATCGCCCAGATGCTGTTCGACGAATGCCGCATCGACGCTGACCGTTTCACCGCTTTTGTCTGGCGCAGCAAAGGAAAGATCCTCGAACACCCGCTCGATCACGGTATACAAACGCCGCGCGCCAATGTTTTCAACGGCCGAGTTTACCTCTGCCGCGATCCGCGCCAGCGCCGAAATGCCATCTTCGGTAAATCCGACCGTAACGCCCTCGGTTGCCATCAGTGCCGTATATTGGCGGGTCAACGCATTATCGGTTTCCGTCAGGATGCGAACGAAATCTTCCTCGGTCAGCGGGCGGAGTTCCACCCGGATCGGCAAGCGACCCTGCAATTCCGGCAGCAGGTCACTGGGCTTGGCCACGTGGAACGCGCCGGATGCGATGAACAGGATATGATCGGTCTTGATGGGTCCATATTTCGTGCTGACGGTCGTGCCTTCAATCAGCGGCAACAGATCGCGTTGAACGCCTTCGCGGCTGACATCGCCACCCCGTGCTTCCTGGCGCGCAGCGACCTTGTCGATCTCATCGATAAAGACGATGCCGTTTTCCTGCACGGATTCCAGCGCGGCAGCCTTGACCACCTCGTCATCCAGCAGCTTGTCGGCTTCTTCTGCGATCAGCAGCTCATAGCTTTCCGCAACCGTAACTTTGCGCCGAACGCGACGGCCACCAAAGGCTTTCATCAGCCCGGACAGATCCATCATCCCGGCCATTCCCGGCTGCCCCGGTATCTCCATCATGCCCAGCGGATTCGAGGTGTCCTGAACCTCCAGCTCGATCACGGTGTCATCCAGCTCACCACGCTTCAGCTTATCCCGAAACATCTGTCGCGTGCCCTCACGCGCATTTTCACCCGCCAGCGCTTCAACAACACGCTCCTCGGCTGATTTATGCGCCCGCGCCTTGACGTCCTCGCGCATCCGCTCGCGCGTGTCGATCATTGCGGCATCGGCCAGATCGCGGACGATCTGTTCGACGTCGCGCCCGACATAGCCCACTTCGGTGAACTTGGTCGCTTCGACCTTGATGAAGGGCGCGTTGGCCAGCTTCGCCAGTCGGCGGCTGATCTCGGTCTTGCCGACGCCGGTCGGCCCGATCATCAGGATGTTCTTGGGATAAACCTCGTCGCGCAGATCGTCGCCCAGCTGCTTGCGCCGCCACCGGTTGCGCAACGCCACGGCAACAGCGCGCTTGGCATCCTTCTGCCCGATGATAAAACGATCCAGTTCGGAGACGATTTCGCGGGGGGTCAGGTCGGTCATGGTCAATTTGCCTCGATTGGCTATCTTCTGTGTTCAAATATCCCGGGGGTCAGGTCCGGCACGGACCAAGGGGGCAGCGCCCCCTTACGCCTCAAGAATTTCAACCGTCAGGTTTCCGTTGGTATAGACGCAGATATCGGCCGCAATCGCCATCGCCTTGCGGGCAACGCCTTCTGCGTCAAGATCGCTTTCCATCAGCCCGCGTGCGGCAGACAGCGCAAAGTTGCCGCCCGATCCGATGGCGGCCACGTCATGTTCAGGCTCCAGCACGTCGCCCGCGCCCGTCACGACATAAATCTGGTCGCCGTCGGTGACGATCAGCATGGCTTCCAGATTGCGAAGATATTTATCCGTTCGCCAATCCTTTGCCAGATCAACACAGGCGCGCTGCAACTGCCCCGGTGCCTGCTCCAGCTTCTTTTCCAGCCGCTCCAGCAGGGTAAAGGCGTCGGCGGTCGACCCTGCAAAGCCCACAATGACATCGCGCCCGCCGGGTTTCAGGCGACGCACCTTGCGTGCCGTGCCCTTCATCACCGTCTGCCCGACGCTGACCTGACCGTCACCGGCAACCACCACCTTGCCGCCGCGTCTGACCGCCAGGATCGTTGTGCCGTGCCAGCCAGGAAATTTATCTTCCGACATGAAGCGTCTCCATTCGTTTGCGTTCAGATATGGTCGCGGACCCATCTTCGCAACCGTTGAAGCGGAAGCAGTGCCGCGCTAGCCTGCGCTTCATTGGCCGACTGGTCGGAAAAGCCGAGGGGGAAAGATGACAGTCGATCTTATGGCCCGGATCAGGCATGCAACCCGCGACGACTGGACGTCCGGTAAGGACAAATGGCACGGCCACATTGACGGGCTGTCGCTGGGCACGGATGTGACGGTTTTGTTTTACGCCAATGACACACCCGGTCAGGGGCCAAAATGGCACGTCCATCCCTACGATGAAATCTTCATTCTGCGCACCGGCCGCGCTTTATATACCATTGGCGATCGCAAGATCGAAGCGGGTGAGGGCGATGTTCTGCTTGGCCCGCGCGATGTGCCCCACAAGTTCGTCAATCTGGGGCCGGGCAGGTTAGAGACGATCGACATTCACCTGAACCCGACATGGATACAGACCAATCTGGACGATCCGGAATTGACGGCTCAGAATTGACGGCTCGGAATTGACGGAGGATCAGCCAGATCACAATGGTGACGGCTGATTAAACCGCGCCCAAAAATTGAAAAAGCCGCCTCGCTTGATGCGGACGGCTTTTGAATCGGCGTCAGCCTTGAAGGCCGTCAGATCGATTCGTCGATCCAGCTTTTCAGCGCGGCTTTGGGCGCGGCGCCCATGCGGTTCGAAATGACTTCGCCATCTTTGAACATGAACAGCGCCGGAATGCCGCGCACGCCAAGGGCGGCGGCCTGTTCCGGGTTCTCGTCCACGTTCACCTTTACGATTTTCACTTTGCCGGCATATTCATCCGACAATTCTTCCAGCGATGGTCCGATCTGTTTGCACGGGCCACACCATTCGGCCCAGAAATCGACGATGACGGGGGTTTCGGCCTGACGGACTTCGGTATCGAATTCGCTGTCGTTGACGTGAACGGTTGCCATGGGTTGCTCCTTGCAGAAGGCGGGGGCCGACGATGCGGCGGGATGTGCTTGTCTAACAGCTATGAAGCCCGACCCTGAGGGTCAAGAGCGGCCATGACCTGATTCAGCAGCGGATCGGGGATGGTCATTATCGTGCGGTTTGCCGTCCAGAGAACGGAAATCTCTGTCCTTCGGTCAGGCCAGATCATTCGCAGCGCATCGCGATAGGCCGCCATCTGGCGCAGGATACCTTCGGGGATCTGCGCAGGCGTTGCCGGGACTTCGGTATTTGATTTGTAGTCGATGGCGTGAATCAGATCGGGGCCTATGATCAACCGGTCGATATTGCCATGCACCACGCCAATTCCGGGCAGGGGGGCGGTCAAAGGCACCTCTTTCAGCACCGTCATAGCGGGGCTGGGCGTCATGATTTCAGACAGATCCGGGGCGTCGATGACCTGACTTGCCTCGCGCAGCAGGCCTTCAAGCTCATCATCGTCGGGCAATCCGCCCTCTCCACCGGCAAGGGCCGAAATCGCCAGATCACGCCAATCCTCGGGCGGCTGGCCCGGCAGATGTTCCAGCAGCAGATGCAGCCGAGTCCCGCGCAGCATCGCCGCTGCCGGATCGGCACGTTCCGTGGGCGCACCCAACACCTTTGCCCCGCCAAGTGCGGTTGCCGCAACCGGCAGGATCAGCGGCGGCGGCGTGGGCGGCTGGCGCAGCGCCCAGTCGGGCACCCGCGCGGGCGACTTGCCGACCGCCGCTTCCGGGCTGGCCTGATCAGGCCAGCCGCCCAGAGACAGCCGCAACCCGCTGCCGATTCCGTCAATGCCGATGTCGCTGCGGGTCATTCCGACCCGTGCCGCGCCGTCGGCGATCATCGCATGCCAACTGTCCATGCCGCTGCCGGTTTCACCCGCCGCCGCCACGATCAGCCAGCTTTCGGCGCGGGTCATGGCGACGTAAAGCAAACGCCGCCGTTCTTCCTCTTGCCGCTGATCGTATTCGGCCACGGCTTCCGCCACAGCTTCGGTCCGTTCATCCGATGCGCCCTTCCAAACCGGTCTGTCATGCAGGCGAACCGTGCGATTGCGACTGTTGGCACGGCGCTTTTGCGTTTCGGGCAGGATCACCACCGGGCTTTCAAGGCCCTTTGATCCATGCACCGTCATCACCCGGATCAACCCGCCCGCGCCACCGGGAAGCTGGCGTTTGACCTGCACATCATCGCTGGCCAGCCAGACCAGAAATCCCGTCAGCGATGGCGTTTCGACGGTTTCATAGGCCAACGCCTGCGACAGAAGTTCCTCGATCCCATCTTCGGCTTCGGGGCCAAGACGGGCCAGCAATGCGTGCCGCCCGCGATGACGGATCAGGATGCGTGAAATCAGGTCATAGGGGCGCAGAAAATCGGCCTGCCCTTGCAAATCCATCAGCATCTCATGGGCGGTCCGATGTTCGGAATCGCGCAATGCTGCCGACAGGAAGCGCCGTTTTGGCCGGTTGGCTGCAAGGTGATACAGCTGGTTTTCAGACAGACCCAGCAAAGGCGAACGCAAAGCGGCAGCCAGCGACAGGTCGTCTTCCGGCGTGGCCAGAACCGACAGCAGCGCCACGATATCGCGCACGGCCAGTTCCGCCGCCAGTTTCAGGCGGTCTGCCCCGGCAACAGGCAGGTTCGCGGCCTTCAATTCGCGGATCAGATCGTCGAACAGGCTCGCCCGGCGCTGGACAAGGATCTGGATGTCGCCGGGTCCGATACCGCGCACCTGCCCCGTTTTCACATCATGGATCGGTGTGCCCAGCATGGCCCTGATCTGGCGGGCGATGGCGCGGGCCAGTTCGGTATCCGCGGCATTTTCCGCCGGCGCATCGACGGGTTGCGTCCAATCCGCCCGCTCCGGTGCGTCCGGCTGGGGCAAGGGGGGCCAAAGATCGACGCGACCGGGCAGGGTATCACGAAACGCGATATGACGCGGCGGATCGCCAAGGCCCTGCGCGGCAGGCCCGTCAAAGACCGCATCCACCAGCGACAGGATCGCAGGCGAGGAACGGAACGAATGCGCCAGTCCGCATTGCTGCATGGGGCGTTGAACCGCCGCGAAGTCGCGGGCAAAGCGGTCGCGCATTTCCTCGAATACGGCGATATCTGCGCCCTGAAAGGAATAGATCGATTGTTTCGGATCGCCGACGACGAACAGCGTGCGCGACCGGTCATGGGCACCCGCGCCGCTGGTAAATTCCTCGGTCAGGCTGCGGATCACCTGCCATTGTTCGGGGCTGGTATCCTGGGCCTCATCCACAAGGATGTGGTCGATCCCGCCATCCAGCCGCCACAGCACCCATTGCGCCATGCTGGATTCCTGCAACAGCCGTGCCGTGCGGCGGATCAGATCATCGAAATCCAACCAGCCATGCGCGGCCTTGCGTGCCGCAACGCGCTCGGTGAAAGCATGGCCAAATCGGTGCAGCGCCAGGGTTTTCTCCGCCAGCCCAAGGGCCATGGCCGTGGCGCGGGCATCCTGCACGCGCAGCATCAGATCCTCCAGCTCCGGCATCAGTCCGACGCACGGGCCAATGCGCAGCTCCTTGGTCGGCAAGCTGCCGATCTTGGCGGTGAACGGCTCTTTCGCGCTGGCGCCGGTCAGCAGCGCACCGCACAGCAACCACAGATCGGTCATGCCCGGCTCTGCCCAATTGCCACTGGCAAGCGTATCAGCCAGCTTCACATCCGTGGGTTTCCCCGCCCGCAGCAGCGGGATCAACGCACCGAACAAATCACGTTCAGTGCCATCGAAAACCTGTGCCAGAAGCCGATCGGTCGTCATTCCGGCGGGCAGGCGCAGCATCGCCCAGATGTCAGCAGGGTCGGGGGCTGCGGCAAAATCAGCCTCGGAGAGATCAGCCAGAAAGCTGTCCAGATTGTCGCCGCTATGCAGCAGCGTCAGATCATGGATGGCCGGATCACGCTCATCGGCCATTTCCTCGACCACCTCGGCACGCAGCACGCGGGCAGAGCGGTCGTCCAGTTCCGCAAAGCCCATCGGCACGCCCGCTTCCAGTGGGAAGCGGCGCAGAAGCGCGGCGCAAAAGCTGTGGATCGTCTGAACCTTCAGCCCGCCGGGTGCCTCGATCGCGCGGGCAAACAGGCGCCGCGCCTCGGGCAGATCGACCGCGCCATCTTGGCCCAGATCGTGCAATTCCTGCCGCAGCTGGTCTTCGGGCAGCATCGCCCATTTTCCCAGACGGCCCAACAGGCGGTTCTGCATCTCGGTCGCGGCGGCCTTGGTATAGGTCAGACACAGGATACGTTCGGGAGCGGTTCCGGCCAGCAACAGACGTGCCACCCGGTCGGTCAGCACCCGCGTCTTGCCCGATCCTGCATTGGCCGTCAGCCATGTCGAACGCAGCGGGTCTGCGGCCTTGTTCTGATTTATGGTCGCGTCATTCATCGCCGCCCACCTTTTCCGGGTCGGCCTGATCGGCCAGTGACCATTCGCCATAGCGGGCAAGGTGGTCGTAATCACCCGCATAGCTGGTCTTTTCCGGTGCGCGCATCGCGGTAAAGCCCGCGCCGCCGGTCAGATAGGCCGCGATCAGGCGAACGAAGCCTTCCCAGTTTTCATCCTCGACCTGGTCCGAATGGTCGCGACGATAAGTTTTCCCCTCGCCTCCAAGCTGGATATAGCGGATGCCAGCCACATCCGCCGGGCCAAGCGCGTCAAACCCGCCACGCCGGGCCATCGCGGCCTCCAGCACCAATTGCTTGTCGAAATACCTGATCTGCGCATCGGTCGGGGGTGAGCCGGATTTGTAGTCATAGATCATCACCTGCCCGTCCTTCAGTTGGTCAATCCGGTCGGGTTTGGCGGTCAGGGTGAAATCCATTCCGGGCACCGAAACCCGGCCGCGCCGTTCCACGACAACAGGGCGACCCTGCTGCATCCGGACCAGTTCATCGGACACGATCTGATCTGCGATCTTTTCCATCCGCGCCTGCCAGAAGGCGCGGGCGGCGGGCCATGGCACTTCGGAGTCCAACACCTCTGCGGTGATCCGCAGGAAATCGGCCGTCAACTGTTCGGCTGTCATGTCTGGGCCGGGTTTCGATTTCAACAACGCCTCGACAATCGCGTGCAGGGTTTGGCCGCGCAGCGCCGCATCCGGTTCGGGACGCAGCGGGTTCAGCGGCCGCAGACCAAGCACGCGCTTGGCATAGACCGCATAGGGATCACGGATCAGCAGCGATACGTCGGTGACGGGCAATTCGCGGAAGGGCGGAGCGGGGGGAACCGGCGAGGGACGCTTTGCCGTCGGGATGCTGTCGGTCGGATGCGCCAGGGCTTGCGCCATGCCCAGCCATTCCGCGCCGCGTTCCCGCATCGCTGCCAGCGCCTGCGGCCCGTTGCGATCGGGCAGGCCGTTCATCAGGTTCATCAGCCGGTTCAGCCAGCGCGAGGGGATCGTTTCGGCCTCGGCATCACGTTTGGCGCGGGTCAGGAACACACGCGGCAGACTGATCGCCTGTTGAAAGTCGTGGGCGGACAGACCGATCTGGCGTTCCGGCACGGTCAGCCCCGCTTCCAGCCGCATCTGGCGTGACAGCCACGGGTCGGGTTCCAGGGCACGCGGCCAGCCGCCTTCGTTCAGCCCCGCCAGAATGATCGTTCCGCGCCCGACGATTCGTGCCTCTCGTGGGCCACGAATATGCAGCAGAGGATGGGCCTCACCCTCGATCCGCACCATATGCTGTTGAAATTCGTCCAGAAGCAGGGCGCTGAAATCACCCGGCCCCATCTCTGGCCCCTCGGCGGCGTGGCCGGCAAGGTGATCCATCGCAGAACGGGCAAGCTGTCCGGCCCGGGACTGCCACAGGCGCGACTGTTCGGCATCGCCGTCAGGACCAGCGGCCAATGCCTGCGCCAAGTCGCGCAGATCGGCCAGGCGGTCGGGCAATGGGCGCGGGGCGCTGTCGCCTTCGACCATCTTGATCCGGTCAAGTAAACCGGCCAGCCATTCTGCCCACAACTTGCGCTGCGCATCGCCTTTGTCCGCCCAGTTCCGCAATGTGGCGCCGTCTGGAAAGGCGGGACCATGATCGCGCAGGTGCAGTTCCAGTTCGCGTGACATCAGCCGCGCCTCGTTCGTTGGCACAAGGGGCGAACCGGTCATCGCAACCGGATGCTTCAGCAGGATCAGCAGGCGGTCGATGGTCAGGGCCTGACCAAACAGGGCGGCGATCTGACGGATGAACAGGCCTTGCGCCGACAGGGACAGCGGCTGACCGGCGCTTTCATCGGGGCGAAGATGCCAGCGATCCAGTGCCGCGTTCACCCGGCGGATCAGGCTGCCATCGGCGGTGATCAGGGTCACAAGCTCTTGCCGTTCGGCGGCGTCGCGCATCAGCAGGGCGATCACCTCGGCTTCTTGCCCCGGCTGATCAGCCTCGATCAACGTCATGCCATTGGTCGGCGCGATCAGATCGGGAAGTTTCGGGCCATCGGCGATCCACTGATCCGTGACCGGGGCAGGGCGCAGCGCCAGTGATAACAGCGCATTGCGATTGTCCTGGGGCGAAACCGTTTCCGTCCAGCGCGCCGGATAGCCCGCCGCCCGGATCAGCGGGGCAAAGCGTGCCTGCGGATGATCGTCGGCCCGTTCGTCCAGCGTATTCCAGACATCCTGCGGTTGGTGAAAATCGAAACCGGGCAGGACGACTGCGCCGTTTGGCAAGGATGTCACCGCCTGCATGAACATCCGCGTCGCGCCATGCGACCCGGTAGAGCCCGCGACGATGATCGGCCCTTGCGGCAGGTTCAGCCCTTGGGTCCAATCGTCCAGAAACTGTTGGGCCGCAGCGCGTTGCCGTGCCGCGCGATCCACCATGGGTGCCTGCAAATGGTAATCGGCCGCGATCCGCAGGAAGGCCAGCGCGTTTTGCCAATGCCGGGCATGATCGCCGATATCTATCCCTTCCAGCGCGGTCAGATCGCGACCTTCGGTCTGCATTTCCGTCATCAGTGCGGCCAGTGACCGTGCCAGCATGGGCACCGAATGTCCCGCCGCCAGATCGGGCCGTGTTTCCAGCAACCGCGCAACCAACCGGGCCAGTTGCAGGCGACGGGCCAAAGGTGCGGCCAGCGGCGTGTGGCGCAATTGTGGCAGGTCCAGATTGGTCACGGGCCGCATTTGCGGCAGCAGCAACGGGCCGCGTTCGTCAAAGGCGGTCTTCAGCTCGGCCAAGGTCCGCGAGGCGTTGGCATAGATGGTGACGCGGGCCATCGCCTCGGGCGGCTGGCCTTGCATCCGTTCCATGAAACCGCGCACGAACTCGCGGGCAAAATCGACGCCCGGCGGCAGCGCATAAAGGCCGTGAAACGGCTCAGCCATGCAGCAGCATCGCTTCGGCCAGCGGGATGGCGTCCGGGCTGCCGACATCGCACCAGCCGCCAGTGTGGATCATCGCATGGGCGCGCCCTTCGGCGATCATCAGATCCCACAGGCGGTTCAGCGAAAACGCCCGGCCAGGGATGTCGGACAGGCGATCCGGGCGGATGATCTGCGCGCCGGCATAGACGAAATCACCCTGTCGGCTGATCCGGCCCGCGGCATCAACGCTGAAATCACCGCCGCCTTTGCGTGCGGTGGCGCGGTCCAGCGGCACCACGGCCAAGAGCGCATCCATGCGGTCGCCGTCCCATGCGGCAATGAGCCCGGCCAAGGGGTTCGCCCCCGTCCAGACCACATCCGGGTTCAACGTCATGACCGGCCCGTCCCCCAGCAGGGGCAGCGCCTTGCGCAACCCGCCCCCGGTGTCCAGCAATTCGCCCGCCTCATCACTGATGGCGATGTCCTGCCCGTCCAGATGGGTCTGGATCTGTGCGCCGAGGTAATGCGTATTGACGACAATCGGCTGCGCCCCGGCATCGTGGCCAAGCATCAGGGCGCGGTCCAGCAAAGCGATGCCCGCCACCTCGATCAGCGGTTTCGGCTTCAGGTCGGTCAAAGGGCGCATCCGCGTGCCAAGACCAGCGGCAAAGATCATCAACGGCTTGGTCATCGGCTGCGAATCCTTTTGATGATCTGCGCATCTGGCGCGGGCAGCGCAGTCACCACCTGCGCCAGCGGCGCCAGCGCCGGATGGGCCAGATTGCGGGTGATATAGGCCCAGACGCGCGGCATGAAGTCCAGATAACGCGGCTTGTCATCGCGTTGTGACAGCCGGGTGAAAATGCCCATGATCCGCAGGTTCCGCTGTGCGCCCATCAGGGCATAGGCGGCGCGGAAACGGTCCTGATCCAGCTCCGTTGCCGCCAGATAGCGGGCGATGCTGTCGGCCTCGATTTCGGGGGCGACATCGCGACGGGCATCCTGCAGGGCCGAGACCAGATCATAGGCCGGATGCGTCGCCACCGCGTCCTGATAGTCGATCAGGCCCAAGGGCGCGTCCCCCCGCCAGATCAGATTTTCGGCGTGAAAATCGCGCAGGCCAAGGACCGGTGGCAGATCGGCGGCCAGTTCTGCGTAAAGCTGCCCGATCAGCGGGGCGATCTGCGCGGCATGTTCGGGATCGGCACCGGCTGCGGCCGGATACCATTCGGCGAACAGGCCCACCTGACTGGCCATTGTCGGGCCATCCAGCGGACTGACGAAATCTGGCACGGGATGGCGATGCAGCGCGACCAGAAAATCCGTGATGCGGGCATAGATCATCGGGGCCGCAGCAGGTGTTTCCTGCAACACCCGCGCCACCAGTTCATCCCCCAGATCCTGCACCAGCAAAAAGCCTGCGTCCTGATCTTCTGCCAGCAGTTCTGGTGCGCCGAAATCATGGTCACGCAACCAATGGGTCATGGCGACAAAGCGCGCGTTATCGCCCGAGGGGTCGTCCATCAGCACCGCGCTGCCGCCATCTCCGATCAGCCGGAAGTAGCGCCGGGCCGAGGCATCGCCCGCCAGTGGCAGAACCTGCGCATCCGCCCAACCGACCCGCGCGGCAAAGCGTGCGCGTTCGACCGTGCGGGTCAGATCGGGCCAGCCGGTCAGGGCGATCTGTCGCAGATCGGGGTTGGCGTCGGGTTGGATCGACACGGTCAGCGCACCTTTGGGCAGTTCCTCCATCCTGTCGGGCCATTCGATCAGGCTGACGGCGCTGTCCAGCGCCTCATCCAGTCCTAATTCGTCCAATTCAGACGGATCGGTCAGCCGATACAGGTCCGCATGCCAGATTTCGGTGCCACGCGGGTCGTCATAGGTCTGAACCAGCGTGAAGGTCGGGCTTGGCACATCCTCGGCCAGATCGCCCTGTCTTGCGCGAATGAATGCACGTGCGAAATGGGTCTTTCCGGCCCCGACCGGACCATCCAGCAGGATCGTCTGTCCCGGCTTTGCGGTGGCCGCCAGCATCCGGGCCAGCGCGGCGGTCAGGGTTTCATTGGCAGTCAGGCGCGTTGTCATGCAGACCTTCTAACGGCTGAAAATCGCCGTGGAAACAGGAAGTGATGCGAAACGCGATGTTCCGCGCTAAGTTGAGGTCAGCCTGTGAATCGGAGGTCTGATGCTGCGCCACCTTATCGTCCCCATTGTCGTCCTTGCGGCCCTTGTCGGCCCTGCATCCGCGACGGAAGAGCCGATTTTCCCCATGCTATATAACGTGCATGAGGTCGCAGAAGATGACGTTCTGAACATCCGGGCCGAGCCGAGCACGAAATCGGAAATCATTGGCACGTTGGACCATGACGCCACCAATGTCGAAGTCGTCGAGGAACGCGATGGCTGGGGGCGGGTGAACCGCGGCGAGGGGTCCGGCTGGGTGTCGATGCGGTTTATGGCCTATCCGTTCAATCCGTGGCAGAACAACGCCACGCCCGAACTGATGCGCTGTTTCGGGACCGAGCCTTTCTGGCATGCGGCGGTCGATCTGCGGGAAAAGGAAATTCGGCTGGTCAATCTGGCCGAAGGTGAGGTGGTTGATGTCCAGAACGTCACCGATGTGGTGGCCGGCCCTTATCGCACGCCGACCCGCGCGATTCTGGCGAATGATTTCACGCTGATGACGACACCTGCCCAGTGCAGCGATGGCATGTCAGAGCAGCTATACGGCATGGCGGCCCATCTGATTATCGATCAGACCACTGAAGGGGCCACGCCGCGAATGCTGAACGGCTGCTGTTCCGTGACGCATACGCTGGCAGAACAGCAGGCCGAAGAATAGCGCGAGGGTTCAGTTCAGGCCCAGCACATCTGCCATGTCATATTCGCCCGGCCCCTTGTCCTGACCCCACAGGGCCGCGCGAAGGGCACCGCGCGCAAAGATCGCGCGGTCGGTGGCCACATGACGCAGGATCAGCCGCTCGCCTTCGCCCGCAAAGATCACGTCATGTTCGCCCACGACATCGCCGCCGCGAATGGCGGAAAAGCCGATGGTGCCGGTTTCGCGTGCCCCGGTGATACCTTCGCGGGCCGGTGTGCGAACCGTGTCCAGCGTCGTGCCCCGGCCTTCTGCCGCGGCCTCACCCAGCATCAGCGCCGTGCCCGAAGGGGCATCCACCTTGTGCCGGTGATGGGCCTCGACAATCTCGACATCCCAATCCTCGCCCAATGCGGCGGCAACCTTGCGCGTCAGGCCGACCAGCAGGTTGACGCCAAGGCTCATGTTGCCAGCGCGGATGATGGGCGCGTGGCGGGCAGCCGCTTTCAGCGAGTCAAGCTGGGGCTGATCCAACCCTGTTGTGCCGATCACATGCACCGCCCGCGCCTGCGCGGTCAGCTCCGCATAAGCAACCGTCGCAGCGGGTGAGGTGAAGTCGATCACCGCCTGCGCCTTGGCAATCGTCGCGACGGGATCATCGCTGACGGTGACACCGACCGGTGCGCCGCCCATCGCCTCGCCCACATCGCGACCGATCCAGTCACTGCCGTCGCGATCCAGCGCGCCGACCAGTCGGGCCTTGTCGCTTTGCAGGATCAGCCGCACCAGCATCTGTCCCATCCGACCCGAAGCCCCGGTCACCACGATGCCGGGAAGATCGCCATCTGGCGTCGTTTCAAAGTCACTCATGCGTCACCCTTTGCTGTTGCCGTGTCATATCCCGTTGCGGCGTGGCCCGCGACCCCCTACATCGGACAGTATGGCACAGAACCGCTTTTCACATGGACAAGGCCCGTCGCAGCGACAGCTGCGAGTGGGAGAATTGATTCGCCGGACGCTTTCCGACGTGCTTTTGCGCGCCGATGTGCATGACCCGGACCTGAATCGCCATTCCATCACCGTGGGTGAGGTTCGGACCTCGCCGGATCTGAAGGTCGCCACGGCCTATGTGCTGCCTTTGGGCGGAAACGACGCCAAGGGCGCGTTAGAGGCGCTGCGTCGCAACGCCCCGGAAATCCGTCATCTGGTCGCCAAGGCGCTGACGCTGAAATACGCGCCGCAACTGCGGTTCCAACTGGATGAAACCTTTGACCGGTTGGACGATACGCGCCGCATGTTCGACGATGAACGCGTGCGCCGCGATGTCGAAGCCCCGAACGAGGATGATGATGCGGTTTGATCTGCAACGCCGCCTTGGCGTTGCCGTGGGAATGCTGCTGGCGATGACTGTTCCCGCCGCCGCCGATGGCTGCGGGCGCATCACCCATGACGGACAGGGCTATGTGATCTGCGAGGTTGACGCCGCGCAGGAACCTGCGTTGCGCCTGTGGCAGGACGACGCCTCGGGTCAACCGCTGCGGAATTTCAACAATATCCAAAAAATGCTGGGCCAGGGCGAAAACCTGAACTTCGCGATGAATGCCGGTATGTATCATGCCGATTACAAGCCGGTCGGTCTGCTGATCGTCGATGGTCAGGAATTGTCGCCCATCGTCACCGGCGGCAGCAATGACAATTTCGGAATGCTGCCCAATGGCGTCTTTTGCACGGGTGGCGCGCGTCCGTTTCAGGTGGTCGAAAGCCGGGCCTTTGCCAATGCCCGCCCGGATTGCCGCCTTGCGACGCAGTCGGGGCCGATGTTGGTGATCGACGGCGATCTGCACCCGCGTTTTCTGGTCGACAGCGACAGCCGCTATGTCCGCAACGGTGTCGGGGTGTCGCCCGATGGGCAAAAAGCGTGGTTTGCGATTTCCGACCGACCGGTCACGTTCCACGAATTTGGCCGCCTGTTCCGCGACGGGTTAAAGGTGCGGGATGCGCTGTATTTTGACGGTTCGGTGTCGCGGCTTTACGCGCCCTCGGTCAATCGCGCGGATTTCGGTCGCAGTCTGGGGCCAATGATCGGATTGGTGGAAAGCGCGGGCTGATCGCCGCAGTTGACGCTTTGTCAGGCGGCGGCTATGCCCCACCCCTTCGGAAAGGCAGAGGTTCAGATGGCACGCAAAAAAGGTCGCGATATTAGTGGTTGGCTGGTGGTGGACAAACCCGCCGGCGTGACCTCGACCGCGGTTGTGGCCAAGGTCCGCTGGGCGCTGGACGCGAAAAAGGCGGGTCATGCGGGCACGCTGGACCCCGATGCCACCGGCGTTCTGGCCGTGGCACTGGGCGAGGCGACAAAGACCGTGGCCAGCATTACCGATGCGTTGAAATGCTATGATTTCGTCGTGAACTGGGGCGCCGAGACGACAACTGACGATGCCTCGGGCGATGTGGTCCGGCAATCGGATACGCGCCCGACCGCAGACCAGATCACCGCCGTCCTGCCCGAATTTACCGGGCAGATCATGCAGGTTCCGCCCGCCTTTTCCGCTGTCAAGATCGATGGCGAACGCGCCTATGACCTTGCGCGAGAGGGTGAGGAACTGGACCTTGCCGCCCGCCCGCTATGGGTTGAAGGTCTGACCCTGATCGAAAGCGGCGCAGATACTGCACGGTTCGAAATGGTCTGTGGCAAAGGCGGCTATGTCCGCTCGATCGCCCGCGACCTGGGGCGCCACCTGGGCTGTCTGGGTCATGTCGATCACCTGCGCCGCACGTGGTCGGGACCGTTCGACGTGGCAGACGGCGTCGAATTTGCCAAAATCGACCGCGACACACAGGAATGGCTCGAAAGCCGACTTTTGCCGCTGGAGACCGCGCTGGTGGAACTGCCGCAACTGCGCGCAACGCCCGAGGGTGCGCGGCGTATCCGAAACGGCAATCCCGGAGAGGTCACCGGAATGGCAGAATGGGGCGAACTGGTCTGGGTCGCCGATGCCGACGGGCCGGTCTGCATCGGGCGCTATCAGGGCGGCACGGTTCAGCCCGAACGGGTTTTCAACCTGTAACTGGGGCGATCTTTAAGCGGGGCGGTGCACGCCCAACAGCGGCCCGTCGCCCGCTGCGTCGATGCGGGCGATGGCTGACGGTATCTGCTCCCAGATCACAGCCATTTGCCACGCGGTCGCATGGATCATCAGATCGGCCGAGGCCGCCATGGCGACATGGCCCGGCCAGAACAGCAGATCGCCGCGTTGGATCTCCGTGACTTGCGGAAATGCCAGACGTTGCAGGTCGGAATCGCCGGGGCAGGCAATGCCGCAGGCGGTCAGCGCGGCCTGGACCAGACCCGAACAATCAATCCCGGACCGGCTGTTGCCCCCCCACAAATATGGCGTGCCCAGCAGCATTTCCGCGACCGCGACCGGATCGGGGGAAAGCTGGTCACTGATATGTTGGATTGGGACGTAATCTCCGCAAGTCAGCCGGGCATAGCGCCCCTCGATAGCGTCAACCGACAGGCGTGCGCCAAGAGACAACAGCATTTTTTCGGGCGTCTTGAAGCTGGCCTCGGGGTAGATATGGGTTGCGGGGGCCGACACGCGATGCGTGATCGGCGTCTGGTCTGCGGTCAGCTGCGCTTCACGCAGCCAGCCGCAATAGCCGTCCAGCGCGGCCTGCACGAATGCAAGGCCATCGCGGCGGTCGATGACGGTCAGATCGGCCCCGAAATTGACCTGCCGGTCACGCTTGCCATCGGGGGCCGTCAGCAGGTCGGCCACCGACACCGCCAACCGCGCGGGTTGACCCGCCGTATAGTCGGGGCGCTCCACAATCCCGCGCAGGCTTTCCAGCGCAACGCGATCCGTGGCGGGGGTCAGGCGGCGATCCAGCATCATGGCAGCATCACGGGCAAAGCCGCAAGGATGGCACGCGCGCCCTGCGCCACGCCGCCCTTTGGGCGACCGGGCGCGGCACTGGGTTGCCAGCCATAGATGTCCAGATGGACATAGCGGCCTGCCCCTTCGGCAAAGCGGCGCAGGAACAAGGCGGCGGTGATCGACCCTGCCATACCCCCCGAAGGCGCATTGTCCAGATCGGCGATTGAGGGTTCGATCATCGCCTCATAGGGGTCCCAGAAGGGCATCCGCCACAGGGGGTCGCGGGCGGTGGCGGCACCTTCTGCCAGCGCCAGTGCGGTTTCATCATCGTCGCAGTAGAACGGCGGCACATCCGGCCCAAGCGCGACCCGCGCCGCGCCGGTCAGGGTCGCCAGCGAAATCAACAGCTCGGGTTTTTCCTCGGCCGCCAAAGCCAGTGCATCGGCCAGAACCAAGCGCCCTTCGGCATCGGTATTATTGATCTCGACCGTCATGCCCTTGCGGCTGGTCAGCACATCGCCGGGGCGGAAAGCGTTGCCGGCGATGCTGTTTTCCACCGCCGGGATCAGCACGCGGATGCGATAGCCTTGTGCCGCCCCGCTTTGCGCCAGCATTTTCAGCAGGCCAAGCGCGGTGCCCGCACCGCCCATGTCTTTTTTCATCAGGGCCATCGACGATGGTGGCTTGATGTCCAGCCCCCCTGTGTCAAAGCAGACGCCCTTGCCGACAATGGTCAGCATCGGCCCGTTATCGCCAAGCCGAATATCGATCAGACGGGGTTCCTGTTCCGCAGCCCGCCCAACAGCGTGGATCATCGGGAAATTGCCATCCAGCAGCGCATCGCCCGTTGTGACCTGGATTGCGGCACCAATATCGGTGGCCAATTCGCGGGCGCTGGCTTCCAGTTGCGCGGGGCCCATGTCACCGGCGGGGGTGTTGATCAGATCGCGGGTCAGAAACTCACCTGCCGCGATTGCCTCGATCCGGGCGGCATCGACGCCAGCCGGGCACAGGAATTGCGGACCGTCATAGGCACTGCCCTTGTAACGGGTAAAGCGATACTGGCCAAGCAACAGGGCCAGTGCGGCTTCAGCCGGGTCCAGACCATCGGGCAATTCCATCACCTGCCAAACGCCCTTTGGCAGCGCCGTGGCGCGGGCAAGGGCAAAGCGTTCGCGGCCCGCCGCCTGCCTGTCACCCAACCCGATCAACGCGCCCCTCAGCCCGCCATTCGCACCCGGCAGCAGACAGATTTCACCCGGCTTCGCCCCAAAACCTGCGCTGCCCGGCCAATCACCGGACCGAGCGGGCAGGGCATCCCCCTTCCACACCGGCCACAATGGCAGCGCATCATTGGGGGTGGTTGCGAAGGTGGCGGGCATGGCAAGGCTCCAGTCAGTTTGGCGCAGACTACGCGTTACAGCGCAGCCTGCAAGACCAGCCATCAAGCCAGATTGCTGCGGTCCCAGATCAGGGTCAGTGAACGGTTGCCCACCCGCAACAATCGTGCGTGAACCGCCATCAGGGCAATGTTGTCCCGCCGTTCCGCGCAAGCACCAAGATCCATCGCCACGCTGGCAAAGGACAGCAATCCGATCTGCCACGCCAGTCGTGACAGCTTTTCCGCATGGGTCACGGCGGCGACCAGATCACCATTCCGATACGCCTCATCCGTGGCGGTCAGCGCGCCCGCAAGTTGTTCCAAAGCCACTCCGATGACATTATAAGCAGCGTTTTCGCCCAGCTCCCTGACAATGTCGCCGACACGTTTTGCGTCGACCCTGACGGCTTCGGAGATTGCCAAAGCCTTTATTTCCGCCAAGTCCCACCTCTACCCTTTGTGTATCATCATGGCGTGACCATGGTGGGAAGCGATGAAGAAAGCTTTGACCGCCGGGAAAGAAACCCCTCGAATTTTCTGAAATTACCACCTATCACAACCGGAAATGCGCGAGGTACGCTATGCACAATGTGCGCCCATTGCCACAATATCTGGTCAGCCGCTTTCATGGCTGGCGTGCAACATCCTATGAAGACAACAGCGCCTGGTATCGGCGTCTGGCGCAGGAAGGCCAGCATCCGCGGGCGATGGTGATTTCCTGTTGCGACAGCCGGGTCCATGTGACCGGGATCTTCGGTGCCGATACCGGAGAGTTTTTCATTCACCGCAATATCGCCAATCTGGTGCCGCCCTATGCGCCTGACGGACATCAGCACGGCACATCCGCGGCGATCGAATATGCCGTCAATACGCTGAAAGTCGCGCATCTGATCGTTGTCGGCCATACGAATTGCGGCGGCGTGGCGGGGTGTCACGCCATGTGTTCTGGCCACGCCCCCGAGCTGGAAGAAAAGACCAGCTTTGTTGGTCGTTGGATGGATATTCTTCGCCCCGGTTACGAACACGTCAAGGATTTACCCGAAGGGGAACAGATCCCGGCGTTGGAACGTCAGGCGGTTCTGGTGTCGATCAAGAACCTGCTGACTTTCCCCTTTGTGCGGTCCGCCGTTGAATCGGGTAATATGTCCTTGCACGGGCTGGTTCATGATATCGGCGAAGGCAAGCTGGTGCAGGCCGAAGACGGTGGCCGCCGTTGGGTCGAGGTCTGAGAATGGTAACGGCATCAAGCCGTTACCGATAGCTGCCATGGTCCGAACCGTTCAGGAACCTCCCCTCGGGCCAGCGCAAATCGGTGGACACGGCGATTTCGCGCGTTTCTCCGGCTGGCAGCGGGGATTCCCAATACAGCACGCCGCGACGGCCTTCAGGATCGGTGTCGGTCGGCTCCGGCTCGGCGTCATAGGCGATTTCCAGATCCTTCTGGCGCGAGACGGGCACGCGGTCCACAATGCGCAGCGGCCATTCCTCGGCTGTCAGGTTCTTGACGATCAACTGATAGGTCTGGGTCTGCTGATTGCTGCGGCTGATAAAGCCGCGCTCGCCCTCGGTCTGTTCGGGCACGCGCATTTCCGCTGTCATGCCAAGGATCGGGCCAAAGCCCACCCGGACGTCATCACCCGCCGCGATCAGCGGCAGGCTGGTCGCGCCGATCAGCGCACCATCCAGCCGCACCGTCGCCACCCCCGGCAGGATCGGTTCGCCCAATGTATTCTCCCCCTCGGCCATGACATAGGCGACGCTGTCGTAACGCGGCGCAGCTTCGGCGAAAACATCGGTGTCGAGGGTTTTCTGGTCCAGCGAAAGACGCAGGACGCCCTGATTATTCGGAACCGCAACCCGCTGCGGATAGCGATAGACGATGGTAATCCCGACCGATGCCGTCTCTGCAACGACCGCTTCGGCCTCGGCAGCGAAACCACCTTGGTCAAAGGCCATTTCAGGCGCTGCGGTCTGACGGCGCATGGTCGTCTTTGCCGCCGGATCATCAAGCGAGGGGAACCAGGATGCGACCTCGGTTGATGCTGTCTGTCCGTTCGGTTGCGCCGTCGAAAGCGTCAGGCTGACATTGTCCCAATCCACACCGCTGGACTGCGCCACCATGACGGCGCGGTCCATCTGCATCTGGCCCGTCGCGCGTGCCAGCGTCAGGTCATAGACCGGGCGCCACTGGGCGGCATTCGTAAAGCCGGTGATGTCCAGAACAGCAGGTTGTCCCGACATTTCAACCGTGACGGTCAGGGTTTCCAGGGCGGTGTTCTGATCAACGATCCGGCTCAGATCGGCCTCGGCCAGTTGCACGTTGCGGTTCAGCCTTTCCAGCTGATTTCCCATCTGCGCGGCAGCGGCGCTTGCCTGTGCCGCGTTTTGGAACCAGGTCGCAATCATATCGCCTGCGGTGTCGGCACTGGTCGCCAGATCGGCCATCTGAACGCGGGCGTCGCCGCGCATCATGTCACGCACCATCTGCACGCGTTCCTGCCAGGATGCCGCCTCGGCCCGTTTTGCTTCGATCTGTGCCTCCAAATCGCGCAGGGCGGTGCGTTCGTTGTCCAACCGTTCCCGTGCGGCAACGACCGCCGGTGCCTCGACCGCGCCCGGTGCAGCCTGATCGTTGGCCTTTGCGCTGACATTTCCGATGCTTGCCGCGTCCGAGCGGATGCGCAGGCTGTCGGCCATTCCTGCAGGCAGGCCGGGAATGACAATCTGATGCCTCCCGGTCATCGCGGGAACCTGAACCCGCCAGTCGATTTCAGCCCCGCTTGGATAAACCGTGACATGATCTGCAATCAGGCTTGCGTCGATCCGATCGGCCAGCGCGGGTGCCGCGATCAGTCCGAACAGCAGGGCCGGGAAAACAGGGCGAAAACGCATGCAGATCACTCCGACAAAATTCTTTGCCAGAGGATTGACGAGGTTGGATTTTATGGCAAGCAACTTGTGCCCAAGGCGCGATCACGCCTTAGGCATCGGGTTTCCAGCGGATCACGCGGTAAATGTAGATGGCGATGATGCCGACCACGACAGCGGTCGAGACCGGATTGATCCAATCTTCAACCTGCTCATAGCGATCTTCCAGCAGATAGCCTGCCAGCGCCAGCGCGCCGGACCAGATGAAACTGCCCAGACCCGTAAAGATCAGGAAGGGCACCACCGGCATCCGCTCGATCCCTGCCGGAATGGAAATCAGCGTGCGGATCGTTGGAATGAAGCGGCCAAAGAAGACGATGGCCGCGCCGTGACGCTGAAACCATGCCTCGGCCTGATCCAACTCGGCCAGATTGATGGTCATCCAGCGACCATAGCGCACCACCAGCATCCGCATGCGGATTGGCCCGAAGGCAAGACCGATCAGATACCAGAAATAGGCCCCGGCAAGCGATCCCAGACCACCCGCAAGAATGGCCTGCCACAAGGGGGTGCCGTCGCGCGCGGCGTTAAAGCCTGCCAGCGGCATGATCAGTTCCGATGGGATCGGCGGAAAGACGTTTTCCAGAAACATGAGGGCGGCGATGGCAAGTGCCCCGCCACTCTCCAGGAAATGGGTGATCCAGTCGAACACGTGAGCCGCCCTAGCCTTTTTTCAGGACGCGATTGCCCAACAGTTCGGCAATCTGAACGGCGTTCAGGGCTGCACCCTTGCGCAGGTTGTCACTGACGCACCACAGGTTGAGACCGTTTTCGATGGTCGAATCCTGACGGATGCGGCTGATGAAGGTGGCGAAATCGCCCGCAGCCTCGATCGGGGTGACGTATCCGCCCGGCTCGCGCTTATCCACGACCAGAATGCCCGGCGCTTCGCGCAGGATGTCGCGGGCTTCGTCCTCGTCCAGAAAATCCTCGAATTCGATATTGATGGATTCCGAATGACCAACAAAGACCGGAACGCGCACGCAGGTCGCAGTGACCTTGATCGAGGTGTCGATGATCTTCTTGGTTTCGGCGACCATTTTCCATTCTTCTTTGGTCTGGCCATCCTCCATGAAAACGTCGATCTGCGGGATCACGTTAAAGGCGATCTGCTTCTGGAATTTCTTCGGCGCGACTTCCTGACCGGGCACATACATGCCTTTGGTCTGGTCCCAAAGTTCATCCATGCCTTCCTTGCCCGCGCCGCTGACCGATTGATAGGTCGAGACGACGACGCGCTTGATTTTCGCGCGGTCATGCAGCGGCTTCAGCGCAACAACCATCTGCGCGGTCGAGCAGTTGGGGTTGGCGATGATGTTCTTGTTTTTATAGTCGTAAACCGCCTCTGGGTTCACTTCCGGCACGATCAGCGGGATCTGCGGATCATAGCGATAAAGCGAGCTGTTATCGATCACGATGCAACCAGCCGCGGCCGCGATGGGCGCGTATTTCTTGGTCGCGTCCGAGCCGATGGCGAACAGCGCGATGTCCCAGCCGGTGAAGTCGAATTGCTCGATATCCTTCACCTTAATCGTCTTGTCGCCAAAGCTGACTTCGGTACCTTGCGAGCGACGCGAAGCCAAAGCGGCGATCTCGTCGACCGGGAACTGGCGTTCGGCCAGAATGTTCAGCATTTCGCGGCCCACGTTACCCGTAGCGCCTGCGACGACGACTTTGTAACCCATTTCGGGGGGACTCCTTTCTTGCGGTCAGGAGCCTTTAGCGCAAGCAGGGCCTGATTGAAAGAGGCGCCGCGCAGAGCGTGCACCGGCAGTGCACCGGCAGTGCACAAACTGTGCACCGCCGCCACAAATCGCAAGCGGGGTCAGAACCGGACGGCGACGCCCGCCCCGACCGTGGTCTGCGACCCTGCATCATGGCCAACGCGACCATCAAGCGACAGCCAGCCAAGGGCATTCGGGGTGAACTGCGTTTCCGCCGCCACGCCGATACGGCCAAAAGAATCGTCCGATCCGGCGATCAGCACGTTCCGTGTCGTGCCATTGCTGTCCGTGATCGCGGCGATCTCGGGCGCGCCATCGGCCAGCTCGCGGATATAGGCGGCGCGGGCCGACAGGGTCACGTCATTTCCGCCCAGGCTGACCATCTGCCGCGCCTGACCGCCCAGTTGCAATTCAAGGCTTTCATAGTCCTGTTCAGCATAGCCCGTCGCACGACGATCCGCGCCGGATTCGGTAAAGCCCGCGATACGGCTGCGGGCATAGTCCAGACCTGCAACCGGACCATAGCTCAGCCCCGCCGTATCACCAAAATCATAGCCGCCTTCGACGCTGGCACCCAGGGTATAGGCGTCGGTGTCCAGATCGAAGTCGCGGCGCAGGATTTCAACGCCCAACCCGGACAGCATGGAGAAGGTGCGGTTCCCCTCCAGACCTGTCTTGGCATAGTTGAGTCCGGCCACGGCCCATGTCGCATCGCGACGCCACGCCATATCCACGCCAATCGCGGCCCCCTTGGCGGTCATATCGCCGCCTTCGGACAGATCATCTTTGGACCGCTGATAGGACAGGTTGCCGCCGACGCTCAGCGTGTCACTGAATTGCCAAAAGCCCCCCAGATGCGCGGCCAGTGCGTTGCCGCCATCGATGCCGAAATCCTCGCTGTCGCCCGGGCGCGCCAGCCCCTCGACCGAGACAGTGGGGGTAAAGCGGCCGATCTGGCCGGGTGCGGTCAACCGGCCACGGGCCGAGCGCAGCGAATAAGCCATCAGATCGTCCTGCTGGCGCGTCACCTGATCGGCCATCTGCGCGGCCGCGATACTGGCGTTGCGAGACGAGGCGATCAGATCGGCGCCGGTTTCTTCGACCAGCAGACGGGTCAGAAGCAGGGTGTAATCGTGCATCCGTTGGGGAATACGATCTTCGCCCAAGGCGTCGGTCAGCACGTCCCAATTGTCCAGTTCGGGGTTGTGCCATGTCGCGCCGCCGGGAATCTTGGGATTGTCGGTCTGGGTATAGCCGTCCAGATCGCCCAGTTCCCAATTCGTCGCCTCCATCCACAAGATCGGGATGTCCAGCGCCTCATAGGGGGCGGCGTCGGAACAACAGCCGGTATCGACGGGATAATGTTCGTTCAGGCCGGGGTTCGAGCGCAGGTCGATGTCAAGCTCATCGGCAATGGCATGGATGCGCGTCCACAGCGATTTCAGCTGCGGATTGGCCAGATAGTTCGTGCCCGCATGCGCATACATGAAATCGCCCGTGATCAGGCTGTCGATGTTGATCATGCCAGCCAGATTGTCGCGCTGTTCGGCGGTCATCTGGTCAAGGTAATGACGGCTGCCGACAAGGCCGATTTCCTCGGCCCCGAAGGCGTTGAACACCAGACCGGTTTCGGTGTCCAGCCCGGACATGTGCCCCGCCAGTTCGGTCAGGACCGCCGCCCCGGATGAATTGTCATCGACCCCTTGCAGATCGGCGTGGGTTCCGGCCGTGTCGAAATGTGCGCCGACAAGAATATAGGCATCGGTTTCGCCCGGCATTTCGACGATGACGTTCTGGGATGATCCGGCGCTGGTGTCAAAAACCTGACGGAACGCGGTCGCGTCCCCGACGGACAGGCGGCCTGCCATGTAATCGGCGGCGTTGGGAAAAACGGTGCTGCCGGTAAAGCGGCCCGGATAGTCAAAAACCAGCGTTTCAATCGTATCCTGCGCGTAATCGCCAAAATCATCGGCAAGAGCCGGCGCGGCGCTGAATGCGGCTGTCGTCGCCAGTAAGGCGGCCAGATGGTGTCGCATCTTGGGTTCCCTGTTCATGTGATTTTTTGGTCCGAACGAACGTAGCCAACGGTTGCACGATTTCGTGGCAATGCAAGCAGAAGCAAAGGAAAGCCGCAGGGCCGTGGCAATCCGGCCATAGGTCAGCTGCTTGGGTCAGGTCTCAGCGGGGCAGGTATCCGGGGTCTGGCCCCAGCCATCGGCAAAGACCAGATCGTCCAGTGGCAGGCGGCTGCGCCAGCCTTTTGCCTGCAGTTCCGGCTGTGACCACAGCTTGTCCACATGGCCAAGGCACAGATAAGCAACGGGTGTGACCTGATCCGGCAGGTTCAGGATGCGACGCAGGTCGTCGTCGTGGAAAATGCTGACCCAGCCGACGCCGATCCCTTCGGCGCGGGCCGCCAGCCACAGATTTTGCACCGCACAGACCGTGGAATACAGATCCATGTCCATATTCTGCGTCCGCCCCAGGACCACCGGGCCGCCGCGCTGGCGGTCGCAGGTGATGCACAGATTGATCGGCGTCTCGGTGATGCCTTCCAGTTTCAGCGCGGAATACAGCTTTCGCTGCCGTTCGGGGAACATCTGCGCGGCCTCATCATTGGCGCGCTGGAAGGCGGCCTTGATCTGGATCTTGACCGCCGGGCTGCGAATGACGATGAAATTCCACGGCTGCATGAACCCGACCGAGGGCGCGTGATGTGCCGCCAGCAACAAGCGGCGCAGCACATCATCGGCGATCGGGTCGGGCAGGAAATTGCTGCGCACGTCGCGGCGGGTGTGAATGGCGCGATAGACGGCCTGTTTCTCGTCCTCCGAGAAGGGTGAGGCGGGGGCGGGACCGGACATCAGGTCGCGGCGGGCCTGATGACGGACAGGCGCGGGTCACTGCGCTGAACATCCTGAACCCAGGAGGCTTCGGCGCTGAAATCATGCGGCACCTGTGCGGCTGTGCGGCTGCCCGACAGGCTTTGGCTGGCAAAAAAGTCAAAGCCGTAAAGCGTCAGTTTCGACAGGTCGGATTGCAGCAGCAGGTCGATCATCATGGCACCAGTGGTCGGCGGGGCGGCAAGGCGGTCTTTCAGCGCCTCGTATTCGGACAGTGGATGCAGATAGAAGCCGTCACCGGTGGCAATGCGATAGCGCAGGCGTTTGCGCTTGGGCGACATCCACAGGATGCGATCCGGCGCGATCTGGTCAAGGTCTTCGTCCGACAGCCTGACGGCCAATGCCAGCCAGTCAGTGCGGGTGCCGTGGCTGCGGGCATCGGGCCTCGGGGCGCGATTGATGCGAATGACCACATCGGCGGCGTCGATATCGGCGCCATGATCGGTCTGGGACAGCGCACGGGCATTGCCCACCAATGCCACGGATTTCCCTTGCAGCGATGCCAGCAGATCGGCTTGCGACACCGAAAGGCTGGCAATCGTGCCTTCGTCGCGCAGCGTGCGGGCGGTATAGAATTGCAGCTTGTTCATGGCTGCGACAGCAATTGGTTATAAATCGCCACCAGGGCGCGGGCCTCGCCCTCGATGGCGTGATTGGCCATGATATGCTGGCGTGCGGCAATTCCTGCGGCGTCACGGGCCGCGTGATCGTCAAGCCAGTATCGCAACGCGTCGGTCAGCGACTCCAGATTGCCGGTTTCGACAAGGCTGCCGGTCACGCTGTCCTTGATCAGCGTTTCATAGGCGCCGACGCGCGTGCCGATGGCGGGCACACCGCAGGCCATCGCCTCTAACGGTGTCAGGCCGAACCCTTCCCATCGGGCGGGGGCGGCAAACAGGTCCAGCGCCTGATAGTGTTTCACCACCTGATCCCAGGGCAGTTCTCCCAGAAACCGGATGCGATTCTGCAACCCGGCGGCCTTGATCTCGGCCAAGAGCGTATCTGCGAAGGCCTGATTGTCCGGGGTGATGCGCCCGGTGAAAATGATCTGTGCCTGCGGGCGATCCGGCAGCAGGCGCAGGCCCGCGCGGACCAGCAGATCGACGCCCTTCTGTTCGCGGACCCGGCCGAAACAACCGATCAATAAGGCATCGCGATCAAGTCCCAATTCGCGGCGCAGCGCGGCTTTGTCGGTCACGGGGATGAAGGTTTCCGTATCGACGCCATGCATGATGACCGTGGACGGGGCGTCCAGATAGCTGGCGGCCTTGTCGGATGTCGCGACCAGCGCCTCTTGCTGACGGATCAGCCATTTGGTGAAGCCGGTATGATGGCGCTGCGCGGCCGAGGTGAACATCATCCGGTATTTGCGCCGCAGAATATGGCGCAGGATCAGGCCAAGCGCCATTTCGGTATTGCGCCGCGAATGCCAGACCCGCCAGCGGTCGCGGGGCAGGGTGGCGGCGCGCAGCAGGGGGATATGCGGCACCTCTGGTGGCAGACCGGGGCCGGTGGCGCGAATCGCGATCATCCGCGCCTGAACCGGGATCAAGCGCACGACGGTCGCGGTGACGCCAGACAAGCGGCGCTTCAGATTGGGGGCAATGACCAGCGGTGTATCAGCCATGTTCAGCCTCGGGCGTCAGGAATAGGTCAGGAACCCGACCGCCAGGGGATCAGGAAAAACAGGGACACCATAGCGAAGCCTTTCGGCAGAGGGTAGGCGGGACATAGGTGCAAAAAGACACGGTCCCGCATGTCCACGGGGCACGCCCCAACGTGAGGAGGTGTGACGCGGTTTGATTCGCTTCAGGGTCAGGTCTGATCGCCAATGGATGACGGTTGCTGCGCCTGCGCTGACGGAGAGGAAGGCTTTCGCGCATCGGTCGTCGCGGGTCGCGGGACGCCGCCAATCGTTGAGGTGTCCGAACATGATCTCGATGCGGTTACGCTGCTTGTCGTATTTCACGGTCGTCCTGCGTTGTGTTCGACCCGGAATGCCGGCAGGTCTCCCTTTGTGCTGCGACGCGTCCCTGAACCAGTTAGCGTCATGGCCCGGGTCCCCGAGCAAGCAGTCTACCTTCGGCAAGCTGGACAGGAGTGCCCGCGCACCGATGCCGTCGCTGACCTGTCCGGCGCTTCCAACGGTTGCAAAGCGTCTTGCGTGGCCCATGACAAAGGCAATCCCACTCGGCACGCGTCGATCATGAACGCGGGGCTTGCCGTGGGACTTGGGAAAGAAGGGGGCAGGACGGCCATCCGCGCATCCGTCAGCCAGAAAAGATCAGACATCGTCACCGCCGGATTTTCGAGCCGTGAATCATGCCGAAAACCGGAAAACAATGGGTCCTGACACCAGGGTCAGGGCGATGAATATCTGACCGAATCCGGCCCCGGTCCCGGTCCCGATTCGGGCGCTGTGGCGCTTTCCGCACCTGAGGGCATCGGATGCGGCTTCAGGTGGCGGTCAGCACATCTTTCAGGACAACGGCTTCATTATGTTCTGTGTCGCGCGCGCCAAAGATCAGGGTTACTTTCTGCTTTTGGGCCAGTTCGCGCAGCTTTGCCATTTGTTCGGGATGCTGAGCCAGTTCGGTCTTGTAGCGCTGCCTGAACTCGGCCCATTTTGCCGGATCGTGGTTGAACCATTTCCGTAAAGCGGTGCTGGGCGCGATATCCTTCATCCAGTCATCGAGATCAGCCTTTTCCTTGCTGACGCCGCGCGGCCACAGACGATCCACAAGGATGCGCAGCCCGTCATCGGGTGAAGCGGCCTCATAAGCGCGTTTCAGGGCGATATGTGCGGCTGGAACCGCCACGATGCAGCCTCCTGTGTTGTTCCTTCCGGTCACACCGGCCTAAATATCACGGTCGTCACCTGGAAAGGTTAACTGGATGCAGTCGGAAAACCCATCGGAAATCGCAGGCTCTGCCCTTGTCATCGGTGCATCCCGCGGCCTTGGTCATGCCATGGCGCAAGAACTTGCCCGCCGCGGCTGGCGCGTCACCGGCACGGTTCGTGGCGACGGCCGCACGCAGCTTCACGATCTGGCCGATGAATTTGAGAGCCAGATCGCGATCGAGCTGTTGGATATCAACAAGCCGGACCAGATCGTCGCGCTGGATCGACGCCTTGCCGGACAGGCCTTTGACATGATGTTCGTGAATGCAGGCGTGATGAATGACGACATGAACGAAACAATCGCCGAAACCACCACCGAAGAATTTACCCGGCTGATGATCACCAACACGCTTAGCCCGATGCGCGTGATCGAAGGTCTGCAGGATCGTGTAACGCCCCATGGAATGATTGGCGTCATGTCGTCGGGCCTTGCCAGCATCGGCGACAATACCGGTGGCGGAAACGAGGTTTATCGCGCCAGCAAAGCGGCGCTGAACATGTGCATGCGCAGCTATGCCGCGCGTCAGGCTGATGCCGGGCGGTCGCTGGTCCTGCTGGCTCCGGGTTGGATTCGGACCGATCTGGGCGGGGAGGATGCGCCGATCACAATGGATGAAGCCATGCCAGAGGTTGTCGATACGTTGCTGATCCAACAGGGAAGACCGGGCCTGCATTATGTTGACCGCGCGGGCCGGACGCTTCCATGGTGATCGGATCGGGCAAACTTCGCCCCCGCCAACTTGACCCTTGATCGCGCGACGTCTAACCCAAGGTCAAAGCGCTCGGCGCAGGCTGGCGCGTCATGGAGGAAAGACATGTCCGACAGCTATTCGCTTCTTATCCTGCCCGGTGACGGGATCGGCCCCGAGGTCATGGCCGAAGTGGTCAAGGTGATCGACTGGTTTCAGGCCAATCGCGGCATGAGCTTTGATGTCAGCCATGATCTTGTCGGCGGCGCGGCATATGACAAGCACGGCAAGCCCCTGGCGGACGAGACGATGGCCCATGCGCAATCCGTGGATGCCGTGCTGCTGGGCGCGGTCGGCGGCCCGAAATATGACAATCTGGATTTCAGCGTGAAGCCGGAACGCGGCCTGTTGCGTCTGCGCAAGGAAATGGACCTGTTTGCCAACCTGCGCCCGGCGCAATGCTTTGACGCGCTGGCGGATTTCTCCTCGCTGAAACGCGACATCGTCGCCGGTCTGGACATCCTGATCGTGCGTGAACTGACCAGCGGCGTCTATTTCGGCGAGCCGCGCGGCATCCATGACGACAACAACAATCCCGATAACGAAGGTGGCCGCGTCGGTATCACACGCAGCGCTATACCAGCGGAGAGATCCGGCGTGTGGCGCGTGCGGCGTTTGAACTGGCCCGCAAGCGGAACAACAAGGTCTGCTCGATGGAAAAGGCCAATGTGATGGAATCGGGCATCCTCTGGCGCGAGGAAGTGCAGTGGGTCCATGACAACGAATATCCCGATGTCGAGCTGTCGCATATGTATGCCGATAACGGCGCCATGCAGCTGGTCCGCAACCCGCGCCAGTTCGACGTGATCGTGACCGACAACCTGTTCGGCGACATCCTGTCCGACGCCGCCGCCATGCTGACCGGCAGCCTTGGCATGCTGCCCTCGGCCAGTCTGGGTGCGCCGATGGCGAACGGTCGGCCCAAGGCGCTGTATGAACCCGTCCACGGTTCAGCCCCCGATATCGCGGGGCAGGGCAAGGCCAATCCGATCGCCTGTATCCTCAGCTTCGCGATGGCGTTGCGCTATTCCTTTGGCGAAGGTCAGGCCGCCGACGATCTGGAAGCTGCCGTGGAAAAGGTTCTGGCCGATGGTGTCCGCACCGCCGATCTGATGGGACCAGAAGGCGGCAGCCCGGTCTCGACCTCTCAGATGGGGGACAAGATCGTGGCGGCGCTGGCGGCGTCGTAATTGGCCGCGTCAGGCAATCTGAAAGCGATCGGTTTCGCGTTGGCGTCAATGGGCGTCTTCGCGACCCATGACACGATCATCAAGTTACTGGGCGCGCATTACCCGTCGCTGCAGGTTCTGTTCTTTTCCTCGCTGTTGTCCTTTCCGCTGGTGTCGCTGATCCTGATGCAGGAAAAGACGCCGGGCACCCTGCGGCCCAATGGCCCCGGATGGGTCGCGCTGCGATCGTTTTGCGCCATGATGTCCGGGGTCTGCGCCTTCTATGCGTTTTCGGTTCTGCCGCTGGCACAGGTCTATGCGATCCTGTTCGCAACGCCCTTGCTGATCACCCTGCTGTCCATCCCGATTCTGGGTGAACGTGTCGGCTTTCACCGCTGGCTGGCCGTCTCGCTTGGCCTGTGCGGGGTGTTGATCGTGTTGCGTCCGGGGACGGGGCAGGCGCTGTCCTTTGGCCATCTGGCGGCCCTTTTCGGCGCCTGCTGCAGCGCGACCTCGGCCGTCGTCACGCGCAAGCTGGGCGGGTCCGAGCGCCCGCTGGTCCTGCTGATGTGGCCGATGCTGGGCAACCTGCTGCTGACCGGATCGGCGCTTGGCCTGGCCTATGTGCCGATGCAATTGCCGCATCTGGCGATGGCCGGGATGATTTCGGTTCTGGGGCTGACAGGTGGCTTTCTGTCGATCCTTGCCTATCGCACCGGAGAGGCGGCCATCGTTGCCCCGATGCAATATTCCCAGATGATCTGGGCGACGATCTATGGCTGGTTCATCTTTCGCGAAAGGCTGGATCTGCCGACGATCATCGGAGCCAGCGTGATCATCGCCTCGGGGCTGTATATTGTCTGGCGCGAGCGTTCGCATGGGCATGCCTCAAATCGGCCGGTCATTGCAGCGCGGATGCGGGCCGATACCGTCACCACGCCGAAATCCACATTGTTGGGCCGCATCCTGTTTCATCGCGGCAATTCGCACCACTGAAACGACGCCCAGCGACGAATCCCCTTGCATTCACCCCCGCCCCGCGCTACCTGCCCCACCACGGTCGGAGCGTAGCGCAGCCTGGTAGCGCACCTGCTTCGGGAGCAGGGGGTCGGAGGTTCGAATCCTCTCGCTCCGACCATTTCTCAGTTGATAAGTGTCGTTCGACATCGAAACACCGACTTTTCGTCATAGGTCGGTTTTTTGCTTCAGGCGCGGGATAGCGGGCCCAGCCGCAAGCCCCCCGCCCCGGCAGTTCAATCGGTTGTATGCTGAAGAAGCGGCGCAACGTATTGGCGTTCATAGAGCGGCAACGGCATCACCTTCTGGGTCATTGGGGCGCAGATCATCGCGGCCCGCATTGCCGGTGAAACCAATCCCGATCGGCAGGTGTTTCGTTTTCGCGAGAGGGGGACGCGCGTGGAGAATGTCATTCCATTTGAAGCGGGGCGCATGTGGTTTGACGGCGCGCCTTGGCTGTTTCTGCTTGAGATCATTTTTCGAAGCACGCTTGCCTATCTCTATTGCTTCATCTTGATCCGGGTCTTGAACGGACGAGCGGTCGCTCAGATGTCGATGACCGATATTGTGCTGATCATCGCGCTTGGCTCGGCTGTGGGCGATTTGACGTTCTATGAGGATGTGCCGATCATTCACGCATTGGTCGCGATGACGGTGATCATTCTGGTCACGAAATTCGCTGACAGGGCCATCCACAATCAGGATTTCCTGAAGAGCGCGCTGTCCAACTCTCCGATCCTGCTGGTCCGCGATGGGGTGATCGACATGGCGGGCGCGTCGCGCCGTGATCTGAACACGCTTGAGGTCATGGAGCTTCTGCGCATCCACGGTGTCCGGAACCTCGGAGCGGTGGAATGGGCGTTCATGGAGGCAGGCGGCCAGGTCTCGGTCTTCCTGTTCGACACGCCGCGTCCGGGGCTGGCAATCGTGCCGCCGCTGGATTTGATCCCGACGGCCCCGAGCCTGCCGCCGCCGGAAGCGGGAGAGGCGGCAAGTTGTTATTGTTGCGGGCTGACGCGGGTCTTCCCGCCCGATGCGGGGACGGCTTGCCCCAATTGCGGGCGCTCGCATTGGGTGAAAGCAGCGGGCGGGCAGAAAGCGAACGGGCGCAATTGGGGCGAATAGCCATCCGTCTATTTGGTCCGGAACCGGCTATGGGAAAACTCTTCGTCGATCTTTGTGTCGATCCGATCTGACCTGATTTGCACCCAGATCAAGACCGTGAATATCATCGTGCCGCCGACGATGTTGCCGATCACTGCGGGCAAGGCGAACCCGAAGACCGCCTTTGCAAAACCGATCTCTCGGGCAACAACCAGCAGCGAGGCCTGCCCGTCCCGACAATCACATGCGAACATCAGGTCGTCATGGACCCGCCCAAGGCGGATGCCGGACGGCCGGTCTAACGCAGAGCAATGGCGTTCCGGATATATCTGTCGTCGACGCATTGCGCTGCGGCAAGATCGCGAAACAGCGCGAGCGAGTCAGGATCAAGCTCATATGTTTCGTCATAAAGGCCCTCGCCGCGCTGCTGGGACGTTTCCAGCCATGCGATCAACAGCTTAAAAAACCCCGAGATATCCTTGGCGACCGGCTGCGGATCCCAGCTTCCCATTCCGTGAATGGCAAAGAACACCTCACCCTCGACCGACGGATCCAGCATGATCGGATTGCCGCCGCAATCAGCAACGACCAGCATGTTCGGCGGCCAGTCCGCGACCGCTTCGCCGGTGCGGCCGTCGATTGCGTAGCCGATCTGCTGATCATCCAGCGCGGCGAAAGGATAAAAGGTAATATCCCCCCAGAGGCTCTCCGGAACCACATCGACCGGATTGTGGCGCGTGCGGAATTCGCGGGCATCAGGGCGCGTGAAATGGCTGTTGACCTGATCCGGGTCGGTGTTTGCCGCGACTTCTGCGAGCACTCGGGGAACTCGATTGAGTGCTACTATCGGCGTTGACGGCGGTAGGGTGCATCGCGATGCAGCAGTGCAATCAAACGCTTACAATGGGCGCTGCTTCGTCTGCTGTTCGGCGCCTCTGCTCTCACATCGGTAATAAAGCGCGGAAAGTCGTCTGTCGGCGGTGCGGCAGGGCAACTGCAGCGAAACCGGGAAAGCGGTCAGACGGCCTAGGACAAAACCGCCGAGAGCTTCCCAGGCTTCATAGACATCACGTCCATCCGCCTCTGGGTCCGCCTTTTGTCAAGATGACCTAAGGCAATCATGGCAGCCTACAACTTCGCGCGCCAGATCAAGATCTTCGGCGGCCTCACGCCCTATCAATGCATCTGTAAGCTCTGGACATTCGAACCAAATAGTTTGATTATAAATTAGATGTCTTAAGTATATAGATCGAAGAAAGAAATCATGCAAAGTCAAAAATCTTCTGTTGAGCATAAAGAAGCAGTGCCAGCCTTTCGAATTGCTCCCTCGGTAGTTTTTTCTGCCAGATCTTTTTTTTAGACCGAGCTATACCAGGCTGTGACGTTATCCAACTACCAGAAAAAATTATGCCTGCAGGCGAAGTAAAAATAGTAGAAGAGGGCGCGATGACAATGCAGCCTCGACTACGGATGCGCGATCGACTCCGAGGACGAGGAAGGGAGTCTACAATAGATTTTCATGAAGGAATATGCATTGATTTTAGGTATAATAGCCCACAAAACTGGTCTCACCTCCTCAATCAACATATTCCCCTGCTTTCTTTTGTCGAATCAGCTTTAGGGTGCCATATTTCAGATATCAATGTTATTTTTCCTAAAAATATGCCTAGCTATGGACGAGACTTGCTAATGGCTCTTGGCATAAATGCTTATTTCACAGATGGGCCTGTTAGAGGCTCGAGCGTAAAAATACTACAAAATCATGGAAATATTCATAGGCCGCATTCAAATAAATGGATCAATTCATCTTCTATACTTGAAAGGTTAAATGAACTGGGCTCTAGCAGAGGCACACTTCCTCAAAGAATACTGATAGCGCGACGGGGATCGCGTACTATCTTGAATCAAGAAGAAGTTGAAATTGCTCTGCGTCAGAGAGGTTTCGAAACCATATACGCGGAAGACCTGCACATAGCTGATCAACTCAGATTATTTTCTGAATGTGAGACAATTGTCGCGATTCATGGAGCAGCTCTTGGTCTACTGCTGTATAGACCTTCCAATAGCACTAAAGTAACGAACATTGTCGAGATCATTCCTTGCGGGATAGCCAGTGATATTTTTCGTATGATGGCACAGCAAGTGGGATGTCGATGGATCGGTGTAAGGGGTAAAATTAAACCTAGATATGTAAAATCCGCTTATAATATGAAACAAAAATTTTTTTCAGAGTTCCAGAACGATAGCTTTGAAGTGGATCCGGTCTCTCTTCTCAGCGCATTGGATCATGTATGGAATGCTGACAACTTCAGAGTCGCTCCTCTCAAAGAACCATCAGCTAGCCATCTGTAGGTATTTAGTCCTACGGTTCAATGACGTGATTCTTTCTAAGAAATCGAAGGAAGCATTATGAGCTAGATTTGTCGTGGGAGCGCCACGACAGGGTTTTGGCCGCTCAAGAGGTGGCTTTACGACCAAGATCCACCTCCGAGTCAATACAACGGGCCTGCCCATGAGGACCGAAACTACCCCGGGTCAAACATCCGACTACATGGGGTCCGTTCTGGTCATGACCGACAACCTGCCAGAGCCGAGTGTCCCGCTGGCAGACCGAGGCTATGATGCTGACAACATTCGGGAAAAGATGGAGGCGCGACATATATTGAACCAGATCCCGATGCGCAAATCACGAAAAATGCGCGTCGGTGTGGCTCACTCGCTGCATTCCCTCCGCAATCTGGTCGAGCGATGCTTCAACAAGCTCAAGAATGCCATCCGCACCGCTTCACGCCGAAATTCCGGCGCCGTCCTGTTCCCGTTTTCGATAGAACACGTTCTGGTTCCTCAGTTGGTGCTTTCCACTTTTCCCGGGCAAGGCCACCACAATGTTTTGTTGACTTTGATGTATGATGCATCATTGTTGACAAAAATAGCGCCAAAAAAAACCCGCTTGAAACAGGGAGACTGAGACGTGTTGCAGAGAATTCGCAGTGCATGTGCTGTTGCGATGGCCGTTGCCCTTTCGGTGACGCCGTTAAGCGCGCAAGAGACGCCGCAGCCCGGAGGGGCGCTGAACATGATTGTCCAGCCAGAACCGCCGATCCTGATGGTTGGCCTGAATACTCAGGGGCCAACACTTTATGCGGGTGGGCAGATCTATCAAAGCCTGCTGACCTATGGCAAAGACCTGGAGCCGCTGCCCCTGCTGGCAAAATCCTGGGACGTGTCCGAGGACGGTCTGACCTATACCTTCACTTTGCAGGATAACGTGAAGTGGCATGACGGTCAGCCGATGACGGCGGATGATGTCGTCTTTACCGGCGATAAATTTCTGCGTGAGGCACATCCACGCTGGCGTTTGATCGCGAATACCTATGTCGAAAGCATCACCGCGCCAGACCCCCAGACCGTCGTGTTCAAGCTGTCCAAGCCCTTCTCGGCGTTCATCTATTCGTTCGAGCTGAGCTCATTCCCGATCATTCCAAAGCATATCTATGAGGGCACCGATTATCGGACCAACCCGGCCAACCAGAACCCGATTGGCACAGGTCCGTTCATGCTGAAGGAATGGAAGCGCGGGCAGTATATCCACTTGGTCAAGAACCCGGACTACTGGAAGCCGGGATTGCCCTATCTGGATGAGTTGTATTTCCGCGTGATCCCGGATTCTGCGTCCCGTGCCATCGCGTTCGAACAGGGAACCGTCGATATCCTGCGCGGCGGCGATGTCGAGGGGTTCGAGGTGCGTCGCCTGACCGGCATGCCCGACGTCGAAAACAGCGTCGAAGGTTGGGAGATGTATTCGCCGGTCGTGTTCCTGGAAATGAACCTGAAGACGCCGCCGTTCGAGAAGAAGGAAGTGCGGCAGGCTGTGATGCATGTGCTGGATCGCAACTTCATCGTCCAGACGATCATGTTCGGCATTGGCCAGCCGGCGGATGGGCCTTTTGCCGCGACCACCAAATATCACACCGATGACGTGCCGCAATATCCCTATGATATTGAAAAGGCCAAGGAACTGATTGCAGCATCCGGGGTGAATCCGGGCGATTACACGATCCGGCTGATGGGCCTGCCCTATGGTTCGCAATGGGATCGTCTGGCCGAATACGTCAAGCAGCAGTTGGAGCAGCTTGGCTTCAACATCACCATTCAGGCGGTTGATCCGGGCGGTTGGTCGCAGGCGATGTCGGATTTCAATTTCGACCTGGCCTTCAATTTTACCTACCAATACGGCGATCCGGCACAGGGCGTTGCGCGGCACTATCTGTCGTCGAACATCGTCAAGGGCACGCCTTATGGCAATAACGTCAGCTATGAAAACCCGGCGGTTGATCAGTTGTTCGCCGAAGCAGCCAGCAGCACCGACCCGGATGAGGTTGCGGCCAAATATGCCGAGGTGCAGCAGATCCTTGTCGATGATGTGGCGATGGCATGGCTGTTTGACATGCAGAACGTGACCCTTTGGCGGCCCAAGGTGCGCAACCTGATCCGCACCGGGATCGGCCTGAATGAATCCATGGATGAAGTCTGGATATCGAAATAATCCTGCGGCAAAATATGAGGGCAGGCGCCGACGCGCCTCTCTCTTGCCGTTGCTTTGGTCTGACCTGCGCGCAGCGTCGGCTATCCGAAACGCAGGTCCTGCGACATGCCGGAAGGGGATGGTAGAAACATGAAATCACTGGATTTCATTCTAAGACGCCTGGCCAAGGCATTCTTCGTGGTCATCGGCGTGGTGATACTGAATTTCCTGCTGATCCAGCTTGCCCCCGGCGATCCGGCGGCGGTGATGGCGGGCGACGCCGGGGCGGGGGATGCGGAATATCTTGCCCAGCTTCGGGCGCAATTCGGTCTGGACAAGCCGCTGCCGGTGCAACTTTGGAACTATCTGTCGGGCGTGCTGACCGGGGATCTGGGATATTCCTATCGCAACCAGTTGCCGGTGCTGGATCTGATCATGGACCGGCTTCCGGCGACCCTGTTGCTGACGGGCTGCGCCTTGGTCTTTTCGCTGGTCTTCGGCATCCTGTTCGGTGTCATCGCGGCGTGGCGGCGCGGTGGAGTGCTGGATTCCACCATCATGTTCGGCGCCCTGCTGTTTTACGCGACGCCGCTTTTCTGGACCGCGCTGATGGCGGTGCTGCTGTTTTCCATCAAGCTGGGCTGGTTGCCACCCTTTGACATGGAAACCATCGGCGCGAACCTGACCGGCTGGGCGCGGGTCAAGGATATCGCGTGGCATCTTGTGCTGCCGGTGGTGACGCTGGGCCTGTTTTTCACAGCGATCTATACCCGGCTGACCCGCGCCTCGATGTTAGAGGTGATGGGTCAGGATTTCATCAAGACCGCGCGGGCCAAGGGTGTGCCCAAGGGGCGCATCATCCGCCGCCATGCCTTGCGCAACGCCTTTTTGCCGATCTTCACCTTTGCGTCCTTACAGGCCGGGCAGCTTGTCGGCGGGGCGGTGCTGACCGAAACCGTCTTTGCATGGCCGGGCATCGGTCGCCTGATGTTCGACGCATTGTTGTCGCGTGATTATCCGGTCCTGCTGGGCGTCTTTCTGATCACGGCGGCAATGGTGGTTCTGGTCAACCTGATCGCGGATCTTCTGTATCGCTTTGTCGATCCGCGGATCGAGCAAGGGGCGTAGGGGGCTTATGATGTCATTCACCCGCCGTTTCGCCGCGCATCCCGGCGCCCTCATCGGGCTGCTGTTGCTGGCCGCCGTCCTGTTCATCGCGGCCTTTGCCGGATTGCTGTATCCGGGCGATCCCTGGCAAAGCGTCGGGCCGCCGCTTTTGCCTCCGGGGGGGGATCCGCTTTATCCGCTGGGCACCGATCTGCTGGGTCGTGATATTGCCGCGGGGCTGGCCCATGGCGCGCGGGTTTCGCTGCTGATCGGGGTCATATCGACCATGGCGGCGGTCCTTGTCGGGGTCGTGCTGGGCGCGATCGCCGGGTTCTTTGGCGGCTGGGTGGACGATCTGCTGATGCGATTTACCGAGTTTTTCCAGACCATCCCGGCCTTTGCCATGGCGGTCGTTCTGGTGGCGATTTTCACGCCGTCGATCACCTCGATCACGGGGGCCATCGCCATCGTGTCCTGGCCGCCGGTGGCGCGGCTGGTCCGGGCGGAATTCATGTCCCTGAAATCGCGCGAATTCGTTCAGGCCGCGGTGACATTGGGGCAAAGGCCGCTGCGGATCATGTTCAGCCAGATCCTGCCCAACACCATGTCGCCGATCATCGTCACCGCCTCGTTGATGGTGGCCACCGCGATTCTGACCGAAAGTTCCCTTTCGTTTCTGGGCCTGGGCGACCGCAACATGATGAGTTGGGGATACATGATCGGTGCCGCGCGAACGATGTTGCGCGAGGCGTGGTGGCTCAGCGTGTTTCCGGGCGTTGCAATCCTGCTGACCGTCATCGCGATCAACCTGATTGGCGAAGGGCTGAATGATGCCGTCAACCCGCATCTTCGCGGAAGGAAGGACTGACATGAGCGAGCTTTTGTCAATTCGCGACCTGACCGTGCCGCTACCCGCCACCGCCGACCGCAGATATGCGGTCGAAGGTCTCAGCTATGATCTGGCCATGAATGAGATCTTGTGCATCGTCGGCGAAAGCGGGTCGGGCAAGTCGATGACCGCGAATGCGATCATGGGGTTGCTGCCGCCAAACATGCGGCCCGAACGCGGCGAAATCCTGTTTCAGGGTCAGGATCTGCTGAAACTGAGTGAGCCAGCCCTGGAAAGCATGCGTGGCCGTCAGATCGGGATGATCTTTCAGGAACCGCTATCGGCGCTAAACCCGCTGATGACCGTTGGCGATCAGATCGAAGAGGTGATGCTGGTCCATAAGGTCGGCGATGCGGCCGGCCGCCGGGCGCGGGTGTTGGAACTGTTGGATTTCGTTGGCCTGCCTGATCCGAAAAGCCTGCGTGACGCCTATCCATTCCGTCTTTCGGGCGGTCAGCGGCAACGTGTCGTGATCGCCATGGCCCTGGCGCTGGAACCCGCGCTGCTGATCGCGGATGAGCCGACAACGGCGCTGGATGTGACCACGCAGGCGCAGATCCTGGACCTGATCCGGCGCGTTCAGCGCGACAAGGGCATGGGGGTCATGTTCATCACCCATGATTTCGGTGTCGTGGCCGATATCGCGGATCGGGTCGTGGTGATGGAAAAGGGCCTGATTGTCGAACAGGGCACCGTCGATCAGGTGCTGAATCGTCCGCAGCACCCCTATACCCGCCGCCTGATTGCTGCCGTCCCGCATGGAGAGGGTCGGCAAAATCAGGTCGCGCAAGGTCGGCCCATCATCGAAACGCGAAACCTGAAAAAGACCTATCGTAGCGGCGGCGGGCTGTTTTCCGCCCCGCGAGAGGTGCGCGCCCTTGCCGGTGTCTCGCTACAGCTGCACGCGGGTGAAACGCTGGGCATTGTTGGCGAAAGCGGGTCGGGGAAATCGACGCTGGGCCGCGCGATCATGAAGCTGATGTCTGTGGACAGCGGTCAGATCCTGTTTCGTGGGCAGGATCTGGTTCCCTTGTCGCCCAGCCAGTTTCGTCCCATGCGGCGGCATATCCAGATGGTTTTCCAGGACCCCTTCGCCAGTCTGAACCCGCGTCAGACCATTGGCCGCATCCTGACGGATGGCCCGGTTGCCAATGGCATTTCCCATGCGTCTGCCGCCGCCAAGGCGCGTGAATTGCTGTCCATGGTCGGGCTGGCGGAAAATGCCTTCGACCGTTACCCGCATGAATTTTCCGGGGGCCAGCGCCAGCGTGTCGGCATTGCCCGCGCCCTGATGCTGGACCCCGAGGTGCTGGTCGCGGATGAAAGTGTCTCGGCCTTGGATGTGTCGGTGCAGGCGCAGGTTCTGCAATTGTTGAAGTCGCTTCAGGAGCGGCTGAACCTTGCCATCATTTTCATCACCCACGATCTGCGGGTTGCGGCGCAGGTCTGCGACCGGATCGGGGTGATGTGTCAGGGTGAACTGGTCGAAGAAGGCCCCTCGGCGCAAATTTTTGACAACCCGACCCATCCCTATACGCAAAAACTGATCGCGGCCATTCCCGGCCGGAATTGGGATCCCACCACCTCGCTGACGGAGCGCGTAGATGCCTGAAGAAACGACTGGTCGGGCCGTCGGCGGCGGGGAATTGGTGATCCGCCAGTTGGAAAAGCTGGGCGTCCATCGCGTGTTCATGGTGGCCGGTGAAAGCTTTCTGCCCTGTATCGACGCGCTGCGTGATCGCGACACCATCGAAACGATCTGGTTCCGGCAGGAAGGCGGCGCGGCCTATGCCGCCGAGGCGCATGCAAAGCTGACCGGAGAGCCGGGCATCTGCTTTGTCACGCGGGGGCCGGGTGCCACCAATGCCTCGATCGGGCTGCATGTCGCAATGCAGGATGGAACGCCGATGATCCTGTTTGTGGGGCAGATCGGGTCGGACACGGTCGAGCGGCAGTGCTTTCAGGAAATCGACTATCGCCGCATGTTCGGGCAGGTCGCGAAATGGGTCGGATCAATCGACCGCACGGATCGCATCCCGGAACTGATCGCGCGGGCCTGGCGGATCGCCTGTTCAGGGCGGCCCGGCCCGGTCGTCCTGGCCCTGCCCGAAGATACGTTATGGGGGCAGGCGGACGTGCCGGCCATTGCCGCAGCACCGCTGCCACGGCCGGGACCGTCGGATGACGACATGCAGGCGATCCTTGATGCGCTGGCCGCGGCGCAGCGGCCTTTCGTGTTGGCGGGCGGTCATGGCTGGGACGATGTTTCGCGGACATCCCTGCAGGATTTTGCCCAGCGTTTTGATCTTCCCGTCGGGGTGTCATGGCGCCGGTTCGAGGCGTTCGACAACCGGCATCCGAATTTCGCGGGCCATGTCGGATATGGGATGCAGCCAAGTCTGCGCCAACGCATCGCCGACGCCGATCTGGTGATTGCGGTCAACACCCGCATCAATGAGCCGACCAGCGAAGGTTACACGCTGTTTGAAAGCCCTGTCCCGCGCCAGCGCCTGATCCACATTCACGCCGATGCCCAGGAACTTGGCACCGTTTACCGCGCCGATCATGCCATCGTCGCGACGCCGGCGGGCTTTGCCAGAAAGCTGGCAGGGCTTGCACCGGCAGGGGAGGTTGCCTGGGCTGGTTCGGCCGCAGCCGCCAACAGCGATTATCGCGCAAGCCTGACACCACCTGCTGCAAATACGCAGCTGGATCTGTCGGCTGTATCGGCGTCCTTGTCCACGGTCCTGCCGCTGGATGCCGTCGTCACGGTGGGGGCGGGCAATTTCGCGCTGTATCCGCACCGCTTTCTGCAATTCACCGGGCGCGGCACACAGGCCTCCCCGATTTGCGGATCAATGGGTTACGGCCTGCCCGCCGCCATCGCCGCGAAACTGGAATGGCCGGAGCGGCGCGTCGTCTGCTTTGCCGGGGACGGTTGTTTCCAGATGACCTTGCAAGAGATGGCGACCGCGTCGCAGCATCGTCTGGGCATTGTCATCATCCTCTGCAACAACTCTGCCTGGGGCACGATCCGGGCGCATCAGGAACGGGATTATCCGGGTCGCAGCTTCGGGCTGAACCTTGAGAATCCCGATTTCGCCCGACTTGCCCAGGCCTATGGCGGGTTTGGAGAGGTGGTCGAGGCGACCGACGATTTCCTGCCCGCATGGTATCGCGCCACGACTTTTGCCGATGTCAACCGACGCCCGGCCCTGATCGAGCTGCGCTATGATGTCGATGCAATCGCCCCCGACACCACCCTGACCGAAATCCGCAAAGCCGCCGAGGACGCCGGAAGATGAAAGCATTCTATCACCCCGATCAGGCCCTGCATGATCCCAAGCAATTCATGCGCGTCGGTGTGCTTGCCGATCCGACAGATCTGCCAGAGCGCACGTCGCGCCTGTTGGGTGCATTGGCCGCGCGGTCGATCACGGTCGAGGCGCCTGCCGATCTGGGACGCGCCCCGGCAGAATTGGTGCATACCCCGGATTACCTGAATTTTCTGGAAACGATCTATGACCGCTGGCGGGACCTTCCCAATGCCGGTCCCGAGGTTTTGCCGAATTGTTCCCCCTATTGGAACGGTGCCCCCGATCAGGACGCCCGGCCGCCCTGCCGTTCCGACAGCGTCATCGGGCAAGTGGGCTGGTATATGGGCGATCTTGCAGTGCCGATCGGGCCAGAGACTTATCGTTCGGCCATCGCGTCCAGCCAGACAGCCGCCGCCGCCGCACAGGCTGTGGTGGATGGTGCCGATGCGGCCTATGCGTTGTGCCGTCCGTCGGGGCACCATGCACGCCGCGACCGCGCGACCGGCTTTTGCTACATCAACAATGCCGCCGTTGCGGCGGAAACGCTGCGCAAACATTTTGGACGGGTCGCGGTTCTTGATGTCGACGCCCATCACGGCGATGGCACGCAGGAAATCTTTTATCGCCGTGCCGATGTTCAGACGGTTTCGGTGCATGTCGATCCGCTTGCCTATTATCCGTATTACATTGGCTATGCCGACGAAACCGGGGCCAGTGACGGTCTGGGCCATAACCTGAACCTGCCATTGAAGCCGGGTTCCGGCGATGCCGAGATGCTGGCGGCCGTTGATCAGGGGCTGGCACGCATCGCGGATTTCGGCGCGCAAGCGGTGGTCCTGTCGCTGGGCTATGACGCGCATCGGGCCGATCCGCTCAGCATGTTGCAGGTGACCGAGGCCGCGTTCGCGGGCATCGGTGCAAAGCTGCGCGAGGCCGGGCTGCCCCTGGTTATCGTTCAGGAAGGCGGCTATGCGATTGATGTCATCGCCGGCTGTCTGGAGGAATTTCTTGCAGGTCTGGCAGGAGAGCGCGGGTGAGCAGGCTTTTTCCGCCCATCGACAAGTCGGGCTTGGGCGATCAGGTCTATCTGGCGATCAGTAAATCACTGGCCAGTGGTGCGCTGAAACCCGGCACCCGCCTGACAATTCGCAGCCTTGCCGAACAGATGGGCGTCAGCGTTACTCCGGTCCGCGATGCCGTGCTGCGTCTGGTGCAGGATGGCGGGCTGGTGTTTCGCGGCCCGCGTGACATTCGTGTGCCCGTCATCGACCAAGACCGTTATATGGAAATTCGGCGCATTCGGATGGAGCTGGAGGGTCTGGGCGCCCAGACCGCTGCCGAACGGCGCACGCCAGCCGATATTGCCATGCTGGAAGAACTGGTTGCCGCCAATGAAAAAGCCTTGCTGGAGGGCGATACGGCAACCGCAATCAGCCTGAATCAGCAGTTTCATTTCTCTTTGCTGCAAATCGCCGACATGCCGTTGCTGCAAGAAATCGTTCGCCGGTTGTGGTTGCAGATGGGGCCGGTCATTTCGGCCGCGTATCAGCAGGGCGGTCGGGTGATGATTTCCTGTCACTATGACATTCTGAATGCCATTCGTGATGGCAATGGCGCAAGGGCCCGTGCCGCGATTCAACGGGATCTGGCCGAGGGCGGTGACATCATTCTGTCTGCGAATGTCCTTGGCCCCGAGGCCGCGCCATGAGGCCCGAAATCGCCGCAAGAATTGCCGCCTTGCATTACGGAATTGATGCGACCGCCACCCGGCTTGGCGGTGAGCGTGATCTGAATTTTCATCTGACCGGACGGGCGGGCGAATATGTGCTGAAATGCTGCCATCCTGCGGAAACGCGTGCCGAGGCTGATTTGCAGACCGCCGCACTGGCGCATCTGGCCGATCATGCGCCGGATCTGCCCGTTCCGGCTGGGATCGCCACCATGGATGGCGCGTCGCTGGCGCAAGCCGATGGCGTGACCATCAGGGTGCTTAGCTGGCTTCCCGGGATGCCGCTGTATCGGACGGCGTCAACACCTGCGCTCCGCCACAGCATTGGCCAGACCCTTGCGCGGCTGGATCTGGGGCTGCAGGGATTGTTCCACCCGGCCGGACGCCGCCGCCTGATCTGGGATCTGCAGCATTTTCCCGAACTGGAGGCGCATCTGCATCTGGTCGAGCCGCCCGAGCATCGCGACCTGGCTGCCCGTGCGCTGGACGAATTCCGCAGCCGCGTCCTGCCGGTCTGGGCCGATCTGCGAAGGCAGATCATTCATAATGACTTCAACCCGCATAATATTCTTGTTGGCGGTGCGACCCATGATCAGGTCACGGGCATCATTGATTTCGGGGACATGATCGAGGGGCCTTTGGTGCAGGATCTGGCCGTTGCGCTGGCCTATCATCCGGATGTGGATGATCAGCCGCTTGGCGCGATCCGTCAGGTGCTGTCGGCATTTACCTCGATCCTGCCATTGACCGAAGCCGAGCTTGATGTCCTGCGCGAAATGATCGCAGCCCGCCGCGCGATGACGCTGATCACGTCAGCCTGGTTGTCGGCGCGCAACCCGGACAACCGGGACTATCTGACCCGCAATGTCCCGACTGCCCTGACTGGCCTGCGACAGCTTTATGCGCTGCCGCCCGACCGGGCACGAGGCTTGTTGTCCGCCGCTGCAAGGGAAAACACGAAATGACCATGATCAACGCGCATGATCCGACCCGGACCGACCAACTTCCGCCTGCGGATCGCGCCCTTGTTGAACGGCGGGCGGCGTTGTTGGGTCCGGCCTATCGGTTGTTCTATGACACGCCGCTGCATGTCGTTCGTGGTGAAGGCTGCTGGCTGTATGACGCACAGGGGAACCGTTATCTGGATGCCTATAACAATGTGGCATCGGTCGGGCATTGCCATCCGCGCGTCACAGCAGCCATGGCCGGTCAGGCGGCAATCCTGAATACGCATACCCGTTATCTGCATGAATTGCTGCTGGATTATGCCCAGCGTCTGTTGGACACGCTGCCAGATGATCTGGGCCGCATGGTCTTTACCTGCACGGGGTCCGAGGCGAATGATCTGGCGCTGCGGATCGCCAAATCGGAAAGCGGTGGCACCGGCGTCATCGTCACGGCCAACGCCTATCACGGCACGACCGAGCTTTTGGCCGGGATGTCGCCGTCGCTTGGGCCGGCGATGCGCAAGGGGCAGGATGTCTGGATGGTGGCCGCACCAGACAGCTATCGGGGAACAAGTCTTGCAGATGGTGTGGCCGCAGCCCTTGTCCAGATGCGGGCCCGGAACGTGCAGCCAGCCGCGTTGCTTGCCGATACGATTTTCGCCAGCGACGGGATTTTTCCGACGGCCCCCGGTTTGGCTGAAGCGGTTGCCATGGTTCGGGACGCAGGCGGCCTGTATATCGCGGACGAGGTTCAGCCGGGCTTTGGCCGCACCGGAAAAATGTGGGGCATCGACCACCTGGGGCTGACACCTGACATCGTGACGATGGGCAAGCCGATGGGCAACGGCTATCCTGTCGCGGGTCTTGCCGGGCGCCGTGATATACTGGACCGCTTCGGCCAGAACATGCGCTATTTCAACACGTTCGGCGGCAGCCCGGTGGCTGCTGCGGTCGGTTTGGCGGTTCTGGATGTGATCCGGGATCAGAATTTGTGCCAGAATGCCGCGGCTGTCGGTGAATATCTGCTGGAGGGTCTGACATCCCTGCAATCGCGGCATTCGGTGATCGGCGATGTGCGCGGGCAAGGGCTGTATCTGGCGCTTGAATTCGTCACCGACGGCGCGACCAAAGCGCCCGACAGCGCAACGGCGCTTGGCGTTGTCAACGGGTTGCGGGACAGGCGCGTTCTGATCAGTGCGACCGGTCCGGGCGCGAATGTGTTGAAAATCCGCCCGCCTCTGGTCTTCTCATATGCCGAGGCTGACATCCTGCTGCGCTGTCTGGATGAGTGTCTTTGATGGACGCGGGCCCCTGCCGCCCGCTCAGCCCGGCAAGAGGAACTTGATCATGTCGTGAAATGGTGGCTGCGACGTCAAACTCTTTACAAAGCCCAACCGCCATAACTTTCGCCCCCCATGATGCGTCGCGACTGTTTTGCAATCAGTATTCCCGATGCAGCGGTGCCAGCTAACGATAGCTTGACGGACGGGTGCGTATGCTATCTTTCGATTGGCAACCCGTAAGGACTGTTCGATGACACAGATATACGATCATCCGGGCCATCTCATTCGGCGGCTGCACCAGATCTCGGTGGCCATATTTGTTGCCGAAACGCAAGCGATGGGCTTTGATTTGACACCGGTGCAATATGGGGCGCTGGCGACGCTGCGCGATCATCCGGGAATAGATCAGGCGACATTGGCCGGTATGATCGCCCATGACCGCGTGACCATTGGCGGGGTGATCGCCCGGTTAGAGGCGCGGGGCTATATCCGGCGCAAGGTCCGCAATGATGATCGGCGTGCGCGGGTGTTGACGCTGACCAATGCGGGGATCGCGGTTCTGAAAGCGATCGAGCCGGCCGTGCTGGCCACGCAGGATCAGATCGTTGCCGTTCTGACAGGGCCTGACCGGGCAGAATTCATGCGCCTGATGCGCATTCTGACGGAAACGGGCAATCAGTTCAGCCGCGCGCCGCTGGAACGACGCTTGGTCAGCGCACAGGGATAGCGCGGCGATCAGATGTCAGTTCGGTTGCGCGAACTGGTCGGGGCAGGGTCGCAGAATGACCGGATCGGAGGGGGTCATCCCCAGGGTGACGCAATCCACCCCGCAAAGCAGCCAGCCCCCGCCCGTCGCACCGGATGAGGCAAGGGCCAGTTCCCGCACCGGACGCGCGGTCGGAAACCACACCATCCAGCCATCGATCAGTTTGGCATCAGGGCCGGGTTCCATGCCCGCCCCATAACCCTGCACTGCCGCGCGTATGGGCGTCAGCCCGTTTGCTGTCACCCGCCAATCTTCGTGCCAGGTCACCTTTTCGACCGAATGGGTCCATTCCAGCGAAAAGCTGGAACCGGGGCCAAGCCCGATGGCGATGGCACCGGCCATCAGGCACCCGCTCATGCGGTGGCTTGACCGCGCCGGAACCACAGCAGCGCCACAAAGGCCGCCGACAGGGCAAAGCCGATCTCATCCGTTAATGGCATGGCGGCAACCAGCGTAAAGGCTGCGATCATGGCCAGTGCGCGTTCCCACAGTGCCAGCGGACGGCCCAGCCAGCCAATGACCGCAGCGCCCCACAGGGCCAGCGCGACGACGGTCTTGACGGTGATATAGATCACCGCCGGCGCATAGCCGATGGCCTGTGCCAGCGGGCCGCCATCCTGCAACATCAGCGCAGGTGTATAGACCGCCATGAAGGGCACGACGAAACCGGCGGCGGCCACCTTGACCGCCTCAAAGCTGATCCTCAGGCCGCTTTCCTTGGCAATCGGTGCGGCAGCAAAGCAAGCCAGCGCGACAGGTGGCGTCAGGTCGGCAAGGATGCCGAAATAGAACACGAACATATGGCTGACGATCAGTGGCACGCCCAGCGACAGCAGCGCCGGACCGGCGATGGATGAGGTGATGATATAGTTGGGGATCGTGGGAATCCCCATGCCAAGGATGATGCAGGTGATCATGGTCAGGATCAGCGACAGAAACAGGCTGTCCTGACCGACGCCGACGATGAATTGCCCGAAGGTATTGGCGCTGCCTGTCAGGGTCATCACGCCGATGATGACGCCGACCAGCGCGCAGGCGATGCCCACCGGCAGCGCGGTTCGTGCGCCCTCGGCCAGACTATCGCGACAGATCGCCAGCGTTTCGCGCCCCCCTTGCGACATGGCGCAGATCACGATCAGCACGATCAGCGCAAGGATGATCACCTCGATCCCGTAGCGGAAGAACCCGGCCGAGACGATGCCAAGGATGATCCAGAAGATCGTGCGGATCACACCCGATGGCAGGCCCAGCACAACCGAGCCGCCAAGGATCAGCAGCGCCGTCATGGCCAACCCGACGGTGCCCGCGAACAGGGGCGTGTAGCCGGAAAACAGCAGATAGACCAAAACCGCCAGCGGCAGGATCAGATACCAGCCCTGCCTTAGTGCCGCGCGGGCCGAGGGCAGTTGATCGCGCGACAGGCCGCGCAGGCCACGCTTGCCAGCCTCAAGATGGACCATCCAGAAGACACCAAGGAAATACAAGATCGCGGGGATGAGCGCGGCCTTGACCACCTCGATATATTCGACGCCCAGCGTTTCGGCCATGATGAAGGCAACGGCGCCCATCACCGGCGGCATGATCTGCCCACCCATGGAGGCTGTTGCCTCGACCCCGCCGGCGAAGGCGGGGCGATAGCCAAAGCGTTTCATCAGCGGAATGGTGAATTGCCCGGTGGTGACCACATTGGCCACGCCCGATCCTGAAATGGTGCCCATCAGTCCCGAGGACAGCACCGCCACCTTGGCCGCGCCACCCGTGAAATGCCCGACCAGCCCAAGCGACACGTCGGTGAACAGCTTGATCATCCCGGCTTTTTCCAGAAACGCGCCGAACAGGATGAACAGAAAGATATAGGTGGATGAGACATAGATCGGGATGCCATAAATCCCCTCGGTCCCATAGGCGATGTGTTCGACGACCTGCGCGAAATCATAACCACGATGGTTCAGCGGTGAGGGCAGATGCTGCCCGAACAGCGCATAGGCCAGAAACAGGCCCGACAGGATCGGCAGCGCAGGCCCCATCAACAGCCACGCCGCGGCAAAGACCCCGATCAGCGCAACGATCCCGAACCAGATGTCGCGGGCCAGCGGGTCGCCCGCGCGCAGAATCAGATCGTAATATTCGACCCACTGATAGGCGGCGACGGCAATCGCGCTGGCGGCAAGCAGCAGCGTCAGCGCCCGCCCCAGTGGCCCCATCCGTTTGGCATAGGCCAGCAACGGAAACCCCAGGGTCAGCAGAAAGCCCACATGCACGGCACGGGCAATCTGGCTGGGCATGTCGATCAGATGCGCGGCCAGGGCGATCTGAAACGTCGAAAAGGCGACGGCCAGCCAGAATAGCACCCGGCCCCACAGGCCGGGCGGAAAACCCGCGCCAAGGGGGTCATGACCGTCAGGCCCGGGCGGGGCCTGTAGGATTGCATCTGCGGTTTCTTTCATGTTCCCCTCCCTCGAGTTCGGCGGGCGGCCCTGCGCGGGGCCGCCTCTGCCTGTATTATTGTGTCAGGACGCCTTGTTCCTGATAGTATTTTTCAGCGCCCGGATGCAGCGGGATCGGCAGATCCTTGACCGCATTTTCAAGGCTGATGTCGTTGGCCGCGCTATGTGCCGCCTTCAGCGTATCCACATTGTCGAAAAGCAGCTTGGTCATCTGATATGCGGTTTCGTCGGACACGCCCTCATGCGTGACCAGCAGGTTGACGACGGCTGCGGTTGGCACGTCTTCGGTCTGGCCCTGATAGGTGCCGGCCGGGATCACACCTGCGATATAGGGCGCACCAATGGCCGCGACGACATCGGCCGGAACCGATACGATGCTGATGTCCTGGGACGAGGCCAGATCCTTGATCGCGGCATTGCCCAGACCCGAGGATTGCAGCGTCGCTTCCAACTGGCGGTTCTTCATCAATTCGACGGATTCGGCGAAGGGCAGATATTCGACCTTGCCCAGATCCTCATAGGTCAGGCCCACGCCCTCCAGAATGGCGCGGGCGTTCAGCTCGGTCCCCGATTTGGGCGCACCCACTGACAGGGATTTGCCCGCCAGATCGGCGGCGGTGGTGACGCCCGCCTCTTTCAGGGCGGCGATCTGGACATAGTTCGGGTAGATGGCGGCAATGGCGCGAAGCTTGGTCAGCGGTGCCTTGAACCCGGCATCTTCGCTGCCTTCCCACGCATATTGGACGGAATCGCCCAGAGCAAAGCCCAGTTCGCCCTTGCCCTGCTGCAGCAGGTTCAGGTTTTCCACCGAGGCTTTGGTGGATTGCACCTGAACGCGCACGCCTTCGATATTCTGGCCATAGATTTCCGACAGCGCCACGCCCATCGGGTAATAGACGCCGGACGTGCCGCCCGTCAGAATGTTGATGAATTCCTGGGCCTTGGCGACAGGTGCTGCAAACACCAGCGCACCGGCAATCGCCGCCGCAAACGTAAAGCGGATGGTCATTGGTTTCCTCCCTAATTCCAGCCTGCTCGTTGGCAGGTCAGCCGGGATTGTGTCGAACAGACCCGGTTCGGGCAACCTTCATCGCGTCGATCTGATGGAATTTACGTCATATTCCATCTGAAAACCGCATCAGTTGTGCAAATTCCCTCGGCCGGTCGTCGCATGCGGCAACAGGATCGCTTGTTTCAAGACGGGTGGCAGCTGCCGTTCCGGCCGGAGTTGGCCCGCCGCGTGACAATACGCGGCGGGCTGTTTTGTATCAGGCGATCGGATCGTCGCCCAATGTCATCCCGACGATCAGCGGATCATGGTCAGACGCCGCATAGGGGCCGGAGTTGTAGAACCCCTCGTCCTTGAAGGCAGAGCTATAGCCCAGCAAATCCGGCTCATCCGCGTTGACATGCCATTCGGTCGCCCCGGTCACATTGTCGGCCAGACCATCGGACGCAAACCCCTGATCCAGCGTGCCGCGCTGGCCGTCAAAGACATAACTGTAAGCCTGATCCTGCCCGATAAAGGCGTCGATCAGATCGGTCAGCCCCTGTTCACGCAGCACCTGAACCGGGTCTTCCTGCGCGTAAGAGTTCATGTCGCCCAGCAGCAGATAATCGGCGACGCCCGCGCCGGAATAGCTGTTGGCCATCCAATCGGCCAACTCTGACGCAGCCTCGGCTCGCACCGCGTTCCAATAGCCCTGACCGTTGCCCAGATCGAAATTCGCATCGCTGGTCAGCGCATCGATATCGGCCTGCGTAAACCCCGCCGCCGCGCCATTCGCGTCCAGATAGGTCTGCGCCGCCGTTGCCAGCGATGCCAACCCGCTGTCGCCCTTGGATTTGAAATGCGACGAAACGACCGTGAACTGGTTGCCATCGGCATCTTCAAATGTCGCCGCGACCGAGGGGCGGTTGCGCTGCAAATCCGCCAGATAGGTGCTTTGCGGCAAAGCATCATCCAGCACCTTGGCCAGGGCATAGGTCGTGGCTGCCGCCGCTTCGCTGAACTCCAGATAATCGGCATGACGCAAGGTGACCGCCGAGGCTTCATAGACGATGCCGGCCATGATGGCGTCATCGCCGACAAAACCGCCGCTGCCGGTGGGATCGACAAAGGCATAATTCGCGCCCGAACCGCTTGCGGCGGCTTCCGCATTCAGGTGGCCGACAATGGTCGCGATGGCCGAGCCTTCGCCGAAGCCATTATTTTCAACCTCTTGCAGGGCAAAAACCTCCGCTCCGGTGCCGGTCATGACCGACATCAGCTTTTCGGTCTGGCGGGCCAGATCAGCCTGGGTCGTGGCGCCGCGCGGGTCCAGATCGCCGTCCGGGCCGGTGCCGCCCGTCAGCGTGGTGAAATAGTTCAGCACATTGACCGATGCGACCTGCAAATCGCCCCCGACATCATCGGGCGTATCCTGACGCGCACCGCTGTTGGTGGCCTCATCGATCGACAGCCGGGCTGTAGGGATGACGGCATAATCACCGAACTGATAGGTCATCACGCCTTCGATGGGTGCGGTGAATTGCGCGCCAAGCCGCAGCGTGGCCCCGTCATTGCCGAATGTATCGCCCGCATCGACATAACCATTGCCGTTATCCCCGGCCGAGTTGTTCGGGATAAAGGTAAAGCTGTCGGGGTTCTGGGCGCTGATCCCGTCTTCGATGATCAGCCGGTTATTGGCGTTCTGGGCGGCCAGTTCGGCAATCTCATCCGGCTGGGTCTGGGCGTCATGAATCTGGGTGGGCTGATATTGCACGCCTGCGCCAACGACGATTTCGCCGTAACGGTCCAGATCGAAGTTTTCGATCACTGTCAGCGGATCATCCGTGCCGCTGGTCACGGCGACGCGCATCCCTTCGACGGATTCATAATTGTATCCATCGGGCGACAGCTGGACCGTGGCGGCGGTGGGCAGGTCATTGCCTGTGGAGACCGTGACCATATCCGTCACATCGGTCAGTTGGGTCAGGCCGAAATATTCGGTCACTTCGCCCGAAAGCTGGACCAGATCGCCCAGGGCGACGGCAGCCCCGCTGCCGGTGTAGACAAAGATCCCCTCGGATGTCAGGGCGTCCAGATCGGCATCGGCATCTTCTTCCTGAATGTAAAAGCCATTGGCGGCGATGTGGACGACAACCGCCGTCACCTGAACCCGCTGGCCGATCATGGTCGACGCATCGGTCGAGCCTTGAATGGCGGAAATCAGGGCAGGGGTGGCCTCGCCGCCGCCGCCTCCATCGTCGGAATTGGCGGCGCCCCTGGTTTCCGCTGCGGGCGGGGACCAGACCCCCGCATCGTCGCGTTGCAATGATTGCCCCGCATCATCACCGCCGGTTTCGGCGACGCCGATATCGGTCGATGTCATCCCGCTGGCCGTGCCGGTCGTGGCAATCATGGCGCCTTCATAGCTGATGAATTCGACGACGCCGCCATCATTCACCAGCGCCATTCCATCCGGCGCACCGTTCTGAAGGCCATTCGCGGGCAGATCCCAGACGTAATAGTCATAGGTGCCGTCACTGGTCATGGTCGCATCGGCGGCGCTCAGCGTGCCATAAGTTGCGCCGTTATTGCCATTGTAAAGCTCAACCGACATGGCAGAGGCATCGCCACCGGCGGTCACGCGGACCTCGATGAATTCGCCGGTATCGCTGCCTGCATTGTCATAGTGAAATTCGTTGATCCGCGCCGTGAATGCGGGGGCTTCATCCACATCCGTTACTGTGATGGCAATATCCGCGCTGTCGGTTGCGCCCTGCGGGTCGCTGACGCCGACGGTGATGTCATAGATATTGTCGCCACCGGCATCAGCGGGATTTTCATAATCAGGCGCGTTGATAAAGCGCAGCTCACCCGTTTCCGGGTCAATCTGGAACAGCGCCGCATCTGCGCCGCCGGTGATGGTATAGATCAGCCCCGTGCCATCAACGTCGCGGGCGGACAGGTTTGCGGCAATCGCGGCTTCATTTTCTGCCACGCTGATTGCCGTTTCAGCGGTCAGGACCGGCGCGTCATTGTTGCCGGTGATCGTCACGGTAACGGTTGCGGTATCGCTGCCGCCTTTGCCGTCATCGACAGTATAGCTGAAGGTATCGGTTGCGGTTTGCCCTTCGGCCAGATGATCGAACAGGGTGCCGGGGTCATAGCTGACATTGCCGTCGACCAGCGCGACGGTCGCGCCCGCCGCCGATGCAGAAACAGCCGTGATCGCGATGCTGTCGCCGTCAAAATCGCGGTCATTTGCCAGCAGATCATCTGCGGAAATGACGTTTGCACCCTCTTCGGCGACAGTAATCGCATCATCACCCGCCAGAACCGCATTGTTCCGCTTGTCCAGATACAGGGTATAATCATCGCCCGCGAAATAGATCGCCTCGACGCTTTTCAGCCGGTCGGTGCCTTCATTCGTGACCCGCGAGGTGATGGTGACAACAGGCCCGGATTTCGACGCGATGTCGTAGTCGTCGATGCCGCCCTGATAGATCGCGGTATCCTTGCCGCCCCCGCCAAGGATCAGATCATCGCCACCCGCGCCAGTGATGGTATCATGGCCCCCCAAGCCCAGAATGACCTCGCTGCGCGGGCTGCCCTTCAGCTCATTCGATTTGCCGTTCCCAAGGATCAGCGGCCCCAGCCGAAGCGGGCTGTTCCAGTTGAAATCCCAATCGAACCATGTGCGGCCACCAAAATCTTTCATTGCGAATCCTCTGGCTGGTCAGGCAGGTGCAGTCATGGACGCCCTGCGTAACGGCAGCGTGACCGAAGCGGTTTTCGCTGTCTATAGCAACTTTGGGTTGTGGGGGCTTGACCTGCGCCGCCCTAGCCCAGCTGACCATCCGGCTGGAAGAAATGCGACAAGGGCAGCGCGGCTGCACCCAGAACGCGGGCGTGACGGCCCATGCTGCCCTCGATCACCTCTGGCCGGTCAATTCCGGCGGCGGGCATGCGTTCGAGGGCATTGCGGGTTTCCTGAACCAGCCGCGCACGGGTAGCTGAGGGCACCGCGCCGTCAATCACGACAAGGGGAAGATCGACCAGCGCCACGGCAGACAGCGCCGCAAAAGCCAGCGCCCGCCCGGCATCGGTCGCCCATTCCGCCTCGATGCTGTCCGGCACGTCCCAGCCGGCATCGTCAGGGGGCAGCACATGGCCCAAGCGACGCTCAAGATCCGATACGGATGCGATGTCCAGCAACTGTTTGCCGTCAGCAAGGGGCATGGACCCCAGTGCCCCGGCATTGCGTTGCGGACCAAAACGCAACTTGCCATCCATGACAATGCCGCCGCCCGCGAAATGCGCTACATACAGATGAAGGAAATCGGGTGGCAGGCCCTTGCGGCCAAAGATCAGTTCCGCCCCGCAAGCGGTTGTCGCGTCATTTTCCAGAAAGACCGGAAATGGCAACTGCGGTGCCAGATCATCGCGCAGATTGCGGCCATGCCATTCGGTCATCTCGGTGCCCCAATCCCACAGATGAAACGGCGCGGCGATTCCCAGGCCCGCGATCTGCGCATGAGGTTTTTCGGCAAGACTGGCTTGAAAGGTGGCGAGTCCGTGCCGCGCGAAGGTCAGCATGTGATCGGGCTGCGGAAAGGCATAAAGCTCTTGCCGGTGGATTCTGACCTGCCCAGTGAAATCCACAAGTGCCAGTTCGGCTAACCTGCGGCCCAGCTTCAGGCCAACGAACCATGCGCCGTCAGGTGCCAGCGATAGCGGCGTTGACGGTTGCCCGACACGGCCGCGAACAACGTTTTCCTTTCCCAGAAAATTGCTGGATATCAGCTTTCTGGTCAGGTTCGTGATGGCCTGTGCCGACAATCCCGTTGCCTGCGCCAAAGCTGCGCGGGCCATTGGGCCGTGCCTGCGGATCAACGACAGGATCAATCGCTCATTCCGGCTGAGCGTCCCGGCATCACTGGTGTCCTGCGGCATGATTTCCGTCCTCCCGGTTCTTATTAATCAAGCAAATTGATTTATTGACAAGTGAAAACTTCTGGTGCTTGTTTGACGACAACGCGGACCAGAGGAATCCGCTTGCAGAGGAGGAGAGTTACAAATGACCATGAAATCCCTATTGCGCTTGTCGCTGGCTGCGTCCGCGCTTGCCATGACCGCAGGGCTGGCTCAGGCGCAAGAGCCGGTAAAGGCCTGCCTGATCACCAAGACCGACATCAATCCCTTCTTCGTGAAGATGAAAGAGGGCGCCGCAGCCAAGGCAGAAGAGCTTGGGATCGAGCTGATGACCTTTGCGGGCAAGATCGACGGCGATCACGAAACCCAGCAACAGGCGATGGAAAGCTGTATCGCGGCGGGTGCGAAGGGCATTCTGATCACCGCGTCGGACACCAAGGCCATCGTGGAAAGCGTCCAGCAGGCCCGCGATGCAGGCATTCTGGTCATTGCACTGGATACGCCGCTGGACCCGATTGATGCCGCAGATGCAACCTTTGCCACCGACAATTACGAGGCGGGGCGTCTGATCGGCGCCTGGGCTGCTGGCAAGCTGGGCGATGCGGCGGCGGATGCCAAGATCGCCTTCCTGGACCTGTCGCAAAGCGCCCCATCGGTTGATGTGCTGCGCGATCAGGGCTTCATGGAAGGCTTTGGCATCGACGTGAAGGACAAGGCCCGGATCGGGGATGAGGATGATCCGCGTATCGTCGGCCACGAAATCACCTCGGGGAACGAGGAGGGGGGCCGTCAGGCGATGGAAGCCCTGATGCAAAAAGATCCCGGGATCAACGTGGTTTATACCATCAACGAACCGGTCGCTGCGGGCGCCTATGAGGCGCTGAAATCCTTTGGGATGGAGGGCAAGGCCCTGATCGTTTCGATTGATGGCGGCTGCCCTGGCGTGCAGAACGTCAGCGAAGGCGTGATCGGCGCGACATCGCAGCAATATCCGCTGCAAATGGCCGCCATGGGGATCGAGGCCATTGCAGCTTTCGCCGCCGATGGCACCAAGCCCGCCACCAGCGAAGGGCTGGATTTCACCGATACCGGCGTGAATCTGGTCACGGATGAGCCGGTCGAAGGCGTGCCTTCGATCAGCGTCGCGGATGGAACCGCGCAATGCTGGGGCTGACCCGCATCGTCTGAACGATTGATCCGACGGCGGCACCCGCCGCCGTCCTTATCCCCACATCTGGAGGCAGAGGCCCATGTCCGACACCCCTGATCCCGTGGTCGAGCGCGACCGGTCCGAGGCCGTTGCATCCTTCGAACATCATGCCCGCGGGCCGCTGGACCGGTTGCAGCATTTCCTGCACCGTTATCCCACCATGGTGCCGGTGATCGTGCTGGTGCTGTCGCTGATCGCCTTTGGGCTGATCGCGCCGAATTTCTTCTCTGCGTTCAACCTGTCACTGATCATGCAACAGGTCGCCGTTGTCGGCACATTGGCGGCTGCGCAATCGCTGGTTATCCTGACGGCAGGCATCGATCTGTCGGTCGGTGCGGTCATGGTGATGATTTCGGTCATCATGGGGCGGCTATCGATCGAGTTCGGTGTCCCGGTGCCACTGGCGATCCTGATCGGCCTTGGCTGCGGGTTGATGACCGGAGGTCTGAACGGCTTTCTGGTGACGCGGCTGAAACTGCCGCCGTTCATCACAACGCTTGGAACATGGAATATTTTCCTTGCATTGAATTATTATCTGTCCGGGCGTGAAACCATCCGCAGCCAGACCCTGGACGCCGAGGCGCCGCTGCTGAAACTGTTCGGCGAACGGTTCAATCTGGGCGGTGCCGTGCTGACATGGGGGGTGGTCCTGATGTTGGTTGTCTTTGCGGTGCTTTGGTATGCGCTGAACAAGACCGCTTGGGGCAGGCGGGTCTATGCCGTGGGTGACGATCCTGAATCGGCGGCCTTGGCCGGTATCCAGACCAACCGCATCCTGATGTCGGTGTATATGGTGGCCGGCTTCATCTGTGCCTTGGCCGCGTGGTCGTCAATCGGGCGCGTCGGATCGGTCAGCCCGACCTCATTCTTTGAATCGAACCTGGAATCAATCACCGCCGTGGTGATCGGGGGGATTTCCTTGTTCGGGGGCCGCGGATCGATCCTTGGGCCGCTGATCGGGGCGATCATCGTGGGTGTTTTCAATTCGGGCCTGCGCCTTGCCGGGGTCGATGTGCTTTGGCAGCTGTTCGCAACCGGCTGGCTGATCATCGTCGCCGTTGCCGTGGACCAATGGATCAGAAAGATTTCGTCATGACCGAACCGCTTTTGACAGCCCGCAATCTGGTCAAACGCTATGGCCGCGTGACCGCGTTGGATCATGCCGATTTCGACCTGTATCCGGGCGAGATCCTTGCCGTGATCGGCGATAACGGTGCCGGAAAATCCAGCCTGATCAAGGCGATTTCCGGCGCGGTGCAACCGGATGAGGGCGAAATTCGGCTGGACGGCAAGCCGGTCAGCTTTGCCAGCCCGCTGGATGCCCGGAAGGCCGGGATCGAGACGGTGTATCAGACACTGGCCCTGTCACCCGCCCTGTCGATCTCGGACAACATGTTCATGGGCCGCGAAATTCGCAAGGAAGGTATCATGGGCCAATGGTTCGGGATGCTGGACAAGGCAAAAATGGACCGTTTTGCGCGTGAAAAACTGACTGAACTGGGCCTGATGACCATTCAGAACATAGGCCAGCCGGTGGAGACGCTGTCGGGCGGTCAGCGGCAGGGCGTGGCGGTGGCACGTGCGGCGGCATTTGGCAGTCGCGTCATTATTCTGGACGAACCAACCGCCGCGCTTGGTGTCAAGGAAAGCCGCCGGGTGCTGGATCTGATTCTTGACGTCAGATCGCGGGGCATCCCGATCGTGCTGATCAGCCACAACATGCCGCATGTGTTCGAGGTGGCCGACCGGGTGCATATCCACCGTCTTGGCAAGCGGCTGGCTGTCATCGATCCGAAAGAGCACAGCATGTCGGATGCCGTGGCCTATATGACCGGGGCCAAGGTGCCCGAAGGTGTGGCGGCATGACCGTTGCAGGGGGGCGCCGCCCCCCGTCCTTCGGACTCCCCCCGGGATATTTTGACACAGAAGATGGGCAGGGTTTGATCGGGCGGATCAACGCTGTGCCGGGGGAACGTGTCTTGGTTGCCGTTGCCGGGGCGCCCGGATCGGGGAAATCCACCTTGGCCGAGGCTTTGGTGGATCAATTGTCCGACGCTGTGCTGGTGCCGATGGACGGGTTTCATCTGGATGACAGCGTGCTGGAGCGACGGGGATTGCGGCATCGCAAAGGCGCGGTTGAGACTTTTGATGCGGATGGTTTTCAAACCATGGCCGCGCGATTGGAACAGCCGGGGCGCGAGGTGATTTATCCCGTGTTCGACCGCAGTCGGGAACTGGCCGTTGCGGGGGCGGGCGTCGTGGCCCCGGCAAGCCGGGTGGTGGTGATCGAAGGGAACTATCTGCTTCTGGATCAGGCACCGTGGAACCGGGCGCGATATGATCTGACGGTGTTTCTGGAGGTTCCAGAGGCAGAGCTTGCGCGCCGTCTGACCGCGCGTTGGCGGGGTTTTGGCAAGGATGAAGCAGCGGTGGCCGCGCATCTGGCGAATGATCTGGCGAATGCGCGGTTTGTGACCCGGCAGTCCCGTCCGGCGAATGTGATCCTGCGCGGCTAGGACATGGCCGAGGCGAGCAGGGTTTTCAATTCGGGGCGGCAGGAGCCGCAATTGCTGCCCGCACCAAGCGCCTTGCCGATATCTTCGACCGAGACCAGTTTTTGCGTCGCGATGCTGTGCAGGATCGTCTTGGCGCCGATGCCAAAGCAGGCGCAGATCAGCGCACCTTCATCCGCACGGCCTTCGCCCGGACGACCGGCCAGGATCTCGCCACCGCAATCGCCCCCCAGGGCGGTGGCAAGGTGACTGCGCGACAGGGCGACCGGATCTGGCGACACGAACAGGGCAGCCATCAGCCGCGCATCCTCGAGGAAGGCCATGCGGATGATACCGCGCCTGTTGTCGCGAACGACCAGCGGATCGGCATCGGTGCCAAAAAGATCGGCTGCTTCGGCAAGCCATTCATCCGGGGCTTTGATGCCGGCCAGTTCGGCTTGATAGCCCGCAGGCAGGGTCGCGCAAGCCCAATAATCACTTCGTGGGTTCAAGGGTTTGGCCGAAACCGCGAAGCCATACCAGCTGGCGGCGAAGGGGCGGATCGCGACAGTCGCCGATTTTGACGCGGGCTGGCCGGACAACGGGTCGACAGAGGCGGGAACCAGTGCACCGACGCGCCCCGTGGGGGCGGTTTCGCCGGTCCAGTGAATGGGGGCGAAGGGTTGGCCCGGTGCGACGCGGTCGGTAATCAGAACGCGCAGGATGGCGCGGCCATGCGGGTTTGTCACCTCGGCCAAAGCGGCGGGGGCGAGGCCCAGTTTTTCGGCATCACGCGGGTGAATTTCCAGAAAAGGCTCGGCGATATGTCGCGACAGACGGGGCGCCAATCCCGTTCGCGTCATCGTATGCCAATGATCGCGGACGCGGCCCGTGTTCAGGCGGAACGGGAATTCCGGGCTGAGGGTGGCGGGCCTGCGCGGTGTGATGGGCAGCATCCGGGCTTTGCCGGATGGCGTGTGGAACGCGCCATCGCCAAAGAAGCGACCACCCCGACGGCTTGCTGATTGCGGCCACAGGAATGGCTGCATCGCCGCGTATTGGCCTTGGGTGATCTCGGCATGGTCCGAGATGTCGAAATCGCGTCCCAACCGTCCTGCGATCCCGGAAAGCGCTGCATGTTCCGCGAAGATCTGGGCGGGATCGTTCCAAGAAAAAGCATCACGCCAGCCCATGCGCTGACCGACCTGCGCCAGAATACGCCAATCGTCGCGGGCCTGTCCTGCGGGCGGCAATGTCCGACGCTGGCGGCTGATCCGGCGTTCGGAATTGGTGACTGTGCCGTCCTTTTCCGCCCAGCCGGTTGCGGGCAGCAGGACATGGGCCAGCCGCGTCGTGTCGGTGTCCGCGATCATGTCCGAGACGACGACGAAATCGCAGCCCTTGATCGCGCGGTCGACGCGGTCGGCTTCGGGCATCGACGCGGCGGGATTGGTGCAGATGATCCACAGGGCCTTGATCTGTCCCGTTTCTACCGCGCGGAACATATCGACCGCTTTCGGGCCGGGTTTGTCGGCCATCCGGGGGGCGTTCCAGAAGGTCTGGACAGCGTTGCGGTGATCGACATTTTCGATATCCAGATGGCAGGCCAGCATATTGGCAAGGCCGCCGACCTCGCGCCCGCCCATGGCGTTGGGCTGGCCGGTGACGCTGAACGGACCCATGCCGGGGCGGCCAATGCGGCCGGTGGCCAGATGGCAGTTCAGGATCGCGTTCACCTTATCCGTGCCGCTGTCTGATTGGTTGATCCCTTGCGAATAGACGGTCACGACCTTTTCGCTGCGGGTCCACAAGTCCAGAAAGCGAATCAGGTCCGCATGGGTCAGCCCGGTCGAGAAGGGCGGCGTTTCGCGGGCAGCGGATAACGCCTGGGGCAGACCATCGACATTGCGGATGAAATTCGCGTCGATCAGGCCGCGCTGGTCGATTTCGGCCAACAGCAGGTTGAACAGCGCCGCATCGGCCCCCGGATCAAGTGCCAGATGCAGGTCTGCGATATCGCAGGTCGCCGTGCGGCGCGGATCGACCACGATGACCTTGATACCTCGTGCCTGACGCGCGGCGGCAAGCCGTTGATACAGCACCGGGTGGCACCAGGCGAGGTTCGAGCCGACCAGAACCACGGTATCGGCTTTCTCGAAATCGTCATACAGGCCCGGCACGGTATCGCTGCCGAAGGCGCGTTTGTGACCCGCCACGGAAGAGGCCATGCACAGCCGGGAATTGGTGTCGATGTTCGCGCTGCCGATGAAGCCCTTCATCAGCTTGTTGGCGACATAGTAATCTTCGGTCAGCAACTGCCCCGAGACGTAGAAGGCCACGGAATCAGGGCCGTGCTTTGCAATCGTCTGGCCGAACCGCTTTGCGACCAGATCAAGCGCCTTGTCCCAGCCAGCCTTGCGCCCGTGGATATGCGGGTCCAGCAACCGCCCCCGCAGGCCCACCGTTTCGCCAAGCGCTGCGCCTTTGACACAAAGCCGACCCTTGTTTGCGGGATGGTCGGGGTCGCCCTCAATTGCAAGCCCGCCATCGGCCAGGGGGGTCGCCAGAACACCACAGCCGACGCCGCAATAGGGGCAGGTCGTCCGTATCGGCTTGGTCGCGGGCTGCATGCTCATGGCCTTACCCCTTTATTCGGCGGGAATGGCGGCGGGCTGTGCCGCGATGTCGCCGTCCCGGCCCAGCTCTGGCGAGGTTTTGTAATGCGTGGCATAGATCATCGCGCCGACAAAGGTCAGCCCGCCTACCAGATTGCCCAGAACGGTCGGGATTTCGTTCCAGATCAGATAGTCGGCGATGGTGAAATTGCCGCCCAGCAGCAGGCCCGCAGGGAACAGGAACATGTTCACGATGGAATGTTCAAAGCCCATATAGAAGAACACCAGAATGGGCATCCACATGGCAATGACCTTGCCGGAAACGCTGGTGGACATCATCGCCGCGACGACGCCGGTCGATACCATCCAGTTGCACATGACCGCGCGGATGAACAGCGTCAGCATCCCCGCCGCGCCATGGGCGGCATAGCCAAGCGTGCGGCCCTCGCCGATATGGCCGATCTTTTCGCCGACGGCATTCGGCGCCTCGGACCAGCCGAAGGTGACGATGATGGCCATGAAGATCGCAACCGTGAACGCGCCCGCGAAATTGCCGCAGAAGACAAGGCCCCAGTTGCGCATGACCCCCTTGACGGTGACGCCGCGACGCTTGTCGATCAGGGCCAGGGGCACAAGGGTGAAAACCCCGGTCAGCAGATCGAAACCCAGAAGATACAACATGCAAAAGCCGACCGGGAATAACAGCGCACCGATCAGCGGGTCGCCGGTATTGACGGTGACGGTGACAGCAAATGCGGCCGCCAGTGCAAGGATCGCCCCGGCCATAAGGCTCGGATCAGCGTGTCCTTGGTGGACATGAAGACCTTCGCCTCGCCTGCATCGATCATCTTCTTGGCGAAGTCATTGGGCGCGACGTATGACATGCGGATTTCCTTTCTCAGCGGGCCAGAGTGGGGGTTTTACCAGTTGGCGTATTCCAGATATTTGCCTGACATGGTCAGTTTGACCCGATCCCCTTTGGGATTCGGCTCGCGTTCGATATGCATCGAGAAGTCGATGGCCGACATGATGCCATTGCCGAATTCTTCGTTGATCAGGGCCTTCAGCGTCGGGCCATAGACGCCGACGATCTCGTAGAAACGATACAGGCAGGGATCGGTCGGCACCGTTTGGGTCCAGACCTTCAAGGGGCTTTCGGTCAGACCCTCGATGGCAGTTTCGGGCAGGCCCAGAAGGTCGGCGAACAGGCGGGCCTTGTCAGCGGGAAAGGCGTTCATTCCGGTGGCTGCTGAATGGGTCCAGACCGGCGACATGCCGATGGCTTCGGCAATATCGACCCAGCCAAGCCCCGCGCGTTTCTTGGCGCGCAGGATCATGGCAGTCAGATCGTCGCGGCTCAGGTCCTGAATCGTCATCTTGTTCATCATCGTCCCTTTCAGGCGGCTTTGCGGGTGGCCAGTCTGGCGCTGATCAGGACGCGGCCGGCCTCGACCCGGATCGGATAGGTGCGGACCATGCCCTGATCCGCGCCCTGCGCCTGACCCGAATTCATGTCGAAAACCCAGTTATGCAGCGGGCAGGTGACGGATGTGCCATGCACGATGCCCTCGGACAGCGGGCCACCCTTGTGCGGGCAGCGGTCATCCAGCGCAAAGACCGTATCATCAGCGGTGCGAAACACCGCAATGCAGCCCTGTGCCGTCTTGACCACCCGCGCACCCTGCTGCGGGATATCGTCCAATGCGCCTATATCAACGAAAAGGGTCATTCCGCAGCCTCCAATGTCAGATCGGCAAGGGGTGCCCATTTGGGCATTTCGGACGTGGTGGAATGTTCGGCCCAAGGGTCTTTGCGATAGACCGATTGGCTGATCTCGAACCGGGCGACCAATGCGCGGCGGCTTTCCAGATCGGCGACGACGCGGTCCTTGACCCAGTCAAGACCGACCTTGGCGACCCATTTATAGGGGCGATCCAGATATTTGGCACTTTCGCGGTAAAGCTGGACAAAGGCGGTGATGATCTCGACCGCTTCATCTTCGGACGGGGTTGCGGCAAGGGCTTCGGTTTCCTTCAGCTCCATTCCCGCTGCGCCGGCGACGCTGATCTGGTAGCCGCTGTCGACGCAGATGACGCCCACATCCTTGCAGGTCGCCTCGGCGCAGTTGCGGGGGCAACCGGATACGCCCAGCTTGACCTTGTGCGGGGTCCACGATCCCCACAGCAGTTTTTCCAGTCGGATGCCAAGGCCGGTCGAATCCTGCGTGCCAAACCGGCAAAATTCGCTGCCCACGCAGGTTTTTACCGTGCGCAACCCTTTGGAATAGGCGTGGCCGCTGACCAGTCCGGCTTCGTTCAGATCGGCCCACATATGGGGCAGATCCTCTTTGCGGACGCCCAGCAGATCGATGCGCTGGCCACCCGTCACCTTGACCATGGGGACATTGTATTTGTCGGCTGCGTCGGCGATGGCGCGTAATTCAGCGGGCGTGGTGACGCCCCCCCACATGCGCGGAACCACCGAATAGGTGCCGTCCTTCTGGATATTGGCGTGATTGCGTTCGTTGACGAAACGCGACTGGCGGTCATCCTGATAGTCCAGCGGCCATTCCGCCAGCAGATAGAAATTCAACGCCGGGCGACAGGAATGACATCCGCCAACGGTTTTCCAGCCCAGTTCCTGCAAAACCGCAGGGATGGATTTCAGACCCATCGACGTGATCAGTCGGCGGACATCCTCATGTGTGTGATCGGTGCATTTGCACATGCCTGTCGGCGCCTCGACGACCGCGCCGCCAAGGGTGAGGGCCATCACCTGCTTCACCAGCCCGGTGCAGGTGCCGCAAGATCCGCTGGCCTTGGTGCAGGCACGCACCGCGTCCAGCGTGGTTGCGCCGTTCTGGACGGCCTGAACGATGGTGCCCTTGCAGACGCCGTTGCAGCCACAGATCTCCGCCTCAGGCGGCAAGGCTGCAACGGCCGCCATAGGGTCCGGTGCGGCACCCCCCTGAAAGGCCGGGCCAAAGATCAGCGTATCGCGCATCTCGCGGATATCGGCGCCGTCTTTCATCAGGCCATAGAACCAGCTGCCATCGGCGGTATCGCCATACATGACGACGCCGATGATGCGGTCATTTTCCAACACCAGACGCTTGTAGATGCCGCGCCCCGGATCGCGGAACACGATATCCTCGCGGCCCTCGCCTTCGGCAAAGTCGCCGGCGCTGAACAGATCGCAGCCGGTGACTTTCAGCTTGGTCGCGGTTTGCACCGGCTGAAATTCGGCGGCCTCGCCCAACAGGGTTTTCGCCAGCACCTTGGCCTGATCGTAAAGCGGGGCGACCAGACCGAACAATTGCTTGCGATGTTCCACGCATTCGCCAAGCGCGAAGATATGCGGATCGCTGGTGCGGAGGGTGTCATCGACGGTGATGCCGCGTTCGACCTCCAGATGGGCGTCGACGGCGATGCGGGTTTCGGGGCGGATCCCCACGGCCATGCAGACCAGATCGGCGGGATAGACGGTGCCGTCTTCCAGCAGCACGGCCTCGGCCTGGCCATGACCCATGATCGCCTTGGTCGCGCCCTTGCAATGGACGGTGATACCGCGCCGCTCCAGATCCTTTTGCAGCAGGTATCCTGCCGCCGGGTCCAGCTGCCGCTCCATCAGGTGGCCCATCAGGTGAATGACTGTGACTTTCGCCCCGCGCGCGGCCATGCCTGCGGCGGCTTCCAGACCCAGCAACCCGCCGCCGATGACGACCGCCTCCTTGCCCGCCATACCCGCGTCGATCATGGCGTTGGTATCTTCCAGATCGCGATAGGTGACGACGCCCGGCAGTTCCTTGCCCACGACGGGGATGATGAAGGGTGCCGAGCCTGTCGCGATGACCAGCGCGTCATATTCGGCGCTGGACAGGTTGGAATGGACGATCCGCCTGTCGCGATCAATGTGCACGACAGGTTCGCCAAAGCGGCAATCGACGCCATGGGCGGCATACCAGTCATCGTCATGGGTGACGATATCGTCATAGGTCTTTTCGCCCGACAGGACCGGCGACAGCATCAGGCGGTTATAGTTCCCGCGCGGCTCGCCATTGAACAGGGTCACGTCATAGGCGTCCGGATTGGCCTCAAGAAGATGTTCCAGCATCCGGCCCGAGGCCATGCCCGCACCGATGATGACAAGTTTCTTTTTCATAGCTGGCACTCCTTGAATTCAGGCGGCTTGCAGGGAAGGGTTGCGATCGATCCGACGGATCGAGGCGTGCATCCAGATCAGGCATCCGACGACCAGCGCAAAGATCACCATGAAGCAGGTGGACCACAGGCCGGTTTCATCCTTCAGCCAGCCGAATAACATCGGCAGGAAGAAGCCGCCCAGACCACCGATCATGCCGACCAGCCCACCAACCGCGCCGACATTCGCGGGGTAATAGGTCGGTATGTGCTTGTAGACAGCGGCCTTGCCCAGGCTCATGAAGAAGCCAAGCACGAAGATCACGACCAGAAACATCGTGACCGGCGCATTGGCCGGCATGGACAGGACCGCCGCGCAGACCGCTGAAACGATCAGCGTCCCATACATCACCCTGCGGGCACCGATGCGGTCCGACAGCACGCCGCCATAGGCGCGAAAAACCGAGGCCGGGATCGAATAGGCCGCACCGACCATGCCTGCGGTTTTCACGTCAAATCCGTAAACACCGATCAGGTAGTGCGGCAGCCATAGGGCCAGCGCCACGAACCCGCCAAAGCTGAAGAAGTAATAGGCCGAGAAGCGCCAGACCTGCACATTCTTCAACGGGGCCAATTCGGCTTTCATGCTGCGCAGCGGCAGTTTCTCGGTCTGTCGGGCGGCGGTGACGGGGTCGTCCTTGCTGAACATCCAGAACAGGATCGCGGTGACGACCAGTGCAGCGGCCCAGATCTGGGCGGTCGCTTCCCAGCCAAGGGCGACCATGACAAAGGGCGCGACGAATTTGGTGACAGCAGCGCCCACATTGCCGACACCAAAGATACCAAGCGCAGTGCCCTGTTTCTTGCCCTCGAAAAAGCGCGAGACATAGGCGACACCGACCGCGAACGAGCCACCGGCCAGCCCGACGCCAAGCGCGGCTGCCAACATTTGCGGATAGGTCGTGGCCCAGCTTAACAAGAACGTCGCCAGCGCCGCGGCCAGCATCGTCAGGGTATAGACGATGCGCCCGCCCAGACGGTCGGTCAGCACGCCCAAGCCCAGACGGACCAGCGAACCGGTCAGGATCGGCATGCCGACCAGCAGGCCGAACTGAGTCTCGGACAGGCCGAGTTGTTGTTTGATCTGGATGCCGATGATCGAAAAAATCGTCCAGACGGCAAAGCAGATGGTAAAGGCGAAGGTGGACAGGCTCAGCGCATGGCGCGCATCCTGGGGGGATGGGGTGGTCATTGGCCTTGATGCTCCGATGGCAAAACTGGTTTGCAGTGGCTGTCGGAAAGCGTGCGGGACGGGGCAGCCGCCCGAATGGGGCAAAGGACGGCAGGCCGCAGGCACGCTTTCAGCAAAAATGCCGCATCGTTGCGATCAGGCCGGGGACGCGCCATTGCGCCGGGCCATGACTGGATGATTGTCCCGAACCACAGCCGCAACAAGGATCAATGCTGCGGGGCAGCAAAAATCGCGGGTGCATATGCTGCGCCGCAAAAAATTCATGCGATTGCTGCCCGAGTTGCCCGGAATTTAGTCAGTTTTTGGATGACTGCGACGCTGGCGGTTCGAACGTGAGGCCGTCAAAGTAGCTGTCTGCACGCAGAATCATCTGGCCTTTTTCCGCAGGCACCACCCGGTCTTGCGACAAGGCCCCCTCAAGCCGCGACGACGCACCGGGCAGGGGTGCCCCCGACGGCCGCAGGTGTTGGCGATACAGATCGGTTCGGAAATGCTGCATCGCGCGGATCATCGCGGCGCCAGCGTCCAGCCCATACCGCAACGCGATGCGCTGTGCGATCAGTGCCGCGATGCTGCGCCATGGAAAGCTGGCCGCACCCGCGTTGAAGGCGATAAAGCCGGGGGCATCGCGCAGCTCACCCGCGGCTGAAATCATCAGCCGCCCGTTCAGGCCGCGTTCGGCCAGTTCCGGGGGCAGGTCCAGATAGTGACTGCGTGACATGATTTCGGCGGCAAGGCCGCGATGATCCGGGTCGTCCAGCCACCGTCCCGCCCGCCACAAAGCCCGCATCAACGCGCCGGTTTCGTCTGGCTGCTGTTCGGTGAAGTCGCGGCGCAGCACCAAGCCTTTTTCGGGCGGCGCGGCCCAGATTGCGGTGCCCGGCAGCAATAGCGTCGCAACGCCGCGTTCGACGGCAAAGGATGCCCAAGGCTCGCCTACGCAAAACATGTCCACATCGCCTGCCTGAATGGCATCGGCCATCAGCGGCGGCGGGACGGTGATCAGGTCGATTTCATCAGAGACAAAGCCACTGACCGTCAGCCAGCGGTCGGTCAGCTCCAGCTGCGTGGAAAAGGCAAAGGGCACACCGATCCGCAGCGGGCCTGTCACGACCTGCCGCAGGGCGCGGCCCGCCAATCGCGCATCGGCAAAGTCGAAATTGTGGCCGCGTGCCCGCAACCGCGTCTCGATGGCCCGGTTGATAGCGATGGCCTGACCGCCATGGGACAGGAACATCACCAGATCCAGTTCGGGCATAAGCGGGCCAAGCCCAAGCGCCTGCCCGATGGGCATCGGCACCAACATATGTGCCGCGTCGATCAGACCTGCCCCCAGCATGTCGCGGCTTTGCGCCCAGGCGCCAAGCCGGATCAGGTCCAGGGTCAGCCCTTCCTCGGCCGCAAAGCCCAGTTCATGCGCGACGATCAGCGGGGCGGCGTCGATCAGCGGGACATAGCCAAGGCGCAGTTGCGTCATTTGCCCAGCAGCCCCGCCGCCATGACCAGTTGCTGGGCAATGTCGGCGACGCGCTTGCCCTGATCCATCGCGGTCTTGCGCAGCAGGCCATAGGCGGCCTCTTCGTCGATGCCGCGCGCCTTCATCAGCACGGCCTTGGCGCGGTCGATGATCTTGCGTTCTTCCAGCGCGGCACGGGTGGCGATCAGTTCGGTTCGCAGCCGTTGCAGAATGTGAAAGCGGGCGATGGCGGCGTCCAGAATGGGCTTGATCCGGTCCGGCCGCAATCCGTCCACGACATAGGCCGAAACCCCGGCCTCGATGGCCGAACGTGTCAGCTGTTCGTCCGAGCGGTCAACGAACATGGCGACCGGGCGCTGCTCCGGCCCTGCGGCCAACGCCAGTTCCTCCAGCACATCGCGGGATGGATTGGCAATGTCGATCAGCACGATATCGGGGCGCAATTCAGCCACCTGACGCGCCAGCCCGGATGGCTCAGCGATAATGCGGATGTCGTGATCGCCGGTATCCCGCAGCCCATCGACGATGGGTTGCGCCCGGTCCGGGTCTGGTTCGACAACGACGATCAGCAAGCGATTGGCCATATCCCCGTGGATGCACAGAAGCAGGCGTCAACGCAACGACAAGGCTGCGTTGACGCCGCGCCTTCTGCGCGATTGCCCGGTAATTAAGCACCGGGGCTGGCAGGCTACTTTACCAGCTCATCCTCTTTCAGCGGCACATACAATTCCCCACCTTCGCGGAACAATTCGGCCATCTTGTCCATCCCCGCCTGCTTTTCGGCCTCGGCCCGGATGTCGTGACTGATCCGCATCGAGCAGAATTTCGGCCCGCACATGGAACAGAAATGGGCGACCTTATGGGCCTCGGCGGGCATGGTTTCGTCATGCATCGCACGGGCGGTGTCCGGGTCAAGGCCAAGGTTGAACTGATCCTGCCAGCGAAATTCGAACCGGGCGCGAGACAGCGCATCATCGCGCCGCTGAGCGCCCGGATGCCCCTTGGCCAGATCGGCGGCATGGGCGGCCAGCTTATAGGTGATGACGCCGGTTTTCACGTCGTCGCGGTCAGGCAGGCCCAGATGTTCCTTGGGCGTGACATAGCACAGCATCGCGGTGCCGAACCAACCGATCATCGCGGCCCCGATGGCGCTGGTGATATGGTCATAGCCGGGCGCGATATCGGTGGTCAGGGGCCCGAGCGTATAGAAGGGTGCCTCGTGGCAGTGCTTCAACTGCTCGTCCATATTGGCCTTGATCTTGTGCATCGGCACATGGCCCGGCCCCTCGATCATCACCTGGCAATCCTTGGCCCAGGCAATCTTGGTCAGCTCGCCCAGGGTGCGCAGCTCGGCGAATTGCGCCTCGTCATTGGCATCGGCGATGGACCCGGGGCGCAACCCGTCGCCAAGGGAAAAGCTGACATCATAGGCGCGCATGATGTCGCAGATTTCGGCGAAATGGTCATAGAGGAAACTTTCGCGGTGATGATGCAGACACCATTTCGCCATGATCGAGCCGCCGCGCGACACGATCCCCGTCACCCGCCGCGCCGTCATCGGGATCATGTGCAACCGCACACCGGCGTGGATGGTGAAGTAATCCACCCCCTGTTCGGCCTGTTCGATCAGCGTGTCGCGGAAAATTTCCCATGTCAGGTCTTCGGCCACGCCGCCGACCTTTTCCAGCGCCTGATACAGCGGCACCGTGCCGATGGGCACCGGCGCGTTGCGGATGATCCAGTCGCGGATATTGTGGATATTGCGGCCCGTGGACAGGTCCATGACGGTATCGGCACCCCAACGGATCGCCCAGACCATCTTGTCCACCTCTTCCTCCATCGACGAGGTGACGGCGGAATTGCCGATATTGGCGTTGATCTTGACCTTGAAGTTACGGCCAATGATCATCGGCTCCAATTCGCGGTGGTTGATATTGGCGGGGATGATCGCGCGACCGGCGGCGATTTCGGCGCGCACGAATTCGGGCGTCACCAGATCGGGCAGCTCTGCGCCAAACGCTTCGCCATCACGCGCCGCCGCCCCGATACGGCCTTCATTTTCGCGGATCGCGACAAATTCCATTTCCGGCGTGATGATGCCCGCGCGGGCATAGGCAAGCTGCGTCACCGCGCGACCGTTCACGGCACGCAAGGGCGGGCGCTGGATGGGAAAGGCGGGCGTCAGGCGCTTGCCCTCGGCAAAGCCGTTATCCGCCGGGATCACCTTGCGCCCCGTATAGGCTTCGACATCGCCCCGCGTGATCAGCCAATCGCCGCGCAGATCGGCCAATCCTCTGGCAATATCGGTCTGGCAATCCGGGTCGGTATAGGGGCCGCTGCTGTCATAGACCCGCAGCGGGTCTTCGTTTGAAATGGCGATTTCGCGCATCGGCACGCGGATATCATGCATCTGCCCCGGCAGATGGATCTTGCGTGAAGCGGGCAAAGCACCGGTGGTGATGGCGGGAACGGGCTTGTTCATTCTGGTCTCCTCTTTGCGAAAAGACCCAAGTGAACGGCTGGCAGAAAGGGGCCTTGCGGCCCGAAAGGACCGCCCCTTTTGCATCTGGGGAAATCGCCCTTCGGTCTTCCTACGCCAGTGTCAACTGGGTCAGGTTCAAAGGGTCGCTTCACCGGGGCTTTGCCCCCAATCAGCCTCTCAGTCCCCTAAGGCGGGACTCCCCTGACGTGGGGGCAGCATTGTCGTTTTTGCGGGGCGGGTCAACCGCCATTTTCGCGGCTGGGCATGCAGATCGGATCGCCCACGTTGGCCGTGGGCTGCCAGGTTCAGGCGTTGCCGCAATATGGGGCAGAGAGGCGATCAATGCGCCGCCAGACGACGGCCGACCTGCATCATCCGCATCGCATCCTCGGTCGCGCGGCGCAGCAATTTTTCGCCCTTCTCGATGGCTTCTTCCAGCGAACAGGGGCGTTTCACGATCGAGGTAAAGGCCGCGATACCGTGATCATATGTCTGACGGGCACCTTTGCCGATGGTGCCGGCCAGCGCAATCGTGGGGATGCCACGGGCTGCGGCGCGGCGGGCGACCTCGCATGGGACTTTGCCATAGGGGCTTTGCCCGTCCAGCGACCCTTCGGCGGTGATGATCAGATCGGCCTGATCGAGCAGCCGGTCGAAATCCAGATATTGCAGCATGATATCGAAACGCGGATGCAGTTTTGCCCCGGCAAAGGCGATCAGCCCGGCGCCCAACCCGCCCGAGGCCCCGGCTCCCTGCATGGGCGCAAGGTCGATCCCGGTTTCCGTCCTGATATGCGCGGCATAGCAGTCCAGCCCTTGTTCAAGCTGATCGACCTGCTGCGGCGTCGCGCCTTTCTGCGGGCCAAAGACACGCGCCACGCCCTTTTGGCCCAGCAGCATGTTGTGCCAGTTCACGGCCACGTCGATCTGCGTGTGTGTCAGGCGTGGGTCCAGACCGCCAAGGTCGATCTTGGCCAATCGCGCAAGCGCACCGCCGCCAGCCGGCAAGTCATCGCCCTTGGCATCCAGCAACCTGGCGCCAAGCGCCTGCGCCATGCCCGCGCCGCCATCGTTGATGCCGCTGTCGCCGCAACCGATCAGGATGCGCTCAACACCCTGATCCAACGCCTGCAGCATCAGTTCACCCACGCCACGACTGGTCGTCAGGGTGGGGTCGCGCCGATCACGGGGCACCAACGACAGGCCGGCAGCGGCCGCCATCTCGATCACCGCGGTTCGGGAACCCTCACCGCCCATCAGGCCCCAGAAACTGTCCACCTGGTCGCCAACCGGGCCAGTGACCCGCGTCTGGATTATCCTGCCTCCGGTGGCGTGGATCAGGGCGCGGGTCGTGCCCTCGCCCCCGTCGACCATCGGCGCGGACAGCGTTTTTGCGTCCGGGATTGCCTTGCGGACCCCCTTGGCAATCGCGCGTGTCACCTCATCTACCGACAGTGATTCCTTGAAGCCCGAGGGCGCGATCAAAACAGTCAGTGTCATTGCCTGTCCTTTCATGTTCTGGTGACAGGATTACGGGTCGATCACCAACTTATTCCCGCGCGGGTTCATTTTTCTGCACAAAAGAAAAAGGCGGATATCCTCCGCCTTTTCAATCCGTTGATGTCCCGAGATGTCAGCGTAGAAGTGCAAGCTGCGCGGGCCAGATCGTCAGCGCAAAGGTAATCAGCAACACAGTCACGACGGGCATCAGCGGCATCGCCAGACGCAGCAGGTCTTTCTGCGCAAAGGTTGGCTGATCCGCATTGGCAAAGATCGCCACCGGCTTGGCCGACGCCGTCATCGTCTGGCAAAATCCCGTTCCCATCACGGCAATCAGGATCATCAGCGCAGCATCATGCCCCAAACCCGCCAAGGGCAGCGCGACCGCCGGGATCAACACCGCCGCGCGGGCCGAACGTGAGGTGATGAACAAATGCGCCAGCACCGCGATCACCGCCAACAGTGTCGCGACAACCGGCAGATTGCCAGCCAAGGACGGCGGCAGGACGGACAAGGCCAGCTCGGCAAGGCGGCGATCCGCCCCGGTCCGCGTCATCGCCTGTGCCAGCAGCACGGTGGCGGCCATATAAAGCAGCAATTCCATATCGACGGCGCGAAACATCTCTTTCGGCCTGCGGGGGGTGAATGGTTTGGTCAGCAGAAGCAGCGCGCCGATCAGCGCAATCAGCGCCATGCTGGTGCCATGCAGGCCAGCCGTCAGCCACAACCCGATGATGCTCGCCAGAACCAGCGAAATGCGGTGCTGACGGGCGCGCAAGTCCCGGGGGACCGGGGTTGGCATTGCCGCCCTGATCCGTGCGCGGCGCAGGTCCGTGGGGACGAACAACCACAGGATCAACGTCGTGCCGGCAAAACTGGCCAGCAATGCGAAGGGCAGCCCAAGTGCTGCCCAATCCAGATAGCCCAATCGCAGGCCGGTTGCGGCGCGGATACTTTCCGCCGCCAGCAGATGCGCACCGGCCCCGATCAGCGAACCGCCCGCGGACATCAGGATCACGGTCGGAAAGATCAGCGCCAGCGGCCTGACCAACCGGGCATCCGGCATGACCGCGACCAGCGCGACAAAGACCGGCATCAACAATGCGGCACGTCCCGAGGTCGAGGGAAGGACGAATCCTGTCGCCGCAATCGCCAAGGTCAGCAGCATCGCAAACGCATCAAAGCGGATCGGGCGACGGGTCAGCGGTGCGATCAGGCTTTGTGCCATCTCCGCATCCTTCAGGACCGCCGCGATGATAAAGGCGGATAGCAGAAGCCAGATCAACTCGTTGCCCAAGGCGTCAAACAGCATATCCTCTGGTAAGGTGCCGCCCAATACCAGCCCAAGGACCGCCGCCAGCGCGATCAGCGATTCCGGCAACCGGGTGCAGGTCCAGCCCAGCACCGCCAAGGCCATCGCCACCAAAACCGCGCGCGCGTCGCCCGGCCATGCACCGGGCAGCGCAATGCCGCCACAGATGATGCCAAGGGCCGCCAAGCCGACAAGAAGATGCCGTGGCTTGGGCAGCGGGGTCCGGTTCAGGGTCAATGCGGTCATGGTCGCCTCCGTATTCCAACAAGGGGCTTACGGCGCTATCCCGCGAATATTCCGCGTATCATGACGACCGGGATGACGGGCGGGCGATCTGGCGGACGATCTGGCGGCCCCCTCAGACCGCTGCGGCCAGAAATTCGCGCAGGCGTGGCGTCATGAAATCCAGAAAGGCACGCACCCGATGCGGCATCTGCCCGCCGCCCAGAAAGACGGCGTGAATATCCTCGCAATCCCCGTCGACAGCGTGCGGCATCACTTCGACCAGCCGGCCAGAGCGCAGATCTTCGCGGATATGAAACTCGCCCATGCGGGCCAGTCCCATTCCCGCCAATGCCATATGCCTGACGGTCGCACCGTTATTGGCCATCAGCGGACCCGACACGTTGCGGTCGATCACGCGCCCGCTGTCGCGCAATGGCCAAAGCGGCGACGAGCGGCGGAAATTGAAGCCAAGACAGCTGTGGTGTTCCAGATCGTCGATGGTTTGGGGCACGCCATGTTGCGCCAGATACTCGGGTGCGGCAACGATCTTGCGCTGCGCACTGCCCAGTTTGATCGCCGTTAAACTGGAGCTGTCCAGCTTCCCCACACGAAAGGCGACATCGGTCCGGTCCAGATACAGATCGACCATTTCATCCGACAGGGACAGGTCGATGGTGATTTTCGGATGTGCCTGCCAGAAAACGGGCAATAACGGCTCGATCGCGACGACGCCAAGGCCAACCGATGTGCTGACCCGCACCACGCCGCCCAGACTGGCGGCGCCTTGCGACAATTCGACCTCGATTTCGTCCAGCTCATCCAGCAGATGCTTGCTGCGGTCGTAATAGATGCGCCCCTCGGTCGTCAGCGACAGCTTGCGGGTGGACCGTTCCAGCAATCGCACGCCCAGCCGGGCTTCGATCCGCCCGATCAGCTTGCTGACGGTTGACGGTGTCATCATCAGCAATCGGGCCGCTTCGGAAAAACTGCCGGTTTCGACGACGCGCAGGAAAACCTGCATTTCTCCGGCGCGATTGTCCATCTGGCTGGCCCATCTGTGAAACTGGTTCACAGATTATGTGGCATTTGCGGTGATTATCAAGCGGTGGTGATGGGGTTATCTACGCCCTCGTGAACGCGAAACGCAGACCCCTCTGGAATGAACCAGGCGGCAGCGCCGCCGGAAAGGAGAAGAACATGCAGTTTGTCACAGCACATGGAGCGAATATCCCGGCCTTGGGCTTTGGCGTATTCCGCATGTCGGATGCCGAGGTCGAACGCGTGGTTCCCGCCGCTTTGGATGCGGGATTTCGCCATTTCGATACCGCGCAGATCTATAACAACGAAGCCGCCCTTGGCCGCGCCCTGCAGGCGGCCGGCGTGAAGCGCGACGATCTGTTTCTGACCACGAAGGTCTGGGTCGAGAATTACAGCGACGCGTCATTCGCCGCATCCGTCCGGGACAGCCTGGACAGGCTGAAGGTGGATCAGGTCGATCTGCTGTTGCTGCACTGGCCGGGCGACAGCGTTCCGGTGGCCGATCAGGTCGCCATGCTGAACGAGGTTCGGGCGGCCGGTCAAACCCGGCTCATCGGGGTCAGCAACTACAATTCATCGCAGTTGAAACAGGCAATCTCACGGGCGAATGCCCCCATCGTGACGAACCAGATCGAGCTGCATCCCTATCTGGACCAAAGCGCGATGATTGCGACGGCGCGTGAGACCGGCACGGCGATCACCGCCTATTACGGCATGGCCGATGGCCGTGTGCCGCAGGATGCGCTGTTGCAGGATATCGGTGCGCGTTACGGCAAGACGGCGGCACAGGTTGGCCTGCGCTGGTTGATCCAGCAGGGCTTTGTCGCGCTGTCCAAAACCGCCAATCCGGGTCGCGTCGCCGAGAACGCCGCTATTTTCGACTTTACCCTGGCCGATCAGGATATGGCTGCGATTTCCGCATTGGCCAGCCCGAACGGCCGCATCGTCAGCCCGGAAGGGCTTGCCCCCGACTGGGCGGCGTAAGGAGAATTTCCAATGGAAGCTGTAAACACCGGGGCGCGCAGCGGCATCAACTGGCCGCTTCTGGCGCTGGCAATCGGTGCCTTTGGCATCGGCACGACCGAATTTTCGCCCATGGGCATGCTGCCCGTCATCGCCGATGGCGTGGGGGTGTCGATCCCCTCGGCGGGGCTGTTGGTCAGCGCCTATGCGATTGGCGTGATGGCCGGTGCGCCCATCATGACGCTGCTGTTCAGCCGCTTTGGCAAGCGGACGGCGCTGATGGCGCTGATGGCGATTTTCACCATCGGCAACCTGATGTCGGCCATGGCGCCGGGCTATGCCACGCTGCTGATCGCGCGGGTCGTGACCAGCCTGAACCACGGCGCCTTCTTCGGCCTGGGGGCGGTTGTTGCCGCAAGCGTCGTGCCGAAGGACAAACAGGCCAGCGCGGTGGCCACCATGTTCATGGGCCTGACCATCGCCAATATCGGCGGCGTTCCGGTTGCCACATGGGTCGGTCAGCAGATCGGCTGGCGCGAAGCTTTTGCCGGCACCGCGGTTCTGGGCGTCATCGCGATGACCGCACTGGCTTTTGCCCTGCCCAAGGGCATGCCGGGACAACGGCCCAACGTCGGCCGCGAATTGCGCGTTCTGGTCCGCCCCGAGGTGTTGATGTCCATGGGCACGACCATCATGGGTTCGGCCGCGATGTTCACGCTGTATACTTACGTCGCCCCGATGCTGGAAACCCTGACCGGCGCGTCGAACAGCTTTGTGACGCTGGCGCTGGTTCTGATCGGAATTGGCTTTACCATCGGCAACTGGCTGGGCGGTAAGCTGGCCGACTGGTCACTGGATGGTGCGACGGCGATCTTTCTTGGCGCATTGGCCGCGATCATGGTCGTCATACCGCTGGTGGTTGGCACGCAGGCCGGTGCCGCGATCATCCTGCTGGTCTGGGGCGCCGCGGCCTTTGCCGTCGTCCCGCCCGTTCAGACCCGCGTCATGCTGGCCGCGTCCGAAGCTCCGGGTCTGGCATCCTCGATCAACATCGGCGCGTTCAACTTTGGCAACGCGATCGGTGCAGCGGTCGGGGGCGCCGTGATCAGCGCCGGTCTGGGCTATGCGATGGTGCCGGTTGCCGGTGGGGTGCTTGCCGCGGCCGGTCTGGGGCTGGTCTGGCTGGGCCGCCAACGCAGCACGGCACAAGCGGACTTGTGCAACGCATAAGTGACGCGTGAACATGTGCGTCGGGCCGGAACCTTCGGGGTCTGGCCCTTTTCAGTGCGACAACGCCGCCTGCCATTCGCGGATCGCGTCCAGTGGATACAGCAGCATCACGACGTTCAGCGTCAGCCCGTCGCGGATAATCCACATGGTCAGCAACTCGAACCCGATCACCAGCGCGACCGAGGCCCAGACCGGCAATCGGCTGGCCAGAAAGAAGCCGGCGATCATGGCGATGATGTCGGCGGTCGAATTAAGGACACTGTCGCCGTAATAATCCAGCGAGATGGTGACGGCCCGGTAACGCTCGATGATCGCGTCAGAGTTTTCGACCAGTTCCCATGCCGCCTCGATCAATGTGGCGATCATCAGCCGCCAGACGAATGGCACACGCCGCGCAAACAGCCACAGCAGGCCATAGAAGATGATCCCGTGCAGCAGGTGCGATGGCGTATACCAATCCGCGATATGCTGAGAGTTTTCGGAACTCATCGTTTCGCCATGCCACAGCTTGACGTAGCCGCATTTGCAGATCGGCTCGCGCCCGATCCACAAAAGATAGGCGGCGGCCGCAACGACAATGGCCGCAGTCAGGAAATAGGGCAGGTATTTACGGGATGACATCAACGCACCAACCATTGCCGAAGGAATTTTTCCTCGGCCCTATCGCAGGCGCGAAGCCTTGGCCAGAGGTCAGGCGAACAGGAACACGTCGCGGTCAAGCGTGGCCAGCAGCGTATCCTCGATCACGATCAGATCGCCGTCACGGTCGCCGATATGCACGTCGCCCTCGGATTGCGTCATGTTGTTGCGCAGCTGACGATAGGTTTCGTAACCGCCAAACCCCGCCATCCTGATATGATCGTCAACGCCGCCCAGACCGAAATCGGCAATGATGTCGCGATGTGTCCGGCCCGGTCCAAAGACAAAGACATCGGCCCCGGCACCGCCCGACAAGTGGTCATTTCCACCGCGCCCGTCGATCAGGTCACGGCCGCCATTCCCGACGATCTTGTTGGCGCGGACGTCGCCGATCAGGACATCGTGGAAACGAGAGCCCACGATATCTTCGACGGCGATATAGCGGTCGCCAGCCGCCTCGCCACGGGTTCCCCTTGCCTCGGTCAGGTCGACCGTCACAGCAGCCTTGGCACGCAGAAAGCTTATCTCATCGCGGCCTTGGCCACCGTTCAACAGATCAGCGCCCTGATTGCCGAAAAGGATATCGTTCCCAAGCCCGCCCAGCAGGGTATCGTCACCATGACCGCCCCGCAGCGTATCATTGCCGCCAAGCCCGCTAAGCCGGTCCTCTCCGCCCTGACCGCGCAGATCGTTGGCAACGACATTGCCGATGATGCGATCAGCCGCCGTCCCTGCAATGACGTTTTCGATCAACGAGTCGCGATTGTTGTGATGTAGATAGGCGTTATAGACCATGCCCGCCGCAGATCGCCCATCGCCCAGATCGGCGTCCTGTTCGGTTCCGAAATGCGACGGCTTGCCGGGCCGTAGATCGATGCGCAGATCACTGTGATAACGGGCCAGATTATAGGTATCAGTCCCGCCCCCATCCCAGATGGTCAGGAATATCTTGTTCTCATGGGGCGATATGGCCACCACGCCGTCGATCACCGTGTTTCCGTTTCCGGGTTGCCACCGATAGACGGTATTGCCCGAATTGGTGCTGTAATCCGCGCCATACATATGTTGCAGCGCGGCGATATCGGACCGCATATAAGTTTGCGGATAGTCGATTGATGCATTTGAAAAGCTGTTCTTGGCCCCCGAATAGGCCGAATAGCTCATCACCGTATTTGACATATTGTCATAACGATCCGCCATTTTGGGAGCGGAATCGAAGGGGTGTTTCAGTCCGATGCCGTGGCCGATTTCGTGCATGGTGATGTACCACGCCCTGTTTCCGGGCTCCAGATTTCTGTTGAAATCAGGGTTCAGCCAGACATCGCCGGCACGTGCGGCATAGGATGATCCCCAGAAGCCATCGACTTCCGGCAACCAGGAATATCCATAATAGACTGCGGTGCTGCTTTCCATCGCGGTATAGCCAAAGCGGATCGTGGCGTTTGTGGCAGTGCCTGCATGGACATTGACGTTGGTCAGCCCCTCAACCGAAAACGCACCTCTGGGGCTGGCGTCATTCAGGATCTGGATGGCACCCTGTCGTGCACTTGCTGAGAACGGTTCAAATCCGTTGCGTTCCGACGCAAGTTCCCATGACTTCGGGTAGCTGCCATAGGAATGGAAACCCCGTGGAAAGGAATATGTGATCGCGCCGTCCCATGCGGTGCCGCCAATGATGCCGTCGATGAAATTACTGCCGGTGTTCGAGACATGAAAAATCGATTTACCAATACCCGACATCGCAGCCCTCAAATCGTCGCATCGTCAACACTCAATGGCCTAAAGCATCCCTGCCCTGATGACGCAAGTGAATTGCGACGTCATGTCAGGCGGCCGAAATGCGGCCCCTCATGCTTGCGCCGTCCAAAGGGGGGTCGTCCGACCTGACGGGACCGCCATCGGCCTTGACTCTGCCCGGCCGCGTCACCTTTCTTGCCGCAACAGAAAGGAACGCCCATGTCACGCCAATTCGATCAGGAAGTCGAGCAACGCCTTATCCGCTACGCATCTGTCGACAGTCAAAGCGATGCGTCGTCTTCCTCATCGCCCAGCACTGAAATTCAGCTCGATCTTCTGCGCCTGCTGGAAAAAGAGCTGTCGGATCTGGGTGCAGCGGATGTGCAACTGACAGATTACGGCGTCGTGCTGGCCACAATTCCGGGCACCGCTCCCGGTCCGGTCGTCGGGCTGCTGGCGCATGTCGATACGGCCCCGCAATTCAACGCAACAGGGGTCAAGCCGCGTGTCCTGCGTGGCTATAACGGCGGTGCCATCACCTTTCCCGACAATGCGGACCTGTCCTTGTCACCCGACGAATTTCCCTATCTGGCTGAAAAGATCGGCCACGATATCGTGACTGCGTCGGGGACCACGCTGCTGGGCGCGGATGACAAGGCGGGCGTGGCGATCATCATGACGGCGGCGCGGCATCTGCTGACAAATCCTGAACTGCAGCACCCGACGATCCGTTTGGCCTTTACCCCGGACGAGGAAATCGGCCGGGGCGTGGGTCCGCGCCTGCCCAAGGATCTGGGCGCGGATTTCGCCTATACCTTCGACGGCGGTGCGGTCGGTGAGATCGAATATGAAAGCTTCTCGGCCGACGGGGCGGAAATCGTCGTTCGGGGGGTTTCGATTCATCCCGGCTGGGCCAAGGGCAAGATGGTGAACGCGATCACGCTGGCCGCGAAAATCATTGCCATGTTGCCGCAATCGACGATGGCCCCGGAAGTGACCGAGGGCCGCGAAGGCTTCATCCACCCGACCGGCATGACCGGCGGCTCTACCGAAATGCGCATCAGCCTGATCCTGCGCGATTTCGAGATGGAGGGCTTGCAGCAAAAGGGCGACATGCTGCGCCAGATCTGCGCTGCCGTCCAGGCGTCAGAGCCGCGGGCGACCATCACCTGCACCATCACCCCGCAATATCGCAACATGCGCTATTGGCTGGAAAAGGACATGACGCCGGTCAATCTTGCCTATGAGGCCAGCCGCAAGGCCGGTCTCGAGCCTGTTTCCGTCCCGATCCGTGGTGGGACCGACGGCTCACGCCTGACCGAAATGGGCGTGCCGACGCCGAACCTGTTCACGGGCATGCAGAATATCCATGGCCCGCTGGAATGGGTCTCGGTTCAGGACATGTCCAGGGCGACCGAATTTTGTCTTCATCTGGTTCAGGCCGCAGTGGACCCATCCGATTGATCTGCCACAACCGCAAATCGGCTGATTCTGTGTGTGCCTAGACGTTCACCTGCGTCCCGATCTCGACCACGCGCCCTGCCGGGATGCGGAAATAATCCGATGGCCCGGCAGAGTTTCGCGACAGCCAGATGAACAGCCGCGCTTGCCAGCCGGGCATGTTGCTGCGGGTGGACAGGCGCAGGCGCCGGCGCGACAGCAGGAACGAGGTCGACATGATGTCGAACTGCCAGCCCATGCGGCGCAGCTGCATCAGCACCTTGGGAACATCCGGTTCTTCGCCATAGCCGTAATTCAGTGTGACGCGGCGCAGGCGAGGGGTCAGGGTCTCGATTTCAACGCGATCGTTTTCCGAGACGCGCGGGATGTTGGCGGTGTTGATCGTCAGCAGGATGTTCTGTTCGTGCAATGCCTTGAAATGCTTCAGGCTGTGCAGCAGGGCCGTCGGTATCTTGTCGGGACTGGCCGTCAGGATGATGGCCGTGCCGGGAACGGCGGCAATCGATTCCGATTCAAGCTGCGGCAACAGGGTTTTCATCGGCAGCGCGGTGTCGGCCTCTTTTTTCTGCAACATCATGGTGCCGCGCCTCCATGTCAGCATGATCGTGACCATGGCTGCGGCCATGCACAAGGGCAGCCAGCCGCCCTCGGCGACCTTCATCAGGTTGGCGCCCAGAAAAACCAGGTCGATCAACAGGAAAGGCAGCATGATGGCCACCGACAGGCCCAGCGACAGACCCCAATGTTTGTGAATCACCACCATGGCCAGAATCGCCGTGACGACCATCGTGCCGGTGACGCTGATCCCATAGGCCGAAGCCAGTGCCGATGAACTGCCAAAGCCCGCCACCAGCAGCAGCACCGCGACCAGCAGGACACCGTTCACGGCGGGCATGTAGATCTGGCCCTGTTGTTCATCCGAGGTGTGGCGGATGCGCATGCGCGGCAGCAGTTTCATCTGCACCGCCTGTTGGGTGATGGAAAATGCGCCTGTGATCACGGCCTGGCTGGCGATGATCGTGGCGACCGTGGCCATCAGCACCACAACCGGCAGAAGTTTCTGGGGATACAGCAGATAAAACGGGTTTTCATGGGTTTCCGGCTGCGACAGGATCAGCGCGCCCTGACCGTAATAATTCAGCAAAAGCGCCGGAAATGCCACGAACAGCCAGGCCAGCTGGATCGGCTTGCGGCCAAAATGGCCCATATCGGCATATAACGCCTCGGCCCCGGTCACGGCCAGAAAGACCGCGCCCAGCACGATCAGGCCCAGCGTGCCATTGCCCGCAACAAAGGTGACGGCGTGGATCGGGTTCAGCGCCGACAGAATCGAAAGATCGCCCATCATGCGGTAAACCCCGCCCGCCGCCAGCATCGCGAACCAGACCAGCATGATCGGTCCGAACAGGCGGGCGACGGCCGCTGTGCCTCGATTCTGGACCAGAAACAGGCCGATGATGATGACCGCGGCAATGGGCAGGATAAAGGGTTGCAGACCCGGTGCGATGACCTTCAGCCCCTCGACGGCTGACAGGACCGAAATTGCGGGCGTAATCGCCGCGTCGCCATAAAACAGCGCGGCACCGATCAGGCCCAGCAGCACGATCCACCAGCTTGGGCGGCCCATCGCCCGCTGCGCCAATGCCAGCAGCGACAGCGTGCCGCCTTCGCCGTCGTTATCCGCATGCAGCAGGATCAGCACATATTTCACCGTCACGATCAGCAACAGCGCCCAGGTGATCAGCGACAGAACGCCCAGCACATCGGCACGTTCGACACCGCCATGCGCCACGCCTGCCGCGTGCATCGCCTCGCGGAAGGCATAAAGGGGGGAGGTGCCGATATCGCCATAAACCACGCCCAAAGCCGCCAGTGACAGCGCCGGCAGGCTGCTTTGCGGATGGTGGGCGGTCTCGGTTACGGTTTCGGGAACATCGGTTATGCTGGTCATGTCAGTCTTTCTTCACCTGCACAGGACGTGAAGACGCAGATATGCGGATCGCTGCATAAAGAAGCGATACGGATAATCACCGCCGCGTATAAGGATCACATAAAGATTGTGGACAAGTTCATCGCGGCAGGCCCAGATATGCCCATGATGTCCAACGCTTCGTTTCGAAAAAAACCATCTATCGCGCCGCCCCGGGCCAGCGGGTTCCTCTATGCGGTTGGCCTGCTGGTATTGGCTGCATTGATCACGCTGCCCACGCATCGTTTCATCGGTGAAACCGCAACTGCGATGGTGTTTCTGACCGCCGTTCTTGTTGCGGCGGTGCGTCTTGGCTTTTGGGTGGGCGTGCTGACTGCGATCGCTGCACTGTTCACGCTGAACTTTCTGTTCCACGAACCACGCTATACGCTCTTGGTGACCCATCCCCGCGATCTGGTGACGCTGGCGGTATTTTTGCTGGTGGCCACGCTGACCGGCCTTCTGGCGGGACGCATGCGCGAGGAACGCGACGCCGCACAGGGGCGTGCCACGGTTCTGTCGGTGCTGTCCAATGTCTCGACCGATCTGTTCGAGGCCCGCACGGCCGAAGACATCCTGACCGCCGCGTTGCGCCACCTGTCGGTTGTGGTGCAGGGTCCGGTGATGGTGCTGGCGCGTGACGGCGAGGTTGTGACCCGACTGGCCGCGATTCCCGCGACAACCACGCCAAGTGCCGCTGATTTGCAGGCCGCCGATCAGGCGCTGCGCCACCGCCAGATCGAATTCGCCGCCGCACAAGGCTGGGGCGGGTCTGCATTTACATTCGTGCCGGTCATCGCCGGCGATACGCAAAGCTATGTTCTGGGCCACACCCGTTTTGCCTCGCATCTGGAGGATCTGCATTACCGGGAAGAGGCGGTGGCCGTCATCCGCCGCCAGACCGAACTGGCCCTGCAACGCCTGTCCTTTGCCGCCAATGCCGAGGCCGAGCGGAAGCGGGCCGAAACCGAGGCTTTGCGGTCAACCCTTCTGGCCTCGCTGTCCCATGATCTGCGCACGCCGCTGGCCACGATCCTGGGATCAGTTACGACCTTGCGCGACCTGGGCGGTGCGCTGCCTGCGGATGCCCAAACCGATCTGCTGGAGGCGATCGAGCAAGAGGCAGGCCGTCTGAACCGCTATGTCGATAACCTGTTGCAGATGACGCGGCTGCAATCGGGCTTTACCGTCAACGCCACATGGGTCGATGCCGCCGATGTGGCCCGCGCGGCGGCCCGACGCGCAAGGCTGACCCGCCCCTCGGCGGTGATCGAAGATGACCTGCCGGACCTGCCCATGATCCGGGCGGAAGCCAGCCTGCTGGAACAGGCGCTGTTCAATCTGCTGGAGAATGCCGCCAAATATACCGATGGCCCGATCACCCTGTCGGCGCAGGTTTCCGCAGATCAACTGACCTTGCGGATCGCGGATCGCGGTTCGGGACTGAATCCCGCGCTGGCCGAGTGGTTGCGGACCGAACCGCTGACCGGCCTGCCCGAATCCAACGGCCTTGGCCTGCCCATTGCCAAGGGGATCGCACATGTTCTGGGTGGCAGTCTGGCCGCATCGTCGCGGAGTGGTGGCGGCACGATCTTTGCCCTGACCTTGCCCGTGCCGCAACAACCTGCGACCTAAGCGGCGATGCCTGATATCCGTCCATTGATCCTGATTGTCGATGATGAACCGCAGATCCAGCGGTTCCTGTCGCATGCGCTGAATGCGTCGGGTTATGATACGGTGCTGGCCGAAACCGGGCAGGCGGGGCTGGACGCGGTGCAGACGAAACACCCCGATCTGATGATCCTTGACCTTGGCCTGCCCGATATGAACGGCAAGGGCGTGATCGAAACCCTTCGTGCCTATTCGGACCTGCCGGTGATCGTGCTGTCCGCCCATGATCAGGAAATGGAAAAGATCATGGCCTTGGACCTTGGCGCGGATGATTTCGTCGCCAAACCCTTCGCCATCGGCGAATTGCTGGCCCGGTTGCGCGCCTGCCTGCGGCCGCGCCGCGCGCAACAACCCGCACCGCAGCAGGCCTGGGGCCACCTGCAAATCGACCGCGCCGCGCATGAGGTGCTGGCGAATGCTGCCCATGTCAAACTGACGCCAAAGGAATTCGACCTGCTTCTGGCGCTTGCCGACAATCCGGGTCGCGTGATGACCCACCGGCAGTTGCTGGCAAAAGTCTGGGGCCCGGCGCATGTCGATGACGTGCCCTATCTGCGCGTCTTCATCGGCCAGCTCCGCCAAAAGCTGGGCCTGACCGCCGACAGCACGGTGCAGATCCAGACCGAGGCGGGCGTGGGTTATCGCTGGCTGGTCGAGGGGGGCGGATAGGCCAAATCCTTCAAGGCTGCTTCTGACCGCAAGATATTGTGGTCATCTGGTAGGAGTTGAATTTGCAAAAAGAATGCATTTACTGCGGTGATACAAAGTCGGAAGACCAGTTTTCTGACGAGCATATCTGGCCAGATGCTCTTGGCGGAGACTATCTTCCGAAGGATGTTTGGCGAACCAAGGTCTGCCGGAGCTGCAATAGCATGGCCGGGCTATTCGTTGATGCAGCCTTCATTCGCAGCTGGATTGGGAAGGCAGAGCAATCCACCGCAGCATTGGACTATCTTGCAGGTCTGAATAAGCCCGCTGCTCTACCGCTAAGTTATATGGGGCACCTTGATGGTGCATGGTCCAGTAACACGATTGCCGATCACTGGCTGGGACCGTGCAGCGCGACAATTATCCATCTTCGACCATCTGACAACGATCAAGACTGGTCGCGCGCCTATGCGGGCGGAGATCCCAAGAATAACAGAAAAAAACCAGGGCGCGCCTATTTGGCGCTTACATCAGAAGAGCCGTTCTGGGTCGTCGTGAGCCTTCTGTCCTTCGCGAAGCATTTCAAGCATGCAGAAAAATTCGTGGTGAACTTAGTGGTAGAGGACACAGAAAGTGAACTTGGGGATAGTAAGGCTCACCCACTGGTTCAGTTGCTGAAGAAACTGAAAATCAGGCCGGGCAAGCCGACGCCCTCAGAGAGCATGGACGATTTTTCGATAGTGAATGACGTGTTAGAAGCTGCGCGGCGCGGCGAGCAGATCAAGACGAATGTGACGATCTCACAGTTTGCAGATCATCGCCTGTTGGCCAAAATCGCCTTGGGTCTTGGGTTTCAGTTGTTTGGTGGTGATTTTACCATTACGTGCTATGCGAAAAATCTGCGCAAAGCATTTCGTGAAGCGAATGTCTCAAAGCGCTTACAGCTTCCCCTCAGGGGACAAGGTTACTTTAGTGGAAATCCTGACGCGATGCTAAAGCAGGTTCTTCCTTGGTCGGGCGGATGGCTGCTGTTATTACGTGTCGCAAAGGGTCAACTAGGATTACATATTGTGACCCCAACAGCAAAAACGATGACAATCCTGATTTGCGATGAGCCGACCTTGGTCAGCCGTTTGGGTCCAGAGTATGAGGATGGTCAGATCTGGCTGACTATTCCACCAGCAGACATGTCTGTCGGGCCGATACCACTTCCAGACTACATCGCGCATCAGCTCAACGTTAGCCCTCACCCCGAACTCGTTGCCTTGGGGTCCAAACGAGGTGACTGGCGAAGCTTGCCCCAATGTCGCGCTAGTGAGAAGTGACCGCGGCGACTACCTGGGGTTTTGCGTCTTCAGCCCGCTTCGCACCTTGCGTCCTGCCCGCTCTTGGCTATAACCCCGGACGATTTACCTGCCGCCAGCCGCCCCGAAGGAACCGATCATGCCCAAAAGAACCGATATCAAATCCATTCTGATCATCGGGGCAGGGCCTATCGTGATCGGGCAGGCGTGCGAGTTCGACTATTCCGGCGCACAGGCCTGCAAGGCGCTGCGGGAAGAGGGATATCGGGTCATTCTGGTGAACTCGAACCCGGCGACGATCATGACCGACCCGGAAATGGCCGACGCGACCTATATCGAACCGATCACCCCCGAAATCGTCGAAAAGATCATCGCCAAGGAACGTCCCGATGCGCTGTTGCCGACGATGGGCGGGCAGACCGGGCTGAATACCGCGCTGGCACTGGCCGATTCCGGGGCGCTGAACCGCTATGGTGTCGAACTGATCGGCGCGCAGCGCAGCGCCATCGAAATGGCCGAAGACCGCAAGCTGTTCCGCGAGGCGATGGATCGCATCGGGCTGGAAAACCCCAAGGCGACCATCGTATCGGCCCCCAAGCATGCAAACGGCAAATATGACGTCAATGCAGGCGTGGCGATGGCCATGGAAGCGTTGGAGGATATCGGCCTTCCCGCCATCATCCGCCCCGCCTTTACCCTTGGCGGCACCGGCGGCGGCGTCGCCTATAACCGCGACGATTACGAGCGGATCGTGCGGTCGGGTCTGGATGCCTCGCCCGTGGCGCAGGTTCTGGTCGATGAAAGCCTGCTGGGCTGGAAAGAGTTCGAGATGGAGGTGGTGCGCGACCGCGCCGACAACGCCATCATCGTTTGCGCCATCGAAAACGTCGATCCGATGGGTGTGCATACCGGCGATTCCATCACCGTTGCGCCGGCGCTGACCCTGACCGACCGCGAATACCAGATCATGCGCAATGGCAGCATTGCCGTGCTGCGCGAGATCGGCGTCGAGACCGGCGGCTCGAACGTGCAATGGGCGATCAATCCCGCGGATGGCCGCATGGTCGTGATCGAGATGAACCCGCGCGTGTCGCGCTCATCCGCGCTGGCGTCCAAGGCGACGGGCTTTCCGATTGCAAAGATCGCGGCGAAACTGGCGGTCGGCTATACGCTGGACGAATTGGACAACGACATCACCAAGGTCACGCCCGCGTCGTTTGAACCCAGCATCGACTATGTCGTGACGAAAATCCCGCGCTTCGCGTTCGAGAAGTTTCCGGGTTCCAGGCCCGAACTGACCACCGCGATGAAATCCGTGGGTGAGGTCATGGCAATTGGCCGCAGCTTCCATGAATCGCTGCAAAAGGCGCTGACCTCGATGGAGAATGGCCTGACCGGCCTTGATGAAATCGCCATCGAAGGTGCGGCCGATCAGGGAAAACCCGCGATTATTGCCGCGCTGTCCAAAACCACGCCTGATCGCCTGCGCGTCATCGCACAGGCGATGCGGCTGGGCCTGACGGATGACGAAATCCAGCGTGTGACCAGCTTTGATCCCTGGTTCCTGTCACGCCTGCGCGAAATCGTCGATGCCGAAAACGCGGTCCGCGAAAACGGTCTGCCGACCGATGCGAACGGGCTTCGCGCCCTGAAGATGATGGGCTTCACCGATGCCCGTCTCGCCACGCTGTCGGGTCAGGACGAAACCGCCGTGCGTCAGGCCCGCCGCGCCCATGACCTGCACCCGGTCTTCAAGCGCATCGACACCTGCGCCGCCGAATTCGAGGCCCAGACCCCCTATATGTATTCCACCTATGAAGCCCCGGCGATGGGCGACGTGGAAAACGAGGCCCGCCCGTCGAATGCCAGGAAGGTCGTCATCCTTGGCGGCGGCCCCAACCGGATCGGGCAGGGGATCGAATTTGACTATTGCTGTTGCCACGCCTGTTTCGCGCTGACGGCGGCGGGCTACGAAACCATCATGGTCAACTGCAACCCTGAAACGGTCAGCACCGATTATGATACCAGTGACCGTCTGTATTTTGAACCGCTGACGCTGGAGCACGTCCTTGAAATCCTGCGGGTCGAGCAGGAAAACGGCACCCTTCACGGCGTCATCGTCCAATTCGGCGGCCAGACCCCGCTGAAACTGGCCGACGCGCTGGAGGCCGAGGGCATCCCGATCCTCGGCACCACCCCCGACGCCATCGACCTGGCCGAGGATCGCGAGCGTTTCCAGAAGCTGCTGAACGATCTGGACCTGAAACAGCCGATCAACGGCATTGCCCACAGCCCCGCCGAAGCCGTTGAAATCGCCGAACGCATCGGCTTTCCATTGGTGATCCGCCCGTCCTATGTCCTTGGCGGCCGCGCGATGGAGATCGTGCGCGACATGGACCACCTGAACCGCTACATCACCGAGGCCGTGAAGGTTTCGGGCAAGAACCCGGTGCTGCTGGACAGTTACCTGTCCGGCGCCATCGAAGTTGACGTCGATGCCCTGTCCGACGGCGAAACCGTCCACGTCGCGGGCATCATGGAACATATCGAGGAGGCTGGCGTCCATTCCGGCGACAGCGCCTGTTCGCTGCCCCCGCACACGCTGGACGCCGCCACGGTTCAGGAACTGAAGCGCCAGACCGTCGCCATGGCCCGCGCCCTGCAGGTCGTCGGCCTGATGAATGTGCAATTCGCGCTGAAAGACGGCGCGATCTACGTGCTGGAGGTCAATCCCCGCGCGTCCCGCACCGTGCCCTTCGTCGCCAAGGCCACCGACAGCGCCATCGCCTCGATCGCGGCCCGGCTGATGGCCGGTGAGCCGATGTCGAACTTCCCCGACCGGGCGCCCTATCCCGAAGGCGTCGGCCCCGAAGATGACCTGCCCTTTGCCGACCCGCTGACGCTGGCTGACCCGCTGACGCCATGGTTCTCGGTCAAAGAGGCGGTGCTGCCCTTTGCCCGCTTCCCCGGCGTCGATACGTTGCTTGGCCCCGAAATGCGTTCCACCGGCGAGGTGATGGGCTGGGACCGCAACTTCCCGCGCGCCTTCCTGAAGGCCCAGATGGGGGCCGGCACCACCCTGCCGTCGCAGGGCCGTGTGTTCATCTCGATCAAGGATATGGACAAGACACCCGAAATGGCCGCCGCCGCCCGCGATCTTGTGCAGATGGGCTTCCAGATCGTCGCGACCAGCGGCACGGCCGATTTCCTGTCCGCCGCGGGCGTCGCCTCAGAGCGTGTGAACAAGGTCTACGAAGGCCGCCCGAACATCGTCGACCGCCTGAAGAACGGCGATATCGTCATGGTCCTGAACACGACCGAGGGCGCACAAGCCATCAACGATTCACGCGACATCCGCGCCGTGGCGCTGTATGACAAGATCCCCTATTACACCACGGCGGCAGGCAGCATCGCCGCGGTGGCCGCAATCAAGTCGCGGGAAGAGGGGGAAGTTGGGGTGAGGTCGCTGCAGGCGTGAGGCGCGGCGATCGGGTGGGATTTTTCTACCCGGTCTCCTGCAAGATGTTACAGTTTCTTAAGTCTTCTTGGAAAATTTTTCGACGATTTTTGCTGTTCTGGGATCCTCCAGAAACTGTTCAACGGGGCAATCGAAACTGGTTTTGGGCATTTCTCTTATCGCTTGTGCGCCAGCCGGACCTAGGAAAATATTCCATGTTTCGACCGGTGTAGGCGAGCCTATGAAACATGAGGGGTCAAGTAAGGCCACATTTTTGCCTTTTCCGGATGGTTCTCGGACAGACTGATAGCGGATCAATTGCAGCCCCTTTGCTCGACCAGCTTCTGCCAAATTTTGACAGGCAGAGTAATCTGCTGGTCTAAGCCAATCGGAAGCTGCTTCGTTTAATGGCACTTCTGTAAGGTCAATAGCTCGCTCAGCGGCAATTGAAACTTTGAAAACAGAATACTGAGTGGGTCCGGAGGGAAAGTCGGTATCAGGGGATTCCGCGAAGAAGAGCATTCGGTAGAAGATCATCTCGTAGAGGCAAGTTTGGCTTTCTTCCGCAGCATAAAATATACCGAATGCGCTCGTGGCTTTTCTGAACCGTGAAGGGTGTCTCGAGCGATATCTGAACGGGGTCGACAGCAAGTAATCATATCCCTTTGCCTCGACAGGCACAGGAGGCTTGGATTCTTCTAAAATCGATTCCAACAATCCTTGCTCGGCAGTGGTGTCGACGAGCTTCATCGTCGACACCTTGTGCTGGGCTTCAACGCATCGAAAAACTATGCCCTCGTAGGCACGGAATTCAGACTGGAGCGCGTCGGCAGTCCAAATATCTGACAACGTCACTCAGTCCCTCTACATTTTGAATGAGCATGGCAGGTTTTCCGCCAAGCGCGGTATTTTCATTATTGAGCCAACTGGCCGCAACCTTGTCGTCTCCTCCAATTATTGCGTCCAGCGAACGATAAAGTCTGATCAGCAAAACACTTAGCTCATAGGGTTTTGTGTCTGCTTTGACCACATGTTGACCATTCCTCATCCGCGATGCCGTTGCGGGCGAAACTCCTAGGATTTTTGCAAGGTCTCTTGCACTTATATTTAACCTATCGGATGCGTTGACGACCGCTTTCGTAACTATCGGGCCACCCCCCGACCTCACCGCTAGGTCGGAACGAACTTGAGCCATTGTAACCTCACATAAGCGCTGTTTCAGCAGCATCATTTTGTTGTGGTTCTTTCCTCTGAAACGCTAACTCCGCGACGTGGTTCCTGCAAGTAACAAAAAGTGACAGTTTGAGGCATGTAAGCGGTAAGTCTTTTTGATCACGGCAAGTATGGTCTGTGTCCAAAAGACACGCCGCGCACCATCGCAGAGCCCGTAGCATTGGATTCATCTCACCACGGCCCGCGCGAACGTTAACCCATCCTACCCCATCCCATTCCGCTCTTTCATCAGCGCCATCAACGCCTTTCGTCCTTCCACCGACATGCCCCGCTTCCCGGCCATCGGCACGCCGTCCTGATCCTCAAGCGAACTCGACCCAAGCATCGCGTCATATGCGCGCTGTATGTCGCCGAACTCCGGGCGTTGGCCCTCAAACCCCTGATCCTCGCGGCGTTTCAGGTAATCCATCGTCTCGGCCCCTCGGATCAGCCCGGCCAGACGCGCATGGACCCAGACCGACAGAACCCGGTTCACGCGCGGCTGCCAATCCGGGCCCATGCTGCGAAAGAAGCGGACGATCTCATCATCCAGGCGGATCGTGACGCGCGTCTTTTTCGCGGCGCCCTTGTCCTGCGCAATCTCGTGCCACTCATCCGGGATGCGCATCTGGGTCATCACCGTCTGGTGCAGGTCCCATTCCAGCATCCGCATGGCATCGGCCATGTAGTGATAATTCATCCGCCGTGTCGCATCGGCCTTGCTGCCTGCCATACGAAAAACCCCTTTGCCGCCCGCAGTCAGGCTGTCGCAAAGGGGTTAATCGTCGCTTAACCAATCGCGCGATTCGCGGTGCACCGGTTGTGTACGCCCTGTGCACGCGTGGTGGACGAGGTGCTACACCGCCACGTCGCGTTTCGGCAGCACCCAATTCGGGCGCGGGAAGTGGCAGGTGTAACCGTTCGGGAACCGCTCAAGATAATCCTGATGCTCTGGTTCCGCCTGCCAGAAATCGCCGACGGGTTCCAACTCGGTGACGACGCGACCCGGCCAGATGCCCGAGGCGTTGACATCGGCAATCGTGTCCTGGGCGACGGCCTTCTGGTCTGCATCGACGTAATAGATGGCCGAACGATAGCTGGCTCCCATGTCGTTGCCCTGCCGGTTGCGTGTGGTCGGATCGTGGATCTGGAAAAAGAACTCCAGCAGTTTCCGATAGCTGATGATCGACGGATCATAGGTGATTTCAATGGCTTCGGCATGGTTGCCATGGTCGCGATAGGTCGCATTCGGATGGCTGTCGTCACCACTGTAACCGACCCGTGTCGAGATCACGCCGGGCAAGCGCCGGATCAAATCCTGCATGCCCCAAAAGCATCCGCCGGCAAGAACTGCACGTTGGCTCATCTTATGCTCCCTCGACTTGATCAAGATAGGCGCCGTAGCCCTGGGCCTCCATCTGGTTTGCCGGGACAAAGCGCAAAGAAGCCGAATTGATGCAATATCTCAGACCGCCAGCATCAGCCGGCCCGTCATTGAAGACATGGCCCAGATGGCTGTCGCCATGTTTTGAGCGAACTTCGGTTCGGATCATGCCATGTGATACGTCACGATGTTCGGTCACATTGCTATCAATCGGTTTGGTAAAGGCTGGCCAGCCGCAGCCGGAATTATACTTGTCCGCGGACGCAAAAAGCGGTTCGCCCGATACGATATCGACATAGATTCCCGGTTCGAAATGATGATCGTATTCGCCGGTAAAGGCGCGCTCGGTGCCGCTTTCCTGCGTCACGCGATACTGCTCGGGCGTCAGATTGGCGACGGCGTCCTGCGATTTGGTATAGGCCATGATTTTCTCCGCTTATGGGAACTTCAGGGCAGTATATGGGGTCGCGGACGCGTCGTGCAAAGGTCAAAGATGCGCCAGGCGATCCTTGGCTGCGGCATATTCTGCCGCCAACTGATCGATGCGGGTGGCGGCCGGAACGACGTCCTTCACCGCGCCGATCCCCTGGCCAGAGCCCCAGATCGTGCTCCAGGCCTTGGGCTTGCTGTCACCGCCGAAATTCATGCTGCTGGCGTCAGCGGTTTCAAGATTGGCGGGGTCCATTCCGGCATTGCGGATGGATGGCGCAAGGTAATTCCCTGATACGCCCGTGAACAGGGACGACGTCACGATATCCATCGCACCGGACTGCACGATCATCTGTTTGTATTCCTGCGGTGCGTGCGCCTCGGTCGTGGCGATGAAGGGGCTGCCGATATAGGCCAGATCCGCGCCCATGGCTTGCGCGGCCAGCACCGCGCCGCCGGTCGCGATCGCGCCAGACAGCAGCAATGGCCCGTCAAACCATTCGCGGATTTCCTGAACCAACGCAAAGGGTGATAGCGGCCCTGCATGGCCGCCCGCACCTGCCGCAACCGCGATCAGGCCGTCGGCGCCTTTTTCGACGGCTTTTTTGGCAAAGACATTGTTGATGATGTCATGCAGCGCGATGCCGCCACAATCATGGGCTGCGGCATTCACCTCGGTCCGTGCGCCAAGCGAGGTGATCCAGATCGGCACCTTGTAGCGGTGGCAGATCTCGATATCCCGTTCCAACCGGGCATTGCTGCGGTGAACGATCTGGTTGACGGCGAAGGGGGCGGCGGGATGGTCGGGATTGGACTGGTTATGACGGTCCAGTTCCTCGTTGATGCGGGTCAGCCAGGCTTCCAGCTGGATGGGGTCACCATCCTTTTCGCGGGCATTCAGCGCCGGAAAACTGCCGACGATCCCGGCCTTGCATTGCGCGATCACCAGATCCGGGCCGGACACGATGAACATGGGCGATGCTACAACGGGGATACGCAGGTTTTGCAGAATTGGCGGCAGCATGATGGTCCCTCCCTTGACGCTTTCAGCGCGACTATGTGGGGCGGACCATGCGGGGGCAAGTATGACGCGGGGGCACAGCGGTCCCCCGCGTCATAGATCCGGATATTCTGCCGGTCAGCTTGCGGCGGGTGTGTGGGTGAAATCGGCGACGGTGAAGCCATCGGGCAGCAATTCGATTTCCCATGGCGGGTTGTCTGGCAGATCGCGGGGCAGTTGGGCGGCCGCAAGTCCCTCGAACAACGTGGTCGGATCGCCGGGAAAGCGGACCAGTTGCGCCTTGCTTTGGCGGACGATGTTCAGGAATGCCAGATCATAATCCATCAAAGCCAGAAGCCACGGGTCCAATTCGCCTTGGGATATGACAAAATCCGCAAAGCTTTGCGCCTCTAATGGCGTGAACAGACGTGGATCATGTGCGGTGTGAAACCGTGACAAAAGGGTTTCGGCCCCGTCGCCATCGCGCAACAACAGATAGCGCAGCGACCGCGGCATGGCCCGCACCAGCATCGAACCGCGAAAACTGCGCGCCAAGCGCGCGTAAAGCCGCAGGGCTGCGGTATCCTCGGGCCAATCATGCTGGGTGGGGTCATCCTGCCAGACGGCCCGTGTCGCGCCTTCCTCCCATGCGGCGGTTGGCGGTGCGGGTTTGCCGACAATCGGACCCGGTGGCAATCGATGGGGCGGCGCGTCCGAGCGGCTGACGCCCGCCCGTTCCCAAATCTCGCGCAGCGCATCGACTGTGCGGTCCAGTTCTTCGGGCGGCAAGCGTTCCAGAAAGGTGTCGTAAATCTCGAAATTCAGGGCGCCCAGATTGGGCAGGCTTTGCACCACCTCTTGCGAAAACGCGGCAAGATCGTCCGGCATTTTGCCGGAATGGCTGTCCAGCCAATAGCCGTCCATCTCCTGACCGCCCGCCAGATGAATTTCCCAGACCCGATCCAGCGGGATCTGTGCCAGAAAATCACGCATCGGGATGCGGCCGTTCTTTTCGTTCAGTAGATATTGTGCAGGTCCAGCAAAATCCCGCAGCCGGTTTCCTCGCAGATCCGGGCGACAAATTCGCCGTCCTGCATCTCGAAACCCTTTCGGGCGAAATAAGCGACGCCGGTTTCAATGGCGACGGGGCGGTTCATCCCCTTGGCGAATGCGCGGATGTTTTCGGATGCGATGCGGACGCCTTCATCCGTTTGCAACGGCGGCAGCAGAAAACCCGCAGCCTTGTGGGGTGTGCCCGCGATGGACAAATGTTCGCTGACCCAAGGGCTGTTCAGCCGGTCCGCGATACTGCGCAACAGATTTATCTGTGCCGGATGTGGCCTGCGTGTGCCGCCGATCGGCATGCCGACCGAATGCACCAGTTTGCGTTGCGGGAATGCGGCAAACATGTCGATTGCCGGCGTGAATTCGAAATACGGCCCCTCGAATGGGTCATCGGCAAGCCAAAGGGTTTGCGGCTCGATTTCCAACACGTCCAACGCATCGGGTCGGCGCTGCAAAAAAGGTTTCAGCGCCGACGAGAAAATCATGCCGATTCCAAGCTTTGGTGCCTGGAACGCGGCGCTATCGTCCAATGGTCATGACCCTTTCCTGAAGGTTCATCTTGGCATCCAGCACCAGTATCCGTTCAAGATTGAAACGCATGTCACAGCCGGTGGCGCAGGCTGTATGTCCGGTCAATTCCGCAATCTTGTCGATCGCTGCAAAGACATTCTCGATATTGCTTGCGGCCTCGGGGTTCAGCGAAACGGTGACGTCGTCGCGCCTTGCCAGTTTGCTTGCGCCGCGTGATGCGAATGAAATTTCGCTGATGTTCCGATCAAAATAGAAGTCACGCTGCAATTCGAACAGGATGTCATGGCCGGAACAACAGGCCTGACAACCCAGATGGTCCAAAACGCTGCCGAGTGCCTTTTTCAGACTGCCAATGTCAGAAGCGACACTTGCCGGCAGCGACACGCGCACCGGATTGGTCGTCATGGCTTTCATAATAAACCTCATTCAATAAAAATGATTCGCGCCCAATACGCGATAAGAATGTTACTTCAATTTCGGCATTTTTGAAATAAACAGTTTAGATTGCTTTGTGGTGGATATGAAACAGCCCCGGACAATGCCGGGGCTGTTCGAGGGTGCAGGCGCCTGTCAGTGCAGCTTGCCTGGCTTTGGCCCTTCGCCGACCGCGCCCAGCTTGTGACCGGCGGTGCCGACATGGTTGCCGACCAGCAGACCTTGGTCATTGGCGCTGACCTTGACGGTCTGACCATCAAGCACTTCGCCTGACAGCAGCATTTCCGACAGCGGGTCTTGCAAGGCGCGCTGGATCACGCGTTTCAGCGGGCGGGCGCCATAGACCGGATCATAGCCTTCGTCAGCCAGCCACTTGATCGCCTTTTCGTCCAGATCCAGCGTGATCTTGCGGTTGGCAAGGCGGGCTTCCAGCAGGAACAGCTGGATGCGCACGATGCCATCCATGTTTTCACGCGTCAGGCGGCGGAAGATGATGATTTCGTCGAGGCGGTTCAGAAATTCAGGGCGGAAATGGGCCCGCACCGCGTCCATCACATCCTTGCGTGCCTGGGAACTGTCGGCATCATCCGGCAGCGTCGACAGCGCATGACTGCCAAGGTTCGACGTCAGAACGATCAGCGTGTTCTTGAAATCGACCTTGCGGCCCTGACCATCGGTCAGCTGCCCGTCGTCCAGAACCTGCAGCAGCACGTTGAACACGTCCGGGTGGGCCTTTTCGACCTCATCGAACAGGATCACCGAATACGGCCGCCGCCGCACGGCCTCGGTCAGCGCGCCGCCTTCGTCATAGCCCACATAGCCTGGCGGAGCGCCGATCAGACGCGCGACCGAGTGTTTTTCCATGAATTCGGACATGTCGATTCGGATCATGGCGTTCTGATCGTCGAACATGTATTCGGCCATGGCCTTGGTCAGTTCGGTCTTGCCGACGCCGGTCGGTCCCAGGAACAGGAAACTGCCAAGCGGGCGGTTTTCATCGTTCAGACCTGCACGCGCACGACGGACCGAGCGTGAAATGGCGGTCACCGCCTCATTCTGGCCGATCACGCGCTTGCCAAGGATTTCTTCCATCTTCAGCAGCTTTTCACGTTCCCCTTCCAGCATCCGGCTGGTGGGAATGCCGGTCCAGCGCTCGACCACCTCGGCGATCTGTTCAGGGCCGACGGCCTCTTCAACCATGACGCCATCTTTGCCGTCGGTGTCGTCAGCTTCGGACAGTTTTTTCTCCAGACCGGGAATGACACCGTAGGACAGCTCACCCGCGCGGGCCAGATTGCCCTCGCGTTTGGCCTGATCCAGTTCGGCGCGGGCCTTGTCCAACTGCTCTTTCAGGTTGCGCGAACCTTCCAGCTTGTCGCGTTCAGCCTGCCAGCGGGCGGTCATTGCGCTGGCTTTGTCGGTCAGATCGGCAAGTTCCTTTTCCAGCCTTTCAAGCCGGTCCTTGCTGGCGGCATCATCTTCTTTCTTCAGTGCCTCGGCCTCGATCTGCATTTGCAGGATCTGGCGATCCAGCGCGTCCAGCTCTTCGGGCTTGCTGTCCACTTCCATGCGCAGGCGGCTGGCGGCCTCATCGACAAGGTCGATCGCTTTATCAGGCAGGAAGCGGTCGGTGATATAGCGGTTGGACAGTTCGGCAGCAGCGACCAATGCCGCATCGCTGATGCGCACACCATGGTGCAGTTCGTATTTTTCCTTGATGCCGCGCAGAATGCTGATGGTATCTTCAACCGTCGGCTGTTCGACCATGACCGGCTGGAAGCGACGGGCAAGTGCCGCGTCTTTCTCAATATACTTGCGATATTCGTCCAGCGTGGTCGCGCCAACGCAATGCAGTTCGCCCCGGGCAAGCGCGGGCTTGATCAGGTTCGCCGCATCCATGGCGCCATCGGTCTTTCCGGCCCCGACAAGCGTGTGCAACTCATCAATGAACAGGATGATTTCGCCGTTGGCGCCTTCGACCTCTTTCAGGATCGACTTCAGACGTTCTTCAAATTCGCCGCGATATTTCGCGCCTGCGATCAGCGCGCCCATGTCCAGCGCCATCAATTTCTTGTCGCGCAGGCTTTCGGGAACATCGCCATTGACGATGCGAAGGGCCAGACCTTCGGCGATGGCGGTCTTGCCCACGCCGGGTTCCCCGATCAGAACCGGGTTGTTCTTGGTGCGGCGCGACAAAACCTGCATCGCGCGGCGAATTTCTTCGTCACGGCCGATGATCGGATCGATCTTGCCTTCACGGGCGGCGGCAGTCAGATCGCGGGCATATTTTTCCAGCGCTTCATAGCTGTCTTCGGCACTGGCGGAATCGGCTGTGCGGCCTTTGCGGATGTCATTGATCGCAGTATTCAGATTCTGGGCGTTGATGCCCCCGGCGGCCAGGGAATCCTTGGCATTCGTATTGGCCACCGCCAACGCGGTCAGCATACGCTCGGCGGGAACAAAGCTGTCACCGGCTTTCTTGGCCATCTGCTCGGCTTCGTCCAGCACGCGAACCAGCGAGGGGTCAATATAGACCTGCCCGTTGCCACCGCTGACCTTGGGCAGCTTGGCGACGGCTTGATCCACGGATTCCTTGATGCGCCTTGCGTCACCGCCGGCGCGGGTGATCAGGTTGGCCGCAAGCCCCTGATCGTCGTCCATCAGGGCTTTCAATAAGTGCTCGGGGACAACGCGCTGATTTTCTTCACGAATTGCAATGGTTTGGGCCGCTTGGATGAAACCGCGCGACCGCTCGGTGAACTTTTCCATGTTCATCGGTAATCTCTCCTTTAACTAGCACCCACGGATAAAACGCCCATAAGGCACGTTCCGGTTGCAGGTCCGTTTTGTCCAGATGGTATTTTCTTTGCGACTTTCAAGCGCGATGTGCTTGTGCCATAACGCCGCGATCTTGCAGAAAATGGGGGTGAAGATGGACGACCGGCTGATTGTGGCGCTGGACGTGCCAAATGCACTGGCGGGCCTGAATCTGGTCGAAAAGCTGGGTGACAGTGTCGGCTTCTACAAGATCGGGCTTGGGATGCTGACGGGCGGCGGTCTGGCGCTGGCCAATGAGCTGAAACAGGAACATGGCAAGCGCATTTTTCTGGACATGAAGCTGTTCGACATTGGCGCCACGGTCGAGGCTGCGGTGCGTGGTCTGGCCCAGTTCGATCTGGATTTTCTTACGGTTCATGGCGATCCCCATGTCGTTCGGGCCGCCAAAGAGGGTGCTGCGGGCAGCGGCCTGAAAATTCTGGGTGTAACCATTCTGACATCATTGGATCGGGCCGATCTGGATCAGGCGATGATCAAACCCGGCGATCTGTCCGAGATTGTGACGACCCGTGCCGCCCGCGCATTCGATGCCGGGGCCGATGGCGTCATCGCCAGCCCCCGCGAAGCCGCGCTGATCCGCGCCTTGCCCGAGGCGACGGGGCGCTTGATCATCACCCCCGGCGTGCGCCCTGCGGGCAGCGAGGCGGGCGACCAAAAGCGGATAGAGACACCCGCGACCGCCATTGCCAATGGCGCGGATCATATTGTCGTGGGGCGCCCGATCTGGCAGGCAGCCGATCCGCGTCAGGCGGCAGAAGGTATTCTGGCCCAACTGCCGGCCCACTGATCTTGGCAGCTAGCAATAAATAAAGGGAGGTCGCCCGGATAATTTGTCTGCACCATTGACCCGCCCTTTAGCCCGCTTCATTGTAGAGAACGAAAAATTGGGGGCGGATCATGCCGGATGATCAGGGCATTACACAAAAGTCGCATAACGATCTGGTGTTGTCCTTCCTTGCCGTTCGCCGCGCCATCGGGGTGCTTGGCTTTTTCCTGCCGTTTGCGCTGATCGTGTATGGCATCGCTGCGGCAGAGATTCCGGCCAGTCTTTCAGCTGCCTATTACACCCCGATGAGAGAGGTGTTTGTTGGCGCGATGATTGCGCAGGCCGTCTTTCTATACAGCTATGAAGGTTTTCGCCCCGAAGCGGGAGATATGATTTCCGACCGCGCGACCGCGCAAATTGCCGCGCTTTGCGCGGCGCTTGTGGCCCTGGCCCCGACGGCACCGGAAAATGCCCTGTCGGCCGATCCTGCGCTTTTGCTGCAGCAATGCACGTTGTTGCAATGTGTCCTGGGCGCGGAAGCTGCGTCATTGCTGCATATTCTGGCGGCATTCGGCTTTTTCGCCGCGCTGGCCGTCTATTGTCTGATCCTTTTCGTAAAAGGAGAGGTGGATGGTGAGGAAAAGCGGGCCTCCAACAGGATATATCGGATTTGTGGCTGGCTGATCGTCGTCAGCATCGGTTTGGCGGGGCTGATCATCGTCACTGGCGGCGATGAATATCTGGCGGCGCTGAACCCGGTTTTCTGGCTGGAAACCATCGCCTGTTTCGCCTTTGCGACCAGTTGGGCGGTAAAAGGCGATGCGATGCGCCCCCTGGTGCGTGGCGTCGCTGCGTTTCGCTAAAGAACGTGCCGAATCCATCGCTGAAAATGCGGGATGGCTTGCGGATGTCTCAGGTAGTCGGTGATTGGCATCATGCACCAGCGCTGCCCTTCATTGCCGAATTGAATCGTTGTGATTTCAGCCCTCGTCAGCTGTCCGATAAACAGCCACGACACCGCGCCCGGTTGGTGGGCCGAAGGAAATTCACGCCCGGTCAACCGATCAGCCGACAGGTTCAGGGAAAATTCCTCGTCCAACTCGCGCAAAGCGCATTCGATCGGGGTTTCATGACCCTCTCGACCGCCGCCGGGCAAGTCCCAGTGGGACGGATAGGGCAGGTGGGCGAAGTCGTCGCGCAGATAGGTCAACATCATCCCCCGCTGCGTCAGAAGCAGTTTGGCGCCGTTGAAGGGGCTATGGTCCATGTGCCGTGCGGGCCTATCGTGCGGGCCTATTCTGCGGCGATTCCGGTATCAGCGGTGATGCTGTCAAAGGTTGCCAAACTGCGGATCGCCCGTGAAATCTTGGCCACGAACAGGTCAAATTCGGGCAGTGGGGTGATCGTCTTTTCATCCATGTAAAGCGAACGATTGATTTCCATCTGCACGACATGGACGTTGCGACCCGGGCGACCATAAGCAGAACAGATATATGCCCCCGAGAAGGGGGAATTGACGCGGACCTTCCAGCCTTCTTCCTTTGCAGCCATAATCACCGCCTCGGTCACGCGGGCCGAGGCTGAAAGACCGTGCCGATTGCCCAGGACGATATCCGGCCGTGGTTCGCCAAGGTGGTTCAGCGCGTCCGCCGGCATCGAGTGCATGTCGATCAGGATGGCCTGACCGAATCGGGCACGGGCTTCGGCGATAAGTCCGGCCAGGGCCTGATGATATGGCCGCCAATAAGTATTGATTCGGCGCTCGGCCTCTTGCCGGTCAATCGGGCGGTCGTGAATCGTCCGGCCCTGAGCGACGACGCGGGGAATCACGCCAAGCCCGGCCAAAGTGCGCTGGTTCAGCGGATGTCGCGGCACGCCCCGCACCACCAGAGGGTCGATTTCATCTGCCCCCCGGTTCAGATCGACGATGCAGCGCGGCACCTGTGCGCGGATCGTTGCGGCGCCAAATTCATCTGCTTTTTCAATGAATTGGTCAACGAATGCGTCTTCTGATGAACGCACCGCTTCTTTCGATAATCTGGTCCCGGACATGAACCAGTCCGGATAGATGTTACCCGAGTGAGGGGATCCAAAAATGACACCACTCACCCAATGTTTGGGTTTGCTTATCAGGACGGGCATATCTGATTGGTCAGTCACGGGCAGACTCGGAACAGCTGTTTCAGGTAGTATATATAAACCACATCTTTCTTGCTCCAATAGCTCTTGAAACCTTCAAATCACAGCTATATAGACACGCGGACCACGGCGGTTCAGCTTTGTTTCTAACAGGAAAACGGCAGAATCACCAAGGAACGGGCGGTTAGCTCAGCGGTAGAGCACTACGTTGACATCGTAGTGGCCACTGGTTCGATCCCAGTACCGCCCACCATTATTTCGCCGCCCCCGGCCATGTCGGGGGCATTTCGTTTTCCAAGCGGCAGCGACGCGCCGCGACGATGGAGAAGACCGATGAAGGTTCGCAACTCGCTCCGCTCGCTCAAGAGCCGGCACCGCGACTGCCAAGTCGTGCGCCGCAAGGGCCGCATTTATGTGATCAACAAGACCAACCGCCGCTTCAAGGCCCGTCAGGGCTGATCTGCGGGATCACTGTGAAAACGAAACAACCCGCCAATCCGGCGGGTTTTTTCATGGCCTCAGCATGATTGTCAGAACGCACCAGCAGCACGGCACCCGGTCCACCGCGATCTATTCGGATTGCGAAACCTATCGCTATGCGCTGACGCGGGAATGGGGTGCGGGGGGCAAGATCATGTTCGTGATGCTGAACCCCTCGACCGCAGATGAATTGCGTAACGATCCAACGATCGAGCGTTGTGAAAGGCGCGCCCGACAGCTGGATTGTGGCGCGTTCCGGGTGATGAATCTGTTTGCGTTTCGTGCGACGGATCCACGGGACCTGAAGCGGGCGGAGTTGCCGGTTGGGTCCAGCAATGACGACATGCTGCGCCAGGCGGCCGTTTGGGCGGACCTGATCCTGTGTGGCTGGGGGGTGCACGGCGCACATCGCGGGCGTGACGCCGAGGTGAAGGATCTGTTCCGGTCGGCAAATTGCGAACTGTGGCACCTGGGTCTGACCAAGGCGGGTTTGCCCCGCCACCCGCTTTATATTTCATATGCGGTTCAGCCCGAATTGTGGCGTTAACTCTTTGGTAAGATAATATTTCGTTAACGCTGCCGGGTGGCGGTATGGATGAATCCGGTTACATCCTTTGATTCACGCGAAAGGCGCGGGAAATGTTGACGATTGCGGCGTTGATGGCGCTGTTTACAATCGGCCTTGCGGTCGATTTTTCCAGCGGCGGCGATCATGCCGAGCCAGGGGATGAGCCAACGGCTCCGCCCATTCCGGACGATGATCCGCCATCGACGATGCCAGGCGCGGTCAGCGAAGTGACGGGTGGCGCCAATCCTCAGCCGGAAACGGATGGTGGCGCCAGAGTGACGGGCGATGAGTCCGCTGATTTTCTGATGGGTGGCGATGGTGACGACACTTTGATCGGTTGGGGCGATGCCGATGATCTGCGCGGCGGGCAGGGTGCCGATAACATTTACGGAGGTGATGGTGACGACTGGGTTCAGGGCGAAGGCGATTATGGCGCCGGCGGCGATGATGAAATCCATGGCGGGGACGGGAATGATTCGCTTGCGGGGCAGGGGGGACACGACCTGATCTGGGGCGACGACGGCAATGACACGCTGCTGGGCGGTGAGGGTGACGACACCCAATTCGGCGGCAGGGGAACGGACTGGCTATCCGGCAACGACGGCGATGATGTGCTGGTCTCTGGCGGCGGTGCAGATGATCTGGACGGCGGCGATGGCGACGATCAACTGGTTGGGCACGGCGATGCGCAGACCGTATTTCTGCGGGGCGGTGATGGGAACGATACCCTGATGCCCGGCGCCGGTGATTTTGCCGAAGGATTACAAGGGAATGACCGCTTTGTTCTGGGCCATACAGGGGGCGAAATCCCGATCATTGCTGATTTCGATGCCCGCGAAGATCAGATCGTTCTGCATCTCCCTGAGAAAATTGTAGATGACGTGCAACTGGATCTGCGGCAGGACGCGGATGGCACGTCGGTTCTGACAGTCAATGGTGAGCCGATCGGGCGGCTTTTGCAGGCGGGCGATCTGAAAACCACGGATATCATTATCGAACGATTGCCGGGCTGACAGGCCAGAAATTCCTTTCATTCCGATTTCGCATCGCCTATACGCGCTCATCCGCTACGGCGGGTACTCCACGGGCCTGCGCTGGACGACATCCCGGCCTGTGCCATAACCCCTAATCCGAAAGGAGATCCCGATGTCGATCACCGTCGAAGAAAAGAACCGCGTCATCAAAGAATTCGGCACGAAAGAAGGCGATACTGGTTCGCCGGAAGTGCAAGTCGCGATCCTGACCTCGCGTATCACCACCCTGACCGAGCATTTCAAGACGCACAAGAAAGACAACCACAGCCGCCGTGGGCTGCTGATGATGGTTGCTCAGCGTCGTAAGCTGCTGGACTATCTGAAGGGCAAAGACGAAGGCCGCTATCAGGACCTGATCAAGCGTCTGGGCATCCGTCGCTAATCGGCACTGTCTGGTGGACATTCAAACGCCCGCAGCGAAGACTGCGGGCGTTTTGCGTTGGGCATGCCGAAAGACATGCGCTGATTTGAAGGTATTTTTCTGACTGTGTCGCAAACTTGCCCAAAGCGGGCAGAAGCCACGGGCAATAATGGTTTCTTGCACAGACTACCGCGTTATGCCGGACAAGATCACTCAATCCGGCCCCGGAAAGCTGTTCGTTTGCCGTAATGCAGGCAATATCGTGCCGCGATTTTCGACCATGAATAGAGGTGTCCTCGGCAATCGAATATGCAGTCATGGCGCTGAATGTCAGCGATATCATCCTCTGCGGACATTCCGACTGCGGCGCGAAGAAAGGGCTGTGCTGCCCGCATTCGGTAGGGCCTATGCCGAACGTCGCCAGTTGGTTGCGCCACAGTTACGCCACCTATTCGGCTGACCGGATGCATGACGGCCCGCGCACCCGGCTGAACAAGGAATTGATCGCGCAGGGTGTGGGCAATGGCTTGGCCGGCCTGTTGGGCGGCCCGCCGCGGACAGGCGTGATCGTGCGTTCCTCGGCCAATGTGCAGGCAGGTGCGAAAACACGGGTTTCGGCCATCTTGCGCGGGGTCTGGATTCTGGCGCTGGTCGCCCTGATCCCAAGCGTCTTGGGGCTTGTTCCGCTGACTGCACCGGCTGCCGTGCTTTTGGTAACGGGATTGACGCTGATCGGCTTGCAGCAAATTCGCGATCTGCTGAAACGCTATGGTGCGCTTCCGCTGGCAATCCGGGGGCGACCATGACGACGGTCGTCCTGCACGATCTGCTGATCGGCGTTGCAGTGGGTATCGCCATTTCACTGGTCGAGGTGGTGCCCTATATCCGCCGTCGGTTTTCTGTCACCTGCCGGCAGCATCATCACGGGGTCGAGCTGTCTTTGACCGGTGCCGTGACCTGCAAAGACGTCCCGAAATTTCTTGAGGCTTTGGAAGGTTTGCCCGAAGAACAGGCGCTTCATCTGAACACCCGGCGTTTGCGCTATGAGGATCATACCAGCGCGGAAACCTTCACCGACCGGATTCGTCGTCAGACCAAAGCCGGTCAACGGATCGAGATGACGCCACCACGCAATGCGCAGCCTTTGCTGGGCCGAATTGTGAAGCAATTTGCGACGGCAACGGGTTAAGCCATGCGGCTAACCTACCCTGTTAACCTACCCTGCCAGCGCGCCGACAGTGCTGGCGGGGGCATCGCATGAGGTCGCGCAGGTTTCCGTCGGTCTAGGACCAGTCATTCATGCCTTTGCCCGCAAGGATTTTGGGCGCGGCCTTTTCGATGCGTGCGTCGCGTGTTTTCGATTGTTTGGCCGTGGAAAAATGCAGCACCCAGCCACGTTGACGGCCGGGTGTCAGCGCTTCGAAAGCGGCTTTGAATCTATCATCGCCATCCAGTCGACGGATCAGTTCTTCGGGATATTCCAGATCATCCTTGGGAAAGCTGATCTTTGCGCCGGATTCTTCGACCTGGATCGCTTCGGCGATATAGGCCCGGATCGTTTCTTCGGCTGCCTTGATCTGCGCCACATCGGTGAAGTTCACGATCTTGGACGACCGGGAATTTTCACCCGGTAGCTCCAGGATGTTCTGTGGATCTGTCAGAAGGATGCCTTTGAAAAAGCCCAGCGTCGCGCGATCCTTGAAGCCCCAGACAATCGCGACATTGCCGCCATCATAGGTATAGACAGGGGAATGCCACTTGAATTCCTCGGTCAGTGGGGTGTCCAGAAGGATTGCGCGCAAGGCGTGCAATTCGTCGCGCCAATCAGTCAGCTTTTCAAAGAATGCACTGGCCTTGGAGTTGGTGTCAGGCATCTGATCCTCTGGTTTCAGGGGTGGTTATTCCCGTGGATGTGAATAGCTGACAACCCTGCCGGTTGCGTCAACATTGCAAAGATGCCGCCGGTCGCCGTCGATCGCCTCGACATTGGCGATGCCGTCAGCTTCGGACAGCCAGCGTGCGGTGATGTCGACGATGGATTTGTTAAGATGGGTCGCAACCGTCGCAGTGCACGCCGCCTGTTGCTGGCTGCGAATGTCGACGTCGGAACTGGCTGGTGCCGCCGCTTGGGTGCAGGCCGTCAGCAAGACAAGTGGCAGCAAACGCAAGCCGGGGGGCAGCAGGAAAAGGACAGGGCGCATCGCAAGCTCCGAAGGACCGATCAGGTTGAGGTTAGCATTGTTCTTCGTTTCGGAAAACCGGCCGCTTATGCGACGGCTTTCTCCGCGCCCGCCTGACCGTAAACCTGCGTCAGCCGTTCCTTTTCGTCATCGGTGCAGATCGCGCTCAGCGCCCCGGCGGCGATGAATTGAACATAGCCGACAGTGTCTGCCAGAATAGGGATTCCAGACCGATGGTCTTGGGGCTTCGGTAACTGGCGACCACCCAAGAACGGGTGCTTCAGCCGATATTTCATTGCGTCATAGGTCGCTAATTCGATGCGTCCGGCCGTATCTATGACCTGCCCCAGCTTGGTCAGCCGCTCGATCAGGCGTAACAACGCCAGCGCGATCGATGAAATAACGACAAGCGTGACGACAAACACCACCGCGCGGCCTTGCGGGCCATAGGCGCTGATCTTCAAAGCCACCAACCCGACGATGGCAAAGATCGTAACCGTCAACATACTGGTGGCCGGGATGCTCGACAGGCTGTCAATCGCATCCACAGTAATATCCAGCGGCAAAGGCCAAGGCAGATGGCGCGACGACAACGATGCGATGAGAGCCGCCAGCAGCCCCACCACCGCATAGGCCGAGACATGCGCCATCCGTGTTTGACTGGCGCGGCCAAGCGACCAGCTGAGTTTTCCCATGCTGCCCCCGGAAAGCGTTTTGTCCGTAAAGGATAAACGCAAACGCGCTTGACGGGCATGTGGTTGCGTCAATCGCAATGACCGTTTGCTGCACCATGCAAGTCCACTTCCCATACCCGTGAAATTCATGTAAAGGCCGCCTATCTATGACGTGACGCCCACGCCCCGGGGCACATGCATAAGGATAGGGGCGGCGGCAATGGGGCCGCCATTTGGCAAGAGGCGACCGGAGGGCCGGATCGCACTCAGAGGAAATCAGATGAAATTTGATGCAGTCAAGAAATCCATTCAGTGGGGTCAGGACACTCTGACACTGGAAACGGGCAAGGTTGCCCGTCAGGCTGACGGCTCGGTCATCGCCACTTTGGGCGAAACCAGCGTCATGGCCAACGTGACCTTCGCGAAAGAACCGAAACCGGGTCAGGACTTTTTCCCGCTGACGGTTCACTATCAGGAAAAATACTACGCTGCCGGTAAAATCCCCGGCGGTTTCTTCAAACGTGAAGCACGCCCGTCCGAGAAAGAGACGCTGACCGCGCGTCTGATCGACCGTCCGTGCCGTCCGTTGTTTGCACCGGGCTTCAAGAATGAAGTGCTGGTGATGTGCACCGTGCTGTCGCATGATCTGGTCAACGATCCCGATATCGTCGCCATGATCGCCGCCTCGGCTGCGCTGACCATTTCAGGCGTTCCGTTCATGGGCCCGATCGGTGCGGCACGCGTTGGTTTCGTCGATGGCGAATATGTCCTGAACCCGGAAGTTTCGGATATGGACCAGCTGCGCAACAACCCCGAACAGCGTCTGGATCTGGTCGTTGCTGGCACCAAAGACGCCGTGATGATGGTCGAATCGGAAGCCTACGAGCTGACCGAAGAGGAAATGCTGGGCGCCGTGAAATTCGGTCACGAGCAGATGCAGCCGGTTATCGACCTGATCATCGATCTGGCCGAAGACGCCGCAAAAGAGCCGTTCGACTTTCAGTCGCCTGATTACAGCGCACTGTATCAGCGTGTGAAAACCCTGGGCGAAGACGGTATGCGCAACGCCTATGCCATCATCGACAAAAGCGAACGTCGCGATGCGATTCAGGTCGTTCGCGAAACGATCGTGGCCGAACTGTCCGAAGACGAACTGGCGGATCCGAACCTTGGTTCGGCGCTGAAAAAGCTGGAATCGGGCGTTCTGCGCGGTGATGTGGTCAAGAACGGCAAACGCATCGACGGCCGCGACACCAAGACGGTTCGCGCCATCGACAGCGAAGTGGGCGTTCTGCCCCGCACCCATGGCTCGGCCCTGTTCACCCGTGGTGAAACGCAGGCGCTGGTCGTGACCACGCTGGGCACCGGCGACGACGAACAGATCATCGACGCGTTGCATGGCAATTCGCGCAGCAACTTCCTGCTGCATTACAACTTCCCGCCCTATTCGGTCGGCGAAGTTGGCCGCGTGGGATCGCCGGGCCGTCGCGAGATTGGTCACGGCAAACTGGCATGGCGTGCGTTGCAAGCCGTTCTGCCGGCTGCGACCGACTTCCCCTATACCATCCGCGTCGTGTCCGAGATCACCGAATCGAACGGTTCGTCCTCGATGGCGTCGGTTTGCGGTGGTTCGCTGTCGATGATGGATGCTGGTGTTCCGTTGAAGGCACCGGTTGCAGGCGTTGCCATGGGCCTGGTTCTGGAAGACGATGGCAGCTATGCCGTTCTGACGGACATTCTGGGTGACGAAGACCACCTGGGCGACATGGACTTCAAGGTTGCTGGCACCGCCGATGGGATCACCAGCCTGCAGATGGACATCAAGGTTGCCGGCATCACGCCGGAAATCATGGAACAGGCTTTGGCGCAGGCCAAGGACGGTCGTCTGCATATCCTGGGCGAAATGTCGAAAGCGATCACCGAAGCGGGTTCCTTCTCGGCCCACGCTCCGCGGATCGAAACGATGAACATTCCCACCGACAAGATCCGCGAAGTGATCGGCTCGGGCGGTAAGGTCATTCGTGAGATCGTCGAAGTTTCGGGTGCCAAGGTTGATATCAACGATGACGGCGTCATCAAGATCGCCTCGGCCAATGCCGATTCGATCCAGAAGGCCTATGACATGATCTATTCGATCGTGGCAGAGCCGGAAGAAGGCAAGATTTACACCGGTAAGGTCGTCAAACTGGTCGACTTTGGCGCGTTTGTGAACTTCTTCGGCAAGCGCGATGGTCTGGTTCACGTCAGCCAGATCGCCAACAAGCGCCTGACCCATCCTTCGGAAGTCCTGAAAGAGGGCCAAGAGGTCAAGGTCAAGCTGCTGGGCTTTGACGATCGCGGCAAGGTTCGCCTTGGCATGAAGATGGTCGATCAGGCAACCGGCGAAGAAATCGTCGAATCCAAAGAAGAAACCGAAGCGTAAGCCGGTTCTTCCCGATTCACGAAAGGCCCCGGATTTTCCGGGGCCTTTTTCGTTACCCTGCCCTATGGTCACGCTTTTGATATCGAAAGTGACAATGCTAGGCTTCGGCCGTTCAGGGAGGAACCAAGATGCATTCAAGAGTGATCAATACCGCCTCTGCCATGGCGGTGACTGTCTTTATGGTTGGGCAGGCAAGTGCCGCGACCTTGGCCGACAGCTACACAAGCTTCTGGGCTTTGGGCGACAGCCTGTCCGACAATGGCAACCTGTCCTATCTGGCCTATGGCGTGGGCACCGACTGGAATTATTCGGATCAAGCCGGCACCAATGCCTATTACGAGGGGCGCTTCACCAACGGTCGCTCATGGGCAGAATATGTCGCCGAGGATTTCAAGGCCGCCGGGCAGGCCAACGGCAATCTGGCCTATGGCGGGGCCGAGGCGCTTGAGGATGATACCTGGTGGGATCTGACGCCGGGGCTGGATTATCAGCGCAAAACCCTGATTGCCGATCACGCATCGGATTTTGGGGATAATCCGCTGGTGTCGATCATGATCGGCGCGAATGACCTGATGGGCGCGATGGGCGATGCAAATATTCTGGATATCGCCATCGACGCTGCAAACAAGATCGCCAGCACGGCGCGGACATTGGCACAAAACGGTGTTGGTGATTTTCTGATTGCGAACATGCCGAACCTGTCGACCATCCCGCGCTATGCGATGTTCCAGACGTCATTGCAGAGCACAGCCCTTGCCGCGTCCGAAGCGTTCAACAGACAACTGGCAAATAACATCACCGATTTGCGTCGCGACGGCGTTCAGGTGGCTACGCTGGATCTGTGGAGCATTCTTGGCGATCTTCAGGCCTCACCCGAAGCTTACGGCCTGACCGATGGTGTGCGCCCCTGCCTGTATCCAAACGCAGATGCTGCAGCGGCCTATGGTGAGGCCGAAGTTTGCGCCGAATCGGATGCACTAAGCCGGTTGTTCTTCGACAGCGTGCATCCAAGTGCGCGGGTCCACGAAGCCTTTGGCGAGGCGGTTCGCGAAGCATTGGCGCCCGCACCGGTTCCGCTGCCGGGCACTCTGCCGCTGATGCTGGGCGGCGCACTCGTCTTTGGGCTGGTCCGTCGTAAGCGCAAGGCTGCCTGAGGTCATACCGAAAACCGGTCCAGTGATGGTCGCGTCAATCTGAAATTTAACGCCCTCTTTTAGAGTTCATACGGGCTTCAAATGCGGATACAGCGCAACAAAACGCGACAGCCTTCTGCGGTAGAGGAAGGTCGCACGGCCCTTGCTGGACCACACATCCCAACGAGGATCGCGCCAAGGCTTTTGCGGACCGTGATAATGCAGGATACGGGGCCGTCCAGTCAGTGCCCCGTATTCCGCCACGCCAAGCTTGCGGAAATATGAATGGTGTCGCTGCGCCCGTCCCCAAGACAGGTTCCAGGCGATGTCCAATTGTGTGACGTTTCCGTCGAACAGGGTGTTAAGGTGATCCTGATCTCCGTGTGAGCAGGCAGATGCACTAAGAACGTCCTCGATCCGATGTTGCATTTCAGGATCTGCACGAATTTGATCACAATTCAGAAGCAAAATTCCTGCATTGAAATATTCGGTCGACTCGGCCGGGGCCATGAAAGCTGCAACTTCAGCCAAGCGGGCGTCACGCTCATTTTTCGCGACTTCTGAATCGGCAAGCCAGTGCAGCAGTGTGAAGTCACGCACCACTCCTGCATAGGTTGTGCCCAGATCCAGATCGAAAAGCGGGCTGACGTCGCCTGTCACCAAGGTGTCGCCATCGATGTAAAGAGCATATCCATCAATATAGCGCGGGATAAACAGGCGCCCCATTGTCGCGGCCGTGATGTAATCCTTTGGCCCTTCGGCTTGGCACAGATGATCCTGCCCGATTTCCTTTTCGATCAGCGTCACACGTGGATTTCCAGCGGCGACATGCCGAACGTTCTTCCAGTCGGCATCAGAAAGATTATCACCCCAGAAATGCAGCTCGGCATCGCCTGAAAGCGTCTCGAGCAGGCTCCACACCGAAACGAGGGTCGGGTTCAGAAAGCCTGAATCTGTGACATAGACGATTTTGACTGGGCGTCGGGTTGTCATTCAAACACCGCTTGGCTGTTATTGTAATCTCTGGTTCGTTTAGGTCATACAGCCTAATGTTAAGGTCGTCGACATAGTCCCACCTGGAGAGACGATGGAACCTGTCAGTATCCTGACGATGAAATGGGGCACTCTTTACAGTGCCGATGACGTGAACCGGCTGGCGGCACAGGTGCGGCGCCACTTGCAGCGTCCGCATCGCTTTATCTGCTTTACCGATGACAGTTCCGGGCTGGACCCGCAGGTCGAGGCTTTGCCGCTGCCTGAATTGGGGCTGCCGGAGGGGCACAATGACACGCGCTGGCGTAAGTTGGGCGTATTTCGGCGTGATCTGGCTGGCTTGTCGGGGACGGCGCTGTTTCTGGATATCGACCTTGTCGTGGTGGATGATCTGACGCCGTTTTTCGATCTGCCGGGCGATTTCTATATCATTCGCGACGACGATCTGTTCCGGCCCAAACCCTTGCGCAAGATCAACCCGGAACGGGACAAGTTCCTGCATGGTGTCGGCAACTCCAGCGTATTCCGGTTCGCGATCGGGCAGCATCCCTATATTCTGGACGCCTATCTGGCCGATCCGGCTGCCGCGACCCGGAACTATGAAATCAGCCAGCAGTTTCAATCCACGCAACTGGCAAAGCACGGCAACCTGCATTACTGGCCGCGCGGCTGGTGCGTCAGTTTCAAGAATGACTGCGTGCCGCGCAACTTTGCCAGCTATTTCCGTGATCCCAGCCTGCCCGAAGGGGCCAGGATCGTGCTGTTCGCAGGCGCTCCGAAGATGGAAGATGTCTTTGCCGGGCGTGGGCACAAGTGGTATCGCCGCATCGGCAATATCGACTGGCTGCGACGGGCGTGGGAAAATCCGTGATCTCTGATCTTTTTCGCCAGTTCAAGCATGGCCGCCGTATCGCCAGGGCCAAGGCTGACCTGAACACTCGCCCGCTGAACAAGGGCCGCGACCACGGCTTGCCTGCACCGCTCGTGGTATCACTGACCAGCTATGCGGCGCGTTTCGATACGCTGGCTTTGACATTGCGCGGTCTTCTGGGTCAGACCGTTCGGCCCGATCATGTGATCCTGTGGCTGGATGAGGGTGACGTGTCCAAGGTGCCCCCTGAGGTTCAGGCGCTGACCGCCAGTGGGTTGCAGATCGAAGTTTGCCCCGGGTGGCGTTCTTACAAGAAGATCGTGCCGACCCTACTGAAATATCCAGACAGCTATATCGTGACAGCGGATGACGACGTTTATTACGATGCGGATTGGTTGGACGGATTGGTTGCCGCTGCACAGGGCGGTGCAGCGATTGCCTGCCATCGTGCGCATCTTGTGACGCTGGATGCGACAGGAAAGCCGCGACCCTATGTCGATTGGGACCACAACATTGAACAGGCCCAAAAATCACCACTGGTATTTCTGACGGGCGTCTCCGGAGTGATTTATGCGCCCGGATCGCTGCATCCTGATGTGACAAATGCAGACAGGTTTACGCAACTGGCGCCTCGGTCCGATGATGTCTGGCTATACTGGATGCACCGCCTGAATGGTGTCGAGGCACAGAAAATCGGGGCCAAGGCGCGCATCCTTGAATGGGATGGCAGTCAGGCGCAAAGCTTGCGGTCCGAAAATTTGCACGGCACCGGCAATGATCAGGCAATCGATGCCTTGCTGAAGCATTATGGATGGCCTGTATCACGTTGAAGCACAAAGCCCCGATATCAGGCGGGGCTTTGCGATCTGATCAGGCTGGGTCTTTGGCAAAGCGCAGATAGGGCAGTTTGATATCCAGTGCGCCGTATTTTTCCTCGGCCGCCTGATCGTCCAGGGCCAGCGCGACGATCACATCCTGACCCGGAATCCAGTTTGCCGGGGTCGCCAGGGGCACGCCATCGGTTTTGCGAACTGCGTCCAGCGCACGCAGGATTTCGGCAAAGTTGCGACCGACCGACATCGGATAGGTCATGGTCAGTCGAACCTTCTTGTCCGGCCCGATGATAAAGACGGTGCGAACAGTTGCCGAATGCTGCGGGGTGCGGCCTTCGGTGGGCAGATAATAATCTGCGGGCAGCATGTCATAGGCCTTCGCAACCGTCAGATCGCGGTCATCAATCATCGGGAAATTTGCAGGCGAGCCGGCAATTTTTTCGATGTCGGTTTTCCATTTGCCATGATCCTCAACCGAATCAACGGAAATGCCCATGACCTTGGTGCTGCGCTTCTCAAACTCGGGGATCAGCTGTGCAACCGCGCCGAATTCCGTTGTGCAGACCGGCGTGAAATCGCGCGGATGGCTGAACAGAATGGCATAGCTGCCGTCCAGCCAGTCGTGAAAATGAACCTCACCCTCGGTCGAATTGGCGGTGAAATCGGGTGCCACATCGTTGATGCGCAATGACATGGTGCATCCTTTCGGTTGGTTGGTTGCGTCCCAGTCAACATAAGACCAGCATGGTAAATTTCCAGCCTTTTTTAACGAGTGGTTTGGTCGAGATTTTAAGCGCATTTTCGGCTTGCGGACCGGATCACATCACATCACCCTGTCGCCGACATGAATACGGAGGAAGCGATGAGCACACTGCAAGACAAGCGCAAGTTTTACATCAATGGTCAGTGGGTCGATCCGGTTAAGGCCAATGACCTTGAGGTCATCGACCCTTCGAACGAAGAACCGGTCGCTGTGATTTCACTGGGTGGTCAGGCGGATACCGATGCAGCCGTTGCCGCCGCCAAGGCCGCTTTCCCGGCATGGTCCGCGACCCCGCCCGCTGAAAGGCTGGCCTATATCGAAAAAATTCTGGAAGTCTATGAGAAGCGGGCCAAAGACATGGCCGCCGCCATTACCGACGAAATGGGCGCGCCGCAGGATATGTCGCTGGACGATCAGACCGGCGCTGGCAGCTATCACATCAAGAACTTCATTACGGCTTTCAAGGACTTCCAATTCGTGAAGCCCTTGGGCGATCATGCGCCCAGCTCGATGATCGCGTGGGAACCTGTTGGCGTTGTCGGTCTGATCACGCCTTGGAACTGGCCGATGAATCAGGTGACGCTAAAGGTGATTCCGGCATTGCTGGCGGGCGATACCTGCGTTCTGAAGCCGTCCGAAATCGCGCCACTGTCGTCGATGGTCTTTGCCGAAATCGTGGATGAGGCTGGGCTGCCGCCGGGCGTTTTCAACCTTGTGAACGGTGATGGCACAGGGGTAGGCAACCAACTTACGACACATCCCGACGTGGCAATGATCAGCTTTACCGGGTCAACCCGCGCAGGTATCGCAATCAGCAAGGCCGCTGCCGACACGTTGAAAAAGGTCGTGCTGGAACTGGGTGGCAAGGGTGCCAATCTGGTCTTTGCCGATGCTGACGATCAGGCGGTTATCCGCGGTGCCACGCATTGCTTCTATAATAGTGGGCAGTCGTGCAATGCGCCGACGCGCATGCTGGTCGAACGGTCGGTCTATGACCGTGCCGTGGAAGCGGCGGCCAAGGTGGCGAATGACACGGCCGTCGCAACCGCCCATCAGCCGGGCCCGCATATCGGCCCGGTTGTCAGCAAGCAGCAATGGGACAAGATTCAGGGTCTGATCCAGCAGGGTATTGATGAAGGCGCGCGGCTGGTTGCCGGTGGAACCGGCCTGCCCGAGGGCGTCAATCGCGGCTATTATGTCCGTCCGACCGTGTTCGCCGATGTCAGCAACGATATGACAGTTGCCCAACAGGAAATCTTTGGTCCTGTCTTGTCGATCATTCCCTTCGATACCGAAGAAGAGGCGATTCGGATCGCGAATGACACGCCCTATGGTTTGACGAACTATGTTCAGACCCAGGACGGTCAGCGCCGGAACCGCCTTGCACGTCAATTGCAGGCGGGCATGGTTGAGATGAACGGTGTGTCGCGTGGCGCAGGCTCTGCCTTTGGTGGGGTGAAGATGTCTGGCCGGGCACGCGAGGGTGGTCTGAGCGGTCTGGAAGAATTCATGGATTCCAAGGCGATAAGTGGCTGGGACCGCGACGCCTGAACCAATACGCCTGATCTAACGCGGACGGTGACGAAAAACATCCTCGTCACCGTCTTTTATACGCCCCCTTGGGGTCGTGTTAATAACTGAATACACAGTATTTTATCCGTTAACTTGTTTTATGCCTGCTTCGCCGCGACATTCCGTGGGTCTTTGACTTGCGAGGTGGCCAATGGCTGACGTGAACGGGCCGATTGGGCCGGTGGTTATCATCAAGCGTATATCTGCGGCAGCGGAAACGCGCCATCATGGCGGCGCGTGGAAGGTTGCTTATGCCGATTTCGTGACGGCCATGATGGCGTTCTTCCTGCTGATGTGGCTGGTGAATGCCACCACGGAAAAACAGCGTTCCGGGCTGGCCGATTACTTCAACCCGACCATTGCCAGAATGCCGGGCGCCGCCGGTGATGGCCGTCAGGAAGGTGTGCGGCACGCCGTTTCTCAGGCGATGCCAGACAGTGAAAAAGCCGCTGACTTTGAAGAGGTCGCGCAACAGATCCAGAACCAGCTTACCGGCACTGGGGCGGAATCGATGCAGCTGACAAATCTGTTGAAGCATGTGGTGACGCGAATGACGGATGAGGGGTTGGTCATCGAACTGACCGACCTGACAGACGAATCGCTTTTCATTGATGATACGGCACAGCCTCGGGTGATTTTGGCCGAGCTGACACGTATTTTGTCACGCGTTCTGGGAAATATGCGGAATGACATTGCGCTGTCCGGCCATGTCCGCGCCTATCCCGAGATGCTTAAAACCTCTCCCGTCTGGGCGCTGTCGGATGCGCGCGCGCATGCCGTCCGCAACCTGTTAGAGCAGGCCGGGCTTGACGCCAAGCGGATCCAGCGCGTGTCGGGATATGCTGATCGCAAGCAAAGATCTGGCAATCCAATGGATGCGGCGAACAATCGAATCGAAGTGATTTTACTCAGATAGCGATGATTGGTTTTCCAGCATTAGGCGAATCTTAATTCGTCTGCTGGATGGTGCTGAGTAACGACAGGCAAGAAAGGGCTTTCCATGTCTATGTCCTCTGCGATGAACGCCGGCGTCTCTGGGCTTGCAGCAAATGCGACCCGGCTGGCAACGATTTCGGATAATATCGCCAATTCTGGCACCTATGGCTACAAGCGGATGGAAGCCGAATTTGATTCCTTCGTGCTGAACCAGCACCGCACGGCTGGCATCTATTCGGCGGGCGGCGTCCGGGCATCGACGCATCGGGTCATTGACGAAGATGGCGCCTTGGTTACCACGACCCATCCACTGGATATCGCTGTTTCCGGTGGTGGTATGTTGCCTGTCACATCGGCCGTGGATCTGGATAACGGGTTTCAGGACCTGCCCTTTATGATGACGCGAACCGCATCGTTCCGGCCCGACAACAATGGCGTTCTGCGAACCGATTCGGGGCTGGTTCTGATGGGTTGGCCTGCCGGATCTGATGGCACGGTTCCGCTAAACGCTCGTGATTCCGTCGGGGCGTTGGAGCCCGTTCGATTGGCGGTTAACCAGACGGCGGGCGATCCGACGACATATGTCAATTTGGGGGTGAATCTGCCCGCGACAGAGACCGAACCCACTGCAAGCGGCGATCCTCGGTCGCTCAAGATTGAATATTTCGGCAATCTTGGAACGTCGGAGTCGCTGAACATCACCTTCACGCCGAACACCAGCGATGCCACGGGTATGTCCAGCACCTGGACGATGGAAATTCGTGACTCTGCTGCTGATCCTGCATCAAATCTGATCGGCTCCTACGAGGTTGTCTTTGATGAGAGTGCTGCGAATGGTGGTAGCATTGCCAGCGTCACGACGCTTGGCGGCGGTGCATATGATCCGGTAACCGGCGTGCTTCCCCTGACCCTTGCTGACGGTGAGATTGACCTTTTCATCGGTACGCCGCTGGGCGCAACAGGACTGCGGCAGTTGTCGGCAAGTTTCTCACCAACGAATATCTCTAAAAATGGCTCCCCTGTCGGTCAATTGGCGGGCGTCGCCATTGACGAGGACGGGTTTCTGAAAGCGACCTATGACACAGGCTTTGTCAAAACCCTTTACCAGATCCCTCTGGTGGACGTGCCCAATGAAAACGGCCTGATCTCAACGGATGCCCAGGCATTCAAGATCTCCACGACCTCGGGTAACTTCTTCCTTTGGGATGCGGGGGACGGGCCGACGGGTTCGGTTCAGGGCTATGCGCGTGAGGCATCCACCACGGATGTTGCGCAGGAACTGACACACCTGATTCAGACACAGCGTGCCTATTCCTCCAACGCCAAAATTATCCAGACCGTCGATGAGATGCTGCAAGAAACGACAAATATCAAACGCTGATGACGATGCCTTCATGCGGGCCAGGAGGATGAAATGAGTATCGCACAAGCCTTGTCCAACGCGGTTTCCGGTTTGACGGCGACGGCGCGCGGCACGGAAACCGTCGCGTCCAACCTGGCGAATGCGATGACGCCCGGCTATGCGCGGCGCGAAATGGCGGTGTCCGCTCAGACGCTTGGCGGCAATGGCGGCGGTGTCCGCATCGACGGAATCGCCAGAATCATAAATGCCAGCCTGCTGGCAGAATTCCGAACGGCTGAGGCTGCGCGGGCGAATGCGTCGACACTTTCTGTCTATGCCAGCCGCATGGAGGAGGTCGTCGGCATCGCTGGCAATGCGGGCAGTCTGGGCGCGGCGCTGACGACTTTTGAAGCCGCGCTGCAATCGGCCGCAAGCCGCCCAGACGATGAGGTGCGTTTGGCGCAGGTGGTCGATGCCGCGAAATCGCTTGCGAAACACCTGAATGCCGCATCATCAGAGGTGCAGAAAAGTCGAACCGCAGCCGATCAGGCGATCGCAAAAGATGTCTCTGCATTGAACTCTGGACTCGAGCGTGTCGCATACCTCAATCGCAGGATTGCGATCCTTGAGGCAGATGGTACCGATCCGTCGTCTCTGGTGGACGAACGGCAAAAGGCAGTCGACGCGATTGCAAAGATCGTACCCGTGCAAGAGGTGGCGCGGGAAAGCGGGAAGATCGCCTTGTTCACGAAAGAGGGGGCCGTTCTGCTGGACGGAAGTATACCCGCAGAAATATCCTTCGTCACCTCTGGCGATCTGACACCAGAGAGAGACGTTGCCTCGGGGGCGCTGGCCAGGCTCAATTTCGATGGTGCAGAGCTGACAGATGGCCAGATGAAGCTGTTTTCCGGTGGCTCGCTTGAGGGACATTTTACGATCCGGGATCAATCGGCCTCTAAACTTCAGCAAGATCTGGACGCATTGGCCTTCGATCTACATCAGCGATTGGCGGATGGAGCGGTTGATTCAAGTCTGGCGCCGACGTCTGCAGGGCTGTTTACGGATGGTGGTGGCAGGGCGAACGCTGCAGATGTCCTTGGACTGGCTGGTCGGATAGCCGTGAATTCGGCTGTGCAGCCCGACGAAGGCGGCCAAGTTTGGAGGTTGCGGGCGGGGATGCAGGCAAGTGCCGCCGGCGCGGTCGGCGACAGCACTCTTTTGCTGGCGATGTCTGCAGCTCTTTCAAAATCCAGCTCGGCCTTCTTAGGAAGTGATTTTGAAGGTTCAGCCACTTTGTCCGGTCGCTTCGCGCTGGTTGAATCCCGCGTGTCAACCAATCGAGTCGGTGCAGATGCAGAAACCGCCATCCGCAGCAGTCAGGCCGATACCATCTCATCGCGCGTCATGGCTGATGGTGTCGATAGCGACGCCGAAATGCAGAAACTTCTGCAATACGAGCAGGCTTACGCGGCCAATGCCCGGGTCATCCAGGCAATCGACGACATGATGGATCAGTTGCTGAGGATATAAAATGACCGTGCATTCAATCGGTGATCAGGCGCGCGCCTTTGCGCTTCAGGCGGCATCAAATCGTATTAAAACCACTCTGTCGGTTCTGACGTCTGAGCTTGCCAGCGGAGAGACCGCCGATCTTGGTGCGCGCCTGCAAGGAAACACGCAGGGTATCGCCGCGATAAGCTCGCGTTTGACGATGTTGGCGCAATTCAGGCAGAACGCGACGGAAGCCGCGGCCCAAGCGAAAGGTGTGACCGATGCTCTGGACTCGATCCGAAGCTTGACGGGTAAAGTCAGCCTTAATCTTTTCGTTGAGCCTGCGGAAGAATCTGAAACGCTGATAGCAGTCCGTTCCACGGAAGCAGCAGGTGCACTCGAAACGGTGATCAATCGGTTGAATGGTGCTGTCGGTCAGCGCTATTTGTTCGCAGGAACCGAAAGCGATGCCCCACCATTGGCGTCGTCGGCCGAAATTTTGTCCCATTTGCAGACCGTTACCCTTGGCATGGCAACAGCGACCGACATTATGACGGCCGTTTCGGCTTGGTTCGATGCGGCGCCGGGCCAGGGCGGATTTCTTGATGTGGCCTATGGTGGCTCGATTGCTCAAGGCCAAACTCTTGCCATTGGCGAGGACACAAAGATTGTCCTTGCGACCACAGCGGCGACGCCCGCCATTCGTGAGCAGTTGAAAGGACTGGCCATGGCAGCGTTGGTAAGCCGGGGCGCATTGACCGGCCAATTGCATGAGCAGCGCGATCTATTGCAGCAAGGTGGAAAGCTGATGTTGGATGGCAGTGCTTCCCTGGCAAGCGAAATGGCGCAGGTCGGCTATACACAACAACTGATCGAATATGCCCAGACCGAAGGAAGCGCGGCAACCGCAACCTTGGAGATCGTGCGAAACGAGATTCGCCAAGCAGATCCCTATGCGACATCGACAGCAATCACCGAGGCTGAAACACATCTTGATGCGCTTTACGCTGTCACAGCCCGGCTGTCGAAACTTCGTTTGGTGGACTATCTGAGATGAGATGGATCTGGACGATTTTATGCGTGATCATGCTACCTCTTCACACCGCTGCCGCCCCGGTGCGATTGAAAGATTTGGCTGACTTCGATGGTGTGCGAGGCAACGATTTGGTTGGCTATGGGCTCGTCGTCGGCCTGGATGGGACAGGGGACAGCTTGCGCAACGCCCCGTTCACGGAAGAAATGTTGGCTGGGCTGCTTGAAAGGCTTGGCGTCAACGTGACCGACGACGCCTTGCGGTCGAAGAACGTCGCGGCGGTTGTGGTAACCGCAGCCCTGCCACCCTTTGCGCGATCTGGGAGTAGAATTGACGTCAGCGTGTCAACGATTGGCGATGCCAAGAGCCTGCTTGGTGGAACCCTGGTCATGACGCCACTGAAAGCTGCGGACGGCAATATCTATGCTGTCGCCCAAGGCTCGATCATTTCTGGCGGGGTTTCGATCTCTGGGGACGCGGCGCGGGTGGTTGAAGGGGTGCCAACGGCAGGAAAAATACCCGTGGGTGCCAGAGTCGAGCGAGAGGTGGAATTTGACTTCGCCGCCGTGCAAAATATCAGGATTGCGCTGCGGAATGCCGATTTTACAACCGCGACACGCATCGAAGATGCCATCAATCGTGATTTTAATAGGCGTCTGGCTGTCACGCAGGATAGCGGAACCGTCATTGTCGAGTTTCGACAACTGGGTGAGGTGAACCCCGCCCGCGTTCTGGGACGAATTGAAAATCTCATGATAGAGCCCGAGAACCGCGCCAGGGTGGTCATCGATCATAAGGCCGGGACAATTGTCATGGGCGAGCAGGTCCGAATTTCCCGTGTTGCAGTATCGCAAGGTTCGCTGACGCTGCGTGTCAGCGAAGCACCCATGGTTTCGCAACCAAACCCCTTCGCCGCCGGAAAAACCGTCACCGTTCCTCGAACAATGGCCGAGGTTCGTGAGGAGCCCGGGATCGGCTTTGCCGAGGTTTCGGGAGAAACTAACTTGAGTGATCTGGTTGAGGGGCTGAATGCGCTTGGCGTGCGTCCGCGGGATATGATCGACATTCTGAAATCCATCCACGCGGCGGGCGCGCTGCACGCCGATCTTGTCGTTGAATAACCCGTCGGTCCGCTCTCAGTCCAAAATCTGAGTTCGCCAAAATCCTGTGACGCCACCGGCAAGATCACGCGGGCGTCACAGAAACAACGGGTGACATGGGTGTGCCGATCACATAGAAAACGCTCGAAAACGTTTTATGTGGTATCGTTGATGAAGATAGAGGCGTTGACGCTTCCCGAAGTCTTGCTGATCACGCCTGCGCGCCATGGTGATGCGCGCGGCTTTTTTTCAGAAAGCTGGAACCAGAAAACACTGCAAAATGCCGGGGTCAACTTGCCGGTATTTGTGCAGGACAATCATTCGATGTCACACAAGGTCGGCATATTGCGCGGGCTGCATTATCAATCGCCGCCGTTCGCTCAAGGAAAGCTGGTGCGCTGCGGACGTGGATGTTTGTTTGATGTTGCTGTGGATGTTCGCACCGGAAGCCCAACCTATGGCAAATGGGTTGGCGCAGAATTGTCTTATGAAAATGGCAGGCAACTTTGGGTGCCGCCAGGGTTTCTGCACGGCTTCGTGACGCGCACGCCGGATACCGAAATCATCTACAAATGTACGGCACATTATGACCGCGAAAGCGACGGTGGTGTTCTGTGGAACAGCTTGGGCATAGATTGGGGTATCGATAATCCCATTCTTTCAGAAAAAGACGAAAAATTGCCTGAATTTGCCAATTGGGCGTCACCGTTTCAATTCGGAGCAGTTTGATGAAAATACTGGTAACAGGCGGGGCGGGTTTCATCGGCTCGGCGGTCGTGCGGTTGGCAATTCAACGCGGGCACTCGATCGTTAACCTTGATGCGCTGACATATTCTGCCAATCTGGCGAATGTCGCCGATGCGGCTCGGCATCCGAATTATAGTTTCGAAGAGGCCGATATCCGCGACCGCGCTGCATTGGACGCGATTTTTGCGGCACATCAGCCCGATGCAGTGATGCATTTGGCGGCGGAAAGTCATGTGGATCGTTCGATCGATGGCCCTGCAGCGTTCATCGAAACCAACCTGATCGGCACGTTCAACATGCTTGAAGCGTCGCGGGCCTATTGGCAGGAAAGTGGTAAGGCGAATTTCCGTTTTCATCACATCTCTACCGATGAGGTGTTTGGCAGCCTTGGTGAGGATGGTCAGTTTACGGAAACGACGCCTTACGATCCTCGCAGTCCTTATTCTGCCAGTAAAGCTGGTTCGGATCATCTGGTCCGGGCGTGGCACGAAACCTATGGGTTGCCCGTCGTCTTGACGAACTGCTCGAACAATTATGGGCCTTATCATTTTCCCGAAAAACTGGTGCCGGTCGTCATTCTGCGCGCCTTGGCGGGCGAGCCCATCCCAGTATACGGCGATGGCGGCAATGTGCGCGATTGGCTTTACGTCGAAGATCACGCCGACGCGCTGCTTCTTGTGCTGGAAAACGGCGAAAACGGACGCAGCTATAACATCGGCGGTGAAAATGAGGCGCGAAACATCGATCTGGTCAGGACGATCTGCGCGCATATGGATGACTTACGCCCGGAAGGGGCGCCGCATGATCGCCTGATAACCTTCGTGAGCGATCGCCCTGGACACGATCGGCGTTATGCTATTGATCCAAAACGGATTCGGGACGAATTGGGCTGGCGTCCGTCGGTCACTGTCGACGAGGGACTGCGTCGCACCGTCGCGTGGTATCTTGAAAATCGTGATTGGTGGCAACCGTTGCTTGGCCGCGACGGCGTTGGAAAACGCTTGGGACAGGTCTGATGTCAAGGCTTCTGGTCTTTGGTCGCTCTGGTCAGGTTGCACAAGAACTGGCCGCCTTAACGTCAGAGGCCGATTTTCTGGGGCGGGGGCAGATCAATCTGACGCAAATCGGGGAAATTGCCAATGCTGTTGAATGTCGTCGTCCCTGGGCGATCATTAATGCGGCCGCCTATACCGCCGTCGACAAAGCGGAAACCGAACAGGCCGAAGCGCAGTTTCTGAATGTCGAGGCACCGGCGTTGATGGCGCGGGCTGCGGGTGTTCTGAATATCCCTTTCATTCACATCTCGACCGATTACGTATTTGACGGCTCAGGCGTAGAGGCAAGAAGCGAAGACGACCCCACGGGCCCCTTGGGTATCTATGGTAAAACCAAGTTGGATGGCGAAAAGGCCATCGCAGCGGAAGGGGGGCACTGGGCTGTCATGCGGACATCCTGGGTGTTCTCCAGTCATGGCAACAATTTCGTCAAGACGATGCTGCGTCTGGGCCGCGAACGTGATGAACTGAACATCGTCGCCGATCAGATCGGCGGTCCGACGCCGGCCAAGGATATTGCAGCAACCTTGCTGATGATGGCGGAAAAGATGGCTTCGGATGCGAGGATACGGGGGATCTACCACTATGCTGGGACGCCCTCGGTCAGCTGGGCCGATTTCGCACGAGAGATTTTTGTGCAGGCCGATATCAATTGCACGGTCCATGATATCTCGACCGCTGATTACCCTACGCCTGCGCGCCGCCCCGCCAATTCACGATTGAGTTGCTTGCGTTTGCAAGACGATCTGGGCATTGAGCAGCCCGACTGGCGCTTAGGGCTGCGCGATGTGCTTAACAATTTGAACAGGTGACATGATGCAACGCAAAGGCATCGTTCTGGCCGGTGGGTCGGGAACCCGACTTTATCCCATCACGATGGGGGTCTCGAAGCAGCTTTTGCCGCTTTATGACAAACCGATGATCTATTACCCTGTCAGCGTGCTGATGCTGGCGGGTATTCGTGAGATCGCGATTATCACGACACCCGAGGATCAGGAGCAGTTTCAGCGTCTGCTGGGGACCGGCGAGCAATGGGGCCTGTCCTTTGAATACATCGTTCAGCCTTCGCCGGATGGCTTGGCACAGGCTTATTTACTGGCCGAGGAATTTTTGGCCGGTGCCCCGTCAGCAATGGTTTTGGGCGACAATATTTTCTTTGGCCACGGATTGCCGGTGTTGCTTGCATCCGCAGATCAAAGAACGGAGGGGGGCACGGTCTTTGGGTATCGCGTCTCTGACCCCGAACGCTATGGCGTGGTCGATTTCGATAAGGATGGCCGCGCCCGTTCGATTGTAGAAAAGCCAACGCACCCCCCCTCAAATTTCGCGGTTACCGGCCTGTATTTTCTGGACGGAACAGCGCCACGGCGGGCGGCCGAGGTAACGCCGTCGGATCGGGGTGAGTTGGAAATCACGACGCTGCTGGAAAGCTATCTGAACGAAGGCAGCCTGACCGTTGAAAAAATGGGACGCGGTTTTGCCTGGTTGGATACGGGGACGCATGCCAGCTTGCTGGATGCTGGCAACTTCGTGCGAACCTTGGCGAACCGGCAGGGGCTACAGACCGGTTGCCCGGAAGAAATCGCATTTGAAGCAGGCTGGATTGCGGTAGAGCAAATGCGAGAGCGGGCCCAGATGTTTGCGAAGAATGCCTATGGGAAATATCTTCTGGGTATCTTGAAAGAGCATGGCCATTAAAGTCGGCCTAGCGCCGCCGCACTGAACAGCGCGGCGGTGCCGACTTTCGTTTGACGATATATTCCCATACGGCGCAGCTTTGCGGCTGCAACCGGGCCGCGATGTTCAACCGCCGCTATGAAACGCTTTAAAAGCAATTGATTTTCTGTGGTCAGCAAATGTGCGATTGGTGTTAGCGCGGCGCAATTTGCAGCCAGCCAGCCGCCATATTCACCAGCGAAGAGTTTGCCCAGACGTCGGACCATCGCACCGGGGGTGTCGTTCCGCCCCATCTCGGCGTTGGAATGCTGACGATATAGCAGGGCCGGCTTTGCGTCGTGGATCATGGTGGCGCCGATGCCGGTTGTGACCTGATAGGCCCACCAATCGTGGGATTCGATGTTGGCAACCCGGGCCGCATTGGCCGACTGTTTCAGGATGGCGGCGGCTGCCGGATTGAAAACAGATGTATTGCCAGCCATGCAAGCTTGCACCAGCGCATTCCTGAACGTCAATGAACGTGTGAAATAGCGCGTTTCGGTGATCGGCCCAAGCGTCGCGTCTGCGACGATCGTCCTGGCCGCATAATGCGCAGGGCCAGAGCATGATGACAGCGCGGCCGCCGCGCGCGCCAGTTTGTCCGGAAACCATTCGTCATCCTGATCGGCAAAGGCCAACATGACACCATCCGGTGCCTGTTCGATGAGATGCAGGAAGTTCTGCGTCGCGCCCCGCCGTGGCCCCGCAATCTGCATGACCTGATCCGGTCGTTGCGTTGCGGAAAATCTCGCAACCAGATCGACCGTGCCATCGGTCGATCCGTCATCTGACACGATCAGGCGCCAATTCGTATAGCTTTGCCGTGCAATGCTATTCAATTGCGTTTCGATGTGGCGCGCACCGTTATAGCTGGCCAGCAGGATGACAATTTCACCGGCATCAAAACCAGGCGGAATATCCAGATCAAGGGCAGTGGTCGTCGGCAAAACAGTGTCCCGGTGATGGTCAAAACCTTCTGCCCCGACTTGCTGTCCGATGCAATTGTCGATGCCGTATTAACCTTGCTGGCGGGCAATGTCTTCGATGAGGATTGCCGTGATCGGCAGGTCTGACACCTCATCAACGGCAGCCAGAAGATCTTTACGCAAGGTGCCAAGGCTGGCTTCTGATGTGAAATTCCCATCGAAACCACCACTATTGGCGCGAATCATCAGCTGGCGCAGCAGGGCATCGCGTAACCGATGCTCTTGCTGCTGCATCGCGTCCAGATGCGCTTTTTCGGTTTCGATCGACAGTGTCATGATCATCACCGCGCCCATATCGCCGTTTCGCATTATCGGGATGAAAAATTGGTTGGGAAAGGTAAACCAGGCGGTCTTGCCTTTTTTTTCCTCAGGCCCAGGACCCTCAGCTGCGGTCTGAGGCGCTTCGCCGACGGGGGTTTCCGTCTTTGGCTGTGGTTTCAGCATATCGCCCGCGGTGACGCCGCCGATCAGCGCAACCAGCGGAATTGCTAGCGTCAACAGTTTCTTCATCATGATGCCCCCTTAGTACGGCAGCAGAATATCAGCGATTTGCTGGCCATAGCGCGGCTGCTGCACGTCGGTGATCTGACCACGACCACCGTAAGAGATGCGCGCCCCGGCAATACGGTCATAGGCAATTTCATTTTCGCGATCGATATCGCCGGGGCGAACAAAGCCGCTGACGGTTAGCTCTCGCAACTCGTAGTTCACGCGCACTTCCTGCGTGCCTTCGATCTGCAGGGTGCCATTTGGAAGCCGGTCGATCACGGTAGCGGCAACACGCAAAGTCAGCTTGTCGCGGCGAGAGATATTGCCCGTGCCCTTGTAGCTGGAAGACGAAGACGCGTCCGCGAGATTATCAAAGCTGGCACCTTCGGGCAGTTTACGCGCCAGACGTTGCGGTATGCCGACCATGTCCGACATGCTCAGTTCATCAGCGGCCGAGCGTGAGCGACCAGAGCTGTTACTGATCTCTGCCTTGTCGTCGATCTCGATGACAACGGTCAGAATATCGCCACGGTTACCAGCGCGCCGGTCACTGATCAGTGATGAGGTATTCGTGCCTGCCCAAAGTGACGCTGCGGCTTCCGGACGACCGGAATCAACCGGAATTTCCAAAGGGGGATTGGTCATCGCGACAAATTCTTCGGTTTGTCGGGGTGACGTCAGTTGCGGTGGCTGCCCGACATTCTGCACGCGTCCACAGGCGCCAAGCGCAAGCGCAAGGCAGATCAGATAGGTCGTTTTCATCTTGGTTCCTTGGCGTTGACGTTCAGTTCAGGGCCAGAAGGCTGCCATCTGGTTGAACGGTTGCGCTGATGGTCGAGCGCGATTCGAGGTTCATGACACGGACCAGGTCGCCCGCGGCGCCATCGGACAGCGTTCGTGCCTCGGTCACGATCCGCAACGGGCCACGCTGAAAGGTCACCTGAACGATCTGATTGCGCGCGATCAGTTTCGGCGCTTGCAGCAGGCTGGCTTGCAGCGGACGGCCCTCATAGATGGTGATGCGGGTCTGCAGGCCGATGATTTGCGACGGATCTGAAATTCCGGGCCGATCGCTGTCGGCGGCGCGCAGATCGGCGGCTGTCAGAACGGTCCCTGCGGGCAAAGTCCGGGCGGCGGCCAATATTCCCGCATGTGTCATGGAAGGGGTCACAAGGACCAGCAGAAGGATAAGAATACGCATCAGCGGACCTGCGCGGTTGCGCCAGCATCTGGTCGGCGGCGGTGATGACCTTGGCGTTCAGTTCATATCCGCGCTGTGCCTTGATCAGCTCGGTGATTTCGCGCACTGCGTCGACCGAGCTTTCTTCAAGATAGCCTTGCCGCAGGGTCCCCAGACCTTCTTGTCCGGGGCTGAAGACCTGAGGATTGCCCGAGGCAGGAGTTTCCAGAAACAGGTTCGAGCCGATCGCCTCCAGACCCTTTTCATTGGTAAAGCCCGCCAGAGTCAGTTGGCCCAGCATTTCGGGTTCGACCTGATCGGTGAAATAGGCGTAAACCTCGCCCGAGGCGTTGATGGCGATAGAGCGGGCATCATCAGGAATGGTGATACCGGGAACGACTGGATAGCCGTCCGACGTGACGATCTGGCCGTCGGGTGCACGCTTCAATCCGCCATCACGGGTATAGGCTGACACCCCAGACGGCAGCGTCACCTCCAGGTAGCCGTAGCCGTCAATGGCCAGGTCCAGATCGCCTCCGGTCTGGCTTAGCGCACCCTGTTGCAGGTTGATGCTGACGGCGGTTGGACGAACGCCCAGTCCAAGCTGCACGCCCGCGGGAATGACCGTGCCGTCAGCGGACGTGACCGTCCCGGGGCGAACGGCCTGTTGGTAGTGCAAGTCGGCGAATTCAGCGCGTCGCGCGTTGTAGCCAGTGGTCGACATGTTGGCGAGGTTGTTTGAAATGACCTCGACCCGGGTTTGTTGGGCACTCATCCCGGTGGCGGCGATTTGAAGAGCTCTCATGCCGGTTCCTTTCAGCGGGTCATGGTGTTGATGGCGGCTCGGATGCGCTGATCTTCGCGATCAAGGAAGGACTGGCCCAGTTCATAGGCGCGCTGCACCTCTATCATCCGAGAGATTTCGAAGACCGTATCTACGTTGGATTCCTCAAGAAATCCTTGACGGACGTTGGGGTTTTCCATCGGCTCCGGAGCGTCGTTCAGTGAGAAGCTGGTGCCGCCCTGATGAATCAGTTGGGCACCTTCGGGAGGCGCGAATACGCCGACACGGCCAAAGGCGATGCCGTTCGCCGACAGGGTTCCGTCTGGGGCAACGGCAACATGGCTGGCGCCTGCCGGGATAATGATAGGGGCCTGACCTTCGTCCAGCAGCCGATAGCCGTCAGCCGTCATCAAGTCACCCTCGGGGCCGGGGATGAAGGCACCGGCGCGGGTCAGGTGATTGCCCTCGGGCGTTTCCACCAGAAAGAACCCTTTTCCTTCGATGGCAAGATCGTAGCGACCGTTGGTTTGGGTCAGGACACCCTGATCCAGGTCCACCAATCGCCCGCGCGCATCCGCCATCGACAGCGTTTCGCCACGGCGATCCAGCGCGGACAGATGCTCGGCAAAGATAACACCCTCGCGCCGGAAGCCGGTTGTATTGATGTTCGCGATATTATTCGCGACGACACGCATTTCCTTCATCAGGCCCGATTGCCGTGTCAGCGTGGCGTAGATGGCGTTATCCATGGGTCAGCTTCCTGCAATCAACGGAATGACTTGGCCAAGGTAGAAGTCGGACAAGGCCGTGGTCATGAAACTCATCGTGACCCAGAAAACCGCCAGCATCAGACCAACTTTCGGGACAAAGGTCAGCGTCATTTCCTGCACCGAGGTCAGCGCCTGAAACAGGCCGATCACCACCCCGGCCACCAACGCGACGCCCAGCAAGGGCGCGGACATGCGGACGGACACCAACAGTGCCTGCCGCAGCATGTCAAAAAGGACGGTCTCGCTCATGATCACCTCTCAGACCGGCATCCGCAGGATTTCCTGATACGCTTCCACGACCTTGTCGCGGATAGCCACAACCGTTTCCATTGCCATTTCCGCCTCGGCGATGGTCTGAACCAGCCGATGTGTCTCGACCTGGCCCGTCATCGCGCCGGTGGAAACGGTGTCGACCTGCGCCATCTGCTGCGCAAAATCGGCGGCAGCGGTCGAGAGTTTTTCAACCGCTCCGCCGGCTTGGCCGGGTGAAACGGCGGTGCGGGCGGCGTTATAGGCGCTGGCGGCATTGATTGCGGTAAACATGGCGGTCCTTTCAGCGACGCAGAAGTTCAAGAAGCGATGCGCCCATCTGGCGGGTCTGTTCGAACATTTTCAGGTTGGCCTCATAGCTGCGGCCCGCTTCTCTCGAATCAGCGATCTCGATCACCAGATCGACGTTCGAGCCGAGGTAGTACCCCTGCTCATCCGCCAGCGGGTGCGACGGATCGAAAATCTGCGGCAGTTCTGCCCGATCCAGTTGGACACGAGAGGTGTCGACCTCACCCGTCGGGCGGCCAAAACGGACCGTTTCTTCAAAGCTGACCAATTTGCGCCGATAGCCTGGGGTGTCGACATTGGCGATGTTTTCGGCGGTGTGACGCAGCCGTTCGCTTTGCGCACGCATGCCAGAGGCGGAAAGATGCAGGGCGGAAACACGATCTGTCATGGCTAATCCTTATGCGCGGCGACCGATGCTGGTCCGCATCAGATCCATGGCCGAGCGATAGATTCCCAGTGAAAGATCATGGGACCGCTTCAGCTCTGCCGCTTTCAGCATTTCGTCTTCGATCGAGACCGAGTTGCCATTGGGCGAAACCCCGGTTTCATTGGTGACGACGCGCGCACCGATCAGGGACCGGTCTGGCGTGTCGAAATGACGGGCATTGGTCGTGCGCATCGGGGCAAAGCTGTCGCGCTGATAGCTTTGTTCAAACGATTGCAGATCCTGTGCCTTGTAGCCGGGGGTGTCGGCATTCGCGATATTGCGTGCCACGATGTTTTGTCGCTGGGCGACATGATGACCCATGGCACGGGCCATCTGCATCACTTCAATCTTCTGGAACATGAGGTTCTCCTCATTGGCGATAACCGGGTCTTAACCCCAATTGGTTTAGAAACCGTTTCGTGGATCGAATTCCGACCCGAACAGGAGTGACGCGAAATGGATAAAGTTGAATCGGTTGCCCAGCGGCTGCGTCAGTTGCGTGTGGCACGCTATTTCGGACGCGTTCATTCAATGCGAGCCGGCCTTATTCGGGTCGAGGGACTTAATCTCTACGCCTCGGTCGGAGATCGTGTGCTGATTTCCCTGCAAAACAAAGATGTCGCGGGCGAAATTGTGGGTCTTGCCCCGCGACATGCCGATATTCTGCCTGAAGGGAATGCGGATGGTCTATCCATCGGGGCCGAAGTCGAATTGCTGTTTGCGCCTAGCATTGCGCCTTGCGACGCATGGATCGGGCGAATCATTGATCCGCTTGGGCAACCGTTGGATGGCCGCCCGCTGCCCGTGGGGGTGACGCCGCGCCCGTTTCGCGCCGAGGCGCCGTCGGCGGTGCGGCGCAAGCGGCTGGGCGGCAGGTTGGCGACCGGGTTGACGGTCTTTGACACCCTGTTGCCGTTGGTCGCGGGGCAGCGTATCGGCCTGTTCGCCGGATCGGGTGTCGGCAAATCCACACTGCTGTCCAGTCTGGCGCGTGGCGTTCAGGCGGATGTGGTCGTCATCGCCATGATCGGCGAACGGGGCCGTGAGCTGCGCGAATTTGTTGAAAAAACGCTTGGCCCCGAGGGAATGAAACGTGCGGTGATCGTCACCGCGACCTCGGACCGTTCGCCTTTGATCCGGCGCAGATGCGCATGGGCGGCGATGGCTGTGGCCGAACATTTTCGCGATCAGGGCCGGCACGTTCTGTTTCTGGCCGATTCGATCACCCGCTTTGCCGAGGCGCATCGCGAAATCGCCCTTGCTGCGGGCGAGCCGCCCAGCTTTCGGGGCTTTCCGCCGTCTGTGTCCAACCTGATCATGGCGTTGGCAGAACGGTCTGGGCCCGGCCTTGAAGGAACCGGCGACATTACCGGAATTTTCAGCGTGCTGGTTGCCGGATCGGATATGGAGGAACCTGTCGCCGATATCCTGCGGGGCACGTTGGACGGGCATATCGTGCTGGATCGCAGCATTGCCGAACGGGGGCGTTTCCCCGCAATTGATGTCGTCCGATCCGTGTCACGATCGTTGCCTGACGCCGCCACGCCAGAGGAAAACGCCATGATCGCCAAGGCGCGAGCTGCCCTTGGCGCCTATGCCGATTCCGAGATGATGATTCGCGCGGGATTATATGCCCCGGGCGCGGATCTGCGGCTGGACGAAGCCGTGAAGCTTTATCCGCAACTGGATGAGTTTGTGGCGGAAAAAAGCCCAAGCATCGAACACAGCTTCAATTCGCTGGCAAAGGCATTACATATTATAGGCAGGCCGCGTGCAGCGATGCGGGCGCCCTGAGGAATTTGGTTTAGGTAACGTCAACTTAATCATTGTTAGCGTGTCTCCTCGACCCATTGCGTCACCAGTGGCAATGGGCCACTGTCCAGCGTTCCTGCGAGAAGAGATTTATATGGCGATAACCGAATACTTTATTCGCTATCTTCAACGACGCGATACCCTTTCAGAAATCGACCTGAACCGGCTTCGCTTGCTGAAAACAGATAAGCAGTCGTTTGGCGCCGGTGAAGTTATCGTCCCCATCGAGAGGAACGTGACCCGCAGCTGCATGATTCTGCGTGGTATGGCTGGTCGATCGCACCCTTTGGTCGGTCGGCCTGACGAACGAGTGATTACCGCATTGCATGTGCCGGGGGATTTCGTTGATCTGCACGGCTTCGTTCTGGCCGGACTTGAACATGAGGTTCTGGCGGTTGGTCCGACCGAAGTCGAATTTGTTGACCACAGCGAACTGATCGATATTACCGAAAATTTTCCACATCTGACGCGGTTGATGTGGATGGCGACCCTGATCGACGCGGCCATCCATCGACAATGGCTGGTCGCGGCGGCGTCGCTACGCTCCAGTGCGCATCTGGCCCATCTGCTTTGCGAAATTTACATCAGGTTGAACGCCGTTGGTGCAGCGTCGAATTTCCAGTTTTCGCTGCCTCTCCTGCAACGGGAACTGGCTGATATTCTGGGCTATTCATCGATTCATGTGAACCGTGCGGTCCGCGACTTGCGTGATCGTGGATTCGTCCGCTGGACGGGCAGCGATATCACGATTCTGAATTGGGACGGTTTGGCGCGTCTTGCGCGGTTCGACTCGACCTATCTGGATCTGGAACGCCACAGTCGCTGAGCATCGCTATTCGCACAGGCGCCAGCCACCTTTCCGAACTGCCACATCGAAATGCAAATGATTATCATGGGCCGCGTTTGATCCGGGGCCAAGGACTGTCGAAAAGTAAAGGCAGCCAGCATGACGAACGGCCTTTTGAAAGGCTTCGGTCATCTGACCTGTATCGACGCGCGGCTCAACGCGCAGCGTTTCGCCGTTGTCGAAAACGAAAGCCATGATATCAATGGCATTCCCATAGGCATGTTCAGATAGCTTGGGCGTGGTCTTTTCGGTGCCGACGCGACCACGGCAGTCATAGGTCGTGCCAAGTTGCAGGCTGGTGACACGCGGGGCATCGGGCAGCGCGGCCGAGGCGGGCCTTAGAAATTGATGCGCCCACAAACCAAGCGCGCGCGCCGTATCGCAGCGCATCAACGCCCCTCCTTCCAGCGTTAGATCGGGCAGGATGCGATCCACGCGAATCGGACGGGCGATGCCGCATTCCGGGTTGTCGGCATCGTTCTGCTGGTCTTCCTCGTGATAGATCGTGCCAAGGAAAGACAGCGCCAGCTTGCAGGCCGCATATTCCTGATCGGTTTCGCGCTGAAGATACCATAGGGGCGGCGGTGGCGGGCCGAACGTCTGTTCCAAAGGGGCGGCGGGTTTGTCGGCCAAGACCTTCTCATCCACCGCTGACGATGTGTCGCCATCCCCGCCCTCGGGACTGCCCTCGGGATTGGCTGCATCTTGCGTTGCTGGTTTTTCTGGCGGTCGGGCATCCGCGTCAACGACGGGGCTGCCCTGCGACCATTCATCATCCGAACGGGGCGCTGACGCCGGACGCTCTTGCGCGTGCGCCGCGCTCAGCCACAGGCACCCAAGTGTAACAATCAGCGTGGATGCCGCCCAGTTCATTGCGTCTCGTTCGGCAGCGGCACGACAAAGCCTTCTGGCAGCGCGCCTGACAGGGCATCGGTCAGCGGATCGGTTTGCGGGGCCAGCGCATCCGCCGCCTCCTCGGTCGTGTCTTCGATGATCCCATCGGTCGCGGTGGGCGCAGCTGCGGCAGGTTGCGTGGCGTCCGTATAGCCCAGATCCGCATTCGGTGCCGTCGCGGGCGTCGTCGTTTCCGTCGCGGCCTCTGTTGTCGCGGCGGGGGTTGCCGCCGTTTCTGCCGCAGGCTCCAGTTTTTCGGTGGTCACTGGGGCGGGGGTCACGCCTGTCGCCTGGGCAATCGTCATGCCCGGCGGCAGAAATTCGACGGTGGTTACGCCGCCGCGAACATTTCGGGCCAGTTCCTCTGCGTCCCAGTTCGTCAGGCGGACGCATCCTCTGGATTGGTTGCGGAACAATTGCGAGGGCGTGGGCGTGCCGTGAATCCCATAGGTCGGCCGTGACAGGTCAATCCAGACAGTGCCGACCGGGCCGTTCGGACCCGGTGGAACGACCAAGGGCTTGTCATTGTTGCCCTGTTTGAAGTTCTTCGCCGGATTATAGGTGTAGTTGGGGTTCAGCGCGACGGTGACGACATGATGATTGCCGGAGGGTGAAGGTGTCGCATCGGACCCGATGGTGGCCGGGTAATCCGCGATCATACGGCCGCTGGCGTTATAGACGGCAACGCGGCGGGTCGCCTTGTCAACGATAATGCGCGTGACCTCGGCCCGGATGGGCGCGGCAGGGCGTGTGACATTGATCGTATTGCCGGGCGTCAGCGAGACGTTCGGATTCAGGAAGGCGATGAATTTTTCGTCCATGTGAAAACGCTCACCCAGCTTTTCAACGATGCTGGTATAGCCCATCGCCGACATCTGCGCCTTTTCTGCATAGTCGGTGGGAATCGCATCGACCAGACCTTGGGCGTCTTCGGCGGTGATGGTGTAGGTTTGGGTAATCGGCTCTGCCGCATAGGATTGCAGCAGGTTCCAGACATGCGGGTCCATGATGCCATCCATTGGCAGGCCGGAACGGCGTTCAAAGGCCATGATGGCGCTTTGGCTCATCCCGCCTTTGTAGCCGTCGATCACGCCGGGTGACGTCCCCGACCGGTCCAGTAGCACCTGAACCTTGGCCGTCAGTGCGGTGCGGCCCGAGGGCAGATCGCCACCGCTATAGGCGGCGGCCTCGATCTCTGCCGCAGTGAAAGGTATGTCGCCTTGCGCCACAGCGGGGGATGCGGCCACGATCAGGACAAGGGCTGTCGTAAGACGGGACAGGCAAAGCGGCATCAAACTCTCCGGTGCGGGATAATGATTGCATCCAACATATGTATGAGTTTGCCAGATAGACCGCAGGTTGCATTTCAGTCAATTCCGCAGGTCATCAATTCGGTTTGAAAAGCGCCAATATCTAGTCATATTTCCGTATTAACCGGGCATATCTGGCAATTTTGGGGGGATCTGCCTGATATGCCCGGCCCCGGACGCGGCCAGATGGTCTGGCTGCGAGCGTGGTTACTCTTCCGACACCAGACGGTGCTGCGGACGATAGAATTGACGCGCAAAGGATACTGGCGTCGCATCGACCCAGTTGGTCCGTTCAATCGACAGGACCGGCGTTCCTTCCGCCACGCCAAGATGTTCGGCGCAGGGCTCGGATGCCGCTTCCGCAAGGATGGCATAGCGACCATGTGTCAGGGGAACTTGACTGGCCAACCATTCATGCGCGGGCAGCTTTTCAAGAACGGCACGGGTCGGAACCGGCAGCGATTGCGGGTTCAGCCAGATTGATTCACAACAATGGGGCTGACCATCGGCCAGATAACGCGCCTTGACCAGAATCAGCTTTTCATTTGCATCGACCTGCAATGCGCGCATCGCTTTTTCGCTTGGCATCCGCTCTTCGAACAGCATCAGGGAATAGCTGTAGGTCGCGCCCATCGCCTCGATCTCGTCCCGGATTGCGGGCATTTCGAGCGTAGCCTTTCGGGCAGCGGTAGATGCCACCCGAGTGCCGACTTTTCGGCGACGTTCGATAATTCCACTTTCGGCCAATTCACGCAGGGCGCGGTTGACGGTGGCCCGGGCACAGCCGAGTTGTTGGGACAACTGCTCCTCGGTCGGGATAAGTTCGCCCGGCGCCCATTCACGAGATCGAATGCGTTCAAGGACTTCTGCACGAACAGATTGCCATGTGTTCATGCGTTTGTTGCCGCCGCTGATGCGGGAAGGACGAAGTGTTCGTGCAAGATTGCCAAGTAACTTGGTCATGTGAGTGGCTATTTGTCTGGGATTTGTATGCAGTCTGTTCAAGCAAGGCCTAAAAAGATACCTGTCCAAAAGGGCAGATCGCCGGTATCGGCGCTAAACCTGTCCATAAAGACAGGCTCGCGCGTGCCCACCTGGTGCGAAATCGGTCATTTGCAATGCTTTCGCAGGCTGATAGTTGCAGAAACTGCATATGCGCACGGGGGAAATCATGGGCATGGCAGGTTCCGCGACCAGCACACCGACAACCAACACCACCGGAACGGTGTGGTTTGTCCTGACGGCGATCAGTTTATGTCACATGATCAATGATGTGATGCAGTCGATGCTATCGGCGATTTACCCGCTATTGCAGCAGGAATTCTCACTCAGCTATGCGCAGATCGGCATCATGACTTTTGCCTTTCAGGTGACGGCATCACTGCTGCAACCGCTGATCGGGATGGCGACGGACCGCCACCCGCAGCCACGCTCGCTGCCTTTTGGGATGGCCTCGACTTTTTGCGGCGTCCTGCTGTTGGCTTTCGCGCACCAATATTGGCTGCTGTTGGCGGGGGCGATGTTGATCGGTGTGGGCTCGGCCATCTTTCATCCGGAAAGCTCTCGGGTCGCGCGTCTGGCGTCGGGCGGCAAATTCGGCACCGCGCAGTCGCTGTTTCAGTTGGGTGGCAATTTCGGGCAATCGCTTGGCCCGCTTCTGGCTGCGTTCATCGTTGTGCCCTTGGGCCGGCCCGCGGTTGCCTTGTTCGCAATCGCTGCCGCTGTGGGCGTCATTGTTCTTGGCAAGGTCGGCGCATGGGCGGATGGCAGGCGCAAGGCCAGCGCGGCCGCTGTCGATACTGCGCTGAAACTGCCGAAAGGTGTCGTGCTGCGGGCCATCGCGGTGCTGGCCATTCTGGTCTTTACCAAGAATATCTACACGGCCTCGATGAGCAGTTATTTCACCTTTTACACCATTGAAAAATTCGGCCTGTCCACACAGGGTGCACAGATCATGCTGTTTCTGTTTCTGGTGGGCATGGCGGGCGGCGTCATGCTGGGCGGGATCGTTGGTGACAAGGTCGGGCCGTTGAAAGTCATCTGGTTTTCGATCCTTGGAGTGCTGCCCTTCACGCTGATATTGCCACATGTCGGGCTGGAGATGACCGGCGTTCTGGCCCTGGTGATCGGGCTGATCCTTGCTTCGGCCTTTCCGGCGATTGTCGTATTCGCGCAAGAGCTGGTGCCCGGTCGGACGGGGACCATCGCCGGTCTGTTCTTTGGCTTTTCGTTCGGAATGGGCGGTATCGCGGCGGCCGCCCTTGGCGTGCTGGCCGATGCGCAGGGCATCGAACGGGTGTTCCTCTATTGCTCATTCCTGCCGATATTGGGCGTCCTGACGATCTTTCTGCCACGGTCAAGGGCCATGATGGCGGGATGAGACGGCAACCGCTGTTCATCCATATCAGTCCCGACTGGTGCGGGCAGGGCGCGCTGACACGCCTGTTTCGTCACAATGGGCATGCCGTCGCGCTGGAAGAAAGCGGGCGGCTGGCCGAAGATATTCTGTATGCGCAAGCCACCCAGACAGCACCCCTGACCCAATGGTCGCGGGTGCAGCTTGTCACCGGCCTTTACCGCCACACGCCGCATTGGCGTCCGCCACTGGAGGCGTGGCGCAGCTTTGAGTGGCTGGCAGTGCGTCTGCCCCACGCCCGGTTCATTCTGACGACCCGCGATCTGGATGGCTGGCTGCTGGATCGTATGGTGCGGGACAAGGGGGCGGTCGCGCGGTGTTACGCCCATCATAAAGGGTGCGATCAAAATGAATTGCCCCGGATGTGGGAAAGCAGTTGGCGTGCGCATCTGGCCGCGGTCGAGGCGTATTTCGGCGACGACCCGCGCCTGATCCGCGTGGATATCGAGCGGCAGAAGATCAGTGATCTGGCCACGCAACTGTCGCCGCTGTTGCCGATGACCGTTTTGCCGCCGGATCGCAACTGGCATCCGCCGCATGAGGAGACACCGGAAACCGCCCTTTTGGCGCAGATCGAACGGACCGCTGGCGGTGCCCCCGATGATGATTATGTCGAAGATGTGGCCCGATTCTGCCTGCAGGGCATGTCACCGCAACCGGGCGAAAATGCTGCGCTGTCGGCTTTTTCCTGCGTTTGGGACGGCCGCGACCAGATCCGGTCCCAAAAGGGTGAGCCGCGCCGAATGACGGTTACGGCGCAGCCTGGGCTTGGCAAAACGGCGGTTTCCTTTCCGGGGCGGGATTTCAAACTGCTGCGCTGCGAAGCGGTCATCAATGATGCTCTGCGCGTTGACAGGCCCATACCCCTGACCGTGGATATGGAGGATTCGCGCTGGCTTGGATCACCGCAGGGCGGTGTCATGAACCAGCCCGTGATCTGCCACAATCGCCGGCTGGGGGCGCAGAATGTCGTGCTGTGGCCCTTGCCGGATCTGCATTCCATCGGACTGGCGGGGTTCGATCCCAGTGCAAAGCCGGACCAGATCAGCTTTGAGGATAAGCAGGATCGCATCGTGTGGCGCGGCATGATTTCAGGCAGCCAGATGCGGGACAGCGTCAAACCGGGCCCCGCTTCGCATGTCTTTCTGCGCAAACTGGCGGAAGCCGGGGGTGATCCGATTGCGCGGGAACAGGCATGGAAGGAATTGAAGCGAACATCGCGTCTGAATTTTATCCTGCGCCACTTCGACCATCAGGATTTCGACCTTGGCATTGTGATGGCATGGCAATTTCGCCAGTTCGCCGATGACCCGCTGCTTGCGCCCTATTGCAAGGCACGCCAGCCGCTCAGCTTCTTTCACGGATTTCGGTATCAGCTTTACCTGTCCGGCTATGATCACGGCTCGAACTTCATTCCGATGATCGACAGCCAGTCGGTCCTGTTGAAGGAAGAGGACGGCTGGGAAGTGTTCTATTCCGGTCGCTTCAAGCCGTGGAAACACTATATTCCGCTGGCGCGTTATGGCGCGGATGTGCGTGAAAAATTGGCTTGGGCGCGGGCTAATCCACGGGAATGCAAAGAAATGTCCGCTGCCGCGCGGGCCGAGGTGGCGCATCTGCGCGACCCGGCAACGCGCCGTGCGATCCTTGGCCGTATCCTCGACGGGCTTGCCGCGGCAGGCTAAACAGCAACAGGAAAGGAGGTGGCCATGACAACCATCCGTATCCAGCCCATCACGGCGGAAGCCTTCGCCCCCTATGGGGAACTGCTATGTGCCAGGCCCGCGCCCGACAAGATGATCAATCAGGGGCGCTGCGAACGTCACCATGCGCTTGCCACTGTGCAGCGCAGCGGGGGCGAGGCGATCATTTCCCTGTTCCGTTCAGAGCCTGTCAGCCTGCCTTATGACTGCGTGTTGCTGGAACGGCATCCGTTGGGCAGCCAGGCCTTCATGCCGCTTGGCCCCGATCCGTGGTTGTCGGTTGTTGCGCCCGATGATGACGGAATGCCCGGCGCGCCGCTGGCCTTTCTGGTGCCCGCAGGAATGGGCGTCAACTTGCGTGCGGGTATTTGGCATGGTGTCCTGACGCCGCTGGATCACGCCGCCGATTTTCTGGTGATCGACCGCGAGGGTGAGGGCGTGAATCTGGAAGAAGTCCTGATCCCTGCCGTGACGATCACGGCATGAAATCGTGTCCCGATTACAGCTTTGAGCTGGCCGCGATGTCGGGTGGCGCACGCCTGATTGCCGGTGTCGATGAGGTGGGACGTGGCCCGCTGGCTGGCCCGGTCATGGCTGCGGCGGTCATTCTGGACCCGCAGAATATCCCTGAAGGTCTGAACGATTCAAAGCAACTGTCGGCAAAACGCCGCGTTTATCTGGCCGAATGGATTGAGGAAAACTGTGACTGGGGTCTGGGCAGTTGTTCCGTTGACGAAATCGACGCGTTGAACATCTATCACGCGGCGCATCTGGCGATGTCGCGTGCGGTGATGGGGCTGCGGCAGGTGCCGGATCATGTGCTGATTGATGGCAACAAAATCCCCAAGGGAATCAACCACTCTGCCGAAGCGATCGTGAAGGGCGACACCCGGTCACTGTCGATTTCGGCGGCCTCGATCCTGGCCAAGGTGTTGCGCGATCGCATCATGGTGGATTTGGCGCAACAGCACCCCGGATATGGCTGGGATGTGAACGCCGGATATCCGACGCCCGCACATAAAAAAGCGCTGCTAGATTTGGGCGTGACACCACATCATAGGCGTTCCTTTAAGCCCGTCCACTATATCTTGTGTAAAGACGGATAAGCAAGTCATTGATTCAAAAAAGAAATTGACGCCGAATCCCCTCTGACTCATCTTTAGGGACATACCAGACCGGCAAAAGTCGGCAGTTCCAGAGGCAGAGTGATGACGAAGATCAAAGATAAACGCGCGGATTCCGCGCGACCCTTACCGCTTAACCAAATTCTGGCGGGTGATTGCATTGAGATCATGAATGCGTTGCCCGAAGGCAGCGTCGATCTGATCTTTGCCGATCCCCCCTATAACCTGCAATTGCGGGGCGATCTGCACCGGCCCGACAATTCCAAGGTCGATGCGGTCGATGATCACTGGGACCAGTTTTCCGGCTTTGCGGCCTATGACAGCTTTACGCGTGATTGGCTGGCTGCGGCACGCCGTGTGCTGAAACCGCACGGCGCCATCTGGGTGATCGGCAGCTATCACAACATCTTCCGCGTCGGGGCCGAGCTGCAAAATCAGGGCTACTGGATCATGAATGACGTGATCTGGCGCAAATCGAACCCGATGCCGAATTTCCGTGGCAAGCGTCTGACCAACGCACATGAGACGATGATCTGGGCATCGAAGTCCGAAAGCTCGAAATATACCTTCAACTACGAGGCGCTGAAGTCGCTGAACGAGGGCGTGCAGATGCGCTCTGACTGGGTCATCCCGATCTGCAACGGCGGTGAGCGTCTGAAAGACGGCAAAGGCGACAAGGCCCATCCGACCCAGAAGCCAGAAGCCCTGCTGCATCGCGTGCTGGTCGGCACCACCAATCCCGGCGATGTGGTGTTGGACCCGTTCTTTGGCACCGGCACGACCGGCGCGGTTGCCAAAATGCTGGGCCGCGATTTCATCGGGATCGAGCGCGAGGAAGCTTACCGCGAGGTCGCCGAAAAGCGTCTGGCCCGCATCCGCCGCCTTGATGCCGAAGCGATTTCCACGACCAAAGCCAAGCGGGCCGAACCGCGCGTGCCCTTTGGTCAGGTGATCGAACGCGGCATGCTGCGCCCCGGCGAAGAGCTTTATTCCATCGGCAATCGTCACAAGGCCAAGGTGCGTGCCGATGGCAGCCTGATCGGCAATGATGTCAAGGGCAGCATCCATCAGGTCGGTGCCGCACTGGAAGGTGCGCCGTCATGCAACGGCTGGACATATTGGCATTACCGGCGCGAGGGGAAAATGATCCCGATCGACATTCTGCGTCAGCAGATACGCGCCGAGATGGAGGGCGACGTCTCGCGCCCCAACTGATCTGTCGCACAGTTTCGCCAAGTTCCGCCGCCTATCCGCGTGGACGGAACCGCCTTGCCCCGCCTGTGGGTTTCGACCTTCAGGCGGGGCCTTTTCGTTTCCGTGCGAAGGTGGCAATCATGTGTCATGACGCATCCTTATGCAGATCTTCCGCCACAGGCGTTCTGGCGTAGCGGGGTTGCCGACGCCGATCCGGCGGCGTTGGACGGGATTTATCAGCCCGCGTTCCCGCTTGGCGATGATGCCCGGATCGCCACCGCAGGCAGCTGCTTTGCCCAGCATATAAGTCGCGCATTGCAGGGGGCCGGAATGCAGGTTCTGGATGTCGAACCTGCGCCCAACACCGAAGCACCCGAACTGGCGCGCAGCTTCAATTATGGCGTCTATTCCGCGCGTTATGGAAATATCTATACAACGCGGCAATTGCTGCAACTTTTGCAAGACAGCGAAACAGGCCATGTGGAACTGGCCGAGATCTGGCAGCGCGACGGTCGCTTCTTCGATGCGCAACGCCCGAATATCGAACCTGTGGGCTTCGTTTCGGTTGATGAGGCGATTTTGCTGCGTCAGGCGCATCTGGCTGCGGTGCAGCGGCTTTTCCGCATGGCGACACATCTTATCTTTACGCTTGGGCTGGTCGAATGCTGGTTCGACCAGGAAACGGGCCGGGTTATGCCGCTGGCCCCCGGTGTTGTGGCCGGCGAATATGATCCCGGCCGTTACAGCCTGCGACGGCTTGGCTTTGCGGAAGTGCTGCATGATCTGCAGCAGATGCGGCAGCATCTGCACCGGCACAATCCCTCGTTGCGTTTGATCCTGACGGTTTCTCCTGTGCCGTTGACCGCGACTGCGACGGGTCAGCACGTCCTGCCCGCAACCACGAACGCCAAGGCAATCCTGCGTGCAGCGGCGGGCGAATTTGCCGATAGTCATGAAGATGTCGATTATTTTCCGTCTTATGAAATTGTCACCAATCCGGCGGCTCGTGGCAGGTTTTACATGCCAAACAGCCGCGACGTCACCCAGCAGGGTGTGGATGCCGTCACGACAACATTTCTGCGCGCACATGGTTTGACGGGTGGCGCAGGGCCAGCAGTCGCCACAGCCACAAGTGACGACGCTGCGACCGATCTGGTTTGCGAAGAAATACTGTTAGAGGCGCATCGCAAATGACGCCCCGGAATGTGCTGCTTATCGGGAATTCGCATACGGTCGCGGCGCGTATCGCCCTGCAGGAAAATCCGCGGCGTTGGCCGGGATATGAATTTGATGTTCTGGCCCTGCCGCCAGCGTCCTTTCCAAAGCTGGCGATTCAAGATGATGTGTTGTGTCCGACATCGGAAGACGCGCAGCAGCATATGCAACGCCATAACGGCATTCCCGATTTGCCGCTGGCCGGCTATGATGCCTTTGTCGTGATTGGCGACCCGGCCTTTTCGGCGGTGGCGCAGTTGCAAAACGATGCCCGCAGTTTTGATTTCCCCTCGGTCCAGGCCGAAGGCGCCGAGAGGCTGGTCTCGACCGCTTACATGGATGCGATGATCCGCACCCGCATTGCAAATTCTGCCGCGCTGAAGATTGTTCGCCTGCTGGCAGGATATGGCCGTGGCCCAGTTTTGCTGGTGGATGCTGCACTGCCATCGCTGGATAGTCGTCACGACCCGGAAGGATTGCGCCACTATATCGACATGGTCGCACGCGGCGACGCTGTCAGTTTCCGTAAACGCTATCTGCGAATCCTGACCGGTGTTTTGGCGAAGCACGCGCGATTGGTGCCGCAGCCTGCCAGCACGATTGTCGAGGACGCTTTTACCGCGCCTGAATGGATGCGTGGGTCGTTCATGCTGGGACCAAGGCAGGATCGGTTGCACGAAGAACGAGAATATCGCCACGCCAATCCGGCCTATGGCGCGTTGCAACTGGACGCCGTGGTCGAGGCGCTGGCCAGATCATAACGCGCGGCGCGGCATCGGCGTGTCGCCGGTATTATAGGGGGTCCAATCCGCAATCTCAGGATAGAATTTCTGCCGCCACGCGCGGATGCGCGGGTTCATACGCCTGCGCCAGAGGGGCGGCGCCATCGCCACAAAGGTCATCGTCGGATAGCCATAAGGCAATTGCGGGGCGTCATCCTCGCCATAGGTTTGCAGCAAGGGAAAGCGGCGGTCGGGCTTGTAATGGTGGTCGGAATGGCGCTGCAGGTTGATCAGTAGCCAGTTCGACGCCTTGTGACTGGCATTCCAGCTGTGGCGCGGCAGGATATGTTCGTATCGACCGTTGCCCAGATGCTTTCGGGTCAACCCGTAATGTTCGACATAATTCGTCAGCTCTAGCTGCCAAACGGCGATAAAGGCTTGAAAGACGAACAGGAACAGCCCCTGCCAGCCACCCAAAATCAGCGCCAGCGCCAGCATGGCCAGTTGCAGTGTGGCATAAAGCCAGAATGGGTTTCGCCGGTGCCAGGGGCTGCGCCCGGCCCGCGCCAGTCTGGCGGTTTCGGCGTGCCATGCACTGACCGGGCCATCGCGCAGCACACGCCAGAAGAAGGCGTAGAAACTTTCATTGTAGCGCGCCGAAACCGCGTCGCGTGGGGTGCCGACCCATGAATGGTGGACCAGCAGATGCTCGGTGCGGAAATGCGAATACAGAACCGTGGACAACAGCAGATCGCCCAGCCAGCGTTCATATTTCGTCTTCTGGTGCAGCAATTCGTGCGCATAGACAAAACCGATGGTGCCCGACAGCACGCCGATGCCAAAGAACAGCCCGATCTTGCCCCAGATCGTCATGTGATCGGTATGCGTGACATACCAGATTGATCCGAAAATCGCGATGAATTGCAGCGGAAACCAGATCAGCGTGACGGCGCGGTGCCAGAAAAGGTCCGCAACATCCGTGTGCGGATCAGCGTTCTGGGCGCTTTCGCCCAACAGGCTGTCCAGCACCGTGGTCAGATACCAACCGTAAAGCGGGATCAGCGCCCACCACAGCCCGCCTTTGATCGCTGCCAGCGCAACCAAAGGCAACATGACGACCGACATCCAGAAGGGCGCGGCGGCAGGTAGTTTTCCGGGGCGGGGCGTGACAGAATCGTTCATCCGGGCAGATTACGCCGCCATATTCGCGCGCGCCATATCCCAGACCTTGCGCATGAGGCCGGGCAGGGCGTTGCGGTCGATATCGTGCAACAATACCAGATGGCCGCGTTCGGGGCTGTTGGGCATATCCCCGATCAACACCTGTAGCGACAGGTTGAAATGGGTAAAAACGTGGCGGACATGGCCGATCTCGGTCCAGTCTGCGTCGCCCGGCGGCGGCAGGTCGCAGCCGTCCCATCCAGAGGAAGGAAAGGCCAGCGTTCCCCCAAGCAGGCCCTTGGCCGGACGTTCCTCCAGCACCAGCGAATCGCCGTGCCGAGCAACCCATGCGATGCCGGTGCGATCAGGCTTGGCCGCTTTGGGCGCTTTGCGGGGCAAATCCGCAGCGATCCCGGCGGCACGGGCATCGCAATCGTCAAGCAAGGGGCAAATCCCGCAAGCCGGACTGCGAGGCGTGCAGATTGTGGCACCCAGATCCATCATCGCCTGCGCGAAATCGCCGGGGCGGATGTGGGGCGTCAGCGTTTCTGCCAACGCGGTCAGTTCGGGCTTTGCAGCAGGGAGTGGCGTTTCCACGGCGAACAGGCGGGACACGACCCGTTCCACATTCCCGTCAACGACTGTTTCCGGCTGGTCATAGGCAATCGCCGCAATCGCAGCCGAGGTATAAGGCCCGATCCCTGGCAGCGCGCGCAAACCCCCGCGGTCCTCTGGAAAGCCGCCGGCATGGGCGACCTGCCGGGCGCAGGCCAGCAAATTACGGGCGCGGGCGTAATAGCCCAGGCCCGCCCATTCTGCCATGACATGCGCATCCTCGGCTGCCGCAAGATCCTGCACGGTGGGCCATAGCGCAGTGAAGCGCAGGAAATAGTCTTTGACCGCTGCAACCGTCGTCTGCTGCAACATCACCTCGGACAGCCAGATGCGATAGGGGTCGGGGGTGCCGCCGCCCGGCAGGATGCGCCAAGGCAGAACGCGGGCATGGCGATCATACCAAACCAGCAATTTTGGCGCGATCACCTTGTTGTCACGCAATTATCAGGCTCCTTGACGATGCGCGCGCTTTCATCTGCGCGGTTGGCTGATTAAAGATATGGATGTGATAGCAAATCAGGCAACGATGGCACAGCCACTGGATCAGTCGCGACACCAAACCCGCCGCCGCAAGCGTGGGTTTCAGGCTGCGGCGACATTGCTGGCGGAGCGGGTTCAGAAAGCGGCCGAAGGGCGCGGGTTCGCGGTGACGCGGCTGCTGACCCATTGGCCTGAAATCGCGGGCGCGCAATTGGCCAACATGACCCGCCCGGTCAAGATCAGCCATGGTCGGGGCAGCTTTGGCGCGACGCTGACCCTTTTGACGACGGGGGCTGTCGCGCCGATGGTGCAGATGCAGCTGCCCGCCCTGCGCGAGCGGGTGAATGCCTGCTATGGCTACAACGCCATCCAGAAAATAGTGGTCACACAGACCGCCGCCAGCGGTTTTGCCGAGGGTCAGGCGCAATTCACCCCGGCCCCTGCCAAACCGGCCACCCCTTCGCCCGAGGTGCAGGCCGAGGCGCGTGAGGTTGCGGACCAATTCACCGATCCCACGCTGGCCGAGGCGATGGCCCGACTGGCAATGAACATCAAAACCCGAGATAAACGGACCAACCGAAAGGATTTTCAATGTTGATGCGTTCCGCCGTTGCCGCGCTGGCGCTTGCCTTCGCTATGCCCGCCGTTGCACAGGAAACTGCCCCTGCTGCCGAAACGCAGGTGGAAACCCTGCCCGATATTTCTGTCGGTGCCGAAGATGCGCCGCTGACCGTGGTTGAATATGCCAGCTTTACCTGTGGCCATTGCGCCGCGTTCCATAACGATAACTGGGAAAAGCTGAAGACCGAATATGTCGACACCGGCAAGGTCAAGTTCATCCAGCGTGATATCTATTTCGATCAGGTTGGCCTGTGGGCAGGCATTTTGGCGCGTTGCGGCGGTGACGACAAATATTACGCCGTCTCGGATATGCTGTTCGAAGAACAGTCGGAATGGCTGGCCGGCAATTCAGGCGAAGAAGTCGCGGCCAACCTGCGTCGCATCGGCCTGAAAGCCGGCATGACAGAAGATCAGATGACCGCTTGCTGGGACGATTCGGCCAAGGCTGAACAACTGGTTGCGACCTTCCAGAAGAACGCTGGCGCAGACGGGATCGAAGCGACCCCCACCTTCATGATCGGCGGCGAAAAGGTCATGAACCAGCCTTGGGATGATCTGAAAAAAGTCATCGACGCAAAACTGGCAGAAGCTGGCGAATGACGCCTTTAGCCGGGCTGAAAGTCGTTGAACTTGCCCGGATTCTGGCTGGCCCCTGGGCCGGTCAGATTCTGGCCGATCTGGGGGCAGAGGTCATCAAGGTCGAGGCCCCGGAAGGCGACGATACGCGCCGGTGGGGACCGCCCTTCATCGAACGTGAAGGCGACATCAGCGCGGCATATTTCCATTCGACCAACCGTGGCAAGAAATCCGTCACCGCGGATTTTCGCACGGCCGAGGGGCAGCAAAAGGTCCGTGACCTGATCGCCGACGCCGATGTGGTGATCGAGAATTTCAAGGTCGGGGGACTGGCGAAATACGGGCTGGATTATGACAGCCTGAAGGTGCTGAATCCACGGCTGATCTATTGCAGCGTCACCGGGTTCGGGCAGACCGGGCCTTATGCGCATCGCGCAGGCTATGATTACATCATTCAGGGCATGTCCGGCCTGATGAGCGTCACCGGAGAGGCCGATGGTCAACCGCAAAAGGTTGGCGTGGCGGTGACGGACATCTTTACCGGGATATATGGTGCCGTCGGTATCCTTGCGGCACTGAACCAGCGGCAGGTGACCGGGCGCGGTCAGCACGTCGATATGGCGCTACTTGATGTGGCGACGGCTGTAATGGCCAACCAGGCGATGAACTTCCTGGCAACGGGGAATGCGCCGAAACGCATGGGGAATACCCATCCCAATCTGGTGCCCTATGCGGTGTTTGAATGCATCGATGGCTGGCTGATCATCGCGGTCGGGAATGATGCGCAATTCCGCAGGTTTTGCACGCTGCTGGGGCTGCCTGCACTTGGAACCGCACCTGATTACGCGACCAATGCGGGGCGTGTGACCAATCGCGATGCGCTGACCGCCCAGATTTCGGCAGTGACAAAAGCGTGGGCTCGCGACGATTTGCTTGCCGCACTGGAGGCCGAGGGTGTTCCCGCCGGGCCAATCAACGACATGCAGGATGTCTTTGCCGATCCACAAATCCTCGCACGCGGTCTGCGCATCGAGCCAGAGGGTATCCCCGGCGTTCGGCTGCCCATTCGGTTCTCTGATTCTGATCTGTCGCTGGACCATGCGTCGCCCAAATTAGGGCAGGATGACTGAAATTTACCCTGCGTAATCCGTTGCTGCTTTGCCGCATAGTCGCGTCAATGCGGCTATTTTCCGCCATTTTTGCTGCGCAATCGCGCGAATGTTTGCGTTCTTTGATAAAGTTTCTATTGGTGCGCACAGCGACAAAATACCGCACGTAACAAGGGGCTTGTGACTCATGATCAAGGAATTTCGCGACTTTATCGCTCGTGGCAATGTCATGGACATGGCTGTGGGTATCATCATCGGTGCGGCCTTTACCGCCATCGTGACCTCTTTGGTGGGCGACCTGATCAACCCGATCATCGGTGTGATCACCGGTGGAACCGACTTCAGCAGCAAATACTTCGTTCTGTCCGGCACCGCCCCCGAGGGTGTAGGCCTGCAGGCAGCACGTGACGCCGGCGCGAACGTCTTTGCCTATGGCGCGTTTCTGTCGGCGGTCATCAACTTCCTGATCATTGCTTTCGTCGTGTTCCTGCTGGTCAAAGGCGTGAACCGCATCAAAGACGCAGCGGTGGGCAAAGCCGAAGTGGTCGAAGAAGCACCGGCCGGTCCGACGCAGGAAGAATTGCTGGCGCAGATCCGCGATCTGCTGGCACAACGCCCTGCGGTCTGATCCGAATCTGGTGAAATGACAAAAGGCGCGCCCGGCTGGCGCGCCTTTTTCACTTTGTGGGGGACCGGAAATGGTCAGCCAGCCAGAATCGCATCGGGTGTGACTGCCAGAATGCCCAATGCTTCGCCAACCGGCAACGAGGTCAGCCTGCCTTGATGCGTCGATAGCCCGGCGCGCAAATGCGGATCGTCGGTGATCGCCTGCCTCCACCCCTTGTCCGCAAGCGCCAGCACAAAGGGCAGCGTCGCGTTGCCAAGCGCCTGCGTTGAGGTGCGCGCCACTGCCCCCGGCATGTTGGCGACGCAATAATGCACGATCCCATCGACCTCGTAGATCGGGTCCTGATGCGTGGTCGGACGTGAGGTTTCAAAGCAGCCACCCTGATCAATCGCCACATCCACCAGCACCGCACCGGGCAACATCGTTGAAAGCTGTGCCCGCGAGACCAATTTCGGCGCAGCCGCACCGGGGATCAGGACCGCCCCAATCACCATATCCGCCGTGGTCAATAGGTCGGCGGTCGCTGCCGCGCTGGCATATTGGGTGGTCAGCTTGCCCATGAACACATCATCCAGATAGGATAGGCGCGGCACCGAACGGTCCATGACCGTCACATTCGCCCCCATGCCGACCGCAACCCGTGCCGCAGCCGCGCCCACGACCCCGCCTCCGATGATGATGACATTGGCGGGACGGACGCCCGGCACGCCGCCCAACAACACGCCACGACCGCCATTGGCCTTTTGCAGCGCCCAAGATCCAACCTGCGGGGCCAGACGACCGGCCACTTCGGACATCGGCGCCAGCAATGGCAGGCCGCCGCGTGTATCGGTGACAGTCTCATAGGCGATGGACGTAACCCCCGATGCCAGCAGATCGCGCGTCTGATCAGGGTCCGGGGCAAGGTGCAGATAGGTGAACAGCAACTGCCCGTCGCGCAGCATCTGGCGTTCGGCGGCTTGCGGTTCCTTGACCTTGACGATCATCTGGGACGCGTCGAAAACCAACTTTGCATCGGGTGCGATTTCCGCGCCAGCGGCGATGTAATCGGCGTCCGTAAAGCCTGCGCCAATACCGGCATTGCTTTCGATCAGAACGCCATGCCCATGCCTGACAGCCTCGGCCGCGGCATCGGGTGTCAGGCCGACACGGAATTCCTGTGGTTTCACCTCTTTCGGGCAACCAATGCGCATCGTTATCCTCCCATAGTCGCGACGCTTATATGGGTTCAGTGTTGCATCACCGGCTCGAAATATCCTGCGAAGCTAAGGGATGTACGATGGCCCGCGTCGAAGAAAATGCTGGAAAAAGGGATATTCGTCGCAGAATGTGTAGCCATGTCCGATCTTGACGCAATAGACCGCCGAATCCTGGCCCTCCTGCAAAAAGAGGGTCGAATCAGCAATGCCGAATTGGCCGATCGTGTGCATCTGTCACCTTCAGCCTGCCACAGGCGTGTGCAGCGGCTTGAGGAAACCGGCGTCATCACAGGTTATGTCGCCCTGTTGGATGCGCGAAAATTGCACCGCCAGACGACGGTGTTTGTCGAGATCACGTTGTCAGGGCAGGCGGATGAGGTGCTGGATGCATTCGAACGTGGCGTGCGTGCGATTCCGGACGTTCTGGAATGTCACCTGATGGCCGGAACGGCGGATTACCTGCTGAAGATCGTGGTCGAGGATACGGATGATTTTGCCCGCATCCACCGTCAGCATCTGGCACGTCTGCCGGGCGTGGCGCAGATGCATTCGTCATTCGCGCTGCGCACGGTTTTCAGGACGACCGCGATTCCGGTTTAGCCCTTTCGGGGGACCGGCAGAACGTGCCGACGGCATAACCGACCATGGCTGACAGAAACATCATCTCTCCTCCATCCTCAAACGCGCCGGCAAGTCCGGCCGAGATGGATCGGTCAGGCAGGGCAGTATGCAGAAAGTCGACGCCAACGCCGCAGGCTGCGATTGCGCCGAACAGGATCAACAGTGGCAGGATCTTTCGCCTGACGGGTTTTCCCGCCCGGAACCAGCCCAGCAAAAGCGGCCCGGCCACAATCAGGCCAAGCGCACCGAAAAAGATGACCTCGCGTAGCGCAGCCTGGGTCTGATCCACAAAACCAAGTGCGGTTGTCCAGCCGTTATAATTTTCGTGCAACTGCATGCTGTCGTCGATGAGAACTACAACAAATAAAAATGCCATCGCGAGAAAGATCAGGTTTGGCGATCTGCGATGGGCCGTCAGCATGACGGCGATCAGGGCCAGCCATTTTGCATAGCCCAGTATTTCACCGATGCTCCAATCCCGGCCGATATTGATGATGTCGGGAAAAGACGCCAGGCGGCCCGTCGCGACCATGTAACCGGTGATCAGATAGATCAGGATCAGAAGCGCGTCGACCAAGAGCAGCCCGACCAGAACACGGCGGTCAAACGCACGACTGCCTGTCGTGACCGACGAAGATACAGGAACCGACGACATCTGCGTCACCCAACTCAATACAATTCACCCAATGTCATCCAAGTGTCACATAGTTTTCAGCTCGGGGCAAAATGGCTAAACAGTCAGGTTTTGGCCAAAACAGAAACGGCCCCTGCCAATGACAGGGGCCGTTCTGAAACCTTGAATTCGCGGCGTCGATCCGACGCGAGAACCTTAGAGCGCGCCTTCGCGCTGTGCCTTTTTACGGGCCAGCTTGCGGGCACGACGAACGGCCTCTGCCTTTTCACGGGCTTTCTTGACCGACGGCTTCTCGAAATGTTGCCGAAGCTTCATCTCGCGGAAGACACCTTCGCGCTGAAGTTTCTTCTTCAGAGCACGAAGCGCCTGTTCGACGTTGTTATCGCGAACGTTGACCTGCATGTGGTTGTCACCACCTTCCTAAGTTAGAGTTGCAAAGATTGCAGGAAGCGGCCCAATACCAAAGCAAGGGGCGTTTGTCCAGATAGAGGTGAAGAATGGCTGAAACCGAACGAGACAAACTGATGGATGCGGCGCTGGAGCATGTGCCATTCGAGGGCATGAACGATGCCGCGCTGCGGGCGGGGGCGCAGGATATCGGCATGGCGGTCGATCTGATACGGGTGCATTTCCCGCAGGGCGGCGCCGGGCTTGCAGCGGCTTATCACCGTCGCGCGGATCAGCAGTTGCGGGAAAGCCTTGCAGAAACCCCGTTAGAGGGGCGCTTTCGCGACAAGATCTCGGCGGCTGTCTGGCGACGATTGGGATTGGTGCAACCCGAACTGGTTCGTGCAGGCGCAGCGACGCTGGCATTGCCACAGAACGCCGCTCTGGCCGCGCGATTGGTCTGGGAAACGGCGGATGTCATATGGACCGGGCTGGGCGACAGCTCGGACGACGTGAACTGGTATTCCAAGCGCGCAACCTTGTCTGCGGTCATCAGTGCAACGGTTCTGTTCTGGCTGGGTGACGAATCGCCCGATCATGCCGAGACGCAGGATTTCATCGACCGCAGGATCGACGGCGTGATGCGGTTCGAAAAAGTCAAAGCCCAGTTGCGTAAGCTTCCAGGTGCAGAGACATTGACGAATGTGGCCTTCGGCTGGATCCGCGCACCGCGTGATCGGGGCCTGCCCGGCAAGACGACCAATTACTAAGGAGACATCATGTTCCCCGATTCCATGACTGCCGTCGAAATCTCAGAGCCGGGTAACGCCGATGTCCTGAAACTGACCACGCGGCCCGTGCCGGTGCCGAAACACGATGAGATCCTGATCAAAGTCGCCTATGCTGGGGTGAACCGGCCAGACGTGCTGCAACGCATGGGCAGTTATGCGCCCCCCGCGGGAGCATCTGATCTGCCGGGGCTTGAAGCATCGGGTGAAATTGTCGGGATGGGCAACGGTGTAACCCGCTGGAAAAAGGGTGAACGGGTCTGTGCCCTGCTGCCGGGGGGCGGGTATGCCGAATATGTCGTCTGCCACGCGGACCACGCGCTGCGCATTCCGCATGGGATGTCGCTGAAAGAGGCCGCGTGCCTCCCGGAAACGGCCTATACCGTCTGGTCGAATGTCATCAATCGGGGCCAGCTTAAGGGCGGAGAGCGATTTCTGGTGCATGGCGGCACATCTGGGATCGGCATGATCGCGATTCAGCTGGCACAGGCCTATGGCGCCCGTGTTTTCGCGACTGCTGGCAGTGTCGAGAAATGCGATGCAATCGCCCGGTTGGGCGCGACGGCGATCAACTATAAAACCGATGACTTCGTCAAGATTATCGATGCCGCAGGTGGCGCTGATCTTATCCTGGATATGGTCGGAGGAAGCTATATCCCCCGGAATATCAAAGCACTGGCGCTGGACGGCCGTCTGGTCATGATCGCGTTTCTGGAAGGCCCGAAGGTCGAGCTGAACTTTGCACAAATCATGGTCAAGCGCCTGACCGTCACCGGATCGACCCTCAGACCCCAGTCTGACGCGGCCAAGGCAGAGATTGCCGAAGAATTGCGCAAACAGATGTGGCCGCTTGTGTCGGGTGGGACAATCAGGGTCACAATCGACAGCGAATTTGATCTGCGGGATGCTGCTGACGCACATCGCCGAATGGAAAGCAGCGGCCATATCGGCAAGATCGTCCTGAAAGTGTCTGGCGACTGATCCGGAGGCACGCGCAGTAGCCTCCGGCGGGGATATTTGAGCACAGAAGACAGGGTGCGCACACACCTCTTTCAGCGCCCGTCCGAAAGAGGTGTGGCATCTCCTGTGGCGGCCATCGGCGTCCCCGCCTGTTCCGCAAAAATGATCCTGACGCCAGAAGGTTAAGAAAAAACGAAAAAACTCATCTTCTGTGAAAAAATATCCTCTGGGGGTGCGGGGGGCGAAGCGTCCCCGCGTTAGCGAACCCGCTCCATCAGGATGCGGGGTCGGCTACAATCACGCTTTATGTCGGGGGCGCAGTCTCGCGGTTCCATGTCACGGGTCAGGCAAATGCGAACCTCTTGCAGGGCTTCGCCTTGGCAGGTCACGGTGATGCCGTCGCGGGTTAGGGTGGGATTGGCCTCGACAAAGGCATCCTCGACGACAGTAGGGGGCAGCGTCACATCGCGGTTCAGGTCGTCGAAAACATCGGGAATGACGATGCTATCGGCAGCCTCGCGTGTCGTCGCGTAATAGTTTGCCGCTGACAGGCCGGTGCATCGCCCGTGCTTTTGCCATTGATACCAGGCCAGCCCGCCCGATCCCATGATGTCGGACATGGCCTGACTTTCGCGCCGCGACGGGTCGCGTTCGGGCGTGCGGCAATTCTGTGGCCAGCCGCGTTCATATTGTGGCCAAAGCCCGTGGACGACAAAATCGATATTGCGCCCTCTGCGGCATTGATCGGCGTTCCGATCATCGCCGGTGTTGGCGCACCAGGTCGGTGACCAACTGAGGGACAGGACATAATAATCGAACTGTCCGGCCACGTCGTCGGCGGCGGCAAAGTTTGGCGTCGCGGCCAGGGCAAGGGCGGTCAAGATGCGTTTCATCGCGCCAGACTAACCATCGCATGCCGAAGGTCCATCCCGGATTGCGCGAATCCTCTTTTCCCCGGCGGTCAGAAACGCTATATCAACCGACAATTCCCCCCGAAAACGTGGAATGGCAGCTGCCGAAAGCCGTTTTCCCGGCCTAGCCAACCATGTTCAGGGCAGAGACGCGAAGGAGATTTAAATGAGCAAGCCGTTGATGGCCAAGGCCACCGCCGTCTGGCTGGTGGACAACACCACGCTCAGCTTCAAGCAGATCGGTGACTTCACCGGTATGCACGAGCTTGAGATCCAGGGTATTGCCGATGGTGATGTCGCCGTTGGCGTAAAGGGCTATGATCCGATTGCTTCGCATCAGCTTGATGCGGAGGAGATCAAGAAGGGCGAAGCCAGCCCGAATTATCGCTTGAAGCTGAAATACAATCCGGCTTCGGAAGGCGAGGAAAAGCGTCGTGGACCGCGCTATACGCCGTTGTCCAAGCGTCAGGACCGTCCTGCCGCGATCCTGTGGCTGGTCAAATTCCACCCTGAACTGGCCGATGCGCAGATCGCAAAGCTGGTCGGCACCACCAAGCCGACGATTCAGGCAATTCGTGAGCGGACCCACTGGAATATCCAGAACATCCAGCCGATTGATCCGGTCGCACTTGGGCTGGCGAAGCAGACCGAGCTTGATGCCGCTGTTCAGAAAGCCGCGAAAAAGCGTGGCGCGGATGGCGATGTGATGACGGATGATGAACGTCGCAAACTGGTCAGCACCGAAACCTCGCTGGCTATGGGCGAAGAACCACGTCTGCCCAGCTCGATCGCCGGGCTTGAGAACTTCAGCCTGTCGAAAGATGACGAGGAAGAAAAACAGCCAGAGCGCGAGCTGGACGCGGACAGCTTCTTCAACCTGCCGGATGCAGATGACGACGAAGAAGACGACCGCTGATGATCGCAGGTGTTGGTCGAGACGCTGCGGGTCGTCATGCTGGACCCGCATTATCCGGCCGATAGGAATAAAGGATAACGCCCGCCATACATGATGACGGGCGTTATTTTCATTCTTCGTCAGTCGAAAAGATCATCAGCTTTTGCGACGAATCAGGCGACCCAGCCAAATCAGGATACATGCGCCGATAACGGCGATGATGATTTGACCGATGGCACCACCCATCGTTGCACCGAAAATGGTAACGGCCAGCCAGTTACCAACAACAGCACCCACGATACCCAGGATGATGTTCATCAGCAGGCCGTGTTCGCTTTTCATAAGCTGTTCCGCAATCCAACCAGCGATAGCGCCGAGGATGATGGAGAGAATCCAACCAAAACCTTCCATTGTTTTCCCCTTTGAAAACCATTTGGACACCGTCGCGTTGGTGCCTTGCGAATAGAAATGCGCAGCGGGAACAATATGTTCCCACCTTTGTGAAATATTTTTATCCGATGCGGCTTAGATCGACAGGCAGATATATTTCATTTCCAGGTAATCATCGATGCCATGGCTGCTGCCTTCGCGGCCCAGACCGGATTGCTTGACACCGCCAAAGGGGGCCACCTCGGTCGAGATGATGCCGGTATTCACGCCGACGATGCCGTATTCCAGGCCTTCCTGGACGCGGGTGATACGGCCGATGTCGCGGGCGTAGAAATAGGATGCCAGCCCGAAGATGGTGTTGTTGGCCTTTTCGATGACCTCTGCTTCGGTCTCGAACCGGAACAGCGGGGCAAGGGGGCCAAAGGTTTCCTCGGTTGACACTTTCATATCATCCGTGACGCCGGTGACCACCGTGGGCTCAAAGAACAGGCCTTCCAGGCGCTTGCCGCCCGTGACAACGGCGCCGCCACCCTCCAGCACGTTCTGGATGTGATCTTCGACTTTTTCGACAGCGTCTTCATTGATCAGTGGACCGGTGGTCACGCCATCTTCCAGCCCGTCGCCGACGCGCAGCTTGTCCACCGCCGCAGCCAGCTTTGCGGCAAAGGCGTCGTAAACGCCTGCCTGCACATAGATCCGGTTGGCGCAAACGCAGGTCTGCCCGTTGTTGCGGAATTTCGACGCCATCGCGCCTTCGACGGCGGCATCCAGATCGGCATCATCGAAGACGATGAAGGGGGCGTTACCGCCCAGCTCCATTGAACATTTCAGCACCTGATCCGCCGCTTGCCGCAATAGGATGCGCCCCACCTCGGTCGATCCGGTGAAGGTCAATTTGCGGATCAGCGGGTTTTCACAGAATTCCTTGCCGACCTCGCTGCTGCGCGACGAGGTGACGACGGACAGGATGCCTTTGGGCAGGCCCGCACGTTCGCCCAACACCGCCATAGCCAGCGCGGACAGCGGCGTTTCGGCAGCGGGGCGGGCGACAAAGCCGCAGCCGACGGCCAGTGCGGGACCGGCCTTGCGGGCGATCATCGCGTTCGGAAAATTCCACGGGGTGATACTGCCCACCACGCCAATCGGCTGGCGAATCACCGTCAGGCGTTTGTCGGGCATGTGGCCGGGAATGGTTTCGCCGTAGACGCGCTTGGCCTCTTCCCCGAACCATTCGATGAAGCTGGCACCATAGGCGATTTCGCCCTTTGCCTCGGGGAAGGGCTTGCCCATTTCCGCCGTCAGGATGCGGGCCAGATCATCCTGATTTTCCATCATCAGATCGAACCATTTGCGCATGACCTGTGCGCGTTCCTTGGCCGTCTTTGCCGCCCAGCCCTTCATCGCTTCGGCGGCAGCCTCGATGGCGACGGCCACCTCTGCCCGACCAAGGTCGGCAACCTTGGCAATGACATCGCCGCGTGCCGGATTGATGACGTCAAAGGTCGCGCCGTCCGCGGCATCGACCCATTCACCCGCCACGAAAGCGCGGGTTTCCAGCAGCGAGGGGTCGCGCAGCAGGGTTTGCAAATCGGTGGAATGCTTGGTCATGTCGGGGCTCCTCGATGCGGTTCGTCCAAACATGACCACGGCCCAATGCGGTTGTCAAAGCCCGTTCGGTTCCCAAGGTCGGGCCAAACTTAACGTGATGCGTCGTGTCGGAACGAGGGCTCAGATCGAGGTGTTGTTGCGTCAATGGCTCGCAAGGCGAACCAATGTGCAGGAGATTTTGTTATGAAACAGATGATTGCAGCGACGGCACTTGCAACGATCGCCATGACGGGCGCAGGTTTTGCGCAAACCATGGCCACCGCTGGCACCGATCTGAACGTGCGTTCGGGCCCGGGTGTTCAGCATGAAGTCGTAGGTGCCATCAAGAACGGTGCCGAAGTCAGCGTCGCCGGTTGTATCGAAAGCGCCAATTGGTGCGACGTCACCTCGGGTGAATTGTCGGGATGGGCCTATGGCGACTATCTGACCGTAAAGGCGGGCGATGAAATCCAGCCGCTTTATCCGAACCGCCAGACCATCGGCGTGACAGTGATCGAGCAGCCGGAAGCTGATCCCAGCCAGGACCAGAACACTGCTGTCGGCGGACTGGGCGGCGCGGCAATGGGCGCATTGATCGGCGGTCCGGTCGGCGCGATTGCCGGTGCGGCTATCGGTGGCACTGCAGGCGCGGTTGCGACCGAAGAGCCGGCCCCGGAAATCACCACCTACATCACCTCCAACGCCGTCGATCCGGTGTTGCTGGAGGGTGAGGTCGTCACCGGTGCCGGAATTCCCGAGAATGTGACCCTGTATGATATTCCGGAACAACCGGATTATCGCTATGCGCAGATCAATGGTCAGACAGTTTTGGTGAACCCAACGGACCGTAAAATCGTTTATATTTATCGCTAAGCTATCCCTCTTGGCGATCTCTCTGGGGGCGGTGCAGATTTGCACCGCCCTTTCAGTATCTTAGGCTTTTCCAGCTTGATTGCAGATCGCCCGGGCGCGGCGTCGCCGAATGGATTGCCCGCGCGACCGCCCGCGCCAAGACGCTTGCGGCGGCATGTCCCAGCAGGAACATATCCGTGATCGGGTCAGTCAATGGGCGCGCGGCCGATGAGGCGGCAAAGATCAGATCGCCGTCCAGTAGCGTGTGGCTGGGCACCAGTGCCCGTGCCAAACCGTCATGGGCGACGGTCGCCAGCCGCTGCAAAGCGGGTTTTTCCAGCATGGCGTCGGTTGCGATAATGGCGATGGTCGTGGCTTCACCCTGATGTTTCATCGGGGGCGGTTCGGCGGTTGCGGGGAAGGTGTCGGGCAGGCCAAGGCCGCCAAACTCATCCCCCACTTCCCACGGGGCTGCCCAGAAGTGGCGCGTATCGCCGACCGTCGGGCTGCCAAGCGCATTGACCGCCACCAGCGCACCGACAGTGACGCCATTCTCCAGCACCGCCGAGGCAGAGCCTAACCCGCCTTTCAGCCAGCCGGTCATCGCGCCGAAACCCGCACCGGCGGTGCCGATGGCGAAATCAGGGTTTGCCGCGTGATAGGCCGCGCGGCCAAGCGCGGGATAGGGATTTTCAGCCCAGTCCTTTCGCCCGCCATTCAGCAAATCGAACAGGATCGCGCCCGGCACGATGGGCACACGCACATCGCCGACCGCAAAGCCCCTGCCATCCGCCAGCAGCCCAGCCATCACGCCATCGCATGCCGCCAATCCAAAGGCAGACCCGCCCGCCAGAACCAGCGCATTCACCTGTGTCACCAGCTTGTCGGCTGCCAGAAGGTCGGTTTCCCGCGTTCCGGGTGCCCCGCCCATGACGTGAACGGCTGCGGCAAAAGGCATGTCCGCCGTCAGCACCGTGACGCCGGATCGCAAGGTTTCATCCTGCGCATTGCCGATCCGAAAGCCGGACACGTCGGTGATCAGATTGCGATTTCCTGGCTTCATCTGGAACTCCTTCGGCGAATTGCAATGTCAGACATCATCATGTTTCAGTTGCCGCACCCGGATATGGCGCAATGCCTCGACCATGAAGGCGGTCATCAGGCCGATTGCCGGTTTTGTTGAAGAAAGCCGCAAAGCTAAGGACCGACAGCCCGGACAGGAACACCGTGATCAGCATCATGATACTGCCGATGGAAATCTGAAGCAGCATTGTTCCCCCTTTTGGCCGTCTGTTTCCCCAGGATTGCGCTTGGTCGCGCCACTTACAATTGCCGCCCGACTTTACTTTGCACATGGGCCAGCCTATCTGACGATGCATGGCAAAAGCTGATGCAAACAAGAATTACAAGGTCATCGCCGAAAACCGGCGGGCGCGGTTCGATTACTTCATCGAAAGCGATCTTGAGGTTGGCATCATCCTGACCGGGTCAGAGGTGAAATCACTGCGCACCGGCCAGTCGAACATCGCGGAAAGCTACGCCTCGGTCGAGAATGGCGAATTGTGGCTGATCAACGGCTATATCGCCGCTTTGACGAATGCCGGGGTCTTTGGCCATGATGAACGTCGCAAACGCAAGCTGCTGGTCAGCAAGCGCGAATTGTCACGCCTGTGGCAGGCAATCGGGCGCGAGGGGATGACCCTTGTCCCGCTGGTGATGTATTTCAATGATCGCGGGCTGGTAAAGCTGAAGATCGGCGTGGGCAAAGGCAAAAAGGTCGCTGACAAGCGCGAAACAAGTGCCAAACGTGACTGGGATCGTCAGAAGCAACGCCTGCTGAAGCAGGGCGGCTAGGTCAGCGCCAGCAATAACAGCGCGATCAGTGCGGGCAGCGCCTGCACAAAGAAGATGCGCATCGACACCGTGGCCGCACCAAAGATACCAGCCACGGCAACGCATGTCAGGAAAAAGCTGATAAACCCGCGATCCCCCGACATGACACCGATCAGCAGCCCTGCGGCAAGAAAGCCGTTATACACCCTGATTGGCGGCCATGACGTTGGTTGCCTTGGCAAATTCGGGCGTTGTGCCGAAAATTTCGCGGGTGCGCGGGCGTTCCCACAGCAACATTTCCAGCACCAGAATCCACAGATGCAGAAGCGCGATCATCAACGCGATGGCCGAAACGACTTGGAACATGCGTCACCCGTTTACCCAAGATGCCGAAAAAGCATAACAATTGCGGGGCAACGCACAAGGCGGCATTGCAGCGCGGTGCCGTGCCGGTTAAATCGACTGCGAGCCGATCCCGGGGTCAACAAAGGGGATGCCCATGCAGGACGATCCGAAAACGCTGGTCTCGACCGACTGGCTTGCCGCGCATCTGAACGATCCCGATCTGCGGATCATTGATGCAAGCTGGCACATGCCCGCGTCGGGGCGTGATGCAAAGGCGGAATATGACGCCGCCCATATCCCCAATGCGCGCTTCTTTGACATCGACGCGATTTCCGACAAGCGCAGCGAGTTGCCGCATATGGCGCCTCCGGTGGAAATGTTCATCAGCCGGATGCGGGCAATGGGCATTGGCGACGGGCACCAGATCGTCATCTTGACAATTCCGATCTGCACAGCGCCGCCCGCGTCTGGTGGACATTCCGCCTGATGGGCAAGACGGATGTTGCCGTGCTGGATGGCGGCCTTGCCAAATGGCAGGCCGAGGGCCGCCCGGTCGAAGACATGTCCCCGATCATGCGCGACCGCCACATCACCGTGCAGCGTCAGGCCGGTCTGGTTCGCGATGTGACGCAGGTGGCCGCGGCATCCAAGTTGGGCGATTACGCGATCGTCGACGCCCGCGCGTCCGAACGGTTTCGCGGTGACGCGGCTGAACCACGCCCCGGCCTGCGTTCCGGTCATATTCCGGGGGCACGGAACCTGCCCTTTGGCCGGTTATATAATGGCGATGGCACGATGAAAGACCCAGATGCGATCCGCGCCGAATTCGAAGCCGCCGGCATCGACCTGTCCAAACCCGCGATCACGACATGCGGCAGCGGCGTGACCGCCGCGATCCTGTCGCTGGCGTTGGAACGGCTCGGCCATCGCAATCATTCCCTGTATGACGGAAGCTGGACCGAATGGGGCAGCTTTCCCGACCTGCCCATCGCAACCGGAGACGCGTAAGATGCTGTCCAACCTGAAACCGCAAGCCCCCGACAAGATCCTGATGCTGATCGAGGAGTTCAAGGCCGATACCCGTCAGGGCAAGATCGACCTTGGCGTTGGCGTCTATAAAGACCCGAACGGCGTCACCCCTGTCATGCGCGCGGTGAAAGAGGCCGAGAAGCGGATTTGGGAAACCCAGACCACCAAGGCCTATACCGGACTGGCGGGCGAGGCAGATTACCGCAACGCACTGGCCGCGATGGTGCTGAAGGATGTGCCTGCGGATCGTCTGGCCTCGGTCGCGTCCGTCGGGGGCACCGGCGCGATCCGGCAGGCGCTGGAACTGGCGCGTCTGGCGAACCCGGATGTGACGGTCCATGTGTCGGACCCGACCTGGCCGAACCACCTGTCGATCATGAAATTCATGGGCCTGCCCTATGTCGAATACCGCTATTTCGACAATGAAACGCGGGGCGTCGATTTCGAGGGCATGAAGGCCGACATCGCCAAGGCAGGCAAGGGCGACATCGTCTTGCTGCATGGCTGCTGTCATAACCCGACCGGTGCAAACCTGACGCTGGATCAATGGCTGGAAATCGTCGCGATCCTTGAAAAATCCGGGGCGGTGCCGCTGATCGACCTGGCCTATCAGGGCTTTGGCGACGGTCTGGATGCCGATGCAGAAGCCACCCGTCTGGTCGCGAAAAGCCTGCCAGAGGTTCTGATTGCCGCCTCTTGCAGCAAGAACTTCGGCATTTACCGCGAACGCACCGGCATCCTGATTGCGCTGGCGGAAAACCCGGCCGCTCGCGATCTGGCCCAAGGGTCGATGGCCTATCTGAACCGGCAGAGCTTCTCGTTCCCGCCCGATCACGGTGCGCGTATCGTCAGCACCATTCTGGGCGATGACGCTCTGCGTGCCGACTGGGCGGCCGAGCTGGAGGATGTGCGCAACACCATGCTGGGCCTGCGCGCCCAATTGGCGTCCGAGTTGCGCAACCTGACCGGCAGCGACCGTTTTGACTTTATCAACCGACATCGTGGCATGTTCTCTCGCCTTGGGGCGACGCCCGCGCAGGTGCAGAAACTGAAAGATGACAGCGCGATTTATATGGTCGGAGATTCGCGCCTGAACATCGCCGGTCTGAACGCCGACACGGTGCCGGTTCTGGCCCGTGCGATCATCGACGCCGGCATCTGATCCGCGACGGATATGACGAAAAGGGCGGCGCCGATGGCGTCGCCTTTTTTGTTGCAAGCGGCATCCGGCGCCCGATCATGGCATCGAAGGCTTGCCAATCAGTAGGCGTGCAATCCGTCGAAATCGGCCTTGCCGATCGCCATGCCGCCGTGGCGCAGGCCCGCATACGCCATGCTTGTGTGAAACATCATATTCGGCAGAGCGAAACGGATGGCGTAATCGACGGCCTCTTGGGTCAGCACCGCCTGACCCGCATGATGCGTGACCGGAAACACCATGTCTGTTCCGCGTATCGGGCGGATCAGATCGGCGATTTGTGCTTTATAGCCTAGCAATGTGTGGCAATCACGCTGCTTGGGAATGTCAGGCGCGATCTGACCTGTCGGCGGGCACATCGTTCGCGCGGCAAAGCGGATCGCAATGGCGAATTGCAATGCCGTGTCGAACATATCCGGGGCAAGCCGGATGGCCAGCAGGTCTGCGGCATCGTCCCGTGTGACGAGCTTTTGCAGGATCGCCCCGATCTGGTCGAGGTAGTGCAGAACCGTGGCAGGAACAGCTTCCGGCACAGGGTCGAACGATTCAGCGGGCAGCGCCAAATCAGCGCCGCGCCAGCTTGCGTTCGATGTAACTGCGCAGTTCCTCGACCTCGGTGCGGCTTTCGCGCAGGCCGTCCATCGCAGCCGCAAGTTCCGATTCCGCGCCGCGTAGCTTGCTGCGCATCTCGCCTTCACGCTCTTCCAGAAGGGATACGGCGGCGTCGCGGGCTTCTTCGGCGTCGTGCAGTTGCTGCGCCATGTGATCCAGTTCCGACATATCGGCGCGGGTTGACCGGAACAGGCGATGGACCAGCCAACTGGCGAACCAGCCCAGAATAAAGGCGGCGAACAGGATGATCGCGGTGACGGTGATGAATTCGGTGCGGTTCATGTGTCAGCCCTTATTCACTTGCTGCTTCTTCTGCCACTTCATCCGGGCGCGGAGAAGGGCGCGGCGTATTTTCATCCGGGGTCTGAACCGGAAGGATGATATTCTCTTCCCGTTGCTGCGGGGACAGAAATTCTTCGCTGGCACCCACGGTTGCGGGCGCAAAGGGGCTGGTGCCTGCGGTTGGTATGGGGGGGCCAAAGAATTCCGTCTCGGGCTGAGATACCTGTGCCGCAGATGGCGCGATCAGCGTGCGGATCATCGTGGCGGCAGCCGTCAGATTGATCGGACCTTCCATATTCTCACCCGCAAAGATCGGACCAAGGGTGATCGAGGCCATGCTTTCGGCCAGGATATCTTCATCCGTGAGGGGGGCAGGTTCCTCATCATGACTGTGATCGGCGTCCTCTGCAGACGGTTCGGCCGTCGTGCCCTGCAATGTGACCGGCGGGGGCAGCGTTTCCGTCCGAACGGGGCGTTCGGACATCAGCCGGAATTCGATGCGGCGGTTTTCTTCGCGACCCGCTTCGGTTTCATTGCTGGCGATGGGCTGGCTTTCGCCAAACCCGCGCGAGGTCATGTTGGCAGTGTCGATGCCTGCTTCCCGCATGACGCGCACCAACGCTTGCGCACGACCACGCGACAGATCGGCGTTGAACCCTTCCGAGCCTTGCGAATCCGTGTGGCCGCCCGCCTCGATCTGATAGTCGCGACATTCCTTCATCACATCCGCCAACCGCTCCAGCGTGGGGGCGGGATCGCCCGCGATGGACGATTTGTTCGGTTCAAACCCGATTTCGGCTTCGGACATGATGATGTTCAGCTGCCGCACGCATTCATTGCCATCGGGCAGGTTCAGCGCGGGATCCAGCAGCCGGTCATAGCGCACCGACAGTTCAAATGGCACGCCGGGGCCCAGACGATCGGCAAGTTGTGCGGCTGCCGCCTCGGTCGCTTCGGGGTTGCCTGATGTGCCCGACAGCGCGATCAGATCGGGCGTGACCTGCACGCTGCCGTAATCCAGGGTATCCAGCGCCTCGATCGCGGCCAGCACGCGAACCGTCCACCCCGAGGGCACCGCATCATCGTCAAGCAGATTGCTTTGCACTTCGGAAAAGCGGGATCGGGCAAGGCTGTCGACCGCTTCGTGCATGCGAGAGTTGGTGATACGGCCGCGCATGGACAGCTTTTGTTTTTCATCCAGCGTCGCGGTAAATTCCGCCGGGCCTTGCTCCTGATCTTCTGTGGATTTTTCCTGTTCGGCCCGCAGCGAAAAGACATCGGGCAGTGCCTGTTCCAACTTGCTGGTGGCGGCGTCATAGACCGTTTTTTCGATATTGGCCGGCACCACCAGCGCGACATCCGCGTCTGACAGGGTCACAGTGCCTGCGCCAAGCTGTTTGACAGCAGCAATCGCGGCCACGGCGGCATCGGCCCATTGCGGCGACGGCGCGCCAAGTCCCAGGGTGCAGCCGGGAATACCATCGACGCCCGCATCGACGGCGGCTTCGACAATCCGGTCACGCCCCTCTTCGTTATCGGCTGAACAGGCGTCAAAGCGCGGCCCATCCTTGTCGATCAGAAAGCGCAGCATGAAAGGAGAGATCACCGGCCGAGGGGCAGAAATCTCGGTCTGCAGTTTGACGCCGTCTGGCACCGCCTGGTTCAACGATGTTTCAAGCCGCCCCTTTTCCTCGCGGCTGTCCGTAATGGCTGATACATGCACCGTGCCCGCCTCGATTGAAATCTTGGCACGCGGCGCCAGTTGTGCCGCACGCAGGCCGAACTGCACGCTTTTATCCCACCCTTCGGACGGTTTCTGATCCGAGACTTCCAGAAGATCCGTGATCTGTGGCGCAGCGGTTTCATCGCGCAAAGTGCGGATCAGTGCGGCGCGATTGCTGGAACTGGGGATCAACCCGATCACCGAAATCCCGTCATCGTTTCGCAGCAATTCGATCTTCAATGGCGGCGGTGCCAGTGCTGCGACGGCAGCCACGGTCATGTCGTCGATGATGCGGCTGGAATCGACCGCCGTGGACGCCGCGGACATCGCCCGGAAACGGTCGACCTCGGTCGGGGCGGTGCCGGACAGATGGACCTGCAATCCGTCGGTGGTGACGGTGACCCATTCCTTGCCATCCAGCATCAGGGCGCGTTGCACATTGCCAAGCGAGCGTTTCTCGATGAACTCTGCCGCCGAATGCGCCCCCCACCAGCACAATCCACCCGCGGTCGTCAGGACCAGCACGGTGACAAGTGAAGCGGTAAGCCTGCGGCGGGATGAGGGCATCAGAATGTGTCTTTGGTTGTTTCCAAGTGCTTTGGTCTATCCATGCATTGCCAAAGGCGCAATCACACCAGTCCTGCGATGGCAAGAAACAGTGCAAGGATCAGCCCGGCATCGCGATTGGATCGAAACAGGCGAAGTCCTATAGGGCTTTGATATGGTTTGAAAATGCTTAGCTGCCAGGCAAGATGGCCAGCGAAGGCCGCCAGTCCGATATAGGCTATCAACAGATTGCGACCCGTCAGCAGGATCGCGATTGCCAGCAGGCTGACCGACAGGATCGCAAATCCGCGCAGAATCTTGGGGCTGTTGTCGCCGAACAGGCGGGCGGTGGATTTCACCCCGATCAGGGCGTCATCCTCGATATCCTGATGGGCGTAGATGGTGTCGTAAAAGATCGTCCATGCAATGCCGCCCAGCCATGCGACCGCAGGCGACAGGTCAACCCGCCCCATATGCGCCGCATAGGCCAGCATGACGCCCCAGTTGAACGCAAAGCCCAGAAACAGCTGCGGCCACCATGTGAAACGCTTGGCAAAGGGATAGATCGCCACCAGCACCAGCGACAGCACCCCCATCCAGATGGCAGCCGGGCCCAGCGTCAGCAGGATCAGAAACCCCACCAGACATTGCGCCACCAGCCACAGATAAGCGCCGCGCAACGTGACCTGTCCAGACGGCAGGGGGCGCGATTTCGTCCGCGCCACCTGCGCGTCGATATCGCGGTCGCTGATGTCGTTCCATGTGCAACCCGCGCCACGCATGACCAGGGCACCGATACCGCAGGCAATCGCGATCCACAGGTCAAACCAATGCGGCGCGTCATACATCATCGCCAGCCCGATACCCCACCAGCAGGGCAGCAACAGCAGCCACGTCCCGATGGGCCGGTCTGCGCGGCTAAGCCGCAGATAGGGTCGCCAGTGCGGCGGGGCATAACGGTCGACCCAGTTTCCTGCCGGTGCGTCGATGACGGCATCTGGCCTTTCGGTCTGGCTTTGCATAGCGTCTGGCCTCATGGCTAAGATCAGATTGTTCATAGAGCACCCCTTGGTCCCGGGACAAGCAGTTCCGCTGGACGCGGCGCAGGCGCATTACCTGTCCGGTGTCATGCGGCAGCGGGCCGGGGATCAGGTGACGGTTTTCAACGGGCGCGATGGCGAATGGCTGGCCTCGATTGCGCAGGCGGGCAAACGGGGCGGGGGGCTGGACCTGATCCGGCAGACCGGTGATCAGCGCGATCCACCCGATCTGTGGATGATCTTTGCACCGATCAAAAAGGCCCGCACCGATTTCATCGTCGAAAAGGCGGCCGAAATGGGTGCAGCCCGCATCCTGCCGGTGCAGACCGATTTCACCAACTCGGAACGCATCCGGCAGGATCGCCTGCAAGCCCACGCGATCGAGGCGGCGGAACAATGCGGCGGCACCTATGTCCCGGCGGTCGATGATCTGGTGGCGCTGTCCAAATTGCTGGACGGATGGGATCCGGCCCGTCGCATCCTTTGGGCGGATGAGGTTCTGGCCGGTCCGGCCGAAACTTTGGCAGGCTTGCCCGCCGGTCCCTGGGCCATCCTGATCGGCCCGGAAGGCGGCTTTTCGGACGCCGAGCGTAAGCGGCTGTCGTCTTTGCCCTATGTCACGCGCATCAGCCTTGGGCCGCGCATCCTGCGTGCCGATACGGCTGCGGTCGCGGCGCTGGCCCTGTGGCAATCGGCCTTGGGGGATTGGCGCTAGGCTGGGCGGGGATGCCAAGAATTACAGAATCGCGAATCAGTCGATCAGGTAAAGATCCCGACGAATTCGCAGGCAAATTAGCCTTATTTATGTTTACGCGCGCGTAAATCAGGCATCTGGACAGCTTCGTTGCATTTAAGTCACGTAAATCAGGTCCATGCTTGCAGCACGCGCATATCGGGCATGAACGCCGAATAGCTACTCTTGGCGCGATGCCCAAATTATATCGCTGGCATGATGAAGTTGCCCAATGGGTGGGCAAGACGAAAACAGGTGATGTCATGTCGACGATTGAAATGAACAGCAGTGCAACTGTTGGTGGTGTTGGCAATGTCTTCGCGAAACTGTTCTCGGTCCTGTCCGGGTGGAACGACACCCGCGTGACGCGCCGTGAACTGAGCCGCCTGTCGGATCGTGAGCTGGACGATATCGGTCTGTGCCGCGGCGACATCGAGCGGATTGCGCGCGGCTTCTAAGCCATAGCCATCCCTGCATGGAACGACCCCCGAAGCAGAAGCCGCGGGGGTTTTTTCATGGCTGAACGGCTTCGGCCTTTTTCTTCGCCGCCTCGGCCCGGATGTTCAGATAGTTGCCGCCAAGGATCAGCGCACCGCCGACGATCACCCACGGGCCGATGGGTTCGTTGTAAAGCAGCAATCCCACGACTGCGATCACCGGTAGGCGCAGGAAATCGAAGGGCATGACCAGCGTCGCGGGTGCCAGTTTCAGGGCGCTTGCGATGCAAAAATGGGCAGCCAACCCGGTGAAACCCAACAGGCCGATCCAAGGCAGTGCCTGAGCGGACGGCAGGGCGATATCGCCGTCGATTCCCGCGCAGATCAGTCCGAACAATGTTTGCAGCACCGTCATCCACCACAGGATATTCGTGGGCGATGTCACCGCTGTCAGTTGTTTCGTCGCGATATAGGTCAGCGCAAAGCCCACGGCACACAGTGCCCCCGCCACCAGACCGGGGGTGATCGGGACCGCGCCCGGTTGCGCGACCAGCAGGATGCCCGCAAAACCGCAAAGCGCCGCGACAGTCCGTGGTCTGGTCAGTTTTTCACCCAACAGGACGCGGGACAGGATCAGCAGCCACAAGGGCGCGGTGAATTCCAGTGCAAAGACCTGTGCCAGCGCGATGTTGAACATGGCATAGAACCACAGGTTCTGCGCGGCAAAGTGGATCGTGTTGCGCCACAGATGCAGGCCGGGATGGCGGAAGTTGATCGTCCCCCATTTCCCGCGCAACGTAATCAGGGCGCCCATGATCACGATCCCGATGGCCGAGCGATAGCCCAGCAATTCGAATGTATCCAGTTCCAGCGCAACAGCCCGGCCGGCAATCGCCATCAATGTGAAGGCCGTGACCGCGCCCATCATCCAGATGGCCGCCTTCAGGGGTTGCGTGCCCTGTTCCGGGATGGTCGCTGTCGTCATGGCAATTCCTCCGCGACCAAGCGCTAGCCCAGCGGGCAGAGGTTTGCAATCAGCCCTTGCGGGTCATGGTCAGCGTGGACCATTCGCCCAGATCGTCACGGCGATCCAAGGCGAAATCCTTGGCCTCATAGGCTGCGATCACCTCGGGGGCCTGACCGGTCAGGATGCCTGACAGAATGATCTTGCCCCCTGCGGCGACGGATTTTTTCATATCCGGCGCCAGGTCGATCAGCGGTTGTTTCAGGATATTGGCCAGCACCAGATCAAAGGGGGCCGCATCCTCTAGCATCGGGTGGTCGAAACCGACGGCTTCGATGCAGACGACGCGACCGTCCAGACCATTGGCCAGCACGTTGGCGGCGGCAGTGTCCACGGCGACGGGGTCGATGTCGCTGGCGATCACTGTGACGGGCCAGACGCGGGCGGCGGCCATCGCCAGAACCGCGGTGCCCGATCCAATATCGGCAATACGAAGCGCCTGATAGCCGTCATTGGCAATGCGGTCCAAAGCCTCCAGACAGCCCTTGGTGGTGTTGTGATGGCCAGTGCCAAAGGCCATCGCGGCCTCGATGCACAGGGCCTCGACACCTTCGGGCACCTGATCGGCGTCATGGCTGCCATAGACGAAGAAGCGTCCGGCCCGCACCGGCGTCAGCTCGCGGCGGACATGGGCGACCCAGTCCACCTCGGGCAGTTCCGAAATCGCAAAGGGCTGCGCGCCATAGGCCGCCGCCATCAGTGCCAGTGCCACCTCATCCGGCGCTTCGGTGAAATAGACACCGACTTCCCACCTGTTCGAGCCGTCCTCGATCTCGAATATGCCGGTGCCGACGGGTTCCGGCTCCAGCCCCTCGCAGGCCTCGGCCAATGCTTCGGCGGCCTCGCGGCCGGGCAGGTGGGTCAGTGCGGTAAAGGTGGTCATCAGATCGGGTCCGGGTTGGGGATGGATGCCTGTACTCCGGTGCCTTTCAACCCGCAATAACCGTCAGGGTTCTTGGCCAGATATTGTTGATGATCGTCGGGGCCGGGCCAGAACGGAGTCTTTTCGACGATCTGTGTCGTGATCTCACCGAAACCATCGACGGCAAGGCGGTTGTTGAAGTCGATCTTGGATGCTTCGGCGGCGGAAAGCTGGCTGTCATTTTGCGCAACGATCATGCTGCGATACTGGCTGCCGACATCGTTGCCCTGACGCTCGCCCTGCGTGGGATCATGGTTTTCCCAGAAAAGCTGAAGCAGGTGGTTATAGCTGATCAGCGAACTGTCATAGACCACGCGGACAACCTCGGCATGGCCGGTGGTGCCGGTCTTGACCTGTTCATAGGTCGGATTTTCCGTCGTGCCGCCCGCAAAACCGACCTCGGTCAGCCAGACCCCTTTTTGCTGCCAGAACAGCCGTTCGACGCCCCAATAACAGCCCATGCCGAAAATCGCCTCATCCAGCCCGTGCGGGATTTCGGCATCCATCGGACGATTGAAGATCGCATGTGTGATCATTTGTGCTTCCTTCTGTGTCGGCCTTTTAACGCAAAAATAGGGCGCACGGTTCGATTTCGCGGTTTACCCACGGATCGCGTCCGCTAGCCACTGATCAGTCTGGCCGGATTGCCAACAACCGTCACCCCCGCAGCAACGTCCCGCGTGACCACGCTGCCCGCGCCGATAATCGCGGCATCGCCAATCGTGGTGCCCGGCATGATGATCGCGCCACCGCCGATCCAGACATCTTCGCCGATCTGGACCGGATAGGCGATTTCTTCACCTGCCGCCCGTCGTGCGGCATCCTTGTGATGCTGGGCACAGTAGATTTGCACATTCGGTCCCAGCATCGACCGGGTTCCGATTGTGACTGAGCCGCTGTCCAGAATCGCACAACCGGCATTCAGGTAGACATTGTCGCCAAGGCTGATATTGAAGCCGTAAGCGCAATGAAACGGCGCTTCCAGAAAGACACCCTCCCCGACCTGGCCAAGCAACCTGTGCAACAGGGGTGCCACGGCGCCGCGACCCCAGGGTGGCAGGGTGTTATGCTGATGCACTGCGCGCCTTGCGGCACTGCGCAAGGCCTCCAGCTCGGGATCAAGGCAGTCATACCATTTGCCCGTCCGCATTTTTTCCCGTTCGGTCGTCATCCCCGTGGGTGCGCCGCACGATAGACCGCCATCAGATGCGCATCATCCACGCCGGTATAGACCTGCGTGGTTGACAGGCTGGCATGGCCCAGCAATTCCTGAATCGTGCGCAGATCGCCGCCAGCAGACAACAGATGCGTCGCAAAGGAATGGCGCAGCGCATGCGGTGTGGCGGTTTCCGGCAGGCCCAGCGAGGCACGGGCACGGCGCAACGCGCCTGACACCTGATCGGGGCTTAGCCTGCCGCCGCGCATGCCGCGAAACAGCGGTTGATCGGGCGCAAGCCGCCATGGGCATTGGCGCAGATATTCGGCCACGGCATCACGCGTCACCGGCAGCATTGGAACGCGGCGTTGTTTTCCGCCCTTGCCGGTAATTGTCAGATTGTCGCGAAACGGCCAGTCCCGCCCGTCCAACCCTAGGGCCTCGGATATCCGCAAGCCACAGCCCCAAAGAAGCGTCATCACAGCGGCATCGCGGGCGGCGACCCATGGCACCTGATGGCCCGTGGCAACCATATCCAGTGCATCCTGCGCCTGTTCCGGGGATAGCGGTCGGGGCAGGGATCGCGAATATTTCGGGCTGCGGGTCGAAAGCGCGGCGGACAAGTCATAGCCTTCGCGGTCCGACAGCCAGCGCAGAAAGCTGCGCACCGCCGATTGCCGCCGGGCCAGCGATCGTGCGCCAAGGCCACGCGCCCGTTCGGACGCGGCAAAGGCCCGCATATCGCCCTGTCGCAGTTTTGCCAGTGATTTCGGGGTTGCGGCATGTCCTTCATGCCCCCCCATGAAGGACAGAAAAGCCAGCAGATCGGCGCGATAGGCGTTGATCGTATGGAGGGAACGGTCGCGTGTCGCGGATTCCAGATCCAGCCACCGGCCCAAGGCATCGGCAGTCGCCGGAGCAAGGGCCAGTGGCGTGGTCTGGGTCATAGCCTTGCCAGGAGGATCAGGCGGAAAGCCTGCCCGAAAAAGCGCAGCAGATCGGTGCCATGCGCCGGCATGAAGCGGCCCGTTTCGGCGCTGCCCATCAGCAGCAGCCCGTGCGGACGACGGGCGCCCAGATCAAGCGGCAGCAGGGCTTCGGATGCGACGGTGCGACCGTGAATGGGGCGGGTGATGGGCGATGATGGCCGCAGCACGATATCATCGCCGCGCGGCGCACGACGGCCAGCCGTCACGATACGCTCGATCGCACCTTGCGGGGCAATGACCACATCTTCGGGCAGATTGGGCATGACCGGATCGGCCTCGATCACCAGCCGCAGGGTTTCGATACGCAGGATCGGCGCAATATCGGCTTGCAGGCTGTGGACCAGATCCTCGAGATTCGCGGTTTCCAGCAGCCCGATGACGGCGCGGTGGACAACCGCCGCGCCGGATTGGTTGTCAAAGGCGGCAGCGATGACATTTTCATGCTGCACCTCTAGCCGGTCAAGGCGGGATTCCAGCGCCTCCATCGCGCGGCCGCGAATGTCGATGACATTTTCACCGACTTCGGCCTCACGCGCGATAACCAGCGCCCGCATCAGGTCGCGATCGGCCAGAATGACGCCCGGATCGGCCAGAAGCTTTTCGCGGGTTTCCGGGTCAAGCGTCGCATCGGTCGTCATTCCTGCCTCATTGCTCATCGGCTCAACCGATTTTCTGGCCGGTTTTCGCCCAGTCGGCGGTGAACTGCGCCAGCCCCTTGTCGGTCAGCGGATGCGTTGCCATCGACTTGATGACCGAGGGCGGCGCGGTGATGACATCGGCACCGATCTTGCCGGCTTCGATGATGTGGTTCACCGAACGGATCGAGGCGGCAAGGATCTGCGTCTCATAGCCGTAATTGTCATAGATCGTGCGAATGTCTTCGATCAGGTCCATCCCGTCCAGATGAATGTCGTCCAGACGACCGACGAACGGGCTGATAAAGGTCGCGCCGGCCTTGGCGGCCAGAATCGCCTGTGCCGCGCTGAAACACAGCGTCACGTTAACCATGTGGCCGTCATCGGCAAATGCGCGGCAGGCCTTCAGGCCGTCCCAGGTCAGCGGCACCTTGATCGCAATATTCGGCGCGATTTCGGCCAGCTTCTTGCCTTCACGGATCATATCCTCGGCTTTTTCGGCCACGACTTCGGCGCTGACAGGGCCTTCCACCATGTCACAGATTTCCTTCGTGACTTCGATGATGTCACGGCCCGATTTCAGGATCAGCGAGGGGTTGGTGGTAACGCCGTCCACCATGCCAAGATCGTTCAGCTCGCGGATCGCGTCCACATCGGCGGTATCGATAAAGAATTTCATGGCCCGGCTCCTCTGGTGCGTTTCGTCACGGGTGTAGCGCAGAAAACTGGCAGCGTGAAGCGGCCACCCTGCATCAAATGGCGTTTGGGCAAGTATCGCCGGGAAACAGGCGCGGGCCAAGGGTGATTTGTCTTCGCGAGCCACACACACCCTTGCAACCCGGCCCAGCTGTGGCTTTATCGGCAGCGATGAGACCCGATAGCCTGCCCGCATTTTTTCCTGACCGCGCCCGGATCGCCGTTCTGACGGTCGAACCAGTCGGCGTGCTGGACTATCTGGCGCCCGAAGACGGCGTGCGGCAGGGGCAGTTGGTGCTGGTGCCGCTTGGGCCACGCCGTGTCCTTGGGCTGGTCTGGGGCGAAGGTGTCGGCGATTTCGATCTGGCCAAGCTGCGGCCAGTTGCCAGGGTGCTGGACGCCGAGCCGTTTCAGCCGGGTTTTCTGGATTTCCTGACCCGCGCGGCGGATTACACGCTGACCGCGCTGCCACTGATGCTGCGGATGGCGACACGTGCGCCCGATCTGGATCAGCCGCCTGCCGCGCGGCGCGTGATCGTGCCCGCGGGCGATCCGCCGCCGCGAATGACCGAGGCGCGTCAGCGCGTGATGCAGGTCATGGCGGATCATGGCGGCGCGAGCTTTGCGCCATCCGAACTGGCGCAACTGGCGGGTGTTGGAACGGCGGTGGTCAAGGGGCTGGTCAGCGCGGGCACGCTGGCCGAAATTCTGGCCCCGCGCGATCTGCCCTATCCACGGCTTGATCCGTCGCTGCCGGGCAAACCCCTGGCCGCCGATCAGCAGGCGGCTGCGGATGATCTGCGTCAGGCGATCCGGGGCGGCGGTTACGGCACGACCCTGCTGCGCGGCGTCACCGGGTCGGGCAAGACCGAGGTGTATCTGGAAGCCGTCGCGGAATGTCTGCGGGCCGGACGTCAGGCGCTGGTTCTGCTGCCCGAGATCGCGCTGTCGGCCGAATTCCTGTCGCGGGTCGAGGCGCGTTTTGGCGAACGCCCCGGCGAATGGCACAGCGGCGTCACCCGCGCCGAACGCCGACGGCTGTGGCATATGGCGGGCCGGGGCGAGGTTGGCATGGTTGTCGGCGCGCGTTCTGCCTTGTTCCTGCCATTCCGCGATTTGGGCCTGATCGTCGTCGATGAGGAACACGACAGCAGCTATAAACAGGAAGATGTCGTCTATTATAACGCCCGTGACATGGCGGTGCTACGCGCCTCGATCAGCAAGGCGCAGGTGGTGCTGGCCTCGGCCACACCCAGTCTGGAAAGCTGGGTGAATGCCGCCAGTGGGAAATACCGGCGGCTTGATCTGCGCTCGCGCTATGGTCAGGCGGAGCTGCCCGATATGGCGGCCATCGACCTGCGGGCCGAAGATATGCCCTTGGGGCGCTGGATTTCACCCGCGCTGGCCTCGGCCGTCGATGCGCGGCTGGAAAAGGGTCAGCAATCGCTGTTGTTCCTGAACCGTCGCGGCTTTGCGCCGGTCACCGTCTGCCGCGCCTGCGGAGAACAGATAGCCTGCCACCAATGCGACGCCCGCATGGTCGAGCATCGCTTTCAGAACCGGCTGGTCTGTCACCAATGCGGCGAAACCCGGCCCATCCCGACCGCCTGCCCATCCTGTCAGGTCGAAGGCAAGTTGGCGGCCATCGGGCCGGGGGTTGAACGCATCGCGGAAGAAGTCGCGGCCCGTTTCCCGAACGCCAAGGCGACGGTGCTGTCGTCGGACTTGTTTCATTCCGCGCGGGCGTTGAAGGACACCATCGCCGAAATTTCGGATGGCGATACCGACATCATCATCGGCACGCAGATTGTGGCCAAGGGGCATAATTTCCCGCGCCTGTCGCTGGTCGGTGTGATCGATGCCGATCTTGGGCTGCAAGGTGCCGATCTGCGCGCGGCCGAACGCTCTTTCCAGTTGATGCGGCAGGTGGCAGGGCGTGCGGGGCGACACGCGGGCAAAGCGCCCGGCGTTGCGATGTTGCAGACGCATCAGCCCGATCATCCCGTTATCCGTGCAATCCTGTCGGGCGAGGATGAGGCGTTCTGGAACGCCGAAGCGGGGGCGCGTCAGGTGACGGGTATGCCACCCTTTGGTCGCCTTGCCGGGATCATCCTGTCACATCCCGATCTGGGCGTGGTCAGCGATTTCGCCCGCCATCTGGCCGCGCATGCCCAGCCGTTGCGGGACGCGGGCGCGGAATTATGGGGGCCTGCACCCGCGCCGATTGCCCGCGTTCGCGGGCGGCACCGGGTGCGCCTGCTGATCCACGCGCCCCGGCAGGCGGCGGTGCAAAGCGCGATTGCCGATTGGCTGGCCCCGCATAAGCCGCCCACCAATCTGCGTCTGTCGGTCGATATTGATCCGCAAAGCTTTTTGTAAGTGCCGACCCAGGGGCGGGTTGTCGGCTTGAGTGAAGCAAGATCGCGAAAGAGTTGGTAAACATGGTGGACGTCAGTGAACAAAAACCCACACAGGGCAGACATCTTCTGGTCGCTTGTGTTCTGATCGCGCTGGAGGTCTGGCCGGTTGGCTTCAATCTGGGCGCTTACGGCACCGTGTTCTGGTCCGATCTGTTCGAGATTTGGGTCGTGTCGATGGTCACGCTTCTGGCCGGATTATACCTGATACAAACCTCGGCCACGCGACCGCCCATTCACGGGATGGATCTGGTCGCGATGCTGCTGCCATCGCTTTGGTTCGTGTCCCAGGCAATTGACCGGATTTACCCGGCTGGCCCGCTATCCGCAGTGCAAACTGTTCTGGAGATACTGACAGTCATCTTCGCCCTGCCCATCGTGATTGGCGTGGTGATGCGTGTCACCATGCCCGAGACGCTGCAATTACGCGGTCTCAGGCAAAATGCGGTTCTGATTGCCATTACTTTGGCGGTTTGTGGCGGGTCCTATCTGATTGGCATCCGCAACGATTTGCTGTTCACCTGCGAGGACTTCAAAGTTTCCGGGGACGACCCCCCTGCAAATTGTTTCAACCCGCCCCAGTAAGCCCATGTTTCATCTGGCCAGCTATCGTCTTTCGGTCGACAGCATCACCTGCCTGTCCGAAGCCACCGGCATGAGTTGCCGGAACCGTGGCGGTTGCGGCTTTTCCATGTCCTGATCGAAGCAAGATACCGACTAGGGCTTTCGCGGGAATATGGTTTTTCGGCGATGTTCGTCATTCGTCAGTTCCGCATGACGATGCACCGCCCGCCGGCCCGCTTTAATTGCAGACAGAAACTGCTGGCCTCGGCGCGGCTTTCGTAGCCGACCTGCGCGGTGAACAGCGCGCGTGCCCGACCCGTGATCCGTTTGCGGACATAGCCAACGCGCTTGTCGCCCAAAAGTGGACGCAGCGTGCGATTCAATCGGGCGACCTGTTGCGCGGCACCTGACTGGCTTGGATGACTTGCCACGATCACACCCCAGGGAAAGACCCGCTGCGGGGTGGTGAACTCTCGCAATTTGCGGTCGCCAGCCATTTTTTCGCAGGCGGGGCGAAAGCCCATATCCGGATGATCGGGCTGCAGACCTAGCCTCAGATCGGATGCGCCGGGCGGGTTGTCTCGCCAGCGGACAGCCTCGAACCCGGTGATCGAGGCAACGTAATCCTCGGTCTCATAGGGCAGGCCGCCGCGCATCCCGATATATCGCACCGCCCGGTTTTCGCCGCCGTTATAGGCGACGGCGGCCAGACCGACATTGCCGAACATATCGGATAGATAGCTGAGATACCAGGCAGCCTTATGGATTGCCTGCGCGGGATTGAACGGATCGTCCAGATCGTAAAGTTCAGCGGTGCTTGGGATGAATTGCGCAATGCCAAGCGCACCTGCGGGGCTGACAGCACTTGGCTCGAACCGGCTTTCTTTCCACAGAAGGCGCGCAAGGAAGTTTGGGTCCAGATTGTGCTGTGCCGCATTGCGTTCGATCAGCATGCAAACGTCGGCTGCGTAATGTTCCAGCCTGACGCAATCGCGGCCATCATCGGTGCAGCGCCGGTTTTCCGTCTGCTTGGCCGGCGGATAGCCATAATAGGCGTCCACCGCCGGTCGCGCCATCGCGGAACCAGCGGACAAGATCATGGCCAGAGTAATCGTTAAAATGCGCTTCACTGCGATTGGTCCCGTCAGCCCGTATCAAGCTTGGTCTTTTGCGACCTTTGTCGGTTTCTTCTTCTTCACCCCGGCCATCACCTTTTCGGCCGCCTTGCGCGCAGCCTTATCGGCTTTCTTGGCAATTTTCTTCGCGGCTTTCCGTGCTGCCTTGGCTTCCTTCTCGGCGTTTTTGGCGGCTTTCTTCGCTTCTTTTTCCGCTGCCTTTACAGCCTTTCTGGCGCTGTCCTTCGCGGCCTTTCTTTGGGCTTTTTCAAGGTCCGTGGCGGGGGCCTTTGTCTTTTTGGGCGGGGGCGTGGCGTTTCCGCCTGCGGATTCCGCGGCGGGCTTCGCGGCCTGCTGTGGGATCGCATCCGTTGGGATCGTCACGGCGGCCTTTGCCACGGTTTTGGCCGGAACGCGGCGCGACGCCGTGCGAAGATCTTTGCGCATTTCCGGCGTTGTCCGGTCTTTCGGTTTGCGAACCGGCGATTGTCGGGCAGAAGGCTTGCGGGGGGTCGCGGGCGCCGCACGGCTGGATTTCGGTTTCAGGCCACGCTTGCGGCGTTCGGTCCGGGCGCGACGCAGGGCGGATTGAAACAGATCGGCAATGCTGACTGCGCCATTTTCGCCTTTTGGACCTGCGGATTTCGCTGCAACCTCAAGTTGTGCGATCAGATCGTAAAGCGCGGCGTCGTCCAGCGCGGCGATGGCCGGGCTGCGGCTATTGGCGACCAACTTGGCCTGATCCGCGTTCAACAGGTCTTTTTCGATTTTGGCATGATTTGGCATTCTGATCCCTGAGCGCTGTGCCGCATTTCGCGCGGACTGTGCGAAAGAATCGCCAAATTTGCAATTGCAAAGGCCCCGATCAGACATCGGGGCCTTATCTTTTCTTCTTGCTGATTGCGCAGCTTAGCGAACGGCGCTTTCCACCGGCGAGGTGGTGATCGTCGTCGTGGGTGCACTTGCAACCGTGGTGGTGGTCGTCACAGCACCTGCGGCCGGCGCAGCCTGAACCTGCAGTGCGGCAGCATCATTTGCCGGGACGACATAACCTTCGGGCGTTTCGATCATGCGGCCTTCCATGGCCAGGCTTTCAGCCGGGCTGCGGACCTTGACGTTGGTGCCGATCTCGGTCTCATCGAACAGGTCCATGATATCCTGCTGGAACAGGCGAATACAACCAGCCGAGGTTGCCTTGCCGATCGAGGACGGGTCCATCGTGCCGTGGATACGGTAGTAGGTGTCCTTGCCGCCACGATACAGATACAGGGCGCGCGAGCCCAAGGGGTTGTCGGCACCGCCTGCAACGCCGCGCGCGAACTGAGCATACAGTTCAGGGCTGGTGTTGATCATGTTCTGCGTCGGCGTCCAGCTGGGCCAGCGACGCTTCAGCGCGATCACGCCCGAACCCTCAAAGCCGGTGCCTGCGCGGCCAACGGCGACGCCAAAACGCATGGCTTCGCCACCTTCCAGCACGTCGTAAAGGACGCGGGCATAGGGGTCGACGACGATGGTGCCGGGCGCCTCGGTGCCGTTATAGGGCACGCGCTGGCGCTGGTTCCGCTCGGTCAGGTAGGCTGCGCGAACGGCGGGGATGTCGATTGGATTTCCATCCGGGCCTTGATCGACACGGGCCTGATAAATCGCCGGAACAGTCACGGCAGTCGGGGTCGTCGTGGTCTGGGTTGGTCCACAAGCAGCCAGCCCCAGGGCCAGCGCCGAGAACAGGGAAGCGAGGCGCATCATCAATAGGTTCCTTTGTCGTGACTGAGCTGGGCTACACCATCGGGTGCGCCAAGGCAGCACATAACGTCGTTGTCCCTCTGACGGCAGAATCAGAGGTGATTCGGTAGGGTTTCATCAGCGGTTTACAAACCCACTCCGTCAAGTCCACCGCAATATTTATGCAATGTTTGCCGCATGGCATATAGCGGCTGTGGCTTCACGGTGCCAGTTCGATCAAGTTTAGCTGAACAAAGAACAATTTAGTGTGGCTTTGGTTTCAAGTGAATAGAAATCACCTGCGATGATTTGGGCGGGCATTCCCTGACATAAAGGGCTTGGGCCGCGCATGCGTGGCTGCCATGCCGCGCAATGATGGCGGCACCGCAAAGGATCAGGTGCCGGAAAACCATCTTTTCGGGCGGCGTTGTGTGTTTGGCGCTGCCTGATTACTGTGTAATTGTTCCCGCAGCAGGCAGTGACGTGACAGATACCGACGCGCCCAAATCTTCGGCCCTGGCCCCGTTCCGTTATCGCGATTTTCGCCTGTTATGGGGCGCGACACTGGTGTCGAACTTCGGGGGGCTTGTTCAGGCGGTTGGTGCTGCGTGGATGATGACGCAACTGACCGACAGCGACACGTTGATTGCGTTGGTGCAGGCGTCCAACACCCTGCCGATCATGCTTCTGGCACTGGGCTCGGGCGCGTTGGCGGATATCTTTGACCGCAAAAGCCTGCTGTTGTTTGCGCAAATCTTCATGGCGACGGTATCTTTGATCTTGGCGATCGTTGCGTGGCAGGGCTGGCTGACGCCGTGGTTGCTGCTGACATTTACCTTTCTGATCGGGGCGGGGCAGGCGCTGTATAACCCGCCATGGCAGGCAAGCATGGGCGATCTGGTGCCGCGTGCCGACCTGCCTGCGGCGGTGACGCTGAACTCGGTCGGGTTCAATCTGATGCGCAGCGTGGGTCCGGCGGCTGGCGGCTTTATCGTCGCGGTCTTCGGCGCGGCGGCAGCATTCACCGTCAATGCGGTCAGCTATATCCCGCTCTTGGGGGCGTTGTTCCGCTGGAAACCGCCCGTTACGCCACGAACCGCGCCGCCCGAGGCGTTCCTGCCCGCCATTGGCGCCGGTCTGCGCTATGTCGCGCTGTCGCCGAATTTGATGCGAGTGATGCTGCGTGGTGCGTTGTTCGGCTTTGCTGCGGTGTCGGTTCTGGCGCTGCTGCCACTGGTCGTCCAGCAACATCCCGAGGCCGGATCACTGCTTTACGGCACTTTGCTGGGCAGCTTTGGCATGGGGGCGATTTTCGGGGCCATCCTGAACCCGCGTATCCGGGCACGCTTCCCGAACGAAAACATCGTGCGCATGGCCTTTGCGGGGTTTGCGCTGGCGGCGCTGGTTCTGGGTCAGACCGACAATCTTTGGCTACACGGGCTGGCGATGTTGCCTGCGGGGGCATCCTGGGTCCTGGCCCTGTCGCTGTTCAATGTGACGGTGCAACTTTCGACGCCCCGTTGGGTCGTGGCACGCGCACTGGCATTGTATCAGACGGCCACCTTTGGGGGTATGGCCGCGGGGTCGTGGGTCTGGGGCATGGTGTCGGGCACGTCCGGCGTCGGCACGGCACTGACCATGGCGGCGGGGGTGCTGGTCTTTGGTGCGGTCGTTGGTTACTGGCTGAAGGCACCGGAATTCGGCACCGCCGATCTGGACCCGGTCAACCGCTTTCGCGAACCTGCATTGCGGCTGGATCTGCGCGGCAGATCAGGGCCGATCATGGTCATGGTCGATTACCTGATCGCGCAAAAAGACGTGCCCGAATTCCTGCAACTGATGCGTCGCAGGCGTGGCATCCGCCGCCGTGACGGCGCCCGCAATTGGGCCTTGCTGCGCGATCTGGAACGGCCCGACATGTGGTCCGAAAGCTATCACATCGCCACGTGGGACGAATATATCCGCCACAATATGCGTCGCACCAAGACCGATGCCGAAGTCGCCGTCCGCTTGCGGGAATTGCATCAGGGTGACGGCGATCCGCTGGTCCACCGCATGATCGAACGGCATAATGTCGATCAAAGCGATGACCTGCCGCTGGTCGGCAAGATCGAGGTTCCCTAGGCGGGGTCAGGGAACCAATCGGCCGGAATGCGTGGCGTCGCCGCGACCAGTTGCCGGGTATAAGGATCGCGCGGCGCATCCATGACCTGCTCGGGCGGGCCATCTTCGACGATCCTGCCGGATTTCATCACCAGCACGCGTTCGCTGATGCCGCGAACCACGGACAGATCGTGGCTGATGAACAGATAGGCCATGCCATGCGTCTTGCGCAGATCGGTCAGCAGGTTCAGCACCTGCGCCCGGACACGGACGTCCAGTGCGCTGACAGCTTCGTCCAGCACGATCAGTTGTGGGCGCGTAATCAATGCGCGGGCGATCGCGATGCGCTGACGTTGGCCGCCGGAAAATTCGTGAATGTATTTGCGGGCATCATCGGGCCGCAGTTCCACCTGCTCCAGCGCAGCTGCGACGCGGTTGCGCCAATCAGGCGGATAGCCGGTCAGATGGAACGGTTCGGCGATGAGACGGTCGACCCGCCAGCGCGGATTGAAGCTGCCAAAGGGGTCCTGGAACACCACTTGCATCCTGGCACGCAGATCGCGCGGCATGGACCGGCCCGCCGTCACGGGCCGTCCGTCCAATGTGATTTGCCCGCCTTGCAGCGGATCAAGACCCAGAAGTGCCCGTGTCAGGGTGGATTTGCCGCTGCCGGATTCGCCGACAAGGCCAAGGCTTTCCCCACGATGGATGGTCAGGCTGACGCCATCCACGGCCCGCAAGATATCCCCGCCATGCGGCAGGCTGTATTCGCGAACCACGTTATGCGCCTGCATCAGTGGCTGCGGGTCGTCGCTGCGGATCAGGGATGGCACATGACGTGAGGCCGCGAACAACTGTCGCGTATAGGCGTGCTTTTGCGTGCGAAACACGGCCTCGGTCGGGCCGGTTTCCACGATCTTGCCCGCCTGCATCACCGCGACCTGATCGGCATGACCCGCCACGACCGCCAGATCATGCGTGATCAGCAGCATCGCCATGCCTTCGTCGCGCACCAACTTATGCAGCAGATCAAGGATTTGCGCCTGCGTGGTGACATCCAGAGCGGTCGTCGGCTCATCCGCGATCAACAGGTCGGGGCGCAGGGCGATGGCCAGCGCGATGGCGACACGCTGACGCTGGCCGCCCGAAAGCTGGTGCGGATACAGGTCCAGCGGAAAGCGCGGCGCCGGCAGACCGACCCGGTTCAGCTGGTCACGGGCTTGCGCCAAGGCCTCGGCCCGGTCGATGCCGCTATGGATCAGCAGGGTTTCGGCCACCTGATCGCCAATCGTCATCAGCGGGTTCAGCGCCGTCATCGGTTCCTGAAAGATCATGCCGATCCGCTTGCCCCGAAGCCGGCATCGCAGGCTCTCTGGCAAAGGCAGGATGTCATGGCCATCCAGCAGCACCTGTCCGCTTGCCATGGCGTGATGCGGCAGCAACCCAATGATGGCCAGTGCCGTCATGGATTTGCCGCTGCCGGATTCGCCCACCAATCCGGTAATTGTGCCCAAAGGCAGGTCCAGATCGACCCGATCCACAATAGGCTGATCGCCGATCCTGACCGACAGGCTGCGTGTCTGGATCATCGCATCGCCTTTAGCCGGGGGTCCAGCATGTCACGCAGCCCGTCGCCCAGCAGGTTCAGCCCCAGAACCGTCAGCACGATGCACAGCCCCGGAATGATCGCCACATGTGGCGCCAATGTGACCATGGTCTGCGCCTCGGCCAGCATCCGACCCCAGCTTGGCGTTGGCGGCTGCGCCCCTAGGCCGACATAGGACAGCCCCGCCTCGGCCAGAATGCCCAGCGAAAACTGGATGGTGCCCTGCACGATCAGCAGGTTCGTGATGTTGGGCAGGACATGTTGCAGGCTGATCAGCGTTGTTCCCTTACCCGCGACCTCGGCCGCGCGAATGTAGTCCAGCGTCCAGATCGGCAGTGCGGCGGCGCGGGTGACGCGGGCAAAGACGGGGATGTTGAAAATACCGATGGCGATGATCGCGTTCAGCGCGGATGGCCCGAACACCGCCGCAAACAGGATCGCACTGACCAGCGAGGGAAAGGCAAAGATCAGGTCGTTGCCGCGCATGATGACCTCATCCAGCCAGCGCCCGCGATGTGACGCCGCGATCAGCCCCAGGGGCACACCGATCCCCATGCCAATGCCCACCGCGACCAGCGCCACCGCGATCGAGGTGCGTGCGCCGACCATAACCATCGACAGGATATCGCGGCCAAAGTGATCCGTGCCGAACCAATGCACGACCGTCGGCCCCTGCAGCTTGTCGGCAATCGCCATCTGCGTCACGTCAAAGGGTGTCCAGAACCATGACAGCGCCGCCGCCAGCAAAGCCAGCCCGGCCAGTGCCGCGCCAAGGATCATTCCCGTCTGTCTCATGTCTTGCGCAGTCTTGGATCAATGATGGCATAAGCCAGATCGACGATGAACGTCACCGCAATCACCGCAGCAACCAGCACCAGCACGGCCGATTGCACCACGATCAGATCGCGCTGCGTGATCGCCTGAAAGATCAGACGGCCAAGGCCGGGCAGATAGAAGACATTCTCGATGATGATGGCCCCGGCCAGCAGAAAGGAAAACTGCATGCCCAAAATCGTCAGCACCGGGATCAGCGCATTGCGCAGCGCATGGCGGTGCAGCGTTTGCCGTTCGGTCAGACCCTTGGCCCGGGCCGTGCGGATGTAATCCTGGCCCTGCGTTTCGATCAGCGCGGACCGCAGCACGCGGGCCAGAATGGCCGCCTGCGGCAGGGCCAGCGCGATGGCGGGCAGCAACAGCGCCTTCAGCGCAGCAAGGGGCTGTGACCAGCCGGGAAAGCCGCCGGCCGGAAACCAGCGCAGCTTCACCGCGAAGATCAGCACCAGCAGCATCGCGAACCAGAAATTCGGCAGCGCGATCCCCAGTTGCGTGCCCCCCATGACCGCAACATCACCCGCCCGCCCGCGATGCGAGGCTGCGTATAGCCCTATTGGAAAAGCAATTGCCGTCGCCAGCAGCAATGCCATGATCGCCAGCGGCAACGAAACCTGAATCCGGTCAAGGATCATTCCTGCAACCGGCGTTTTATAGGTGAAGCTGGTCCCGAAGTCACCTTGCAAGATCGTGCCCAGCCAGCTTGCATAACGGATGGGCAAGGGCTGATCCAAACCCATCTGCTCGCGCAGCGCGGCCACGGTTTCCGGTTGCGCGCCCGTGCCCAGCATGAAACTGGCCGGATCGCCCGGCACCAGTTCGACCACCGAAAAGATCAGCGCCGAGGCAACCAGCAGGCTTAGCCCCAAAGACAGAATTCGGCGGAACAGATAGCGCAACATGCACCGACGCTATTCCGCCGCGCTGTCGGCGTAAAGCGGGTTGCATGGCGCGCAGCCTCTGGCAAATTACCCGCAAAGAGGAGGAAGGCATGAGGCTTCAGGACAAGATCGCGATCGTCACCGGCGCAGGCTCGGGTTTTGGCGCGGGCATTGCCCGGAAATTCGCGGCAGAAGGGGCGCAGGTGGTCGTCGCCGATATCAACCAAGCGGCAGCGGATCAGGTTGCGGCGACGCTTGGTGCCCGCGCGGTGCGATGCGATGTCGCCGACGGTGTCAGTGTCGCGGCCCTGGCGCAGACCACGATGAACACCTTTGGTCGCATCGACATTCTGGTGAACAACGCGGGCGTCACCCATCTGCCGGCATTGATGGAGGATGTCAGCGAAGAGGATTTCGACCGCGTCATGGCCGTGAATTGCAAATCGGTCTATCTGCTGGCCCGTGAAATCGTGCCGCTGATGAAACAGGCGAAATACGGAAGCATCGTCAATATAGCGTCAACTGCAGGTGTGTCGCCACGCCCGCGCCTGAATTGGTATAACGCGTCAAAGGGTTGGCTGATCACCGCCACCAAAGCGATGGCGATTGAACTCGCTCCGTTCGGCATCCGCGTCAATGCGCTTAACCCGGTCGCGGGGGATACGCCGCTGCTGAAAAGCTTCATGGGCGAAGATACCCCGGACATGCGGGCAAAATTCCTGTCGACCATCCCCATTGGCCGCTTCTCGACTCCCGAAGATCTGGGCAATGCTGCCTGCTTTCTGGCCTCGGACGAAGCGTCGATGATCACGGGTGTGGCGATGGAGGTTGATGGCGGGCGCTGTATCTGACAGCGCGACAGCCGGGGGCTGACTGCCCCCGGACCCCCGTGGATATTTTCAGACCAATGCAGAGGTGTTAGGCTTTTCTTAACCGGCCTGCGGTAGAACGACCTTACGGTACAGGCGGGGACGCCGATGACCGTGACCGAAGCAGACGCCTCGTTCCTTTGCGGAGCGGGGCGTTTTGCTTTGCTTGGGTCGTCAAATATCCCGGGGGAATCCCGCAGGGATGGGGGCAGCGCCCCCTGATTTTCGCTACAGGCTGTCGCGCCAGCGGTTGACCAGCGGATAGCGACGGTCCAGCCAGAACGCCTTGGTCGAGATGCGGGGACCGGGTGCAGCCTGATACCGCTTCCACTCGCTGGTGAACAAAAGCTTTTCGACCTGTTTGACGGTGGCTTCGTCAAAGCCCTGCGCGACCAGATCCTTCAGCGCCAGATCCTTTTCGACCAATCCTTCAAGGATCGCGTCCAGGATGTCATAGGGCGGCAGGGAATCGCTGTCTTTCTGATCCGGGCGGAGTTCGGCTGATGGTGGCTTGCTGATGATTTGCGGCGGAATGACTTCACCGGCCTTGCCCATCATCCAGTCGCGGTGGTTCTGGTTCCGCCAGCGGCAGGTTTCAAACACGCGGGTTTTATACAGATCCTTGATCGGGTTATAGCCGCCCGCCATATCGCCATAGATGGTGGCATAGCCGACCGCGACTTCGGATTTGTTGCCCGTTGTCAGCAGCATTTCCCCGAATTTGTTCGAGATTGCCATCAGCATGACCCCCCGCAGGCGGGACTGGATGTTTTCCTCGGTCGTGTCGGGCTTTGTCCCTTCCATCAGATGTGCCAAGGCATCTTCGACCGCATCGCGCGCGCCGTCGATCTTGACCGTATCCAGCCGGGTGCCAAGACGGTTGGCGCAATCGGCCGCGTCATCAAGGCTGGCTTGCGAGGTATATTCCGATGGCAGCATGACGCAGCGCACGTTTTCGGGGCCTATGGCGTCGGCCGCGATCGTGGCCACCAATGCCGAATCGATACCGCCCGACATGCCCAGAAGAACCTTGGAGAACCCGGACTTCCGCAGGTATTCGCGCAGGCCCATCATCATCGCATGATAGTCCTGTTCCCATTCGTCAGGCTGCGGGGCCATCATTCCCGGCTCGGCCCGCCAGCCTTCCTCGGTGCGGGTAAAGTCGATCGTGGTGATGACTTCCTCGAACGGGGGCAGTTGGACGACTTTTTTGCCGCCTGGATTCAGCACGAAGCTGGCGCCGTCATAAAGCTGATCGTCCTGACCGCCGACCATGTTCACATAGACCAGTGGCAGTCCGGTTTCGACAACGCGGCCAACCATATGGCCCATGCGCAAGTCCAGCTTGTTGCGGTGATAGGGGCTGCCATTGGGCACGATCAGGATTTCAGCGCCGGTTTCGGCCAGCGTTTCAGCCACGTCGGGATACCAGCTGTCTTCGCAGATGGGTGATCCGATGCGGATACCGCCAACCGGGTAAGGGCCGCTGATGGCGCCGCTGTCGAACAGGCGCAGTTCATCGAACAGTTGCTTATAGGGCAGGTGATGTTTCAGCACGCGGGCGACCAGCTTGCCGTCCTTGAACACGAAATAGGCGTTATAAAGCTTGTCCCCTTCGCGCCACGGGCCGCCGATACCGACTGCCGGGCCGTTGGTGCAGGATGCGCCGAACTTCATCACCTCGGCCACCGCATCTTCGGTGAAGGCGGGTTTCAGCACCAGATCCTGTGTTTGATAGCCGGTAATGAACATTTCGGGCAGGGCCAGCATGTCGGCCCCGGCATCGCGGGCGGTTTCCCATGCGTGGCGGGCCTTGGCTGCGTTGCCGGGCAGGTCGCCGACGGTGGCGTTCAGCTGCCCGATGGTCAGGCGGAAACGATCGGTCATGGTATAGCCTCTGCTTCTCTCGCCACCGTGATAGGCGAAGGTTCGACAAAGGAAAAGTCGGGCTTTGCGCATTCGGTTCCGCTGCGCTAGACCATTGGCAAAACGCAAAGGGCGAATGCGATGACGGCGGCAACATGGGCAGGTGGGGTGGCGCTGGCGCTGATTTTGTCAGCGACTGCGGCAAATGCACAGGTCGAGATCAAGCAATATGATGATGGCGGCGTCTATGAAGGGACGTTCCGCAATGGCCTGAAACACGGGCGCGGCACCTATACGCTGCCGAACGGCTTTCGCTATGAAGGCGACTGGATGAACAATCAGATCCTTGGGCAGGGCAAGGCGACCTATCCCAACGGTTCAGTCTATGAAGGCCAATTTGCCGAAGGTAAACCGAGCGGCACCGGCAAGATCACTTATGCCGATGGCGGCACTTATGAAGGTGACTGGATCAACGGCGACATCACCGGCCAGGGTGTGGCCCGTTACGCCAATGGCAGCGTTTATACCGGCCAGTTCGTCAAGGGGCTGCATCAGGGCAAAGGCACGCTGACCCAGACCAACGGCTACAAATACGAAGGCGACTGGAATGCGGGCGTCAAGGAAGGTCAGGGCAAGATCACCTATCCCGACAGCGCCGTTTACGAAGGCGGCATGCTGGCCGGGCAGCGTGCGGGCAAGGGCAAGCTGGTCATGGCCGATGGCATGACCTATGACGGCATCTGGTCGGCGGGGCAGATGTCGGGCACCGGCGTGCTGGTTCAGTCCTCGGGCGACAAATACGAGGGTGAGATGCGCAATGGCCGCCGGGAAGGCAAGGGCATCGCGACCTATCAGAACGGCGATGTCTATGATGGTGTCTTCTCGTCGGACCGCCGCCATGGTCAGGGCACGTTCACCGGCACCGATGGCTATGTCTATTCCGGGTCTTGGGTCGAAGGCCGGATGGAGGGTCGGGGTCAGATCACCTATCCCGACGGGTCGGTCTATGTGGGTGAGATGAAGGCAGACCGCCCGAATGGCACGGGCAAGATCACCTATACCGACGGGTCGACCTATGAAGGCAACTGGGCGGACGGCGTGATCCAGGGCGAGGGGAAGGCCGTTTACGGCAATCAGGTCATCTATGAGGGCGGTTTCCGCAATGCCCGCAGCGACGGGCAGGGCCGGATCACCTATCCCGACGGTTACGTTTATACCGGGGCCTGGAAGGAAGGGCAGCGGCATGGCGAGGGTCAGGCCACCTATGCCGATGGCAGCGTCTATACTGGCGGTTTCGTGAATGGCCTGCGCGAAGGCCAGGGCAAGCTGACAGCCCCCGACGGCTTCATCTATGAAGGCGGCTGGAAAACCGGAGAGATCGACGGCAGCGGCGTCGCCACCTATGCCAGCGGCGACACCTATGAGGGAGAGTTCGCTGCCGGCAAGCGTCAGGGGCAGGGCGTCATGCGCTATGCCAGCGGCGAGGTCGCATCGGGTGAGTGGGACGAAAACCGGCTTGTGGATGGCGATGATGCGATGCCGGACGCGGGTGAAGCGGTCGAGAACGCACAGGATGCGCAGCAAAACGTGACGCCGGGTCTGCCGGAAGAAAACCAGCCGTCACCGTAATCCGGTGGCCAATCGGACGGCCTGATATTCTGCGGCGCCCTCATCCGTGCCATGAATGAATGTGGCCACTGTGGGCGCGTTGGGCATGTCTGGAAAATGGTAGATGGCATTGGTGCTGAACGGTCCGCCGCCTGTATGGCCGATGGCGAGCCCGGCCCCTTGCATCCGCCCGATCATCAGTCCCAGTCCATAGCCGCAGCTTTGCCATGGCCGCCCCTGCAGTGCCCCGCCCACAGGCAGCGCATCCAGCATTTTTCGCGTCAGGCTGGGCGCCAGAAGTTCGCCTGACATCAGGGCGTGCAGGATGCGGGCGGCCTCGGCCGCGTTGCCGATCAGACAGCCGTGATAAACCCATGCCGGGTTGTAGTTGGCAGCTTCGGGCCAATGCAGCCCGGCGAAATCTTGCTGCGCGGTGGCCAGACGGACCGTTTTCAGCCCCAGTGGCCGGCAGATCAGCCGTTGCACCATATCGCCAAAAACTTCGTCGGCGCAGTGCTGCAGATGATCACGCGCGAACATGTAGCCGATGTTGGAATAGGTCCAGCCATCCGTTCGGGCCGGGAGCGCCGTCGCAACCCGATCCAACATGTCTTGCGCGGTCCAAGGCAGGCCGCCCCCCGCGACGGCGCGATGGTAATCGGGCAGTTGCCCGTAATCCGGCAGCCGGGCATCATGGCGCAGCAGTTCCCACATGGAGAAGCTTTGATCGGGCAGGGTTGCATCCAGATCCAGCCTGCCAGCCTGCATCAGCTTCATCGCACAGATGGCGATGATGGTTTTGGTAAAGCTCCAATAAGGAAAGCGGGCATCGGGGGGGCCGCTGGCCGCGCTGCCATTCGTCGTCAGAACGCTGGCGTGAAGCTCAACCACGATCTGTCACCTCACAGCCAGCAATAGGCCGCCGTGCAGCAAAAAGGGGACAGCTTTTCCCAAACATCCGACGCTCCTGCTGAATGGGATGCGGTTATTTGACCGTAAGCACCGGAAATGGCCAATGGCTTTGATACCGGTGAGCCTTTTCTCGCAAGACCAATCCTCCCGCCGCCGCTTTGATGCCGATCCGCGTCAACACGACCGAGACACACCTGCATTGCCGTCGGATGAAACCGGTTCATCTCCCGGTCCTGAGGGCGGAGCCATGATGGCGCGATTCCGTCCTTGACGCGGACTGCGACCAATCAGTTGATCGTCAATGGCTGTTGAAATGTCGCGCTGGCATTTGGATAGCCACGGGGTGCCGCCGGACATCTTGCCCTTTGGGCCGCGCGGGTAATCGCCTGATCGGTTCGCGCGTCACCGGATGACCCCGCAAGGCCCACACCCTGAACGCGCCCATTACTGGCGACCGAGATGTTCACGACCAGCCTTGTTCCACCGGTTCTGGCATTCACCCGGCTGACCTGACGGGCGATGCAGGCACCGACCTGCGCTTGCCATTGTGCCTGCATGTTCGCCACTTGCTGCGCGCTTGGACCAGCGGTCCCTTGCGGGGCGGCCCTTTGCTGCCGGGCGGGCTGTTGCTGCGGTTGGGCCTGACGGCGCGGTTCCGGTTCACGCTGACGTTCACGTTGCGGTTCCGGTTCGCGGCGGGGTTCCGGCTCGCGGCGTTCGGGACGGCGCTGCGGCGCGACGGATGAGGTCAAGGCCAGCGCCGATGGGCTGTCCATTTGCGGGATCAGGGATGCGAAATCCTCGATCGGCTCCAACTGCGGCAACTCGGGAAGTTTGATTTCCTCGACCACATCTGGTTCTGGCTCTGGCTCTGGTTCTGGCTCTGGTTCGGGTTCCGGTTCGGTTTCCTCGACAGGCTCTTCCTGAACCTCTTCCACGGGCTGTTCTGCAGCAACTTCCTCGGGGGGCGGCGTAAGGTCGATGTAAATTGCTTCAGGCAAGCCCGGCGGTGCCATTGCGACGGCCCGATGTGCGATCCAGACCCCGCCGCCGAGATGCAGCGCGGTGATCAGAACGGCTGCCCCGACCCAGATGGCACCTTCGCCAAGGATGTCCCGGCGGTTGCTCATTGCGCCGCTGCCTCATTTGCTGGTGTGACGGGTGTTGCGCCCGCAGTCGGAGCCACGGTGCTTTCCAACCCGACAAGCGCGATCTTCAGATAGCCATTGTCGCGCATGGAGTTCATCACATCCATCAGATCGCCATAGGCGACCTCTTTATCGGCGCGCAGAAAAATCCGCTCTTCCTTGTTGTTGTTCGTCACTTTGGCCAAAGCCGGGCCAAGGGCGCTGACCGGAAGGTTGTCATTGCCGATGGACAGCGTCAGGTCGGGTTGAACCGTGATAAAGACGGGCTGCTGTGGACGATCGGCCGGGGTCGCGTTGGATACCGGCAGGTCCACATTGATATCGACCGTCGCCAGCGGGGCCGCGACCATGAAGATGATCAGCAGCACCAGCATCACGTCGATAAAGGGCGTGACGTTGATTTCGTGGTTTTCAACCAGATCGTCGCCCTGGGATTCGCGGATACCACCGGCCATGGATCAAACCTCCCGGTTGGTGGCTGCGGGCGTGGTCATGCCGCGAAAGTCCAGATCGCGGCTAACCATGCGGCGCACGCCTGCGGCGGCATTGGCAAGACGCAGGCGATACCCGGTGATCGCGCGGGCGAAGACGTTATAGATCACAACGGCGGGAATGGCCGCGACCAGACCGATGGCGGTGGCCAGTAGCGCCTCGGCGATACCGGGGGCGACGACGGCCAGATTGGTCGTCTGCGATTCTGAAATCCCGATAAAGGCGTTCATGATCCCCCAGACGGTGCCGAACAGACCAACGAAAGGCGCGGTAGAGCCGATGGTTGCCAGAACCCCGGTGCCACGCGCCATGCGGCGACCGGCGACAGCCTCGACCCGGTCCAGATGCGAATCGACCCGCTCTTTCAGCCCGTCGTCACCTGCCTGATCGACGGCGATCAGCGATCGGTCATATTCGTCGGCAGCAGCGCGGATCATGCGCGAAACAGGGTCTGTGCGTGTGCCGGTTGCAGATACGGCGTCGGACAGGGTGGCGGCCCGTGCAACGCGCTTGATGCCAGCTTCGGCCCGCGAACTTGCACCCCACAGTTCCAACATCTTGGCGACCAGAACAGTCCAGGTCACGACCGAGGCGAATGCCAGCCCGACCATCACCGCCTTGACGACCCAATCGGCAGCCCAGAACATCCCCATGGGCGACAGGTTATGTGGCAGGTTAGGGTCGCGTGTGTCTGACGGGGGCATCACAGGGGCCAATGCGTCCTGCACCGACTGCGGCAGGATGCTGGTTTCCTCTGCGGGTTCTGGGGTGGGTTCTGGGGCGGGTTCTGGGGTGGTTTCCGCGACGGGCGCCTGTGCCTCTGGCTCTGCTGGTGCGGGCGCCTCTGCCTGTGCGGGCACCTCTGCCTGTGCGGGCGCCTCTGCTGGTGCGCCTTGCTGCGGGGGAACGGTTGTCTGTGCCGCCGGCGCCTGCTGTGCTGGCGCTTCGCCTTGTGCGGCGGGGGCGGTCACTTCTGGGGTCGAAGGCGATGTTTGCTGCTGTGCAGCCACAGGTGACGCCACCAGACAGGCAAGCGTGACAGCGATACCAGCACCAAGGCGCGACAGCGGCATATGACTCATGATGTTCCTTGTCTCTTTCCGCATTCGATTCTGCCGCAAGGTGGGAATTGCATGCACAGGCGCAGAACAATTCCGAATGACCCTTAGGGCGACTTTGCCTCCGTATCGAACGTCAGGGTAAAATTGTCAACTATTCGGCGGAGCTTGCAAATAGGGCGATTTTTGGACAGGCCGAAAAAATGCTTTGGGTGATGTCACAATCAGTGATCATGCGGCGTCATATTCGTATCAATATTGAAAGGACGATCCATGTCACCTCGGATAATCGATTATTTGAAGCGGGCCGATGCCGGTTTCAAACCTGTCATTGCCTTGGAGAATGCCTTGAAAAACAGTCCGTTAGAGGCGCCTTTGCTGCATCTGGTCAAGCTGCGTGCATCGCAGATCAACGGCTGCGCCTATTGCATCCACATGCACACGTCCGAGGCGCTGCGCGACGGGGAAAAGCCGATCCGGCTGTATATGCTGACCGCATGGCGTGAAAGCCATCTGTATTCCGCAAGAGAGCGTGCGGCCCTTGCCTGGACGGAATCGCTGACCCGCTTGGCGGAAACTGGCGCACCGGATGAGGATTGGGCCTTGGTTCAGGCTGAATTCAACGCGGATGAGGCATCATGGTTGTCGCTGGCCATCGGCGCGATCAATCTGTGGAACCGGGTGCAGGTCGGCTTCCGCGCCGCACATCCGGCCGAATTGCCGAATGTCGGCTGAGTCCGACACCGATATCTTCGAGGCGCAGCGACCCCGTCTGCTGCGCCTTGGTTATCGCATGCTGGGGTCGCATCACGAGGCCGAAGACGTCGTGCAAGAGGCTTGGCTGCGGTGGAACCGCACGGATCGTGGACAGATTGCCAGCCCTGCGGCGTGGTTGACGCGCGTCGTGACCCGCGCGTGCATTGACCAGATGCGGTCGGCCCGACATCGTCGAGAGGTCTATCCCGGCACATGGTTGCCGAACCGTTGATCGAGCCTGCAGACGACAACTTGCGGCAAGATAACCTGACCCTGACATTGATGCTGGCGCTGGAGCGGCTGTCACCTTTGGAACGCGCGGCATTTCTGTTGCACGATGTGTTCGGTCAATCCTTGGGCGAGGTTGCGCAAACCATCGGGCGCAGCGCTGATGCGACCCGGCAATTGGCCTCGCGCGCGCGGACCCATGTGCGTGCCGAACAGCCGCGTTATCAACTGGCCCCCGATGATGCGCAGAAATTCGTTCAGGCCTTCTTTGCGGCCTGCAAGACCGGTGATCCCGTCTCGCTTGGGGCGATGCTGGCGCAGGATGCGGCATTGCTGTCTGACGGCGGCGGCAAGGTGACGGCCTATACGAATGTCATCCATGGCAAGGATAAATTGCTGCGCCTGTATGGCGGCCTTGCCCGCAAAGCCGGTGACCAGAATGAGCTTTTGGGCGTCGTCTCGATCGACGGGCTTCCGGGCTTTGTCAGCCGCGTCAGCGGTGTCCTGCAAACAACCGCGCTTGAGATCGAGGAGGGCGTGGTCAAAGCCATCTACGTCACCCGCAATCCGGACAAACTGATGCATCTGCCGCTGCAATAGGCGCTTGCGACGCAGCATTGGCTGGCCCACAGTCTGGCCATGGAACGTTATCCCGCCATCATCCTTGCCGGAGGGCGCGCCACCCGCATGGGGGGCGGGGATAAACCCATGCGGATGCTTGGCGATCAGCCAATGCTTCACCACATCATTGACCGGCTTCGGCCACAATCGGGGACCATTGCGCTAAACGCCAATGGCGATCCATCGCGTTTTGCGACATACGGATTGCCGGTGATTGCGGATTCGCTGCCGAATTATCCGGGGCCGCTGGCCGGTATTCTGGCGGGCATGGATTGGGCCGCCGGTCTGAATGCAACGGCAATTCTGACCGCCGCGGGGGATACGCCGTTCTTTCCACATGACCTGCTGGACAAATTCACGGCATCCTATGACGGCCAGCATCCGGTGCTGGCAGCGAGCCGTGACGCCGATGGCAACCTTGCACAGCATCCGATCTTCGGCCTTTGGCCAACGCGACTGCGGGACGAATTGCGGGCGTATCTGCTGGCGGGCTATCGCCGGGTGCGTGATTTCGCGGACCGAAATGGCGCAGAAATTGCGGTCTGGGATGCCGGAAAGATCGATCCGTTTTTCAATGTGAACACAGGCGACGATCTCAGCCGCGCCCGGCAACTTATTGAAAAACCTGACTGACTGAAACGAAATCGCGGCATTTTTCGTGACGGGCCATTATCCGACAAAACTTATCAACCATTTGTTTTTAAAGATTTTTCTTGACCTATGGCGACGGGTGCCCTATCTGTGCAAACAAGATAGCAAGCCAGCAGTAACGCCAGCCAGCAATCCCGAAATCCCGCCATTTCGATCTGTCACCAAGCCAGCCACCTTTTCTGTCGCCAGCGCGGCAGCGGTGCGAAAGGCGCGTTTCCGCAATCCGAATTATCCAAGGCTTGCGGAATTTTTCCCCCTGCATCATTCTTTGATGATAAAAAATGTTTGCCCCCTTTGGCGGCTACCACCGCCGGGGCCTGTCCCTCGTGCCGCGTTCAAAGTTGAACTTACAGGTGACCATCACAGGGCTGAGGGACTTCAAAACAGGGAAGTCTTGTTCATGCTGTTTGAAAGCCGCCTGACCAGCCAGTTTCTGGACGCAGTCGCCCAGATCCAGCACGGCACGCTGGCGATCACGACGCCAGATGGGGTTTTGCACGAATTTCAGGGCCCGCATCCCGGCCCGCATGGTGACCTGGCCATTCACGACTGGCGTGCCATCGCAGCCCTTGCGGCGCGGGGCGATATTGGCATGACCGAAGCATATCGCGACCACTGGTGCGATACCCGCGATCTCGAGGCGTTGATCATGGTCGCCATGCTGAATATCGACGCCCTGCACCCCTATATCTTTGGCCGCCGCTGGCAGGCGCTGATCACCAGGGCGCTTTACGCGCTGAACCGTAACAGCCGGTCGGGCGCAAAGCGGAACATTCGGGCGCATTACGATCTGGGAAACGATTTTTACAGTCTGTGGCTGGATGAAAGCATGACCTATTCATCCGCGCTGTTTCAGCCGGATGACGATTTGCACATGGCGCAGCAGCGAAAATATGACCGGATCATCGACCATCTGGCGGGCGCATCCGGCAGGCTGCTGGAAATCGGCTGTGGCTGGGGCGGTTTTGCCGAACGCGCGTTGGAGCGGGGGGATTTTGCGCCGAAGGGCCTGACGCTATCGCACGAACAGGCCGATTATGCCCGCGAACGCCTTGGCCCCCATGCCGATATTGCCTTGCAGGATTATCGCGATGAAACCAGCCGCTATGATCATGTCGTCTCGATCGAGATGTTCGAGGCGGTGGGCGAACGATACTGGCCGACCTATTTCGGCAAACTGGCACAGGTGCTGTCAGACAAGGGCCGCGCGATGATCCAGACGATCACGATTGCCGATGACTTGTTCAATGTCTATCGCCGGGGGCCGGATATGATCCGCAGTTTCATCTTTCCGGGCGGCATGCTGCCCTCGCCCAGCCGGTTCGAGGCCGAGGCATCGCGGGCAGGTTTGCGGATCGAGGAAAGCTTCAACTTCGGCTTCAGCTATGCCCGCACCTTGCGTGAATGGCTGAAGCGTTTCGATCTGTGTCAGGTTCAGGTCAGGGCGATGGGCTTTGATGATGAATTTATCCGCGTCTGGCGCATGTATCTGGCGGCTTGTGCCGCATCTTTTGCCACAGGTCGCACGGATGTGGTGCAGTATCAGCTTTCCCATGCCTGACAGGATTGTTTGTCGGATCACGGATGATATAGCTGACACCTGTTCCAGAAGGGTTTTTCCGTGCCTGATGCTGATCCCGCCACCGGCTTTGTCTCACTTGTCTCGGCAGGGCCGGGCGATCCGGAATTGCTGACCTTGAAAGCCGTCAACCGACTGGCGCTGGCCGATGTGGTGCTGTTTGACGATCTGGCCTCTGGCCCGGTGCTGGATCACGTCAATCCAAAGGCAGAACTGATTTCCGTGGGGAAAAGGGCCGGGCGCCCTTCTGCCCGGCAAGAGCATGTGAACATGCAACTGGTCAGCCATGCGCAGATGGGGCGACGGGTCGTGCGGCTGAAATCCGGCGATTCCGGTATTTTCGGACGGCTGGAAGAAGAGCTGATCGCCCTGACCGAAGCGGGCATCCCGTTCGAAATCATTCCGGGCGTCACCTCGGCCAGCGCGGCGGCCGCCGCCGCAGGGATTCCGCTGACCCGTCGTCTGACAGCACGGCGGTTGCAATTTGTGACAGGGGCGGACGTCACGGGGCAATTGCCTGACGATATCAACTGGACCGCCATCGCCGATCCCAAAGTCACCACGGTGGTTTTCATGGGTCAGCGCAGTTTCCCCGAACTGGCCAAAGGGCTGCGTGCCCATGGTTTGCCCGGCAGCACCCCGGCCTTGTTTGCCGAGGCTGTCGGCCATCCGCATCAACGTCTTTTGCGCACAACGGTCGAGGAACTGGCCCGGATGCTGCAGGATGCCCAGGTGACGCAGCCGGGGTTGATCCTCTATGGCCCGCTGGCTTTTTCTGAGTCGGAAAAGACTCTAATTAAATAAAATTTGCATCAAATCCTGCTTGAAAAGCTCCCGCTTGATTGCAGAATTCAAGCGCGGGTTACAGCCGAAACACCTAGCTTGCCTGCCTGTATGTCCAACGCGGTCGGGCGATGCTTACCTATCAGAATGTGGTGACGTTCGGCACCACTCAAAGAGGCTGGCTATTCAATGTCACAGATCTGGAAATAGCCCAGATCGGCGGGCAATGGCTGCTGTTTGCTGTCAATGGCTTTGGCGGGGGTGTGTCCAGCTATCGCATCCCTGACCCGGACCAGCCCATTATTCGCGTGCATGGCAAGGCCTTTCCGCCCGATATGACGTACCAGGGCGAACCTGATCTGACCGTTCTGACCACGCCGAACGGGGCCTATCTGCATCTGGGGGAACTGGGTCGCGCCGAAGCCCTGGGGATGGCCGCCTCATCATCGGGCATGCTGCAAAACCTGTCCCGACTGTTCAGCGACGGTGCCGCCGGCGCAAAAATCTCGGCCATGGGGCAGGTTGGGGATGATCTGATCTATTCGGCGCATAAGACGATCCTGCAACTGGATGTCCGGCAATTGCGCCCGGACGGCAGTCTGTCACCCAATATCTCATCCGTGAAACTGAACGCCAGCGACGCGATGGAGGGGGCATCGCTGGACCAGGTCATCGACGCCACGGTTGATGGCCAAAGGATATTGGTCGCGATTTCTGGGCTGGGCAATTTCATCTCGACGCACCTGTTGTCGGCCACGGGCACATTATCTGGCGGTGCCATGCATGTCGCGGGTCAGGGAACCGGCTATTACGTTCCTTCGCAGGTCGAGGCGGTTCAGGTCGGGAACAAGACATTTCTGGTCGTCGCCGGGGCGACCTCATCCTCGATATCCATTTTCCGGTTGGACAAGACCGGGGCGCTGACAACCACGGATCACATCGTGGATGAGCTGACGACCCGGTTTCAGTCCGTTTCCGCCATGGCGACGGCGGTCGTTGATGGCCGTGCCTTTGTGTTCGTCGGCGGCTCGGACGATGGGATCAGTGTCTTTACCCTGCTGCCGGACGGCCGACTGGTATTCCTCCGTTCGATTGCGGATACGAACAGCCTGACATTGGCGAATGTCGGGGAAATGAAAGCCAATGTCATCGATGGCCGGATTTCGCTGTATGTCACCAGCAAGACCGAGGTCGGCCTGACCCAGTTTTCGTTTGATCCCGGCGATATTCGCCTGACCGGCTTTGTCAAACCGGGCGCTGTCATCGGAACGGCGGGCAGCGACGTGTTGATTGCAGGCGCGGGGACGACTGCGATCAACGGCGGTGGCGGCGACGATATGCTGGTGACTGCCGATGCCGGTATTTCCCTGACCGGCGGGGCGGGTGCTGATACTTTCGTGCTGACCCGTGTCAGCGGGCGCATCGTGATCACGGATTACCAGTCGGGCCTCGATCAGCTGGACTTGTCCATGTTGGGCATGATCCGCAGCACATGGCAAATGACATTTCTGCCCCGCGCCGATGGGCTACGGATCACTTACGGCACCTCGATCCTTGATATCAAAAGCCATGACCGCAAGCCGCTGAACCCGGCGGATTTCAGCAACGACATGTTTCCGATTGCGCATTACTGGCTGCCAGAGCTGGATCCGGTCAAGAACCGCGCCCCCGATCAGCTCTCGACGATGGGGAAATGGATCTTTGGCACCGATGGCCCGGACACGCTGGTCGGTGCGGGCGGATCAGACATCATCTATGGCCGCGCGGGCAATGACATCATTTCCGGCGGCGATGGGCACGACACCATCATGGGCGAAGATGGCCACGATGATTTGCGTGGGCAAGGCGGCGATGACTCGCTGCGCGGCTACGCCGGCAATGACCGGCTGTTTGGCGGCACAGGCCACGACATCCTCAGGGGGGATGACGGGCACGATCTGATCTACGGCAACCATGGTCGCGACGATATATGGGGAGGGAAGGGGAACGACCGTCTGTATGGCGATGGCGAGTCCGACCGAATTTATGGTGAGGCGGGGCACGACACATTGTCAGGCGGCCACGGGAACGACCTTCTCAGCGACGCTCTTGGGAACAATCACCTGCTGGGCGGCAATGGCCGCGATACCTTGATCGCCGGCAACGGTGCAGACAGCCTGCGTGGCGGAAACGGCAATGACCTGCTGCGCGCAGAAGGGGGCAATGACACCCTGCTTGGAGACGCTGGAAATGACAGCCTGTTTGCCGGTGATGGCGACGACAGCCTGTTGGATACCGAAGGCGATAATCTGCTGGATGGTGGCAAGGGCCATGACACCCTGACAGCCGGCGCCGGTTCTGACAGCCTCAGCGGCGACAGCGGAAATGACCTTTTGCGCGGCGGTGCGGGAAACGACCGCTTGTCCGGGGGCGCGGGGCGGGATCGTCTTTATGGTGAAGATGGCAACGATCTGTTGCTGGCGGGTGATGATGGCAGCACGCTTTACGGGGGCAATCATGAAGATACGCTGATTGGCGGCGCAGGTGCCGATATCCTTGCTGGCGGTTCCGGGCATGATCATTTGCGTGGCGCAGGCGGGAATGATCGCCTGAACGGCGATGCGGGGAACGATACGCTTCAGGGTGACGCCGGAAATGACCTGCTGCGGGACAGTTTGGGCAATAATGAGATCGATGGCGGCATCGGGCGCGACACGCTGACGGCGGGGGCTGGCCGCGACACATTGCGCGGCGGGGCGGGCCACGACCTTTTGTCGGGCGGCGCGGGCGATGATCGGCTTTACGGCGATGCCGGTCTTGATACCCTTCGCGGCGGCAACGGCCACGACCGCCTGTTCGCAGGCGCCGGCAGCAGCCGTCTTGAGGGCGGCGCTGGAAATGACTGGCTGCTGGGCGATACGGGAAATGATCGGCTGGACGGAGGGGCTGGCAATGATCGGCTGGATGGTGGTGCGGGCAATGACCGTCTTTTTGGCGGGCAGGATAACGACACGTTGCAAGGCAGTTTCGGCGATGACCTTCTGGATGACCGGTTCGGCAATAACTGGTTTTCCGGCGGAACAGGCAAAGATCGGATAGTCGCGGGAAAAGGCGCGGATACCTTGTTCGGCGGCGCTCATAACGACGTCCTGAATGCGGGGGCGGGGAAAGACAGGTTGTCTGGCCAGGCGGGCGATGATCGCCTGATTGCCGGCGGGGGCAATGATCGGCTGGACGGCGGTGCCGGGCGGGATGTGCTGTTTGGCGGTGACGGCGTGGATACCCTGATTGGTGGCGCCGGCCCGGACCGACTGACCGGTGGTCGCGACGCGGATAACTTCGTTTATCTGCGCCCCAACGACAGCCGACCGGGAAGACAGGCCGATTTCATTACAGATTTCAGCCCCAATCAGGACCATCTGGACCTGCGCAAACTGAACCTGACCTATATCGGGCAGGATGATTTTGATGGATCCCGCCAAGTCCGCTGGTTTCACAGTCGCGGCGATACGCATATCCAGATCGACGTCGACAGCGATGGGCGGGCCGATATGTTGATCCGACTGGATGGCCATCTGCGTCTGGATGCCGATGACTTCCTGATCTAGCTGCGCAGCCGCTCAACAGCCCATCTGGCAGCATCGGAAACCGCGTTGTCCGAATCCTCGACCAGAGCTTCGGCCGCGGCGATCAAAGCCGGTTCCGCCGAATTGCCGATGGCATACAGCACATTGCGCACAAAGCGATCCCGCCCGATCCGCTTGATCGGGCTACCCGAAAAGCGCTCTCGAAATGCTGCATCGGTCAGCCCGGCAAGTTCGGCCAAGGGGGGCGCCTCGACAATGCCGCGATAGCGCATCTCGGTCCCGGCCTGAGCGAATTTGTTCCACGGACAGGCTGCCAGACAATCATCGCAACCATAGATGCGATTGCCCATCAATGGCCGAAGCTCAGGATCCACCGGTCCCGAATGCTCGATTGTCAGATAGGAAATGCAGCGCCTTGCATCCAGTTGAAACGGCGCCGGAAATGCACCTGTCGGGCAAATGCTCAAACAGGCGCGGCATGATCCGCAATGTTCAGCCTCGGGTTCGTCGGGGGGTAATTCAATGGTGGTGAAAATTGACCCCAGAAAGAACCAACTGCCCAGATCGCGCGACAACAGATTGGTATGCTTCCCCTGCCAGCCCAACCCGGCAGCCTGCGCCAGCGGCTTTTCCATCACGGGGGCAGTGTCCACGAAGACCTTGATTTCTTCGCCCGGGACCTGTTCCAAAAGCCAGCGGCCAAGACGCTTCAACCGCTTCTTGACCAGATCATGGTAATCCTTGCCATGTGCATAGACGCTGATCGCCGCCCGGTCCGATTGCTCCAGAACCGCCAGCGGATCATGGTCCGGCGTATACAGTTCTGCCAGAACAATGACAGATTTGGCCTGGGGCCACAGTGCCGCCGGATCGCCGCGCCAATGCGTCCGTTCGGCCATCCAGCCCATCTGTCCGTGGCGCCCCGCCGCCAGAAATTCCTGTAACCGCGCCGCAAGCTCTGGCACGGCATCGGGCCTGGTGATCCGCATCCGTGAAAAGCCGATTGTTTCGGCCTCGGCGGCCAAAGCATGTTTCAGCATCTCCTGTGTGGAAATATCCTGGGGGGAATCGTCGTCCGACGATGGGGGGCGACGCCCCCCTGACTTATCCGAAGTCAAGCTCGGCATAATGCGGGGCCGGATGGATGCCCGGAACCTGATCCGCCAGAACCGAGCGGAAGGCAGGCCGGGATTTGATCGTCGCATACCAGTCGCGCAAGATCTCTGATCGGTCCCAATCGACATCCGAGATATAATCCAGACAGGAAAAATGCGCCGCCGCCGTGAAATCTGCCAGGGACATCGTGCTCCCCGCCAGCCAGCGCCGCGTTTCCAGCAGCGTGGTCAGATAATCGATATGATCCTTGATCGCGCGCAACCCATCCTTGACGATCCTGCTGTCTGGATAACCGGCCCGCGTCACTTTTTTCCAGACCCGCTCGATCATGATGGGCTGGGTCACTTCAGCGTTGAACTTGTCATCGAACCACGCACATAGCCGGCGCACCTCGTGACGCTCCAGCGGGGTTTGCGGCATCAGCGGCGGATTTGGCACGGCCTCATCCAAGTATTCGATGATGGCCTGGCTTTCAGACAACATGTTCCCGCGATAGCGCAACACCGGCAATTTGCCTGCGGGGTTGCGACGCTTCAATTCCGGGGGATTTTCCCAATACCGCTCTTCGACCAGCTCGACTTCGATTTTCTTTTCCGCCAGAACCAGCCGAACCTTGCGGCAGAATGGCGACAATGCTGTGTGATAAAGCCGCGTGGTCTGTGTATTTGTATTCATCGACTGCTCTCAGACCCCTTTTTGCGCAACGGCGTCTTGATACGGCTGCGGCGATCCCGTTTCAACCTTCTCCACCGCTTTCAAAGCAGGCAGAGCGGGCATCCCGCGCAATTGTCGCCGCGCCATCGGCAATCGCCCGCGAACGACGCGAGGCCTGATGCGGGCTGCGGGATTTTGGCGCCGGCAGAACAGCGACCAGCCGCGCGGCCTGAACCGCCGTCAAACGGTCTGGCGTGGTGCCGTAGAACTGTTGCGATGCGGCCGTGACCCCGAAAACGCCGGGTCCGAATTCTGCCACATTCAGATAGACCTCCAGAATGCGCCGCTTGGACCAAAACGCCTCGATCATCGGCGTAAAGGCCGTTTCCAGCGCCTTGCGGGGCCAGCTTCTGGTTTGCCACAGATAGACGTTCTTGGCCGTCTGCTGGGTAATCGTCGATGCGCCGCGGCTGCCGCCCGATTTGACGACATTGCGGATCTCGTTCATGTCAAAGCCCCAGTGCAGGCAGAAGTTCGCGTCTTCCGCCGCGACCACTGATCGCAGCATGACAGGGGCGATATCTTCGATATTGGCCCATCTGCGCGGTGCAATCGGATGTTCCTGCGCTTCCTTGACGATCGTCCATGTCGTGGGCGGGTTTATCAGCGCGTAAAACATCACCAACACCGCCATCAGCAGCAGACAGCGCAGCGCAAACCAGCGCAGCCAGATCAGCAACCGCCGCAGCGGCCGCCAGCGGACGACCGCAGGCGGCTTTCCCTCGGCGGGCTCCCGGTCAATCGCAGGGGGACGGAACAACATGCGCAGGATCATGATCTTGGCTTTGTCACGCTTGACCACGCAGCGTCAAGGAATGCATGGGAAATCGAACAGCTTTCGGTTGGCTTGCATCAAGCTAATTTACGTTAATGGACTTAGAAAACGTATGGTTGTTGACGCATCTATGATATGTTTTTGGTGCCTTTTTTAAGTAAATAGTTGGAGGAAATTTGATGGCACGCTTGGTCAAATCCGTCTTGCTTATCCTTGCATTTGCCTTTGCGCCGATAATTGTCAAAGCAGCAACCGTCACGGAAACCTTTACTTTCAATGCGACACTCGACTCTGGGGTCTTGTTTTGTGGTCCCCGTGTTGAGCAGGAGGCACCTTGCCCAGATCGGTTCAGCACAGTTGATCCATCTTTGCTGCCTTATGGAATGAGTTTCCGTGAGAGTTACGCAGGCAGTATTGCGCTGACCTACGATGACAATAGGTTGACTGGTATTCTCTGCCACCTGAATGAGCAGAACTGTAATTTCGGCGGCGTTGAAAATGGCTTCAACAGCCAGTCACCTACTGGGCCAAATCCGGGCAATCTTGACTTCACAGACACCGCCCAGTCACGCGGATCGGTTTTCTTTATTAACAATGGCAGCGGCGGCTATAGCTACGGTACCGATTACGTGGAAAGTGCGGATGGAAGTGAGATCTACTACTATTCTAATGTCAATTTCAGCCTGTCGGATGTGACCTACGAATCCTCCCAACCGGCGCCGGTTCCGCTTCCGGCAAGCCTGCCTTTGTTGGCGGGCGCGGTCCTTGGATTTGGTACTCTGCGTCGCTGGCGCAAACCGGCCTGACATAAACACAACCGGGCGAGCGATCACCCGGTTGCTGTCTGTTTCGCTGCCCTCAGCAAGGGCCTAGGCTGTCGGTGCATTCCCCGAAAACGCCTGACGCAGCTTTTCCTCGGCATCGTTGGTCAGCGAGGTCTGGATGATCCGACCGTTTTTATTGAATGCCTTCAGACGTTCCAGCACCTTGTCCGGCGTCATCTTGCGAACCAGCACGAAAACGGCAGAGCCGCCCGGCTGCAACGCCTTGGCGGTTTCGCGCATGAAATCGTCGTTGATCCCGATATCCGTCAGCTTGCCTGCAATCGCGCCCGAGGCCGCGCCAATGCCCGCGCCCAGCAGCGGGTTCAGGAACAGCAGACCGATCAGCGTGCCCCAAAGGCCACCACCAACGGCACCTGATGCGGTCAGATTCACCGCCTGATGCAGCTTGATATCGTCTTCGGATGAACGGGTGACGACAACGGCATCCTCCATCTCGATCAGGTAATCCTTCTGCATTTTCACCAGCTCGGTGCGCAGATCGAACCCTGTGGCTTCGTCGTCGAAGGCAACAACAATCAATTCCGACATATGAAATCCCCCTGTGACAGCATTTGCAAATCTCGATGCGTGAACCACGCTAACGGACCCAAGGTTCCCACGAAACTGTCAATTGTATAATGCAAGCAATCTCTTGCCAGCATGGCCTTGTCCAAGGCATATGGACGGCAGAAACAATCCGGCTGGTCGATGCGCATATTTGCTATCCTCATGCTGATGGTCACGTTTGTGGCTATGACCTTCTCGGTCGCCCGTGCGGACCTGACGATGACGTCCTGTTCGTCGCAGATGCAGGCCGATGACATGTGCTATGCGACCGCCTTGCCCGCGGCCCAGTCTGACGGCGCGCGCAAAGGTGGCGTTTGCTGCGAGTTCTTGCTGAATACGACGCCCGTGCTGATCGGCCCAAAGGCGCAGATCCACCGCTTCATGACGCGCCAGGCCGTTCACACGGGCCTTGTGGTGCCCGCGCCATTCCGGCCTCCACGCGCCTGATCGCGACCTTTCCAGAACAGTCCCCGGCCATACCCGGCCGAATAAACATGTCTGCGCCGCCATGCGGCCACAATTTCAGAGATTATGATGAGCTTTCAACCCAATACCGATGCGGGTGCCACCCGCCTGATCATCCCTTCACTGGGGTCCGTCTATGCCGGGCTTTCCCCACTGGTCACGACCTATATGCGCGTCATCGCAGGCTTTGCCTTCATGATGCACGGCTGGCCCAAGATCAATAACCCCATGGGCACCGCCGGCATGGTCGAGATGATCGGCTTCTACCCCGCCGCGTTCTGGTCGCCCTTGCTGGCCGGGACCGAATTTATCGGCGGCCTGCTGTTGCTTCTGGGCCTGCTGACGCGCCCTGTCGCCGTCGCAGGCTCGATCGTGCTGTGCGTCACGACCTATTACCATTGGGTTCTGAAGGCAGAAGGCTATGGCGGCGCGGAAACATCGCTGCTGTGGCTGGGCCTGATGCTGTATTTCGTGGTGCATGGCGGCGGACGTTTTTCGCTGGACCGTCTGATCGGGCGGCAGTTCTGATCCGCGACATCCATTGAAACAAAAAAAACGCGGCCCGATCCGGGCCGCGTTTTGCGTGTCATTGGGCCAGGCTGCGCTATTCGGCGGGCACCGCTGCCACTTCCTCCATATCCATGATCGGATAGGGCAGCAGGGCCAGCATCTCTTTCGGGCAGACTTGCAGGAAGTTGGCTTTCTCGGCCTCCCAATCCTGCAGGATTTCTTCTGCCCGGCGCGATCCGGTTTCCTTGAAGTGGCGTTCGACCAGCGTTTTCAGCTGGGTTTCCCAGTGATCCTGCGTGACCGGCACCATGACAAGGCTTTCGGGATTGATGTAATCGCGGGCGATGCCTGCGGGATCATACAGATAGGCCATGCCGCCGGTCATCCCCGCCCCGAAATTCGCACCGATCCGGCCAAGGATCACCGCGACGCCGCCGGTCATGTATTCGCAACCGTTGCTGCCACAGCCTTCGATCACCACCGTCGCGCCGCTGTTGCGGACCGCGAAACGTTCGCCCGCGCGGCCAGCGGCGAACAGATAGCCGTCGGTTGCGCCGTAAAGCACGGTGTTGCCGATGATGGTGTTGTCCACCGCGACCAGCGGGCTGGCCATTGGCGGCCGAACCACGATGGTGCCGCCTGACAGGCCCTTGCCGACATAGTCATTGGCATCGCCGCTGACCTCCAGCTTCAGACCGGGGGCCGCAAAGGCGCCCAGCGACTGCCCGGCGCTGCCGGTCAGGCGAATGGTCAGGTGATCGGGTTGCAGCTTGTTCCGCATGCCGAATTTCTGAACGATCATGCTGGATGTGCGCGTGCCGACCGTCCGCTGCGTGTTGCGAACGGCATAGGACAGCTGCATCTTTTCGCCTTCTTCAAAGAAGCGCGCGGCATCCTTGACGATTTCGGCGTCCAGCGTGTCCAGCACGGCATTGCGCGGCTTGCTGCGGTCATAGACGATCTTGTCCGCGCCATCGACGGTGATCAGCAGCGGGTTCAGGTCCAGATCGTCAAGGTTCGCGGCGCCACGGCTGACCTGCGTCAGCAGATCGGCGCGACCGATCACCTCATCAAGGCTGCGTGCCCCGATATTGGCCAGAATTTCGCGAACTTCCTGCGCATAGAAGGTGATCAGGTTCACCACCTTGTCGGCGCTGCCGGTGAACATCGCCCGCAGCTTTTCATCCTGCGTGCAGACGCCCACCGGGCAGGTGTTCGACTGGCATTGGCGCACCATGATGCAGCCCATGGCGATCAGGGCGGCGGTGCCGATGCCGTATTCCTCGGCCCCCATCATGGCGGCCATGACGATGTCGCGTCCGGTGCGCAGACCGCCATCGGTGCGCAGCGTCACCCGTTCCCGCAGGCGGTTCATGGCCAGAACCTGATGCGCCTCGGTCAGGCCCATTTCCCATGGCAGACCGGCAAACTTGATGCTGGTTGCAGGGCTGGCGCCGGTGCCGCCGTTATGGCCGGAAATCAGGATCACATCGGCTTTGGCCTTGGCCACGCCCGCCGCGATGGTGCCAACACCCGAAGATGCCACCAGCTTCACCGTGATCTTGGCGCGCGGGTTGATCTGCTTCAGGTCATAGATCAGCTGGGCCAGATCCTCGATACTGTAGATATCGTGGTGCGGCGGCGGTGAAATCAGCGTCACGCCGGGGGTCGAATGGCGCAGACGCGCGATCAGCGCAGTCACTTTCATGCCGGGCAGCTGACCGCCCTCACCGGGTTTCGCGCCCTGAGCGACCTTGATCTCAAGCTCTTCGCAGGCGTTCAGATATTCGGCGGTGACCCCGAACCGGCCCGAGGCGACCTGCTTGATCTTGGCGCAAGGATTGTCGCCATTGGGCAGCGGCACGGAATGCGCCGGATCCTCGCCACCCTCGCCGCTGTCGGATTTGGCGCCGATGCGGTTCATGGCGATGTTCAGCGTCATATGCGCCTCGGGCGACAGCGCGCCAAGGCTCATGCCCGGTGTCACGAAACGCTTGCGGATGCTGGTGATGCTTTCGACTTCCTCGATCGGGACGGGCTTGCCCAGCGGCTTGATGTCCAGAAGATCGCGGATGTGGATCGGCGGGTTGGCCCGCATCGTCTTGCTATATTGCTTCCACAGGTCATACGAGGCTTTGTCGCAGGCCAGTTGCAGCATCTTCATGGTATTGGCTTCCCAAGCATGCTTTTCGCCCGACCGGCGCAGCTTGTAGAAGCCGCCCACCGGCAGCAATTCGATATTGTCGGCCGCAAACGCCTTGCGGTGCAGATCCTCGACCTTGGCTTGCAGGCCATGCAGGCCGATGCCGCTGATGCGCGAATGCATGCCGGGGAAATATTCGTTCACCATCGCACGGCTCAGGCCGACGGCCTCGAAGTTCAGGCCGCCGCGATAGGATGACAGAACCGAAATCCCCATCTTCGCCATGATCTTCAGCAGACCCGCGTCGATGGCATCGCGATAGCGGCGCATGTTTTCGATCAGGCTGCCGGTCAACAGACCGCGTTCGATCCGGTCGTTGATCGAATCCTGTGCCAGATAGGGGTTTACCGTCGTGGCTCCACACCCGATCAGCACCGCGAAATAATGCGGGTCGATGCATTCGGCGGAGCGCGCGTTCAGCGAACAGAAGGTCCGCAGCCCTTTGCGGGTCAGCCAGCTATGCACGGCGCTGGTCGCAAGGATCATCGGCATCGCCACGCGACCCGCGCCCTGAGCCTCATCGGTCAGAACCAGATGCCCGGCACCCGAACGCACGGCGTCCTCGGCCTCGGCGCGGATGCGGGCCAGTCCTTCATTCAACGCCTCGGAACCGGCATTGACCGGGAAGGTGCAGTCGATATGGGTCACCGCCTCGCCGAACATCTTGACCATTTCGCTGAATTCGCTGGTCGCGACAAACGGGCTTTCAAGGATCAGGATTTCGGTCTGGCTGCTGCTTTCGTCCAGCACGTTCTTCAGGTTGCCGAACCGCGTTTTCAGCGACATCACCCGCGTTTCGCGCAGGCTGTCGATGGGCGGGTTGGTCACCTGGCTGAAGTTCTGGCGGAAGAAATGGCTCATCGGGCGATACTGGTTCGACAGCACCGCGGGCGGCGTGTCATCCCCCATCGAGGCGAGGGATTCCTTGCCATCCTCGGCCATGGGGGCAAGGATCTGTTCCAGATCTTCCATGGTGTAACCGGCGGCGGTCTGGCGACGGCGCAGGTCTTCGGCGGCAAAGCGTGGCAATTCGGGCAGATCGCGCATGATGTCGTTCAGATCGACGACTTTTTCGATCCATTCGCCAAAGGGCTGACTGCCCGCCAGACGATCCTTGATGTCGGAATCGTGGTAAAGCTTGCCTTCCCACATATCGACCGCGATCATCTGACCCGGCCCAAGCGCGCCTTTTTCGCGCACATCATGTTCGTTGATCGGCACCATGCCAACCTCGGACCCTGCAATCAGCAGGTTGTCCCCGGTGACGACATAGCGCATCGGGCGCAGGCCGTTGCGGTCCAGACCACCACAGACCCAACGACCATCGGTCATCGCAAGTGCTGCGGGGCCGTCCCACGGTTCCATCACGGCGTTGCAATAGGCATACATGTCGGCCCAGGCCTTGGGCATGTCGGTGGTGGCCTTCGACCAGCTTTCCGGCACCAGCATCGTCTTGGTCATCGGCGCCGAACGGCCAGAGCGGACCATCACCTCGAACACGGCATCCAGCGCGGCGGAATCCGACGAACCGGCAGGGACGATCGGCTTGATATCCTCGGCCATTTCGCCAAAGGCGCTGCTGGCCATGCGGATTTCGTGGCTTTTCAGCCAGTTCAGGTTGCCCTTCAGCGTGTTGATTTCCCCGTTATGGGCCAACATGCGGAACGGTTGCGCCAGCCACCATTGCGGAAAGGTGTTGGTCGAATAGCGCTGGTGATACAGCGCAAAGGTGGATTCGAAGCGTTCATCCTTCAGGTCGGGATAAAACTCGGCCACCTGTTCGGCCAGCATCATGCCCTTGTAGATGATCGAGCGGCAGGACAGCGAACAGAAGTAAAGCTGCGTGACCTGTGCCGCGATGGCGGCTTTTTCGATCCTGCGGCGGATGATGTAAAGCTCGCGCTCGAACTGGACCTGATCGATGTCCTTTTCGCAGCGGATCAGGATCTGTTCGATCTCGGGGCGGGTGGCGTTGGCCTTTTCGCCCAGAACCGCGGTGTTCACCGGCACGTGGCGCCAGCCATAGATGTAATGGCCCATGCGCAGAACTTCGGATTCCACGATGGTCCGGCAGGTTTCCTGCTGGGCGAAATTGGTGCGGGGCAGGAAAACCTGACCAACAGCGATCAGCTTGTCCTTGTCAGGCTCGTGGCCGGTGCGGCGGATCTGGTCATAGAAAAAAGGGACGGGGATCTGCACATGGATGCCCGCGCCGTCACCGGTCTTGCCATCCGCATCAACGGCACCACGGTGCCAGATCGCTTTCAGCGCGTCGATACCGTTCTGCACCACCTTGCGGCTGGGCTTGCCGTCGATATCGACCACAAAGCCCACACCGCAGGACGAATGTTCGTCATCATGCCGGTAAAGGCTGTGTTCGGCCATCCAGTCGCGGCGGGCCTGTTCGTCCTGCTGCCAATCCTTGCTCATAGCTGGGCCCTTTCTTGCAGAAGCTGCGTCATCATCTGATCGCAGTCGAATTGCGGAGTCGTTTCGCCGTAACCTTCCTCATCGGGAAAGCTGAACAGGACCGGGCTGTCGTTTGTCTCGGTCCGCTGGCCGGTCCAGTCCGTGCCAACCTCGGTGCCGCCCAGAAAGCGGCCGAGATCGCGGTTGATATATTGCTGGCCGCTGCGCTTGATCAGCACATCGCCCGCGGCGTTGAAGGTGGTCAGCTGAAAGCGGGTTTCTTCCAGCTCGACCCCGTCGATGGTGACTTTGCGGCCGGTCAGCTTGTCTTGTCCGACGCGGTGCAGACGCTCACCGGTGTTGGATTCTGTCCAGAAATCAAAGTCATCCATGCCGGTTTCCAGCAGGGTGCTGTAGCTGGCATGGTCGCGCGCCTCGGCGATCAGGCGGTCCTTGATCCCGGTGCGGTGGCTGTAGCTTTCCATCCAGCGGGTTTCGGCGTCGATGCGCGATTCATAGGTCAGCCCGTCCTTGTCAAAGATCGCCGTGCGCTGATCGCCCGCCGCATCGTGGCTGCACTGATAGAACTGGCTGACGGTGCAGCTGCGATTTTGCACCGTAACTGTCAGCGTGCATCCCTGCGGGGGCGAAAACGTGCCCGCGCGGGTGATCTGCGGGATCAGGGTCGCAGCGACAATGGCTGCCGCGCCCAGCAGAAGGGGCAGGGTTACTGACCCGTTTTTTTGACGGGTGATCGCAATGGCCTTTGCCCTGTGGACGGCTTGTGTACGGGTTGTGTACGCTTTGTGCATCAACGATTCCCCCTCATTCGGCGGCAACGCGCGCGTCACCGTTCAGAAAGTTTGCAATGGATTCCGCCGCCTCGCGCCCGTCGCGAATCGCCCAGACGACAAGGCTGGCACCGCGCACAATATCCCCGACGGCATAGACGCCGGGCAGTGTGGTCTTGTGCGTCTGGAAATCGGCCTTGATCGTGCCCCAACGGGTGACTTCCAGCCCATCGACACCCCATAGTTTCGGCAGGTCTTCGGGTTCAAAGCCAAGCGCCTTGATGACCAGTTCGACGGGTTCATCGTAATCCGCACCGTCGATCAGTTCGGGTGACTGGCGGCCCGACACGTCCGGTGCGCCAAGGCGCATCTTCTGAATGCGGACGCTGGCGATTTGCGGCAGGCCGGCGACATCGGTTTCTTCCGCCTCGGCCGCGATGCCGGTCACATGGCCCGCAAAGGCGCCCGGTGCCGACAGCCAGACGAATTCAACGCCCTCTTCCTCGGCGTTCTGCACCTCGCGTTGCGATCCGGGCATGTTGGCACGGTCACGGCGATACAGGCATTTCACCGATTGCGCGCCCTGACGGATGGCAGTGCGCACGCAGTCCATGGCGGTGTCGCCGCCGCCGATCACGACAACGCGCTTGCCATTGGCGTTCAGCTCTCCATCCTGGTAATCGGGCACGTCATCGCCGAATTCGACCTTGTTGCTGGCGGTCAGATAGTCGATGGCGCTGACGACGCCGCCCGCATCGGCATTGTCCAGATCCAGATCGCGGGTCTTGTAGACGCCGGTGGCGATCAGGACCGCATCATGCTTGCCCCGGATCGCGTCAAAGCTGATATCTTCGCCGACATTGCAGTTCAGCACGAATTCGACGCCGCCATCCGCAAGCAACTGGTTGCGGCGCATGACCACGTCCTTTTCCAGCTTGAAGCCGGGGATGCCATAGGTCAGCAGCCCGCCTGCGCGGTCGTAGCGGTCATAGATCGTGACCTGAAATCCTTCGCGGCGCAGCATGTCGGCAGCCGCCAGGCCGCCCGGACCGGCACCGATGATGCCGATGCTTTCAGATCGTTCCTGCGCAGGCGTTGCGGCCTGAACCCAGCCTTGTTCCCATGCGGTATCGGTGATGTATTTTTCGATCGAGCCGATGGTCACGGTGCCGTGGCCCGATTGTTCGATCACGCAATTGCCTTCGCACAGGCGATCCTGCGGGCAGATGCGGCCACAGATTTCGGGGAACGTGTTGGTTGCCTGACTGACGCGGTAAGCTTCTTCCAACCGGCCTTCGGCGGTCAGCCGCAGCCAGTCGGGGATATTATTGTGCAGCGGGCAATGCGTCTGGCAATAGGGCACGCCGCACTGGCTGCACCGGCTGGCCTGTTCGGCGGCCTTGGCGGCGGCGAATTCCTGATAAATCTCATGGAAGTCTTCGCTGCGCTCTGCCGCGCTACGCTTTTGCGGCATCTCACGAGGGGTAGAGACGAACTTCAGCATCTTCTGCGTGGCCATAGCTGCGCAACCTTCCATAACAAACCTTCCGCAGCCTGATTAAGCTACGGCTTCCGTAATGAAAAGTCAGCAGTGCTGACCTAAATGCGGGATTTTACATCCTGCGACGAATTATTTCAGGCTGGATCAATGAAAATAGGTCATCAATGCTTACATACTTACTGTTAATGCCAGCAAAGCCACGGCCCCGACGATGATTCGCCACCATGCAAACAGGGCGTAGCCGTGATTGGATACGTAGCCCAGCAACCAGCGGACAACGATCACCGCGCTGATAAAGGCCATCACAAAACCGACCGCGATGTTTCCAAGAGCAGCAGAGTTCAGCACGTCCCAATTTTTCGTCAGATCAAAGACGAAGGCGCCCAGCATCGTTGGCATGGCCAGAAAGAACGAAAACTCGGCCGCCGAACGCTTGCTTGCGCCCAGAAGCAGGGCGCCCACAATCGTCGCGCCCGAACGAGAGACGCCGGGAATCATCGCGATGCACTGGATAAAGCCGATCTTCAGAGCCATCGACAGCGGGAAATCCTCGGCTTCGGTATATTTCGGGTTTTTGGCCCAGCGGTCGACGAACAGCAAAACGATCCCGCCCAGGATCAGGTTGACTGCGATCAAGACGGGCGTTTCAAACAGCACCGTCTTGATGAAGTCGTGCACCAGCACACCGATCACAACGGCGGGCGCAAAAGCGATCAGCACCGCGGCAATAAAACTGCGCGCCTTCGGGTCATGCGGGGCCGAGGTGAATATCTGGAACAGCCGCGTGGCATAGATGCCCAGCACGGCCAGCACAGCACCCAGCTGAATCACCACCTCGAACGCGCGACCCGGCGACTGAAAGCCAAGAAAGTGACCCGCCAGTAAGACGTGACCGGTTGATGAGACCGGAATGAATTCTGTCAGGCCCTCAAGAATACCGAGGACCGCGGCAACAATCGTATTATATTCCATTTAGAGTGGGCGCAGATTTTTGGCCGAGCGTTTGATGGCGTCATACTGCCCGGAAGGGCGGAATGGCCAAAGATACTGGTCAACGACCGCTTCGGCGGCCAATGGCTCAATACCCAGATCTGCAAAGCCTTTCGCGTTCTTGTCGACCAGATTGTCTTGTGACAACAGGATCAGTTGATCTCGTGGAAGCGGGTTTTTCACGATCCCGCCAGTCAAGGCCTGAATGGCACCAAAAATGCCCGAGCCGATACGGGCGACCCACAAGGGCACGCCAACGATGGCCCGACGGCGATCGGTTTCCAGCAGGGTCTGCCTTGCAATTTCGCGCATGGTCACGATTTCCGGGCCGCCAAGCTCGTAAATGCCGGGTTGGGCCTTGCCTTCGGCGGCCAGCGCCGCAGCATGGGCAACATCGTCGACAAAGACGGGTTGCAATCTGGTTTTTGCGCCGACCACCGGCAGGATGGGGCTGATCGCCGCCATTTCGCCAATGCGGTTCAGGAAGCGGTCCCCCGGGCCGAACATGACCGAAGGGCGCAGCACAACGGCGTCGGGACGATGCTTCAGCACGGCCGTTTCGCCCTCGGCCTTGGCGGCGATGTACTTGCTGTCGGAATCGGGGTCGACCCCAATGCCCGAGATATGAACGATCTGCTCGACGCCCAGATCTTTGGACAGGCGCGCAATATTTTCAGCGCCCAGAACAAAGATATTGTCAAAATTGCTTTTGCCTTCGCGGCGCAGAATGTTGACGCAATTCACAACCGCATCGGCATCCATCATCGCCGCACGGACCGAGGCTTCGTCGCGGATATTGCACAGGATCGGCACGACCTGCCCAACGGCGCCATACGTGCGCGTAAAAAGCGCCTCATCCGGGCGACGGACCGCGACACGGACGCGCCAGCCATTTCTGGCCATGACGCGCGCAACCTGTCTGCCAAGGAAACCTGACCCTCCAAAGATCGTCACAAGTTTCGACATGGACCCTACGCCTCCTTCGCGCCGCTTTTCGTCAGTGATCATTACCCAAGCTGACAGGGCGCGACAAGATGCAGGCAAAAGCTGCGACAGAAAGACCCGTTTTGCCGCGATAAGCTGGTGCGCCCGGAAGGGCGAAACAGGTTTTGACAAACTTCGCGCAACTTTTTTATCGAACCCCATTGACGGCCCCAATGACTGGCTTTAGAGACCGCCCTCACCACCTGCCCAGGTGGCGGAATTGGTAGACGCGCACGGTTCAGGTCCGTGTGCCGCAAGGCGTGGAGGTTCGAGTCCTCTCCTGGGCACCATAAACAAAACCCCCGGGGAACGCTGGTTCTCCGGGGGTTTGTTTATCTGATCATCCTTGATCTTCATGACATCCGCAGTTGAATCGAAACCATTCCCCATGGAGACGGTTTTTGCTGGATCATCGCAGGCGTTTTCGTGCTAGAGGCGCGTGGCACAGCAGACGGACAGGGCTTTATGAGCATACATCTTTATCAAAACGATCTTCCCGACGATCTGGACCTTGGGTCGCTTGTCGCAATCGACACGGAAACCATGGGCCTTGATCCTCGTCGTGACCGGCTGTGCCTGGTGCAGATGTCATCGGGAGACGGGGATGCGCATCTGGTCCAGATCGAGCGTGGCCAGACCGAGGCGCCGAATCTGACCAAAATGCTGACCGACCCCAAGGTGACAAAGCTTTTCCACTTCGGGCGTTTTGATATTGCCGCGCTGGAAAACACCTTTGGCGTCGTCACATCGCCCGTCTGGTGCACCAAGATCGCGTCAAAGCTGGTGCGGACCTATACGGATCGGCAGGGGCTTAAATATCTGTTGAACGAACTTGTCGGCGTCGATGTCAGCAAGCAGCAGCAGACCAGTGACTGGGGCGCGCCGGATCTGACCGACGCGCAACTGGAATACGCGGCGTCGGATGTCCTGTATCTGCACAAATTGAAAGAGGCGCTGGAAGTGCGGCTGCGTCGTGAAAATCGCATGGGGCTGGCGCAGGCCTGCTTCGACTTTCTTCCTGCCCGCGCCCATCTGGATCTGCTGGGGTGGGGGGATGAAAACGACATCTTCCGTCACTAGATAGCCCCCATGAATGAAAGAGCTGTCATGAACGGATATCTTGATACTGCCCGCCGGGTGATCCGCACCGAGGCACAGGCGCTGGCCATGCTGGCCGACGGTCTCGGCCCCGAATTTCGGCAGGCGATCGACGTGATCCTGCAAGCTCGGGGGCGAATCATTGTATCCGGTATGGGCAAATCAGGTCATATCGCGCGCAAGATTGCTGCGACCTTTGCCTCGACCGGAACGCCTGCGCAGTTCGTTCATCCTGCCGAGGCAAGCCACGGCGATCTGGGCATGGTGACCGAGGCGGACGCCGTTCTGATGCTGTCAAACAGCGGAGAGACGCCGGAACTGGCTGACCTGATCGCCCATACCCGGCGTTTCAACATTCCGCTGATCGGCGTTGCCTCGCGTCCGCAATCGACGCTGCTGCGTCAGGCCGATGTGGCGCTGGTCCTGCCAGCGGCGCCCGAAGCCTGCGGCACTGGCATCGTGCCGACGTCGTCCACCACGATGACGCTGGCGCTTGGTGATGCGCTGGCCATCGCGCTGATGGAGCATCGCCAGTTCACGCCCGAACATTTCCGCACCTTTCATCCCGGTGGCAAGCTGGGCGCACGCCTGGCAAAGGTGGCCGATCTGATGCACAGCGATATGCCGCTGGTGCATGAAGATACGCCCATGACCGAGGCCTTGCTGGTCATCAGCCAAAAGGGCTTTGGTGTGACCGGGGTGACCAACGAACAGGGCGATCTGGTCGGCATCATCACCGATGGCGACTTGCGGCGACATATGCAGGGACTGTTGGATAATAGTGCCGCGCAGGTCATGACCCGCGACCCGCGCACCATTGGCCCCGACGCGCTTGCCGAAGCCGCCCTGGCCGAGATGCAGTCGCGCAAGATTACCTGCCTGTTCGCGGTCGAAAACAACCGCCCTCAGGGGATCTTGCAGGTTCACGATTGCCTGCGGGCAGGCGTGGTATAGGCCATGACCCGCACGCGTATCGTTCGCTGGCTTCGGGTTCTGCTACCGCTTCTGGCGCTGGTCCTGTTGTCGACGCTGTTCTTGTTTTCGCGCCAGTCGGGGACCGAATCGCAAATCCCTTATGCCGAGGTTGATGCCGAATCGATGGCGCGTGATCCGCGAATGGTTGCGCCGCAATATTCGGGCGTGACGGATGACGGTGCCCAGATCCGGTTAGAGGCCAGCCAGGCGGAAATTGGCAACGCGCGGGGCGGGAAGGATTTGCGGCTGGACTGGCAGCGGCCTGATGGCTTGAAGGCCGATTTGACGGCGCCGGCTGCGGGCGTTGAAGGCGACACCATTCAATTGCGCGGTGGTGTGCAGATGACAACCTCGTCCGGGTGGACGGTGGACGCCGACCAGATTGATGCAGCCACCAACCGCTCGCAAATCACGGCCAATGATGGTGTCGAGGCTCGGGCACCCTTTGGTCAGATCACCGCGCAGCAAATGGAACTGAAGCCAAAGGGCGAAACCGGTGAGCATGACGGCGATGCAATCTTGAACTTTTCTGGCGGCGTTCGTCTGATATACCAGCCGTAACCTTGTAAAAAATTACGCAACGGAAGGATCATCACATGATGCGCCCCCTGCTGACCGTCCTGTTATTCGCGGCTGCTCCGGTTTGGGCGCAGAACGTTACCTTTGGCGGCATGAAAGCCGATACCTCGCTGCCGGTCGAAGTGGCGGCGGATAACCTGGCCGTGAATCAATCCAATGGCAGCGCCACGTTCACCGGCAATGTCGTGATCGGACAGGGTGAGATGCGCCTGGCGGCGGATACCGTGACAGTCGATTACGCCGAGGGCGGACAGAATCGCATCAAGTCGCTGCATGCGACCGGCAACGTGACGCTGGTGTCGGGGGAAGATGCTGCCGAAGCGGCCGAGGCGACCTATAATGTCGAATCGGGGAATGTCGTGCTGACGGGTGATGTCGTGCTGACCCAGGGGCCGAATGTGCTGACCGGCAACAACATGACGGTCAATCTGGAAACCGGAACTGCGCAGGTCGAAGGCCGCGTGCGTTCCGTCCTGCAATCGGGCGCAAACTGATGTCGAAAGCAGAGACCAGCAAAGACGGGCTGATCGTGCGCAAATTGCGCAAGGCCTATAAGAACCGCCCGGTGATCCGTGATGTCTCGATGGAACTGTCGCGTGGCGAGGTTGTGGCCCTTCTGGGTCCAAACGGTTCGGGCAAGACGACCTGCTTTTATTGCATCGCAGGTCTGGTTCAGCCCGATTCCGGGCAGGTGATCATTGATCGGCAGGACGCGACGCGGCTGCCGATGTTCCGGCGGGCGCGTATGGGCATTGGCTATCTGCCGCAGGAAATGTCGATCTTTCGCGGGTTGACGGTAGAACAGAATATCATGGCGGTGCTGGAGGTGGCTGAAAGCGATCAGCGCCACCGCCGCGACCGGTTAGAGGAATTGCTGGGCGATTTTTCGATCGGGCATTTGCGCGGGGCACCGGCATTGGCGCTGTCGGGCGGTGAACGCCGCCGGGTCGAAATCGCCCGCTGTCTTGCCTCGAATCCCGGCTTCCTGTTGCTGGATGAACCTTTCGCCGGGGTCGATCCGATCGCCGTGGGCGAGATTCGCGAACTTGTGCAGGATCTGAAGACCCGCGGCATCGGTGTGCTGATCACTGACCATAACGTGCGGGAAACATTGGGGATCGTGGATCTGGCCTATATTTTGCACGATGGCCATGTGCTTATGTCAGGCTCTACCGCTGAAATCATTGCTGATAAGCGGGTTCGGGAAGTCTATCTGGGCGACAGCTTTCAGATGGCCTGACGCGGACCGATTGTTTCAAATTCAGTTCACCACGTATGCGCACCGTTGACAGATCGCCCCGACTGTCACCAAATTGATATTTAAGGGCGCAGCCTGCTGCGCTCTGTCATATCCCGTTTTCCGCCGCAGGCCGGCTTCATAACGGGTCGGCGCAAGTGGCAACGGGTAACCGGAGAGGAGATACGATGCGCTACACCATCAGCGGAAAACAAATTGATGTCGGTGAAGCTCTTAGCACTCATGTTGAAACCGAACTGGGTGAAACGCTGGGCAAGTATTCGCAGCGCCCGACTGACGCGACGGTTACCTTCTCCAAGGATGCGTATGAATATTTATGCGACGCGGTGGTCCATCTTTCCACTGGTCTGACGGTTCAGGCGCGCGCGCATGCAAACGAAATCTATGCGGCCTTTGACGGCTGCAAGGAAAAGATGGACAAGCAGCTGCGCCGTTACAAACGCCGGCTGAAGGACCATCAGAAGGACAGGTCGGAACCTGTTGAATTCGGCGCGGCTGGCATGTATGTGCTGACGGCTGATGAAGATGACTGGGAAACGCATGACGACGGGATCCAGCCCATCATTATCGCTGAAATGGAATCGCGGGTTCCGACCCTGTCGGTTGGTGACGCTGTAATGCAGATGGAATTGGCCGGAACGCCGCTGTTGGTTTTCCGCAACGAGAAACATGGTGGCGTCAACGTGGTCCATCGTCGTGATGATGGAAATGTCGGCTGGATCGACCCGCGCGGCACTGGAAATGTGCAATAACGCTGTGTGACGCCCAAAAAACTGATACGCCCCCGTCAACATGTGCGGGGGCGAACAGCTTAGGAAAGACGCAAGACAATGCAACTTAGCGAGATACTTAAGCCGGGCGCTGTGCGCTCATTGGCCCAGGTTACCTCGAAAAAGCGCCTGTTTCAGGAGCTGGCCGAATTGGCTCAGTCCGAATATGGCCTGAACGCATCCGAGGTGCTGGACGCCTTGCAAGAGCGTGAAAGCCTTGGGCCAACGGGCGTCGGTCAAGGGGTCGCCCTGCCGCATGCACGGCTGCACGGTCTGGATAAGGTTGTCGGTCTGTTCATCCGTCTTGAAAAGCCGCTGGATTTTGACGCGGTGGATCGCCAGCCCGTCGATCTGATATTTGCACTGCTGGCCCCCGAAACCAGTGGCGTCGATCACCTGAAGGCGCTGGCCTTGGTGTCGCGCACCCTGCGGGATGCCGATTTAAGAGGCAAACTGCGCGCGAATGACGATCCGGTGGCCTTGCATGCGGTTCTTTCCGCCGCTCAGGGAATTAAAGCCGCCTGAAGGCTTTGATTTGGTCCGATTCGGCCCTATGGTGGGAAGGTGAGGACTAAAAAGGAGGCCCGAAGATGAGCAAACGCGACTTCGAAGAGCCGCTTGGTAGCAGTGCCCGCTTACGCGAGTTTGTCCGCCAGGAACGTGAATCCGGTGTTCATCCATCCGTGATGGCGCTGCGTTCGCGCCCAAAAGACCGATCCGAGGACGGACGTAAGGTTTCGGAATTTGCCCGGATCGAACGTGGCCACGAAGTCTGACTGAAAATACTGGCAAAAATTTGGCGAAGACGCTGTAACAGCGTTTGCCATACTCTTGTTCCCTTGAATGGCAGGCGCGGCCCGGTTTTATCCGTGGCCGCGCCTTTGGGTTCGTGGTGCAGGTATCTACGCCCGGACCAGCTTTTCGTAATCTTCGGCGATCTTGCGGGTCGTTTGACCAACCTGGAAGTTCCAGTCACCTATCTGCGCAACCGGGGTTATCTCGGCGGCGGTGCCGGTCAGGAAGCATTCCTGAAAACCGTCCAGTTCCTCGGGTTTGATGCGGCGTTCATGCACGGTGGTGCCGTTGTCTTTCAGCATCTGGATGACGGTCTGACGGGTGATCCCGTTCAGGAAGCGGTCGGCTTGCGGGGTATGAACCTCGCCATCCTTGACGAAGAAGATATTCGCGCCGGTTGCCTCGGCCACATAGCCTTCCCAATCCATGAACAGCGCATCCGAAAAGCCTTTGGCTTCGGCGGCATGCTTTGACATGGTGCAGATCATATACAGGCCCGCAGCCTTGGCGGCGGTCGGAATGGTTTCCGGGCTGGGCCGCTTCCACTTTGCAACATCCAGCTTGGCGCCCTGCCATTTGGCATCGCCGTAATAGCTGCCCCATTCCCACGCAGCCACGGCCATGCGCACCGGGTTACGGGCGGCCGATACGCCCATGTCGGGGCCCGAACCGCGCCACATCACAGCCCGAACATAGGCGTTGGTAAAGCCGTTTGCGTTCAGCACAGCTTCCTTTGCCGCGTCGATTTCGTCGGCTGTATAGGGGGAAGGCATGTCCAGCAAACGCGCGGATTCGATCAGCCGCAGCGAATGTTCATGGCCCTTGAAAATTTTCCCGTCATAGCAGCGCTCGCCCTCGAACACGGAACTGGCATAGTGCAACGCATGGGTCAGAATATGCACCTTCGCATCGCGCCAATCGACCAGTTCGCCATCAAGCCAGATCTTGCCGTCGCGATCGTCATATGCCGCCGTCATCTTTCTCTCCATCTTTCGGTTTTCATTTCTTGCGCAGCCTGACCGGAATCAATCTTTTTGTTGCGTAATCACTTGACGGCTAGCAATCGAATCTAGGAAAGTCAACATGGCTGCCATATCAACTTGGCAGTTTGAAAGATGAGGGCAAATGGCCGAACAACTGCGTAGCCAGACCATGGTCGGTGAGGATCTTCTGTTCCTGACCGATGATCAGCTTCGTCGGGGGATCGAGGCGATGTTCTTTGCCTACCGGGCATTTACTGCCGATCCCGATCTGATTCTGGCCGATATTGATTACGGCCGGGCGCATCACCGGGCGGTGCATTTCATCCATCGCGATCCTGGACTGACGGTCACATCGCTGCTGGCGGTGTTGGGTGTGACCAAGCAATCGCTGAATCGTGTGCTGCGGACGCTGATTGACGATGGGCTGGTCGAAAGCCGCGTGGGCCGCAGGGATCGCCGCGAACGTCAGCTTTACCTGACTGACAAGGGAACCGCATTGGAACGTAAATTGTCAGAGGCGCAGCGGGCGCGGATGCGGGCGGCCTATCGCGCGGCAGGGCCGCAGGCCGTCGGCGGTTTTCGTCAGGTGCTGGAAGCGATGATGGACCCCGAGACGCGCTCGCAGTATCAGGCAATGAAGGACTTGCCCGAAGAACGTTGAGGATTGCCCATGAGCCTTCAGGACGCACATATCCTGATCGTCGATGATGATGAGCGCATTCGCGCATTGCTGGGGAAATTCCTCCGCAAGAACGGCTATATGGTCACCATCGCTGCGGATGCCGCGCGGGCCCGGCGGCTGCTGTCGGGGTTGGAGTTTGATCTGATCGTGCTGGACGTGATGATGCCGGGCGAAGACGGCGTGTCGCTGACCCGCGCGCTGCGTCAGAAGATCACCACGCCCATTCTGCTGCTGACCGCAAAGGGTGAGATCGAGGATCGCATCGCGGGACTTGAAAGCGGCGCCGACGATTATCTGACCAAGCCGTTCGAGCCGCGTGAATTACTGCTGCGGATCGGGGCGATCCTGCGCCGTGTCCCTGCGGTCGAGGCATCGCAACCCAAATTCCTGACCCTTGGCGTGCTGCGCTATGACATGGAAAAGGGTGAGCTGTGGCAGGATGACAGCTATGTTCGCCTGACCGGAACTGAACAGGCCCTGCTGCGCCGTTTGGCCGCCAGCCGGGGACAGCCTGTCAGCCGCGCCGACCTGATCGAGGATCTGGGGCGCGGCGGGGCCGGGGATGAGACGGAAAACTCGGAACGCGCCATCGACGTGCAGATCACCCGCCTGCGCCGCAAGATCGAAACCGACCCGAAAGAGCCGCGCTTTCTGCAGACCGTGCGCGGCACCGGATATATGCTGATGACCGACTAAGGCTTGCCGACAGGTCGGCCAGTCCTTAGCTTGCAGCGATCATGGAATCCAACCCGATATATCAGGGATTCGAGCTTGATGCCGAAACCGCCCTTGCCCTGCTGGAATGGCAGGTCGAAATGGGTGCGGATGAACCGATTCTGGAGGATGCGACGGACCGCTTTGAGCTGACTGCCAGCAAGCGCGTGGAACCCGCGCCTTTGCAAATGCAGGTGCAGCCTGCGGCGCCACCACCCGTCAGGGATGACAGCGCCCATCTGGATGCGCTGATCGCCGAGGCCGAGGCTTTGGCCGCCTCTGCGGATACGCTGGAGGCTTTGGCGGCGGTTCAGGAAGCCTATGACGGAATCGAGCTGAAAAAGGGTGCGCGGAACTTCTGCTTCGCGGATGGAAATCCCAAGGCGCGCCTGCTGCTCCTTGGCGAAGCGCCGGGCGATGAAGAGGATCGTCAGGGCCGCCCCTTTGTCGGGCGCGCGGGGCAGTTGCTGGACAAGATGTTCGACGCCATCGGACTGTCGCGCAGCGCCGTCGATGCCGAGAAGTCGTTGTATATCACGAATGTGCTGACATGGCGTCCGCCGGGTAACCGCGATCCAAGCCCTGATGAGATCGCGCTGAGCATGCCCTTTGTGCGCCGCCATATCGAACTGGCCGCACCCGATCTGATCGTGCTGATGGGGAATATCCCCTGTCAGGCGGCGCTTGGCCGCCGGGGCATCCTGCGCCTGCGTGGAACATGGACAGAAGCCTTTGGCCGTCCCGCATTACCGATGACGCATCCGGCCTATCTGCTGCGCAATCCGCCCGCGAAACGAGAGGCCTGGGCCGATCTGCTGTCACTGTCTGCGCGGCTGTCGGATTAGCTTTCGGGCTGGCATCCCTGAATCTCGGACGCGCCAGCCGGGCCGATCACCGTGATCCGTAAGCTGTCAGTGTCCAGCGGAAATGGGGCAGAGCTTTCGGGGACGAAATCGGCGACGGCGATCTGACCGCCTTCACTGTTTTCAATCACGGTTCCAGATACCCAGATATCGGGCTGATTGGTCAACTCGATTGCGGCAATCTCTATCTGATTGTCGGGCAGCGACACCTGAACCCGTATGCCATCGGATATATCCTGAACCCGACAGGACAGCAGCTGTTGGACGGGTTGCGGCACATCCAGCAGCACGGCTTCGATCATCGGATCGGGGCTGTCCGCCGGCTGATCGGCCCGCAGCGAAACATGCGCGGGCACGCAGATATTTTCGCACAGGCCGAAATCCATCTGCGCGGACAGGCCGACAGGTTTGCCCGCATCCTTCGGCGTTGCCGTGAAGGGCAGGACCAGCCGGTCGTGATAGCCCATCGTCAGAGAATCACCGGAACGGATTGCTTCTGGTGCGGGCCAGTGAAAGGTGACCTCGGCCAGATTGTCCGACCCGCTCCAATCGAAACTGGGGGGCAGGCCACTGTCGCCGGGGCTGCGCCAATAGGTTTTCCACCCCGGCTGCAGCGTCAGTTCGATCGCGGCGATCCGGTTTCCGTCGGCATCCGTCCAACCGGGCAGCATCCGCGCCGAGGTCAGGCCGGGGGGCATGTCCTGCGCAAATGCAGGCAGGGCAAGGGAAATGGCGGCGATCAGCGGAATTCCAGCGTGTTTCATACGATCTGCATAGCGATTGTGCAGCGCGGCATGAAGTCACAAACCCGCGTGGCCCTTGCAACATCTGCGCCGAGTGACGATGTTATCTGAAATGGGTCAGCATCATCACAGTGATATCACCAACCGCTTTTCGCTTTGCTGGCCGGCGCGCAAATCCGTCATTGGCATTCCACATAAGCCCGTCCGAGGTCTGTCAGCCATGTCCGGTGGCGCGATAAAAAATTTTTCCGGCCAAGGAGGTCAGGATGAGCAGTGATAACGAAAAGAACCTTACCGCAACGGATGGCAACCTGACCGGGAAAATCCTGATCGCGATGCCGGGCATGGCCGATCCGCGGTTCGAACGCTCGGTCGTGCTGATCTGTGCGCATTCGGACGATGGGGCGATGGGCCTTGTCCTGAACCGTCCGCTGCCCGAGGTCGATTTCGGTGATCTGCTGGCGCAGTTGGGGATCGAAGCCGATGACAGCATCCGCACCATCGAGGTGCGCTTTGGTGGCCCGGTCGAACCGGGACGCGGCTTTGTGCTGCACAAGGTGCCGGAACATGGCGACGATCCCGAAGGTCGGGTCCGCATTGGTCGTTCGCTGGCCATGACGACGACCCGCGACATTCTGGAAGATCTGGCCAATGGTGCAGGCCCGGAAGCCGCTGTTCTGGCGCTTGGTTATGCCGGTTGGGGGCCGGGGCAGCTGGAAAATGAATTGCTGCAAAACGGCTGGCTGACCGGCGAAAGCGCCGATGAATTGATTTTTGGCGATAGCGATCAGGACAAATGGTCCCACGCACTGACCGTGCAGGGGATCAATCCGTCCGTATTGTCAGGCGCGGCAGGGCGGGCATAGGTTCCGCTTCTGCTCCTGTCTTCTCTGGCGCTTTCTCGGCGACGTCATGGTATGAGCTTTCGCGACATAGCATAAGTCGTTCTATGGATGATCCGGCTGGGCAGCCGCCCAATGGGCGGATGTGCCATGTGCATGCGAGGGTGTCAGGATTTATCCCAGATCGGGAAAGAACTTGTCGGACGGGGTGAAAATCTCGAACCCGTTCGCGGTCACGCCGATGGAATGTTCGAACTGTGCCGACAGCGACCGGTCGCGGGTGACGGCGGTCCAGTCATCGGCAAGAATCTTCGTTTCGGGGCGGCCAAGATTGATCATCGGTTCGATGGTGAAGAACATGCCTTCTTCCAGCACCGGACCTTTGCCGCTGCGACCGAAATGCAGGACGTTTGGCGGGGCGTGAAATACACGGCCAAGCCCGTGGCCGCAAAAGTCGCGAACGACCGACATGCGGTGCCCTTCGGCATAGGTCTGAATCGCCGCGCCGATATCGCCAAAGGTCGCGCCCGGACGAACCGCCTCGATCCCCTTCATCAGGCTGTCATAGGTCACCTGAATCAGTCGTTGTGCCTTTACCGGGGCCTTGCCCGCGACATACATGCGGCTGGTATCACCATACCAGCCATCAACGATCACGGTCACGTCGATGTTCAGAATGTCGCCGTTGTTCAGGGTCTTTTCGCTTGGGATACCATGACAGACGACATGGTTCACGCTGATACAGCTTGAGTGCTGATAGCCGCGATAACCGATCGTGGCCGAGGTCGAGCCAAGCTCTTCCACGCGGCGCTGAATGAACTCGTCCAACGCGCCGGTCGTGACGCCCGGCCGCACCATGGGGCCAACCTCATCCAGGATCTGCGACGCGATGGCCCCCGCTTTGCGCATGCCGGCAAAATCTTCGGCTGCATGGATGCGGATGCCTTCTTTGGTCAACTGGCTGTGGTTCATCGTGCTTCCTTTCGTCTGCCGCATAGATAGTATCCAAAGCCCACTTGTTCCAGCCCTGTGCGCAGGCGTAGAACTTGGGCCAGGTTACAAGAAAGGGCAGGCGATGCAGTCAGACAATCCGACAGCGGCAATTCTGGTGATCGGGGATGAGATCCTTTCGGGCCGCACACGCGAAGGCAATGCCCATCATCTGGCGCAGGTGCTCAGCGCGACGGGCTTTGATTTGCGTGAAATCCGGGTGGTATCTGACGATCAGGATCAAATCGTTGCGGCGGTGCGCGCCTTGGACAGCAGCCTTGGCGGCGCATACGATTTGCTGTTTACCAGCGGGGGGATCGGGCCGACGCATGACGATATCACCGCCGATGCCGTCGCCGCAGCCCATGGCACCACGGTCGAGGTGAATGACGATGCCCGCGCCATGCTACAGGCCGCTGCGACCGCATGGGAACCCAGCTGACGCCCAATCGCCTGCGCATGGCCCGTATTCCGGTGGGGGCCAAGCTGATCCTGAACGCTGTATCATCAGCGCCCGGCTTTTCCATCGGCAACACGCATGTCATGGCGGGCGTGCCCGAAGTCTTTCGCGGCATGGTCGACTGGCTGATCCCACAATTGGCCGCCGGGCGCCCGGTGCAGTCGCAATCGGTCGAGGTGCGGCGCGGCGAAAGCGACGTGGCCGAGGAATTGAAGGCCATCGCGGCCGAGTTTCCTGACCTGTCGCTTGGCTCTTACCCCTTCAACGATGGCAATGTCTGGGGCACGAACCTTGTCGTGCGTGGGCTTGATGCGGATCGCGTGGCCACGGCGATGGGCGTGTTGAAACAACGGTTGGCACTGTGATGGACGCCGCCCTTGCCGAAGCGTTTGAAGCCACCTGGCCCGCTGCCGAATATGCCGATGCGGGTGGATTTCGCGTTGGCCGCGGTCTGGGCGCGGGCGGTCGGGTCAGTTCGGGGCGGGTGATCGGCCCGTGGACGGCTGAGGATATCGCAGGGGTTGAAGATATCAGCCATGGCTGGGGCCAGCCGGCGATGTTCCGGGTTCTGGATGATGACGCCCGGCTTGCGGCGGCTTTGCAGCAGGCGGGCTATCGCGCTGAAACACCCACGATGATCATGTCAGCGGCTTTGGACGGGCTGACGGATCTGCCGATCCCGCCGGTCACGACATTTTCCGTCTGGCCACCTTTGGCGATACAGCGCGAAATCTGGAGTGCTGGCAATATCGACCCGGCCCGGCAGGCGGTCCTCGACCGTGTCGCCGTGCCCAAAACATCCATTCTTGGCCGCACCGATGACCGCGCTGCGGGGGCAGGCTTTGTTGCGATGGCCAATCAGGTCGCCATGGTCCACGCGGTCGAGGTGCGGGCGGAATGGCGCCGCCGCGGTCTGGCAGGATGGATGATGCGCGAGGCCGCATTCTGGGCGCGTGACAATGGCGCCACCCGCATGGGGCTGGCGGTGACGCGGGGCAATACCGGCGCAATCGCCGCCTATCACGACCTCGGGTTTCAGGAGGTCGCCGGCTATCGCTATTATACGCGCGGCTAGCGGCGTTGTTGCATGGGCAGCCAGGTTGCTGCCCTACAGTTCTGTCCGCAATTCCCACAGATCGGGGAACAGCACGACATCCAGCATCTTGCGCAGATAGTTGACGCCCGATGTCCCACCCGAGCCGCGCTTGAAGCCGATAATGCGTTCGACCGTGGTGACGTGGTTGAAACGCCAGCGGCGGAAGTAATCCTCGAAATCGACCAGCTTTTCGGCAAGCTCGTAAAGCTCCCAATACCGGCGCGGATCGCGATAGACTTCGGCCCATGCGGCGCGTGCCATGGGATCGGGGTGGTGGGGTTCATCCAGCTTTTCGCGTGCGGGCACGTCAAAACCTGCCGCACGCAGACGTCCGGTGACGGTATCGTAAAGCGAAGGGCGCGTCACCTCGGCCTGCAGCGGGGCGGCCAGTTCGCTGCGATGTTCGTGCGGGCGCAGCATCGCCATGTTGCGATTGCCCGCGACAAATTCGATCATCCGGTATTGATAGGACTGAAACCCGCTGCTTTCGCCAAGGCTTTCGCGAAATTCGGTATATTCGCTGGGCGTCATGGTGCGCAGAACGTCCCATGCGGAATTCAACTGCTCCATGATGCGGGCCACGCGGGTCAGCATCTTGAAGGCCGGTTGCAGGTCACCCGACGCGATATGGTCCCGCGCGGCCGTCATTTCGTGCAAGGCCAGCTTCAGCCACAGTTCCGAAGTTTGGTGCTGTATGATGAACAGCAATTCGTCATGCGCCTGCGACTGCGGATGCTGCGCGTTCAGGATCTGATCCAGCCCCAGATAATCGCCATAGGACATGCGACCCTGAAACGACATCTGCGCACCTTCCTTGGACGGATCATAGGTCATTGCGGCTGTCCTTGTTTGCGGCATTGCGGATGGCGGCAGCTATCAGGCCGGGCACCTCGGGCGCAAGCCCGATAGGGTCCAGCCGCGGTCCCGTGAAGTCCGCCTGATCCAACGCGGCCGGCAAATCGTCGGTCACATGTTCGGCGCGTAACGCGAAAAACGGCAGGCTGACCGCCTGGGTCAGTCCGCGCGCTGCATCGGCGATGAAGGGGGCCTGTTCCACAAAGCCTGTCACGACATCTGCGAAATGCGGGGCAATCCGTGCGGCAATATCCGTGGTGATGGTAAAGCTGGCCTGCGAGCGTTGAGAGCCATGGGCCGTCAACAGCAAAGTTGTTTCACCGGGACGCCAGCCACAAGAAGCAGCCGCCTGATGCGCTTTTGCGACGATCAGCGCGGGCAGACCGGCATCGGTGCCAAAGGGGCGCATGACCCGTGCGCCCTTGGTCCCCGTCTGGGCCAGCCTGCGCGGCAATTCGCTGCGCGTGAACCAGCCTTCAGCCATGAACATGGGATAGATCAGACTGTCGTCATCGGCAGCCCTCGCCAAAGCACCGGGCATCGCCAGCGTCGCGCCGACAACCTCGCAGCCGGGGTTCTGGTCCATGACTGCGGCCGCCAATTCCTCGATGGCCTGTTGCTGCGGGGCAGGATCACCCGGCTGACCGTGTGACACGATGACGGCACGCATCAATCGCGGAAATATTGGGCGAAAGCTTCGGGCATGGGAAATTCTTCCAATACGCGGGCGCGACCCTCGACAGACATCTTGCGGGCGGTTTTTTCGATGATGCGGGGCATTTTCTCATCCGGCTGTTCGGCCATGAAATCGCCCAGATACCAGCGGATGAAAACGAAGCAGATGATATCCTCCAGCGCCTGAACCTCGGGGTCGCGCTTGATCCCCTGTTTGGTCAGCATCCTGCGCGCCTCGTCGATCTCGGCCGTGCCGTAGCCTGCATCCGCCATGATGCCCGCAATCCGCTCGGCATGGCGGCGCCCTTGTTCGACGCGCCATTGCAGATAGCCCGCGCGGTCCATCGGATAGGCGTCGCGCCGCAGCTTCCAGCGTTCGATATGCTGCCCGCGAGAGGCGATGCGCAACACGTCCGATGCATCCGGGAACAGCCGTTCCTGTTCCTGGGTCATGCGCTGCCCGTAAAGCAGGGCGGCGGGCTGGCCGTCCTGTGACGTGGGATCCTGGGCATTGGCCTGGTCGATGGCGCTGAAAACGTCGTCCAGTTTTGCTGTCATGGCGATCTCCTGCTGCGGCTATTTCATCGGTTCGCGGGCGTGATCGCAAGCGTAAACAGGGGGCGACATGCGAGGGTGTCAGATATCGCCGAAAGCACGTTGATATTCTGAGCAACGCTCGGCGATCTGATCTGCGATGCGGACATCGTCATCGGACAGCCCGCCTGCCTCGGCTGTCGACCGGACGGGCGTCTGGTCGCTGTGGCGCTTCACCTCGTATCCGCGATCAATCTGGTTCGGCTGGCCAACCTCGTCCCCGACCAGTGGCCCGTCACTCAGGTCCGCGATCCGCTGGCGTTCGTGCGGCAAACGGGCTGTCCTCATCGGCAGTCAGAAAGCCGGGCGTGTTGGAAGTCGTCGTTATATCGCCTGTCATCCTGATTGGTTTGATTGACTTTGTCGCATCGTCTGATGAACGGTCATCTTCGCTAATGTGCGGCAGGAGGCAAGCACGGCCGTGACCGATTTTCATTCCGACATCATCACCGACTGGGACGAATATGTCTTTGCATGGGCGTGTTTTCTGGGCGCGCATGTCATCCCTGCGGCCAAGGGGCCGCGCGGTTGGCTGATCGGCCATCTGGGCCGCCGTGGCTATCTGGCGGCATTCAGTGCCGTGTCGGTCGTGTTGTTGTTATGGCTGGTCGGGGCTGCGGGGCGTGCGCCCCATGTGCCGCTGTGGGACAGCGGGTTGGCGGGGCGATGGCTGGTCAATCTGGCGATGCCGGTGGCGATCCTGTGTGGATGTCTGGCCGCTGGTCTGTCCGGTCTGGTGCTGGCTTTTGCGATATGGGCCGGGGCGCATCTGGTGGCAAACGGTGATCTGGCGCATGTGCTGTTATTTGGCGGGATGCTGGCCTTTGCGCTGACAGGATTGGCGCGGTCCGGTGTGCCGCGAAGCATGCGGATAACCCTGATGCGCGTGGTCGTTGCATTTGGCTTGTGGTCGATGCTGATCTGGCTGCACCCGCATGTGATCGGGGCATCGCCGCTGCCGCATTAGCGCAGGCGAAATTCCTCGGGGATTTTATCTTGGCCCTTCAGGATCAGATCGGCCATGACCTGCGCGATTTTCGGCGCCATGCCAAAGCCGATCTTGAAGCCGCCATTCACCACGAAGTTGCCATCATGCCCCGGCCATGCGCCCAACAGGGGCGCACGCGACTTGGCGCGAGGCCGGGCCCCGGCCCAACGGTCGATCACAGGGGCGTTGCCAAGCGCAGGACAGATCAGGCGGGCGCGGGCAACGATCTGGTCAAGCTGATCGTCAACGCTCAAATCCGTGAAACTGTTTTCCGAGGTCGAACCGATGGCGATCGTGCCATCGGCATGCGGCACGATATGCAGCGCATCTGCGAACAATTGTGGCGCATTCGGCGCGTCAAAGCGCAACAGGGCCGATTGGCCCTTCACCCCTTTGCCGATATTGCGGTTCAGGTCTTGTGACAGAGCCAGCAACCCCGGCGTTCCCGTAGCCCACAGCACCGGCCCGGCAATGTCACCGGGGTGCAACCGCTGCCCCTCAATAAGCTGACCGCCCGTGCTGCGGATAGCCGCAACCAAAGCTGCCAGCGCCGCGCGGGGCGCAATTCGCGCGGTCAGGCCATCTTCAAGCCACAGGCCGGTTGGGCTTTCGGGACGCAGCGGGCTGTCGGGGTGTTGCGTCAGCCGCATCTGCATGGTCGCGGGCCAGCGCCCTGCGGCGCCCGCGATCCGTTCGCGCAGTCGCTCTGCTGTTGCCATATCAGGAACGGGCTGCAAGCGGCCGGTGCGGGCATAGCCGGGCGACACCCCGCCCGCAGTCGCCACCCCGGCCCAAAAATCTTCGCCCGCCAGCAGGCTGTCCAGCTGAAACGCTTTTTTCGGGTTCCAGTTTTCCGGCGCATGCGGGGCCAATGCGCCGACATGCCCGCCGGATGAACCGGCACCGATGCGATCCGCCTCGATCACCGTGACCTCGGCACCGCACCGCGCCATTTCCCATGCACAGGACAGGCCCAGAATGCCGCCGCCGACGATCGTAACGCTTGTCAAACCCGGTGCCTTTCCCCTAGCTGCCTGCATGAGCGAACTAACCGATCATCGCGGCGTGAACCAGCCGCAGTTGGAATGGCGCGACGGGGGGATTCCCGTCTCGACCCGTTTTGACGATCCTTATTTCAGTCTTGCAGGGGGGCTGGAGGAAACGCGGCACGTGTTTCTTCAGGGGAATGATCTGCCTGCTCGGCTGCGTCCGGGGTTTCACGTTGCCGAACTGGGATTTGGCACCGGGCTGAACTGCCTGGCGCTGGCACAGGTGGCGACGCGGCCCGTGGTCATGACCAGTTTCGAGGCCTTCCCGATGAGCCGGGCGCAACTAGAACAGGCGCATGCCGCGTTTCCCGAACTGGCGACACTTGCGGCACAGCTTCGCGACGGGTGGGGCGGGGCGAAGATACAGGTGGGGCAGGTGCAGTTGCACCTTCGGATCGGGGATGTGGCCGAAACGCTGCCTGTCTGGGATGGACGCGCGGATGCGTGGTTTCTTGATGGCTTCTCACCCGCGAAAAACCCCGAAATGTGGAATGAAACAATCATGGCGCAGGTGGGGAACCACACCGCCTCGGGCGGCACATTTGCGACCTATACGGCAGCCGGGGGGGTGCGTCGGGCGCTGGATTCTGCCGGGTTCGACGTCGAACGCCGCCCCGGCTTTGGCCGCAAGCGCCATATGAGCGTGGGCATTTTACGCTAAGCCCGCGCGATCTGGTCCAAGACAGCCGCGACGATGGCTTCCGGCCTGTCTTCCTGCACCAGATGACCCGCATGCGGGACCGCGATGCAGGGCCGGTCGGAAATCAGCGCGGCCAGCGCCTGTCCCTTGGCATAGGGGATCCATTCATCCTCTTGCCCCCACAGCACTGTGACCGGGCAATCCATGCGGGCATAAAGCCCCTGCACCCTGTCCGTGTATCGTTGATCCATCTGCGCAATCTGGCGATAGAAAGCGGGTTGGCCGACCGGGCCAAGCCAGGGCGTGCTGTAAATCGCCAACGCCTCCTCGGACAGCGGATTATGTGCTGCCGTTTGCAGATAGGCACGCAACAGAGCGCGGTGCATGTAATCGGGCATTCCTGCGAACGCCTGTTCATGCTGGCGGACATGCCGGACAAAGGGCGACCCCCACGGGGCCAGCGCGACTGCGTCGAAAATCGTCAGCGAGCCATATCGCAAACCGTTCAGGTAATAGCCGCGCAATGCCGTCGCGCCGCCGAAATCATGGGCCAGAATATCGGGCCGGGTCAGGCCCCATTCCGCGAACAACTCTGCCAGGACCTTGTTCTGCACCCCAAGCGAGACATCCTGCCCGTTCCGCATTTCCGACTGCCCATAGCCTGCCAGATCGAAATAATAGACCGTCCGGTAGGGGGCCAGATGCGGCACGATCCGACGCCACACCTGCGAAGAAAACGGCGTGCCGTGGATTGCGACCAACGGCGGGCCATCGCCGGTCTTTCCCCATCTGATCGCATTTCCTTCGATTGCGGCGGTATGGAGAAGGTCAAGCATGGGGAAGCTCGTTTCTGCCGGTCAGGTTAATGCCGTGTGACACGGGGCACGCGGCTGGGCGTATAAACCGTGCCGGGATGGGGTGGGTGCCCGTGCGTGCGCTGCCAGAAGGTCGGCCCGCCCAGACGCAGGAAGCGCGGAAAGGCCAGCACAACGCCCGCAACGAATCCGCCGATATGCGCCCAATAGGCCACGCCGCCTTCATCGCCCGGGACCGAGAATCCACCAAAGATCTGGATGCCCAGCCACAGTGCAAGCACGATCCATGCGGGCAGGGTGAAGACCTTGAAGAGGATGATGAAGATGGCAACGATATCCACCCGCGCCTTTGGGAACAGCAGCAGATAGCCCCCCATCACCCCGGCAATCGCGCCCGAAGCGCCGACCATCGGAACGGGGGAATTGGGATCCGTCATGATCTGTGCGCCCGCAGCGGCCAAGCCAGCCGCCAGATAGAACAGCAGAAATCCGAAATGCCCCATCTGCTCTTCCAGATTATCCCCGAAGATATACAGGAACAGTAGATTGCCCCCGATATGCAGCAGTCCTGCATGCAGGAACATGTGGGTCAGCACGCCCCACAACATTTCGCCATTAGTGACGGCAACCGGAAACAGCGCCAGCCGATACCACAGCATCTCGCCCCCGATCGCGGGCAGCGTCAGGATATACATCGCGATATTCACCACGATCAGCCCATAGGTGACATAGGGCGTTTGCAGCGACGGATTGTGATCGCGGATCGGAAACATTCAGGGCGTCATTCTTGGCCGGGTTGCAGGCGAAGCCGCTCTTTTCCCTCGGTGTCGATCAGGGCAATGCCGCCCTTGTCCGACAGGGAACGATAGCTGGTCACCGACTGCAGTGCCGTGGCAAAGCGCGCATCACCGGCCGCGCGGGCAGGCTCAAGACAGGCCATGCGCGTCTGGCTGACGCCGATGATGGTAAGTGCGCCATTTGTTTCGGTGATCTGGCCGCCATACATGTTACACGGACCCTTGCCGCTGACGCGGTGATCTTCGCCAATCTGCATGGTGGTGCCCGAAGGGGCGGAATTGCCGTCAATGCTGACCACAAGATAATTGCCGACGGGGGGCTTTCCGGCGCTGCCCGTCCCGTTTGCCGCACAGGCTGACATCAGGCTTAGCGCCGCCAAAGTGATGATTGTATTGCGATAACGCAGCATCGGTTTTCCCCTGTTCTTCTGATATACATTCACCTGTGCCGACCCGTTTCGCAAGACGAACCGTCGTGAAGTGCAATCCTCCCCCTGTTCCCGCCGATTTTGCCGCGCTAGTGTCTGGGGCGAACGCTTATGGAGGTTTCGATGACCAGCCTGACCGACCGCAAGAACGCCGCCATTTCACGCGGCGTCGGTATGACCACACAGATTTACGCGGATCGCGCGGAAAATTCCGAAATCTGGGACAAAGACGGCAACCGCTATATCGACTTTGCCGCTGGAATCGCCGTGGTGAATACCGGTCACCGGCACCCCAAGGTGATGGATGCGGTCAAGGCCCAACTGGACCGGTTCACCCATACCTGCCATCAGGTCGTGCCCTATGAAAACTATGTCGAACTGGCTGAACGCCTGAACAACCTTGTTCCCGGCGATTTTCCGAAAAAGACGATCTTTGCCACAACTGGGGCCGAAGCCGTGGAAAACGCCGTCAAGATCGCGCGTTATTACACCGGGCGTCCGGGGATCGTCAGCTTTGCCGGCGGCTTCCATGGCCGGACCTTCATGGGCATGTCGCTGACCGGCAAGGTTCAGCCCTACAAGGCCGGTTTCGGCGCGATGATGCCCGATGTCTGGCACCTGCCTTTCCCGAACCCGCTGCATGGCGTGACGGTGGAAGACGCGCTGAAAGCCCTGGAGCGGTTGTTCAAATCCGATCTGGAGCCAGAGCGCGTTGCTGCGATCATTGTCGAACCGGTGCAGGGCGAAGGCGGCTTCTACGAAGTTCCGGCGGGCTTCATGGAAAAACTGCGCGGCCTTTGCGACAAATACGGCATGTTGCTGATTGCGGACGAGGTGCAGACAGGCTTTGCCCGCACCGGCAAGCTGTTCGCGATGGAACATCATGGCGTCGCAGCCGACCTGACCACGATGGCCAAGGGGCTGGGCGGCGGCTTTCCGATCAGCGCCGTGACGGGCCGGGCCGAGGTGATGGATGCGCCGAACCCCGGTGGTCTGGGCGGCACCTATGCGGGCAATCCGCTGGGCGTCGCGGCCGCCCATGCCGTTCTGGACGTGATCGAGGAAGAAGACCTGTGCGAACGTGCCACCCGTCTGGGTCAGCGCCTGAAACAGCGTTTGGCAGGCGCGCGCGACCAGGTGCCGGAAATCATGGACATCCGCGGCCCCGGTTTCATGAACGCGGTCGAATTCAACATCGCCGACACGGACACGCCCAACCCCGAATTTGCAGGGCGCGTGCGGGAAGAGGCGCTGAAACGCGGTCTGATCCTGCTGACCTGCGGGGTTTACGGCAATGTCATCCGCTTCCTTGCCCCGATCACCATTCCCGATGCCGTGTTTGAAGAGGCAATGGACATTCTGGACGAAAGCCTGCTGGCGGCCCGCCGCTAAGGCTGAACTTTGCGGCGGGCCTGCTGAACGGGCCCGTCGCAAACCATATCTATGTTATCCGGCGTTTCTTTCGCAGCATCGCCGCACCCGTCAGTGCCCCGATCAGCAAGATGCCACTGGCAGGCAGGGGAATGGGGGCCAGCGAAACGGATTCCGCGCGAAAGCTGGCATATTGCCCCGTAGCGGTGCCGTTGAAGCTGAACATGACGGTGGAAAGCGGATTGTTCAGAAACGCGTCGACATCGGCAAAACTGGCCGGTGTGCCAGAGCCGGGTGGCCCATAGACGCTGAAATTGCCGGCAAAGGTGCAGCCCAGCGACACACAATCCCCGGCCGGCAGACTGACCGAGATGCTGGAAAAATCGCCGTTGCTAAAGCGTGCCCGCTGATCGAAGCCAAAGATCGTGGTGCTGCTGCTGTCCAAGGATGCCGTCAGCCCCCCGATCGCGGCTGATGCCCCCGCATAAGCCGGATTGAGGGGCGTTGGCAAACCAACGCCTGTCGTGGGATCGCCGTCCGCGTCCAGCGCGGTCGCATCAAGAAGGAAGCTGATGGTTCCTATCGTGCCGACAGCTGGTAGCACAAAGCCATTTTCCGGGGTGTCGATGCTCTCGACAACCTGAACGTTGAATGTGTAGGTCGCGGCAACTGCCTGCGTCGCGCAAAGCGACAGGGCAGCAATCGCGGTAAGTTTGCAGAGATACATTGTGACCCTCCGAACGTTATGAAAATAACTGCATCCAGACCGAGGTCCGATCGCCAGAGAAGGTCTCGGTCCGGGTCAATATATCACGGGCGTCGTGATTGACCTAAGACAGGTTTGCTTTACGGGTCATTCGCTTCCAGCCCTGCGGCCCCCGGCCCTTGGGCCGCCGCTTCGTCGCCGGGGTTGAACATCTGGCATAACTCATGCGACAGACAGCCGCAGCGGATGCAGCCGCTGAGCCGGTCGCGGACCAGTTCCAACGTCCTGATGCGACGGTTCAGATCGTCGTGCCACGCCACGGATATGCGCTGCCATTCCTGCTGGTCCAGCGCCTTTCCTGTCAGAGCGGGGCGCAGGGCCTGACGGATTTCGGTCAGCGGTATTCCTGCGCGTTGGCCTGCCTTGATGATCGCCAGAATGCGCAGGCTGGCACGGGAATAGCGTCGGTGATTGGCAGCATTGCGGGTCGAATGCAGCAATCCCTGGCGTTCGTAAAAATGTATCGCAGAGACCGCGATACCGCTGCGTTCAGACAGGGCGCCGACGGACATGGTCAAGGGTGGTGAGTAAATGTCGCTGTTTTTGCTTGGCATTTTCCTCTTGTCCTCAACTATGGTTAAGGGCCTAGGGTCGCAGGCCGGATAAGAATTGGCAAGGAGCAGGCAATGGCGAATGGCAAGCGGATCGGGTTGGTTCTGGGATCCATCCGCGAGGGGCGCATAAATGACCGGGTCGCGGCGTGGACGATTGCGCAATTGCGCTCTCATGGCTTTCAGGTCGATGTCATCGACCCCGCCGACCCGGACCTTCTGCCGGTCCAGGTCCATGATGCAGCCGCCATCGCCCGCCTGCGCGACCGCATGGCTGAGCTTGAGGGCTATGTCATCGTCACCCCCGAATACAATCACGCCGAACCGGGCTGGCTGAAGACGCTGATTGACGCCGTCACATCTGAATGGTGGACGCGCCCGGTTGGTATCGTCAGCTATGGCGGCGTTTCCGGTGGATTGCGGGCGACAGAATCGCTGCGGGCGGTTTTCGGGGAATTGCACGCCGTCGTTCTGCGCGACACGATCAGTTTCTATTCGCCTTGGCGCAAGATGGATGAGCAGGGAACGATCCTTGATCCGGTCGAGGCCGATGCCGCTGAAGCCGCGATGGCAATCTTTGCCCATCGTCTGCGCTGGTGGGTCGATGCGCTGGCCGATGCGCGGATCGCCCGGCCCTATACCCCCGAGGCTGGCTGATGGACCGGTTGCTGCGCGACCCGCGGGCATGGGGCCTGATGTTGGCGGCGACGCTGACCATCATGTCCAACGCCACCATTACGCCGGCCTTGCCGGGGCTTCAGGCACGCTTTGCCGATGATCCCAATGCCGATGTGCTGACCCGCCTGCTGATCACCGCGCCGTCGCTGATGGTTGCGATCATTGCCCCGTTTGCCGGGGTGCTGACAGATCGTCTTGGGCGCAGGAAGCCGCTGTTGGCGGGCTTGCTGATCTATGCGCTGGCCGGGACGGCGGGCCTGTATCTGAATTCCCTGCAAGCCATCCTTGTCAGCCGTCTGATCCTTGGCATCGGCGTGGCCTTTGTCATGACCGCACAGGCCGCGCTGATCGGCGATTATTTTCAAGGCCCGGTGCGTGGCCGCCTGATGGGCTATCAGATCGCCGCGACGAATATCGGCGGGCTGATGTTCGTGACCGGGGCGGGCTATCTTGCCGCAATAGATCCGACCTGGCCCTTTATCATCTATGGGCTGGCGCTTGTGATGCTGCCGTTTCTGTGGGTGACATTGCCGGAACCAACCGCCGCGATGACCGGACATGACCCGTCAGCAGACAATCCCGGTCAGTCAGAGAGGGGCTGGCAGGTCACGGTGACGATCATGGCGATTGCTGCTGCGCTGACCTTCGTGGTCTTTTACGCGGTCCCGACCCAGCTTCCCTATCACCTGCGCGGCCTTGGCATGCGTGATCCGCAAAATGCCGGTGTGGCGATGGCGTCGATGATGTTTGCGGCGGCGATCACCTCTGTCGTGTCGGGGTGGATAAGACCCTGGCTGGGCCGGGTCGGCACACCGGTGACGGGTTATCTGCTGATGGCAGCGGGCTTTGGCACGGTGGCTGCGGGGCATACGCTGGGCCTGGAGATGCTTGGCATGGCGCTGATCGGGGCCGGTATCGGCATGTGCATGCCGACCTTCATCACCACGGCGCTGAATGTCACCCCGGCCCGGCATCGCGGGCTTGTCTCCGGTCTGGTGACGGCGGCAATTTTTCTGGGCCAGTTTCTGTCACCTCTGGCAAGTCAGCCGCTTGTCACCCATTTGGGATATTCCGGTGGGTTTTATGTCGGTGCGGTTGGTTACGTCATTCTGGCGATCCTGCTGATTCTGATCCTGCGGCGAAAGCCCCGGCAGGATCAGGTCGTCCGCACAACCTGACAGGCGCGCTATCAAAAAAGGAAATGGGCATGACCGGCATCATCGAGGTCGAGAACCTCTCGAAGCAATATGGCAGTGGCACCAAGGCGCTCAGCGACGTGTCCCTGTCGATCAACGAAGGAGAGATCATTGCCCTGCTTGGCCCCAATGGTGCGGGCAAGACGACGCTGATCTCGATCATCTGTGGTTTGGTTGTCCCGACCGGCGGCACGGTTCGCGTGGGCGGTCATGACATCCGCACCGACTGGCGCGCGGCCCGTAAGCTGATCGGGTTGGTGCCGCAGGAAATCACGCTGGAGCCGTTTGAAACGGTGATGAACTGCGTGCGGTTCACGCGCGGTCTTTATGGCGAAGGGCCTGACGACGCCTATATCGAACAGATCCTGCGCAGCCTGTCGCTGTGGGACAAACGTGACGCGGCCACGAAAGAACTGTCGGGCGGGATGAAGCGCCGCGTTCTGATCGCCAAGGCTTTGGCCCACCGCCCGAAAATTCTGTTTCTGGATGAACCCACGGCGGGCGTCGATGTCGCTCTGCGTCGCGGCATGTGGCAGGTCGTCGAAGAACTGCGCCGCGAAGGCGTGACCATCATCCTGACCACGCATTATCTGGAAGAGGCCGAAGCGATGGCCGATCGCGTCGGCGTCATCAACAAGGGCCAATTGCTGCTGGTCAAACCAACCGCCGAGCTGATGGGGGAATTCGGCAAGAAGACCCTGACCATCGAACTGGATCAGCCGCTGACGCTGATCCCTGATGAACTGACCGGCCGCAATCTGCGCCTGACGGCGGATGGGCGTTCGCTGTGCTATGAATATGACACCCGGGCAGAGCGCACCGGCATTGCCCGTCTGCTGGGTGATCTGGCCGAACTGGGCATCACCGTGCGCGACGTGTCGACGCAGCAGTCGAACCTGGAAGAAATCTTTATGTCGCTGGTGTCCGAACCGCGACAGGAGGAAAGCGCATGACCGCGATCAACTGGCCCGGCGTCCGGGCGATTTTCCATCACGAAATGTCGCGCTTTTTCCGCACGATCATGCAGTCGCTGCTGTCGCCGGTCATTTCGACCGTGCTGTATTTCGTGGTCTTTGGCGCGGCCATCGGGGGCCGGATCGAATCCGTCGATGGGGTCGCCTATGGCGCGTTCATCGTGCCCGGCCTGATGATGCTGACGGTGTTGCAGCAATCGGTCAGCAATGCCAGTTTCGGCATCTATTTCCCGAAATTCAGCGGCACGATCTATGAATACCTCGTCTCGCCCGTCGGCTGGATCGAGGTGACGATGGGCTTTGTCGGGGCCGCAGCCGCCAAGGCCATCCTGATCGCGCTGGTGATCCTGTTGACCAGCTTCTATTTCGTCGGCGTCCACATCCTGCATCCGTTCTGGATGCTGGCCTTTCTGGTCCTGACGTCGCTGGGCTTTTCGCTGCTGGGCTTTATCATCGGGCTATGGGCAAAATCGTTCGAACAATTGCAGATCGTGCCGATGATGGTCATTACCCCGCTGGTTTTCCTGGGCGGCGCTTTTTATTCGGCCAGCATGCTGCCGCCCTTCTGGGAGGCTGTGGCAAAGCTGAACCCGGTTCTGTATCTGGTATCGGGTTTCCGCTGGTCGTTCTTTGGCGTGGCGGACGTGCCGGTTGGCGTGTCGCTGGTCGCGGTTGGCATCATGATCGCGGTCTGCATGGCGATCATTCGCTGGATCTTTGCGACGGGCTGGCGCTTGCGCGAATGAAGCGCGCAACCCGGCCGCTACAAACTGATACAAAAAAAGGGCGGACCCGGATGGTCCGCCCTTTTTTATATAGTTGAGTGGCGTGGTTTTATGCCTTGCGCGTGGCCAGCTTTTTCCAGATGACCGCGCCCAGCATGGCCGTGCCCAGCAGGGCCCCCGCAGCGGGCACCGGAACCGGTGCCGGCATCTCGGTCGCGTCATTGACCAATGTCATCGTGCTGGTGCCATAGGTCGGGTAAAACGTCACATAGACCTTTTCCATCACCTTGCCGAAATCGATGGTCAGCGAAGACCCGCTCTTGTAATAGGACAGGTTCCATTCGCCAGCGGCGGTCCCGCACCAAGCGCAGGTCTGGACCGTGCTCCACTGAACCGAGCCACCTGCAGCATAGCTGTAATAAGGGGTCGCGGTGATCGACGCGAAGCTGAATTCGGCTTTTGAGACGCCGGACAGTTCCAGCGTCAGGGGGGTGTTTTGTGTAAGCGTTGCCATAAGAACAGACCGATGAGTTAAAAAGCAACTTCTTACGGGCTGTCAGCGCCCAGGTCATCACTTACGCGGCGTCACAATATCAATTTATCAATTTGATACAAAACGTAAAATCGTGCGGGCGACAATGGCTGTGCAGGACGTCTTTTTTGCGCCCATCCGCGGCGGTTGAAACGCCGAATCACTGGTGCCATTCCTAACGCCGGGCGCGCGGCCGAATGCTGTCGCAAATGCGGGTTTGCGGGTCCAGGCGGACATATTCCTGTGCGCTAATGACGGTCATGTCCAGCGATCGGCTCCATCCCCCGAACCAGCGATCACGGATGCCATTACGGTAATAGCTGCCCATGATCTGATCCACATAAGGCGGAATGATCGAGGTGTTGGGAATCCGCGGCGCATGAAAACCAACCCGCGCACCCGGCCCAAGACAGGCGTTGCGCATGGTGATAAGCATGGTGCAGGCAGAACGGCAATAGCCCCTGATCCGCACGGTTTTGCCCGAATTTTCCAGACGCGACCGGGTTTGCGTCATCTCGATCACATTGCCGCCGCGATCATTCATCACGTCGATGAATCGACCCCGCTCGACAATTTTTGCCTGCGCTGCAGAGGTCAGCAGCAGCGCCAGCACGACGGGCAAAAGCGGGGCAAGGTATCGGACAGCTTTGATCATGCGATCAATCTGCGTGATTGTGATGCCAAGGAAAAGCCACGGCTGCGTGATGAAATGGGCAAGACACCAATATGTTACACATCATCTTTTTTCTTACCCCATCCAGATCAAGGTCCATGCGGCCGACGCGCCTATGTGAGAGTATTTGTTTATGCTAATCAAAGGAGCATGAACAAATGTCGAGCCGAATTCTTTGGATTATCATGGGCGTGATTGCGATCATCGCCGGTATTTTTGCGCTGGCCAATCCGCTGGCCGCGACACTGACCGCCGAACAATTGGCGGGCTGGGCCTTTCTGATCGTCGGCATCCTTGACCTGATCGCCACCTTTCGCAGTTCGGACGAAGGCAAGATCTGGGGTATCTTGCTGGGGATTGCCTATATCATTCTGGGCATCGCGTTGCTGGCCAATCCGTTCCAGGGGATTATCGCACTTACCGTCATGGTCGGCGTGATATTACTGGTTTCCGGCGTGACCAAGCTGATCTGGTCATTCGGACTGCGTGGTACCAATTCGTTCTGGCTGGTGCTGCTCAGCGGTCTTCTGTCCTTGCTGCTGGCGATCATGATCTTTGGGAACTTCCCGGCAGCCGCGCTTAGCATTCTGGGCATTCTGCTGGCGATCGAACTGATCTCTAGCGGTGTGTCGATGATCGCCTTGTCCTCGGTCGTCGCGGCCGACCGTCGCGCATACTGACGTCAGACGATCCAGCGGGCGGCATCTGTCGCCCGTTTGGCCAGCATATGAAGGCTTCCCTTGCTTTTGCGCAGGGCTGAACCTAGTTACGCCAGCATGAGTCTGAACCCGCCCATCATCCGCCCCGATCTAGCCCGCGCCACGATCCCCCGGGAACGCCGCGAGGGACAGCCCACCATTGGCATGGTCAGCCTTGGCTGCCCGAAAGCGCTGGTTGACAGTGAACGCATCCTGACGCGCCTGCGTGCCGAGGGTTATGCGATCAGCCCCGATTATGCGGGCGCGGACGCGGTGATCGTGAACACCTGCGGTTTTCTGGACAGCGCCAAGGCGGAAAGCCTGCAGGCGATTGGCGAGGCGCTGCAGGAAAACGGCCGCGTGATCGTCACCGGCTGTCTGGGGGCAGAGCCTGAATATATCACCGGTGCGCATCCCAAGGTTCTGGCCGTCACCGGCCCGCATCAATACGAATCCGTGCTGGATGCCGTGCATGATGCGGCGCCGCCCAGCCCCGACCCGTTTATCGACCTGCTGCCTGCCACCGGGGTCAGCCTGACGCCCCGCCATTACAGCTATCTGAAGATTTCCGAGGGCTGTAACCACAAGTGCAAATTCTGCATTATCCCCGACATGCGCGGCAAACTGGTCAGCCGTCCAGCCCATGCCATTGTGCGAGAGGCGGAAAAGCTGGTTCAGGCCGGGGTCAAGGAATTGCTGATCATCAGTCAGGATACCAGCGCTTATGGCGTTGACCGAAAGTTTGAAACCGAACGCGGCCATCGCGCCCATATCACCGATCTGGCGCGTGATCTGGGGTCCTTGGAGGCGTGGGTGCGTCTGCACTATGTCTATCCCTATCCGCATGTGCGCGATCTGATCCCGCTGATGGCGGATGGCCTGATCCTGCCCTATCTGGATATCCCGTTTCAGCATGCCCATCCCGATACGCTGAAGCGCATGGCGCGGCCCGCAGCGGCTGCCCGAACGCTGGACGAAATCGCAGCTTGGCGCGCGGTTTGCCCCGACATCTCGTTGCGCTCGACCTTCATCGTGGGCTATCCCGGCGAAACCGAGGCAGAGTTTCAGACCCTGCTGGACTGGCTGGACGAGGCGCAACTGGACCGCGTCGGGGCGTTCCAATACGAAAACGTCGCCGGTGCCCGCGCCAATGACCTGCCCGACCACGTCGCCCCCGACGTCAAGCAGGATCGCTTTGACCGCTTCATGGAAAAGGCACAGGCCATTTCCGAAGCCAAGCTGGCAGCAAAGGTTGGCCAGCGGATCGAGGTGATCGTGGATGAGGTGGACGCAGACGGTGCCACCTGCCGGACCAAGGCCGATGCCCCGGAAATCGACGGAAACCTGTTCATCGACGAGGGGTTCGAGGTGCTGAAGCCCGGCGATATCGTCACCGTCACCGTGGATGAGGCGGGCGAATACGACCTTTGGGGTCGTCTTTGATTACCATCAGCCCCGCATTCGATCCTGCGGGGCTGCCACGCAAACCGGCGGCCCTGTGCATCGGGGCGCAGAAGGCCGGGACATCCTGGCTGGCGCAGATGCTGGGCCAGCATCCACAAGTCTGGATACCGCCCTTTAAAGAGGTGCAGTTTTTCAACCATCGCTTCATTTCGGGCCATCGCAAATGGATCGGTTGGCACTATCGCAACAAGCCACAGGAAATCCGTCAGCGTCACCAGCGCCGCAATGTGCCGATGCCGCCGGAACTGGACGATTATCTGAACGCGATCACCAGCGGCCAGATGTTTCATAACCAATGGTATAAGCGCGTCTTTGCCCCGGCCCCCGAAGGCGCGATGCCATTGGACTTTACCCCCGAATATTCCGCCCTGCCGGATGAGGGGGTTGATTTCGTTCGCCAGTTTCTCCCCAAGGCGAAGATCATCTACCTGATCCGTCACCCGGTTGACCGCACGATTTCTCAGCTGCGGATGAACTTGCTGCGCGAACAGCGTCGCCTGAATACCGATGCCGACTGGCTGGCCGAACTGGATAACCCCGTCCTTTATGAGCGTGGCGATTACGCCACCTATCTGCCGCGCTGGCAGGGACGCTTTCCCGATATGTTGGTTATCCCCTTTGGCCGCATTGCCGGCGATCCGGCAGGCGTCATGCGACAGGTCGAGGATTATCTGGGCATCGAGCCGCAAAGCTATCACGACCTGACGGAAAAGGTTTTCGCCAATCCCGAAGGCCATCAGCCCCCGGCCGCGGCAATCGCCGCGCTAAAGCAGCGGCTTCAGCCGCAGATGGACTTTCTGATCCGCAATTTGGGGGCAGATTTCGCGTCACAGACACGCTGACCTTTTCTCTGACCCGGCAATCGCCTACATAGCGTCCAACATTTGCAGGAGATTCCCATGGCGTCCTATCAGTTCGTCTACCACATGGACGGCGTGTCCAAGACCTATCCCGGCGGCAAGAAGGTCTTTGAAAATATCCGCCTGAACTTTCTTCCGGGCGTCAAGATCGGCGTCGTGGGCGTCAACGGTGCCGGTAAATCGACACTGCTGAAGGTCATGGCCGGTCTGGACAAGGATTTCTCGGGCGAGGCGTGGGCCGCAAAGGGCGCCACCGTCGGCTATCTGCCGCAAGAGCCATATCTTGATCCGGCGTTGGACGTGCGCGGCAACGTGATGCTGGGCGTGGCGGCCAAAAAGGCCAAGCTTGACCGGTATAACGAACTGGCGATGAACTATTCGGATGAAACCGCCGAAGAAATGGCCGCCCTGCAGGATGAGATCGACGCCGAAAACCTGTGGGATCTGGACAGCCAGATCGACGTCGCGATGGAGGCCCTGCGTTGCCCGCCTGACGATGCCGATGTCGAAACTCTGTCGGGCGGCGAACGCCGCCGTGTCGCGTTGTGCAAGCTGTTGTTGGAACAGCCAGACATGCTGCTGCTGGACGAACCGACCAACCACCTTGACGCCGAAACCATCGCCTGGCTTCAAAAGCACCTGATTGAATATCCGGGCACAATCCTGATTGTGACCCACGACCGTTACTTCCTTGACGATATCACCAGTTGGATTCTTGAGTTGGAGCGAGGCCGCGGCTTGCCGCATGAGGGGAACTATTCCTCATGGCTGGAAGCCAAGGCCAAGCGCGTCGCCCAGGAAGCGCGCGAGGACAAGTCCAAGCAAAAGGTCATGGAAAAGGAACTGGAATGGATTCGCGCCGGTGCCAAGGCCCGTCAGGCCAAGCAAAAGGCCCGGATCAACGCCTATAATGAAATGGCCAACAAGACCGAAAGGGAACGGATCACCAACGCCCAGATCATCATTCCCAACGGCGAACGCCTTGGCGGCAAGGTGATCGCGGTCGAGGGGCTGAAAAAGGCCATGGGTGACAAGCTGCTAATCGAGGATCTGGACTTTGCCCTGCCCCCGGGCGGGATCGTCGGTGTCATCGGTCCGAACGGCGCAGGTAAATCGACCCTGTTCCGCATGCTGACCGGGAATGAGCAGCCCGACGAAGGCAGCATCACCCTGGGCGATACGGTGCAACTGTCTTACGTTGACCAGTCGCGCGATGCGTTGGATGGCAACAAGACCGTGTGGGAGGAAATCAGCGGTGGTGCCGAACTGATCGCTTTGGGCGACGCCACGATGAACAGTCGTGCCTATGCCTCGGCGTTCAACTTCAAGGGGTCCGACCAGCAGAAAAAGGTCGGCCAACTGTCCGGCGGTGAACGGAACCGTGTCCATTTGGCCAAGCTGTTGAAATCGGGCGGTAACGTGCTGCTGCTGGACGAACCGACCAACGATCTGGACGTGGAAACCCTGCAGGCGCTGGAAGCCGCGCTGGAGGACTTCGCCGGTTGCGCGGTCATCATCAGCCACGACCGCTTCTTCCTTGACCGTCTGTGCACGCATATCCTTGCGTTCGAAGGCGACGCCCATGTCGAATGGTTCGAAGGCAACTTCGAAGCCTATGAAGAAGACAAGGTGCGCCGTCTGGGCCCGGACAGCATCGAGCCGAAGCGCGTGAAGTATAAGAAATTTACGCGGTAATTTGGCACATTCGCCCAAATCTAATATGCCAGCGATGGTGATCCATCGCTGGCATATCGCCTTTGATCCATGATCAACTGACAAAAACCGTATCGATATCCAGATAAGCGCCGGGCGTCTGTAGATAGAACTCGACCCGGATGGTGGGGAAACCGTAGCGGTTTTCTGCCCGCAGATATTGATATGAGGTCCCATCCAGTGCGCACATGATCAGCGACCAGTCATTGCCGACCCGGAAATTGGTTCCGTTGGAATTTTCGGGCCTGCTCTCAAGCCCCAGTGACCACAACTTGAAGTGACCCTGCACGGGCGGTCCCCCGGGCGCCGCGCGAATATATGCCAACGCCCCGACGCTGAAATTCATGGCATTGTCGGCCTGAGCGGGTTGCGCCCCCGAGGTCGATGGGATGGCAAAATCGGTTCCGACTGACCCATCCACGACATCGCTTTTGGCGCGCAGGAAGTTTTGGCCCGATCTGGCAGTTCCGTCGTTGATAATCGCCATTGTGACTTGATTTGCACCGTTGATGCGATTCCAGCCGGCCAGCCCGGTCTCGAAGGTCGAGTTTCTGAGGTAAGCCAATTTCGTACTCCGCTTTACAGAAAAATATCAATTCAACTTGAAAACATGTTCTGACTGACGGTGGTGGCCAACACCCTGGCCAAGTCCGTCGTCGTTCGTGGCCTGCAAAGCCGCATACGACCTATGCGTTCTCCCTCTTTTCATGAAAACAGCCGGATTGCCGAACGGGGGGCGTGACGGCTGGTTGCGTTTCGGGATTCGCGACCCGCACCTTTACCCCGGCCTCTTGTGCGGGGCTGGCAGGCTGCTTGGTCGTCTGGACATCTTGCGCCAGCGCAGGCGCCGCCAGTAGGCTGGTCATGGCGATAAGCATGATGAAACGGTGCATGGCTTCGTCTTTGAAAGCGTAGCGGATCACCCCAATACCATGCGCCCGAATCGCGCAAACTTCTACAAAAACCGGGTTTCAGTGCAGCCTATCCTTTTGGGATGGCAGGTCTTTGGCGATGGCGGCAGGAAAGCACGCAAACTTTTGCCAGAGCATCATTTTCCGGCTCATCGGGCAGAACGGGTCTGACGGCAAAGTGAGGGGTGGCCCCTCGTGTCTTGGTCTGCGGATGCGCTAAGGTCGCGTCACGCCATTGGCGATATTCGCCGATTTCAGCCGAAAGGATTTGCCATGCCGACCCGTCGCCTTGTTCTTGCCAGCGGTGCTGCCCTTGGCGTTGTCCATGCTCTGCCGGGTTTTGCGCAGACGACCGATCGGGCAAACCCCATGCCGGAAGAATTGCGACAGGCGTTGGAACGTGATCCGACCTCGCCCGTTCTGGGCAATCCGCGGGGTAACATCACGCTGACCGAATTTTTTGATTACAACTGCCCGCATTGCAAAAAGATGGTCGGCACGATCCAGCAGATCGTGTCTTCTGATCCGCAGTTGCGCGTGACCTATCGTGAATGGCCGGTGTTTGGGCCGGGCTCCGAATTTGCGGCCCGCGCGTCGCTGGCGGCGCTGAGTCAAGGCAAATACTGGCAGTTCCACGCCGCACTTCTGACCATGAAGGACCGCGCCGAGGAGCCAAGCGTGATGCGTATCGCCCGTCAGGTAGGGCTGGATGAGGCGAAACTGCGCGCGGATATGCAGGCCGAAAATGTTGATAAACATATCCAGACCAGCTCCGAACTGGCCGAGCATATGGGCCTGGTTGGCACGCCGACCTTTATCTGCGGCGACGAAGCGGCCTTTGGCGAATTGAGCTTGGCCGATCTGCGGGAACTGATCGAGCGCGGTCGCAAGACTTTGGGTGTAGAGGCCGCCTGATCAGCCCATCATCTTGTCAAAGCTGCACAGCGCCAGCCCTTCGGGCGTCAGATAGTCAAAGTGACGCTCGACCGCGCGCTGCACATCATTCTTTGATGCCAGCGACATGCCGCGTTTGCGCAGAACTTCGGGTGCATGACGCGGTGTGTCATTGTCGCCGCGATGCGTCACGATATTGGGAAAATGCGGATCGGTGACGGCGACCAGTCGTTGCGGGATCGCGTAATGACCATAGTCAAAGATCGTGCGCGACGTGTGGCGAATGCAGGCACCGGCGCTAAAGAAAGGGCTGAACCAGTTATAGATCCCCTCGGTCGGGCCGTCCGTGACACAGTAGAAAATCGACGGAAAGCTGACCGCGAAATGCGCGTTCCGCCACATGCAGACGGCGTGACGGCGCAGGCGGCGGATATAATCCTTGGCCACGCAATCATCGTCATCCAGCCGGAATTGCATCGTATCCTTCAGGTCCAACCCGATCTCTTCGGCCACCTGTTTGATCGCGTCTGAAATATGGGTGGGCGGCAGAAAGCGTAGAACGACCTGTTCCACGCCGCGACAGATGTCCCGCAGCTTGTCCTGATATTCCTGCGGCATGCGGTCCGATGAGATAACCAGAAGCTGAAAATCCGCGTCAGACTGATTTGCCAGCGATCGCAGCGTCAGGTGTTGAAAGGTTTGCAGTCGCGCCTCGATCCGGGTGGGATCGAACAACTCCAACGCCTGCGTTGCATAGATCCCCTCCAGCGCCTCGTCAGGCTGGTTCCTGTAGATTTTCCAGTCGCCGCGACCCAACATGGAAAAGCGGCAAACACCCAGAATTCGTACGTCGCGGTCGTTCATGTCGGGATGTCCTGCGGTTTAGGCGTCGTTGAGGCGTTCGATGGGTTTGCGGACAAGACCCTCGGTCAGGCTGCGGGTATTGGCATAGTCGATGCTGCTCTCCATCAGCTCTTTTGAGGGTGCTTCCCAGATACCGGCATCCTGGATGAAGTCGATCTCTTGCAATTTGCGGGCCAGAACCTCGTGGTCCAGCTCGCCCCAGCTCAGGTGGTTGGATCTTATTTGGGCCTCTTCCATCCAGTTGGCTGCAAGTGCGTCGATGATATGGGGCGATTTCCCGGTCATGCCTTCGATCTGCAACGCAATCGAGTCATGGGCATTGTTGTCACGGCGCAGGATGAAGGCATATTCCTGCGACGGGTTTGCGACCATGCCTGCGATATGAAAGGCCGAACTGTCGACGCCGACGATATGCGTGGCTGATTTGTAGACGCGCAATTGATCGACCAGGGGCATCCGTTCCGGGTTGATGACGGTATAGCCCTGACGCGTGAAATTTTCTTCCAGCGCCTGCTCGGCCAGAACACCGCCACGACCAAAGAACTTGGTGCGCGAGATATAGATCTTGCGCGGTTCGTCATCGGGCACGCGGACCGTCAGCTTGCGCATCGTTTCGCGATATTCGGGCGTGCCCCTGGCGATCTTGCCCAGCCCAAAGCCTTGGCCGGGAACCAGTAATTCCTCGACCTCGATGGCTTCATGGGCGACGTTGATCTCTGCCGTCAGCCCCAGCAGGTTCCAGTAATCCAGCCGGTAAGCCCGAAAATCCGTCAACTTGCCATGTTTAGGCACAAAGATGACACTTTCGATATCGTCGCGATCAAAGGCCCAGCAGCGCGACATGGTTTCGGTCATGAAATGCCCGAAATGGCCATAGAACAGCCCGCCCCACATGTGCCGGCCTGAAATTTTTGCGGTCGGGACCGTGTCTGGGCTGCCGCCAACGGTCATTCGCACGCCACCACGCCACAGCGACGCGTGCAGGCAATCCCCATCGGCCGAATAGACCCCACAGGGGGGCCGCAGCACCGTAGCGGTGGGCGGGCAGATAACGGCGTTCTTCAGCAGAATGATTTCGCGGGACCAGCCTTCGTCGGGTAGTGGTTCGCTCATGGAATATCCTTGGTCGTAAGCTCAGGGCGGCGCGCGGAATGTTGCGCAGCGTCTTAGCCAACTTCGTCCAGATCCGAAAGGTTTTTCCGCGATCAGACCCATTCCCACGGGCACGTAAACTCTCCCAGCCTGGATTTGACGACGGCTTCATCGGTCGAGGCATTGCGCGTCAGGCGGGCCACCAGGCCGCGTTTCTTATCCTCGATCACCTCGGCCACGGTCGCGCCCGTGCCTTGCAAGGCGGCGTCGTAGACGCGTTTGATTGCCAGCTTGCGCAGATCGGGTTTGAAAATCTTGCCAACGGCGGTCTTGGGAAGCTCTGGCAGGATTTCCAGATATTTCGGAATGGCAGCGCGTTCATGGATATGGGTGCGCGCGTGTTCCATCAGGTCTTCGACTGTGACGGACGCATTCGCCACAAGTTCGACATAGGCGCAGGGCAGTTCGCCAGCGAAGGCATCCGGTTGGCCAATCGCGCCTACGAAGGCGACGGCCGGATGGCTTAGCAAACCGTCCTCGATCTCGGCCGGGTCGATGTTGTGGCCGCCACGAATGATCAGATCCTTGGCGCGTCCGGTGATCCACAGATAGCCATCCGCGTCCAGTCGGCCCAGATCGCCGGTCCGCAGATAACGGTCTTCGGTGAACAGGCGATGGTTCTTGTCCGCTTCGGTATAGGTCGAGCCGGGAAAGACACCGGGGTTCGAGATGCAGATCTCACCGACCTCATCGACGCCACATTCATGCACATTTCCCACATCGTCATGGTTCAGGATGCGGACATGGGTATAGGGCAGGGGGATGCCGACGGAACCGACCTTTTTCAGGCCATCCACCGGGTTGCAGCTGACCAGACAGGTCGCCTCGGTCAGACCATAGCCCTCGGAGATTTCGACGCCGGTCGCTGCCTTGAAACGGTTGTAAAGTTCGATCGGCAACGGGGCCGAGCCCGAGATGGCTGTCCGCAGGGTCGCTACATCCGCATTCACCGGGCGCTGCATCAGCGCCGAAATGGCTGTCGGCACGGTGATCAGGAAGGTGCATTGCCAGCGTTCCAGCAGCTTCCAGAAGTTGTCGAAAACGCCGTCGCCGCGATAGCCAGCGGGTGTTGGCATGACCACATGGGCCCCCGAGGCGATGCAGGACATCAGGATCGGGTAGGCGGCAAAGACGTGGAACATAGGCAGCGGGCACATCAGCACGTCGGTTTCATCAAACAGCAGCGATCCGCCCAACCAGCCATTGTAGATCATGCCGGAATATTTGTGCTGCGCGACCTTGGGCGTGCCGGTGGTGCCGCCAGTGTGGAAATAGGCGGCGATGCGGTCTTCCTGCACGTCCTCGAAATCCAGGCGGTTGTGATTCTTGCCGCTGGTTGCGGCTTCGAAATCCAGAACGGTGGCGTGATGGCGGGTTTTGACCTTTGGCCGGATCAGGGGGACGATGAATTTCTTCAGTCCCGTCAGATGGCGGTTCAGGTCAATCTGCACGATATGGGTGATGTTGGGCGCCTTGGCCACGGCTTCGGCAGCTTTTTCGGCGACATCTGTTTTCGGGAATGCCTTCAGCGTCACCAGCACCTTGGCGTTGGTTTCCCGCAGGATGCCAGCGATCTGTTCTGCATCCAGAAGCGGGTTGATCGGGTTGACGATCCCCGCCGTCGCGCCGGCAACAAGGACGACTGGCGTTTCGATACTGTTGGGCAGCAGATAGGCCACGGTGTCGGTTGGGCCGACGCCAAGACTGCGAAACAGGTTGGCGGTCTCCGTGACCCGGTTCAGGAAATCACTCCAGGTCAGGGTCGTCGAATGGTCTTTCGGGCCGGCCAGAAGCTGAAAACTGATCGCGGGACGGTCGGGAAAGCGTGCGGCGGTGCGAGCAACAAAACCGTAGAGGGTTTTTGGCAGATCGCGTGCCTCATAAGGCATTTCCGCCTCAATGGCGTCGCGGTTTTCATAGCTTGCAAAGCGGCTCATGTATCCTCCCCTTCCGGGACGACATCATCAGTCCCGCTCCGGTGCCTAACATGGGCCAAGTGACGGAACACGGGCAAGCATTTTGGCAGAAATATGATGTAAAACGCGGCGTCAGACGGTGCTGACGCCGCGCAGACAGGGTTTCCCAGGTCGATTATTGCGGGATGCGCAGTTTCTGACCGGGATAGATTTTGTCCGGATGGCTGAGCATCGGGCGGTTGGCTTCGAAAATGGCGTTGTATTTGTTGGCATCGCCCAGATATTTCTTTGCGATGGCTGACAGGGTTTCGCCTTTTGCGACGGTGTGGAAAACGGGCTCTTTCGCGTCCCCCTGGGCTGGCGGCAGATCGGCTTCAACCTTGGCGATGCCTTCGATATTGCCGACGGCCAGAATCAGCTTCTCAAGCGTTTCACGATCTGCACCGCGCGTTTCGATCTTTACCGTGTCGCCGCGAAGGGTCAGATGCACGTCGTCTTTGTCCAGGTTGAGCGCCTTCAATTCGGCCTTCAGCGCATTCACCTTGCGGGTCGTTTCTGCGTCCTGAGCCGGTTTTGCTGCCGGTTCGGCGGCTTTCGGCGTAGCTGCTTCGGCCTTGCCGAAAATCGATTTTCCTGCGTCTTTTACAAAGTCCCAGATGGCCATTCTGACTGTCCTTTCGGGTGAGTGTGGTCATTTCTGGTGCTTAACGCGTGGGCCGGTCAAGGGTTCCTGCGGCGGAAACCCGCCTCCGTTAGTAGATTATCAACCATTGGTTGTGTATGAGGGATTCGTCCGGGCGAGCTTCCGGGCAGGCAACATTCCATAGGAAAGCTCGATAAGATGAAACTGATGAAGTCCATGCCACTCATGGGCTGTCTGGCGCTGCTCGCCGCATGCGCCCAGCCAACGACACACGCCTCGACCAAAAACCCGGTAAAGGAACCGCATGATGTGCAGGCAAGCATTGCAGGTGACGCGACCTGCCTGAAAACCAGCGCCACGCAAAATCATCACGGGGCGACGGCGACGAATGCGATGCGACAGCAGGCGGGCTTGCAGCCGGTTCGCGCCAACAATCTGCTGGCTCAGGTCGCGGCCAGCCATGCCTGTGACATGGCAAAGCGCGGAACGATGACGCATCGGGGCACGCGGACCTCTGGTCCGGGGGCGCGGGTCAAGGCGGCGGGCTATCGACCGATGGTCACCGCCGAAAACATTGCGGCGGGGCCGTTCAGCCAGTCGAATGTTTTGCATGCCTGGAACACGTCGTCCGGTCACCGCGACAATATCATGATCCCACAGGTCCGCGAATACGGCATCGGTCAGGCCATCGGCGCAGATGGGCGGACCCGCTTCTGGGCGGCTGTCTATGCCGCGCCGAAATAGGGATCAGTTCGCAGCCAGACCCGATGGGGGTTCTGCGTCCTCATCGACCAGCGGCAAGGCGTTGTCGGTAAACTGCATCCGCGCAAGGCGGGCATAAAGCCCGCCTTCTGCGACCAACGCGTCATGCGTGCCTTCGGCCACGATGCGGCCATGTTCCAACACGACGATGCGATCAGCCTTTTTGACCGTGGCCAGACGATGGGCGATCACGATGGTCGTGCGGTCTTCGGACAATTGCGCAACGGCCGCCTGCACCAACGCTTCGGATTCGGCGTCCAACGCGCTTGTCGCCTCGTCCAGAAGCAGAACCGGCGCATCGCGCAGGATGGCGCGGGCGATGGCGATACGCTGGCGTTGGCCGCCTGACAGCATCACGCCGCGTTCCCCCAATGGGGTTGCATAACCCATTGGCAGGGCTTGGATAAACGCATCCGCATGGGCCGCACGGGCGGCGGCCTGCACGTCGGCATCCGTGGCATCGGGGCGGCCAAGGCGGATATTGTCAGCGGCGGATGCGGCGAAAATCACCGGGTCTTGCGGCACCAGCGCCATCGCCTGGCGGAAATCATCGCGGCGCATATCGCGCAGGTCGATCCCGTCCAGCGTAACGCGCCCCGTCGCCGGGTCCCAGAAACGCTGAACCAGTTGAATGACCGTCGTCTTGCCCGCGCCGGAGGGCCCAACCAAGGCCACGGTTTCGCCGGGGTGAATCGTCAGGCTGATCCCCTCTAGCGCGGAGGTATCGGGACGGGTCGGGTAGTGGAAACTGACACCCTCCAGCACGATCCTCCCCTGGACCGGGCGCGGCAAAAGCACCGGATTGGCGGGATCCGTCAGGTTGTCTTCGGCTGCCAGCAATTCGCCCAGCCGTTCGGTTGCGCCTGCCGCCCGCTGCAATTCGCCCCATATTTCCGACAGCGCGCCCGAAGAGGTGGCCACAAGGATCGCGTAAATGACGAATTGCACCAATTGCCCGGCGGTCATCGCGCCTGTGCGCACATCGCGCGCGCCCATCCACAGCACCCCAATCACGCCGGCAAAGATCAGGAAGATCACAATGGCGGTCATCAGCGCCCGCGTCTTGATCCGGGTCAGCGCGACATCAAAGGACTGTTCGGTCGCCGCATCGAACTGTTCGATGCTGCGGGCTTCGTGGGTATAGGCCTGCACGGTCTGCGCGGCCAGCAATGTTTCGGACGCCGCCCCCGATGAGGCTGCGATCCGGTCCTGATTAGCCCGCGACAGCCGCCGCAGCCTGCGGCCCAACACGATGATCGGCACAAGGATCGAAGGCACGATCAGCAACACAAGCGCCATCAGCTTGACCGAGGTCAGGGCCAGCATGGCCAGCCCGCCCGCAAGAATCAGCATATTTCGCAGCGCGATGGACAGCGACGATCCGATCACGGATTGGATCAGCGTCGTGTCGGTCGTGATCCGCGACAGAATTTCGCCAGTCATCACGCGTTCAAAAAACGCCGGGCTTAGCGTGACGACGCGGGCAAAGACGGCTTTGCGAATATCGGCCACGACACGTTCGCCCAACCGGGTCACGAAGAAATAGCGCGCCGCCGTTCCGACGGCCAGCAGCGCGACAATAGCCAGCGCCGCGCCGAAATATTCGTTCAGCAGCCCCGCGCCATCGTCAAAATTGTCCACCACACGACGCACAGCCAGCGGCAGGACCAGACTGATGGCCGAGGTCAGCGCAAGCGCCAGCAGCGCAATCAGAACCTGTCCGCGATAGGGCAAAACAAAGGGCAGCAGCGCGCGCAATGCACCCACCTTTTTGCTGGTCGGTCGATCTTCCAATGAGGGAGTGCCGCGTGCCATCGCAACCTTTTCAGTAACAAAACCTGGGCCCGTTTAGGCCCGGGGCATCATAAGGACAAGCGTCGCGGCTGTTAAAGCTCTATATCGCCGTCTGAAATTGCCTGCGACAATGCGTCCACGGCGGCGGCCAGCCTTGCGTCCACGACATGCAGATATTGCGTCCAGTCCGTCAGACTTTGCAGCTCGGCCGCGCCGTCGGATATGCCACGCAGCCCGATCAGCGGAACGCCAAAGTGCTGCGCCGCCCGCAGATGGGCGAAGGTTTCCATATCGACCATGTCCTCGGGGATGTCATCATAGGCCTCGCCGCTGACGATATTGGCGCCGGTGGACAGGGTCGCATCAGGCACATTGGGGATCCGCAAGGGCAGGCCGACCCGGATCGGCAGATCCAGAAGCGGTGTCTGCCCCTTGTCGAAACCCAAGGGAGAGGCATCCATATCGCGATACCCCACGCCGGTGACCTGATACACCTCGCCCTGCATCAGGCTGGCCGACCCGGCGGAGCCAAGCGAGACGATCAACTTGGGCAGGCTGTGCATCTGCGCCAGTGCCAGGGTCAGTTTGACCGCGCCTTCGACCGGGCCGATGCCGGTGAACAGCGGATTGATCCGCTGGCGCAGATGGTCGCCATATTCGGTATCCACCGCCATCACGAACAGGACGGGCACCCCGGCGATCAGATCGGGCGTTGGTCGCGTCATCGGTATTCCTTTCCGGCTTTGGTCTGGCGTGGCACAGGCCAGCAGGGCGGGTCAAGCCGTTGAATTGGCACTTGTCTGCGATTCAGCAACGTGCAAATTGCAGTCCATGGGCAAGATCACTGACCTGTATCGACAGCGCGTGGCCGAAGGGAAACTGACCCCCGATCCGGCGCAAGAATCCGTTCTGCCATATATGGACCGCGTTTTGGCTGAATTGTCATCGGGTTCCGGCGCGGGAAACAAGCCGAAATCCAGCTGGCGTTCCTTCTTTGGCAGTCGCGAACCGGCCGATGGGCGGGCCCAGATCAAGGGCTTGTATCTTTGGGGCGGCGTCGGGCGGGGCAAGTCGATGTTGATGGACCTGATGGCCGAAGCCTCTCCGGTTCCGGCGCGACGCGTGCATTTCCACGAATTCATGCAGGAAATTCAGGCCGGGCTGAATGCCGCGCGTAAACGTGGCGATCAGGACACCGTAAAACCCGTCGCGATAGAGGTGGCACGCAAGGTGCGCCTGCTGTGTTTCGACGAAATGCAGATTACCGATATCGCGGATGCAATGATCGTGGGGCGCCTGTTTCAGGTGCTGTTCGATCAGGGCGTGGTGGTCGTCACGACATCGAACCGCGTGCCCGAAGATCTGTATAAGAATGGCCTGAACCGTCAGTTGTTCCTGCCCTTCATCGGCCTGATCCGCGAACGGATGGAGGTCGTCAGGCTGGACAGTGAAACCGATCACCGGCAGGGCCGCACAACCGGCGGGCAGGTCTGGTTCAGCCCAGCCAATGCCGAGGCGCGGGCACAGATGGATGCGATCTGGGCGGACCTGACCAAGGGTGCCGAGGTTGCGCCCTGCGTGATCACGGTGGGCGGGCGCAGCTATCAGCTCCCGGCCTCTACCGCCGATGCGGCGCGGGGCAGTTTCTGGGATTTGTGCGCACAGCCTTTGGGTCCGGCGGATTATCTGGCGCTGGCGCAGCGGGTCAAGGTGCTGTTGATCGACGAAATTCCACGCCTGTCATCGTCCTATTACAACGAGGCCAAGCGCTTCGTGACCCTGATTGACGCCCTGTATGAGGCCAAGGTGCGCCTGATCGCCAGCGCCGCGGATCAGCCGGAACAGCTTTATAATGAAGGCGAGGGCAGCTTTGAGTTTGAACGCACGGCCAGTCGGTTGCGCGAAATGCAGGATGCTGACTGGGGTGTGCAGGCGGAAAAGCGGGATTAACCGTTCTCGCGCAGAATACGCCCGGCCAGATACAGCGAACCGCAAATCAGGATGCGGGCATGCGGGGTGTTGGCGATGATATCGCGAATGGCATCCGCCGCCGAGGCGGCTGTTCGGGCGCTTATACCGGCATCCGCCGCAAAGCCAGCCGTCTCTTGGGCAGTCAGGGTGTTCTGTTCGCCCGGTATGCTGATTGCGGTCAGGCTGGCAACATGCGGGGCCAGCGGGCGCATATAGCCTGTGACGTCCTTGGTATTCAGCATGCCGCAGACCAGATGGGTTGGCCGCTTGGGCATTGTGGCAAGCGTTGCTGCCAGGGCCTCTCCGCCTGCCGGGTTGTGACCGCCATCCAGCCACAATTCGCCCTGCGGCCCGGTCAGTTCAACCAGCGGGCCATGCGTCAGCCGCTGCATCCGCGCGGGCCATTCGGCCGTGGTGACAGCGGCCATCGCCTGCGCATCCGTCGCACCCAACTGGCGCAGCGCCGCAAGCGCGGTTCCGGCATTCTGGATCTGGTGCGGGCCGATCAGGTTGGGCAGGGGTAAATCCCACAGGCCAAGATCGTCCTGATAGATCATCCCGTCGCGATCCGGCGCAACCATCCAGTGCTGGCCGTAGGCATGGATCGGCGCCGACAGGCCCGAGGCGCGGTTTTCGATGACCTGCAACGCTTCATCCTGTTGTGGGGCAATGATCACCGGCACTTCGCGCTTGATGATTCCGGCCTTTTCGGCAGCGATCAGGGGCAGCGTGTCGCCCAGATATTGCGTATGGTCGATGCTGACCGGGGTGATCACGGTCAGTCGCGGTGTGTCGATGACATTGGTGGCGTCCAGCCGCCCGCCAAGCCCGACCTCCAGCAAGGTGTAATCGGCCGGAACGCGCGAAAATGCCAGAAACGCCGCCGCCGTTGTGATTTCAAAGAAAGTGATGGGCTGACCGTCATTCACGGCCTCGCATTCCTCCAGAAGCGCCGCCAGATCGGTTTCCGGGATCAGATCCCCGGCCAGCCGGATACGTTCGTGGAACCGCGCCAGATGCGGCGATGTATAGGCGTGGATGCGTTTGCCCCCCGCTTCCAGCCCGGCGCGGATCATGGCCTGCGTTGACCCCTTGCCATTGGTGCCCGCGATATGGATGACCGGAGGGATATGGCGTTCCGGGTTGCCAAGCGCGGCCAGCAGGCGGTGCATCCTGTCCAGCGTCAGGTCGATGACCTTGGGGTGCAAGGACATCAGCCGGTCAAGGATCGCGTCGGAATCGCTCATGTCAGCACCGCTTGGGGTGCTTGACCCCGCTTAGGATTGATGGCTTAGCCCGCTTTCTTGAGCTGCTCTGCCGGTTTGGCCGTCGTCGCGGCCAGTTCTTCGGCTGTGGGCGAGGGCAGATCGGCCTTGGTCGGCGCGGGCATCTTGCCCACCATGCGCAGGATCGAGATCAGTTCGTCCCGCATGTTCTTGCGATGCGTGACGCGATCCAGCATCCCATGTTCCAGCAGATATTCCGCGCGCTGGAACCCTTCGGGCAGCTTTTCGCGAATGGTCTGTTCGATGACGCGCGGCCCGGCGAAACAGATCAGAGCGTTCGGCTCGGCGATCTGGATATCGCCCAGCATCGCATAGCTGGCGGTGACGCCGCCCGTTGTCGGATGGGTCAGCACGACGATGTAGGGAATACCCGCCTCTTTCGCATTTCGACGGCAACGGTCGTGCGCGGCATCTGCATCAGCGACAGGATACCTTCCTGCATCCGCGCGCCACCGGCTGCCGAAAACAGCACCAGCGGGCGTTTGGTCTTCACGGCTCGTTCGGCGGCGGCGATGATCGCGTTGCCGACATACATGCCCATGGACCCGCCCATGAAGCTGAAATCCTGGGCGGCGGCGATGATGGGCGTGCGGCCCATTTCGCCTTCGGCGACCAACATCGCCTCTTTTTCGCCGGTGGATTTCTGCGCGGCCTTCATCCGTTCGGGATATTTCTTCTGATCGCGGAATTGCAGCGGATCGGCGATCGGTTCGGGCACCTTCACCTCGACAAAGGCGCCTGCGTCGAACAGCGATGCAAAGCGTTCGCGCGGCGAGATCTGCATATGGTGGTCACAGTTCGTGCAGACGTTCAGGTTGTTCGATAATTCGCGATGAAACAGCATCGTCCCGCATTCGGGACACTTGGTCCACAAATTCTCGGGCACCTCGCGGCGCGAGAAGAGCGAGTTGATGCGCGGGCGGACGTAGTTGGTGATCCAGTTCATTCGCGGGCGACCTCGGGCTTGTTGCAGCTTTGGAAATAGGCCGCATGAGAGGGAATTGCAATTGCCGGGGCGACCGCAGATGATGCGCGGCATGTGGGCTTCTGCTTTTGTTCTGATCAATACCGCGCTGACATGGACGCTGATTGCCCGCGTGCTGATCAGGCCAAGGCTGGACCCCTCGGTCCGGCTGGCCTGGATCATGGTGATCGACGCGGTTCCGGTGGTTGGCATCCTGGCCTATGTCCTGTTCGGCGAGGTTCGGATGAACCATGCCGAGGTGCAGCGCATGGCCGACGTTCGTGACCGGCTGACGGGGCTGCGCACGCCCAGCCCGCATCTGGTGGCCCGACCGCCGGAATATGCGCGCACGATTGTCGCGACAAATGCCGCGGTTGGCGGTATGGCGGCGCTCTCGGGCAACAAGATCACGTTGCTGGAAGAATCCGATGCCGTCATCGACCATATGGTTGATGCGATCGACAGTGCCACGGACCATGTTCATATCCTGTTCTACATCTGGCTGCCCGATCACAGCGGCCAAAAGGTCGCCGATGCCGTCAGCCGCGCGGCAAGCCGTGGCGTGCAGTGCCGGATCATCGTCGATGCCCTTGGATCGCGGTCGCTGGTGCGGTCGGAGCTTTGGGGACAGATGGAAAAGGCCGGCGCGGAATGCGTGACGGCCTTTCCCTGGGGGCTGCCCTTTGTCAACATCCTGTTCAAACGCCTGGACCTGCGCAATCACCGCAAGGTTCTGGTCGTGGACAACAGGATCGGCTTTACCGGCAGCCGCAACTGTTCTGACATGGCTTTTGCCGTGAAGCCGCGCTTTGCCCCCTGGGTTGATGTCTTCTTTGCGGTCAAAGGCCCGGTGGTGCGCCAGTTGCAATCGGTTTTTCTGGCGGACTGGATGAGCTATACCGGACGCGATCTGGGCGACATGCTGCAACTGGTGGACGCTGTCGGTGATCCGGGCGAGGTGGCACAGGCCATCCCGACCGGCCCCGACCGTCGCGCGGGCAGCATTTCCGACTGCCTGATCACCATGCTGGCAACGGCCCAGGAAAGCGTCACCATCACAACACCCTACTATGTTCCCGATGCGGCGCTGGATTCCGCGATCCGTGCGGCGGCACGGCGAGGGGTGCATGTGACCATGATCCTGCCTGCCCGGAATGATTCGCTTGTCGTCGGCGCGACCAGTCAGGGGTTTTATTTTGGCCTGCTGTCGGCGGGGGTGCGGCTGATGCTGTATCAACCTGGGTTGCTGCACGCCAAGATCATGACCGTCGATGACCGCATGGCGATGATCGGCAGCGCCAATCTGGATCGCCGCAGCTTCGAATTGAATTACGAAATGAACATGTGCGTCTTTGATGCCGGTTTTGTCGACGATCTGAATGCCCGGCAGGCCACCTATATCGAGAGATCCCGTGAAATGACCCTACGCGAAGTCAGGGATTGGAGCAGGTTGCGGCGGCTGCGCAACAACCTGTTCGCGCTGGCATCGCCATTGCTGTGATGCGGCAAAGCGGTCGAATGCTTGTTTCGGACGATCGGCACAGCTATCCCGGATGGACCGCCGTCAATGACGGGATGGCATGGGCAAAGGATGAAAGCATTGGGCTGGAACAGGCTTTGGCAACGCAGACGCTCTGACGCAGCCGGGCAGAGGGTTGCTGGGCAGGGGCGTGTAGTCGCAGACCGCTCTGTCATGCGCCGCATTGAAACTGCACATGGACTGCCAGCCGTGAATCCCGGGACCGATTGGCAGTGGCGGCCTGTGTCACTGTCCGGCACGATACAGCCGGCCATTCTGGAGAAGCCTCAGGTCGGATGTGGTTTCGGGCCAGAACTGACCCTTTGGCACGATTGCCCGGACTGTGCATTAAGCCTGCGACAGCTTGTCGGTCTGGGAAACCCTGACTACGCCCTGCAATTCGAGGGGCGCGATTTCGGCGGCGAATATCTGTCCGTGTCGATGAATCTGCCGGATGAACTACTGGCCGATCTTGGCCCTTTTCATGTTCTGCGGGTTGATGGCGCGTTCAGCGCCACGGCATCAATTATTGTCTATGCGCGGCTTAATCTGGTTCAGGGGCCGAATACGGCGAAAATACTGCGTCAATTGGGCGAGCCCATCGACGGGCAGGGTGCCTTGCGTCTGGCCGAATTTGATCTTGCCTATGCCGATATTTCTCCTCGGGCGGTGGACAGGGCGTGGCTGGATTTGATCTTGCAATCGCCGGGTCAGAACACTGTCACGGTGCATGATCTGGTGATGTCGCGGCATCCACGAGCACAGTTCTGACCGCAATTCTGACCGCAAGCTGTAGGCCGAACTGTCATCAAACCGACACCATGCTTATGGCTTTTCTTGCGAAAGATGGGTGCGATGGCTATATCGTGCCTTTCTTGTTTTGCGCCCGACGCGAGGAAGCTGGATGAGCGAACTGCAAACGCCCTTTTACCTGATCGACATCGCCAAGTTGCGCGGCAACATGGAAAAGGTTGCTTATCTGCGCGAACGGTCAGGGGCCAAGGCTTTGCTGGCACTGAAATGCTTTGCCACATGGTCGGCCTTCGATTTCATGCGCGACTTCATGGATGGAACAACCTCATCCTCGCTGTTCGAGTTGCGTTTGGGGCACGAGGAATTCGGCAAGGAAACCCATGCCTATTCCGTCGCCTGGGCTGACCATGAAATCGACGAAGCGATCAGCTATGCCGACAAGATCATTTTCAACAGCCTGTCGCAGCTTGACCGCTTTGGTGACAAAGCCAAGGGTATCACCACGGGCCTGCGCCTGAACCCGCGCTTTTCGACCAGCGGCTTTGATCTGGCCGATCCCGCGCGACCGTTTTCGCGGCTTGGGGAATGGGATATTTCGCGACTGGAAGCGGCCATGGATCGCATCAGCGGCGTGATGATCCATTATAATTGCGAAAACGGCGATTTCGACCTGTTCGATCATCAGTTGACGCGCATCGAAGCTGAATTTGGCGACATTTTGCAACGGCTGGATTGGGTCAGTCTTGGCGGCGGCATCCACTTTACCGGCGAAGATTATCCGTTGGACAAGCTGGCCGACCGGCTGAAGGCGTTTCAGGAAAAATTCGGCGTTCAGGCCTATCTTGAACCGGGTGAGGCCAGCATCACCAAAACCACGTCGCTAGAGGTGTCGGTGCTGGACATCATCAATAACGGCAAGGATGTCGCCATCGTCGACAGCAGTATCGAGGCGCATATGCTCGACCTGCTGATCTATCGCGAAACCGCCAAGCTGCCGCAGGACGGGGATCACGAATACCAGATCGCGGGCAAGACCTGTCTTGCCGGTGACATCTTCGGCGATGGACGGTTCGTCCGACCGCTTCAAATCGGGGACCGGATCAGCATAGCGGATGCCGCCGGTTATACGATGGTCAAGAAAAATTGGTTCAACGGTGTGGCGATGCCGTCCATCGCGATCCGCGAAGAAGATGGAACGATCCGTCTGGTTCGTGAATTCCCCTATGACGATTACAAGCGCAGCCTTTCCTAAGGCACCAACTTGTGCCCCTGACACGATAAAGGAGTCGGAATTGGCCAGAAAGAACGTCCTCATCATCGGCGCGGGTGGCGTCGCGCAAGTTGTCGCACACAAGGTCGCACAGCAGGCTGCCGAATTCGGCGATCTGCATATTGCGAACCGGACGAAATCCAAGGCGGATGCGATCATCGCCTCGTTGCGCGAAAAGGGGCACAAGATGCCCTTTACCAGCCACACGCTGGACGCGATGGATTCGGCGGCGGTGGCGGCGCTGATCGAAAAGCTGGACGTGAAGATCGTCATCAATGTGGGCACGGCTTTTGTGAATATGACGGTTCTGGAAGGCTGTATCCGCGCCGGTGCAGCCTATATCGACACCGCGATCCACGAAGACCCGGCCAAGGTTTGCGAAACGCCACCCTGGTATGGGAACTACGAATGGCGGCGTCGCGATGATGTGGCCAAGGCGGGCATCACCGCCATTCTGGGCGCCGGTTTCGATCCGGGCGTGGTGAACGCCTATGCCCGCTTTGCCGAGGATGAGTATTTCGACAAGATCGACAGCATCGACATTGTCGATATCAACGCCGGTTCGCATGGCCGTTATTTCGCCACGAATTTCGACCCCGAGATCAATTTCCGCGAGTTTACCGGCACCGTCTATGCGTGGCAGGGCGGCAAGTGGACTGAAAACAAGATGTTCGAGGTGGGCCGCGAATGGGATCTGCCCGTCGTCGGCAAGCAGAAGGCCTATCTGTCCGGTCATGATGAGGTTCACAGCCTGTCGGCCCGCTACAAGACGGCGGACGTTCGTTTCTGGATGGGGTTCGGCGATCACTACATCAACGTGTTCACCGTGCTGCAAAGCCTTGGCCTGCTGTCCGAACAGCCGGTGAAAACCGCCGAGGGGCAAGAGGTGGTTCCGCTGAAACTGGTCAAGGCCGTGCTGCCCGATCCGGCCAGCCTGGCACCCAACTATACCGGCAAGACCTGCATCGGCGATCTGGTCAAGGGCAAAGGCCCGGACGGCAAGGAAGCCGAGGTGTTCGTCTACAACGTCGCCGACCACAAGGATGCGTTCAACGAGGTCGGCAGTCAGGGCATCAGCTATACCGCCGGTGTGCCGCCCGTGGCCGCTGCCGTGCTGATCGCCCGCGGCATCTGGAATGTGAAGAAAATGGTCAATGTCGAAGAGTTGCCCGCGCGGCCGTTCCTGGAGCTGTTGGGCGACATGGGCCTGCCCACCCGCGTGATTGACGCGACAGGGGATCATCCAATCTGATGGTGTGATCAGGGAAGAGAGAATGGCGGTCCATTGGGCCGCCATTTTGTTGCTAAAGCTTTGCTCAACAGGCTCATTATCGATGATACATGGAAATGCCTGATGGACTTAACCAGAGTGAGGTTTAACGTCAAAAGGCGGTTTTCGAGGTGGCTCGGTGTTGCTGCGGCCTGGCTCGTCGTGGTTCGGTTATGAGCCCGGTAATGATCAAAAATGATCGAACTGCCGCTGAACTCTGGAATCCTGATGGAACTCAAATGACTTCGGGTGATCGGAAACGGCATGGTGAAACGATGACGAAGGAGAAGTCTTCGTTCCTTGTGTCAAAAGATGGGCAGGCAAAAATACGCCAAAAATTCAAGATAGGGGTCAGATCCTAAACCTTACAAAAAGCGGGACGGCGTTTGGCCGCCCCGCTTTGCTACAGGCATACTCAATATGACGGTGCCGATTATCCCTCGGGCAGCTGTGCTGCGACCTGATTGACGGCGGCTTCAATTTGTTTGCACTGCGCTTCGACCGTGGTGCCCTGCTGGGAAGCGGCATCGGCCAAGGCGATTTCGGTTTCGCCGATGGCGACGGTGCCTGCGGCGCCCTTTTCCTCGGCTGCGGTGCCCGCATCGGCGTCACCTGGGGGCAGCATGCCCAGCATCTTTTCCTGCGCGGCAACGGCTTCGGCGCCGGTAAAGCCCTGCTCCTGGCAATGCTTCAGGATTCCCAGCTGATTGCGCGCGGCCAGATAAGCCTGAGACGGGTCGATCGCGGTTGCCTGCGGAGCCTGTGCAGGGGCCTGCGCGGCAGTTTGTGCGAAAGCTGCCGGGGCGGTCAGGGCGATCCCCAGTGCGAGTGCGATATGACGATACATTCAGAACTCCTTGTGTCCGTCTTTATGGGCGCACGGTATGGTGCGCTTGATCAGATAACCGCCTTAATCGGAAATTGTTCACGCATTGTGACAGATTGAAAGAATTTAGCGAGGTTCCGCCGATCGTCTGCCAAGCGCCATAGTTCGGTCAGCAAATTTCGGCTTGGCCCCACACAGTGAGATCACCCGTGATCATAACGACGTCAGATCCGCCAAATCCGCCGCTTTTGCCGTCCCTGTCATTGGGCTGGTTATTATTCCCAAAAATGGAAAAGTATTCCAAACGATCTTGGAAAATCACATTGTCTCGCATATGCAGAGCGCCATATTGTACCCCAAGGTATACCGGATTCGGGGATGTCGCGCGTCCCGTCCAAAGCGGTGGAAGAGGAGATCTGTGATGAGCGATACTGCATATACGACCAGGCATGGCCTTGAAGTTGCCACAGAATTTGCGACCTTTGTCGAAAACCAGCTGCTGCCCGGAACGGGTGTCGAGGCGGATCGCTTCTGGTCGGGTTATGCAGAGTTGCTGAATGATTTCGTGGGTGAGAATCGCGATCTTCTGGCCCGCCGCGAAGAGTTGCAGACCAAGATCGATGAGTGGCACAAGGCCCGTGGAAATCAGGAATGGGACGCCTCTGCCTATCGCGACTTCCTGACCCGGATCGGCTATCTGGTCCCGGAACCTGCCGCATTTGCCATCGACAACGGGAATGTTGACCCAGAGATCGCGTCGGTTGCCGGGCCGCAGCTTGTCGTTCCGGTCAGCAATGCACGCTTTGCGCTGAACGCTGCCAACGCCCGTTGGGGGTCGCTGTATGATGCCGCCTATGGGTCGGATGTGATGGGACCGCCCCCGGCTGGTGGCGGCATTGATCCTGCGCGCCGTGACAAGGTCGTTGTCTGGGCGGCGAAGTTTCTTGACGACACTTTCCCGCTGACATTCGGCAGCCATGCTGACGTGACCGGATACCGGGCGGACCCGGACGGCTTGCACGCGACCGTCGATGGCAAGGATGTCGCGCTGAAAGACCCGTCGGCTTTTGTCGGCACGCGTCAGGCCGGCAAGGATACCGGATATGTCCTGCGCCATAACGGGTTGCATGTGGAACTGGTCATCAACTCCGACCATCCCATTGGCGCTGCCTCGAAATCGGGCCTGCGCGATGTGGTGATGGAGGCGGCATTGACCGCCATTCAGGATTGCGAAGACAGCGTTGCTGCGGTGGACGCCGAAGACAAGGTCGGCGTTTATGCCAACTGGCTGGGTTTGATGAAGGGTGATCTGACCGAAAGCTTTGACAAGGGCGGCAAGACGATGACCCGCCGTCTGGCCGATGATCGTATCATATCAGCGCCCGATGGCAGCACGGTCATCCTGCCGGGGCGTGCGCTGCTGCTGGTGCGTAATGTGGGCCATCTGATGACCACCGATGCGGTCAAACTGAACGGGCAGGAAACGCCCGAAGGGTTGATGGATGCGATGGTCACGGTTGCCGCCGCCATCCACGATCTGAACCGCAGCGAAGGTCTGGGCAACAGCCGCGCGGGTTCCGTCTATGTGGTGAAGCCGAAAATGCACGGCCCGGACGAGGCCGCTTTTGCCGACCGCGTCTTTACCAAGGTCGAACAGGTGCTGGGCCTGCCGCAAAACACCGTCAAGCTGGGCCTGATGGATGAGGAACGTCGCACCAGCGCCAACCTTGCCGCTTCGATCAACGCGATCCGCAACCGCATCGTGTTCATCAATACCGGTTTTCTCGATCGCACGGGCGATGAGATTCACACATCGATGCAGGCGGGCGCCTTTGTCGGGCGTGACGGGATGCGTCAGGCGGGGTGGCTGTCTGCCTATGAGGATCGCAACGTGCTGATCGGTCTGGCTGCGGGGATGCGCGGCAAGGCGCAGATCGGCAAGGGCATGTGGGCCAAGCCCGACGCGCTGGCCGAAATGTTGCAGGTCAAGATCGGGCATCCGAAGGCTGGCGCGAATACCGCATGGGTGCCCAGCCCGACCGCCGCAACATTGCACGCGATGCATTACCATATGGTCAACGTCGCCGATGTGCAGGACCAGCTGGCGGGCAAGCCGGTTCCCGATCTGGACATCCTGCTGACGCCCGCGCTGGTCGGCGATACGCCCATGTCGCGCGAAGATATCCTGCGCGAAGTGGACAACAGCTGTCAGGGCATCCTTGGCTATGTCGTCCGTTGGGTCGATCAGGGCATCGGTTGTTCCAAGGTGCCCGATATCGACGATGTGCAGCTGATGGAGGATCGTGCGACCTGCCGGATCAGCGCGCAATACATGGCCAACTGGCTGGAGCAGGGCCTGATCACGAAGGATCAGGTTCAGGACGCGTTGCGCCGCATGGCGGCGAAAGTGGACAGCCAGAATGCGGGAGATCCGAATTATTTCCCGATGGCCCCTGATTTCGACGGACCGGCCTTCAAGGCCGCGGAAGATCTGATCTTTACCGGCACCAAGCAGCCGTCCGGTTATACCGAACCGGCCCTGCATGCCCGCCGGAAGGAAGCAAAGGCCCTGCGCCGCTAACCGCTTTCAGCCCTGACATATCCGGCAGGCATCCCGACGGGTGCCTGCCTGTTTCCGCTCAATACCGGATCGTGGCCAGTTCGCGCAACTCATCCGCCGTGGTGGTCGGGAAGCCGAAGAATTGCAGATAGGCCGGGATCTGTTCGAACAGCATGTCGGTGCCCACCTGTGTCATGCAGCCCCGCATCTTGGCAGCGGCAAGAAAGGCGGTTTCTTCGCTTTTCATCACCACCTCACCAACGAAAGTGCTGGCGTCGATGCGATCAACCGGCATCGGCATCGGATCACCCGGCGACATGCCCATTGGGGTGGCGTTGACGACGATGTCAAAGCCCGCGGGATCGTTGCTGCCGGTCGTGACCTCGATCTGCGGGCATGCGGCGCGGATGTTTCGGGCCAGCCTTTCGGCCGATCCACTGTTGATGTCATAAAGCGCCAGACGGGTTGCGCCCGCCCCCGCCAGCGACGCCGCAATGGCCGATCCGACGCCGCCGGTGCCGACGACCAGCGCCGATCCTCCCTCGACCTTGCGGCCTTTGCGGATCACGCCGCGAACGAAGCCTTCGCCATCGAACATATCGCCGATCAGGCGGCCATCAGCGCCACGCTTGACGGCATTGCAGGCGCCGCAGATCCGCACGGCCTGACTGACCTCATCCAGCAGCTCGACCACCTTGACCTTGTGCGGCATGGTGATCAGCGCGCCCGCGAAATTGCGCAACCGCGCCACAAGCGGCATGAAGTTCGTGAAGTCTTCGACCTCGCAGCCCATCGGGACGACCACGGCGTCTATACCCTTGGCCTCGAAATAGGGATTGTAGATCATCGGCGCTTTGAAACTTTCGGTCGGAACGCCGATATGTGCCAGAACCTTGGTGTAACCGGAAATCATCCGCGTCTCTCTCTGCTGGGGTCTAGGCGCGTGGAATGGCTTTGCCGCGCATCAGACGTTTCAATGCTGCAATCCGGAAAGGGGCGTTCAGTGCGCCATAACCCTCATACCCGCCGCGGCGCTCGACAATTTCAAAAAACAGACCGTTTTGCAGCGGTCGGCCATAGAATTGCAGAAAAGCGCGGCCATCGTCGTCGGCTTCATACAGGATGTTCCAGCGCCGCAACCGGGTGATGTCATCATCATCAAGGCCATATCGCGCCCGCAGATCGTCGTAATAGTTTTCGGGAATCGGCAGGGGCTGAAATCCGGCGCTGGCCATCCGCTGGGCACTGGCGAAAATATCCTTTGACGCCAGTGCAATATGCTGCACCGCCGATCCCATGCTGTCGACCAGAAAACCGCCCGCCAATGTGCGATGCGATTGCGCGCCGTTCAGCGTGATGCGGGTGCTGCCATCGGGGCTGGCAATTGCCTGACTGCGCACCAACCCGTCAGGGTCGATCACGTCGATCATCGGGAGACGTTGCAGATCAAAGATCGAACTGTAGAACAACGTCCAGCTTAGCATTTCGTCGTAATTCATCGTTTCGGCCAAATGGTCGACACGGGTCAGGCCGAAATCATGCGCCGCCTGCTCCGTCGACTGGAACTCGACCTGCCAGACGTCATCCAGCCCGCTTTTTTCGTCAATGAAATGCAGGATCGAGCCGCCGACGCCGCGAATGGCGGGAATGTCCAGTTCGCCCGGACCAAGCGGCTGGTGAAACAGCGTCGCATCCAGCGCGGCGGCGCGTGCCGTGGTCGCCTGAGCGTCCTCGACCCGCAGGCCGATATCGCAAACGCCGGTGCCGTGGTTCAGAAAGAAACTGTGGGCGAAGCCGGTTTCCTCGGTATTCAGCACGATCCGAATATCGCCCTGTTTCCAGACGGTGACCGATTTATTGCGATGCTGGCCTTCGCGGTGGAACCCCATCTGGCGCAACGCGGCTTCCAATGCCGGCGCCTCGGCAGCATTCGAGGCGAATTCGATGAACTCGACCCCCTGAACGCGGATGTTTTCGGGGATCGCGGGCAGATCGACCGTCAGTGCCGGTTCTGCCCGGCGGACCTGATCCATCAGCCAGATCAGCGACCGGTGCCCGTCACGAGCGATGCCATGCGGACTGCCGCCCCGGAACTGGTCGTTGAAGATTTCCAGCGACAGCGGGCCAGCATAGCCCGTTGCGGTGACGGCTCGCATGAAATCGACCACTGGCAGATCGCCTTCGCCGGGCATGTTGCGGAAATGGCGTGACCAATACAACAGGTCCATGTCGATCAATGGCGCGTCGGCCAGTTGGACGAAAAATATCTTGTCGCCGGGAATGCGGCGGATCGTTTCCGGGTCGATCTTGCGGCTTAGCGTGTGAAAACTGTCAAGGATCAGGCCAAGGTTTGGCTGATCGGCGCGGCGCACGATTTCCCATGCGTCGCGATGATCGTTGACATGGCGCCCCCAGGCCAATGCCTCGTATCCAAGGCGCAGGCCCCGTTCCGCCGCGATCCCGGCCAGTTCGGCCAGATCGTCGGCGGCACGGTCGATGCCGCCGAGGGCCTGCGGATGGATCGACGAACAGATCAGCATCTGTTCCGCCCCCAATTCCGCCATCAGGTCGAACTTGTGCCGTGCGCGGTCAAAGGCGCGGGTACGCAAAGGTTCGGGCAGCCCTTCGAAATCGCGGAAAGGCTGATATAGCATCACCTCCAGCCCGTGATCGCGGACCATCTGGCCGACTTCGCGCGGGCTGGCGGCGTCTTGCAGGAAATCCTGCTCGAATATTTCCAGCCCGTCGAAATCGGCATCGGCAATTGCCGCCAGCTTTTCGCGCAGGTTTCCGGCAATCGAAACAGTCGCGATCGAGGTTTTCATCAGCGTCTTTCCTTATGCGCCAGAGCCGGTGGTGTCCTGATCATGCGACGTTGCCGGGATCCCGGCCTTGCGCCGCAGACGCCGCCAGACCGGGGTCTGGCTGACAAAGATCAGCACGACCATTGTAAACAGAACCAATGACAGCGGGCTGGTCAGGATGCCTTTGAACAGGCCCGCAAGGCTGCCGTTTTCGGACAGAATCGCGCGGCGCCAGTTGTCGTCCAGAAGTCGCGACAGGATGACCCCCAGAATGACCGGTCCCAGCTGATAACCATAGGTCTTCATGAAATAACCCAGCACACCAAAGGCCAGCATCCAGTAGACATCCGTGATCGAGTTGTTGACCGCGTAAGAGCCGACGATGGACAAGAGCAGGATCAACGGGATCAGGACCGAACGCGGCATTTCCACGATCTTGGTAAAGATGCGGATGCCCGTCAGGCCAAAGATCAGCATGAAGATATTGGCCAGCATCAGTGCGCCGGTAATGAACCAGAACATCTGCGGCTGGTCGATCATCAGCATCGGGCCGGGGTTCAGTCCGTGGATGAACAGCGCCCCGATCATGATGGCGGTGACGGCATCGCCGGGAATGCCCAGCGTCAGCATGGGAATGAATGCGCCACCCACGGCTGCGTTATTGGCGGTTTCAGGGGCAACCAGGCCTTCCTTTGCGCCCTGGCCAAAGGGCACCTCGGGGTTTTTGGTGACGCGCTTGGCATGGTCATAGGCCATCAGCGCCGCAATATCGCCACCGGTTCCGGGCAACGCGCCGATGATGACGCCGATGGATGATGTCTGCAGCGACAGCGGCAGGTATTTGCGAACCGACGACCAGTTGGGCACGATGCGCCCGATTTTCTGCTTTACCGCCTGCTTGTCGATATGATGCAGCTGGGCCAGCGCCTCGGACACGCCGAACATGCCGATCATCACGGCGATAAAACTGATGCCGCCCCAAAGTTGGGTAAAGCCAAAGGTAAAGCGTTCCTCGGCGGTCAGCGGGTCCATCCCCACCGTGCCGATCAACAGGCCCATGGCCCCGGCAAAGATGCCCTTGATCAGGCTTTCGCCCGACAGCGACCCGACCAGCAGGATGCCCAGCAGCGCCAGCAGCATGTAATCGCGCGGCTGAAAGGTCAGGGCAAATTCGCTGACGGTCGGGGCTGCGATGGCCAGCACGGCAATACCGATGAGGCCGCCGACAAAGGACATGACGGTTGCAATGCCGATGGCTTCGCCGGCAAGCCCCTTTTGCGCCAGAGGGTAGCCGTCCATCGCCGTCGCAATCGCCGCTGGCGCGCCCGGAATGTTCAGCAGAATCGCCGTGCGCGACCCGCCATAAACGCCACCCATGAATATGCCCACCATCAGACACAGTGCAGGGTAAACGTCCCAGGTGAAGGTAAAGCCGATCAGGATCGACACCGCCATCGTCACTGACAGACCGGGAATTGCCCCGATATAGATGCCGGCGAAGGTTCCCGCCGCGACCAGAAACAACAGTTTCAGGTCCAGCCAGGGGATCAGGAAATATTCCAGCGCCTGCATCAGTTCGCTCCCCCGAAGAAACGCCCGATGGCGGCAAGAATTTCGCCCTCGGGGACGATTCCGGCGGGCATCAGGACGGTAAAGATCACGCGGAACACGACGTAGACGCAGATCAGTGCGAACAGCGACACCGAGACCGCGAAAACCAGGCCGCCACGTTGCAGGTAAAGGATCGACAGGAACAGAAACAGGAAAGAGGTCGGCAGAAAGCCTAGCGGCACCAGCAGCACGGCGTATCCGGCGATGAACAGCATCATCACGATGATGACCGGCGGCAGGATGTCCCGAAGAAACACGGTGCCGTCGCGGTCCGGTGTGCGGAAGTTTTCCAACAGGATCAGGCCGGAACTGACGACCATCGCAAAAGCAACCGCCATCGGCAACGAGCCGGGTGAGCTAAGCGATTCAAAGCCGGAAATCTTGTAAGCATTCCATAGCAGTATCAGACTGCCCAGAAACAGCAGGCCGTTGAAGCCCAACTCTCCTGCGCTGCGCTTGCGTTTGTCGTGCATGACCGTTCCTCCCGCCGATCAGAATGGAACCGCCCCGGATCACTGGCCGGGGCGGAATGATGTCAGGGGCGCGGAATGCCGAAATCTTCCGGTGACACCTTTGCCAGTCCGGCATCCTGAATCAGCCATGCCGTGACCGACTGCCAGTTGTTCAGGAAGTCGGCGGCGGGCTGCCCGGACAGGCTTTCAATGATATAGCCGCGTTCGGTCATCAGCTTGACGAAGTCTTCGTTTTGCGCACCGGCGGCATAGGCCTCGGTCAGTTTGGCGACGACATCATCCGGGGTGCCGTTCTTGACGAAGACGCCAAAGAAAGGCCCCCAAGGCAGGTAGTCGGCATATTCGGGGTTGCTCTGGCCAAGCGCTGCCAGATCGGGCAGGGCCTCGGACGGCTGATCGTTGACCAGTGAGATGGCCTTCATCCGGCCACCCTTGATGCCTTCGATGGCGGCACCCAGAACGGCGGGCATGACGTCGATCGCGCCACCTTGCAGCGCGGTCAGTGCCGGGCCGTCGCCGTCATAGGGGACCTCGGTCACTTGCAGATCGGTTTTGGATTTCAGCATCGCCGTCACGACAGATGCCAGCCCGCCAGGGCCGGTAGAGCCGAATTTGACCGTGTTCGGGTTCGCCTGAATATGCGCGACCATGCCCGCGAAGTCATCGAAGGGCGCGTCGTTATTGGCAACCAGAATCGGCACGCCACGGGCCAGAATGTTGATCGGAATGAACTCGGAATAGTCTACGTCGCCCAGCCCCATGACCTTGTAAAGCAGCGGGTTTTCCGCGCCCATCAACAGCGTGTAGCCATCGGGTTGCTGGGCATAGACGAATTTGGTGGCAATCGCGCCGACACCGCCGGTCATGTTTTTCATCACGACAGTGCCGCCCAACACCTCTTCGGCATGGGGGGTAACGGTGCGCATGACCGTATCTGTTGATCCGCCAGCACCCCATTGAATGATGCCCTGAATTTCCTTGGCTGGATAATCCTGTGCAAACGCCGCGCCGCCCATGACGCCGGTTGTCACCGCAAAAGCAGCCGCGAGTTTTACGAAAGTGTTTTTCATTGCTTCCTCCCTGACTCCAAAGAACCCGCAGCCTCCGTGGAAGCTATCTTTCCCGACATCATGCCTTTACGGCAAATACAAATTCATCACGATCATTAACATGATGTTAATTTAAGGGCTCTGGCGGGCCTGCTTCTGCTCCCACGGGCGCGATTCGGTGGCACGTTTCAGTTCCCGCCGCAATTGCTGGATCGCGAATTCGGCAAAGGGGGACAGAACCCGACCGGTTTTGGTCACGATGTAAATGGTGATCGGCGCGTCCTCGGTCAGGTGCAGCCGGACCACGCCGGGCATGTAAAGTTCGGCCACTGAAAATTCGTCAATGACCGCCACACCCAGGCCATGGCGAACCAGGCTGACCACGGTCTGCGCGAAACGCCCGCGCATGGAGTAGCGGACCGGCAGGCCCGCCTGTTGCAGCGGATAGGCGCAAACCTGACCATAGGGATCGCCGGGATCGACGCCGATCATGGGATAGCGGATCAGGTCATGGACCGACACTTCGCTGCGATCCGCCAACTCGTGCCCCTCGGGGACGATAGCGGCCAGACGTCCTTGCGCGGCGATGTCATTGCTGATCCCGGCATTCTCGACCGCGCTGCTCATCAGCACGAACTCTCCGCGATCCAGCATCAGATAGTCGATGGTTTCCTCAATCTTCAGGATGTTCATGTCGATGAACAGATCCGGATATCTCTGCCGCACCGACCGCACGGCCCGCGCCGCGATGAATTGCGCCACCGATGGCGCCGAGGCGAATGACAGGTCAACCGCCTCGCCGCGCTGCAAGGAGCCCACTGCGCGATTCAGGTTTTCGACCCCCCTGAAAACCCGTCCGATCTGGTCGAAAATCGCGGTGGCCTCGGTCGCGGGAACATAGACGCTGCCGCGCCGCTCGAACAGCCGCAGGCCCAGCGACTCCTCGGTATGTTTGACCAGCCGGCTGATGCCGGGGGCCGAGACGTTCAGCATCCGCGCAGCACCCGTGATCGTGCCGGTCAGCACGACCGCCCGAATGACTTCGATCTGGCGCAAGGTCAGTTGAGGCATGAACCGGACAGGCCCGAATAGGATACCGGCTCATCACGTCAAATTTCGGGCAGTTAGTCCAGCCCGAAGGTGATTGATGACGGCCCGGGATGAGGGCCGCATATCTGTGCCGCTTTTCCCAGAGATCGGGAAAAGCGGGCCGTTGGCCAGCGGGCAGCCCTATTCGTCGCTGGCGGGCGGCGGTGTCAAGGCGTCGCCAAGTGAAAAGACTTCGACTTCGTAATAGTCCGCGCAGGCCTTGTTCAAAACGGCGATGGTATCGCCATCTTCCGACAGCATCGCAGCTTCGATCAGCTTGTTGCTGGGGGGCAGGTCGCGCTGCTCGATCTTGGCGGCGTCAAGGAACGCCTGAACCTGTTGTTCGACCTGCTGCCTGCCCTCTTGCCCCTTGCCAAGTGACAGGATCGTCTGAACAACCGCCAGGGCCGAGGTGAAGCGTTTATTCAGCGCGTCGATCGCAGGGGCGGCATTTTCCGCCGTTTGGGGATCTGAGATGAGCTTCGTCAGGGTTTCAGCGTCGAAATACATCTTTCTTCCTTTCTGAAAGCAATATCGGTTTAGCTGTGTCGGTCGCGGATACTTTGAAGATCAAGGTGGCCTGTGCCATCACCTTCGGGCGAATAGCGCAGGGCGATATAGGATTCGATCGGATGGCCGGGGCTGGAAATGCTGTCCAGACCGCCGCAGCAATCCTCGATCACGTCATTGACCAGATTGTCCAACGCGGCTGCGGCCTGTTCCACGGGCGCGGTTCGCGTGATTTTGCCGGTTTTCAGGTTGATGACATCGCCGGGCAGGGCAAAGGTCAGCCGCGTGCCGGGGGCGGTAAAGTCGTCCCCCTGAAGTTCGGTGAGGACCAGATCAATCTCGACCAGCACAGCCCCATTCACGCCCATGACCGTAAGCTTGGAATTGTCATAATTGGAGACGACGCCGCTGTCTTCCAGAATGCCAAGACCGTAACGCACGCCTTCTTCGGCACAGGCGACGGCCAGGCGGCCCAGGCGGCGGGACGATGCCATGTTCTGATCCACGATTGCAGCGCCAAACACACCCAGACCCTCCTGCATGACCAGCCCGCGACGCCCCATATCCGACGCGATGCCAAAGCGAAGGGCTTCGTAACTTGTGCCGCCTGCAATCATAAAGCCTGACAGCGCAGATGCAGCGCCGCTGACCGCGATGATCGTGCCACCTGCGGCATGGGCGCGGGCGATAGCCGTCAGAACCGGCGTGATCTCACCCCGGTGCAGCAGGGTTTCGATCAGGCGAATCTGATTGCCCCCGGTCAGCAGAATGGTTTTCAGCCCCGCGATCCGTTCGATCAGATCGGCGTCGCGGGACAGGCGTTCGACATTGTCGATGGTGATGCCGAAATCTTCGGCCTCGATTCCATGATCGGCAAAGGCGCGGATAAATCCCCGTGCTTCCTGCCGTGGATCGGCCGAGGCGCTGGCGATGATGCCGATCGGTCCCTGAATCTGGGCGGTGATCTGATCCATCAGCTCTGGCCCGCCACGCAAAGGCGATGACCCAAGCAGCATCAGGCGCGCCTTTCGCCCCGGCTTCACGCCATATTCACGTGACAAGGCTTTGCGGCGGTTCGCCGCCAGTTGCCGTGAGTTTAGTTTGCGGGTGCCCATTGCGGCACGAAAGTCGATGGCCGTCATCCGGAAATCGCGGTCCCGTTCAAACATCAGCACTTGCGATTCCGCTGTGCGGGCAAATTCCACAGTGGTGGCGAAGCCGGCCTTGGGCTCGATGGCGCGGGCATGATCGGCCGGATAGGTTTCGGGATCGCCCAGCACCAGACGGGCCAGAAGATCGTAAAGCGTATAGGCGCCAAAGACATTGCGCAGCGATCTTGCCGGCGCACGATAGGCGATGTCACGACGCCCGACCGGATGCTTTTCCGGGCCGGGGGTCACGATCATGCTGTCCAGATCGATACTGTCGCCGTCATCGACATAGGAAAAGCTGATATTGCTGACCGCGCGGCGGCGTTTGTCGCGCTTGGCCGTCTTCATATCCAGCACGAAGGCCCCGAATTCGCCAATGACATGGGCTTGCGTGCCATCCACGAACAATGCGGTATTTTCGTCGATGCCAAAGCCACGCCGAGCGCCGCTGTTGTTCAGCGCGACGATCAGCCTGCCAAAGCGTCCGCGTTTGATGAAATGCTGATCGACAATGCCCCAGGGGAAAAAGCCAAGCCCGGTGCCCATCAGCAGCCCCGGACGATTGGGATCGGTCACAACGCCATAGGTTGCGGCTTCCAGTGATGTGCCGCCTTCGATCATCACCTCGGACATCACCGCTGCCCCGGCGGATGATCCCGCGATCATGCCACCTGCGGCGTGCACCTGCCGGATGGCAGACAGAACCGGGCTTTCCACCCCTTTCGGGGCCAGCGCGTTCGATATCAGCGCCTGATCACCGCCGGTAAAGAACACGCTGCCATAGTCCCGAACCAGCTGGACGATGGCTGGATCACGCGCCGCCCTGGCGGCGCCGTCGCCGAATAGCGGGGCCATGATGGCATCGAAACCATGCGTCCGAAACACCTCGACTGTTTCGGCGCCCACCAGTTCCGGTTCCGAAGAAGCCGTCGGGAAAACCAGAATCCGACCACCCGACATGCGAGACATCTCGGCATAGACGGCATCGTTATCATCTTCCAACCGACCGCCGATCACGGCCAGCTTCGGTTTGTTCCCCATGCGAGAGGCCTTTGCAGAAGTCATTATCAACCTTGGCTGACGAGGTTACGATCTGGGCGTGATCAAGACGCCGCGATCATCCGTGACAACCTGAAATCCGTCGGGAATGTCAAAGCTGTCCTGCAGACGGCGCGTTGCCCGGTCCTCGTCCGGTTCCTTTTCGAAAGCGGGGGTGAAGCTGATGATCTGCTTCCACGAGCGGGTGATGTTGTCGCAGAAGAACAACACAAGATCGTCCAGCTGAGCCATCTCAAGCGCGGCGGCAAGGGATTTTTGTTCCTCTTCGATGATCATGACGGCATCTTCCGGCACGCCCAGTTCCACCAAGGCAGTCTTCATGATGCGCGGCATTTCATCCGGCGCACGGCCCCGGACATTGTCGTCGCGGTGGCAGATATAGACGTCGAAATGCCCCGCGACCTTGGCCGCGATGTCGCGCACATCTTCGTCGCGACGGTCGCCGGGGGTGGTGACGCAGACGATGCGTTTGCCCCGCGGCTTCAGCCGGTCCACCAGATCGACCATTGCGCCGATGGCAGCCTCGTTATGGCCGTAATCCAGAATGACGCGGAAGCCGTGTTCATCAAAGACGTTCATCCGTCCCGGCGACTGGAAGAACGTGCTGTCGAATGTGCGCAGACCGGTGCGGATCTGATCCAGCGTTTTCCCAAGTGCAAAAGCCATGGCGCCGGCAAACATCGCGTTTTCGACGTTGTGCAGGGCTTTACCCTCTAGCGTGGCGGGGATCAGGTGGGTCCAGATCAGCGGGATCTGGGTGCCGTTGTCGTAAATGACGATCTGATCGCCGTTCATGCCCTGTTCCAAGACAACCGCGCGTTTCCCCAACCGGATATGTTCGCGCACCAGTTCATGTTCAGGATTGCGAGTGACATACAGGATATGCTCGGCGGGCGAATAGGACGCCATTTTCAACGTGTATTCGTTATCTGCGTTCAGCACGACCGTGCCGCGCGTAACCTCGGCGATGACGCGCTTGACTTTGGCCAGCCCGTCCAGCGTATCGACCCCGCCAAGCCCCAGATGGTCCGAGGTGACATTCAGCACCGCGCCCACATCGCAGAAGTTATAGCCAAGGCCCGATCGCACGATGCCGCCCCGCGCAGTTTCCAGCACCGCAATATCGACCGAAGGATCGCGCAGAACCATCTTGGCCGAGACCGGGCCGGTCATGTCGCCCTTCACCGTGACATTGCCGTCGATATAGACCGCATCGGTCGATGTCTGGCCAACCACATGCCCCGCCATTTTCAGGATATGGGCCAGCATTCGGGCGCAGGTGGTTTTGCCGTTGGTTCCGGTCAGGGCTGCAATCGGCACGCGCGCCTGACTGCCCGGCGGGAACAACATGTCCATGATCTTGCCCCCCACATCACGCGGCTTCCCCTCGGACGGAGAGATGTGCATTCGCAGGCCCGGCCCCGCATTGACTTCGCAGATCGCGCCGCCGGTTTCACGATAGCTACGGGTAATGTCGGTTGTCAGAAAATCGACCGCGCCCACATCCAGTCCGATTGCCCTGATCGCCCGCTCTGCCATCAGCTTGTTGTCGGGGTGAATCGTGTCGGTCACATCGACAGCGGTCCCACCGGTCGAGATATTGGCGGTTTTGCGCAGATAAACCTCTTCGCCCTCGGGTGGGATCGTGTCGGGCGTATAGCCGCGTTCATCCAGCAGACGCAGGGCCGGCGCGTCAAGTTCCAGCCGGGTCAGCATGTTTTCATGGCCGACGCCACGGCGCGGATCGCGGTTCACAATCTCGACCAGCTGGGCGATTGTGTGGCTGCCATCGCCTTTGACATGGCCGGGCACGCGGCGGGCGGCGGCGACCAGTTCACCATTCACGACCAGCAGGCGGTGATCATCGCCCAAAATCATGCTTTCAACGATGACATCGCGGCCTTCTTCCTCGGCCACGGCAAAGGCTGCTTCGACCCCTGCTTCATCGGTGATGTTGACGGTTACGCCGCGCCCATGGTTGCCGTCCAGTGGCTTGATGACGACCGGATAGCCGATGCGGTCAGCCGCGCCCTTGGCCTCTTCCGCGTCATAGACCAGACGCTGTTTCGGCACCGGCAGGCCCAGATCGCTTAGCAACTGGTTGCAGATGTTCTTGTCCGAGGCCAGCTCGACCGCGATATGGGGGGTCTGGCTGGTCAACGCCGCCTCGATCCGTTGTTGGTATTTGCCTTGTCCGACCTGAATCAGGCTGGCGTCGTTCAGGCGATACCATGGGATGTCACGGGCTTCCGCTGCGCGGACCAGTTCCATCGCAGAAGGCCCAAGCGAGCGTTTGTCCGCATAGCGCAGGAAGCGATCGACATGGTCTTGCAATTCGTCTTTGGCGTCGCCCTGGGCATTGGCGATAGCGGCCAGCAGGTCGCATGCAACTTCGCCCGCTTCCAGCCCGATATCTTCGGAATCAAAGCTGTAGAAAATCTGGACCATGTCGCGTCGGGCATCGGGTTCTGACCATGCCAGATCGCCGCGCTGACCCGCCGTGCGCTGCAATTCCAGTGCCAGACCTGCCAGCAAGTCGCCCAAGTCAAACCGTCCGCTGTCCTGCGCATCGGCCAGCCAGCCATCCGCGTCATTGCCGCGCCAACCCGGCAGAACGGCCAGCAGTTGATCCAGCGTGCTGCGCCCCAACCGATCCAGCGTTTCGGCGTAAGTCGGGTTGATGTCTACCGTCAGTCGGATCAGCGGTTCTTTCGCATGGATGTTGGGACCGACATAGACCGAGGTGGAATCGATATTCATGCGCACTACCTTCTACTAAGGGGCGTTGTCAGGAAGCCCCAGACCGGATCTGTTATCGACTGGAACACCGACCGCCCGAACAGGCAAGAGCAGTGCCGGAATTGGCAATCTTTATTCGCCGATATGCGGAATGATCATGCGCGGAACCGGCGCGTAGTGCAGGATCTTGCTGGAGTTCGAGCCAAGGAAAACCCGCATCAACGGCCCAAGCCGGCTGGAGCCGACGACCAGCAGCTCATCTTCTTTCCAATCCAGTTTGCTGACCGCTTCTTCCCATGTCTGGCCATCACCATAGACCGATTGTGGCGCGTCTGCCCCGCTCCATTCGTCACGGATCCGGTCATGAACGCCCTGCGCCTGCCGATGGAATTCGTTCATCACCAGATTTTCCACGTCATATCCCGCGATCGAGGGATACATTTGCTTGTCGCGCACGACAAAGGTCGCGATTCGCAGTGACACACCGAAATCCTGTGCAATCTCGCTCGCCCTGTGCACCAGTGCGAACGAAGATTCGGTTGACGCGATGGCGCAGGTCACCCGACTGATCCGGTCATAGGGGGCCATGTATCGGCAAGGGGCCAGGACGACGGGAACGCGGGCACTGTATAGCAATTCGGTCGCCACCGTGCCTTGCTGAAAACGCCGGGTGGGTGCCTTGCGCGAAGAACCAAGGACGATCGCGCTGGCTTCTGTCTCATCCGCCAGGGCTGACAATCCGGCCCCTGCGGAATCGGCTTCGCGCGCGATGAATTCGGCCGGAATGTCATCTGGCACGTCCTGTCGCGCGGATGCCAGCGTGGCATTGGCGTGATGTGCCAGAAAATTTGCATATTCCACATCAACCCGCGCGGGCGAGGGGTGATCCCAGGTCTTTGGCACGATGACCGCAACGACCAGACGCCCCCCCGCCGAACGTGCCAGGATCGTCCCCAGTCTCAACGCCTCGCGCCCGCCCTCATCATGTGAATAGCCGACAAGATAGGCTTTCATCGCGACAGCTCCTCATTGGCTTTCGACCCCTTCTCCAGGATCGAATGGCGCGAGGAGTAAAGGATATACATGATCCCCGCCAAAATCGCCCAGATCGCCGTCAGCTTGAAGACGATCAGCGACAGGCTGGAGATCAGGTAGAGACAGGAAAGAATGCTGAGGATCGGCAGGACCGGAAAGAACGGCACCCTGAAGCCGCGCGGCGCATCGGGGCGCTGATAGCGCAGGATGATGACCCCTGCCGACACAACCGTAAACGCCACCAGTGTTCCCATACTGGTCAGGTCCCACAGCACCGCCGAAGGCAGGAAGGCCGCAAGGGCCGCGACGCAGCAGCAGACGATGATGGTGTTGGCCGTGGGCGTGAGCGTGTGCGGATCGACCCGGCTGAAAATCGGCGGCAGCATCCCGTCACGCGACATTGCAAACAGCACCCGGGTCTGACCGTAAAGCACCACCAGCGTCACCGAAAAGACGGAAACGACCGCCCCCGCAGACAAGATCACCGAAGGAATGGCTGAGCCGGTAACATTTTGCAGGATAACCGACAGCCCGGCCTCTTGTCCTTCGAACATTTCTTGCGGCTGGGCGCCAAGGGCCGCGATTGTGACCAGAAGATAAAAGCTGACAACGATGACCAGGGCCAGAATGATCGCCAGCGGCAGATTGCGGCGCGGATTTTCAACCTCTTCCCCGGCGGTCGACACGGCATCCAGCCCGACAAAGGTGAAGAAGATCGATCCCGCCGCGGCGCTGACACCAGAAAAGCCATGTGGCGCAAATGGTTGCAGGTTTTCGCTTTTGAACGCCGTCAGCGCGATGATGATGAAAAAGGCCAGCACCGCCAGCTTGACGATCACCATGATGGCATTGGCGCGCGCCGATTCCCGCGAACCGCGTGTCAAAAGCAGGCAGCACAGAAACACCAGGACGGCGGCAGGCAGGTTGATCAGGCCGTCGCCACCGAACTTCAGCGAATATCCTTCGGCCACCAGCGGGGCGTGCAACAGCGCACGCGGCAGTTCGTAGCCCGTCGTCGTCATCAGCAGGTTGTGCAGATATTCGCTCCACCCGACGGCGACGGCCCCGGCGGACACGCCGTATTCCATGACCAGACAGGCCGCGACCAGAAATGCCAGCCCCTCGCCCAGCGTCGCATAAGCGTAGGAATAGCTGGAACCGGAAACCGGGATCATCGAGCTCATCTCGGCGTAACACAGTGCGGTCAGGCCGGCAGCAAACCCCGCGATCAGGAATGAAAACAACACCGCAGGTCCGGCAACCGGAACCTGTTCGGCCAGAACAAAGAAGATCCCGGTGCCGACCGTCGCGCCCACGCCGAACATCGTCAGTTGAAACAGCGTGATCGACCGCTTCAGTTCGCTATTTTGTCCCTGCGTCTGGGCCACGTAGGTTTCGATGGGCTTTCGCCGCAACAGACGTTGGCCAAGATTTGGCTTGCCACTCATGATCGGCCCCTCATTCACGTTGATTGACTGACTGGTTGCATAAATGACGATGCGCCGTAACCCCTTGGATCAGGACGGCAATCGGAAAAGGAATGACGTGCTGTTCGCGCAGCGAAGGCGGTGGCAGGGTAAGAAGTATCTATCTTCGACCATCTTCACCTCACTGAACAAAAAATCCCGCGAAAAACTGGCGGCCGAAAAGATCGCCGCGTCAGGGTTATGGTTTGTTTATTCAAATCGAAAAATTCTGGCAGGGCAAGGTATCAAAACCCGGCGTTACAGATCGCAACCGCCCCCAAATATGCCGTTTATGCAGGCCATGTCGCTGAAATTGCCTGTAGGTCGGGCGCTGACCGCATCCAGGGCCGCTGTCCTGCGACAGAATTTCAACGGGCCTGGTCGATGTGGGCCATGGCGGCCGAGGAAAGCCGCAGTGACGCCTGAACATGACCGGGATATAGGGTGCATGCTGCCGGAACAGGATAGGAAATAATAAAATGGTGACCCCGGCAGGATTTGAACCTGCAACCTGCCCCTTAGGAGGGGGCTGCTCTATCCAGTTGAGCCACGGGGCCGCTGACGTTCTTTTGGCGTGGATGGGCCGCTTTGGCAAGGTTGTCGCGGGGGCGACGCTCGGATAAGATCAGATATTCTTCCTTTACATTCGAGCCGCCAATGACACCTCAACGTCCCCGCCGCCCTTTGACCTTGCGTGATGTATCAGAGGCGTCGGGGGTGTCCGAGATGACGGTCAGCCGGGTGCTGCGCAATCGCGGCGATGTTTCGGCGGCCACGCGCGAAAAAGTTCTGACGGCGGCCAAGACATTGGGTTATGTGCCCAACAAGATCGCGGGCGGTCTGGCAAGTCAACGGGTCAATCTGGTCGCGGTGGTCATTCCGTCGCTGTCGAATCTGGTATTTCCCGATGTGCTGGGCGGGATTTCGGCGGAGCTGGACGATACAGGGCTGCAACCCGTGATCGGCGTGACGAATTATTCGCCCGCGCGGGAAGAAATGGTCCTGTATGACATGTTGTCCTGGCGTCCTTCGGGGGTGATCCTTGCGGGACTGGAACATAGTAACGCATCGCGGGCGATGCTGGAAAATTCGGGCATTCCCGTCATCGAGATCATGGATACCGATGGCGAGGGGATAGATACGGTCGTCGGAATTTCCCACATCCGCGCGGGTCGCGAAATGGCCCAGCGTATCCTGAGTGCGGGTTATCGCAGGATCGGTTTCGTCGGCACGCATATGCCCGAAGATCACCGCGCCAAAAAACGCCTGATCGGGTTCGAAGAAGGGCTGGCCGCCGCCGGCGTGCAGCTGGAAGCGCGTGAATATTATCAGGGCGGGTCGTCGTTGCTGAAGGGTCGTGAATTGACGGAACGTATTCTGGCGCGCGCCCCGGATCTGGATTTTCTTTATTATTCCAACGATATGATTGGCGCGGGCGGATTGCTGTATTGCCTTGAAAAGGGCCTTTCCATTCCTGATCGGATCGGCTTGGCCGGGTTTAACGGCGTCGATCTGCTGGATGGTTTCCCGGTGCGACTGGCAACCACCGATGCGCGCCGTGTCGATATCGGTCGCCGCGCGGCGCGATTGGTGGCGGGCAAGGACGTGCTGTCCGAAGATCGCATTATCGGGCTGAACCCGACTTTCCTGCCGGGGGATACGATCCGCGCTGTGTGATATGCGGGCCGCGCCTTGTGGCAGGCGCGGCTTGGCCCTATCTGTGGCCTATGCGTATCCCTTATCTTGATCGTTTCATAAACAATGGGCCAAAAGTTGCTGTCGTGCGTTTGCACGGCGCCATCGGAATGGCCGGTCGTCGCGGCGGGCTAAGTGACGCCGCACTTGCGCCTGTCATCGAACGTGCCTTTCGCAAGGGGAAGCCCACGGCGGTGGCGCTGTCGATCAACTCGCCCGGCGGATCGCCCGTCCAGTCGTCGCTGATTGCTGCGCGTATCCGGCGGCTGTCCGACGAAACCGAAACGCCTGTTCATGCCTTTGTCGAGGATATGGCCGCTTCCGGCGGTTATTGGCTGGCCTGTGCGGGCGAAAAGATCTGGGCTGATGAAAGTTCGGTCCTTGGGTCTATCGGTGTGATCTCATCCGGGTTCGGCTTTCAGCATCTGATCGAGAAGTGGGGGATCGAGCGTCGCGTGCATACCGCAGGCCGGTCAAAGTCGACGCTGGACCCGTTTCGCCCCGAAAAGCCCGAAGATGTCGAGCGGCTGCGCAATGTGCTGGAGCCGATCCATGAGGCGTTCAAGGAGCATGTGATCCGCCGCCGCGGCGATCGTCTGGCCCCGGATCGCGATCTGTTCACGGGTGAGTTCTGGGCCGGGCGTCAGTCGGTCGATCTGGGACTGGCGGATGGCATTGCCCATCTGGTTCCCAAGATGAAACAGCTTTACGGCGACAAGACCCGCTTCATCGTTCATGCGCCACGGCAATCGCTGTTCCGGCGGCTGGGCCTGTCGGCCGAGGCCGTGCTGGACGCGGCCGAGGAAAGATCCGCGTTCGCAAGGTTCGGGACCGGGGGGTGATGATCAAGATTGTCATTACCTTCCTGCTGTTCATGGTGGTGCTGGCACTGGTCAGCGGACCGGGCTTCCGTCGGTTTCTGGCCAAATTGCTGGGGATAAAGTGGCGCGGTCGTTGATCTGGCTGCCCAACCGTTCATGCCGCCTTCAGCGCGATACTTGGCTTTTGCAATCGCGCTTTGCGTCGGGTTCTTTTGTTGATGAAAAAACCGCCTGAGCGCAACTTTATTTCGCCTCCGCTCGGCGCTGATACTGACCGGCAATGTTCGATTGGGATTGGGCACGGTTGACGTTGCGACAGCTTGACTGACCGGATTTGTCCACTTTCCCAAGTCTTTCGTGCAGGCGGCTGATTCTTGGTAGTAATTTCGTGATGCACAAAACTGTGAATAAAGTTATTTATAAAAATCAAAGTCTTATGAATGTGCCTAAAAATAAGGCAAAGTTACGGATTTGTAACGATTGTTGACTGAACTCTCTCTGCCTCACAGGCCTTCCACAGAGTTATCCACAAGAGTCGTGGAAAGCTTATTGCTTGCCTTTGAGGTCTGAAACTTGCAGCCCGTGAAAAGAATCACTTCCTTAACGTCATGATCCAAAAGACCGGCCAGACTGTTATCCAGGACTACCTTCGCACGCTTGACAGCAGCCCCGGCGTTTACCGGATGCTGGATGCGCGGGGCGAGGTGCTTTACGTCGGCAAGGCGCGCGATCTGCGGGCGCGGGTGTCGAATTACGCGCGGCCCGCTGGGCATTCGGGGCGCATTGCCCGGATGATCCGCGACACGGCGTCAATGATGTTCCTGACGACGCGCACCGAAACCGAGGCGTTGCTGCTTGAGCAGAACCTGATCAAGCAGCTGAAGCCGCGCTACAACGTGCTGCTGCGCGACGACAAGTCATTCCCGAATATTCTGGTCGCAAAGTCGCATGCCTATCCCCAGATCAAGAAACATCGCGGGGCCAAGTCGGAAAAAGGCGATTACTATGGTCCCTTTGCCAGTGCGGGGGCGGTCAACCGGACGCTGACGCAGTTGCAGCGCGTGTTCTTGCTGCGCAATTGCACCGATTCCGTCTTTGAAAGCCGCACGCGTCCCTGTCTGCTGTATCAGATCAAGCGATGCAGCGCGCCTTGTGTCGGGCGGATTTCCGAAGCCGATTACGGCCAGCTTGTCGCCGATGCCGAACGCTTCCTGCAGGGCAAGTCCACGACCATTCAGGCCAATCTGGCCAAGGAAATGTCCGACGCCTCGGACGCGATGGAGTTCGAGCGGGCGGCGGCGCTGCGCGACCGGATCAAGGCGCTTACGGCGGTGCAATCGGTGCAGGCGATCAATCCCAAGGGCGTGGCAGAAGCCGATATCGTCGCGCTGCACATGGAAAGCGGGCAGGCTTGCGTTCAGGTCTTTTTCATTCGCGGCAATCAAAGCTGGGGTAACCGCGATTTCTATCCGCGACTGGGCGGCGCGGAATCGTCGGATGAGGTGATGCAGGCTTTCCTGCTGCAATTTTACGACGACAAACCGCCCCCGCGGATGATCCTGTTGTCGCACGCGCCGGAGGACCCGGAACTGACAGCGGACGTTCTGTCCGAACGCGCGGGCCGCAAGATTGACATGCAGATCCCGCAGCGGGGCGAGAAGTTTGAGCTTGTCACCAATGCCCTGCGTAACGCCCGCGAAAGCCTTGGCCGCCGCATGTCCGAAAGTGCAGCGCAATTGAGGCTGCTGGAAGGGATGGCCGAAGCCTTTGATCTGGTCGCCCCGCCGCGCCGGATCGAGGTTTACGACAACAGCCATATTCAGGGCACCAACGCCGTCGGCGGCATGATCGTCGCCGGACCTGAAGGTTACATCAAGAACCAGTATCGGAAATTCAACATCAAGGGGACGGAGATAACCCCCGGGGACGACTTTGGTATGATGAAAGAGGTTCTGACCCGCCGGTTCACCCGGCTACTGAAGGAAGATCCGGACCGCCAGACCGAGGCCTGGCCCGATCTGCTGCTGATCGACGGCGGCGCGGGGCAGGTCTCGGCGGTGGACGGTATCCTTGCCGATCTGGGGGTCGAGGATATTCCGATCATCGGCGTAGCCAAGGGGGTGGACCGTGATCACGGGAAAGAGGAATTTCACCGTCCCGGCCAGCGCCCCTTTGCCCTGCGCATGAACGACCCCGTGCTTTATTTCGTCCAGCGTCTGCGGGACGAAGCGCATCGCTGGGCTATTGGCACGCATCGCGCCAGACGCGCGAAATCGGTCATGGCGAATCCGCTGGACGAAATCACCGGCATCGGCGCGTCCCGCAAACGTGCCCTGCTGGCGCATTTCGGCAGCGCCAAGGCGGTCAGCCGCGCCGGCGTCGCGGATTTGCAGGCCGTCGACGGAATTTCGGCGGCGATGGCACAGAAGATCGTCGATCATTTCCAGAACGGATAGGGTCGTGGAACGGACGGCCGCCGGGTTTTGCAAGATGTGCGCATTTGACCGATGGCGAAGCTACCGACCCCACTTCCCCCCGGCGGCACAAATGCCTAGATTGCGCTCATGCGCTGGACCATACCCAATATTCTGACCCTGCTTCGGCTGATCGCGGCCCCGGCCGTGCCGCTGATGTTTCTGTATTTCAGCCGTCCCTTTGCGGATTGGGCGGCGCTGACGCTGTTCATGCTGGCGGCCATCACCGACTGGTTCGACGGCTATATCGCCCGCGCGTGGAAGCTGGAAAGCCGCTTTGGCGCGGCGATGGACCCGATTGCCGACAAGGCGATGGTGGTGATCGCGATTGTCGTCATCACCGGCTATTCCGGCATGAACCCATGGCTGATCCTGCCCGCGACCGTGATCCTGTTCCGCGAGGTCTTCGTATCCGGCCTGCGCGAATATCTGGGCGCGAATGCGAAGCTTCTGAAAGTCACCAAGCTGGCGAAGTGGAAAACGACGTTGCAGATGGTCGCGATCTCGGTCCTGTTTCTCGGCACCGGGCTGGCCTATGTCGAACACGGGCAGCCCCTGGTCGGGGACGCCTATTTGCCGTGGTGGATGGATAGCTGGGCCGATATGGCGACGGCTTTCGGGCTGTTGCTGATCTGGCTGGCGGCTGGTCTGACGCTGTGGACAGGCTGGGACTATTTCATCAAGGCGCTGCCCTATCTTCGAGAGCCGGGCAATGACGCTTGAAGTGCTGTATTTCGCATGGCTTCGCGAACGCATCGGGCAACCGCGCGAAACCATTTCCACCACCGCCGCGACCGTGCGCGATCTGATCGCCCAATTGGCGGCCATGGATGATTGGCATGCGCAGGCGTTTTCGGACATGCGTGCCGTGCGTTGCGCCGTGGATCAGAAACTGGTCGATCTGGATGCACCCTTGACCGGCGCGCGCGAGGTTGCGTTCTTCCCACCGATGACCGGGGGCTAAGCCAATGTCGGCTCGCGTTCAGACCGCGCCCTTTGATCTGACGGCGGAACTGCGCGATTTCGGGGGTGGGGCAGGCGCGGTCGTCACCTTCACCGGCATCGTGCGCGACGATACGGGACGGATGGTCGCGCTGGAACTGGAACATTATCCCGGCATGACTGAGGCCGCGATGAGCGATTACGGCACCGAAGCCGCGCGTCGTTTCGATCTGACCGACTGGCGCATCGTTCATCGCTATGGTCGTCTGGCTGTGGGCGAACAGATCATGTTCGTGGCCACCGCCGCCCGGCACCGTCGCGCGGCCTTCGACGCGGCGGATTACCTGATGGACTGGCTGAAATCGCGTGCGCCGTTCTGGAAACGGGAAATTGCTGCGGATGGCCGCGCCGATTGGGTCGAGGCGAAAGCCGGCGACGAAGATGCACTGCGCCGCTGGTAGGTCATGTCATTCATTCGCCCAGAAATCCGTCAATGGTTGTCCCGCTGGTCCGAGGCCCTGATCGCTGCCGCCGTGCTGCTGACCGGGTTATGGTTGATGCTGCATGGCGGATGGTTTTTCGGTCTGGTCGGGCTGTTGACCATGCTGGTTGGCGGGGCGCTGCTTGTGGGCGCTTGGCGGAGAATGCCGTTTCGTCGGCAAATCACCGCACCCGGCGTGGTCGAGGTCGAGGAAGGTGCGATCCGGTATTACGGCGCCGCCACACTGGGTGGGCAGATCGCCCTGCGTGACCTGACCGAAATTCGCCTGCTGCGATTGCGCGGGCACGGCCATTGGCGTTTGCGCAATGCGGCGGGCGAGGCGCTGTTGATTCCCGCTGATGCCGCAGGTGCCGAAGTGCTGGCCGATGCCTTTACCGCTTTGCCCGGTCTGGACATGGGCGCGGTGTCCAATGCGCTGGCCCATGTGGCCGAACAGCCCGATGCGATGCGCGTGGTTTGGCGACGGTCGGACCAAGGCGACTTGACTTGACCTTGCGCAGTTGTCACCTGTGACCGACGGCGAACCCCTAGAAAGGCTTTTGATCCATGTCGATTCCTCAGCAGGGCGGTGGCCCGATCGAAAGCCGTGATCAACTGGCGGACTACCTGGCCTCGGGCGAAAAGCCCAAGGATGCGTGGCGCATCGGGACCGAGCATGAAAAATTCGGCTATGACAAGCCGAACAAGCTGCCGCTGCCCTATGCAGGCGATTGTTCCATCCATGCGATGCTGACCGGAATGCAGGAACGCTTTGGCTGGGCGCCAGTCTATGAACAGGAAAACATCATCGGGCTGGAGCGGAATGGCGCGAATATCAGCCTTGAGCCGGGCGGCCAGTTCGAGTTGTCGGGCGCACCGCTGGAAACGATCCATCAGACCTGTGACGAGGTGAACCAGCATCTGGCCGAGGTGAAATCTGTGGCCGATGGCATCGGCGCAGGCTTTATCGGCCTGGGTGCGGCCCCGATCTGGTCGCAGGACCAGATGCCAATGATGCCCAAAGGGCGCTATCGGCTGATGACCGATTACATGGACAGCGTCGGCACGCTGGGCAAACAGATGATGTATCGCACCTGCACGGTGCAGGTGAATCTGGATTTCGCATCGGAAGCGGACATGGTGCAAAAACTGCGTGTTGCGCTGGCTTTGCAGCCGGTCGCGACGGCGCTGTTCGCAAGCTCTCCGTTTCTGGATGACAAGCCCAATGGCATGAAAAGCTGGCGGGCGCATATCTGGCAGAATCTGGATGATGCACGCACGGGCATGCTGCCCTTCGCGTTCGAGGACGGTTTTGGCTATGAACGGTGGGTGGACTACGTTCTGGATGTGCCGATGTATTTCGTCTATCGCGATGGCAAATATATCAACGCATTGGGCCAGTCCTTCCGTGATTTCCTGAAGGGTCAGCTGCCTGCACTGCCGGGTGAAATTCCCACGCTGTCCGATTGGGCCGATCACCTGACCACGGTATTCCCCGAAGCTCGGGTCAAGAAATTCATCGAGATGCGCGGCGCCGATGGCGGTCCGTGGCGCAGGCTTTGCGCCTTGCCCGCCCTGTGGGTCGGCCTGACCTATGACCAAGAGGCGCTGGACGCTGCCTGGGATCTGGTCAAAGGCTGGGATCACGAAACGCGCGAGGGTCTGCGCCGTGCCGCGTCGCGTGATGCCTTGCAGGCCGAGGCGAATGGTATCCGCATGCACGATCTGGCGCGACAGGTGGTCGAGATTGCAGAGCTGGGGCTGAAAAACCGTGCCCGTCAGGGTGCCGGTGGGTTGATCCCGGATGAGACGCATTTCCTGAACACGCTGAAGGAAAGCGTCGATTTGGGGAAAGTGCCCGCCGACGAGATGCTGGAACGCTATCACGGTGAATGGCAGGGTGATTTGTCGCGGATCTACGCGGACTATTCCTATTGATCGCCTGATCAAGGCCGGGAACGCTTCGCCCCCCGGACCCCCAGAGGATATTTGAACACAGAAGATGCCTGTCACGCACGACAAGGTGAGTGCCGGATGTGCGGGCATTACTTGAAAACTGATCGTTCTGGTGGCAACCCCTTCGGCAAAAGCCGGTAAAGCAAGGGGCAGGCTATGCGAGCAGATATTATGACATGGGTAAGCCGCGCAGTGGCTGCGGTGTTTCTGGTTGGCGTTCTGGCGTTGATCGGGTTGATGGTGACGTTGATACGGTCTGCCGAGGGCGTGCCGCCTTTGCCGGTTTTCCTTGGCATCCTTGGTTTGGTCGGGTTGATCCTGCTGGCGGGGGCCTGTCTGGCGCTGATCTCGATCGCGCTGAGCGCCAAGCGTGGGGTGGAGGCCCTGGGCCGTCTGTCGGGACAGTCGGTTGCAGGCAGCATTGCGCCACAGCCTGTTGCCGTAAAGACGAGCAAGCCCTTTGAAGGGCCGTCTTTGCGTCAGGTGATGCGCGAGCCGGTTGCCGAGCCAGAGCCAGCCGTGACAGCGCCTTCGCGTCCCAGTCGACCGGCGACGGGCCGCACGCTTGTGGCCGAGCGGTAGTTACTTCTTGCCGATGCGCGGCTCGGTCCCGTCCAGCAGTCGGTGATGTTCGTGCTGTGACGGATGAAGATCAGTGCCGCCATGAACGCGGTCACAAGGATCAGGTCACCTCGGCCAAGTGCCCAGGCGAAGATCGGGGTCAATGCGGCGGCGATCAGGGCCGAAAGGCTGCTGATGCGGCTGACAAGGGCCGTCAGCAGCCAGATCGCGCAGATGATCAACCCAAGCGGCCAATGCAGCGCCAGCACGGTGCCCAGAAAGGTCGCCACGCCCTTGCCGCCCCTGAAGCCCAGCCAGACCGGGAAGCAATGGCCCAGAAAGGCCGCGCCACCGGCAAGGATGCCAGCGGTTTCGCCGCCGAAATGGCGGGCCAGAAGCACCGCGATTGCGCCCTTGCCGCTGTCCAGCAGCAGCGTGGCCAGTGCGGCGGGCTTGTTGCCGGTGCGCAGGACGTTCGTCGCGCCGATATTGCCTGACCCGATCTGGCGCAGGTCGCCAAGGCCCATGGCGCGGGTGATGGCGATGCCGAATGGGATTGATCCCAGCAGATAGCCAAGGATGGTCCACAGGATCAATGTCATGGCTGTTCTCCGAAGACGCGATTGCCTGCGACCCATGTGCCAAGGACGCGGCCTTCCATTCTGGCCCCGTCAAAGGGGGTGTTCTTGGATTTGGACAGCAGCTTGAAACGGTCCAGCACGAAGGGCGCATCGGGGTTGAACAGCACCAGATCGGCGGGTGCGCCACGCGCCAGGCGGCCCGATGGCAGGCCAAGCCGCTTGGCCGGGTTCAGCGACATGGCGCGCCAGAGTTGCGGCAGGGTCAAGCCGCCCTGATGATACAGGCGCAATGCCGCAGGCAGAAGCGTTTGCAGGCCGACGGCCCCGGGGGCGGCGGCCTCGAACGGCAGGCGCTTGGATTCTTCGTCCTGCGGGGTATGGAAGCTGGCGATCACGTCAATCACGCCATCCGCCACCGCCTGCACCATCGCCATGCGGTCATCTTCGGAGCGCAAGGGCGGCGTGAAGCGGAAGAAGGTGCGGTAGTCGCCCACATCAAATTCGTTCAGTGTCAGATGGTGGATCGAGATCCCCGCCGTCACGTCCAGCCCCTTGTCCCGGGCGCGCTGAAAGGCGGGCAGGGCGGCGGCAACGGTCAGCTGATCGGCATGCCAGCGGCAGCGGGTCATGTCGACCAATGCCAGATCGCGGTCCAGACCCATCACTTCGGCCATGGGCGATACGGCGGGAATGCCGTAGAGCGAGGCGAACTTGCCGCTGGTCGCGGCCGCGCCCTTGGACAGACTGGCATCCTGTGGGTGGCCTACGATCAGCGCATCAAGGCCGCGCGCATAGGTCATGCAGCGGCCAAGGATCTTGCTGTCGGTCACGACGCGCACGCCATCGGTAAAGGCGATGGCACCGGCATCGGTCATGAAGCCGATCTCGACCATTTCGCGGCCTTCGCGGCCTTTTGTCAGGGCGGCCATATGGCGGATGTTCACTGGCGCATCTGCGGCGCGGCGGGTCACGAATTCCAGCGCTTCCGGCGTGTCGATGGGGGGCAGCGTGTCGGGGCGGGCGATGACCGTGGTTACACCACCAGCTGCAGCGGCCCGTCCTGCGCTGCGAAAGCTTTCCTTGTGCCGCTCACCGGGTTCGCCGATCTTGACGCCCCAGTCGATCAGGCCGGGGGCGAGCGCCTTGCCATCACAGTCGACGATCGTGGCCCCTTCGGGCGCGGCTTCCTGTGCGCCCGAGATGCCCTCGATAAGGCCATCACGCACCAGCAGGCTGCCCGTGCTGTCGGTCTGCGCCTCAGGATCAATCAGCCGGGCGTTCTGAAACAGAAGGGTGGTCACGATCTGGCCTCGACCTGTGAGAGGTTACGGGTCTGGATGTCGCGGATCATATTTCCGACCTCTACAATATCGGTGATGTTGATAAACCCGACGTCACGATAGGCCGGTTGACCGTTGATGTCATAGTTCAGCGATTCCTGCCCGAAAATCAGCGATCCGGGCGATCCGGGATGCACATCGAATTGCATATCCGGGGTGATGTCCCAATCCTTGATCGCGGTGCCGTCATAGATCAGCGCGCGCCGATCAGTCAGTGCATATCGCATGACGGCAAAGCGCTTGCGCCGCACCAGCAGAGGAATGATCAGGATGCCGCCCCCGACCAACGCAAACAACCCGCCAATCCCGCAAAAGGCGGCGATGAACATGACATCCTGGCCCTGAACCACAAGGCCAAGGATCAGAAACAACAGTCCCATCCCAAAGAAGATCGCCCCGAAAATCCACAGAAACGTGGTGTTTCCGTCGGCTTTGGGCTGCCCGACGGGTTGTCCCATCCAGATGATTGTTTCACCGGGGGCCAGTGCCAGCGACCATTCGGCGGCGGTTGGCGATTGCGTCATTACACCATTACTCCTGACGCCTTTGCCCCACGTTCTGCCCGCAAATTCCGCGCCAGCAGATCCAGCGCGGCCATGCGGACGGCGACGCCCATCTCGACCTGATCCTGAATCACGCTGCGGTTGATGTCGTCGGCAATGGTGCCGTCGATCTCGACCCCGCGATTCATCGGGCCGGGATGCATGACGATGGCATCGGGGGCGGCCAGGGCCAGCTTTTCGGCGTCCAGTCCCCAACGGTGGAAATACTCCCGCTCGGACGGGATGAAGCCGCCATCCATCCGCTCTCGTTGCAGGCGCAGCATCATGACGACGTCAGCGCCTGTCAGGCCCTCGCGCATATCCTCGTAAAGTTCCACGCCCATATCTTTGACACCGGCGGGCATCAGCGTCGACGGGCCAATCAGACGAATGCGGTTTTCCATCTTGCCCAGCAGGATCAGGTTTGACCGCGCCACCCGGCTATGGGCGATGTCGCCACATATGGCGATGGTCAGGCGTTGCAGTCGTCCCTTGGCGCGGCGGATGGTCAGCGCATCCAACAGGGCCTGTGTCGGATGTTCGTGGCGGCCGTCGCCTGCATTGATGACGGCGCAATTCACCTTTTCTGCCAACAGGTTGACTGCGCCGCTGTTCGGGTGACGGACGACCAGAAGATCGGGCTGCATCGCGTTCAGCGTCAGCGCAGTATCGATCAGGGTTTCGCCCTTTTTGACGCTGCTGGTCTGCATCGACATGTTCATCACATCGGCGCCCAGACGCTTGCCGGCCAGCTCGAAACTGGATTGCGTGCGGGTCGAGTTTTCGAAGAACATGTTGATCTGGGTCAGGCCAGCCAGAACATCGGAATGTTTGACGGTGCGGCGGTTCAGCGCGACATATTCTTCGGCCAAATCCAGAAGCGTCACGATTTCGGCGGGTTTGAGGTGATCTATCCCCAAAAGGTGACGGGCGCGGAAACTCATGTAACCCTCCGGCGGCTGGAATCTGCCCTCTATCGCAGATGGCTGATGCTGGGGCAAGCGGGGCGGTTGTGGCTTTCCTGCCGCCACATGTCCTTGTGCCTGCAAATTTTTGTAACGCAGATTGCGGGGGCGTCCGGGTAAGCGTATGGCGAGCGGATGTTTGGTCGTTATGCACCTCATATCGCGGCGACGCTGTCGCTGGGCTTACCCTTGATTGGCAGTCATCTGGCGCGAATGGCAATCGGCGTCGGCGATACCGTCATGGTCGGATGGTATGGCGTCGAGGAACTTGCGGCGCTGGTGATTGCCACGTCGTTTTTCATGATCATGTTCTTTCTGGGCATGGGTTTCGGCACGGGGGTTATGGGCATCCTTGCGACCGCGCTGGAGCGCGGCGATGAAACCGAGGTGCGGCGTGGCACGCGCATGGCCCTGTGGCTGTCTTTCGGCTTTTCGCTTCTGGTGATGCCGCTGATGTGGTTTTCCGGTCCGATCCTGCTGAGCCTGGGCCAGACCGAGATTACCGCGCAGCTGTCGCAGGATTACCTGCGCATCGCCGGGTGGGGGCTGGCGCTTACCCTGGGTGGGTTGACGCTGAACTCTTATCTTGCCGCGCTGGAGCGTCCGCAGATCATCATGTGGATCACGCTTGCCGGGCTGCCGATGAATGTGGGGCTGAACTGGATCCTGATCTTCGGGAACCTCGGCGCGCCGGAACTGGGTGTTCGTGGCGCGGCCATTGCCAGCGTTCTGACGCAATTCGTGCAACTGGTGCTGCTTGTGCTTTATGCGAACTGGCTGCCCATCGCGCGCAAATATAACCTGTTTCAACGGTTCTGGAAGCCCGACTGGCATGCGATGCGCAGTGTTGCGCGGATCGGTTGGCCCATCGGTCTGACCATGCTGGCCGAGGGGGGGCTGTTCGTCGGGTCCAACGTGATGATGGGCTGGATCGGCACGCAGGAACTGGCCGCCCACGGGATCGCGCTGCAAATCACCGCCATCACCTTTATGGCGCATCTGGGCCTGTCAAATGCAGCAACAATCCGCGTCGGTCAGGCGAAGGGGCGGGGCGATGCTCTGTGGATGCGCGATGCGGCGGTGACGGTCATCGCCATTTCGGTGATCTTTGCGTTTATCGCAATCGCCATCTATCTGCTGTTCGCGCAACCTCTGGTCGGGCTTTATCTGTCGCCAGACGATCCCGAAGCGCCTGCGATCATCACGCTTGGTGCCGGATTGCTGATGTATGCGGCGCTGTTCCAACTGACCGATGCCATGCAGGTCATTGCGCTTGGCTGTCTGCGCGGCGTTCACGATACGCGCGTGCCAATGTGGATTGCGACCTTCAGTTACTGGGTTGTGGGGATGCCTGTCGCCTATGGGCTTGCCTTCCATCTGGGATTCGGCCCTGCCGGACTTTGGCTGGGGCTGTGCGTGGGTTTGACGGTTGCGGCGATCCTGCTGATGCTGCGCTTCTGGCGCGGACTGTATCGCGGGGACTGGACCGCACCGCAGCCTGCGGGCTAACTTGCGCCAAACAACCAGCCAAGGAGATGCCGATGCGACCCGTCTTTGTCCAGTTCCGCTGCGAGCCCGGCAAGACCTACGAGGTCGCCGACGCCATCTATGACCGCGAAATCGTCAGCGAGCTTTATTCGACCTCGGGCGATTATGATCTGCTGGCCAAGGTCTATATCCCTGAAGATGAGGATGTCGGGCGTTTCCTGTCGGAAAACCTGTTCGACATTCCCCATATCAGTCGCACGCTGACCACCATGACCTTTCGCGCGTTTTAAGGATCAGGCCATGACCCTGATCCGCTTTGCGCCGATCCCGGCCTCCTTGCCGGCGACGGTTCCTTTCGTCGGGCCTGAAACCCTGCAACGCCAGCTGGGACAGGGTTTTGCGGCACGTCTGGGCGCGAATGAAAACGGGTTTGGTCCGTCGCCCAAGGCCGTCAAGGCAATGCAGGATGAGGCCGCAAACAGTTGGCAATATGGCGATCCGACCAGCCACGACCTGATCGGTGCCTTGGCCGCATATCATGGTGTTTCGGCTGAAAATATCGTTGTGGGCGAAGGGATCGACGGCCTTCTGGGCCTGCTGGTGCGGCTGCTGATCGCACCGGGCGATGCTGTTGCCACCTCTGAAGGGGCCTATCCGACCTTCAACTACCACGTCACGGGCTATGGTGGCGTGCTGCACAAGGTGCCGTATCGCGACGATGCAGAAGACCCGCAGGCGCTGGTGGAGCTTGCGCAGCGAACCGGGGCGCGGCTGGTCTATCTGGCCAATCCCGACAACCCGATGGGGAGTTGGCATAACGGGGGCGCGATCCTGCGGATGCTGGATCGGTTGCCGCCCGAAAGCCTGCTGGTGCTGGATGAGGCTTATGCTGAATTCGCGCCCGACGATGCCATTCCGGTGATTGCGGCAGATGATCCGCGGGTCATTCGGATGCGCACCTTTTCAAAGGCTTACGGGCTGGCAGGTGCGCGGATCGGCTATGCCATCGGTCATCCCGATCTGATTGCTGGTTTCGACCGCATTCGTAACCATTTCGGTGTCAACCGGATCGCGCAGGCGGGCGCATTGGCGGCGCTGGCGGATCGGGACTGGCTGGCGCATGTGCAGCGCGAAGTTATCAAATCGCGGGCCAGAATTGCCGGAATCGCCCAGCAAAACGGCATGACGGCGCTGCCATCGGCGACGAATTTCGTGGCTGTGGATACCGGCCGTGACGGCGTCTTTGCAGCGGATCTGGTGAAGGCATTGCAAGGTCAGGGCGTATTCGTGCGAATGCCCGGCGTCGCCCCACAGAATCGCTGCATTCGTATCAGCTGTGCGCCCGAAAGCAAGATGGCGATTTTGGACGCGCGGCTGCCCAAGGCGCTGGATACGCTGCGCTAGGTGGCGCAAGGATCAGGCGGCCCGGTTTCTACCTGCGATGAAAGGAAACCTCCGCCGCTTCCTTTCATCGAAACCCTTGTCATGCCCTGTCAGTGCATTGCGATTTTGGTCGTTCGATGTGCCGCCCCAGATGCGGTCATTGCCTGCGCCGCCCTGAACGGTATCCATACCGTCGCCGCCAAGGATGACATCCTTGCCGCCATTCCCCAGAATCCTGACTGTGGCTTCCAACGAGCCGTCCTGACAGGTCATTCCGGTTGCGCTATCAAGTCGCACGAACATGAACAGAGATTCATGCCCCTCGACCGAGCGATCGCCATGGGCAACGGCTTATCCTCGCAGCGATTTCCTTCGCGCGTCGGCGGACATGGCGCGTTTCAGGTCCAGCAAGGCGATCTGTTTCTGCATCGCCTTGCGCTCTTCCTGATCCTCGATCTGGGCAAGGATGGCGCGCTTGGCCTCGACCTCTTTCTGATAGGCGATTTCGGGCGGGACAAAGCCCGCCTCTGCCATCATGCGGTGCAGAACATCATCCGCGCTTTCGCGCAGGCGTTCGCGGTCCAGCGGTTTGCCTTCGCCCTTCAGGCCGGTCAGTTCGCCGCGTGCGACAGCGGCATCAATTTGCCGCTGCGCAATGCGTTCGAACCAGCGCATCACATTGCCTGAAGCTGCGCCAGTGCGGCGCGGGTGCGGGCAATGTCATCGTCCAGCGTGGCCAGTTTGGCGCGGGTTTCCTCGATCACCTCATCGCCGGCGTTTTCGACGAATTTGGGGTTGGACAGGCGGCCGCGCAGACCGCCGGCATCCTTTTCGGATTTCGCCAGCGATTTTTCCAGACGCGCGGTTTCGCCCACAACGTCGATCACGTCGCCGATGGGCAGGGCAAAGCTCGCCCCCGTTGCCGCGACCGAGATCATGCCCTTGCCCGCCGCGCCATCAACCGGCGCATTCACGCGGGCCAACCGCTGGATCAGCGGGCTGTTGGCGGCCAGCGCGGCGCGGGCGGCATCATCGGCCTCGGTCACGATCAGGTCCAGCTTGGCCCCCGCCGGAACGCCCATTTGCGCCCGCGCCGACCGGATACCTTCGATCAGCGAGATGACCCAGTTCATCTGGCGGTCCGCATCCGCGTCAATCAGTTCCGCGCCATAGGCTGGCCAGTCGCCATGGACCAGCATCTTGGCGCGGTCGCCGGTCAGCGCCCACAATTCCTCGGTCACGAAGGGCATGACCGGGTGCAGCATCAGGAAGCATTGATCCAGCACCCATCCCATCGTCGCCCGTGTTTCATCGGCATATTCGCCGTCGAACAGGGGCTTGGAGAATTCGACATACCAATCGCAGACCTTGCCCCAGACAAAGGCGTAAAGCCCGGTGGCGACATCGTTGAAGTGATAGTTGGTCAGGGCCTCATCCGTGGCCAGACGGATGCGAGCGACCTCGCCAATGATCCAGCGGTTGACCGTATGGCTTGGCGTGGGCAGATCGCCGCCGCCGCGCACGCCGTTCATTTCGGCAAAGCGCGTGGCGTTCCAGATTTTCGTGACGAAGTTGCGATTCGCCTCGACATGTTTCGGACCCAGTTTGGGGTCGCGGCCCATGGCGGCCATGCTGGTCAGGGTGAAGCGCATGGCATCGGCGCCAAATTCGTCGATCAGGGTCAGCGGGTCGATGACGTTCCCTTTCGACTTCGACATCTTGGCGCCCTTTTCGTCGCGCACAAGGCCGTGGACGTAAACCGTGTGGAAGGGGATTTGCTTAACCACTTCAAGCTGCATCATCATCATCCGGGCGACCCAGAAGAAGATGATGTCAAAGCCCGTGACCAGCACATCGGTCGGAAAATACTTGCGCATTTCCGGCGTGTCTTCCGGCCAGCCCAGCGTGCCAATGGGCCAGAGGCCGGAGCTGAACCAGGTGTCGAGAACGTCGGGATCGCGCCAGACCGGATAAACAAGCTGGGTCGGATCCTGCGACAGGGTGTAATCTGCCAAGCCCTGCGAAAACGCGTCGATTGCGGCGTTGCGATCAGCGACTTCGATGACACGGCTGATCTCCAACGGTTGCGGCAAACCCGCGATGCTGTCGCGGAACTGGTCAATTACACCTTTGAAATCCGGCGCGGCATGGTGGATCTCGTCGCGGTGAACCAGACCTTCTTCCAGCAGGGCAAAGGTTTCGACATAGTCCAATTCGCCATCATGGTCGTCATCGACCTGCCCTTCCAGCGACAGATCAAGACCATACCAAACCGGAATCTGATGCCCCCACCACAGCTGGCGGCTGATGGTCCATGGCTCGATATTTTCCAGCCAGTTGAAATAGACCTTCTTGTGCTGCTCGGGCAGGATTTCGGTGCGGCCGTCGCGGACGGCATCCAGCGCAGGGCCGACGATCTGTTGCGTATCGACGAACCACTGATCGGTCAGCATGGGTTCGATCACCACGCCGGAACGGTCGCCAAAGGGCTGCATGATCGGCTTGGCATCGACGACGGGGCGGCGTTCCAGATGCTCGGCCCCGGTTTCCGTGTCGATTTCCTTGTGCAGATAGGTGACGGCCAGACCTTCGGCGTTGATCTGGTCGATCACCAGCTTGCGGGCCTCGTAACGGTCCAGACCGCGCAGATCGTCAGGCACAAGGTTCACGTTGGACACATCGCCCACATCCTCGCCCCGCGCGGCGCGGGTCGCGATCTCGGCGCTTTCGGCATAGGGCAACCCGTCCTGACGCATGGCGCCCTTGGTATCCATCAGCGCGTAAAGCGGGATATTGTTGCGGGTGGCGACGTCGTAATCGTTGAAGTCATGCGCACCGGTGATTTTCACCGCGCCGGACCCGAAATCGGGGTCCGGGTATTCATCGGTGATGATCGGGATCAGGCGGCGGTGCTCCTTGGGGCCGACCGGGATTTCGACCAGCTTGCCGACGATGGGGGCATAGCGTGCATCATCCGGATGCACCGCCACCGCGCCATCGCCCAGCATGGTTTCGGGACGGGTGGTGGCGATGCTGATGTAATCACGGGTTTCGCGAAGCGTGACGTTGCCGTCAGCGTCACGCTCGACATATTCATAGCTCTCGCCACCCGCCAGCGGGTATTTGAAATGCCACATATGCCCGGGCACTTCGCGGTTCTCGACCTCCAGATCGCTGATGGCGGTTTCGAAATGGGGATCCCAGTTCACCAACCGCTTGCCGCGATAGATGATGCCCTTGTCGTAAAGATCCACGAAAACCCGGATCACGGCGTCGTGGAAATTGCCTTCCTCACCGGCTGGCGCACCGGGTGCACCGGACATGGTAAAGGCGTTACGCGACCAGTCGCAGGATGCGCCAAGGCGCTTTAGCTGGTTGATGATCGTGTCGCCGGATTCCTGCTTCCACGCCCAGATTTTTTCGACGAATGCTTCGCGCCCAATCTCGCGGCGGTTTGGCTCTTGCCGTTCGGCCATGCGGCGTTCCACCACCATTTGCGTGGCGATGCCGGCATGGTCCTGACCGGGCTGCCACAGCACATCGAAACCGCGCATCCGGTGCCAGCGGACCAGAATGTCCTGCAACGTGTTGTTCAGCGCGTGGCCGATATGCAGGCTGCCGGTCACGTTGGGGGGCGGGATCATCACGGTGAAAGTCTCGCTGCGCGAGGCATTGGCCCCGGCGGCAAAGGCGTTGGTCTGTTCCCATTCCGCCGCGATCCGCGCCTCGGCTGAGTTGGCGTCAAAGCTCTTGTCCATGCTCATCGTCTTGATCCCGTATGTCTTATGTCGGGCTTAGCGAACTGCGGGGAAAAGGCCAAGCCTTGCTGTGCTGTGGGCGCGGCGGGCGTTGGCGGAAGGGCCGTATTAAACGCTTGCTTTAACGCCCCCATCTGCGAAACAGTGGAAGGGGTGAGGAAAACCGGACGCAATGATCCGGGCGGAAAGACATAACGGGAGGAGATACCGTGAAAAAGACATTTGTAACCGCCGCCTGCGGGCTGGCGCTGATGACGACTGGCGCACTGGCCGATCCGGCGGGCTGCGATGCTGGCGAAGAGGTGGTGAAGTTCAGCCACGTCACCAATAGCGACAAACATCCCAAAGGCATCGCCGCCGCCCTGTTCGCCGAACGTGTCAACGCCGAGATGGACGGCAAGATGTGCGTCGAGGTCTATCCCAACACGACCCTCTATGATGACGATGCACTGCTGGAGGCGATGTTGCAGGGCGACGTGCAGATGGGCGCGCCCTCGCTGTCGAAATTCGAAACCTTCACCAAGGTTTTCCAGATCTACGATCTGCCCTTCATGTTCAAGAACATCGCTGCCGTGGATGAGTTTCAGGCCTCCGAGGCTGGCATCGCGATGAAGTCCAGCATGGAGCGTCGGGGCATTCAGGGGCTGGAATTCTGGCATAACGGGATGAAGCAATTGTCTGCGGGCAAGCCGCTGGTGACGCCGGAAGATGCCAAGGGCCTGAAGTTCCGCGTTCAGCCCAGCGACGTGATCATCGCCCAGTTCGAGGCGCTTGGCGCGTCTGCCCAGCCGATGGCGTTCTCAGAGGTTTATGGCGCGTTGCAGACCGGCGTTGTCGACGGTCAGGAAAACGCGTGGTCGAACATCTATGGCCAGAAGTTCTACGAGGTTCAGGACGGCACGACCGAAACCAATCACGGTGTCCTGGATTATCTGGTCGTCGCCTCGGTGGACTGGCTGGACGGCCTTGATCCGGCGGTCAAAGACCAGATGCTGAAGATATTGAACGAAGTCTCGACCGAGCGGAACGGCGTCGTCAATGACGTCGATATGGAGGCGCGTCAGGCCATTCTGGATGCTGGCGGCAAGATCGTCGAGTTGGACGACACGCAGCGTCAGGCATGGGTCGATGCGATGAAACCCGTGTGGGAGCAGTTCGCCGAAGGTGTTGGTCAGGACAACATCGACGCGGCGCAGGCCATCAACGAAAAACACTAAGCCGATTGGGCCTGTCCGGTTTTCCGGGCAGGCCGTTTCATCGCGCGCAAGAGGGGAGGCGCCATGAGCCAGGGGTATGAACCGCGAGGGGTGGTCGGCCGCTTTGTGAACAGCCTTGAACAGAACATCATCGCGATCATCCTTGGCGTGATGACCGTTCTGACATTCGTCAATGTCGTGCTGCGCTATGTTTTTCAAAGCTCGCTGATCTGGGGGCTTGAACTGACGCTGGCACTGTTTGCATGGCTGGTGCTTTTGGGCATATCGCATGCGGTCAAGATCAACGCGCATCTGGGCGTGGATGCGGTGATCAATCTGCTGCCGCCAGCGGCCCGCCGGATTCTGGCGCTGATCGCGGGCGTCCTGTGCATTTTCTATGCCGCGCTGGTGCTGAAGGGGGCGTGGGATTACTGGGCGCCATTCGCGGGGTTTCAGCAAACCGGGGGGCGCTGGTTTCCAACCGGTTTCATCGAAACCCGCGACCGCGCCTTCTACGAGACCGAGCAGATCCCGATGCCGTTCTTCCTGAACTGGATGGGTGATGTGTTCAACATGGGCGAGGCTTATGACAAGTTGCCCCGTCTGGTGCCCTATGTCGTCCTGCCGGTCGGCATAGCATTGCTGCTGTTCCGCCTGCTGCAAGCCGTCTGGATGATCTGGAAAGGCGAACGTCAAAGCCTGATCGTCAGCCACGAAGCCGAGGATGCCATCGAGGAAGTCCGCCATATGAATCGCGGGGAATAGCGGATGGAAGTCGTTCTTCTTTTTGTCCTGATCATCGGTCTGATGTTGGTCGGTGTGCCGATTGCAATCTCGCTTGGTCTGGCCTCCACACTGTTTCTGCTGTGGTTTTCGAACACATCCTTGGCGTCCATCGCGCAAACCCTGTATAACGCGATGGACGGGCATGCGACGCTGCTGGCGATCCCGTTCTTCATCCTTGCGTCCAGTTTCATGTCCACGGGTGGCGTGGCGCGGCGGATCATCCGCTTTTCCATCGCCTGTGTCGGTCATTTGCCGGGCGGTCTGGCGATTGCCGGCGTGTTTGCCTGCATGCTGTTCGCGGCCCTGTCCGGGTCATCGCCTGCAACCGTGGTTGCCATCGGCTCGATCGTGATCGCGGCGATGCGGCAGGTGGGTTATACCAAGGATTTTGCGGCGGGCGTGATCTGTAACGCGGGCACATTGGGCATTCTGATCCCGCCCTCCATCGTGATGGTCGTCTATGCCAGTGCGACCGATGTGTCAGTAGGCCGGATGTTTCTTGCCGGTGTGATCCCCGGACTTCTGGCGGGCTTCATGTTGATGGCCGCGATTCTGTTCTTTGCCATCTGGAAGGGCATGCCGCGAGAGCCGTGGCGGGGTTGGCGCGAAATCTGGGTCAGCTTCAAAGAGGCGTTCTGGGGCCTGATGCTGATCGTCATCATCATGGTTGGCCTGTATGGCATCCCCGGGATCACCAGGGCGATCTTCACCCCGACCGAGGCCGCTGCCGTTGCTGCCGTCTGGGCCTTTATCGTGGCGATGTTCATTTACCGCGACATGGGTCCGCTGCGGGACGGTGAAACACGGATTCCGCTGTGGAAAAAACCGCAGGCGTTGATCACCGCCTTTTTCCATCCCGGCACGCGCGATGTGCTGTATGAGGCGGGCAAACTGACCATCACCCTGATGTTCATCATCGCCAATGCGCTGATTCTGAAACATGTGCTGACGGATGAACAGATCCCGCAACATATCGCCGGGGCGATGCTCGGCGCGGGCTTTGACAAGATCATGTTCCTTGTGATCGTGAACCTGATCCTGCTGATCGGCGGTCAGTTCATGGAACCGTCCGGCCTGATCCTGATCGTCGCGCCGCTGGTCTTTCCGATTGCCATCGAACTGGGTGTCGATCCGATCCATCTGGGCATCATCATGGTCGTCAACATGGAGATCGGCATGATCACCCCGCCGGTCGGGCTGAACCTGTTCGTGACCTCGGGTGTGGCGGGCATGTCGATCATGCGCGTGGTCAAGGCGTCGTTGCCATTCCTGATGGTCCTGTTCCTCCTCCTGATCCTGATTACCTATGTGCCGTGGTTGTCGACGTGGTTGCCAACAAAGGTCATGGGGCCGGAAGTGCTGATTAAATAACGCAAAAAGCCCGCCGGAATGGCGGGCTTTTTTTGGTGGCTGCAGGCAATGGCAACGGACCAAGCCTCGGCAGAATGCCGGGCTATGTCAGGTGCAAAATCATATCCCAACGATCCAGACCGGGGCGATAACCATCCGGCGTGACATGCACCGTCAGGCGATCACATTTCCCTGATATTCGATGACGGCATATGGGCGCCTGCGAACGGGCGCGTCCAGAAAGTCCAGAAAGGCGCTTCGATCTTTGCGGGCAAACACCGAAAGACACGCTGCGCGATCAGTAATACAGTGCCCCGAAGATGCGCCGGAGTTCGCCTTCGCGGGTCAGACCGCGGGCCGCCAGTTCTGCGTCACTGGTTGCATTCAGGCGACGGACGGCCTTGGCGCGTGGGCTGCTTTCAGCCAAGCGGATCAGAAAACCGCCAATTGCACGGAACGGAGCAGTAAAACCCCACCGAACGCCGTCAGCAAAACCGGAATTATTCAATGTTGCGGTTCGTGCCATTTGGAAACTCCTTGTGCCCTTCACAGGTGGTTTCCTCCCCTAAGGGCAATATGGCAGCGGATCGCGGCGGGGGACAAGGCACAAGCCCGCAGCTCCGGGTTGCGTCTGGTGCAAGGCTCTGTGCCAAACTATTGGTCAATCAGTCCAATCCGGGGGCGATAGGCAACTCAGCCTTTGTTCTCGAACGCTGCGCGCATGGTTGCGATGTCCAGTTTTTTCATCTTGTACATCGCCTGACGCGCACGCTCGGCCGCCTCGGCATCGTCCGAGAAGTTCATCTCGATCACCGCGCGGGGCGTGATCTGCCAGGACAGACCCCATCGGTCGATCAGCCAACCGCATTGGCTTTCCTGGCCACCGTCAGCCGTCAGCGCATTCCACAACCGGTCGGTTTCGGCCTGATCGTCCGTCAGAACGGAAATCGAGGCCGCAGGTGACAGTGTGAAATCCGGACCGCCGTTCAGGATCATGTAGGGAGTTCCTGCAAGGTGGAAGTTGACGACCAGCGCGGGAACGTCGTCGCCCTGAAAACCTGCCGTGTTTTCGATGGCGCTGTTTGGGATCAGATTGGTGTAGAACGTGGCGGCGGCGACGCCGTCCTTTTCCATCCACAGGCAGGTTCGGACCGCATGGTTGCTGATCGCGGGCATGGGATGTCCTTTCGATTGTTGGTGATTGCTGGGTTTCTGTTACCAGATCATTCTGCATATCGGTGGATATCGGCTGTGGCTTCGTCGAATTTTGACAGCAGCCGATTGACTGCCAGATCAAGAGTTTTCGGATTGATCCTTGCCGGATTTTCGCACCAGAAGCACAACCCCCGCCGGGTCCGATGTCCAGTGGCCGGTCACGCTGTCCAGCGGCTCCAGCTCATCGCGCGGCGGGCTGCCAAGTGCCGCCAATGCAGAGCTTGGGTCGTCGCTGAACAGTTCCAGCCAGACATCGACCTGTGATTGATGCGGCACCCTGTCGATCCACAAGGTAAAGCCGTTGAAGTCAAAGCCGGTGCTGCTCTCCAGCTCTCGGGTGACGCTCAGGCCGATTTTATCGCGGTAGAATGCAACCGTGTCAGCCCATTTGTGCAGGGGAACCTTGATCGCAATGTTCTGGCCGGGACGGATGGCGTGGGGCGGTTTGTGATCGTTCATCAGATATCCTCAGTTTCAGCAGGGAAACGCGGCCGGGTCCGGGTGGCCCGGCCCCACGCGCGTTATTTTTCGGGGCCGACAATGGCGAAGGCTGCCCCCTGCGGGTCTGCGCCGATGGCGATCCAGGCCGGACCCGGAACCTCTTGTGGGCCGACGTAAATCTGACCGCCTGCGGCCTTGATGGCGTCAATTTTGGTGGCGACGCTGCCATCGACACCGAAATAGGGAAGCCAAGCCGGCACGGGGGCGTTTCCTTGCGGTTGAATCGCGCCGATATCTTTGCCGTCGTGGCGGATCAATTGGTATGTGCCCATGTCACCCATGTCACCCATGTCCATCGCATCGCCCTTGGTCCAGCCGAACAGCTTGGAATAGAACGCATAGGCAGCCTCGGGATCGGGCGTCATCAGTTCATTCCAGTTGCCATGCCCTGCCTTCTGCTGGTCAAAAGCACCTTCACCAGCATTGGCCTTGGCGCGGTCGGCCTCGCTCATCTGGCTCATGTCGGCTTGCAGGATGCCAAAGACAGCGCCTTGCGGGTCGGCGACGATGGCAAAGCGGCCGGTGCCGGGGATGTCGGCCGGTTCCTTATAGATCCTACCGCCCGCCGCCCTGATATCCGCCGTTGTCCTGTCGCAATCATCGACGGCGAAATAGATCACCCAGTTCGGTGGATGCTCGCCTTCCTGATCGGCATTCGACATCAGCCCCGCAACCATCCCGTCGCCCATCTTGGCGAGGTGATATTCGAAGCCTTCCATTCCGGAGTCAGCGACGTTCCAGCCGAGGATCTTGCGATAGAATTCTCCGGCCTTGTCGAGATCGGTTGTGCCTAGTTCATACCAACAGGGATTTCCGTGATAGCTCATGGCTCTCTCCTCAATTTGCTTTGGCGGCATCTGCCGCCGTCCAATGCGCCATGTGGTCCTGCATGGCTTTCGCAAAGGCCGGCCGTGCCGTGGCGCGTTCGACATAATCCGTCAGCGCGGGAAAATTGTTCAGCGCCCCGGAATCCTGAAGCACTCGCAGGACATCGACCATGATGATATCGGCGGCACTGAAATCGCCCGCGATCCATTCGCGATCCGCCATCAGCATTTCCAACGCGGCAAGGCGACTGTTCATGAACTTCAGCATATGCGCCTCTAGCTCGGCCGAGGCGGGTGGGCCGAAAATCTGCGGCAGATCCTTGGACATTTGCGTATTCATCCAGTTGCTGACGGACGGTTCGACACTGTTCAGCGCAGCGATGACCCACTGAGTGATTTCAGTCCGTTTTTCCGGCGGCAGCAGGGGCGTGCCCTCGGCCAGATGCAAGGCGATGGCGCCCGTTTCAAACAGCGTCACATCGCCGTCTTCGATCATGGGCACCTGTGCAAAGGGTTGCATCGCCCTGTGAGCATCACTTTTGGGGTTCACCGGAACGGTTGCGATGTCGTAGCTGCGTCCTGTTTCCTCGGCTGCCCATCGCGCGCGCAAGTCACGCACGAAACCGCGAGGAAATTCTGGCAGCCAGTCATAGGTGTAGATCGTCAGTTTCCGAGCGGTCATCTGCTTTCTCCGGTCTGACTCCGACGCAGTCTACGCCACGCCGGAAAAAAGGGTGGAAAAAAGGGGTGGATTGTCAGGCTTTGGTGGAATCGAAGATGTTTTCGAAACCGCCCCACATCATGCGCATGCCGTCAAAGGGCATTTCGGGCATCGGCTGGCCGTCCATCTCGGCCTCCATTTTCTTGCTGGCTTCTTCGCAGGTGGCGCGGTCCGGCCAGGCGGTCCAGCTGAACAGGACGGCCTCACCCTCTTTGGCCTTGGTCGCGCGATAGAAATCGGTCTGCTTGCCATGAGGAACGTCCGCGCCCCAGTTTTCGGCAATGCCAAGGCAGCCGAACTTCTCGAACATGCCCCAGGCATCCCGCGCCATCTCTTCGTAGGCGGTCTTGTTCGTTTCAGGAACAGCCAGCAGGAAGCCCTGATAATAGGGCGCGCCGGCGGTCTTGCCTGCTTCCATCACCGGATCAAAGCCGCCAAAGATCATGCGGCTGCCATCAAAGGGCATCTCGCCCATGGCGGCCATGTCAGGGTCGTTCTGCATCTCGGCCCAGGCCTTGTCGGCTGTGGCCCGGTCGGGCCATTCCAGCCAGCTGAAAACCACGGTCTCGTCGTCCTTGGCATTCACCGCGCCCTGAAAGTCGGTGACTTTCCCCTTGGGCGTATCGACCCCCCAGTTTTCGATCATGCGGGTGGCGCCGTATTTTTGCATCATCGGCCATGCGACCTGAAGATGGTCCATATATTTCTGGCGATTGGCGGTCGGAACGGCTGCGACCATGCCTGTGTAATAGGTCATCTCGATCTCTCCCATTCTGCGGTGCAAGGGATGCATCGCATCTTGTCTCCGAATCGGACTATCTCACTTGCAGTAGCAAAAAACAACTGTTAGTATTTAAATATGACTAGGCATGGCGAAAATCCGCGTTTGCGATATGACGAAGGTTGTCTGGCAGCCCATGCGCTGAACCTGATCGGGGATCGCTGGGCGCTGCTGGTGGTGCGCGAACTGATGTTCGCGACGAAGCGGTTTCAGACGCTGCGGGCCGGGATGCCGGGCATTTCGGCCAGCGTGCTGACAGCACGTCTGGCACAGTTGCGTGACGCTGGTGTGATCGCGCATGACGAAAAGCTGGGCCTCTATGCGCTGACCGATGCGGGGCGCGCATTGCTGCCGGTGTTAGAGGCTTTGTGCCGCTGGGCGCTGATCGTGCCGGGGCATGACCATACCAAATTCATCAGTCCATCGGCGCTGATGGTCTCGATGGGGGTCGGCCTTGCTGCTGAACCTGAGATTGGTCGCGTCGCGCTGGCCGGGTTCGATTTCGGGGTCGAGGCGTTTCAGATGCGGGTCGCCGAGGGGCGCGTCGAAACGGTTGCGGTCAAAACCCCCAATACGCCGTTTGTCCTGAAAGGTAACGGAAATACGCTGGCGATTGCGGTCTATGGGACCGTGTCGCTGACGACGCTGGTTTCCGAGGGTGTTGTCGGGGTGACCGGTGACATGGCAAGGGCGCAGGAATTTGTTGATCTGTTTTGGCTGGATAAACGATCTGCGGTCGCGTGACTGCGTGGATTGGTTTGGCAGCCGCGCAAAGCGCAGATCACAACCACATGATTTTTGATAATTCGTCCGAATATTTCATGGCTGAACGAAACGGTTTTGCGCCTGGTCGGGTTAATAGCTTACAAAACCTGGAAAGGATTGCAGATATGAAAAACCTTTACCTCTCGACCGCTATGATCCTGTCGCTGGGCGGCGCTGCTGTTGCGCAAACCGCGACGACCGAGGCTCCGGCTGATGCAACTGCCCCTGCGGCTACGGCTGCGGCCAGCAATCCCGGCGAGGCGATGGAAACCGGTCTGCTGCGCGCGTCGGCGCTGGAAGGCGTTGACGTTTACACCATTGATGCAACCGGCCAGACCACCTGGGACGATGGCGTTGCCTATACCGAGATTGATACCAACTGGGACAAGATCGGCGAAATCGAGGATCTGGTTCTTGATGCCAATGGGGACGTTGTCGGCGCAATCGCCGAGGTCGGCGGTTTCCTGGGTCTGGGCGAAAAAGAAGTCGTCCTGAAGCCGGAAGAAGTCGGCTATGTCGTGACGGCTGACAAAATTGCGGTTGTGTCCGGGCTGAGCAAAGAAGCCTTGGAGCAGCGTGAGGAAATAGCAGAAGAGCTGCGCGGAGATTAATCTGCGTCAGAATTTCTGATACATCAGGCGCCCCGAAGAAATTCGGGGCGTTCTTGTTTGAAACGCAGGTGAAGATGTCTTATCTGGCGGCGCAGACTTACTGCGCCACGTCACCCGCGATCATGGAAGGTGCGATGACAAATTCAAAGACCGTATGGCAAAACCCAGCCGAAATCATTCGCGAAACGCAGCCGGAAAATCCGGTTCTGGTCTTTGCTCCGACCGTTCTGCAAGAACGGGCACGGACATTTCTAGAGGGTTTTCCTGGCCTTGTAACCTACGCCGTCAAGTCGAACCCGGAAGAGGCCGTGATCCAGAATCTGGTGACCGCTGGCGTTCAGGGCTTTGACGTCGCCTCGCCAGCCGAGATTGATCTGATCGGGCGTCTGGCCCCGCGCGCGGCGCGGCACTATCACAACCCGGTGCGATCGCAGTCCGAAATCCGGCAGGCCGTTGATGCCAAGATCCGGGCCTGGTCCGTGGACAGCATGTCCGAGCTGGAAAAACTGCTTGCCCATGTCCCGACCGAGGTTGACGGCGAAGGGGTCGAGATTTCGCCGCGCTTCAAGCTGCCGGTTCTGGGTGCGGTCTATGATTTCGGCTCAAAATTCGGGGCTGGCCCCGAATATGCCGCCGAGATGCTGAAGCTGGTCGCGGATCGCGGTTATATCCCGTCGCTGACCTTCCATCCGGGCACCCAATGCACCGACCCGATTGCGTGGGAAAGCTACATCAAGGTTGCCCGAGAAATCTGCGACATGGCGGGTGTCCGGGCGCGTCGTCTGAATGTCGGTGGCGGTTTTCCGTCGCATCGCGTGGTCGGTGTTGAACCCGATCTGGCCTCGATCTTTGCCGAGATCGGCGACACCGTGGCCGAAGCCTTTGGCGATGACGCGCCGCTGCTGGTCTGCGAGCCGGGCCGTGGGCTGTGCGCAGATGCCTATGCGCTGATCACGCGGGTCAAGGCCGTGCGCGATGGTGCGGCGGTGTTCCTGAATGACGGCGTTTATGGCGGTCTGGCCGAATTGCCGATCATCGGCAATATCGACCGCATCGAAGTCTTCGATCCACAAGGAAACCCTCGTCAGGGCCCCCCTGTTGGCCGGGTGATCTTTGGCCCGACCTGCGATTCCGTGGACCGTCTGCCGGGCGAACTGAGCCTGCCCGAAGATATCGCCGAAGGCGATTACGTGATTTTTCAGGGTGCCGGCGCTTACTCGGTCGTGACCAATACGCGGTTCAACGGCTTTGGCGCGTTGGGCCACGCGACTGTGATGTCACTGGCGTAATCCTTTCGTCAGACAGAGATGCTAGGCTGGGCGGATGAATGAGATTCGCCCACCCATGATCCATGTCATTCTGATCGACGGCACCTTCGCGTCGCTGGTCGAAGGTCAGAGCAGTTCGATTGGCCGCATCTATCGATTGTTGCGCGGTGAAACTCCTACAATGACGGGTCGTCGCATCCGGCTGCATTACGGGCTTGGCCAGCAATGGGATCGCTGGCACACCCTGCCCGAGCTGGCAATGGGCCGTGCGCTAGAGGTGCGGATCATAGATGCCTATGGCTGGCTGGCCTCGGGCTATCGCGAAGGGGATCTGATCTTTTTCTTTGGCTATTCGCGCGGCGCCTTTGCCGTGCGAAGCCTTGCCGGGATGATTGGCCGGATCGGGCTGGTGCGTCCGCATTCGGCCACGGAACGCAATGTCCGGCTGGCGTGGCGCTATTATCGTGAAGGCGGGTCGGAACACGCGATCGGGGCGTTTCGGCGCAGACGATGCCTGCCGCATGTGCCGATCCGGCTGATCGGGTGCTTTGATACGGTGCAAAGCCTGGGGATACCTTTTCCCATCCTGGGGCGGCTGACGGCATCGCGTTTCCGGTTCCACGATGCCGCCTTGGGGCCAGAGGTGGAACACGGCCTGCATGCACTGGCGCTGGACGAAACCCGTGCGGCCTTTGCGCCCCCCTTGTGGGACGACGATCCGGGACATCCGGGGCGGATCGAGCAGATGTGGTTTCGTGGGGCGCATCCCGATATTGGCGGACAGCTCAGCGGGATGGAGTTTGCCCGGCCCCTGTCGAATATTCCGCTGGTCTGGATGCTGGGCCGGGCAGAAGAATGCGGCCTGCCGCTGCCGCCGGGGTGGAGGAACCGATTTCCCTGCGATGCGACCGCCCCGCCGATCGGCACATGGCGCAACTGGGGCAAGGCGTTTTGGGTCCGCGCACATCGGCTGGCGGGGGCGCATCAGAATGAGGCGCTGCATTCCACGGTGCCCCCGGACTATACCGGCCCGGCCAGGTTGATCGGGCATCTGGCAAGGCCGCGTGCGGCCCAGGTCAAGGTAGCCGATCAGGCGTCGGTTTGATCGCTTTGTTGCCGTTTCCGCCAATTCGTCGGGCGGAACTCGCTGGCAAGAACACCGGCCAGAATGAATGCCGCGCCAAGCAACGCCAATGCGGGCAGACGGTCGCCCGCGATACGGCCAACCACCCCGCCCCAGACCGGCTCACCTGCATAGATGACGGTGGCGCGGGTGGGCGAGACGGACTTTTGCGCCCAGTTCATCGTCAGCTGAATCAACGCGCTGGCAAGTCCCAGTGCAATCGCACCCATCACCCAGAACCATGAAAATGGTGGAATGCTTTCGCCAACCACAGGCATCATCGCCAGCGATACGATGCCAGCCACGAATAGCTGGATCGCGGTGACGCGGCGGCTGTCCACGCTGTTGGCGAAATGGCCGATCAGGATGATTTCGGCAGCGATGGCCGCGGCGCTGAGCAGGGTAACGATTTCGCCTTTGCTGAACCCGACGGACCCTGCACCCGGCCCCGCAAGCAGGGTCAGCCCGATAAAGGCAAGCGTGACCCCGACCCAGCTCATGACATGGGGCGGTTTTCGCAGCACGATCCACTGCAACAGCGGCACGATGGGCACGTAAAGGGCCGAGATGAAGGCCGATTGGCTGCTGGTAATGGTCTGCAGGCCCCAGGTTTGCATGCCATAGCCGAGGAAGATCGCCACCCCGATGGCGCAGCCCGCGATGATTTCGTGCCGCGTGATGCCGGTCATCGACTTGCGAAAGACCAACAGCGTTGCCAGCCCCGCGATGACAAAGCGCAGGCCGACAAAGAACAGCGGCCCGCTGTAGCGCATCATGATATGCACGGCCAGAAACGTGCCGCCCCAGATCATCGTGATCAGGATCAGCGCCAGTTCCTGTCGTGACAGTCGAAATTTTGGGGTGCTGATGGCTTGCATGATACGCCGCTAGGCCGCGTATCATGCCGCGTCAAGTCAGGTTGTCAGGCGACATGTTCAAGGCTGCGGGTCGGACGAACGCCAAGGGCTGCGCAAACCTCGAATGTCAGATCGGGACGGTTCAGCGTGTAGAAATGCAACTGCTCCACGCCGCCCGCGATCAAATCCTGGCACAGCTTGATGCAGGTATCTGCGGCCAGACGGCGTTCGGCCTCGGGGCCCTCGGCTGCGGCGGCGGAAAAGGCGTGTTCCGCCCAATCGGGAATATTGGTCCCGCAGGCAGCCGCGAAACGCTTGGTGCCGGTCCAGCCCTGAATCGGCAGGATGCCCGGAATGATCGGAACGTCGATCCCTGCCGCCACGCATTTGTCGCGGAAGCGGAAATAGGTATCGGCGTCAAAGAAGAATTGCGTCATCGCGCTGGTCGCGCCCGCGTCGATCTTGCGCTTCAGCCATGCGACATCGGCGTCGGTATCAGGGCTGTCGGGGTGCGGTTCGGGATAGGCGCCCACGCGGATCTGCATGTCGCCACGGGCTGCAATCGCCTCGATCAGCTCGACCGAGCTGGCAAAGCCCTCGGGATAGGGTGTGAACTTGGTCTGACCCTTGGGCGCATCGCCGCGCAGGGCCACGATTTCACGAATGCCCGCATCGGCATAGGATTGCACGATGGACATGGTTTCTTCGCGCGTCGCCTCGACGCAGGTCAGGTGCGCTGCAACCTCCAGCCCGTAATGCTTGGCGATCGTCGTGACTGCCTCGTGCGTCAGCTTGCGGGTGGTGCCGCCCGCGCCATATGTCACCGACACGAAATCCGGGGCGAGGGGAGCCAGTGCACGCGCCGTTTCCCACAGCCGGAACGAGGCATCCAGCGTCTGCGGCGGGAAAAACTCGAAGCTGATTCTGGGCGCGGCGGCGGACATGGCGATTCCTTTCATTTGCGGTCTTGTCTCACATAGGTCGGCGTGAGACAAATTCATAATCTTCAAGATCAACTTGAGTGTTATTCATATGCATCTGGAATTGCGTCACTTGCGAACGGTTCATGCGGTCCACGAACAGGGCGGTCTGGCCCGTGCGGCCGATGTGCTGAACATAACACAATCCGCGCTGTCGCATCAGATCAAAGCGTTAGAGGAACAGGCAGGCGTCGAATTGTTCGTCCGCCGGGCCAAGCCCATGCGCCTGTCGCCCGCCGGGATGCGTCTGCTGCGTCTGGCAGAACAGGTGCTGCCACTGGTCGCCGCGACCGAGGCAGAGTTCAAAGGGGTCGAGGCGGGGCGCATCGGGCGGCTGCATATCGCCATGGAGTGCCATGCCTGTTTCGACTGGCTGCTGCCGGTTCTGGACATTTTCCGCCGTGCATGGCCCGAGGTGGATGTCGATATTCGTCAGCGTCTGGCCTTTGGCGCGTTGCCCGCATTGGCGCGGCAAGAGGTTGATCTGGTGATCTCATCCGACCCGGAGGACATGGCGGGCGTTCATTATCAACCCTTGTTCGATTATGCGCCCACGCTGGTCGTGCCCGCCGGGCATCCCTTGGTGGAAAAGGGTTATGCCGACCCGCAGGATCTGGCGGCCGAGACGCTGATTACCTATCCGATGGATCGGGCGCGGCTGGATGTGTTCAGCCAGTTCCTGACGCCGGCCGGGGTCGAACCTGCCCACCAGCGCACGGTCGAGTTGACCGCCGTATCGCTGATGCTGGTGGCGTCGGGGCGCGGTGTGGCCGTGATGCCCGACTGGGTTCTGCGCCGGGAAGCTGCCAATCCGGAATTGGCGATGCTGCCATTGGGGCAGGGTGGAATCCTGCGCCGTCTGTATGCCGCCATTCGGGCCGAAGATCTGGCGCAGCCCTATATGGCCCATGTCCTGCGCCTGTCGCGGACCGAGCCATTGCGCATGCTGCGGGGGCCGGTTGGGTAAACTTGTCATGCCGCGACGCAGTTTTTTACTGTCCCGCTTCACATTTCGCGCATCTGCGCCTATGACCCTGCCAACCCCATATCGGAGCATCTGATGGCAAGCGCCAATCTGAACATCATGATCAAGGCCGCCCGCAAGGCCGGGCGCAGCCTTGTCAAAGACTTTCGTGAAGTCGAGAACCTGCAGGTCAGCGTCAAGGGCGCGGGCGATTTCGTCAGCAAGGCGGACCGTGAGGCTGAACGGATCATCAAGGAAGAGTTGCGCGGCGCGCGCCCGAATTATGGTTGGCTGGGAGAAGAAACCGGCGAAGAGGCTGGTGAAGATCCCACCCGCCGCTGGATCGTCGACCCGCTGGACGGGACGACCAACTTCCTGCACGGCTTGCCACATTGGGCGGTCAGCATCGCGCTGGAACACAAGGGCGAGATTGTCGCCGCGGTTGTTTTTGACGCCGCCAAGGACGAGCTTTTCGTCGCCGAAAAAGGCGGCGGGGCGTTCATGAACGATCAGCGCCTGCGTGTGTCGGGCCGCCGTCAACTGGTTGATTCTGTCTTTGCCACAGGCATTCCCTTTGCCGGTCGCGGACCGCTGCCCGCCGCCTTGCAGGATTTGGCGCGCCTGATGCCGCTGACCGCAGGGGTGCGCCGCTTTGGTGCGGCATCGCTGGACCTGGCTTATGTCGCGGCCGGTCGTTTCGATGGCTATTGGGAACGTGGCAACCAGCCGTGGGACGTGGCCGCAGGGATCTTGCTGGTGCGCGAGGCCGGTGGTTTTGTCGAAGGTATCCGCGATGGTGACGATCCGCTGGAATCGGGCCGCATGATCGCCGCGAACGTCCAGATATTCGAGCCTTTGGCCAAGATCATTCGCGCCCGCGACTAAGGTCGCTGCGCGGATCTTCTGCGGAACGGGACATCAGTGGACCGACAGCTTGCCGGGATCGCGCAGGGCGCTGCTGCAGCGATGCAGATGGCATCGCGGCACAGATGCGCGCGGCGCAGACCAGTGAGCCGGGCTCTACCTGCAAGGGTTTTTCCCGAAACGTGAAGGCCCGTGGCTGCGCCGATTATATCGTTTCATTTCCGGACTGACGCGTCCCGTATTGCGGGCGCAGTGCGGAAACGCATGTCGCGCATTTCCCAGGCTGAGATCTGGGGCTGAGATCTGACAGAAAAACCGCAGGCTTTTGCTAAATAGCACGGCAACGCGGCGCCTGTCTTGACCTTGCCTGCGGGGAAGCGCATGGGCGGACAGGCAAGAGGGGCGATCATGTCAGACGAAGATACCGGCCAGACAGCTTATCCCGCCACCGCAGCGACAACAGCGGCGGCGCCGCCCGTTCCGCCGTTGGCGACCTCTGTCGGACCCGATCGCACCGGGCTGGCGATCATGCTGATGTGTCTGGTCAGCTTTATCTTTGCCCTGCAAGACGGCGCCTCGCGCATCCTGGGGGAAAACTATCCGCCGCTGCTGGTCGTGATGATCCGTTACTGGGTCTTTGCGATTTTCGTGTTTGGGCTGGTCGCGCGTCAGCCGGGCGGGTTGCGGCGTGCCATCAGGACCAAACGTCCTGTCATCCAAATCATCCGTGGTACGCTGCTGGTCCTTGAAACGGTTATCATGGTTGAGGCGTTCGTGCGTCTTGGCCTGATCGAAACCCATGCCGTTTTCACGGTCTATCCGCTGCTGGTCGCTGCCCTGTCCGGGCCAATTCTTGGCGAAACGGTCGGTTGGCGGCGCTGGACCGCCATTGGCATCGGCTTTTCCGGCATTCTGGTGATCCTGCAGCCCGGCAGCGGCGTCATGCGGATCGAGGCTTTGCTGCCCTTTGGCGCGGCGATGATGTTTGCCGTCTACGGGCTGCTGACCCGGCTGGTGTCGCGCGACGATCCGGCAATCGTCAGCTTTTTCTGGACCGGGATTTCAGGGGCGGCGATGATTACCTTGCTGGGCATATGGCATTGGGAATGGCTGGCACCCACGGATTGGCTGTGGATGGCGGTGTTGTGCGTGTGCGGAATCCTGTCACATTACCTGCTGATCCGCGCCTATGAACTGGCCGAGGCGGCGACGCTGCAACCCTTTGCCTATACGCAGCTTGTCTGGGCCAGTATCATCGGCGTTCTGGCCTTCGGTGAGGTTTTGCGCCCCAATGTCGTGATCGGGGCGGCGATTGTCGTCGCGGCGGGTCTGTTTACCCTGTGGCGTGCACGGGTCAGATCCGCCTGATTTACGGCTGTTGAAGCAGGGCGTTGGGCGCAGATGTCGCTGCCGAGGTGATGGGGTCTTTCCACCCATCGGGCAGGCGTGGACCGATGAATGGTTTTTCCACAGGGCGCTTCGACAGTGCCAGCGTCAACCGCACGGGCGGGGCAGGGATCAGGCCACCGCCGGTCAGGTCGAATGTCGGCACGATAGGCGCAGGCTTGCCAAGGATGCGGGCACGATAGATGGGCATCGCCTCGGTAACGCGCATGACGTAGTTGCGGGTTTCGTCAAACGGGATCAGCTCGACCCAATCCACGGGGTCAAAGTCGCGGCGCAGGTCGCCGAAATCACCCAGCCATTTCGCCGGACGCCCCGGACCTGCGTTATAACCCGAAGCGATCAGTGCGGTGGATGAACCGAAACGATCCTTCAGCCCTTGCAGATAGGCCGCACCCAGACGGGCGTTATAGGCGGGATCGGTGGTCAGTCGCGCAACTTCATAAGGGACGCGCAGCTTCCGGGCCATTTCTTCGGCGGTGCCGGGCATCAGCTGCATCAACCCGCGTGCGCCGACATGGCTGCGAACCGTGTGGTTGAATTCGGATTCCTGCCGGGAAATTGACAATACCAGTTCCGGCGGCAGCCCCAGTTCCGCCGATTCCAGTCCTGTCAGCGGGAAATGGGCGGCGGGATAGATCAACCCTTTGTCCGCCGCGCGTTTCGACAGGCGCAGGCCGTGCCAGGGTGCCCCCGCCTCGATCATCAGGCGGGCCATGCGGACGGTATCTTCGGGCTCGGCGGTTTCCGACAGGTGTAGAAAGAACCGCTGTGCCTCATCCGCGCGGCCCGTGGCCAGCAGCCACAGGCCTGCCTCGAACACGATGTTTTCAGACAGTTTCGTGCCGCGCCAGTCGGGCAGGGTTTCGGTCGCGCGACCGGGAACAGCATAGCTGGCGGGCATAGGGGCCGCGACTTTTTCCGCCGCAAGCTGACCGTAGTAGACGCCGGGCATCGCGGCAGCGCGAGAAAAGGCCGCATTCGCGGCAGTGGTATCACCCAATGCCTCATAGGCACGGCCCTGCCAATACAGGGCGCGTGCGGTGCTGATGGCGCTGCCAACCACGGTTTCCAGATGCAGAAAATGGCTCAAGGCCCGGTCGGGGGCGTCCTGATGCAGCGCCGCAAAACCAGCCAGCCATTCTAGATCGGAATAATGTTTGTTGCTTTTGTCCAGAAAATGCGGCGTGGCCAGCTTTTCCGCCCGCGCCCAATCGCCGTTGCGCATGGCAAGGCGGGCATAATCGACGCGCATTGCGGCCCAGGCATCGGGAACACGCAAGGCATCGGCACTGGTCGAGGCGTCCAGCATCAGCGCCTGTGCGCCGTCATGCTGTTTGGCACGGACGCGCCACAGAAAGCGGTCCAGCGTCAAGCCGGGATCGGTACGTTGGGCTTGGGGTAAAGCAAGGATCAGGTCGTCAACACCATCGCGCCCGCTTTGCAGGGCGATGCGGGCCGCCAGCAGGGGGCGATCCGCCTCGGGCAGCTTGGCCAGCAATCGTTGTGCCTGCGGCCATTCCTGCCGATCCAGCATGGCGGTTGCGCGGGCGGTCAGCAGAGGCGTCAATTCTGCGGAATGCGCTTGCAGAAAGGCCGCTTCCTCGGGGCCGTCCAGAGGCTGGCTCAGCCAGAAACGCGCACGCTCTGCCTTGGCGTCATCCGCAGACAAGGTTTTCAGATAGGCCTCTTCGGCACCAAGCGTTGTGGGCAGGCGGTCGCCGAACCAATCCTTGATATCCTGTGCCGGCAGGTCGGGCCGCAGCTTGGCATCGCCGCGTTCGCGCAGCACCGCCAGACCGGGCCAATCGCCATTGGTTTTGACAAAAGCAAGGTAGTCGCCGAAATCACCGTAACCGGCCCGCAAGGCCTGCCATCCAATCAAGGCTTGGGCCATCGGACCGGACCGCGTCGCAGCATTGCGGGCCGTTGTCCAGTCGCGGACATCGGCCGCCGCCAGCGCCAGCGCCATCGCTCCCAGATCTTCGGCCCGGGCGGGCGCGGTGAGGGATAAACTGGCCAGAAGGCCGACGGATAACATGTTACGCAGAAGTCGCATCACCCTCATGTGTCTATGGCATTTCGGCGGGACGCAATTCACAACCTTGGCAAGATTGGCCTTGGGCGCTAGTTAAGCCCGGATTTATCAGCAAACCTCAAGGAGCGTGTCATGTTCAAAGGGTCTATTCCCGCCCTCGTCACGCCGTTCACCCCGGACGGCGAGCTGGATCTGGGCACGCTGAAGAAGCTGGTCGAGTGGCATGTGGAACAAGGCAGCCACGGTTTGGCCCCGGTTGGCACCACCGGCGAAAGCCCGACGCTGAGCCATGACGAACACCGTCAGGTCATTGAAGAAGTGATCCGCGCCGTTGACGGCCGCATTCCGGTGATCGCCGGTGCGGGATCAAACTCGACCCGTGAAGCAACCGGCCTGGTGCAATTTGCCCAAGAGGCCGGGGCGCAGGGCGCGCTGGTCGTGACGCCCTATTACAACAAGCCGACGCAAGATGGGTTGATCGCGCATTACACCACGCTGCATGACGCCAGCGACCTGCCGATCATCATCTACAATATCCCGCCGCGTTCGGTCATCGACATGAGCCCGGAAACCATGGGCAAGCTGGCCGAACTTCCGCGTATTGTCGGCGTCAAGGATGCCACCGGCAAGTTGGAGCGGGTCAGCCTGCAGCGCATGACCTGCGGCAAGGATTTCATCCAGCTGTCGGGCGAAGATGCCACCGCACTGGCCTTTAATGCGCATGGCGGCGTGGGCTGTATTTCGGTCACGGCCAACGTCGCGCCGAAGCTGTGCGCCGAGTTTCAGAATGCCACGCTGGCCGGCGATTTCGCCACCGCGCTGGACTATCAGGACCGCCTGATGCCGTTGCATACCGCGATCTTTGTCGAACCGGGACTGGTTGGCGTGAAATACGCGATGTCGCGTCTGGGCCTGTGCCAAGAGCGGGTGCGCCTGCCGCTGACCCCGCTGACCGACGCGACACGCCGTCAGATCGACGCGGCGTTGGAGCATGCTGGACTGCTGTGATGCACCTACTGCCCTTGCCGCTTGGGGGATCGGGCGGGATTTGGGTATTTAAGCAAAGAAGAAGCGGCAGCGCCTGTCACTGGGCGCTGCCGCTTTTTTTGGTGGATTCACGTCACAATCCGATGAATTTTCCTGTTGGGGTTTTCAAGCCCGGTTTCGCGGCCCATATTGAGAGCAAGGAGAGACTCATCATGCCCTTGCCGCAATTCTTGCTGATGCTGGTGGCGGTCGTTCTTGCCGCCATGGTTACCCTGTGGGCTACCGTTTCCGCAGGCGTTCCGATGTTTGCCGTTCTTCTGGTCACGTTAGGCGCGGCGGCGTTGCTGCATTACACGCAGCGCGATCACCACGATCACGACGGATAATCCGCCTCAACTCTCCAGTTCCGCATCCCAATACAGGAAATCCATCCAGCTGTCATGCAGGTGGTTGGGCGGAAAGCGCCTGCCGGCGGCGTGCATTTCTTCGGATGTGGGGCGACGGGGTTTGCTGCGAAGATGCAGGCCCGAATGGCGCAAGCTGCGATTGGCCTTGCGCAGATTGCAAGGACTGCAGGCCGCGACGACGTTTTCCCAGCTTGTGACCCCACCCCTGGAGCGTGGCACGACATGGTCAAAGGTCAGATCGTCCTTGGCACCGCAATACTGGCAGCAGAATTCATCCCGCAGAAAAAGATTAAAGCGCGTGAAGGCCACGCGCTTTTGGGGTTTTACATAATCTTTCAGAACGACGACGGAGGGTATCCGAAAGCTTTGTCGCTGACTTCGGACGACATCATCATATTCGGCGATGATAGTGACCCGGTCCAGAAACACCGCCTTGATCGCCTCTTGCCACGGCCAAAGGGACAGTGGGTAGTAGCTGAGCGGTCGGAAATCGGCGTTCAGAACCAATGCCGGGTGTCGCCGTAGCGAGGCAGGCTCGCGGACGAACTGGGTTCGAAATTCGGTCTGATGATGCTCGTCCAGCATATCGCTTTCCCTGCCTGCCCCGAAGTGCAAGGTCCGGGGTGTCAACCAGATCATGTGTTTGACTATATATCGTGCCGGGAAACTGACAAGCCCCGAACTGTGGTCCTGAATTAACAAACATGCATGACAAGGGTGTGACGGATTGCGACCTGGCTGTTTGCGTGCCACTGTGCCGCCATGATGAAGGATATTCCGCCTGTAATCGGCACTTTGGAAAGTGCGCTATATGCCGATGATCTTGACGCGGCCAAAGCGTTCTGGACCGGCATCATGGGACTGAAGGTCATAACCGCCCTGCCTGATCGTCATGTGTTCTTTCGGGTGGCGGATAAACCGTATCCGCAGGTTTTGCTGATCTTTCGTGCTTCGGCGACCGAGGTGCCGCCGGATCCCGATGCACGGCTGCCGGTGCCACCGCACGGGGCGCGCGGGCCGGGGCATTTTTGTCTGGCCGTCCATGCGGACAGTCTGGATGCGTGGCGCAGCCATCTTGAAGTGCGGGGCATTGCGATCGAAGCCGATTTCCGCTGGCCCACAGGAGCGCGGTCGATTTATGTGCGCGATCCGGCAGGAAATTCCATCGAGTTGGGTGAGCCGAAGATGTGGGAGTAGCGGCGGGTTATTTGCCCAGCCGCTCTTTCAGGAATGACAATGCGACGCCCAGACCGTCGGGTGAAATGCCATGGCCCGTGCCTTCCATGACGTGACCATAGACCGGGAAATTCGCCTGTTGCAGTGCCTGGCCCGCGAGTTTCATGTCATCGAAGGGCACGACCGGATCCTGATCGCCATGGATCAGCAGGACGGGTGGTTTGACTTTGGCTTCCTCCGCCAGCAGTTCGGGGATCAACAGGCGACCTGAAAAGCCGATGATGCCAGCGACTTCCTGATCCCGACGGGGCAGGACATGCAACGCCATCATCGTGCCCTGGGAAAAGCCGATGACGACCATCCGATCGGCGGTCAGGCCTTCGTCGGTCAACACCTTGTCCAGAAAGGCGTTCACGGCGGTGATGGAATGGCCCATGGATTCCTTGGCTTGCGTTTCGGACGAACCATCCAGCCACGGGATCGGAAACCATTGGTAGCCCATGGGGTTGTTAAGGCTGCGTTCAGGCGCGTCGGGGGCGTAAAAGGCCGTGCCGGGCAGGTGTTGGGACAGGGGATCGGCAAGGCCCAGCAGATCGGCGCCATCCGCACCATATCCGTGCAGAAAGACAACAACGGCATCTGCGTTTTCCGGGCCTTTGCGGGCTGATTTCAGGTCGGTCATGTGATCCCCTCGCGTCCTTTTGCATAGCGGTAATAGGCCCACAAGCCCCGCGCCGCAACCGCACGCCACGGACGCCACGGTTCGGCCAGCGCACGTAGCGCGGCGGGGGTGGGGCGTTCGGGCAGGTCATACATCACCCGCGCGGCCTCTTGCAGGGCCAGATCGCCGGCGGCGATGACATCGGCGCGGCCAAGGGCGAATTTCAGGTAGATTTCGGCGGTCCAGATGCCGATGCCGGGCAGCGCGACAAGCGCCGCGATGGCCTGATCGTCAGGCATGCCGCGCAGGGCGGACCAGTCCAGCCCTGCTGCGGCGATCCCCTTCAGGTAGCGGGCCTTGGGACGTGACAGGCCTGCGGTGCGCAGATCGTCGTCGCTGGCGGCGGCGATGGCATCTGCGGTCAGCAGGTCAGCATCCTGCATGCGCTGCCAGATCGCAGCGGCTGCCGCGATCGAGATTTGCTGACCGACGATGGCGCTTGCAATCGCCTCGAATCCATCGGGGCGTCGGCGCATGGGCAGCGGGCCAAGCTCCGGCAGGGTCCGCGCCCAGACCGGACAGACGCGGGCCAGATAGGCCACGCCCTCGGCAAGGTCGTCCGGCGTTTCGATCAGGCGGCCCGTATATGCCCCAGTCTCAGGCGTCACGATCTGCCTGTGCTTCCAGCTTCAGCCGGGTTTCCCAGGCCATCGAGATATGTTGACGCAGAGCCTGATCCGCAGCATTGCCATCACCCGCTGCGATGGCGTCAACGATACGCTTATGTTCCGCCAGCGCGGTTTCGCTGCGCCCTTCGGCGGCAAGCGATGTCCTGGCCATCAGCGCCATGCTGCGATGAACCAGATCCAGTTGCTGCACCAGATAGCGATTATGCGACGCCAGATGGATCTGGTGGTGAAAGCGTTTGTTGGCACGGGCAAGGGCTTGCGGATCGTTGATGGCCTTTTGATCCTCGGACACCATCTGGGCCAGAACACGCACCTCTTCGGGCGTTGCATGGCGGGCGGCAAGACGGGCGGCCAGGCCCTCAAGCTCGGCCCGGACAACGTAAAGTTCGGCCAGTTGGTTGTGATCCAGCGTCGCCACGATCAGGCTGCGACCGTCACGGACGACCATCTGCTGGGTTTCCAGCCGCTGCAACGCCTCGCGGACCGGGGTTCGGGACACGCCGAAACGGTCGGCCAGTTCCGCTTCCACCAGACGGTCACCGGGGCGATAGGTGCCGACTTCGATCGCGGCAAGGATCAGGGAATATGCGTCACTTTCATACGCCACAGATTTGGCCGGGGCGTGCGCGATTGCAAGCGCGCTGTTTGGGCTGTATCCGAGGGGCATGGATTTCTCTCATGTCGATGTCTGGATCTTTGATCTGGACAATACGCTTTACCCGCCCGAAATGGCGCTGTTCCCGCAGATCGAGGAGCGGATGACGGCCTATGTCATGCGCACGCTGGAATGCGAACATGCCCGCGCCGATCAGGTGCGCAGCGAATATTGGCGCAGTCATGGAACGACCTTGGCGGGGCTGATGGACCGGCACGGTGTTGACCCAAGCGATTATCTGGCCGATGTGCATGATATCGACTTTGACGTGCTGATGCCCGCGCCCGAGTTGGCTGACGCGATCAACGCGCTGCCCGGGCACAAGCTGATCCACACCAATGCCGATTCAACCTATGCCCGCAAGGTTCTGGCGGCGCGATGTCTGGATATGTTCCAGGATATCTATGGCGTCGAAGAAACGCATTATTATCCCAAACCCCGCCGCGAGGCATTCGAGGCGGTGATTGCCCAAAGTGGCATCGACCCGCGCCGCGCCGCCTTCTTTGAGGATGATCCCCGCAATCTGGCCGTGCCGCATGACATGGGGATGCGCACGGTTCTGGTGGGGCCTGCACGTGATGGGCCAAGCCTGTTGAAGGGGGAAGTCCCCGCCTATGTCGATGTGCATATCGATAATCTGACCGCGTTCCTGCAATCGCTTGCGGCTGCACGCAAATAGGCTGCGACAACGGCGATGCTGGCCTTGGGCGCATGTTCGGGGCATGATCGCTGCGACGCAATCGGGATGATGGCAATGACGGATAGCAGCTTTGAACAGGTCGATGTTCTGATCTCGGGCGGGGGGATTGCCGGGCTGATTGCGGCTGCCGGATTTGGGGCCGAGGGGTTGACCACGCTGTGCGTTGACCCGGCCTCCCCCGTGACGGACGAAGGCACGGATGGCGCCGATCTGCGCAGCACGGCATTTCTGACGCCCTCCGTCGCGCTTCTTGGGCAGATTGGGTTATGGGAACGGCTGTCACCCTTTGCCACGCCCTTGCAGGTGATGCGGATTGTGGATGCGGGCGGGGCCGACCCTGTCGCGCGGCTGATCCGCGATTTTGATGCCAGCGAGATTGGTGACCAGCCCTTTGGCTGGAACCTGCCCAACTGGCTGCTGCGGCGCGAGATCTCGGCACGGCTGGAACAGTTGCAAACGGTGCGCTTTCAACCGGGGACCGCCACCACCGATGTGGTCGCGCGTGACGAAGGGGCGCTGGTTACGCTGTCCGATGGGCGACGGATCAGAGCAAGGCTGCTGATTGGCGCGGATGGGCGCAATTCGCCGGTGCGTCAGGCGCTTGGCATTGGCGTGCGGACCTTTCGCTATGGTCAAAAGGCGCTGGCATTCGCCGTCACCCATGATCTGCCGCATGATAATGTTTCAACCGAGGTGCACCGCTCGGGCGGGCCGTTCACGCTGGTGCCGCTGCCGGATCGCGATGGCAAGCACAGCTCTGCCGTTGTCTGGATGGAGAATGGACGGCAGATTGCTAGGCTGGCCGCCCTGCCGCCCGCTGAGTTTGAGGCAGAGCTAAATGCCCGGTCGGCGGGTATTCTGGGCCATCTGTCACAGGCGACACGCCTGACCCAATGGCCGATCATCAGCCAGATCGCAGACAGCTTTACCGGCCCGCGCACCGCCCTGATCGCCGAGGCCGCGCATGTTCTGCCCCCCATTGGTGCGCAAGGGTTGAACCTGAGCCTTGCCGATCTGGGCGCGCTGATCGACTTGAACCGTAACGATCCCGGCAATGCGGCAGGCCTGGCGGAATATAACCGCACGCGCCGCCCGGATGCCTATGCCCGGTTGTTGGGGATCGACGCGCTGAACCGCGCCAGTCAGGCCTCGTTGCGACCCTTGCGTGATCTTCGGGCCGCCGCTCTTGGCGGGCTTTACGGCGTGGCACCTGTGCGGCGGCTGATGATGCGGGCGGGGTTGGGCCTGCGCTGATGGTTGCCTTTGGGCAACCACCCCGGAAATCCACTCCGTGCCAGCTTGCCCTTGTCGCGGCGCTCCCTATTTTGCTTTGACAAGAGGACGACCTCTCCTTCATGGAAAAACCGCCGGGACGGCCCGGCTTGACGACAGAGGTTTGTCATGCCTTGGATTCTTCTTCTTCTTGCCGGTTTGCTGGAAATTGTCTGGGCAACCGCGATGAAACAATCGCATGGATTTACGCGCATCCTGCCGACCGGGATCATGGTGGTCGGGATGATCGCCTCTATCTGGTTGCTGGCGCTTTCGATGCGCAGCCTGCCGTTGGGCACGTCCTATATGATCTGGACCGGCATCGGCGCGGTTGGCGCGTTTGTGGTCGGCGTGTTCATGTTCGGTGAACCCGTGACGACGGGACGCCTGATTGCGGCAGGGCTGATTCTGACCGGGATCGTCGCGATGAAGCTGGCTTCGTGATAGAATAACGGGGGGCCGAATCCAAACGGCACCCTTTACGACATAAAAACACCTTGAAACCCGGCATTTCAGTAATTTCCTTCCGAAGGTAGGGGTGATACACCGCCTGCCAGCCAAAGGAGTCGAGCCATGCCTGCATATCGTTCACGCACTACCACCCACGGCCGAAATATGGCGGGCGCACGCGGATTGTGGCGGGCGACCGGCGTGAAGGACAGCGATTTTGGCAAGCCGATCATCGCCATTGTCAACAGCTTTACCCAATTCGTGCCGGGCCATGTCCACCTGAAGGATTTGGGTCAGTTGGTCGCACGCGAGGTTGAAGCAGCAGGCGGTATTGCAAAGGAATTCAACACCATCGCCGTCGATGACGGCATCGCGATGGGCCATGACGGGATGTTGTATTCGCTGCCATCGCGCGAAATCATCGCGGATTCGGTGGAATACATGGTCAATGCCCATTGCGCCGATGCCATGGTCTGTATCAGTAACTGCGACAAGATCACTCCCGGCATGCTGATGGCGGCGCTGCGGCTGAATATCCCCGTCGTCTTTGTGTCTGGCGGTCCGATGGAAGCGGGCAAGGTCGTGTTGCAGGACGGCAGGGTCAAGGCGCTGGATCTGGTGGATGCCATGGTCGCCGCTGCTGACGACGCGGTTTCTGATGCCGATGTGCAGGCGATCGAACGATCGGCCTGCCCGACCTGTGGGTCGTGTTCGGGCATGTTCACCGCGAACTCGATGAACTGCCTGACCGAGGCATTGGGCCTGTCGCTGCCGGGCAATGGATCGACCCTTGCCACCCATGCCGACCGCAAGCGCCTGTTTGTCGAGGCTGGGCATCTGGTCGTCGATCTGGCCCGCCGTTACTATGAAGGCGATGATGCCAGCGTGCTGCCTCGTTCCATCGCCAGTTTTGAAGCCTTCAAGAATGCCATGACGCTGGATATCGCCATGGGCGGATCGACGAATACGGTTCTGCATCTGTTGGCCGCCGCGCATGAGGGGCAGGTGGAATTCACCATGTCCGATATTGACCAGCTTTCGCGAAAGGTTCCGGTCCTGTGCAAGGTCGCCCCGGCCAAAAGCGACGTGCATATGGAAGATGTTCACCGCGCTGGCGGGATTATGGCGATTCTGGGCGAATTGGACCGTGCCGGCTTGCTGGATACGACCGTGGGCAACGTCCATTCCGGCACATTGGCCGAAGCATTGGATCGTTGGGATGTGATGCGCACCGATGCGGCATCCGTCCACGACTTCTTCCGTGCCGCCCCCGGCGGGGTGCCGACACAGACGGCGTTTTCGCAGGATCGCCGCTATGACGATGTCGACATGGACCGCAAGGGCGGTGTGATCCGCGATCTGGAACATGCCTTTTCGCAAGATGGCGGTCTGGCCGTGCTTTACGGCAATCTGGCCGAAGATGGCTGCATCGTCAAAACCGCCGGTGTGGACGATTCGATCCTGAAATTCGAAGGCCCGGCGCATATCTTTGAAAGTCAGGACGACGCCGTGTCGGGCATTCTGACCGGCAAGGTCAAGGCCGGCGAAGTTGTTCTGATTCGCTACGAAGGCCCGCGCGGTGGGCCGGGGATGCAGGAAATGCTGTATCCAACCAGCTACCTGAAATCCAAGGGGCTGGGCAAGGATTGCGCCTTGGTGACAGACGGTCGTTTCTCGGGCGGCTCGTCAGGGCTGTCCATCGGTCATGTCTCGCCCGAGGCGGCCGAAGGCGGTACCATCGGTCTGGTCGAACAGGGCGACCTGATCCAGATCGACATTCCGAACCGCGTGATCCATCTGGCCGTAGACGATGCGACACTGGCTGCACGCCGCGAAAAGCGCGAGGCCGAGGGCTGGAAACCCGCCAAGCCGCGGCAGCGCAAGATCACGACCGCGCTGCGTGCCTATGCGGCCATGACGACCAGTGCTGCCAAGGGCGCGGTGCGGGTGGTGCCTGAATGATTGGCCAAAAGGCGGGGTGATCGGCCAAAAGGCGGGGCCAGTCCGCAAGGTCTGCGACGACAAGCTAAAGAGCGGCCAGCGGCCCCGGTCGCCGCTCTTCTGATAACATCACGTTCGCCTCGACCTGTCCGATCCCGGGCAGGGTCATGATGCGGCGGCGCAGGATACGTTCGAAATCGCTGATGTCGCGCGCGATGACGCGCAGGCGGTAATCGAATTGGCCAAGGACGTGCTGAACGGTCTGAACCTCGGGGATGGCGGTGACGGCACGTTCGAAATCTTCCAGGCTGGTGCGACCCTTGGCGGCCAGACGGATGCCCAGAAAGACCGTGACACCAAAACCGACAGCCGCATTGTCGATCACGATGCGCTTTTGGCCCAGCACACCCGAATCAGTCAGCTTGCGGATACGTCGCCACGCCGCCGGTTGACCGATGCCAACTGCCCGACCGATTTCTGCGGCACTTTTGGTCGCGTCCGTCGCCAATATTCGTAAGATCGCCATGTCTGTCGCATCCAATGCCGTGGTCATAGCGCCATTTCCTGACTGTCCTTGATGGTCGATACCAACATCAGCGCATCGCTGTCTGACACATGCGGCAGCGTCAGGATACGGTCGCGATAGATCTGCTGCCAATGTGCCATGTCGCGGGCGATGACCGACAGGCGCAGATCAACACTGCCCAGAAATGTCTGAATTTCAGTGACTTCCGGAACCTTTCGGGCGGCGGCCATGAATTCGTCAAAGGCACGTGGCTCGGTCTTGTCCAACGTAAAACGCAGGCTGACCTGAACCTCCCAGCCAAGGGCGCGCCAGTCGATCTGATTCTGAACTGCGGAAATCACACCGGTTTCGCTCATTTTTTCCAGCCGACGCCATAAGCTTGCGGCAGTCACGCCAGCCCGTTCGGCCAAGAGCGCGTTGCTGGCATCAGGATCGGCCAGAAGCTGACGAAGTATGCGCAGGTCAGTTGCATCGGGCATGATTATCTCGTTGGGTTAATTTCAGAGGCATGAATTTTTCATATATCTAACGAAATTTGCGAAAATTGAACATCCCCGATGCGATGATCGGGCTACAAAAGCGACAACGTAAAGCAAGGAAATCCGAAATGCGCGTTTATTATGACCGTGATTGTGACGTTAACCTGATCAAGGACAAGAAAGTGGCTATTCTGGGCTATGGCAGCCAAGGTCACGCCCATGCCCTGAACCTGCGCGATTCGGGTGCAAAGAATGTCGTCGTCGCCTTGCGTGAGGGAAGCCCATCGAAAGCCAAGGCCGAAGCCGAAGGCCTGAAAACGATGGAAATCGCCGAGGCCGCCAAATGGGCCGACCTGATCATGTTCACCATGCCCGACGAACTTCAGGCCGATACCTACAAGAAATACGTCCATGACAACCTGCGCGAGGGCGCCGCCATCGCCTTCGCCCATGGTCTGAACGTGCATTTCGGCCTGATCGAGCCGAAGCCCGGCGTCGACGTCATCATGATGGCTCCGAAAGGCCCCGGCCACACCGTGCGCGGCGAATATGTCAAAGGGGGGGGCGTGCCATGTCTGGTCGCGGTGCATCAGGACGCATCGGGTAAGGCGCTGGATCTGGGGCTGTCCTATTGCTCGGCCATCGGTGGCGGTCGTTCGGGAATCATCGAAACCGACTTCCGCGAAGAATGTGAAACCGACCTGTTCGGTGAGCAGGCTGTTCTGTGCGGCGGTCTGGTTGAACTGATCCGTATGGGCTTTGAAACGCTGGTTGAAGCGGGTTACGAGCCGGAAATGGCCTATTTCGAATGCCTGCACGAAGTGAAGCTGATCGTGGACCTGATCTACGAAGGCGGCATTGCGAACATGAACTACTCGATCTCGAACACGGCCGAATACGGCGAATACGTGTCGGGTCCGCGCGTTCTGCCCTATGAAGAAACCAAGAAGCGCATGAAAGATGTTCTGACCGACATCCAGAACGGCAAATTCGTTCGCGACTTCATGCAGGAAAACGCCGTCGGCCAGCCGTCGTTCAAGGCAACCCGCCGCATCAACGACGAACACCAGATCGAACAGGTCGGTGCCAAGCTGCGCGAAATGATGCCCTGGATTTCCAAGGGCAAGATGGTCGATAAAGCCCGCAACTGATATCAAAAGCCCCGCTTCGGCGGGGCTTTTTTATTCGGGTGCCGGTGCGTCTTCACGGTGCGATAATCGCCGGGTTACATCGCTTTCAGCCGAATGTGCGGATGCTCTGCGATGATGTGCAAAATGATGTCGAAATAGGTCTGCCCTTCGCCCCGTTCCAGCGCCTCCAGCTGGGCTTGGATGTGACCGCGATCGAAGCCCGGTCTGTTCAGTTTTGCCTGCAGCCATCCTCGCGTCGCCGCATAGCCCAGATCGTGGCGGCTTTTGTCGAAATGCAGCCAATGCAATGTTGCGGTGTCGGTGTCATGCAGCGCACCATAGCCGCCGCGCAACATGTCATCTAGCGCATCCAGGCTTTCGCCCAGCCGCCAGGTTTCGTTCGCCATGAAGACGCGATTGATTTCTGAATAGAAGCCGGTGATGTCGTCGAACCGGCTTCCGTCCAGAATCAGGATCAAGCCCCGACCTGAACCGACTTCAATCGCGAAATCGCACGCGTTTCGTCGCCTGTTTCGATCCCGGCCTGCATCAGGCGGATCAACTGCGCAATGAAGGTTGGATCGGTCTGTTGCAGCGCCGCGATCTGGGCATCGGTCAGCAGATTGACATAGGCAACCGCGATGTCGTCGCTATCGCTCCAATGCGCTTTTTCCAGCCGGTCGAAGACGGCACGCAAACGGCGGGTGTTGGTGCCCTGACTGGCACAGAATTTGGCCAGTGCAGCCTCGTCCATGTTGACGGTCATGCCCCAACCACCGGTGCGGAACCGGTTCACGATAAACTCGCCATCCTGATCGACGTAGTTCAGAAAACCATGCGCCGCCTTGAAACCCACTTTCGAGCTGCTCCAGTCCATGCGCAGATCAAGGAAGCTGACCGGATCGAAGGTATAGGCATTGTTCACGCGGCGCAGCCCGGCCGGCCATCCGCGCGCGGGTGAGCCGAAGCTGTTCACCTCGATCCCTTGGACGGCGCCAACACCCTTTGCCATCGTGACGCCGGTCAGTGCGTTGGATGTCACAAGATTTCCCTGACTGTGGCAATAGATCGGCGTGCCCAGCATGCCGCCCGGTGCTGCAAGCAGGGCGAACAGCGACTGCGCAGCCTTGTTCGAGGCCAGCAGTTCATAGACATAAGCCTCCTTGGTCAGCCCCGGACGCTTGCCCTTTTCGATCTGATACAGGGCGTCATAGGTCTTGATCCACTGGTCATTCGTGTGGATGTTCGACGTCTGCATCGAGGTCATCTGCGCCTTGTCCGAGATGCACTGGAACAGGTCGCGCCAGAAACCGTCTTTCTTGTTGTATACACCGATCACCGGGACACCCAGCATCAGTGACAGGGCGTTGGCACTTTTCATGTGATCGTCGCCCGAGTTCAACATCCCGTTGACGAAGATCACCGGCTTGCCGGGATTGAACCAGGATTTGTTGCGAACTTCAGGAGAGATATATTTCGTGACCGCGCCATCGCCGCTGGGCACCATATCCATTGCAATTCTGGGTAGCTGCACACGTCCCTCCAAAAGCCATTACAGATTAATCCTTTGGCGGCATTAAGCAGCTAATGACTTGCAAAGCCAAGCGTTAACCACCCGGCTTTGTAAAGGATTTGCGGTTTTTCGGTAAAGCCGCAGGCTACAATTGCGTTTCCAGCTTGTCCTGCGTGCGTGTGTCGAAATCCGTCGCGTCGTGCCGTTCATGCAATTGCCCCGAAGGATCGCCCGAGGTTCGGTTGACCATCATGCCGCGCTGAACCGCCGGGCGGGCTTCGATCTCTTTGTTCCAGCGGAGGACGTGTTCATAGCTGGCCCCCTGCAGGAACGTCGCCGCATCGCCATAAACGCCGCCGGTCGTCAGTCGGCCATACCACGGGAAAATCGCCATATCGGCAATGGAATATTCATCGCCCGCCATGAAGCGATGATCGGCCAGATGGCGGTTCAGCACGTCAAGCTGCCGTTTTGTTTCCATCGCATATCGATCAATGGCATATTTGATCTTGATCGGCGCGTAATGGTAAAAATGGCCGAAACCGCCACCGACGAAGGGCGCCGATCCCATCTGCCAGAACAGCCAGTTCAGGGCTTGGGTGCGCGCGGCAAGATCTGTGGGCAGGAAGTCCCCGAATTTTTCGGCCAGATACAGCAGGATCGAACCGGATTCGAACAGCCGCAACGGCGGGCTGATCGAGTGATCCATCATCGCCGGGATCTTCGAGTTCGGATTGACCTCGACAAAGCCGCTGCCGAACTGATCGCCGTCACCGATATCGATCAGCCATGCGTCATATTCCGCGCCGGTATGACCCTTGGCCAGCAATTCCTCTAGCATGATGGTGACCTTTTGCCCGTTGGGCGTCGCCAGCGAATACAGTTGCAAAGGGTGTTTACCGACAGGGAGGTCCTTGTCATGGGTCGGACCGGCGACGGGGCGGTTGATGCTGGCGAATTGACCGCCATTGCCAGCCTCCCACGTCCAGATTTGAGGCGGGTTATATTCGTCGGTCATGTCTTGTCCTGTCCTTTGGCATATCGCTTTGGTTCAAGTTGTAACCGCAGGCCGTGGATTTCAACCGCTAACGAATCTCTGGAAAGTGTTCTTGATATGTTCTAATCTTCAGACATGCTACCAAGACGCAATCCAGATGAAATCCTGAAGGCCCGCGGGGCCGACAAACGCCCGGATGGACGGTTTGAGCCATATCGGCGAGAGCGTGAAGATGATGGCTGGGACATCCCCGAGGAAGAACGTCTTTTGCGGACCGAGGTGGTATCGGAGAGCCCGCGCAGCATCATTGCCCGCAATACCTCGCCCGATATTCCGTTTGACCGGTCGATCAACCCCTATCGCGGGTGTGAGCATGGCTGCATCTATTGCTTTGCACGGCCCAGCCATTCCTATCTGGGGCTGTCGCCGGGGCTGGATTTTGAAACCAAGATTACCGCCAAGCCGACGGCCCCGGCATTGCTGGAAAAAGAAATCGCCCGCCCGTCCTATCGGGTCGCGCCGATTGCGCTTGGCACGAATACCGACCCCTATCAGCCGATTGAATCGAAGCTGGCGATTATGCCGGGCATCCTGCGGGTGCTGCGCGACTGGAACCATCCGGTAACGCTGGTGACACGTGGACGGACGGTGTTGCGCGATCTGGACCTGTGGGCGGAAATGGCGGCCAAGGACCAGGCGGCTGTCGGTGTCAGCGTGACCACGCTGGACGCCGAACTGTCCCGCGCGATGGAGCCGCGGGCACCCGCGCCAGCCACGCGATTGAAGATGATCCATGATCTGGCAAAGGCGGGCATTCCGGTTCGCGTCATGGTCGCCCCGATTATCCCGGTGCTGAATGAACCTGAAATCGAAGCGATCCTGACTGCCGCGCGGGATGCCGGGGCCACCACCGCCAGCATGATCCCGGTGCGCCTGCCGCATGAGGTCGCCCCGCTGTTTCGGGATTGGCTGGCACGGCACAAGCCGGGAATGGCCGCGCATATCATGAACCGGGTGCAGGCCATGCGCGGCGGGCGCGACAATGATCCGCGCTTTGGACAGCGCTTCAAAGGGCAGGGGGCCGAGGCGCAATTGGCGCTGCAACGCTTTCGGCTGGCCCGCAAACGGCTTGGCTATCGTGAAGGGAGCCCGCCATTGGATTGCAGCAGGTTTGGCCCCCCGCCAAAAGCCGGGGATCAACTGTCATTATTCTGAAAGCTCAAAGGCCGCCGTCGCGGTCGGGGCCGGTTCCATCCAGTTGCGCCGCGATCAACTCGGGCGTCGGTCGTGGCCCTTGTGGGCGATTTTCCAGCGCATCGCGCATGGCACGCAGGTGGGCGGGGCTGGTGCCGCAGCAGCCGCCGATGATCCTGACGCCCAGATCGCGGGCCAGAACCGCGTATTTCGCCATCAGTTCCGGGGTGCCGTCATAGTGCAGGTGACCGTGATCCATGCGCGGAATGCCCGCATTGCCCTTGGCGATCAGCGGGCGTTCAGTGCCCGTGGCGGTCAGCGCCAACACCGCCCGCAACAGATCGGACGCCCCCACTCCACAATTGGCCCCATAGGCAAGTGGGCGGTTGCGCAGCCGTTCGACCAGCGATGCCAGCTTGGCGGGCGCCAGCCCCATCAGGGTGCGACCCGCGGTGTCAAAACTCATCATCCCGCACCATGGCATGCCGGTCAGATCAATGGCTTCCGCCGCCGCCCGGAATTCTTCTTCCGAGCTGATGGTTTCCAGCCACAAGACGTCTGCGCCTCCGGCCCTCAGGGCTTCGGCCTGTTCATGGAACATTTCGACGGCGCGATCATGCGTCAGCCCGCCCATCGGGGCCATGATCTCACCCGTTGGTCCCATGCTGCCCGCAACGATGACCGGACGGCCTGCGCGGTCTGCAACCTCGCGCCCGATTTCAGCGGCGATGCGGTTCAGTTCGGTGACCCGCGATGCGGCATTACGCAGTTTCAGCCGGCTGGCATTGCCGCCGAAACTGTTGGTCAGGAACAGATCAGCGCCTGCATCGACCGAATCCTGATACAGTTTGCGAATGCGATCGGGATGCTCGGCGTTCCAAAGTTCGGGCGGCTCATTCGAGGGCAGACCCATATTGAACAGGTTTGTGCCAGTCGCGCCATCGGCCATCAGCCAATCGCGATCCGTCAGAAGTTGGCCGAGTGGGTCGGGCATTCCTGCTCCTTCCAGAAACGGCGCACCCGCCGTCGTTGGTCGATCGCCTAATATCAGGTCCATATCAAAATCTGCTTTGTATCAATAGGGCCGACCACAACTTATCGGCAATTCAAAGAATAAAAAACCGCGCCAGAGGACTGGCGCGGCTTGATAATTGTCAGGTGCAGGAAATCAGTTCCGGTCGTTATCCTGGGCGTCGTCGTCCGACGAAGCACCGCCGATATCGTCGAACAATTCGGCGATCTCGAATTCTGCCTCTGCATCGGCTTCTGCGGCCAGATCCTGAATCGATTTGCCCTGCGCTTGCAGTTCAGCCTCTTCGGTCGAACGTGCGACGTTCAGAACGATGGTGGCTTCGACTTCAGGATGCAGCACAATAGCGACGTCGTGCAGACCCAGTTCCTTGATCGGCTGACCCAGAACGATCTGTTTGCGGTCGACGGTGAAGCCAGCTTCGGTCGCCACGTCGGCGGCGTCACGGGTCGTCACCGAACCGTACAGCGCGCCAGCGTCCGATGCCGAACGGATGATGACGAAGGTTTCGCCGTCCAGCTTGTCGGCGATCTTCTGCGCGTCAGCTTTCGATTCGGCGTTGCGGGCTTCCAGTTGCACTTTCTGGTTTTCGAATGCCTTGATGTTGGCGTCCGACGCACGAAGTGCTTTGCCCTGAGGCAGCAGGAAGTTGCGGGCATAGCCCTGTTTCACGTTGACGACTTCGCCCATCTGGCCAAGTTTCGCGACGCGTTCCAGCAGGATGACTTGCATGTTCAGGTCTCCTTACTTCACGACATAGGGCAGCAGCGCCAGAAAACGAGCGCGCTTGATTGCCTGTGCCAGTTTGCGCTGGTTCTTTGCCGAAACAGCAGTGATGCGCGAAGGAACGATCTTGCCACGCTCGGAAATGTAGCGTTGCAGCAGACGGGTGTCCTTATAGTCGATTTTCGGGGCGTTTTCGCCGCCAAACGGATCGACCTTGCGACGACGGAAGAATGGTTTGTTCGCCATTGTCTCAGATCTCCTTAGCTGCGCTCGCGGCGTTCACGACGCTCGCCACGCTCACCGCGTTCACCGCGTTCACCACGCTCTTCACGTTTTTGCATCTGCACCGAGGGGCCTTCCTCGTGCTCGTCGACCTTGATGGTCATGACGCGCATGACGTCATCATGCAGACGGGCCAGACGCTCCATTTCCTGCACGGCGGCCGAAGGCGCGTCCGAACGCAGGAAGGCGTAATGGCCTTTGCGGTTCTTGTTGATCTTGTAGGCGAGGGTGCGGACCCCCCAATATTCGTTCTCTACGACCTTGCCGCCGTTATCGGCCAGAATGGTCGAGAAATGTTCGATCAGCCCTTCGGCCTGCGTGTTCGACAGGTCCTGGCGAGCGATCAGCACATGCTCGTACAGAGGCATGGCATCCCTTTCATGTTCAGGCGCACTTCATAGGCGGTAACCCTTCCGCACCCGCCACGAGAGGTTGCGCCGGTTGCGATATCCCGGCGGAAGGATGGGGTCTTATAGCTGCGAATGCTGCAGATGCAAGGTGATTCGGGGTGGCGAGACCGGGGGTTGCACACCCCCGGACCCCCGTGGGGTATTTTTGCAAAGAAGAATTCGGGCGGCCCGACATCACTTGCGGTCTGGCGCGTTGCTGGGCAGTCTGATGGTTTGGATCAGAGGGATGCGCATGGCACTGGAAGATGCGAAAAATCAGGTAGATCAGGCTTTTACGCGCAGCGATCCGCGCGGGCTGTCCTATGAGAACGCTTTTGGTGGGGCCGTCAGCTTTTTGCGGCGGCGATATACCAAGGATCTGGCTGGCGTTGATATTGCCGTGACTGGCATCCCCTTCGATCAGGCGGTGACGCATCGGCCCGGCACCCGCTTTGGGCCGCGCGCGATCCGCGAGGCTTCGACCCTGCAGCCCTATGATCAGCCCTACGGGTGGGGCTATGACCCACTTGGCCTGCTGAATGTCGTCGATTACGGCGACATGGCGTTCGATTATGCCAATACGCGTGAGGTTCCTGCCCGGATCGAGGCGCATATCGGTGGCATAATGGACAGCGGCGCCGCTCCGGTCACGCTGGGCGGGGATCACTTCATCACGCTGCCGATCTTGCGCGCCGTCGCCGTGCGGCGGGGGCCGGTGGCGTTGATTCAGTTCGATGCCCATTCCGACACCTGGGTCGATGATGATCCAGACCGGATCGACCATGGGACGTTTCTCTACAAGGCCATCAAGGAAGGGGTCGTCGATCCGGCAGCCAGTGTGTCGGTCGGGATCAGGACGGATAATCCCGATACTTTGGGCGTGACGATCCTGGATGCGCCATCGCTGCATCGTGACGGGGTGGACGCGACCTTGACGCGGATCAGGCAGGTGATCGGGGATCGGCCTGTCTATATCACCTTTGACATTGATGCGCTGGACCCGGCTTTTGCGCCGGGCACGGGCACACCCGTTTGGGGTGGTCTGGCAAGCTGGCAGGCGGCCGCGTTGTTGCGCGGTCTGGCGGGCGTCGATCTGATCGGTGGCGACGTGGTCGAGGTTTCGCCGCCCTATGACACGACCGGCGCGACCGCGATTTCCGGGGCGCATGTCGCGACCGAGCTGATTGCGCTTTACGGCTGGACGCGGCGGGGATAATTCGCGCTGCATGTTGCCAGAAGATCGCCTTGTCCAGATCAGCCAGCGTTTCGAATATCTCGAAGCGCAGTTGAATGCTGGTGCCGCCCCGGATCAGATCGCCCGGATCAGCCGCGAATATTCCGAGTTGAAACCGGTGGTCGAGGAAATCGATCAATGGCGCGCAGCGCGCGACGGCATCGCCGAGGCGCAGCTGATGCTGGCCGATCCCGAGATGCGCGAACTGGCCGAAGATGAACTGGCCCGGCTGCACCAGGAACTGCCCCGGCTGGAGCAGAAGTTGCGGATTGCGCTGCTGCCCAAGGATGCGGCGGATGCGCGGCCTGCGATCGTCGAAATCCGGCCCGGCACCGGGGGGGATGAGGCGGCTTTGTTCGCGGGTAATCTGCTCAGCATGTATCGCCGTTATGCCGAATCGCAGGGGTGGAAATTTCAGCTTCTGGAACTGACTGAAACCGAATTGGGTGGGATCAAGGAAGCCACGGCCCGGATCGAAGGCGAGGGTGTCTTTGCCCGGTTGAAATACGAATCTGGTGTGCACCGCGTTCAGCGGGTGCCTGAAACCGAATCCGGCGGGCGTATTCATACCAGTGCGGCGACCGTCGCCGTTCTGCCCGAGGCCGAAGATGTTGATATCGACATCCCTGCAGGTGACATCCGCATCGACACCATGCGCGCCAGTGGCGCGGGCGGGCAGCACGTCAACACCACGGATTCGGCGGTCCGTATCACGCATATCCCGACCGGGATCGTGGTGACGAGTTCCGAAAAGTCGCAGCACCAGAACCGGGCCAATGCGATGGCGGTGCTGCGTGCGCGGCTGTATGACATGGAGCGCCAGCGGGTTGATGCCGAACGCGCGGCCGATCGCAAAAACCAGGTTGGCAGCGGCGATCGCAGCGAACGCATCCGCACGTATAATTTCCCTCAGGGTCGGATGACCGATCATCGCATCAACCTGACGCTTTATGCGCTGGACCGGGTGATGGCCGGGGATCTGACCGAGATCATCGACGCGCTGATCGCACATGATCAGGCGGCGCGGCTGGCTGCTGACCAATGAAGCTGTCCGACGCTCGGGTGCAGGCGGCCACGCGTTTGCAGCAGGCGGGGATCGAAGGCTTTGCCCGTGATGCCGACCGTATCCTTGCGGCGGTCCTGGCGGTCGAGCCGGGGCGGCTGCGGATCATGCCGGACCGCGATCTGTCTGACGCAGAGGAGGACCGGTTGTGGGGCGGAATTGCCGCAAGGGCGCAGCACCAGCCTGTCGCACAGATCGTCGGGTTTCGCGATTTCTATGCGCATCGCTTCATGGTGACGCGCGATACGCTGGACCCGCGACCCGATACCGAAACCCTGGTCGAGGCCGCGTTGTCCCTGCCTTGGAAATCGGTTCTGGATATGGGCACGGGAACCGGTGCGATCCTGATTTCACTTCTGGCGGCGCGCACCGGGACCAGCGGAACGGGCACCGATATTTCCGAAGCTGCGCTTGATGTGGCGCGGCGGAATGCCCAAATCATAGGGGTGACGGCGGCGTTTCATCGTGCCGATTGGTATGATGGCGTTGACGGGCGCTTTGACCTGATTGTATCGAATCCACCCTATATCGCCCTGGATGAGATGACGGGATTGGCCCCCGATGTGCGGCTGTGGGAGCCTGAATCGGCCCTGACAGACGGCAAGGATGGATTGTCTGCCTATCGAGTCATCGCTGCAGGGGCGGCAAGGCATCTGACGCCCGGCGGAAATATGCTTGTCGAAATCGGCCCAAGCCAAGCAAGCGATGTATCGGCATTGTTCAATGATGCCGGTGCCTTGACGCGCGTGATCCCGGATCTGGACGGGCGGGATCGTGTGGTTTTGGCGCAATATCCAGCCTGAAATAGGCAGTTTGGGCCGAGATCGCCGATAATTTACAAGTTTTCCCTTGTCAGACCCGCCGGGGCATGATTATTCGGCATTGTGCAAGGGGCGGAAACGCTGCTGCACAGGTCAGCCTGACACAGCTATAGCCGAACTGGTGCTTAGGACAAAGCACTGCACGGGTTAAGGTCGGGCTGAACGGCGAGGCGATCATTTTTAAAGCTGCCAATGCCTCCTGAAACGCCGTCCAGACCAAACTGGAACCACTGACAGACAAACTGATGAGATCATCGAAATCACGTTCGCGTAACAAGTCGAATCGCCAGCGCTCGTTGGGGAATATCGTTAATCGGGTTTTTGATAGTTCAGGACCCGAAGGTAAGGTGCGTGGCACCCCTCAACAGATCATTGAAAAATATCTGACGCTGGCGCGGGACGCGCAGCTGTCCAACGACCGTGTGGCCGAGCAGAGCTTTCTGCAACATGCCGAACATTACACGCGGATGTTGGGCGAAGCTCAGCGCGAGATGGCTGAACGACAGCAACAGCATAATCAGCACCAACGCCAGGATGATGACGGCACCGCGCCGGCGCATGATGGCAATGGAAATGGTCATACCAGCAATAACGGGCATGGCCGGAACCATAACCGCGACAATAATCGCGATCAGGGTGGCCGGGATACTTACCGTGAGCGCACCTCTCGCGATGAAGAGAGTGCGTCACCTTCGCGTCAGGATATGCAAGAGCCTGAACAGGGTATTCTTGCCGTGGATGACAGTGAAAAGGATGGCCTTCCGGCTGCCTTGGCTGCATCTGACGAGGATGACGCAACCGGCCTGATCGAGACTCCGGAAAATGCGCCGAAACCGGCGCGGGCACGGACTCCTCGTCCCCGAACGCCACGTGCGCCGGGAACCGCTACGCGTGGCCGTCGCAAGGCGACCGATGCGGATGAGGGTGCCGCTGCTGCGCCGCAGGCCGAGCCCGAAACACCGGATCAGGACTGATTATCAGCTTATGATAATGAACAAGGGCCGCGGCATTGCCAGCGGCCCTTTTCTTATGCGCTGCTTCGCGCGGCTTTCAGCAGACGGGCCAGCGCACAGAAATGTTCCAGATCCACTTCCTCGGCCCGTTGCGTTGGCGCAATACCGGCCTGTGCAAGGAGTGCCTCGATATCGGGGTGCAGGCCGCGCAGCGAGGCACGCAGCATTTTGCGCCGCTGGTTGAAGGCGGCAGCAGTTACCTGTGACAAAACCGCCGGATCGGCCGAATAACGCGGTTCCGGCAGCGCGGTCAGGTGAACGACCGCCGAGCTGATCTTGGGCGGCGGAACAAAGGCTTCGGGTGGCAGTGTCATCACGATGCGTGCATCGGCACGCCATTGCGCCAGAAGGGCAAGGCGGCCATAGGCTTTGCTGCCCGGCGTGGCGACGATGCGTTCCGCCACCTCTTTCTGGAACATCAGTGTCAGCGATTGCCAGAACGGCGGCCATTCCGGCGGTGTCAGCCAGCGAACCAGCAATTCCGTGCCCACGTTATAGGGCAGGTTCGCCGCAATGCGGATCGGGGGCGTCAGATGTGCCAGCGGGTCGATGTTCAGCGCATCGCCGTTGATGACGGTCAGGCGGCCCGGATAAACCGCGGCGATCTCGGCCAGAGCAGGCAGGGCGCGGGCGTCTTTTTCGATGGCGAGGACGTGGCGTGCGCCTTCGGCCAGCAATCCACGGGTCAGGCCGCCGGGACCGGGACCGATTTCAAGCACGTCATGTCCCGACAGCTCGCCCGCCTGCCGCGCGATCTTTGAGGTCAGGTTCAGATCCAGAAGGAAATTCTGACCAAGCTGTTTCCTGGCGCGCAGGTCGTGTTTCTGGATAACTTCGCGCAAGGGGGGCAGATTGTCGATCGTGCTCATGCTGGCAGCCTTGGGGGCTTTGCGCCCCCAAACCCCCGCAGGGTATTTTGACAAAGAAGAAGCGTCATGCGCGCGTCGCCGCCATATCGCGGGCCATGCGCAGGGCTGCGATGGTCGATTCAGGATCGGCCAAACCCTTGCCCGCAATGTCGAAGGCTGTGCCGTGATCCGGTGAGGTGCGGATGAAGGGCAGGCCAAGTGTGACATTCACACCGCCCGCAAAATCCAGTGTCTTGATCGGGATCAATGCCTGATCGTGATACGCGCAGATCGCGGCGTCATACCGGGCGCGCGCGGCCGGGTGAAACATCGTATCGGCGGGCAGGGGGCCGGTCAGGTCAAGACCCTCTTGGCGCAGGCGTTTCAACAGAGGAGTGAAGCGCGTCATCTCTTCCCGGCCCATGACGCCATTTTCGCCGGCATGCGGGTTGATGCCGGCAACCGCGATGCGTGGGTCGGCGATGCCGAAATCACGGATCAGCGCCGCGTGGGTGATGCGAATCGCGCTTTCCAATGTCTCATCGGTCAGTGCGGCGGGAACTTCTGCCAGCGGGATATGGATCGTTGCCGGAACCACGCGGCAAGCCGGCGTCACCGTTGTCGAGGCCAGCATCATCACGACAGGCACATCACCTGCCAGATGGGCCAGATATTCCGTATGGCCCGGAAAGGCGAACCCGGCCCCTTCTTTCAAGGCCTGCTTGTTGATCGGCAGGGTGGTGATGGCACTGGCCTGACCCTGCTGCACCAGTTGGACGGCGCGGGCAATAACCTCGATCACGCCCGTGGCGTTGGCCGGATTGGCCCGGCCAGGTGTGTTGGGTGCTGCGAATTGATGTGGCAGCACCGGCAGATGCCCTGCGGGAACCGGGTCGTTCGGAGCCGCAATCCTGGTGAAAGCCGTGCCTGCGGGCAAATGGCGGGGATCCCCGATCCATGCAAATTCCACCCCCGAGGCCAAGGCAAGCGGCGCCAGCTCTGGTCCGATGCCGGCTGGCTCTCCACAGGTCAGAAGGATGCGGCGGTCCATGGTTCAGGGGCGCCGGACAATCGCATCCGCGCGCAGTTCCGCCAGATAGGCTTCTGCTGCGGCATTCGCCTTGCGATTGAAAATCGCGCTGCGGACCTGTTCACGGCTGGGCAGGGCATTCGCGTTAGGCACCGCGGCCTCGACCCCATCTTCGGGCCGTGCGGTGGTGGCAACGTCATTCTGCATTTCGGCGACCAGCGCGGGTTGACGAGAGCAGAGCATGACCAGATCGACCGAGCCGCCATAGTTTACGAAGCCTGCCTCATCATCATCCAGGGATGCAAGGCGGGTGGCGATCAAGGTTGGGATCTGGCCCTGCGGCATTGTCTGGCGCTGGACCTGTGCGGCGACCTGTGGACCTGCCTGCACATAAAGATCGTCACAGCTATTGGCGCGGGCGGCAAGGGTTGCGGCGTCGGTCGTGTTGGCCATCCGCAGCGTCAGGTAGTCAATGACCTGATCGGTCGCGCCCGGACGCAGGGTGCCCTGAGTGTCGCGCATGTAAAACAGGACGACTGCGCCCTGAACCGGCAATGGCTGGCTGACCTGACCCGGTTGCAGCGAGGACAGGACCGGCAACAGGCCGGGCGGCAGATTGTCGACATTCATCCATGCCAGACGCCCCCCGGCGGGGGCCGATTCCGAGGCTGAATATTCGCGCGCGGCAGCGGCGAACTGATTTTCGCTAAGGTTGGAGCCCGAAATGCGGCGGGCCAGGTTCAGGGCCTGTTCCTCTTGGCCGGCGGGGGCGGGGATCACAAGTTCCGACACCAGCACGCGGGACAGGATCGGGGTTTCGATCTGACGCTTCAGTTCCTGATCAATCTCGGCATCCGAGACGTTGATCATGCCAACGAAACGCTGGCGAATAACCTCACGCCAGACGGTGCCGGCGGCGATGAATTCGCGGAAGGTTGAAACATCCACGCCAGCCTGCTCCAGACGGGCGACAAATTCGGCGGCCGACAGGTTTGCACGGCCCGCAAATTCTTCCATCCCGGTCTGGATGGCTTCATCGGTCGGTTCCATTCCCATCTGCTTGCCGGCAAAGGTGCGCAGTCGGTCCTGAACGAGGGCGTCCTGCGCCTCCTTGGCCGTGGTTTGCGATGCGCCAAGGATTTGCATGAAACGTTGGCGTTGCTGCACCTCGTAACGGGTTACGGCAGAATCGTTGATATAGATCACCGGCTCGAACAGGTTCTGCGCAAGCACCGGCGTGACCGAGCCCATCAGCAAGGTCGCCGAAATGGCGATGCCAGAAAGTAAATGCCGCATATGCTGCCCCCAAATCATTCTTTGCCGGTCAGATTAGCGCAAGCAGCTGCGCCGCGCCACTGTGCCGGGACCGTCTTTTTGTGAGCCGAAACCACCAAGGCGAACCGAAAAGCCCACGCTGGTTTCAGCCTGAACGCTGTCAGAGGAGGTAAAGCGTCTTTCGATGCCCATGTCGACCGTGATGCATTCATTGCGATAGGTAAGGTCCAGTGCCGCGCTTTGCGCACTGTCCGCGACAAAGTCATAGCGTGTTTCCGCGTTGCCCCACCAGCCATCTTTGATTTGCCAGCCAACATTGCCGGTAAACTCATTGATATCGGCGTCGCGACCCTCGTCCGTGTCGCCATTGATCCAAAGATGTCCGGCTGACACCTGCAGATCCTGACGCAGCCAACCCAATCGTAATTCATTGCGCGACATCTCCAGCGAATCATCGAACAGCGCGCGGTTCACGACGGCCAGACCATCGCCGCTGTCGTAATTCGCCGCCAGCAGCCAATCGGATTGACGGCCATAAAGCGGTGATTGCCGGCCAAACGCTTCCTCGACGTGATCGCGAAACACGCGGCCGCCGGTCAATCCCAACGACCAGCCGCTTGGGTCAAGCCGGGTCCAGGTGACGCCGACATTGGCCCGCAATCCGGTTTCACGCGCGTCGTAGCCGGGAAAGCGATTGTCCGAAATTAAATTGCCTTCGTCGAATTCGATCAGGCGGCTGTCTTCGTTCGGGATGTCTTCGTCGTTGCCACGCGGCGACCACAGGATCTGGGCAACGGGTTCCAGCATATAGGTGGCGCTGCCATCGCTGCCTGCCAGTGGCCAGCGCAGTTCCACACCCACGACAGGATCCGCGCGGGTCACGATGTCATCGTAATTGCTGTCCTGCGAGATGCGATAGATGTCCGCGTCAAGACCGGCAATCGCCGCACCGACGATGCCGCCGGGCAGAATTTCCGTCCGGCGCCAGTCCAGGCCAAACGATCCACGGGCAACATCACGGCCGATCATATCTTCGTCCGAAGGGCGGCGATGGGCGTGGGCCGACCATTCCATCAACGCTTGGCCGCCGATCCAGCCCGGCGTCAGGCGGCGCAGCCAGATGGCGTCGGCCACCTGCGCGGGAGAGACGCTGTTATCTTCGTCGTCGCGCAGCGAATGATAGTTGCCGACACGCGCAAATACCAACTTGTCGCGGGTCACACGGTTCAGGATCACACCACTCCACAGACGGTCGGCATCGGTGACGTCATAATCCAGCAAATAGCTGCGGTCGGACGCGACCTGCACCTGAATGCCCAGTTGATAGTCGCGCGGCAGTTCGACCAGCGCGTTGCCGAACAGATAGCCGCGGGTCTCATCCGGTTCGATGTCGTCCCGGCTGATCGCGCCGTTCCATTCGGTGACGGCATTGCTCCATGCGCGGCGATAGCGCAGTTCCAGCGTCCGCGTCCGGCTGGTCGACAGATAGGGGGTCAGCGTCAGGTCGGCACTATCGCCCAGCGTGATGAAATAGGGCAGCTTCATCCCGAAACCCAGACGGGAGGTCGTGCGGAACTCTGGTCGCAGAAAGCCTGTGCGGCGTTCGACCGTGGGGTCGGGTGCGGTGACGGTAAAGGGGGCTGCCGCGATTGGCACGCCGAATGCACGAAACTGGGGGTGCTCGAACGTGATCAGCCGGGTTTCGGCATCGTGGGTGATCTTGCGGGCGCGGATTTCCCACAGCGGGGTCGGGTCGCTGGCACAGATCTGGCAGGATGAGGCAACCACATTCGTCAGGTTGGTCATGCGGCCGTTTCCGGTCCGCGTCAGTTCATCCGAGGCAAGCTGCAATTCGCGGGCAATGACCAATCGTGCACCACGAATGATGCCATCTTGCAATTCGCTGTCCAACTGGCCGGAATCAGCGATCAGGATCGCCTCTTCATCCGGCTTGACCGCGCCGGGCCGTGACAGGTGAATTGGGCCCTGAATGGTCAGATCGCCGCTGGCCCCGTCAACGACGATGCGCGATGCCACCAGCCGTGATCCCTGATACCAGACCACAACGCCACCGGCAGCAATCAGCGTGCGATCCCCCTGCAGCGTCATCGTATCGGCGAGAACCGTCGCCGAGTCGCCGGTATCGCCAACCGTCGGGCGGCTGCGAATGGTGACATTCGACGTGGGCGCGACCGATTCCAACGCGTTTGCTTCGGGCGTGCCATCATTGATGACACTGTCGCTTAGCGCGTCGGCCGCTGGGGCAAGCGCGGATTGGGTAGACCAGTTCAGGTCTGTCGATTGCACCATGCTGCCCGCGCCGAGGCCCGGATCTTCGGTCAACACGTCCTGCGCCAGGGCAAGCCCCGGCATCAGGGCAAGCCCCGCAAGGCCCGCGGACCACCGCCAGCCGTTCTGCCCCCGTCGCGTCATCCATCCTCCCGTGCAAGGATCATTGCCACCGCCAGCAGGCCACCGATCAAAGGTGGCGTCCAGCCTGCAATTGCTGGCAGAACCTGCCCGTTATCGCCCAAAACCTGCGCCAGATTTCGTAAAAAGAACAGTCCGATCCCGGCCCCAAAGGCCAGAAGAACTGCGATGCCGGTATTTCTGCCACGGATATGCTGCATGGTGAAGGCGGCGGCGATCAACACCATTGCGGCCATCAGAAATGGCCGTGCAAGTTCCATGTGCAACCAGACGCGGTGGCGTTCTGCGGAAAAACCTGCGCGTTCAAGGCCCGCGATGAAACCCGGCAACTGCCAGATCGGCACGGCCTCCGGGCGGCCAAAGCCGTCGCGAATGCGCTGCGCTGTCAGTTCGGATTCAAGCGTCAGGGTTTCCTGCGTTTGGGCCTCGGCCTCGGGGTTTTCGGCGGTCAGCGGGAAATCGCGGACTTGCGTCAGCGCCCATTCTCCGGGCTGCAATCTGGCTTGGCGTGCCTCGATCCGGCGAACCGGCCCGCTGTCTTCGTCAAAAACCATAAAGGTTGCGTCATACAATGTTGTCGCATCCGGGCTGGCGCGGCGGGCGCGAATGACAATCTGCCCGTTTGGCTTGCCATCCACTGTATCGGCCTGACGCAACCAGACCGCGCTGTCGCCCACCGAAACCGTTTGCTGTCCGTCACTTTCGATTTCGGCGACGGCATCGTCAAATTGCGCCCCGGTGACAGCGACCAGCGGGTTCAGCAGGCCCACGGTAATAATGCCGATCATGCCAGCCGTCAGCGCCGGTGCCGTCACGACCTTCAGGGCCGACCGGCCCGAGGCGCGGATCGCCACCATCTCCGAACTGCGCGCCAGCCCCAGAAACAGCGCAATTCCCGCCAGCACGGTCAGCAACGGCAGAATCGAATAGAAGCTGGAGGCGATGTTCAGCGTTGCCAGCCGCGCGGCCCCGCCAAGGCCGATATCATGGGCCGAAAAACGGCGGATCATTTCGATCATGTCGATCAGGAACAGGATCAACAGAAAGACCCCGGCCACCATCAGGAAGCTGCGCACAAAGCGACGCGAAACATACCGGGCAAGGATCATGTCGCATCCCCTGTCGTGCCGCATTTCATTCGCCGTGGCTTTGATGCAAGCCACAGCAGGACGATGCAGATACCGGCGCCGACCATCGCGGGCAGGTATAGCAACGGCCACAGATCGGTATTGCGGCCAACCTGATTGGCGGCAGCATTGCTGATGAATTGCACGACGATCAGGCCAAGAATGGCCCACAGCACCTGCCGCCAGACCCCGAAGCGAGAGAAGCCACCGATCATCAGTGTCGCAAAGCCGATCATTGCGGCAACCGGCGACAGCAGCGGTTGGGCGATGCGTTCATGCGCCTCTCGGCGGGCATCACCGGCAGTGGCGCCGGTTGCCTTCAGAAGCTGGGCATCGGGGTTCAGCAGACGCAGCGTGCCATAATCACGCAAATCGCGGCCTTTGCTGCTGCCTTCGGGCAGGACGTCGCCCATGTCATAGCTCAGTTCCTCAAATCGCGTGATCGCCAAGTTTCGCTTATCGTCCTTTTGGGTCAGGTTCTGCACCATCCCCTGCAACAGGACCAGCACCGGGCCGCTATCTGCGCGCACCAGAAGTGCCTCTTCCGAGGTGTAGAGGGTCTGATCGTTCGGATTGCGCGCATCTTCGATGAACACGTCAAGCAAACGCCCGTCATTGGCGATATCGCGGATAAACAGCGTCAGCCCATCGGTCGGATATTGGAACGTGCCGGGACGCAGGAATTGCGCGGTCATGTTTTCGGCCAGTTCCGACTGACGATCGGCCAAGCGCGCCCGTGCCATTGGCACCAGCCCATGCACCAGCACAGCGACCATCACACCGACAAAGACGCCAAAAATCAGAACGGGCCGCGCCAGCCGCCAGGGCGACAGGCCCGCCGCCTGCATCGCGACCAGCTCACTTTCGCCGGAAAGCCGGTTGGTGCCATATGCCGTCGCCACGAATGCCGCGACCGGCAGCACCACCGAAATCACCAAGGGCAGCGTCAGCGCGGTGAATTCCAGCACCACAAGCGCTGTTTGCCCGTCGTTCATCAGATCATCGAACAGGCTGACCGCCCGGTTGATCCAGTAAACCGAAACCAGCACCAGCGCGAAAAAGCCAAACAGTGTCAGCAGCAGGCTAAGAATGTATCGGTCTATCCGAGGCATAGGCGAGGCTGACTTTCTGAAACGAAGTGGTTTGCAAGCTTTAGCGGTAAGGGCGGCTCTGGAAAAGGGCCGGATGCGGGTCTAGGTTCATGACCAAGCAGACGCGAGGAACGCAAGACATGACGCATCCAGTCGAAATCACCTTTACCGAAACCGCGACGGACAAGCTGGCCGGCCATAAGGGCCGCGTTGCGCTGATCGTGGCGCCCGGTGGCCGCTTGCCAGCGGGCCTGCCGCGCAGCGCACGTGAAGCGGCCCAGCGGGCGATGGAATCAAAGACGGGAAAATCGCTGAAATCAGGGGGTGTGATCGAACTGGCCTATCCTGCCGGGATGCAGGCAGATGCACTGATGCTGGTCGGGCTTGCGGCAAATGCCTCGGGCATAGATGCGCGCAAGGCGGGTGCTGCCATTGGTGCCAAGTTGGGCAAGGATCATACGCTGGTTCTGGCAGGAACCCACAAGCATGCGTCGGAAATCGCGTTGGGCATCGCGCTGCGCGGCTATGATTTCTCGGTCTATCGGACCCGGAAGGACGATGCCGAAGGCGCTGCCGACATTGCCACCGACAGCGTGCCGCAGACCATCAATCGTGGTCAGGAGACTGCCGTTCTTGCGGATGCGCAGGCCGATACGACGCAGGACGTTGCGGATGAGCCTGTGTCCGAAAAGGCCAGGGTGACGTTCATGGTCAAAGATCCCCAAGCCCTTGCCAAGGCCGCAAAGGATGGCGCCGCGCTGGCCGAGGGTGTATTCTTTACCCGCGATCTGGTCAGCGAGCCGGCAAACATCCTGACCACGACCGATTTCGCCGACCGCTTGAAAGCGATGGAAGAAATCGGCCTGACGGTCGAGGTTCTGGAAGAAGACGAACTGGCCAGGCTGGGCATGCGCGCATTGTTGGCCGTGGGGCAGGGCAGCGCCTCGCCGTCAAAGGTCGTCGTCATGCGCTGGAACGGCAACGGGGACGAGGCTCCGTTGGCACTGGTTGGTAAAGGCGTTGTATTCGACAGCGGCGGTATTTCGATCAAACCGGCTGCCGGCATGGAAGAAATGACCATGGATATGGGCGGCGCAGGCGTCGTGGCGGGTGTCATGCGCACGCTGGCCCTGCGCCGGGCCAAGGCGAATGTCGTCGGGCTGGTCGGTCTGGTCGAAAACATGCCCGATGGTGCGGCGCAGCGTCCGGGCGATATCGTCAAGTCGATGAAGGGCGATACGATCGAGGTGATCAACACCGATGCCGAAGGTCGTTTGGTTCTGGCCGATGTGCTTTGGTATGCGCAGACTCGGTTCCAGCCCAAAGCCGTGATTGATCTGGCGACCTTGACCGGCGCGGTCATCATCGCGCTTGGCCATGACAATGCCGGCATTTTCTCGAATGACGACAAGCTGGCCGGTGATCTGCTGGCCGCCGCCAAGGCGGAGGATGAGGGCGCATGGCGTCTGCCCCTTGGGCCGGGGTATGATTCGCTGATCAATTCGCGACTGGCGGATATGAAAAATACCGGCGGTCGCGCGGCGGGTTCGATCACGGCCGCGCAGTTCCTGCAACGCTTCATCCGCAAGGATCAGCCTTGGGTGCATATAGATATCGCCGGGGTTGCGCTGCCTCCGGGCGCGACCGATCTTGCACCACGCGGTGCGACAGGCTGGGGCGTGATGACGCTGGACCGTCTGGTTCGCGACAAGTTCGAGGGCAAGTAGATCGGCATGGGAAACGCGCTGTTCTATCACCTGACCCGTTCCCCGGCCGAACACTTGTTGCCGGTGCTGATCGGCAAGTCGCTGGCGGCGGGTTGGCGGGTAGAACTGCGCGGCAAGGATGCCGAGCGCATGGACTGGCTGGACCGGCAATTGTGGCAGGGCGATGGCTTTCTGCCACATGGTCTGGCCGGTGGCCCGCGTGATGCCATGCAGCCCGTTCTTTTGACGGTGGCAGGACAGGCGTCCGCGAATGCATCAACCTGTCTGATGGCGTTGGACGGCGTTGCGGTTTCAACGGATGAAATCCCGAACCTGAACCGCGCCTGTATCATCTTCGATGGCGGCGACAGCGCTGCCGTCGCCCGTGCCCGCGACCAATGGCGCGAATTGACCGGCGCGGGCGTCACCGCCGAATATTGGTCCGAAGAGTCGGGACGGTGGGAACGAAAGCGCTAGAATATTGACCTGATACCGCCTGCAGGCACAGACAGGATCGTGATTGCACGACGCGCAACCGGTATTTTCCGGGGGACGCTTATCGTGTAGCGATATGTCCTGTGATCCGAGTGGCGAGTGCAAGAGTGAAGTATATTTACGAGTTGGATGGCGTTCGCGCGTTGAGCATCCTTGCGGTGCTAGCCGCCCATCTGTTGCCGCTTGGTCCCAGCTGGATGGACCTTAATTTCTCGTCCGGTCTGCTGGGGATGAGCTTGTTTTTCGCGCTGTCCGGGTTCCTGATTACAAACTTTCTGTATCAGACGCCCGACAGGATCGCGCCGTTCTTTATTCGCCGCAGTATGCGTATTCTGCCGCTTCTGTGGGTTTATGGCTTCATCGTCGCCGTGCTGATTTACAACCGGTGGGACAGTTTTGGTGCAATCGTCACCTTCACCCTTAATTATCGTGATGCCCAGATTTTGCCGGGCCTGTCGCATCTTTGGTCAATCTGCGTCGAATTTCACTTTTATCTCTTTATCGGCCTGTTGATCTGGGCCTTTGGGCGACGGGGCTTCTGGGCCGTTCCGGTCGTCTTTCTGATCATCCTGCTGCTGCGCATGGACCTGGGAGCAACATCAAATATCCGCACGCATTTGCGCGTGGATGAGATTTTCGCCGGCAGTCTGGCGGCACTGCTGTGGCAGAATCGCGATCACGGCTGGACGCGCAGGCTTTATCACGTGATTGGCAAAGGTTTCTGGCTGTGGTTCGCCCTGCTGCTGCTGTCGTGCCATAGATCCATGGAGGGGTTGATGTATTTCCGCCCGCTTTTCGGCTTCATGGTTCTGACCGCTTTACTGGACCATCAGGAAGGATGGTTGCGCCGCTTCCTGCGCTGGAATGTGTTCACCTATATCGCGGGGATTTCTTATGCGTTGTATATCTGGCACCCGCTGTTCCGCCTTGGTTGGTTGGGCGAGCAGGGGTCCAAAGTGTTCTTCTATCTGGTCAAACGCCCGATCGCGATATTCCTGACCTTCGTTGTGGCCCATATCTCGACCAACACGCTAGAGCGTTACTTCATGAATTTGGGCAGGCGGATCGAAAAGCGGGTGTCGCCGCCATCATCATCGCCCCTCCCCGAATCACGGGGCTGAGTTTTCGATCCCCGCTGGCGGCGCAGAAGGGTCCAGCACCATTGGCAGGATGAAGGTTTTGGGCTCTTGCCCCATGTCTGCGCTGAAGGCCGGCAGCGGGCTTAGATCGCGAACCGCCATGATGATGCGCAGATCCGTTTGCACCCGGCCGGTGGCGGGGTTCAGGGTGACATCCCTGATATGACCGTTCGGGTTTGCCTTCAGTCGCAGGACGATCCGCAACGGCTGGGTTCGATCCTTCAGTTCGGGCATCAACTGGGAAATCGGCAAACCTGCGAGCTGGGCCGATAGCTGTCTTGTCCATTCCCGCAGGTCTTGTGGCTGGGCGTTTTGGGCCTGTTCCGGTGCAATTGTTTGCTGTCCAAATGCGGGAAGGATGTTTCCGCCCAGAAAGCTGATCAGTGCGAGTGTCAGAAAGCGAGACTTAATCAAAGCCATTGCCCGGTCATTTCGCGTTACGCGGTTGCGGTGTCGTGAAAGTCTAACCCACCTTCCTGAACAATGAAATCGGCGATCTGATCCACACCGATCCCGTGCCGCAGTTGCGCCATGACCACTGGCCTGGGGCCGCGGGCGGTGCGTGCATCCGATTCCAGCAGCGCGGCATCGACGCCAACATGAGGGGCAAGATCGGTCTTGTTCACGACCAGCAGATCGGAACGGGCAAGGCCGGGGCCGCGTTTACGGGGGATATCCTGACCCGCCGCCGTATCGATGACATAGATGGTCAGATCGGCCAGTTCGGGGCTGAAAGTCGCCGCCAGATTGTCGCCGCCGCTTTCGATCAGCACCAGATCAAGATCGGGAAAGGCACGGTTCAGATCGGCAATCGCGGCCAGATTGATGCTGGCATCTTCGCGGATCGCGGTGTGCGGGCAGCCCCCGGTTTCGACGCCCCGAATGCGTTCGGACGGCAAAACCTGCGCCCGCATCAACGCTTCGGCATCCTCGCGGGTGTAAATGTCATTGGTGATCACCGCCATCGACAGGCGCGGGGCCAAGGCGCGGGCCAATTGTTCGGTCAGCGTTGTTTTGCCCGCGCCAACGGGGCCGCCGATCCCGACGCGCAAGGGGCCATGATGGCTCATGATCTGAAAATCCTTACGGACATGGTTTCGTGGTGCATGGCGGCAATGTCGGCGCCCCAGGCGACACTGGCAAGGTCATCCTCGTTGGCATTGGCGGCGCGGGATGCTGTGTGCAACATTGCGGGTTGCAAGGCGGTCAGCATCATCTGCCCCTCGACCGGGCCAAGCGGCATGAAGCGGATCGCCGCGCTGATCAGGGCGCAGACCTGAGCTTGCAGATAGGCGGCGATGATTTCGGCATGGGGTAGCGGCAGGTCGACGCAGGCGCGGCCGAAGGCGACCGGTAATGCCGCTGGTTTATGCCGCACGCCTGTCAGCGCGGTGATATTGGCGGTGAACGCAGCACCTTGTTCCGTGGTTTCGGTCAGCCGTTCGGCGCTGACACAGGTTGCGTGGGCCAGATCGTTCAGTGCGCCATGATCCGCCTCTGGTCGCAGCGACAATGCGACCAGCACCGCATCGGTCCAGCCCGCACCGTAGTCCAGCCAATCCGCCAGCCATTGCGGCAGGCTGGTGCGCGTGACCTCTGCCCGATCCATCGCCCATTCCAGCCCCTGCGACCACGCAAATCCGCCGACCGGAAAGGCGGGTGACAGATATTGCGCTATTCGCAAACGTGCGGCGTCAGGCGTGGTCATGATGATACGAATGCCCGTTCCCATTCTCATGCCCGTGATCATGGCCGAAGGTGCGGCCGTGGCCATAGGCTCCGCCCTCGGGGCTGAAGGGCAGTTCGGTCCGCTCTACCTTTGCGCCCAATTGGCGCAGCATCGCCTCTAACACATGATCCTGCCGGATGATCAGGCGATCCGCCTCGATCCGGCAGGGGGTGTGGCGGTTGCCGATATGCCATGCCAACCGGGGCAGATTGCCGCGCACCACCAGCACCGGCTCGGCCAGGGCCCGCATGACGACCCGGCGACAGTCCGACAGTTCAAAGGCGTCGCCGTCTTCGATGCTGGTGACTTCGGACAGGTTCAACAGAAAGTCGCCCCCCTCGAAGGTCAGCCGTTTTCGCCGCAACAGGCGGCCTTCGTAATCCAGCGCGATCTGGCCCGCGAAGGGGCCGGGCGCGGCGCGAATGATGGTGGTGCAGATCGTCATATGTGCCGGGCCTCAGAACAGGAAATAGCGCTGCGCCATTGGCAGCTGCGTCGCGGGTTCGCAGGTCAGAAGCTGACCATCGGCGCGAACCTCATAGCTTTCGGGATCGACCTCGATCCGGGGCATGGCGTCGTTCAGGTGCATGTCCACCTTGCCAATGTCGCGGGTATGTTCGACCGCGATCAGATTTTTGCGCAAATCGGCGCCTGCCCCAGCCTCCAGCCCGGCTTGGCTGATGAACAGCGCCGAGGCACGGCCGTTATGCCCCCACATCGGGCGGCTGAAGATCGGCTGCACGGGGATCGAGCCGTTCGGATCGCCCATCTGCGCCACGCTGATTTGCCCGCCGACCAGCACCATTTCAGGCTTCACGCCGAAAAAGGCTGGCGACCACAGAACCAGATCGGCGCGTTTGCCGGGTTCGATGCTGCCGATATGGCGGCTGACGCCATGCGCGATGGCGGGGTTGATGGTATATTTCGCGATATAGCGGCGGGCGCGCAGATTGTCGTTCTGGCCGGTCTCACCCTCTAGCCTGCCGCGTTGACGGCGCATCTTGTCGGCCGTTTGCCAGGTGCGGATGATGACCTCTCCGATCCGGCCCATGGCCTGACTATCGGATGAAATCACCGAGAACGCGCCCAGATCGTGCAGGATATCTTCGGCTGCGATGGTCTCGCGCCGAATGCGGCTTTCGGCAAAGGCCACATCTTCGGGCACCCGGCGGTCAAGATGATGGCAGACCATCAGCATATCCAGATGTTCTTCGACGGTGTTGGCCGTATAGGGCCGGGTCGGGTTGGTGGACGAAGGAAGCACATTTGCCATGCCGACCATGCGGATAATGTCGGGGGCGTGGCCGCCGCCCGCGCCTTCGGTGTGATAAGCATGGATGGTGCGGCCAGCGATGGCGGCCATGGTATCTTCGACAAAACCGGATTCGTTCAGCGTATCGGTATGAATCATCACCTGCACATCCATCGCATCCGCCACGTTCAGGCAGTTGTCGATGGCGGCGGGGGTCGTGCCCCAATCTTCGTGCAGCTTCAGTGCGCAGGCACCCGCCCGGATCTGTTCTACCAGCGGTGCGGGCAGGCTGGCATTGCCCTTGCCCGCGATGCCGATATTCACGGGCAATTCGGCGCAAGCCTCGATCATCCGGGCGATGTGCCACGGCCCCGGCGTGCAGGTGGTGGCCAAGGTGCCATGCGCCGGACCGGTCCCGCCACCCAGCAGGGTCGTGATGCCCGAATGCAGCGCGTGATCGACCTGTTGCGGGCAGATATAGTGGATATGGCAGTCGAAACCGCCCGGCGTCAGAATGCGGCCTTCACCCGCGATGATCTCGGTCCCCGGCCCGATGATCAGCGTCACGCCCGGTTGAATGTCGGGGTTGCCCGCCTTGCCGATCCCGGCGATGCGGCCATCACGCAGACCGACATCGGCTTTGGCGATGCCCTGATGGTCAAAGACCACGACGCCGGTCAGCACGGTGTCCATGGCGCCATCCGCGCGGCTGATCTGGGACTGGCCCATGCCGTCGCGAACGACCTTGCCGCCGCCGAACTTGACCTCTTCGCCGGGAATGGTCAGGTCACGTTCGACTTCGATCAGCAATTCGGTATCGGCCAGCCGGATGCGGTCGCCGGTCGTGGGACCGTAAAGTGCCGCGTAATCAGCGCGGGAAAGCGTGTGGGCCATTTACAGCGCCCCCATGATGTCTTGGCGAAAACCCTGCACGATGCGGTTGCCGGCATAGGGGACAAGCCTGACTTCGCGCATCTGTCCCGGCTCGAACCGGATGGCGGTGCCAGCGGGAATGGACAGGCGCATCCCGCGTGCCGCCGCGCGGTCGAAAAGCAACGCCGAGTTGGTTTCTGCAAAGTGATAATGGCTGCCAACCTGAATGGGCCGGTCGGCAGTGTTCGCGATCAGCAGGGTAATCGCGTCGCGTCCTTGGTTCAGGACAATCTTGCCATCGGCGAGGATGATTTCACCGGGGACCATGGCGTCACCCTGCAACGGTCAGCGCCAGACCAGCCAGCGTCGTCGCGCCACCCATGGCCCGCAGCAGCAGATCGCGTTGCAGCAGCTTGCCCATGCCAATGCCCACCAGATGCAGCGCCATCGTGGCCACGCCAAAACCTGCGCCATAGGCCACCAGACCTTGCGCCGGACCTTCGGCTCCGTGCGCCCAGCCATGCGCAAATCCGAACAAGGCGACGCCCGGAACCAACAGCGGCAGCGGCAGACGCGCGGCCATAGCGACCAGCGCCCCAAGGATCACGACCGAGGCAAGGATCATCGGCTCGACCCCCGGAAAGGGCAGTCCTGCATAACCGGCCACGCCGCCCGCGACCATGGTGCCGACAAAGACGCAGGGCAATGCCCATAACCCACGCCCCCCGATTTGCGCGGCCAGCAGGCCAAGGGCGACCATCGCCAACAGGTGATCGGCCCCACCTACGGGATGTGACAGGCCGCCGATGAACTGGCCTTGTTCATGCTCGGGATGGGCCAGTGCGATCTGCGGCAGCAATATTGCAGCGGTAATGATGGAAAGTTTTTTCACTCAGGCCTCCTGACGGATCGGGTGGTGGACGGTCACAAGTTTTGTTCCGTGGGAAAGGTCGCCTCGATCTGCACGGTTTCGACCATGTCGGGCACGCCCGGCATGCATTGGTCAGCCGTGATGACATGCGCGCCCGCCTGCATCAGATCGGCGACGCTGCGGCCGTCGCGCGCCCCTTCGACCACGAAATCGCTGATCAGGGCGATGGCCTCGGGATGGTTCAGCTTGACGCCACGCGCCAGCCGGTTCCGGGCGACCATGGCGGCAACGGATACCAGCAGCTTTTCACGCTCGCGGGGGGTAAGGTTCATGTCAGACCCGCCAGATACGGGGAAGAGGGTCAGGGCGCAGCGCACCCAGAAGACGGTTGATCTGACGCCGCAGCGGCCAGCCATCATCGGCCAGCAAGCGCAGGACCAGACGACCCGGTGGGGCACTGGCGGCGGCGGTAACGCCGGGTTCATCCAGAACATCGCGGGCAGGCGTCAACAAATCGCCTGCATGGGGCGCAATGATTGCCAGACTGGCGATTGCAGCCGCGCCACCCAGCAGGGCTGGGCCAGCCAATCGCGGCAGGGTGGCATCGTCCAGCGCCAGAGCGTCGTGATGAATGGCGCGTCCGTTCTGCCGCACGATGCGACGGTCGCGCAGATGCAGCCGGTTGATCCGCTCGCCCATCGCCTGCCTGCCAAGAACGATCATCTCCAGCAGCATGCAACCTGCGCCAGACGCCAGATCGACGGTTGTCGTGCGATTCAGCCTTGCGCCGTCGAACAGGATGGTTTCCTGCGGCAGCCAATCCAGCCAGCCGTTTTCGCCGACGCTATGCGTGACCAGCGCAGTGGCGGGGGCATTTGCACGATACGCGCGTTCCGCCGTTTGTGTCGTTGCAAGTGCCTTGGTTCCGGGACGCAAATCGACATGAAATCCCAGCCTGTCGCATGAGGCTAACCCGCCAGAGGTGTTCAGAAACACGATCTCGGACGGGCCGGCGGTGATGCGCGGCAGCATGACCTTGGCCGATCCCGATTGCGCAAGGTCAATGACCCCACGCGATCCCATGGTGACTGCCGCGCACCCTTTGCTGCGCTGCATTGTGATCTTGTTGACCGGTGCATCGAACATGACTGCAGAGGGCGCCCACAAGCCGGGGGCGTCAATCAGACGGATTGGCGATGATGTTCGTGTGCGGCCCTGACACGTGATGAGTGCGTATCAGGCAGACATTTTGCTGACAAAACAGGCACAAGATAAACGTATTCGCCGGTTGAATGCCCAATTCACGTTCAGCGGAAGCTGTCCTTTAGGCAAGCCTAATGCGACACGGCGCGCAGCAACCGCTTGCGGGCGGGCGGGATGGCGCGGATCTCGACCCCGGTAAAGACGTGCATGGTTTTCAGCTGCGGATCGACCACAGCATGATCGCTGACCCATCCCCCCACGGCCAGATAGCTGCGCAGCAGCGGTGGCATGGCGGCCATTGCCAGTTTGGGGTCCGGCTTGCGCAGGCGCAGCTTGCGGGCAAAGCGAAAGACATTCGGCGCCTTGACCCTTGGCAGCCAGCGCCGCGGTGCCAGATGGCGTTCGCGCAGCATGGCAAAAGCCTCGGCATGATCCTCGGGTTCGGTGCCGATAAAGCTGGAGCAGCCGAACAACATCTCGATTCCCGCGTCATCGACATAGCGGGTCATCGCGGCCCATGCGATGCGGATGATATCGGGGTCGCGGCTTTCGGGATGGACGCAAAAGCGCCCCATTTCCACCATCGGGCCATCAAAGTCCTGCAGCGCGGCAAGGTTGTAGAACTGCGCGGAATAGCTGCGGTGAATATCCCGCCCGTTCGGTAAGGTCAGAAAGCGGAAGCAGCAGACCAGTTGCCCGGTTTCGCTGTCTTCCACCAGCATATGCCGATAATCCGGGTCCAGCCGGTCGGCGTCGATCTGCTGGCCGTCGTCCGTATCCCCATTACGCGCCACAAAGCACAGCCAGCGCAGACGCTGGGCGCAACGCAGATCATCGGCTGTTTCAGCCAGCCTGACCAGATAGCGACCTTTGCGGAACGGTTGCATGATGCTGCGCCTTTTCCTGCCTGGGCGGCAGTATAATGCCATTCTGTGACGGATTCGCGAACGGAAATGATGGGGTCAATCGTCCTTCCGGTCGCCCAACACATCCTCGACATAGACACGCTTGACCAGAATGATGCTGACCAGCAGCAAAGGCGTTGCCAGAATCACACCTGAAAAGCCAAACAGGCTGCCAAAGGCCAGAATGGCCAGCACCGTCATCGCAGGGGGCAGGTCTGCCGCAAACCGCTGGATCAGTGGCATCAGCAGGTTTCCTTCCAATTGCTGGATCACGATATACAGAATCGCGACATAGACCGCCAGATCGACCCCTTGGGTCAGCGCAAACAGCACCGCAGGCACGCCCGAGATGAACGGCCCCACGACCGGGATGATGTTGGTCAACCCTGCGATAATCCCAAGAACCAGCGCCAGCGGAACCCCCAGCAACCAAAGCCCAAGGAACGTCGCCAGCGCAACCACCGCCATATCCAGTGCCTGCCCGGCCATCCAGCGGCCAAGGGCACGGCCAATCTCGTCGCAGATCTCGGCGGCGCGCGTGCGATAGGACAGCGGGACCAGCCGCAACCCGCCGCCGCGATAGGTTTGTGCATCCAGCGCCAGAAAAATCGCGACCGTGATCATCAGGGCAAGATTGGCAATCTTGCCGAACACCGTGCTGATCGTGCCGGTGACATAGCCGAAAACCGACGGCAGGCTTTGCGCCGAGGGACGCGCACCCGCGTTTTGTTGGGCATTTGCCATCTGTCGTTCGATGAATTGCCCGGCCGAGCTGTTGTTCAGCCAGTTCGTCACCTGTTCCCACGCCTGCGGCAGGCTGCGCATCAGTTCGCGGAACTGGGTTGAAATGGCGGGACCAGCATAGGCGATGACGGCTGCGCCCGCTAAAATGGCGACCAGTGCGGTAATCATGATCCCGGTCTTGAGGCCGATCCCAAGCCAGCGATGCAGCAATGCACCGCCGCCACGCAATGCAATTGCAATCAGGATGGCGCCAAAGGCCATCAGCAGCATCGGCGACCATTTCCAGACAGCGGCCAGCACCAGTATGAGCGCAAAGACTGTCAGGATTGTGGCCAAAGGCACCCGAGGCTTGGTTTCCGGTGTTTGCGGTTCCGTCATGAATGCCTCGTCCCATGAAATGCTGTTTTGGTCCAATGCGACCTTGCTTTCAGTGCAGTCAACATACCTGCGCCTTGCCCGTCAACGCCAAGCCTGTTAACCGGGCGCGGATTTCACACGATGCGGGTCGGTTCCGCATCCATGCTGACATGATAGGAAAAGCCCATGGCTGTTGAACGCACACTTTCGATCATCAAACCCGATGCCACCAAGCGTAACCTGACTGGCAAGATCAACGCCAAGTTCGAAGACGCCGGTCTGCGCATCGTCGCACAAAAGCGCATCAAGCTGTCGCCGGAACAGGCTGGCAAATTCTACGAAGTCCACAAGGATCGCCCGTTCTATGGCGAACTGGTTGACTTCATGGCGTCCGAGCCGGTCGTCGTGCAGGTTCTGGAAGGCGAAGGTGCCATTGCGAAGAACCGCGAAGTCATGGGCGCCACCAACCCGGCAGACGCCGCCGCCGGCACCATCCGCAAGGAATTCGCCCTGTCGGTCGGCGAAAACTCGGTTCACGGTTCGGACGCCCCGGAAACCGCCAAGGAAGAAATCGCATTCTTCTTCTCGGGTCTGGAACTGGTCGGCTGATTGAAGCGACAGGTCTGGAATTGAGGAAAGGGGCCGGGATGGCCCCTTTTTTATTGCGAATTGTAGGCTTGCACTGGATCAGCCCGCATAATGTGCTGGCAAGGATCCTCAGTTCCAAGTGGTTCTATTTACTTGGCGTATCTGCTTCGTCATGGAGAATGTATCAGACAGTCACTGAAAGGGGACTTTCTGGAAGTTGGCTGGTATGAGACGCGCTGCTTTCATCGGACGGAGATGGAAGGCGCAAAGCTTGTCCGCGTTGGCGAAGCCTATCGGATCAGGCAAGAACCGTTGTCTGACTGATCGTTGCGTCAGCACCATCAGCGAGCGATGATAATCGGTTCAAAACGGACTTTCGCTTTTCCACTGCTCAGTTGCAGCGCCTGGCCCCACAGGCTATGCCCTTAGGTAACAGAAAAATATCGCAGGGGATCAAGATGCGGGCATTCGTTTTTCCGGGGCAGGGGGCGCAGACCATTGGCATGGGACGTGAACTGGCCGAAGCCTATCCCGCTGCGAGAGAGGTTTTTGAGCAGGTCGACGAAGCCCTTGGCGAAAGCCTGTCCGACTTGATCTGGAACGGTGATATCGAAACGCTGACGCTGACGCAGAATGCGCAGCCTGCGCTGATGGCGACCTCGATGGCGGCGTTCCGTGCGCTTGAGGCCGAGGGGATCACCATTCAGGACGCGAATTATGTCGCCGGGCATTCGCTGGGCGAATATTCGGCGCTGTGCGCGGCGGGCTCGCTGACATTGGAAGATACCGCCCGCCTGTTGCGTCTGCGTGGGCAGGCCATGCAAGAGGCCGTGCCGGTCGGCGTGGGCGCGATGGCCGCGATCCTTGGGCTGGATTTTGAGACGGTGGACCGTATCGCCCGCGAAACCGCTGGCGAGGAAGAAGAGGTCGTGCAGGCCGCCAATGACAACGATCCGGCGCAGGTGGTGATTTCGGGCCACAAGGCCGCCGTCGAACGCGCCGCCGAGGCGATGAAGGAGGCCGGAGCAAAGCGTGCGTTGATGCTGCCGGTCTCTGCCCCTTTCCATTCGGTGCTGATGCAGCCTGCCGCCGCCGCCATGGCCGACGCCTTGGCAGGTGTTGATATCCAGCCGCCGGTCGTTCCGCTGATCGCGAATGTCCGTGCCGAGGCCGTGTTTGAACCGGGCGCCATTCGCCGTCTGCTGGTTGAACAGGTTACCGGCACCGTGCGCTGGCGTGAATCCATCGCCAATATGGCCGAGGCAGGCGTGACCGAGTTTTGGGAGATCGGCGCGGGCAAGGCATTGTCGGGCATGATCAAGCGGATCGCCAAGGATGTGACCGTGCGCAACATCGGCGTGCCCGTCGATATCGTTGCATTGCGGGGCTGACAGCGACGCGTCTGATCGCCGCCAACAGGCTGCATATGTGCGCCAATCAGATCGCAGCAGCGGTCAATGTGCCGTTGATTCATATTGCGGAGGCCACTGGTGCTGCAATCCGGCGGGCCGGTTTTAGCCGTCCCGGCCTGATCGACACCGGCTTTACAATGTAAAGCGGTTCTATCGGGACAAGCTGGAAGCGGTGGTGGCAGATCTGGTTGCGGTTGGCGCAGATTGCGTCATCCTTGGCTGTGCCGAGGTGGGAATGCTGCTGAACCCGCAGAATGTGCCGGTTCGGGTTTGTGATACGGTTGAATTGCATTGCCGCGCAGCGATAGAAGCCGCCATGACCGATACGGGAGAGACGAATGTTTGATCTGACGGGTAAGAACGCGCTGGTAACGGGCGCATCCGGGGGCATTGGCGGCGCCATCGCCCAAGCGTTGCATGCCGCAGGCGCGAATGTGGCCCTGTCGGGAACACGGGAAGCGCCCCTGCGTGAATTGGCCGACAAGTTGGGTGATCGCGCCTTTGTCGTGCCCGCGAACCTTTCTGATGCCGAAGCGGTTGTCGCGCTGCCCAAAGCTGCTGCCGACGCCATGGGTTCGGTCGATATTCTGGTGAACAACGCCGGGATCACCCGCGACAACCTGTTCATGCGGATGTCGGATGACGAATGGGCGCAGGTTCTGGAAGTGAACCTGACCAGCGTGTTCCGCCTGTCGCGCGCTGTTCTGCGCGGCATGATGAAAGCCCGGTGGGGCCGGATCGTGAATATCACCTCGGTCGTGGGGACGACGGGCAATCCGGGGCAGGGCAATTATGCTGCAGCGAAGGCCGGTCTGGTCGGCATGTCCAAATCACTGGCCTATGAGGTCGCAAGCCGTGGGATCACCGTCAACTGTGTCGCACCGGGCTTTATCGAAACGGCCATGACCGACAAGCTGAATGATGAGCAAAAGGCCAAGATTCTGACGCAAATTCCGGCAGGTAGCATGGGCACGCCCGGCGATATTGCCGCCGCTGTGACCTATCTGTCCAGTAAGGAAGCCGGTTACGTCACCGGTGCCACGCTGCACGTCAATGGCGGCATGGCGATGGTCTGATAATCGGGGATTTTTGCAACGCATCGACAGATAAATACACGGAAAAGCTGTTGCATGATGTGTATTCGTTGCTATATCCCGGCGAATAGCTGCAGGGGAACCGCCCTGTGCAACTGCGGGTGTTTGGCCCGCGACCTTTTGGGCGGATGCCCGCGATAATGAGGATGTGACATGAGCGATATCGCTGATCGCGTGAAGAAGATCGTAGTCGAGCATCTGGGCGTCGAAGAAGACAAAGTGGTCGAAACCGCTTCGTTCATCGACGATCTGGGCGCAGACAGCCTTGACACCGTCGAGCTGGTGATGGCCTTCGAAGAAGAATTCGGCATCGAGATTCCTGATGATGCTGCTGAAACCATCCAGACGGTTGGTGATGCAGTCGGCTTCATCAAAGGCGCGGTCTAAGCCGCACCCTGCCTTATGGCATTTTGAACGGCGTCCCTTGGGACGCCGTTTTTCGTTCTGGCCTTGGCTGTGGATGGGTCTATCGGCTCAGCTTTGCGTGAACCTCTTCCAGATCAACTTCGGCTTTGGGCATTTTGTTGTCTGGGTCGTCGAAATCGTAATGGAACAGGCGGAAGTCGTCTTTGTAGATTTCCCACATCAAGTGGCGCGACAGGTCGTCAAAGTAGTCGCTGACCTTGTGCGCGCGCTTTGGTCCGTGGCCTTCGGATTCGTTGAACCGGGGAACCTGTGCCAGATCGACTCTGACCGGCGTTTCCAGATCGTCCAGCACATGCGCCATGCCATGGTTGAATTTTTCGGTAAAGAAAATCTTGTCATATCGGCCGCCATTCACGATGAAGGTCGCGATATGGCCGGACATGGCTGACCAGTGAATGTCCGGCTCCATCGGGCGGCGCCAGCGGATGGTGTCGCGGGCAAACAGCAGAAAGCGGCGAAAGCTTGCAACCTGATCAAAGTCGAAACCATTCTCGGGGCTGCCCACATCCACGCCGTATCGTTGCATCAGTTGCGGGACCAGATTTCCGCGATAGCGTTTGCCGTTTCGCTGAATACCAGCGATCTTGTCAAAAAATGATGACAGGATACGGGCATAGGGGTTGCGCACGCAGGTAAACGTCGGTGCCGCGTGAGTGCGGACAGCATTTTCGATCGGCGACTGGCTTTGTTCCTGCGACCACTTGTGCAGGCCATCTTTGGAGTCGTGAATATCGCCGTCAAAAAAGCGGCCGTGATCGGAATAGAACATGATCTGACCGATGGTCGAACACGCGCATTTGGGCACGACCCGATAGATCATGCTTTGGCTTTCAGTCATCCAGACGCCGGGAAAACCCATTCAAATGCGCTCCTGTAGATTGGCGATACGTGATGTTTGCCCGCCCGCCAAAAATTGTTACAGACAGAAAGCAAAAGCTCGGCGATATTTCAATGTTTTCGTCGCCTAACCTGCCGAGATGTATACCTATATGACGCGCATCGCCTTTATCCTTCTGGCACACAAGGACCCGCATGGGGTGATCGATCAGGCTGAACGCCTGACAGCGGCAGGAGATTACGTTACCATCCACTACGATCAACGCGCCTCGGATGAGGATTACAGGCAGATCAGGGACGCGCTGGCTGCCAACCCGGCAGTGGCGTTTGCCAAGCGGCGCTATAGATGTGGCTGGGGTGAATGGTCGCTGGTCGCAGCCTCGTTGGCTGCCGTGCGTCATGCTGAGCAACGTTTTCCGCTGGCGACGCATTTTTACATGCTGTCTGGTGACTGCATGCCGATCAAATCGGCTGAATATACGCGCATGTTTCTGGAAAGCGACGACTGCGACTATATTGAGGCCGTCGATTTTGACGAAGGCAACTGGATCAAGACGGGATTGCGGGAAGAGCGTCTGATCTATCGTCACTGGTTCAACGAACGAACACAGACGCGGGCGTTCTATCTGAGCCTGAAGCTGCAAAAACGGCTGCGTCTGACGCGCCCGACGCCCCATGGTTTGCAAATGATGATCGGGTCGCAATGGTGGTGCCTGCGCCGCCAGACGGTTGAAGCCGTTTTGGCGCTGATTGACCAGCGCCCCGATCTGATCCGGTTCTTTCGCACCACATGGATCCCGGACGAGACGTTTTTTCAGACGCTGGTAATGCATCTGGTGCCCAAAACCGAAGTCCGCAGGCGGTCGCCGACCTTCCTGATGTTCACCGATTATGGGATGCCGGTGACGTTTTATAACGATCACTACGATTTGCTGTTGCGGCAGGATTATCTGTTTGCCCGCAAGATCAGCCCTGCGGCGTTGGAGTTGCGTGAACGACTGGGCGCGGTCTGGCAGGCCTCGGGGGTCAGCTTTGCGATTTCGAACGAAGGGCCGCGTCTGTTCCGTTTCCTGACCGAACGGGGGCGCGTAGGCCGACGGTTCGCCCCGCGTTTCTGGGAAACGGATCGCGGCTTGCAGTGTGAAAACGTCATCGGGCTGATCGTGGCGAAAAAGTGGCATGTCGCCAAGCGGTTGACGGCGCGGATCAGGGCGCTGACCGCGATCCCGACGGTGGATTACCTGTTCAATGAATTAAACGCTGAACTGCCCGATCTGGGCGGTATCGCGTCATCTGTCGCCCAACGCGACAGGCACCGCCGCGCCCTGGTCAAATTGTTGTTCGAGGAATTCGAGGCAGAACAACTTATCATGTGCGTCGACCCTTCGGCGTTGCCGTTGATTTCCGATTTCGCCGGGGAACGGTCGCGTGCACGCATTCTGTTCATCGATACCGATTTTGGCGAAAAATACCTGCGCGGGCACATGAAGCGGATCGGGGTGGCCGGGGATGGCACACCGGATGAGGTGGTCGAACGCCTGCTGCCGATCGTCCGCGGTGATCTGCAGCACGAGGCCGAACGCCTGCGCGATATGGGTTTCCCACATTTCGAAGTGATCTCTGAACAAGCCGGGACTGCGATCAATGCAGCCGCGATTGCGCGCTTTCTGGAAGTCTCGGATGAAATCGCGCAAGATCTGGCGGCAACACCGCATTTGTTCAGCGACTAACAGGGATATGCCGATGGCCTACCAGTATGATGACAACAACATCTTCGCCAGGATCCTGCGCGGGGAAATTCCGAACGATACCGTCGCCGAAAATGACTATGCGTTGGCTTTTCGCGATATCGCGCCCAAGGCACCCACGCATGTGCTGGTGATCCCCAAGGGCAAATATGTCAGCTTTGACGACTTCGCCGCCAACGCCTCCGAGGCCGAAATCATGGGTTTCATGCGCCTTTCCGCGCAGGTCGCCAAGGCCGAAGGGGTGTCGCTGGAAGGTGGCAACGGATTCCGCGCCATTACCAATGCCGGCAGCGATGGTGTCCAAGAGGTTCCGCATTTCCATCTGCACATCATGGGTGGCCGGAATATGGGGCCGATGCTGGCGACGGGCGGTTAAGCCGCCAATGCATCGCTGAGTTTGCTTGGGCGCCGCCGCGAAAGCTGGCTGCGCCTTATCCTTTGTCGGAACAGCTTTGAGGCCGGTTGCTTTGACGTTCGCAGGTTTTAAACGAATTATAATATGTTATATCATAACATAATTCGTATGGACACTCTCATGCCTACGACCCTAAGCATCATGATGAGGACATCCAGAAAGGCTATTTCAATGATCGTCAGGTCGCCGCACGCGGTCTGAGCGACTGGCAGGGAGAATGGAGTCGGTCTATCCCTTGCTCATGGACGGAACGCTGGACGCTGTCATGGCCGACAAGGCAGCACAGGGCGAAAAAACCGCCGACGAATATCGCACCTACTATCCCGCATCGCCACGTACAGCAGACATCGTGGCGAAGATGATGGCGCCCTAAATCCAACAGGAATGATGGCGCGGGATTGTCAGGCCCGCGTCAGTTCGACGAACACATCCTCAAGATCGGGCTGTTCGCTGGCGACATCCAAAATAGGCACATCCGCGCCGCGCAGGGCGTCCAGCAACTGATCGGCGCGGATCAGTGTGGGCGCATAGCTGATTGCCAGCCGCCCGTCCTCGCGCCATTCCGGTCTTGCCCCCGGTGGCAATGCAGGCAGGTCGCGGCGGCCATCGGTATCCAGAATCAGCGTCTTGGCGTCCTTGCCGGTCAGCAATTCCTGTGTCGGCTTGCGCACGACCAATTCGCCATGGTTGATAATGGCGATTTCGTCGCACATCTGTTCGGCCTCCTCCAGATAATGCGTGGTCAGGATGATCGTCATGCCGGCCTGATTCAGCTTGCGGACATTTTGCCACAGCATTTCGCGCAGCGTGATATCGACACCCGCCGTCGGTTCGTCCAGCACAAGGATCTGTGGGCGATGCACCAATGCCTTGGCCAGAAGCAACCGCCGCTTCATCCCGCCTGACAGGCTGCGGGCATAGGCGTTGGCCTGATCGGTCAGGCCCACCAGCTCCAGCAGCTCGTCTGTCCAGCGCTCGGACTTTGGCACGCCGTAAAGGCCTGCCTGCACCTCAAGACTGGCGCGAGGGGTGAAAAACGGGTCCATGTTCAACTCTTGCGGCATGACGCCGATGGCCGCACGCGACTGACGCGGGTTCACGTCCTGATCGAAGCCCCAGATCACCACGTTGCCAGCGGTCTTGTTGACCAGACCCGCCAGAATGTTGATCGTGGTCGATTTGCCCGCCCCGTTTGGACCAAGCAGGCCAAAGATGCTGCCCGCCGGGATCGCCAGATCGATTCCCTTCAGCGCCTCTTTGGCAGGTGCGCGGCCTTGGGCGGCATAGGTCTTGCGCAATCCGGTGATTTCGATGGCATTTGACATGGTTCTTTATCCTTGCAGAGCTTGCGAAGGCAGGCTGCGCTGCGATAATGGGGTTAGACCAGAACATGCCCGCCGCGACAAGAAGGCCAGCCATGACCCATATCGAAGTGCCAGAAAACCCGCTGTCGACCAATCAAACCGTCAGCGAACTGAATATGCCCGCGCCGGAAACAGTGACGGTGACCAGTTGGAAAGTTGCTTGTGACGGCGATGAAACCGCCGGTCTGGGCCATCCGCGTGTCTGGCTGGCGATTTCGCCCGATACCGGCTTCGTCGATTGCGGCTATTGCGACAAGCGCTTTGTGATCGACCGCGATCACGCGCATGACGATCATTGATCTGAATTCCCCCGGGAACTGAACTGCGCGAATCGGCTGGCATCCTTGTCGGCCGTTTTGATTTTGCCCGTTTTGGATTCTGGCCGCTTTGGATTCTGGCGGGGCGATCATTTGGACCTGATCACCCTTTGCCCCCGGCGGCGGTTTCTGCCAAACAGGGGCGACAGCGTGAAAGGACCCTCATCATGAGCTTTGGCAAAGGCGCGCGCCTGCATCTGATTGATGGCTCTGCGTATATCTTCCGGGCCTATCACGCCCTGCCGCCCTTGACGCGGAAATCGGACGGCCTGCCGGTTGGCGCGGTGGCCGGGTTCAGCAACATGCTGTGGAAATATATTCTCGACCAGCAGGGCAGCGAGGCGCCGACCCATGTGGCGGTGATCTTTGACCATTCCTCCAAGACATTTCGCAATGCCATCTATCCCGAATACAAGGCCAATCGCCCTGACCTGCCGGAGGATCTGCAGCCCCAATTCCCGCTGACCCGCGATGCGACCCGCGCCTTCAACATCGCCTGCATCGAAACCGAAGGGTATGAGGCCGATGACATCATCGCAGCGCTTGCCTGCAAAGCCCGTGATGCGGGTGGCCAAGTGACGATTGTCAGCAGCGACAAGGATTTGATGCAGTTGATCGGCAACGGCGTGACCATGCTGGACCCGATGAAGAACAAGCTGATCGGCCCGGATGAGGTGATCGAAAAATTCGGCGTCGGCCCGGATCGTGTGGTGGACGTGCAGGCGCTTGCGGGTGATTCCGTTGACAACGTGCCGGGTGCGCCGGGCATTGGCATCAAGACCGCCGCGCAACTGATCAACGAATATGGCGATCTGGAAACGCTGCTGGCGCGGGCCGGGGAAATCAAGCAACCCAAGCGTCGCCAAACTCTGATCGACAATGCCGAGCAGATTCGTATCTCGAAGCGCTTGGTGGAATTGGATTGCGATACGCCGCTGGATTTCACGCTGGAAAGCCTTGAGGTGAAGGAGCCAGAAGCAGAGGCATTGCTGAAATTCCTGTCCGAGATGGAATTCCGCACGCTGACCAATCGGGTTGCTGAAAAACTGGGGGCAGAGGCTCCGGCAGTCGTTTCGGCTCCGCCATCAGATGCGCCTGCGGCCCCTGAACAGCCCGGGATCGACACCAGCCTGTATCAGAACACCACGGATCGCGCCGCGCTGGATCAGTGGATCGCGGATATTCGTAACATCGGCTATGTCGCGATCGACACCGAAACCACCAGCCTTGATGAAATGCAGGCGGAACTGGTTGGGATTTCGCTGTCAACCGCGCCCGGCATGGCGACCTATATCCCCGTCGGTCATGTCGCGGGTGGCGACGATCTGTTCGGCCAAACGCAGCGCGTTGATGGCCAGATGGACCTGGCCGAGGTTCTGGCCGCGCTGAAACCCGTTCTGGAAGATCCGGCGATCCTGAAGATCGGGCAGAACCTGAAATACGACTGGAAGATTCTGGCGCGACACGGCATCACAATGGCGCCCATCGCCGATACCATGCTGATGTCTTATGCGTTGAATGCGGGCACCCATAACCACGGCATGGATGAATTGGCCGAGCGTTACCTGGGCCACAAAACGATTCCGATCAAGGATCTGATCGGCAGTGGCAAATCGCAGATCAATTTCGGGCAGGTGTCGCTGGACAAGGCCGGTCGCTATGCCGCCGAAGATGCCGATGTGACGCTACGCCTGTATCAGCATTTCGCGCCGATGCTGCCGACAGAACGGGTCACGACGGTTTATCAGACGCTTGAACGTCCCATGGTGCCGGTTCTGGGCCAGATGGAGATGTCGGGCATCCGCATTGATGGCGATACGCTGAAACGCATGTCCAACGCATTTGCGCAAAAGATGGCGCAGCTTGAGGATGAGATTTACGAGCTTGCGGGCGAAAAATTCAACGTCGGCAGCCCCAAGCAGTTGGGCGAGATCCTGTTCGAAAAGATGGGCATGGCGGGCGGCAAGCAGGGCAAGACCGGGGCCTTTTCCACCAGCGCCGACGTGCTGGAAGATCTGGCTGTTGAACATGATCTGCCCGCGCGTGTGTTGGACTGGCGACAGATCGCCAAGCTGAAATCAACCTATACCGATGCGCTGCCGACCTATGTGAACCCCGATACCGGGCGCGTCCATACCAGCTATTCCATTGCGGGCGCACAAACCGGGCGTCTGGCATCAACCGATCCGAACCTGCAAAACATCCCCGTTCGCAGCGAAGAGGGCCGCCGCATCCGCGAGGCCTTTGTGGCGACGCCGGGGCACAAGCTGGTCAGTCTGGATTACAGCCAGATCGAGCTGCGCATTCTGGCCCATGTCGCCGATATTCCGGCGCTGAAACAGGCGTTTCGCGATGGCGTCGATATTCACGCCATGACCGCCAGCCAGATGTTCAACGTGCCCGTCGAAGGTATGGACCCGATGATCCGCCGTCAGGCCAAGGCCATCAATTTCGGCGTCATCTACGGCATCTCGGGCTTTGGGCTGTCGCGAAACCTGCGTATCCCGAGGGCCGAGGCTCAGGCGTTTATCGACACCTATTTCCAGCGCTTCCCGGAAATCCGCGCCTATATGGACAGAACGGTCGAGGATGCAAAGCGCGATGGCTCTGTGCGAACATTGTTTGGTCGCCGCATCAATACGCCAGGGATCAATCAAAGCGGCCCCGCCGCCGGGGGTGCCCGCCGCGCCGCGATCAACGCCCCCATTCAGGGGGCGGCGGCCGATATCATTCGCCGCGCCATGATCCGCATGCCTGACGCGATCGCCCATCTGCCGGCAAAGATGCTGTTGCAGGTCCATGATGAACTGGTCTTCGAGGTCGAAGATGGGGCGGTTGACGACTTGATCAACGTTGCCCGTGACGTGATGGAAAACGCAGCCGAGCCTGCGGTGAAACTGTCGGTTCCGCTGGTCGTCGATGCGGGGCAGGGCATGAACTGGGCCGAGGCGCATTGAGGCCCACCCTCTTCATCCGTGGCAGATTGACGAGCGATGCGCGGCGGCCTCGGTCCATCTGGTCGTGGCCGAAAGCGATTGCGTCAGCGTCATCCGTGCGGCCAAGGGCATGCACCGATGAAAGCGATGACGATCTGTGACTAAAAAGGGCCGCATCACGCGGCCCGTTTGATTTTTCGTTGGTTGGTCAACGCGCCATAAAGACAGGAACCTTTGCCTTCTCAAGCATGCTGCGTGTCGCGCCGCCAAGAATCGCTTCGCGAAAACGCGAATGGCCGTAAGCACCCATCACGATCAGTTCGGCATCTATGTCGATAGCGCGGCGGTTGATCTGATCGCTGATGGTGGGTTCAGTCCGGGCAATGATCGCGACTTCTGTCTTGACGCCATGGCGGGTCAGCAGGCGGGCCAAAGCCGCGCCCGGATCATTCCCTTCGACTCCGCTGCGTCTTGGATCAATCACGGTGATTTCCACCAGTTCGGCTTGCCGCAGCAAGGGAATGGCGCGGCGGACGGCTGTCATCGCCTCGGATGATTGGTTCCAGGCGATCAGGATACGCTTGGCCGGTTCCTGCGACACCTTGGCATCGGGCAGGACCAGCACCGGACAGCCGCCTTCGAACATGGCCGCTTCGGTGATGGCTTCGGCATCCCCGGTCGCGGTCTGACCGTAGGGTTGCGACAGGATGGTCAGGTCGGAATAGCGCGCGCGCATGCCGACAAGGTTGGTGACCCCCCCGATCTGAGCCACCGCCGATTCGACTGACCAGCACAGGTCCGCTTTGGGCCCCAATTCCTGTCGGACTTTCTGTTCAAGCTCTTGCGCCTCATCGACGGCGGTATCCATCGCCTCTTGAAAGACATAGGGCGTGCCGCCGGGGAAGTAATATCCGGTCTGGCTGTGATCGACCCCAAGGCACAATACGCTGAGATGCCCGTTTTCGCGCCGTGTCAAAGCGCCCACGTTTTCCAGAACCGACAATTGCCGCAGATCGGACAGGACGGTCAGGATGCTTTTATAGGCCATGACAGCCTCCTTCATGCTGGGCGTCAGTCCCGTGACGGGACTGATCCAATGCCCCCATACCAACAGGAAAGCACGAATCGGGCCAAGGTCAAAGCGTCACACTGTCGCGCCAATCAAAAAACCGGCATGATCAAGAAATTAGCGGCGTTTCGTCGCAGCGTCAGGCCACCAGCTCTCCATGCAAGGAGTTGCGGGCGCTGCCGATGATGCGGACCTGCACCAGATCGCCTATCTGGACATTGGGTGCCTCGACAAAGACCGAATGCAGATAGTCGGACTTGCCCACCATCTGACCCTCGATCCGTCCTGCCTTTTCGAACAGCACGCCCAGTGTCCGGCCAATCATGCCTTCCTGTGCGGCCCTTTGCTGTTTGGTCAGCAGGGCCTGCAACTCTTGCAGGCGGTCGTCTGCGACCTTGCTGTCCACTTCGGGACGGTCATAAGCCGGAGTGCCGGGGCGGGGCGAATATTTGAAGCTGAAGGCCGTGCCGAAATTCACTTCGGCCACAAGGCGCAACGTGTCCTGATGATCGGCGTCGGTTTCGCCCGGAAAGCCCACGATGAAATCGCTGGTCAGCATGATGTCGGGGCGGGCGTTGCGGATGCGGTCGATCAGGCGCAGATATTGTTCCGCCGTATGCTTACGGTTCATCGCCTTCAGAATCCTGTCGCTGCCCGATTGCACCGGCAGATGCAGATAGGGCATCAGTTGCGGCACATCGCGATGTGCGCTGATCAAATCGTCGGCCATGTCGTTGGGATGACTGGTCGTATAGCGGATGCGGTCCATCCCGTCGATGTCGCCAAGGGCGCGGATCAGCCGGCCAAAGCCCCATTCCCGGCCATCTTCGCCAACCCCGTGCCAGCCATTCACATTCTGGCCCAGCAACGTGATTTCGCGCACGCCGCGCGCCACCAGATCGCGGGCTTCGCGCATGATGCGTTCGACCGGGCGGCTGACTTCGGCCCCGCGGGTATAGGGAACGACGCAGAAGGCGCAGAATTTGTCGCAACCTTCCTGCACGGTCAGAAAGGCCGCAGGCGCACGACGGGTCGCGCGGCGTTCAGGCAAATGCTCGAACTTGTCCTCTTCGGGGAAGTCGGTGACGATATTGGGCGCCTCGCCGCGCACCATGGCGGGCAGGCGGTGATAGGCCTGCGGTCCCACGACCAGATCGACCACGGGCATCCGGCGGGTGATTTCCTCACCCTCGGCCTGTGCGACGCAACCGGCAACACCGATTTTCAGGTCGGGGCGCTCGGCCTTTAGCGGCTTCAGTCGGCCAAGGTCGGAATACAGCTTTTCTGCCGCTTTTTCACGGATATGGCAGGTGTTCAACAGCACCATATCCGCGTCGTTCTGATCCTCGGTCAGCACATAACCTTCCACCGCCATGGCTTCGGCCATACGTTGCGAGTCATAGACGTTCATCTGGCAACCATAGGTCTTGATAAAGAGCTTTTTGGCCGCCCGGTCCGACGTATCGGCGGTTTTAATGGCTTGGTCAGTCATGCCGTGCTGTCCTTGAGGTTCGGGCGGTGATACATGAAAGCGCATCTTTTGGAAAGGTGGCGACATGGGCCGCGACATCGACACGGATCTGGTCACGATCAACAATATCGGACCCGCAACCGCCAAATCCCTGATCGCCGCCGGGATTCCCGATGCAGCGACCTTGCGGGCGGTTGGTGCCCACGAAGCCTATCGCGCACTTCTGATCGCCGGAGAGCGACCGCATTTCATCGGCTATTATGTGTTGCAGATGGCGCTGCTGGGCCGTCCGTGGAACGATTGCAAGGGCGCAGAAAAGGACGCGTTGCGGCTGCGGTTTGATTCGCTTGTGACAGAAGTCAGGGGTGCCCCGGCCACCGGCATCGAAGCGAAGCTGAGAGAAATTGGTTTGCTGAATCCGTAATGGCATTGAAATCGCAAGATTAAATTTTCTTGTGATACATACCGACTGGTTGGTATGTTAATTGCATGGCACGGAAACCGAAATATGAACCCGAACGTGGCGATGCGCGGACAAGGCTGTTGGATGCCGCCCGTGATATCGTCAGAACCCAAGGCTTCGCCGCCACCAGTGTCGATCAGCTTTGCCGCGCGGCCGGTGTGACCAAGGGCGCGTTCTTTCATCACTTCGCCAGCAAGGAAGCCCTTGGCGTCGCAGCTGCCCAGTTCTGGAGTGAAACGACCGCCGCCTTTTTTGCTGGCGCCCCTTATCATCAGCACGAAGACCCGCTGGACAGGGTTTTGGGTTATGTCGATTTCAGACGCGATATCATTGCCGGAAACCTAGAAGAATTCACCTGTCTTGTCGGCACGATGACGCAAGAAGCCTATCATTCGCATCCCGCGATTCGGGATGCCTGTGCGGCCAGCATCTTTGACCACGCAGCGACGTTGGAGCCTGATATCCGGGCGGCGTTGCTTCAGTATGGGCTGGCCGGTCAGATCGACGCCGCCAGCATTGCCAACCATACGCAAGCGGTCCTGCAAGGTGCCTTCATTCTGGCAAAGGCCGCCAACGATCCAACTGTCGCCATCGACAGCGTCGATCACCTGAAGCGCTATCTGACACTTCTGTTTCAATCACGTCCGAAGGGAGGACAACATGACCACGACCCCAAATGAACTGGTCCTTGACCGTATCCTGAACGCCCCGCGTGCCGCCCTGTGGCGCTGCTGGACCGAACCCAAGCTGTTAGAGCAGTGGTTCTGCCCCAAACCCTGGTATGTCACCGATGCCGTTCTGGACCTGCGGCCGGGTGGTGCGTTTTCCACTGTGATGCACGGCCCCGAGGGGGAAGAATTTCCCAATAACGGCGTCGTGCTAGAGGTTGTTCCCGGTGAAAAGCTGGTCACGACCGATGCTTTCCTGCCCGGCTGGATCCCGTCGGGCCGCCCCTTCATGGTCGCACAGGTCACGTTCGAGGACGCAGGCGACGGCAAGACCCACTACGTCGCGAAGGCCATGCATTGGACCGCTGAGGCCAAGGCAGAGCACGAAGCAATGGGTTTCCATGACGGTTGGGGCGCGGCTGCCGATCAGTTGGAAGCCTTGGCAAAATCTTTGTAAGGGGAACAGGTCATGGAACCGACGATATATTTGTTTTTCAAAGGCAATTGCCTTGAAGCGATGAGCCTGTATGCAGACATTCTGCATGGCCAGATCCAATATGTCTTCAGGAACGGCGACGCCCCGGACGACCAGCGGATGCCAGGCGGCGACGATGTGGTGATGAATATGTCGATGAAGCTGGGCAATGCGACCATCATGGCATCCGACAACTCGGATGAGATGTATGATAAGCCGCAGGGGTTCTGCGTCTCGATCCCCATTCCGTCGGCAGAGGAATTCGATCGTGTCTATGCCCGGCTGTCCAAGGATGCTGAACAGATCACGATGCCGCCGGAAGAAACTTTCTGGGCTGACCGTTTTGCCATGTTCCGCGACCGTTTCGGCATCCCGTGGATGCTGAATTTCACAGGGTCCAAGGCGACGCAGCAGTAAGCCGTCAGATTTGGATCGTGAACCAGTAAGAACGCCCCCGGACCAAAAGCCGGGGGCGTTTCCTGATTACAGCATCACATCCGCCCATTCCGGGTGACGCGCATATCGCGCCCGGCCAAAGCGGCAAAGTGGCACGATCTCGATCGTCATTCGCTTTTGAACCCTGCTTCCTTGTGGCTGCCATCGCAGAAGGGTTTGTTTTTTGAATGGCCACACCGACATAGGAAGAATTTCGTGCCTGCGGTAATCTTGCGCCCGCTGCCGGCAATGATTTCCAGATTGCCCGTCACTTTAAGGGGGCCATCTTTGGTTGGGTTCACGGTCAGCGGCCCGTCGTGTCGTTCCAGCACCGGCGCGTCGGGCAGGGTGGCGACATCGCTGGTGGCCTTGAAGCCGGCTTCGATATGGGTGTTGTCACAGAACGGTTTGTTCCCAGACAGACCGCACCGACACAGGGTGGCACGCGTGCGCGGGTCCTGGCCGTCAATCCGAATGTCGCCGCGAACCTCGCTTGGGCCGTCCTCCAGCAGGCGCAGGCTGTTGCTATGCGGGATCACCTCGTTCAGGCCGCCGTCTTTTCGCTGATAGGTCAGCGCCCCGGATGGGCAGGTGTCGATGATGCGGGCGATTTCCTCGGCCGCGGCGTCGTCGGGGAAAATCCAGCCCCCCTTGGTGCCGGGGCGAAACACGGCCGGTAGGCCCAGCACGCAACGGCGTGCGTGGATGCATTTCTTGCCGTTAAAGCTGACGATGATCGCATCGGATTCGGTTGTTGACATCGTTCTCTCTGGCTACGTGGCGATATGGCTGCGCAAGGTAAAGAGTGTGCGATCGGCGCGTGATGTCAATGCCGGGAAGTGGCCGGGGGGGGTGACGTTCGGGCGACAGGCTTGGCTTCGCGCCCCATTGAACGCCCGTCGCAGCGGCGATAGCCTGCGCATAAATCACTCTATCGGAGGCCCGCACATGACGACCCCGCAAAGCTGGGAAGCCCGCGCAGATGAATATTCCCTTTATGGCTTCACCGACCTGCCCAGCGTTCACGAACGCGGCGCCGTCATTTTGACGCATGGCGAAGGGCCTTATGTCGTTGACGTGAATGGCAAACGCTATCTGGATGCCAATTCCGGCCTGTGGAATATGGTCGCGGGTTTCGACAACAAGGACCTGGCTGACGCGGCCAAGGCGCAATACGATCGTTTTCCGGGCTATCACGCCTTTTTCGGCCGCATGTCGGATCAGACGGTCTTGCTGTCGGAAAAGCTGGTCGAGGTATCGCCATATGATCGCGGCCGGGTTTTCTATACCAACTCGGGGTCCGAAGCGAATGATACCATGGTCAAGATCCTGTGGTTCCTGCATGGCAGCGAGGATAAACCGAAACGTCGCAAGATCCTGACGCGCTGGAATGCCTATCACGGCGTGACGGTGGTCTCGGCCAGCATGACCGGAAAGCCCTATAACGAGGTTTTCGGCTTGCCGCTGGACGGTTTTATCCATCTGACCTGCCCGCATTACTGGCGCTTTGGCAAAGACGGCGAAACGGAAGAAGCGTTTACCCAACGTCTGGCAGACGAGCTGGAAGAAACCATCAAACGCGAAGGGGCCGATACCATCGCGGGCTTCTTTGCCGAGCCGGTGATGGGGGCGGGCGGTGTTATCCCGCCATCCAAGGGCTATTTTCAGGCTATCGCACCGATTCTGAAGAAATACGACATCCCGCTGATCTCGGATGAAGTGATTTGCGGCTTTGGGCGCACTGGAAATACCTGGGGCTGCGAAACCTATGGCTTTACGCCCGATGCCATCATCAGCTCGAAGAACCTGACTGCCGGCCTGTTCCCGATGGGTGCGGTTATCCTTGGTCCCGAACTGGCCGATCGTGTGCAGGCCGCGGTCGAAAAGATCGAGGAATTTCCGCACGGTTTCACCGCCTCGGGCCATCCGGTCGGCTGCGCCATCGCGCTGAAGGCCATCGAGGTGGTGATGAAGGGTGGACTGGCAGATAACGTCAGACGCCTTGCACCCCGGATGGAGGCTGGGTTGCGCGCAATCATGGATCGCAGCAACAATATCGGCGAATTGCGTGGCGTCGGCTTCATGTGGGCGCTTGAGGCGGTCAAGGACAAGGCGACCAAAACGCCGTTCGACAGCAGCCTGTCGGTCAGCGAACGCATCGCCAATACCTGCACCGATCTGGGTCTGATCTGCCGTCCGCTGGGCCAGTCCATCGTCTTGTGCCCGCCCTTCATCCTGACCGAAGACCAGATGGATGAAATGTTCGAGAAGCTGGAACAGGCCCTGAACAAGGTTTTCGCCGAGGTTGCATGAGTGGCGATGCACTGAAAATCTATCAGGCGAATGCAGAACGTCTGGCGCAGCAGTATGAACTGATTGCGCCGGATGCGCTGTATAGGCCTGTCGCAGACCTGTTGCCACCTGTCGGCCGCATGGCCGATATCGGGGCTGGCAGTGGTCGCGATGCGGCATGGTTTTCAGCCCAGGGTTATCACGTTACGGCGGTCGAGCCGGTCGCAGGATTGCGCGAGGCGGGGCTGCGTTATCACGCCGATACGCGTATCGCGTGGCTGGACGACCAGCTGCCCAAGCTGTTGCGTCTGCGGGCACTTGCGCCTTTTGCCTTGGTGACGATGGCCGCCGTCTGGCACCATGTCCCGGCCGCAGAACGCAACGCCGCCATGGCGTCCCTTGCCGCGATCCTTGCCCCGGCGGGCCGTGCGATCATGTCTTTGCGACAGGGACCGGTCGACCCTGCACGCGGGCTTTTTGATGCCGACGCGGATCAGGCTGTCATCCTTGCCGCGCAGTATGGGCTGTCCTTGATTGGCCGGCGAACGGTGCCGTCCAGCCAGTCGCACAATCAACATACCGATATCACCTGGACCTGGTTAGTTTTGCAGCGTGACTAGCTGCCCAGCCGAGGCTGTCTTTCCTCCGTTGTCGTAATCTTGGGCGCAACGCGTTCAAAATCGATGGCGACTGCGCCCGTGCGCCGCAGATGTTTCAGATCGAACAGAAGACATCCTGGGTTCCTCGCCTCGACGACTTCTGATGCGACGACGATATGTCTTGGCTGACAGGCCGGTATCGCCCGCTGGCCAGCGCCTTTTCCGGTGAAATGAAAGATTTTCCAGCTGTTTGGCAAATCCGCCCGCCGATCACGACGATCACCGGTCCATGCCGGGCGGGCGGCGGATTCCTGTTGCGTCGCAATATCGCCATCTTCGAGCAACCAGTTTTCGACAGTAAAGGCCCCGCCGGACGGCTTGGATACGGCGCGGCCCAACGGCGTTTGCACGCCGACGGCATCCCCGCTCTCGGATATCAGAATCATCGGGCGGCCGGATGTGCCCCATAAGCCGGCGGCGACGATCAACATGGTCAAGCCCGAACTGACCCCGACCATCGGGCCGATCTGACGATGGCGCAAAAGACCTTTGCGCCATGACAGAACCGCCAGCGCAGCGCCGTAGCACAGCAATGGCAGAACGGCGGCAGGCGGCATGGCAATCGCCGTGACCGATCCATCCAGACCTGCGACGTAATTCGCCACGATCAGCATCCATTTCGTCCCGACACCCATGACCCAAAGGGCCGGTCCCGCCAACCCGATCGGGGCAAGGAGAGCGGCGATCACCCCTGCGGGCATCACCAACGCCCCCATGACCGGAACCGTCAGCAGGTTCGCCAGCAATCCGTATTGCGCCATGCGGTTGAAATGCACCGCCGCGATGGGCGAGGTTGCGATGGATGCCACCAGTGACGACAGCAGCAGGATCGCAATCGGCCGCAGCCAGAACGGAATATGCGGCGAAACGCGCGACCATGGGCCATAGACCAGTATCAATGCAATCGTGGCCGCAAAGCTCATCTGAAAGCCGGGGCTGGTCAGTGCTTCGGGGCTGTAGATCAGGATCATCGTCGCCGCGAGCGCCACCGTGCGCAGCGAGATGGCGCGACGATCCACCAGAATGGCGACCAGCATGACGGCGACCATGACATAGGATCGTTCGGTCGCAACGCCGCCGCCCGACAGCCAAAGATAGACGGTCGCAGCCGCCAATGCGCCAATTGCGGCCATCTTGTGCGTCGCCAGGGGCATCGGGATGCGGAGGCCCTGCAGCAGAACCAACGCCAGACGCAGCGAGGTGTAGACGAAGCCGGCCAGCATGCTCATGTGCAGGCCCGAGATCGAGATGATGTGGTAAAGGTTCGAGGCGCGCATCACCTTATTCGTGGCTTCCTCGATCCCCGAACGATCGCCGGTCATCAAGGCCGAGGCGACAGCCCCCTCCTGACCGCCGATCCGGCTTTGAATCGCGGCGCTGATCCTCATTCGCAGGCGATGCATCTGCCACGCTCCCCCCGCGGGCGGGGTTACAGCCATGATTGGCGTTCGCGTGTAGCCAACTGCGCCCAATTCCTGAAACCACGCCATGCGACGAAAATCGAAGCTGTCGGGCGATGCGGGACCGGGCGGTGGGCTGAGATGTCCGGTCAGCATGATCCGCTGGCCAAGCGGAGGGATTTCCCGCGTCGCCATATCCATCAACGATAACCGCACCCGTTCAGGTGTCCGACGCGGTGCGACGTCACGCAGGATCACCTGATCCAGGGTCAGTCGGATGCGATCACGGGCGGATCGGTCGATATTGACCACGCGGCCTTCAACCGGGCCGTAATAGCGCCATTCCAAGACCGGTGCCGCAACCTGAGCCGACCGGATTTCTGCAAGGCCCGCACCTGCGATCACAAGCATCGTGGTCAGGCCGCCCAGCCGCAGCGTATCGGCGGCCCGCCAACTGATCCGGCCACGCTCTGCCAAGGGATGCGCGATCCGCCATGCCGACAGCCCCATGAAGGCCAGGAAGGTCAGCATGATCCACGCCACAGAGTGCAGGTTTCCAGAAACCAGGAACCATCCGCCGATCCCGACCGACAGAAAAACGGGCACCCAGCTGAACAGGCCCGCCCGGCTGGCTGCAGCCGGACGGGCGGGGCGCGTGAAAGCGTGTTTCGATGCCCCGATCCGGGAAGGAGCAAAACCCGGCAGGACATTTTCACCGCTTGGCGCTGGATATGTGGGAACAAGGCCGGAAGATGCGGCCATTCTTGTCCTTTCGCTGCTGCTTCTCTATCTCTTCACCACAAAGATGGCATGGCCTGCTTACCAAACGATTAATACCGCCATGCCTTTTCGCGATATTCAGAAGGCCGCCATGTCCGACACCGCACAGATCGTTACCCGTTTCGCCCCGTCCCCGACCGGTTACCTGCATATTGGTGGCGCGCGCACTGCATTGTTCAACTGGCTTTATGCGCGTGGTCGGGGCGGTAAGTTCCTGTTGCGGATCGAAGATACCGACCGCGCCCGCTCTACCGACGAGGCGACTCTGGCCCTGCTGAAGGGGTTGACGTGGCTGGGGTTGGATTGGGATGGCGAGCCCGTCAGCCAGTTCGCGCGGATCGACCGCCATGCCGATGTCGCGCGGCAGATGCTGGATCAGGGCAACGCCTATAAATGCTTCTCGACGACAGAAGAAATTGCGGCGTGGCGCGAAGAGCACCCGCATCAGCCCTTCCAAAGCGCATGGCGTGACGCAACGGAATTGCCGGACGGGCCCTATGCGATCCGTCTGAAGGCACCGCGCAGCGGTGAAACGGTTGTCCACGATCAGGTGCAAGGCGATGTGCGTTTTGCCAACGATCAACTGGATGACATGGTCTTGCTGCGCAGCGATGGCACCCCCGTTTATATGCTGGCCGTCGTCGTGGACGATCACGATATGGGTGTGACGCACGTCATTCGTGGCGATGACCATTTGACCAATGCCGCTCGGCAGATGCAGATCTATAACGCAATGGGTTGGCCCCTGCCGGTTTACGCGCATATCCCGCTGATCCACGGCGAGGATGGCAAAAAGCTGTCCAAGCGTCATGGCGCGGTCGGCCTGCATGAATTTGCGGCGCTTGGTTATCCTGCTGCCGCGATGCGGAACTATCTGGCACGTCTGGGTTGGAGCCATGGCGATGATGAACTGTTCACCGATCAGCAGGCGCGGGAGTGGTTTGATTTGTCAGGTATCGGCAAGGCACCTGCGCGTCTGGACTTCAAGAAGCTGGAACATATCAGCGGCTATCACATCGGGCTGATGGACGATGACACCCTGATGTCGGAATTGGATGGGTTCTTGGCCGAAACAGGCAGTAACCCCCTGACGGACCTTCAAAAGCAGCGCATCCGCGCCGCGCTGCCTGTTCTGAAAGAAAAGGCTAAAACCCTGCCGCAATTGTTGGAGCAGGGGCATTTTGCGATGATCCAGCGCCCAGTGGAAGTGGACGAGAAGGCGGTCAAGAACCTGGATACGGTATCCCGTGGTATGCTGAGATCGTTGACTGCCGCAGTGCAGCATGCTAGCTGGTCGCGAGACGAGTTGGAGCAGGCTGCCAAGCAGGTTGCAGAAGAAAACGGCGTCGGTCTGGGCAAAATTGCGGGTCCGCTGCGCGCCGCACTGGCCGGCCGGACAGCGACGCCCAGCGTGTTCGATATGATGACAGCGCTCGGCCGCGAAGAATCGCTGGCCCGGTTGCAGGACCAAACGGAATTGGCAGGCTGACGCCTGCCCTCACTTGCCAGGGTCACCCCCAAGCCAAGGCGTGAAGGTGATCCGGCCCAGCCGGAAAGGACGTTGTATGGCCGACGCTAAATCCGCCAAGCTAATTTTGAACGAATCCGAATATGATCTGCCGATCCTAAGCCCGACGGCAGGACCGGATGTTCTGGACATCCGCAAGCTTTATGGTCAGGCGGATGTGTTTACCTACGATCCGGGCTTCACTTCGACCGCAAGCTGCGATTCGACCATCACTTATATCGACGGCGACAAGGGAGAGTTGTGGTATCGCGGCTACCCGATCGAGCAACTGGCTGCGAAATCGAACTATCTCGAAGTCTGCTATCTGCTGCTTTACGGTGAGCTGCCAAGCGAAGAGCAGATGAATGATTTCCGCACCCGTGTGACCCGTCACACCATGGTGCATGAACAGATGCACAACTTCTTCCGCGGTTTCCGCCGCGACGCCCATCCAATGGCGACGATGGTTGGCGTCGTTGGTGCGATGTCGGCATTCTACCCGGATTCGACCGATATCAACGATCCGTGGCAGCGCGAAGTCGCAGCAATCCGCCTGATCGCCAAACTGCCGACGATCGCGGCCATGGCCTATAAATATTCGATCGGGCAGCCTTTCGTTTATCCGCAAAACGATCTGGATTATGCCTCGAACTTCCTGAACATGTGTTTCTCGGTCCCGGCCGAGAAGTATACGGTTGATCCGGCGCTGGCCAAGGCGATGGACCGCATCTTTACGTTGCATGCCGATCACGAACAGAACGCGTCGACATCGACCGTGCGTCTGGCCGGATCGTCGGGTGCCAATCCCTTCGCCTGTATCGCTGCGGGTATTGCCTGTCTGTGGGGGCCTGCGCATGGCGGCGCCAATCAGGCGGCGCTGGAAATGCTGCAGCAAATCGGCACCGTGGACAAGATCCCGGAATATATCGCCCGCGCCAAGGACAAGGACGATCCGTTCCGCCTGATGGGTTTTGGCCACCGCGTCTACAAGAACTTCGACCCGCGGGCGAAGGTCATGAAAGAATCGGCGGACGAAGTTCTGGACCTGCTGGGGATCGAGAATAATCCGACGCTGCAAGTCGCCAAGGAACTGGAAAAAATCGCGCTGGAGGACGAATATTTCGTTGACCGGAAGCTGTATCCGAACGTCGATTTCTATTCGGGCATCATCCTGTCGGCGATGGGCTTCCCGACGTCGATGTTCACACCGATCTTTGCGTTGTCGCGCACGGTTGGCTGGATTTCGCAGTGGAAAGAGATGATTGCCGATCCGCAGAACAAGATCGGTCGCCCGCGTCAGCTGTATATCGGCAGCGACAAGCGCGATTATCTGGATATTTCCAAACGCTGAAACCGGCAAAAATTGTCATGCAAAGGGCCCTTGCGGGGCCCTTTGTCATATGGCCGGGGCATGGTGTCTTGCACCGGATCGGTGTGAATGGCATGGGAACGACATGAGCGAAGCAGATCATACGAACGCGCCCAAGCTGGCGTTGGTGACAGGGGCCTCGCGTGGGCTTGGCGCGGCCTTGGCCGAAGGTTTGGCCACGCGTGGCTATCACGTGCTGGCGGTTGCCCGCACGGTTGGAGGTTTGGAGGAACTGGACGACCGCATTCGCCGGGCGGGCGGATCGGCTACGCTGGCACCAATGGATGTGACCAACCCCGAGGCGATGCAGCAGATGGCCGAGGCCGTCGCAAACCGTTGGGGAGGGCTTGATCTGTGGGCACATACTGCGATCCACGCGGCCCCGCTGGCGCCGGCGCCGCAGATTGATGGCAAGGACTGGGCGAAGTCGACCTTGCTGAACATCGAGGTCACGCGTGGTCTGATCGCCTTGCTAGAGCCTCTTTTGCGTTTGAAAAACGGCACGGCGATGTTCTTTGACGATCCGCAGGCGGGCGAGAAATTCTTTGGCGCTTATGGGGCGACCAAGGCCGCGCAGATCGCGCTGGCACGAAGCTGGCAGGCGGAAACGGCGAAACTGGCGGGGCTGAAAATTGTCGTCGACGCGCCAACCTCGATGCCAACGGCTGTGCGCGCGCGCTTTTATCCGGGCGAAGATCGTGCTGTTCTGACCCCGTGCAAGGCCGAGGCCGAGCGTATTCTGCAGCAATATCTTTGATCGGCGTCCCGCGACGGCGGGGGGCTGCCTGCCCCCCGACCCCCGGGAGTATTTTACAAAGAAGAAATCAGGCCGATAGGTGCTGTCGCCTTGATCAGCCAGTCTTGGCTTTGATCATCGACAAGCGGCGACAGCTCCGCACGAACCCATGCGTGATAATCGTTCAGCCAATCGATTTCATCCTGTGACATCCGGTTCGTGTCAATGGCGCGCGTATCAATCGGGCAAAGCGTCAGCGTCTCAAAGCCCAGCATTTGCCGACCCGGTTCTGCCGGAACCTCTTGTACGACGATCAGGTTTTCCAGCCGGATGCCAAAGGCGCCTTCGCGGTAATAGCCCGGCTCATTCGACAGGATCATACCCGGTTGCAGAGCGACATTGCTGATCCGGCTGATGCGGATCGGGCCTTCATGCACGCAAAGGGCCGCGCCGACGCCGTGGCCGGTGCCATGGTCATAGTCAAGGCCAAGGCTCCACAAGAACTGCCGTGCCAATGCGTCGAGATGCGCCCCTGCCACGCCTTTTGGGAATTGCGCGCGACTGATTGCGATCATACCGCGAAGCACTGCAGTAAAGGGTTCTACCGAACCTTCAGGCGGATTGCCCAAGGGCAAGGTGCGGGTGATGTCGGTCGTGCCGTCGGGATATTGTCCGCCGGAATCGATCAGCAACATTTCGTCCTGCGCCATACGGCGGTTGGTCGCGGTCGAGACCTTGTAATGCACGATGGCACCGTTTGGGCCCGCGCCCATGATCGTGTCAAAGCTGATGTCAGTGATGCCTTGCTGCACCCGGTAGTCTTCCAGCTTTCGGACCACATCAATTTCGGTCAGGTTGGCGGGGTCCTGCTTGTCCAGCCAAGCCAGAAGGCTGACCATTGCTGCGCCATCGCGCCGATGGGCATCGCGCATCCCGCGCAGCTCAGCCTGATTCTTAATTGCTTTCGGCATGATCGCCGGATCAGGGCCGGGCGAAATCTGTGTCCCCGACCCTTCCAGAAGTCGGAACGCAGCTTCGGGCGCCGATGCGGGATCAAGCCTGACCGGACCCTCCAGATCGGTCAATGCCGCAGACAGACCTGCGGGTGGCAGGATCGAGACCTGATTGCCCAATTTCGCCCGCAACTGATCGTCGAATTTTGCCGGATCGGCAAAAAGTGCGACCTGCCCGTCATCAGACAGCACGGCAAAGCTTTGGACGATGGGATTTTTTGGTACGTCCGCGCCACGGATATTCAGCAGCCAAGAGATTGAATCGGGCAATGACAGGAACGCTGCAGCCTCTCCGGCCTTTTTCAGTTCGGCGGCCAATCGGGCACGCTTATCGGCCGAGCTTTCGCCGGAAAAGTCGTCGCGATGCATGCGGGCAGCACCAACCGGTGGTGCGGGGCGGTCGGTCCAGATCTGGTCAACGGGGTTATGGTCTACCGCGATCAGGCCGATTCCGCTGTCTTTCAGGGCGTGATCAATGGTTTCAATTTCCTTGCGCGTGTGCAGCCATGGATCGAAACCGATGCGCCCCCCATCGGGCAAGGCCTGCTGTAGCCAATCCGAAGGTGCCGTTTCAGGCCATGGCACCGGCGTAAAGTGGTTCAGGTCGATTTGTGATTTCACCTGCACGCGATAACGCCCGTCGATGAACACGCCTGCCTGATCGGCGGTCACGATGCAGAAGCCCGCACTGCCGGTAAAGCCGGTCAGCCATGCCAGTCGTGCATCGGCATCGGCGACATATTCACCCTGATGGGCATCGGCGCGCGGGATGATGAAGCCGTCCAGATCATCTTTGCGCAGTTGCTCGCGAAGAGAGGCCAGCCGCGCGGCATGATCCCCGACGCCCAATTCGCTGTCGAAATCCTGAAAACTCATAGGGCGATTTCTTTCATGACTTCCGGCTCTGCCACCCGGACACCGGGTAGACCGGCAATCAGATCATCCGCCGACTGTTCCAGCAACGGGAAGGTCTTGTAATGGCAGGGGATGACCGTCTTGAAATTGAAATACCTCCGCGCGGCATAGGCGGCACGCTTCATATCCATCGTGAAATGGCCGCCAGCGCAGAGAATACCGATATCGGGCTTATGATAATCGCCCATCCATTCCATATCGGCCATGATGTCCGTGTCGCCCGACACATAGATGACATGGCCGTCGCCGGCGATCATGTAACCTGATTCGTGACCTGCATAGATCGGGCCATCCGCCCCCTCGATCGAGCTTGAATGGGTGGCGTTCACCATGGTGACCTTGGCCCCGTTAAGATCAACGGTTCCGCCTTTGTTAAAGCCAATGCCCTGGACTTCATGATGTGTCGTCCAGCTGCCGATCAGGTCGTAGATACCGACGATGGGGATGTGCAGTTCTTTGGCAATCGACAGCGCGTCGCCGGTATGATCGCCATGCCCATGGGTCAGCAGGATATGTGTCGCGCCCTTGATCGCCGCGGCACGCATATCTTCAGGGAAAACCGGATTGCCTGACATCCAGGGGTCTATCAGGATTACAGCGTCTTCGATCTCCATCCGGAAACCGGAATGTCCAAGCCAGGTCAGTTTCATCACTGCCTCCTTCTGTGATTGGGGTCACGTTATCGACGCCTCAAGCCGGTGACCAGAGGATGCGGTTCAGGCCGATGCCGCATCGTCCAGCCGCAGGCGCAGCCGTTCACGGCCGCCCCAGGTCGATAGATCCAGTTTGCCAGCCAGATGGAAACGCCGTCCCTTGGCCCCCATCAGGGCAGGACCAAGCGGCCCCGACATCGCCCCCCAGGCAACGGCTTCCAGCGCGGGCGATCCGGCGCTGCGAAACGACAATCGCAGGTGATTGTCGCCCATGGTGCTGACGCTGTCGATCAATTGATCGGCAAAGACGAAACGCGGGGCCGGTGCGGCCTGGCCAAAGGGGCCTGCATCTTCCAATTGCCGATACAGTTGTGGGGTTGCTCCGCTGCTTTCCAGCAGGCCCGAGACGCGTAACTCGTTCGTTCCGGTGCGATTTTCCAGATCACGAGAGATAAGTTCGGCCAGACGTTCCATCGCTGGCTGGATCATCTCTTCCGCGACTGTCAGACCGGCAGCCATCTCATGCCCCCCGCCCTTGATCAGCAAGTCTTCGCGGGCAAGGCGCTGGATCGCACGGCCCAGATCGACGCCCGGAACCGACCGCGCCGAGCCTTTTCCGATGCCCGCTTCCACGCCGATCACGACGGACGGGCGGTCTGTCGCCTCTTTGATGCGGGCCGCGACGATGCCCACAACGCCGGGATGCCATCCCTGACCCGCGGCCCATGACAGTAAGGTATCACCGCGCGCGTCGACCTGTGCCAAGGCTTCTTCGCGCACAGCGGATTCAATAGCGCGGCGTTCGCGGTTCAACTCATCCAACTGCTCGGCCAGCCGCAGTGCTTCGCGAGGATCGCGGGCAGCCAGACACAGTGCCCCCAGATCGGCACGACCGACGCGCCCCCCGGCATTGATGCGTGGCCCCAGCAGAAACCCCAGATGAAAGGCACTTGGCGGCCCATCCAGCCGTGCGACATCCGATAGGGCAACCAGACCGGGACGCTGCCTGCGGGCCATGACGGTCAGACCCTGTCGGACAAAGGCCCGATTGACGCCGACCAAGGGCGCGACATCGGCAATGGTCGCCAGCGCGACAAGGTCCAGCAAAGCCATCAAGTCAGGTTCGGGCTTTTCCAGCTTGCGCAAGACGCGACCGGCCTGAACCAGGGTCAGAAAGACCACGCCAGCCGCGCAAAGATAACCCAGATCACCGCTTTCATCTGTGCGGTTCGGGTTCACCACAGCCAGTGCGGGCGGCAAGGTTTCCGCGCCAAGATGGTGATCCAGAACGATCACATCGGCAGCCGCCGCCGCCGCAAGCGCGTCGTGACTAAGTGTTCCACAATCAACGCAAATAATCAGATCATGGTCGGCCGCCAGCGACGACATGGCGGGCACATTGGGCCCATATCCTTCGTCTATCCGGTCAGGGATATACAGCGTCGCATCCCGCCCCTGGCCGCGCAGCCAATCCAGCAATAATGCCGCCGACGATCCGCCATCCACATCATAATCGGCAAAAATCGCAATACGCTGCCCTTTGACAGTGGCGTCCACCAGTCGTTCGGCTGCCGTCTCCATATCACGCAGTTTCAACGGATCAGGAAGAAGATCCCTCAACTTGGGCGTCAAGAAGCTCTCGGCATCCGCAGCCTCAACCCCACGTTCCGCCAGAATCCGCGTCACCGACAGGGGCAGGCCGGTTTGCTGCGCCAAGCCTTCCGCCAGCCGTTCAACCGGCGCCTCTGGGCCAATCCAACGACGCCCGGTCAGCGATTGCTCGATGCCAAGAAACGCCACGCTGCCTCGATTTCTTCTTTGTGAAAATACCCTGGGGGAGGCCCGCAGGGCCGGGGGCAAAGCCCCCTGCCTTCCGATATCTTACTTGATCGGGTTGCGATAGATCATCCGACGAACCGAGCCGGTTTTCGACCGCATCAGGATGGTTTCCGTTTGCAGATAGCCAGGCTCGCGCTTTACGCCGGCAACGATCGAGCCATTGGTGACGCCGGTCGCAGCGAAAATCACATCTGCAGTCACCAACTCATCGCGCGAATAGATGCGGTTCAGATCCGTGATGCCTGCCTTGCGCGCCCGCGCAACCTCATCGTCATTGCGAAACAGCAAGCGGCCCCAGATCTGGCCGCCCATGCATTTCAGTGCCGATGCCGCCAGAACTCCTTCAGGCGCACCGCCGGAACCCATATACATGTCGATCCCGGTCAATTCGGCTTCGGCGGTGTGAATGACACCTGCGACGTCGCCATCCGTGATCAGACGAATGGCGGCACCGGTTTCGCGAACCTCTGCAATCATGTCTTCGTGACGCGGGCGTTCAAGGATACAGACCGTGATATCGCTGCCTTTGACGCCGCGTGCCTTGGCCAGGGCGTGCACCCGCTCGGATGGGGTCATGTCCAGGCTAACCACATCCTTGGCATAGCCCGGACCAATCGCCAGCTTGTCCATGTAAACGTCCGGCGCATGCAGCAGCGTGCCGCGTGGAGCCATGGCGATCACAGTCAGGGCATTGGGCATATCCTTGGCGGTCAGCGTGGTCCCTTCCAGCGGGTCCAGCGGATGTCCACATCGGGACCGTTGCCGGTGCCGACTTCTTCGCCGATATACAGCATCGGGGCTTCGTCACGTTCGCCCTCGCCGATGACGACCACACCCTTGATGTCCAGCATGTTCAACTGATCGCGCATGGCATTGACCGCTGCCTGATCGGCGGCTTTTTCGTCCCCGCGACCGATCAGCAGGGCCGAGGCATGTGCCGCAGCTTCGCTGACGCGGGCCAGCCCCAACGACAGCATACGATCATTGAAATCCTTGGGCGTGCTCATGGTTTTTCCTTGCTTGACAGCTTATTTATGCGAGCTTCTACGCGGGGCATTTTCCAGCGACAAGCCTGTGGGCGCTAACGGCCTAGCTTTCGGCCAGTTCCAGCGCCAGGGCATGAATCCTCGGAACGATATCGCCCAGGGTCTCATGGACCAGCCTGTGACGTTGCACCCGACCCATGCCGGTAAAGACCGGACTGGCCATGCGAATGCGAAAATGGCTTTCACCGCCGTCGCGATAGCCCGCGTGACCGCGATGGCTTTCGCTTTCGTCGACCACGTCCAGCCGCGTTGGCTGCAAAACAGCCAGTCTTTCCTTCATTTCATCGACGATCATCACCACTTCCCTTCGTCAAGACCTTTCATGTCGCGTGAAATAGCTTAAAGTGTTGCCTCCGAAACGCAAAGGTGCCCAGAATGAGCAGTAGTGACCCGTTCGGATTCGATATCTCTGCCGCCAAGGATAAAAAGCGGCGGAATAAAGGACGCCGTGGTATGTCCGGTGCCTTCGAGACCTCGACTCGCGTCTGCGAGAAAGAGGGCTGCGACGAGCCGGGCCAATATCGTGCGCCCAAGAATCCGCGGAATTTGGACGATTATTTTTGGTTCTGCAAAGAACATGTTCGCGAATACAATGCGAACTGGAATTACTTTCAGGGTCAAAGCGAGGAAGAATTCCAGCAATTCATTGATAATGCCACCGTGTGGGAACGCCCGACCAAACCCTTCGGACGTGCCGCGGAAGAGCAGAAATGGGCGCGTCATGGCGTCAGTGACCCCTTGGAAATTCTGGGGGCCAACGGCACGTCGCCCGAGGCACGCGCCAAGATCAGCCGCAAGCTGCCTCCGACCGAACGCAAGGCGCTGGAAATCCTTGAAGCCAAGGACACCTGGACGCGCGTCGAGATTCGGAAGCAATACAAATCGCTGGTGAAGGACTTGCACCCTGACATGAATGGCGGTGACCGTTCCGACGAAGACCGTCTGGCCGAGGTCGTTTGGGCGTGGGATCAGCTCAAGGACAGCCGCAATTTCCGTGATTGATTCGGCGTGGACGGAGATTGATGCTCCGCCGTCCTTCAGGCGGGCTTCCTGTGGGTATTTAAGCAAAGAAGAAATCAGGTGCGGCGGCGGATCGCGATTGCCGCACCCAAGATTGCTGTCAGCAGCAGGATCGGTGCGTTACCCCATCTGATCCAGAAGGTTTCTGGCAGCGCCGCAGGCAATTGAGCATCAATTTTCCCTTGCTGGCTCATGCCAAGTGAGACGCGAATATCGCCCCGCGCATCTATGACCGCGCTGACGCCCGTATTGGCGGCACGGATCAGCGGCAGGCCGGCTTCGATGGCACGCAATTGGGCCTGCTCAAGATGTTGGTAGGGGCCGGAAAACTTGCCGAACCACGCGTCATTCGTGGCCTGCAACAGCCATCCGGGGCGGTCGTCGACAGCACGCAAATGCTGCGGAAAGATTGCCTCATAGCAAATCAAAGGCTGAAAATCGGGGATATTTTGGCCAAGCTGGATGACGCGGGGGCCGGTGCCGGGGGAATATCCGTGACCTTCCTGCGCGGCAAAGGCCGAAATGCCGATTTTTGCCATCATATCCCCCCAGGGAATATATTCGCCAAATGGAACCAGATGGAATTTGTCGTAGACCGGGCCAAGCGAGGCGCCCGCATTCAGCGTGACGAGGCTGTTGTAATAGCGGCTGCCTTCGCGGCGTTGGATTCCCATGATCAGCGGGGCATCGGCCGCTTGTGACATCACAGGCAACAGATCGCTGGCGTCTTCCAACAGAAAATTGACAGCCGTTTCCGGCCAGATGACCAGATCGCGCGAGCCCGGTTCGGCTGAAATATCCAGCAGGCGGCGGAAGAAAATGCCCGACCATTCTGGGTCCCATTTCAGACGCTGTTCGGCATTGGGTTGGACGACGCGGATAATGGTTTGGTGGTCTGCGGGCAAAGGTGCGGCCAGACGTGCCATGCCTGCGGCCCAAACGGCGCCGATCAGCATGATCGAGGCGATCGTCCCCGGCACGAAGCGAGAGGCTTTGATCGCCTCGGATGGACGAGCCAAAAGCGTGGGAAGAACCGCCATCAGCAGCGTCAGGAATGAAAGCCCTGTTGCGCCAATCCAGGCCGCGCTTTGGGCTATGGGCGTTCCAATCCAGATCTGGCCGATCTGCGCCCAGGGCAGGCCGGTAAAAATCCAGCCGCGCAACCAGTCCGAAACGACCAGGGCGATGGCAATTGCAACGGCCTGCGCCCGCCAGCCGAGGCTGCCGCGCGTTGCGATCCATGCCGGGAGTGCCCAGAACAGGGCGCCGCCTAGTGCCATGAAAAACAGGGCAAAGGGGGCCATCCAGCCATAAACTTCTGGCTCGACCAGAAATGGATCGATGATCCAGCTCATGGCAAGGCCGAACCAACCGAAACCGGCGGCCAAGGCGTGCCAGAAAACCGTATGCGGCTGTGCGCGTGACAAACGCCACAGCAACACTGCCAATGCGATAACGGACGCGCCCCAGACGTTGAACGGCGCAAGGCCAAGGGCGGCGATCAGCCCAAGACCAAAATCCGGCAACAATCGCAGCAGGCTGGGCCTGCGACGAGGCAGGTGAGGTGGGGTCGTCAAGTTACGCCTGGCCTGCAATCACGCCTCGGCGTCAGCGTCACCATTTTCAGCAACGGGCTCGGCCTTTTTGCGACGGGTGCGTTTGGGCTTTTCAACCGCTTCCGCGCTGGCATCGGCTTCTGGTTCGGCCTTTTTGCGGCGCGTGCGTTTCGGCTTTTCTTCTGCGACCGGCTTTTCTTCTACGATCGGCTGTTCTTCCGGAGTCGCCGTCACTTCGGCTTCTGTTTTGGGTTTGCGGCTGCGGGTCTTGCGCGGCTTTGCGGCGTCCTCCGCGACGGTTTCATCTTTAGCTTCGGCCTTTTTGCGACGCGTGCGCTTTGGTGCGGCGGGAACTTCGGGATATTCGCCGACCGCGACTGGCGCGATCACGGCCACCACCTGCAAAGCAGGCTGCTCCTCAGTCACCGTATCCCCCGTAACTGGCGCGGCGACGGTATCGTTTGCCGCTGCTTCCGCCGTGTCCTGACGCGACGAGCGACGACGCGAACGGCCCCGTTTGTTGCCCGATTTCTCCTCGGGCTTCGGGGTCGGCTGCTCTTGCGTGATTTCAACGATCTCGGCCGTATCGTCGTCCTGTGCGAATTGAGATGTGCGCAATTCGACCAGCATGAATTCCGGAACATGATCACCCATGCCCATCACAGCCGGACCGCGGTCATCATAACGACCGCGATTGCGGCGGTCGCGCCGTTGATCGTCGCGGCGATCATCGCGGCGATCATCACGGCGGCTGTCATCACGGCGGCTGTCATCACGGCGGCTGTCATCACGACGCGTCTCGTCACGACGCGTCTCGTCGCGACGGCTATCGTCACGGCGTTCCTTGCGGTCGTCAAAACGCTCGCGCTTTTGCGGTTCCTGACGTTCTTCGCGGTGATTTTCGCTTTGGGCGTCCACGCCGGTATCCTTGCTATGTTCTTCGTCGCGATGGCCCCGACGGCGCTTGTCGCGTCCCTTGCGATCCTCACGGCCCGAACGCTGCGGGCGATCCGATTCCGACAAAGAAAAACCCTCCGGGATCGGAGCGCGGGGCAATGTCTGTTTCACCAGGTTCTCAATCGCCGCCAGAAGCTTTTCATCCGAAGGGGTGGCGATGCTGATGGCGGTGCCAAGCCGACCTGCGCGCCCGGTGCGTCCGATACGGTGAACATAATCCTCGGCATGGCCGGGCAAGTCGAAGTTGAAAACATGGCTGACAGCCGGAATGTCCAGACCGCGCGCAGCCACGTCAGAGGCAACCAGAAAACGCAGCTTGCCAACGCGGAACGCCTCAAGCGTGCGGGTCCGGTGCGACTGATCCAGATCACCGTGGATCGGTGCGGCGTCATACCCATGCTTTTTCAGCGACTTGTCGACGATGTCCACATCCGTCTTGCGGTTGCAGAAGATGATCGCGTTGGTCAGCTTGTCGCCTTCCGCGTCAATCAGCGCACGCATAAGATCGCGCTTCTGTTTGGCGGTCTGATCCCGCCGTGTGGGGGTCAGCTCAACCAGACGCTGCGTAATGGTTTCGCTGGTCGTGGCCTGACGCGCAACCTCGATCCGTTCCGGCGTGTGCAGGAAGGTGTTGGTAATGCGTTCGATTTCAGGTGCCATGGTGGCGCTGAAGAACAGCGTCTGGCGGGTGAATGGGGTCAGTTGGAAGATGCGTTCGATATCGGGGATGAACCCCATATCCAGCATCCGGTCGGCCTCGTCGACAACCATGATCTGCACGCCCGTCAGCAACAGCTTGCCACGTTCGAAATGGTCCAGAAGGCGCCCCGGTGTGGCGATCAGCACGTCCACGCCGCGGTCGATCAGCTTGTCCTGTTCGGCAAAGGACACGCCGCCGATCAGCAGCGCCTTGGTCAGTTTGGTGTGTTTGGCGTAGATGTCAAAATTCTCGGCCACCTGGGCTGCCAGTTCACGCGTCGGGCACAGAACCAGTGAACGCGGCATCCGGGCGCGGGCACGGCCACGACCCAGAAGGGTGATCATCGGCAGCGTAAAGCTGGCGGTCTTCCCGGTGCCGGTTTGCGCGATCCCAAGAACATCACGACCTTCCAATGCAGGCGGAATAGCCCCGGCCTGGATCGGCGTCGGATTGTCATACCCCGCTTCGACAATCGCTTTCAGCACTTTGGGGTCAAGTTTGAGATCAGAAAATTTCGTCATTCGGGGCTTTCTTGCGTTCCTGATTTGCGCCCCAAAAATGGGTGCGCCGATGCGTTCCTTGCCGTAGCCCAGACCGGGCTGTGTCACGGCGATCTGGGACGCAGTCTTTCACGCCCCTTCGGTCACCCGCCGGATGCGGGCTGCAACCCCCTAGACCAAACCGGGCGGATCGTCAACATTTTCACGGGTTTGCCGTGTAAATTGCGCGGCGCGTCAGGAACCCTTTCGGCTTTTGGATGGTTCTGCGCGAACAACAGTGAACAAGAGCGGTTAGCGGGACATTATGGCGACAGAGGCGGCAGGCGGTTTGAACCCCATCGAGGCATTCGCAATTGTGGGGGCGGCAGGGGTTGCGGCACAGTGGCTGGCATGGCGTTTCCGCCTGCCGGCTATCGTGCTGATGCTTGTCGCGGGGCTTATTCTTGGCCCGGTCACCGGCATTTTTGTTCCCGAACGCGATATCGGTGATCTGGTTGCGCCGATGATCTCGCTGGCGGTGGCAGTCATTCTTTTCGAGGGCGGCCTGACTCTCAGCTTCAAGCAACTGGCCGATGCACGCCCCGCCGTCCGAAGGCTGGTCTATATCGGCGCACCATTGGGCTGGCTGATGTCAACGCTGGTTTTGCGATTTGGCGCGGGGCTTAGCTGGGAATCGTCCATGGTGTTCGGGGGCATCATGATCGTGACCGGCCCCACCGTCATTGCGCCACTGTTGCGTCAGGCGAAATTGCAGTCGCGGCCCGCGCAGATTTTGCAATGGGAAGGGATTGTCAACGATCCGATCGGTGCGCTGGTCGCCGTTCTGGCGCTTGGGATCGTTGTCGTCATGCACAGCGATGTTCCCGCCTCTGAAGCATTGCTGGAACTTGGCCTTGGGATCGGCTTTGCCACAGCAGTCGGGGTGGCTGCAGGTTGGATTATCGTTCAGGCATTCCGCGAAGGTTGGGTGCCCGAATATATGAAGGTTCCGCTGCTATTCGTGACCGTTCTGGCGGTTTTCGCGGTGTCGGATTCGATCATGCATGAAAGCGGGCTGCTGGCCGTCACCGTCATGGGGCTGGTGATCGCGAACGCGGATCTGCCCAGCTATTACGAGCTTTACCGATTCAAGGAACACGCAACCATTCTGTTGGTTTCGGGCGTGTTCATCCTGCTGGCTGCCGGGATAAAATTCGAAGCATTGGCACAGCTGAACTGGTGGCGCACGATCCTGTTCGTGGTGCTGGTGGTCTGTGTGGCCCGACCGCTGACGGTTCTGATTTCGCTGATCGGAACGAACCTGCCATGGAACGAGAAATTGCTGATCGCGCTGACCGGCCCGCGTGGCGTGGTGTTGGTCGCAGTTTCCGGCGTTTTTGCCGAGCGTCTTGCCTCGACCGGGATCGAAGATGGCAGCCAGATTGCGCAGCTTGCCTTTGCTTTGGTTCTGGCCACGGTGGTTCTGCACGGTTTCACCCTGAAGCCGCTGGCCGACAGGCTGAACCTGACCTCGGGTGGGAAGCCGGGGTTGATCGTGGCGGGCGGATCGCTGTTTGCGACCGGTCTGGGGAAGGCGTTGGAAAAGGCGGATGTGCAGGTGCTGATTACCGATCCGAACCGCGATCATCTGCGCACAGCCCGCGCCGCCGGGGTTCCTGTGTTCTATGGCGATATTCTGGGCGAGGCGGCCGAAAACAACGTCGAATTCATCGCCTATTCCGCGATTTTGGCGGCGTCTGACAATGATGCCTACAACACGCTGGTCGCCACTGATCTTGGCCCTGAATTTGGTCGCGAAGCGATCTGGCAGGTGTCCCGCGACAAGGAAGATCGTGCCCGGCACGCATTGCCCACGCAATTGGGGGGCAGAAGCATCAACGGCAACCGCACCTTGGCGCAATATCTCGAATTGCTGGCCGAGGGGTGGGAATTCCGCACGACCCGCTTGACCGCAGAATACACATTGGAAAAATGGCGCGACGTTCGCCAGGGTGCCGTGCCGCTGGTTGCCATCAACAATGGCGAATTATGGTTCATCGAAGACCCCGCAAAATTGGAAGGTAAGCCGGGGATGCGCCTCGTTTCACTTATTCCGCCAGAGATTGCGGAGAATATCCGGCGCGAGAACGAGCAGCAGACCGAAATGAAAGGCAAGGCCCGTCAGGTTGCCAAGGAGGAAGCCGAAGCGGTGAAGCGTAACCAAGCGACGGAAACCGCCGGGAAAGCCAATGAAAATACCAACCGTGACGACCCCGATCTGATTGGTGAAGATACGCGCTGATGTGATCGCGCATGATTGAATCTGGCGACTGAAACCCCGCGGCTGTTGACCTTTGTGCGTGGGCGGCGTTAACCGGTTGTCAGTTTTCAGGAATGGCAAGATGAACATCTTTACCGATATTCGTGGTCTCGTGGTCGGGGCGTTGGATCAAATGGTTGCGGCGGGCGAACTGCCGGCGGGGCTGGATTACGCCAATGTGGCGGTCGAGCCTCCGCGTGATCCCGCACATGGTGACATGGCTACGAATGCTGCGATGGTTCTGGCCAAGCCTGCGGGCATGAAGCCGCGCGATATTGCCGACAAGCTGGCCGCTCGGCTGACCGATGATCGCATCACCGCCGCCGAGGTTGCCGGGCCGGGTTTCCTGAATCTGCGCCTTGCGCCGACCGTCTGGCATGGCGTCATTATCGAGGCGTTGGGCGCGGGCAAGGATTTCGGCCGTTCGGACATGGGCGCGAATGTCAGGATCAATGTCGAATTTGTCAGTGCCAACCCCACCGGGCCGATGCATGTCGGTCACGTTCGCGGCGCGGTATTTGGCGATGCGCTGGCCAGCCTGCTGGGTTTCGCGGGCTATGACGTGACCCGCGAGTATTACATCAACGACGGTGGCGCGCAGGTCGATGTGTTGGCGCGTTCCGCCTATGAGCGTTACCGCGAAGCCAACGGGCTGGAGCCGCAGATCGCCGAAGGCCTGTATCCGGGCGATTATCTGATCCCCGTCGGCCAGGCCCTGAAAGAGAAGTATGGCGACAGCCTGATCGACAAGCCGGAAGAGGACTGGCTGGTAGATATCCGCGATTTCTCGACCGAGGCCATGATGGCCATGATCGGCGAGGATCTGGCCCTGCTGGGCGTGAAGATGGACAAGTATTCCAGCGAAAAGGCGCTTTACGGCAGCGGCAAGATCGAGGCTGCCATTGCGCGTCTGGAAAGCGCCGGGCTGATCTATCGCGGCGTGCTGGAACCGCCAAAGGGCAAGCTGCCCGAGGATTGGGAAGAACGCGAGCAGCTGTTGTTCAAATCCACCGCCTTTGGCGACGATGTGGACCGCCCGATCCAGAAATCGGATGGCGCCTGGACGTATTTCGCGCCCGATATCGCGTATCACTGGGACAAGATCGACCGTGGCTATGAACAGTTGATCGACATTTTCGGGGCCGACCATGGCGGCTACGTCAAGCGTATGAATGCGGTCGTCAAGGCGCTGTCGAACGGTCGCGTGCCACTGGACATCAAGCTGATTCAGCTGGTCAAGCTGTTCAAGAATGGCGAGCCCTTCAAGATGTCCAAGCGGGCCGGCACCTTCGTCACACTGCGCGATGTCGTGGAAGAGGCAGGAGCCGACGTGACCCGCTTCATCATGCTGACGCGCAAGAATGACGCATCGCTGGATTTCGACTTTGCCAAGGTGTTGGAGCAGTCCAAGGACAACCCCGTCTGGTATGTCCAATACGCCAACGCCCGGACACATTCCGTGCTGCGCCGCGCGACCGAAGCGGGAATCGATGTCGGCGATTCTGCACTGCAGGCAGCAGATCTGTCCAAGTTGAACCACCCTGCGGAACTGGAACTGGCCCGGAAAGTTGCCGAATGGCCACGTCTGGTCGAACACGCCGCCCGCGCGCACGAACCACATCGCATCGCATTCTTCCTGTATGACATCGCCTCGGACCTGCATTCGCTGTGGAATCGCGGTAATGACGATGTGTCCTTGCGCTTTGTGCAGGATGGCGATTTCGCCACGTCGCAGGCAAAAATTGCACTTGTTCGTGCCGTTGGCGTTGTCATTTCGTCAGGTCTGGGTATCCTTGGCGTCACTCCGATGGAAGAAATGCGCTGATAAAGGCGCCATCGTCGGACGTCTGAGAGCAGTCAACGGTAATCCGGGCAAACCGGCAGGCAGGCAGACAAATGGCAGTGATGGATTTCCGCGAAGGCGGATACGTATTTTCGCGGCACAAAGTGCGGCGTGAATTTTCTTATGATCAAAATGATTGGGACGATGCACAGTCCCAATATGGTGACGGGCGCTTCGCCGCAGATCCGCAAGGTGCGGATGGTCTGACGGCGCGCATCTCTCGTCTGACGCATTATCTTGGTGCGCTGGCATCGGTGGCGCTGATGATCGGCTTGCTGGTCTGGGGCTGGCAACTGGTGTCGCGCGATGTGTCGGGCGTGCCGGTCATCAAGGCAATTGCAGGCGATGCCCGCACCACCCCCGAAAATCCGGGCGGTGAATTGACCAGCTATACGGGCTATGCCGTCAATGGCGTGGCCGAAGGTGCGGACCATCAACCGGTCGATCAGGTGGCAATCGCACCCGCAGCGACCGGATTGTCGGAAGAAGATGTCGCCATGGGCAATCTGGGTGCGACGGCACGCCAGCCTGAAAACTCATCGGAAATTCCGCTGAGCTTTGATGGCGAGCCGATCGTGCCGATGTCGGACAGCGAAGCCCGCGCCCTGGCCCAGGAACAGGCCGCAGCCGAAGCCGAGCGTCTGGCAATGGCGAACCAGGCCATCGCGAATGCGACAATCAGCGATGCCCCGGCGGCAGAAGGCCCGATCAATGAGGTCGTGACCGATGAAACCGGTGCCCCGGCCCAGACCGACGCGATCAGCGCCGCCTTGATCGAAGCACAGGCGGCCGCAAATCCGGGGGTGCTGACAGAATCGCCACGTCCGGCCCCACGCCCGCGCGCGACCCGCGTTGCTTCGGCTGGAACGACGGCAACCGATGCCCGTCCCGCAGCCCCGGTTGAACGCCCGGCAGAGGCACCAGCCGCTCGACCCGCAGCAGCTGCGCCTGCTCAGGCCGTTTCTTCGGTCAGTGGTGCTGTGGTTCAGCTTGGGGCCTTTGACAGCAACGCGATTGCATCGAATGAATGGAACCGTCTGGCTGGCAAATTCAACTCTTTCGGGGGCAAGCAGCAGGTCATTCAGGAACATGTGAAAAATGGGCGCACCTTCTGGCGTCTGCGTGTTGGCGGTTTCGGCTCTCTGGGTGAGGCGCGGGATTTCTGTAACGCGCTGAAATCCGGCGGCACGGACTGCCTTGCGCTGAACTGAGCATGGCGCAGAACGCGACAATCCTTGGCGGGATCGCCGGGACCGACCTGACGGCGGCCGAGCGGGATTTCTTTCGCTCGGCTGATCCCTGGGGTTTCATCCTGTTCGGACGCAATGTCGAAAGCCCTGAACAGTTGCGGCGCCTGACCGCTGATCTGCGGAACGCCGTGGGCCGAGACGCGGTCATCACCGTCGATCAGGAAGGAGGCCGGGTTCAGCGGCTTCGTGCCCCGCATTGGCAGGAATGGCCCGCACCGCTGGATCAGGCGGATGCCGGTGAACGCGCCATGTGGCTGCGTTATTATCTGATTGGTCGCGAATTGCGTGAGGCAGGCATTGATTCGGATTGCGCCCCCACGCTGGATGTCGCGCAGGCTGACACGCATCCTTTCCTGCGCAATCGTTGTTTTGGCACGGACCCGGTGCGTGTTGCCGGACTGGGCCGCGCCGCTGCCGATGGCCTGCTGGCCGCTGGTGTCCTGCCGGTCATGAAGCACATGCCGGGCCATGGTCGCGCAATTGCCGACAGCCACCATGATCTGCCCACGGTCACGGCCAGCCAGCCGGACCTTGAGGCGCTGGATTTCGCCCCGTTTCGTGCGCTGAACGATCTGCCGATGGGGATGACCGCACATATCCGCTTTACCGCGCTGGATGATGCGCCCGCCACCGCGTCTACCCGCATGATCGGCCTGATCCGCGATGATATCGGCTTTGATGGACTGCTGATGACCGATGACATCACCATGAACGCCCTGTCAGGAACCGAGGCTGAACGCGCAGCCGCGTCAATCGCCGCGGGCTGCGATCTGGTCCTGCATTGCAACGGCACCATCGCCAGCATGGAGCCGGTCGTGGCAGCCGCAGGCACCCTGTCGCGTGATGCACAGCGCCGCGCGGATGCCGCGCTGGCGCTGCGTCATGCGCCGCAGGAACTGGACCGTCAGGCGTTATTTGCGGAATGGCGCCAATTGGTGCCGCAGACAGCCACGGCTTGACTCGGGCCCGGCTTGGGCAGACGCTGTTCCCCTGATGTATCTGCGGAGGCCACGTGGCCAAGTCACCAGGCAATATTTCCTATCTGAAAGCCGTTCCCGACGAACCGGCAGGGGATGAGTTCGACGCAAACGCCATCCTGCAGCGCCGCGCGGACGAGGCGCTGATTATCGATGTGGACGGCTATGAAGGACCGCTGGATCTGCTGCTGACAATGGCACGGACTCAGAAGGTGGACCTGATGAAAATCTCGGTCCTGCATCTGGCAGAACAATATCTGGAATTTGTCGAACAGGCCCGCGCTTTGCGCATTGAACTGGCTGCCGATTATCTGGTCATGGCAGCTTGGCTTGCGTTCCTGAAATCGCGCCTGCTTTTGCCCCCCGATCCCGAAGCAGAAGGCCCAAGCGCCGAGGATATGGCCGCCCATCTGGCTTTCCAGCTGGAACGGTTGCAGGCCATGCGTCAGGCGGCAGCCCGCCTGATGGGGCGCGACCGTCTGGGCATCAACCGTTTTCAACGCGGCGCACCCGAAAGCATCGCACGCAAACGCCGCACCCAATGGCAAGCGGGGTTGATTGATCTGATGCGCGCCTATGCGCGGCTGAAAACCAAGGATGAATTTCGTCCCTACGCCTTTGACCGTCAGGATGTCTATACGATGGAACAGGCGCTGGACCGTCTGCGCCATCTGATCGGCTTCGCGGGCGAATGGACGCAGCTGGTTGATTTTCTGCCTGATGGCTGGGAGGGGCAAGGCAAGCGCCGCCGCTCGGCCACCGCCGCCACCTTTGCCGCCTCGTTGGAACTTGCGCGGCAGGGCAGGTTGGAGATACGGCAGGCGGAATCTTTCGCGCCGATCAGCTTTCGCATGAAACCCACGACCGAGCGCAAATAACGTGACCGATCTGACCCATAACGATCCCCCCGAAGCGGACGATCAGCCGACCGCGCCAGCCTTCCCTCCGCCCCCGATCGAGGAGCAGGAGCGGATGGTCGAGGCGCTTTTGTTTGCCTCAGCCCAGCCCATGTCCGTGCGCGACCTGTCCACCCGAATGCCCGCAGGTTGTGACCCGGCCGAGGCTCTGGTTGGGCTTCGCCGCCGTTACGAAGGCCGGGGGGTGTCGCTGGAACGGATCGGCGATGCTTACGCATTTCGAACCGCATCCGATATGTCCTTTCTGATGCAGACGGAAACGGTGGAACAGCGCCGCCTGTCCCGCGCGGCCATCGAGACGCTGGCGATCATCGCCTATCACCAACCCGTCACACGCGCCGAGATTGAAGAAATTCGCGGCGTTGCGGTCAGTCGGGGCACATTGGATCAGTTGATCGAAATGGAATGGGTCCGCGTCGGCCGCCGCCGCATGACACCGGGCCGCCCGGCGACCTTCGTGGTGACGGAAACCTTTCTTGATCATTTCGGCCTTGAAAGCGCCCGCGATCTGCCCGGCCTGTCCGAACTTCGCGCCGCTGGATTGCTGGAATCCCGCCCGCCCGCCGAGGGGCTGATGGTTCCGCTGACCCCTCAACCCGATGAGGACGATGAATTTAGCGGCCCCGCAGACGATCTGTTCGAGGATGAGTAGGCCATGAACACGAACCAGCTTTTCAATATGTTTGGCCGGATGCTGACCCGTCATCTGATGAACTGGGGCACGAACAAGGCGATTGACCGGATGTCGAAATCCGGCGGCAAGACGCCCGCGCAGTCGGCGCAGAATGCCAAAGCAATGCGACAGAACAGCAAACGGATGCGGCAGGCCATCGACATGATCCGGCGGATGTCGCGCTAAACGCTCGCTTTCCGCGACCGTGCGATATAGGGCAGCGTGATGAGCGAGAATTTCGAGATTTTTCTGGTGGCGACGCCGGGGCTGGAAGCGCCCTTGGCGGCCGAGGTGCGCGACCTTGGCTGGACGCCCGAGGTGCAGCCGGGTGGCATCACCATTCGCGGCGGATGGCAGGATGTCTGGCAGGCAAATCTGACGCTGCGCGGCGCGACGCGGGTTCTGGCCCGCGTAGGCAGCTTTCGGGCGATGCATCTGGCGCAGTTGGACAAGCGGGCGCGGAAATTTCCCTGGGCGGATGTGCTGCGCGCTGACCTGCCCGTCAAGATCGAGGCGATCTCGCGGAAATCGAAAATCTATCATGCCGGTGCTGCCACGCAGCGGATCGAACGGGCGATTGCCGAGGAATTGGGCGCAACGATTGCCGCCGACGCGGCGAATGTCGTGAAGGTTCGGATCGAGGATGATCTGGTCACGATCAGTCTGGATACGACCGGCGAATCCTTGCACAAACGCGGCCATAAGGAAGCTGTGGCCAAGGCCCCCATGCGGGAAACCATGGCCGCCATGTTTTTGCGCGAAATGGGCTTTGACGGCACGCAGGCGGTGCTGGATCCGATGTGCGGATCAGGCACGTTCGTCATTGAAGCGGCCGAAATTGCCGCAGGTCTGGCACCGGGGCGGACGCGGCAGTTCGCCTTTGAAAACCTTGCCAGTTTCGACCCGAAGGCATGGCGGAAGCTAAAGGATGCCGTGACGCGCCGTAACGCGCCACTGCAGTTCTTCGGCAGCGACCGCGACGCAGGCGCGATCCGCATGAGCCGGCAGAATGCCGAACGCGCAGGCGTGGCCGAGCTGACACGTTTCGATATCTGCCAGATCAGCGACTTGCAGCCTCCCGAAACCGCACCCGGCATCATTATCGTGAACCCACCTTATGGCGCGCGGATTGGGAACAAAGGCCCTCTTTACGGCCTTCACGCCGCCATGGGTGACGTGTTTCGCAGCCGGTTCAGCGGCTGGCGCGTGGGGATCGTCACCAGCGAAGCTGGGCTGGCCAAGGCCACCGGTCTGCCGTTCCAGCCGCCGGGGCCGATCATTGCGCATGGCGGGCTGAAGGTGCGTTTGTGGCAAACAGTCCCGCTGTAGCATCGAAGCCGGCAAAATTTTTCCGGCGCACAAGCCCGTCGAGGGAACTGATCGCTAACCTTTTGCCCGCTGCGCTTCGTAATCCGCAGCGATCTGCGCCAACGCATTGGTCATCCGTTCGGTCGCCTGCGGCGCGATGCGCGCGTGGCACGGGGTTCGCGCACAGATATCCCACCACAGGCGGTAATAGGGCAGATGGGTTGCCCTGATCCGGCCCTTTGTCGGCAGGACAAGCTCGACCCCGCCCGATTGACGCAGATGGTTTCCGGCCACCCGTTCCACCTCGGTCGTCACGGCAAAGCGCATTGGTTTGGGAAGTGACCTGCCCGCATAATGAATGACCGCCGGATGCGGGACAGAGCGGTCTGGCAGATCGTAGGAGAAGCGATAATTATACCGATGATGCGCGCGTGTATAATGACTGCCATGGGTCAGTGAGAACAGGCCCTGATCGCCAAAGCCAAGGTTCAAGCGGTTGCACGCCCATTCCGCAACCTTGATGTAATCGCCAATCTCGACCTTGTCGCGGCGAAATTTGTCAAGATTCAAGACGATGGCTCCGCTGTTGATCAGCCCTTGCCCCACATGCTGGATGACGGGTTTGGGCATGCCAAGCGCATGCGCACGTTGTGCGGACCCAATCAATAGCGGAGGGATATTCAGCGCCTCGCGGCAGGCGACCAGATATTTTCCCAGAAACGGGTGATGAAGCAACGGAACAAGATCGTCGACCACGACAATGTCCAGCGCATCCAGATAAATGACGCGCGTGACATCGCTGGGCAGATGCTGATGGGCCACGAACCACAAAAACCGCGCGCTGTCCGGCTTTCCCCCCAGGACCTTTAGATTATCGAAGGCTGCCGGATCGGGAACTTGCACCTGTTGCAGCGTAATATTTCCCAGTTTGGTGCAAAAATCCGAAAGTGCTGCGATTTTTCGCGCCGGTATATTTTGATGAAGCAGCCAGAAATGGATGTCGTCCTTGGGGTGGGCTTCAGACAGGGACAGCAGCAGAACCTGCGTGACATCCAGATTGGGGCCAGCAAAGGACGTCATGACATCCAGCCTTGTTGGTGCGCGGTCCTTGTATCGGCGCTGCAAATGCTTGTTCGCTTGGCTGGCCCAAATGCTGGGCAGCATTTGATAGTTGCGTTGAGCGAAAGACAGAAGGCGATTGGATGGCATGGAATGGCTGCTGCGACTGGAATGAGAACGCCGTTCTGGCGTGTGCGGATAAAGGAAAGCCAAGAGTTGGCACCGGTCAATGCGTCATTTTGTTGTTTTAGATTAGCTTGGGCAATACATCGTCGGCGATGGCTTGCAAGGTTTCCTGGGCGGACCTTCCGGTGGGCGCGATATTCAGCAAGGCGTGATGCACGCCCATATCGCGCATATCCTGCAAAACACCGGTCAATCCGGTCGTCCCGGTCCGATAGCCAAGATCGATTTCTTCGACGGCGGCCATTGGATCGTCCAGCAGGTCAATTCTGAACGCCACGCTGAAGCTGCGGAACTGGCCTGTCGCGGTGCTGTCGACTGCGCGGCGCCACAGCATGTAACGGTCGCGTTGCACCTTGGCCGGGCGGTGATAGGTGGCCCAGCCAGCGGCGTTACGGGCGATCCATTCCAGTGTCTGGCCGCCCGAGCCGATGGCCAGCATCGGAATATCGCTGGCTGCCGGTGGGCGCAGGTCGAATTGCGTCGCCGGATCGGCGGTTTTGCCCAAGATGCGCGGCGGGCGATCCAATGCGGCGGACAGTTCGCTCCAATGGTCGCGGTAAAGCTGCTTGTGATCCCTGACATCTTCGCCGAAGGCCGCGAATTCTTCGGGCCGGTCGCCCGATCCAAGGCCAAGGACAAAGCGCCCCGGGGCCAGTTGATCCAGCGAAATGGCCGCCTTGGCGAGGTGCAGGGGATGGCGCAAGGTCAGCACGGTTGCGGCGGTCCCGATTGCGATGCGGTCGGTCGCCGAAGAAATCGCACCCAGCATCGTGAATGGGTCGGGATGGCCGAAGGTTTCGGGATACCACGGCCCGTTCAGCGGCACATCGCGCACCCAGACGGCAGCAAAACCCAATTCCTCCGCCTGCGCGGCCAGTTCCACCTGCTGCCGAAAGTCGACATCATCCCCGTCTGCGCTGCGAATTGGCAGGACCAACCCGATTGAAATTCGGCCGTCGCGAAACAGCCTGTCCCGTGTGGTAAGGTTTTCGGTCACGGTCACTTCTTTCCCCTTGATCGCCCCTTTGTGCCAAGAAAAAGGCGCGCCACCAAGGGCGCGCCGAAGCAGGACTGCGATAGTCGTCTGGTCAGTTGGTAAAGGCGTCGATGAGATTAAGAACAGCCAGAACCCTGCGGGTATTGCTGTCGACGCGATAGATGTGGTTGTCATCGCGGTAATAGTTCCAGCCCCGGCGTTCTTCCAGATGATAGCGGCCCGGATCACGAATGACGATATAGTCGCCGATCCGAAAATCATCGCCGACGCGTGGGTAATAATCGCGATTGCGCACCTGTCCCGGCGGAACGCAGGGCGGGTTCTTTTTCGCCAGACCGGGCGGACAGTTTGCAACATAGCGGCGATCATTGTCGCGATCCGCGCGATGTCCACGCGGCTGGTGAGGATTGCCGTTATGTGCGCCTTTGCCGTTTCCGTTTCCATTCCCGCGACCGGGATCCGCAAAGGCGGGCAGGGCCGTGCCCGTCGCCACCAGCACGACAGCGATTGTCAGATAGCGATGCAGTTGCATGGTTACGCTCCGTGAGTGTGTGGTCCGTGAGTGTGTGGTTGTCCTCTAACACGCAACCAGATGAAATGGTTCAATCACAAGCCGGTGCCTGCGACGCAATTATAAAAATGCCGCCCGGACGGGGCGGCATTTTCATGGCAATGGATCGCGGCTTAAGCCGGTTCTTGTTCGCCGCGCTTCCAGTCTTCCCAGCTTGACTGACCTTGCATGAAAGCCTCGATCTCGGCGCGGTTGGCTTCCAGCTTGGGATCGTGCTGCAGATAGAATTTGGTCTCGCGGGCGATCAGTCCCGACAGCAGCAGCAGGCCGATCAGGTTCGGAATGGCCATCAGCCCGTTCATCACGTCCGAGAAGTTCCAGACCACGCCCAGCTGCATCGTGCAACCGACATAGACGATGGCCGAAAACAAGATGCGGAACGGCATGACACCACCACGACCGACCAGACGTTCGACATTGCGTTCGCCGTAATAGGCCCAGCCAAGGATGGTGGAATAGGCGAACAGGACAAGCCCGATGGTCACGATCCAATGCCCCCACTGACCGGGCAGCCCATGGCTGAAGGCCTGACCGGTCATGATCGCGGCCGAGATCTGTTCCCCCGTTGCCGGATCAACCTCATGCCAGACGCCGGTGGTGATGATGACCAGCCCGGTGCAGCTGACGACGATGATCGTGTCGATAAAGGTTTGCGTCATCGAGACCAGACCCTGCCGGACCGGATGCGTGGTCTGCGCCGAGGCCGCCGCGATGGCCGCGGATCCCATGCCGGATTCGTTGGAAAAGATGCCCCGTGCGACGCCGAACTGAACGGCGATCATGATGGTCGAGCCGATAAAGCCGCCAACGGCCGCGCTGCCGGTGAAAGCCTGACTAAAGATTTCGCCAAAGGCCGCAGGAACGGCGCTGATATTTACCAGCAGGATATAGAGCGCGCCCAGCACGTAAAACACGATCATGGCAGGAACCAGACCGGCGGTGACGCTGCCGATGGATTTGATCCCGCCAACCAGCACAACCAGCGTCAGGCCGGCCAGAACCACCCCGGTCACCCAGCTTGGGATGGCGAAGCTGTTGGTCAGGTTCGACGCGATCGAATTGCCTTGGGTCATGTTGCCGATGCCAAAGCAGGCACAAACCGCGAAGATCGCAAAGCTGATCGCCAGAAACTTGCCAAAGCCGCCGGGAATGCCGCGTTCCAGATAATATTGCGGGCCGCCGTTCTTTTCGCCCGCGGAATCCGTCGTGCGGAAGCGGACGCCAAGGAAAGCCTCGGCATATTTCGAGGCCATGCCCAGCAGCGCCGTGACCCACATCCAGAACAAGGCACCCGGACCGCCAGTGCTGATGGCGGTGGCGACGCCCACGATATTCCCGGTGCCGACGGTTGCGGCCATCGCGGTGGTCAGTGCCTGAAACTGCGAAATGTCGCCGTCATCAGTATCATCACTGCGCTTGATCAGGCCCAGCCGAAGCGCCGGCCACAGGCGCAGAAACTGAATGCCGCCCAGTTTCAGCGTCAGGTAAAGTCCGGTGCCCAGCAGCAGCGGGATCAGCAGATACGGCCCCCAGACGATGCCGCCGATCTTTCCCAGAAATGCTTCTAGATTTTCCATATATCCTCTCCCTCACGCAGCCGTTTTGGCAGCCATTTTGTATGCCCATGACGGCTGCGTTAACCTCTGTTGTCAAGGCGCAGCAGCGGTTCTTCCGAATGGCAGGACTTGACCCGGTTGATATGACAAGGACCGGATGGCTGCGACTTTTCCATGGGACCGTCTTGAACGCCCTTTTGGGCGGGGGCGCAAGTCTTGGCGGGACAAAGATTATCTGGCGCGCGGATCAGGAAATGCGGGCGAATGCCGCCATCACCGCCCGTTCTGATTTTTCCAGATAATCATCCAACATCAATGCCGCGCCCTTGGGATCGCCGGCCTGAAGCCGGGACAGAATATCGCGATTGCGCTGGATATAGGGGCCGTGCAGTTGTTCGGGGTTTTCCAGCAGACCGAATGCAAGCCTGAGTTCGACGATGATCTGGGCAAAGAAGGCCGACAGGCGGGGGCTGTCGCTAAGTGAGACGATGGCCGTGTGAAATTCCATATTCGCACTGCCAATCGCCCGCCAATCGCCTTCATCGCGCAGGCTTTCGGCGCGTTCGACGGCTTTTCTCATGCTGTCGACCGCTTCGTGCCTGTGCCATGCCTGTGCCAGCGCCGGAACTTCGATCAGGCGGCGGACGCGGAAAATATCCAGAACGGATGCCATGGAGGGGGTCGCCACAAAAACGCCCCGATTGGGCTCGTGGCGCAGGATGCCTTCACGCGTCAGCAGGCGGAACACTTCGCGCAGCGTATTACGGGAAATTCCCAACTCGGCCGCCAGCTTGGCTTCGGACAGGCGCTGACCCGGGGTCAACCTTCCACGGGCAAGCTCTTCGCGGAGGGTGGCCGCAGTCTCTTCGGCAAGGCTGGGAGATAGTGTCTGGCGCATAATTCCATCCTGAATACCGTGCGATGATGGGCCGAAAGTGAATGGCTGATCAAGCGTTCCGCCGCGATGATTCGCGAATTTTGTCTATCTTATTGCGCAAACAAGCGTGTCTGATCTGGCATTTGAACATGCTGATGCGCAGAAAATAAGCATATCATTCGGCATGTTTATGAAAATTGTTCAACAAAATATGTTAAAATGACAAATAATTGTTGACTGATTGCCATGCTAAATTCACGTTGAAGCTATTCGCTAGGCAACTTTCACCATTGCAGCAGGAGCATGACTGATGGGCGAAACCACACGGACATCCTCGGTCGCGAACGAAACCCTGCGGGGTGGATTTCTGGCGGCCATCTTTCTGATGGCGACTTCGGCCATCGGGCCGGGATTTATCACGCAAACCGCAACCTTTACGGCAAAGCTGGGATCAGCCTTTGCCTTTGCAATTCTGGCCTCCATCATCATCGACTTCGTGGTGCAGCTGAATATCTGGCGTATCACCGCATTGACCCGCCGCAACGCGTCCGAAACCGCGAATGCTGCCATTCCGGGGGCGGGCTATCTGCTGGCAATTCTTGTGATCATCGGCGGACTTGCCTTCAACGTGGGCAATATCGCGGGTGGCGGATTGGGCCTGAACGCGATGTTCGGGTTGGACCCCAAGATTGGCGGTGCGATATCGGCGCTGCTGGCAATCGGAGTATTTCTGTCGCATCGGGCAGGACTGCTGCTGGATCGGGCACTGATCGGTCTGGGCATTCTGATGATCGTCATGACGGTGATCGTGGCGATCAGTTCGAACCCCCCGGTCGGCGATGCGCTGCGTCAAACCATTTTCCCGGATGTGATCGACTTTCCAACCATCACCACCATCGTCGGCGGCACCGTGGGCGGCTATATCACCTATTCCGGCGCGCATCGTCTGTTGGACAAGGGACTGGTGGGTGAGGAAAACCTTGCCGCTGTGACCCGCGCATCGCTGTCGGGGATCGCGGTGACGGGCGTCATGCGTTTCATCCTGTTCCTTGCCATTCTGGGCGTGGTCGCATCGGGTGTGACGCTGGATCTGTCCAGTCAGGCGGCCAACCCTGCGGCACAGGCATTCGCGGCTGCACTGGGTGACTGGGGCATGCGTATCTTTGGCGTGGTGCTGTGGGCGGCGGCCATCACCTCGGTCATCGGGGCGGCTTATACCTCGGTCAGCTTCCTGAACGTCTTCAAGCATCTGGATGATCGCAGCCGCAATATCGCGACCGTGATTTTCATCGCCTTTTCGCTGGCGGTCTATCTGGCACTGGGCACGGCTCCGGCGGCCATTCTGGTCTTCGTCGGCGGTTTCAACGGATTGATCCTGCCGATTGGCCTGACGATCTTTACCTATGTCGGCTTTGCACGGCCCGATCTGATGGGCGGCCATCGCTATAACCGTCCGCTGCTGATTGCCAGCGCGATCGTTTGCCTGCTGACGTGGTATATGGGCTTCAAGTCGATCGGCCCGATCTTTGCCTTCCTGAACGCATAGGTATCGTAGAGCGATCCCCTTAGGGGGTCGTTCCTTCTCAAGCCCATTTTTACAGGAGAATGTCATGACAACCATCGACCTGAACAGCGATCTTGGCGAAGGCTATGGCGCGTGGAAAATGGGCGACGATACAGCCATGCTGGAGATTGTCAGTTCCGCCAATATCGCTTGCGGTTTTCACGCGGGCGATCCGTTGGGCATTCTGGCGACCGTGACACAAGCTGCGACGCGGGGCGTGGCCGTGGGGGCACATGTATCCTATCCCGACAGGGTGGGCTTTGGTCGCCGTCCGATGGATGTGACCTCGGCTGAACTGACGGCGGATGTGATTTATCAGATCGGGGCCTTGCAGGGCCTGGCCGCTGCGGCAGGCACGCGGGTGACTTACGTCAAGCCGCATGGCGCGCTGTATAACACCATTGCCAATGATGCGCGGCAGGCGGATGCCGTGATCGCGGCCCTTCGCGAAATTGATCCGGGCCTGATCTTGATGGGTCTTGCCGGTGCGCCGATCCTGCAGCGTGCGCAGGATGCCGGGCTGGCGACGGTGGCCGAAGCCTTTGGCGACCGGGCCTATACGCCCGATGGACAGCTTGTCTCGCGCCGTGAAAAGGGTGCCGTCCTGCATGATCCCGACGCGGTCGCCGCGCGGATGGTGCGGCTGGCGACGGAAGGCGTGATCGAGGCGATTGACGGCTCTACGCTGACCCTGACGGCTGACAGCATCTGCGTGCATGGCGACAGTTCGGGCGCGGTTGATATGGCACGGCGCATCCGCGAGGACCTGATTGCGGCAGGTGTCGCCGTCACATCCTTTGTTCCGGGGGCACGCTGATGCGACCGGAGACAGCACCTGCCCGGACGGCGCGGCTGGCCTGTCGCGATGGCCTGATCGTGCCCACCGCCGGCATGGCGCCGGGCTTTACGCAGTGCAACATGATCTCGTTGCCCAAGGACTGGGCCTGGGATTTTCTGCTGTTCGGGCAGCGCAATCCGAAACCTTGCCCCGTTCTGGACGTGACCGACCCCGGCAGCTTCCAGACCGCTTTGGCGCCTGACGCGGATCTGCGCCGCGATATTCCGCTGTATCGGATCTGGCGCGATGGCGTGCTGACCGAGGAGGTGCCGGATGCCTCGGTCGCATGGACGGAACATCCTGATCTGGTGACCTTCCTGATCGGCTGTTCGTTCACCTTTGAAACCCCGCTGCAACAGGCCGGGATCGAGGTTCGCCACATCACCCAAGGCAGCAACGTGCCGATGTATCTGACGAACCGTGATTGCCGCCCGGCGGGACGTTTGCACGGCAATATGGTTGTGTCGATGCGCCCGATTCCGGCGGATCGCGTGGCCGAGGCCGCCATGATCTCGGGCCGTTTTCCGGCGGTTCATGGTGCGCCGGTGCATATCGGTCAGTCCGCCGCGCTTGGCATCGCCGATCTGTCACGCCCCGATTTCGGCGATGCGGTCGAGATTCGCGCCGGCGAAGTGCCGGTGTTCTGGGCGTGTGGCGTGACCCCGCAGGCTGCCGTCATGGCATCAAAGCCGCCTTTTGCCATCACCCATGCACCGGGGCATATGTTCATCACCGACATTCCCGACAGTCATTGGCAGGTGTGACCATGCGATTCTTACCCGTTGGCCCACGAACCCTTCTGGTCGAACTTGGCGATCTGAAACAGACGCTGGCCCTGTTTGATGCGCTGCGGGCCGATCCGGTCGAAGGCGTGACTGAAATCATTCCCGCCGCACAGACGCTGATGATCCGAACCGGACCGGGCGTCGCGGCCGATTCCGCGCTGGCCAGTGCGATCATGGTGCGACAGCCGGCAGCAGGTGCCGCACATGAATATGAAACGGCCGAGATTGTCGAAATCCCCGTGACCTACGATGGCGAGGATTTGAATGATGTCGCTGACCTGATGGGCCTTGGCGTGGCCGAAGTCATTGCCGCCCATCAGGCTGCGACGTGGCAGGTGGCCTTTTGCGGCTTTGCGCCCGGTTTCGCCTATATGACCTGCGACGACCCGCGCTTTGATCTGCCGCGCCGCAAGTCGCCCCGCACACGGATTCCGGCGGGCTCGGTCGCTTTGGCATCGCGGTTTTGCGGGATCTACCCGCAGGATACGCCGGGGGGCTGGCAGTTGATTGGCACGACCAGGGTGCCGATGTGGGACCTGTCCCGCGATCCGCCCGCACTTTTGCGCCCGGGCACGCGTGCGCGATTCGTTGTGGGTGAAGCCAAGGTTTCTCCGGTCGCCAGCATCGCGCGACCAAAGGGTGCGGACGGACTGACAATCCTTTCAACCGCGTTCCCGATCGTCTTTCAGGATGAAGGCCGACCGGGGCAGGGCGGTCAGGGGGTCTCGGCCTCGGGGGCGCTTGATATGGGCGCGCTGCATCGCGCGAACCGGGCAGTGGGCAATCCGGCGAATGCGCCCGCGCTGGAAATCACCCTTGGCCCGGTGCGGCTGCGGGCCGATGCCAATGTCACGCTGGCGCTGACCGGGGCGGCCGAACAGTTGGACATCATCGCGGATGGCCTGAAAATACCGGCAATGCCCGGCGCAGCATTCGCGCTGGATGCAGGCGACGAATTGCTGATCCAGCCGCCAAAGCGCGGGATGCGCAGCTATCTGGCGCTGCGGGGCGGGTTTGACGTCGCGCCTGTGCTTGGCTCTGCCGCCACCGATACGCTGGCCTTTGTCGGTCCCGATCCGCTGACAGGGGGTGAGGGGCTGTCGCCCGCGATGGCCCCCGCCGCCGCAACCGCGGACCCGGAGATTCAGCCTGAATTGCCCGGCCCGGAGGACGTGATCGAATTGCCGGTCACGCTTGGTCCCCGCACCGATTGGTTCACGCCAGAGATGGTGCAGCATTTCCTGACGCAGGAATGGCAGGTCACGCCGCAATCCTCGCGCGTTGGTATCCGGTTGCAGGGGGCACAGCCCCTGATCCGGCAAGACACCCGCGAATTGCCCTCGGAAGGGACCGAAACCGGCGCGATTCAGGTGCCCCATTTCGGGCAGCCGGTCCTGTTTCTGGCCGATCATCCGCTGACCGGCGGCTATCCGGTGATCGCGACGCTGTTGCCGCAGGCTTTGGATCTGGCGGGGCAAATCCCGCCCGGCGCGCGCATCCGCTTTACCGCCGATCATGATTTCACCCCAATCAAGCCGAAGTGAGTCCCCATGACCCTGTTCACCAAAGGCCCCGAGTTGCTGCCGCTGAAGCGTTTGCTGATTGCGAACCGAGGCGAAATTGCCGTCCGCATCATCCGCGCCTGTCGGGATGAGGGCATCGAATCCATTGCCATCTATGCCGATAGCGATCGTGACGCGCCGTTCGTGCAAATGGCCGATCACGCCTATGCGCTCGAGGGCGAAAAGCCAGCCGAAACCTATCTGGATGCCACAAAAATCATCGCCATCGCGAAGACAGCCGGGGCCGATGCCATCCATCCCGGCTATGGCTTTCTGTCTGAACGTGCCGATTTTGCGCAGGCAGTTCAGGATGCCGGCCTGATCTGGGTCGGCCCGGACCCGGCCGTCATCCAGGCGCTTGGCGACAAGATCGAAGCGCGCCGGATCGCCGAAGCTGTTGGCGCACCGCTGGTTGCGGGCACCCCCGGCCCGGTCGAAAGCGGCGCTGACGCGCTGGCCTTTGCCAGGGAACACGGGCTGCCCATCGCCATCAAGGCGGCATTCGGTGGCGGTGGTCGCGGGATGAAGGTCGCATGGCGTCTGGACGAGGTTGAAGAGCTGTTCGCTTCGGCCACCCGCGAAGCTTTGACGGCCTTCGGTCGCGGCGAATGCTTTATCGAGCAGTTCCTTGACCGTCCCCGTCATATCGAGGCGCAGGTGCTGGCTGACAAGCACGGTTCGGTCAAGGTCATCGGCACCCGCGACTGTTCGCTTCAGCGCCGCAATCAGAAGCTGGTCGAAGAAGCACCCGCGCCGTTTTTGACCCATGATCAACGCGCCCGGATCCACGAATCCGCGCGCCAGATCTGCGCCCATGCGGGTTATAGCGGGGCGGGGACAGTTGAATATCTGCTGTCGGCCAATGGCACCATCTCGTTTCTAGAGGTGAACACGCGGTTGCAGGTCGAACACCCTGTAACGGAGGAAACCACCGGGATCGACCTTGTGCGCGGCATGATCGCAATTGCCCGTGGGGCAAAGCTGGCCGATGAAACCGTGCCTGCGCCGCGCGGGCATTCCATCGAATTTCGCATCAATGCCGAAGATCCTGCCCGTGGCTTCCTGCCGACCCCCGGCCCGGTCAAGGTCTTTGACGCGCCCTCTGGTCCCGGTATCCGTGTGGATAGTGGGGTCGTCAGCGGATCGGTCATTCCCGGCAGTTTTGATTCCATGATGGCCAAGCTGATCGTGACCGGCGCCACCCGGACCGAGGCTTTGCAGCGCGCCGTGCGTGCCTTGGCCGAGTTCAGGATCGACGGCGTGGCGACCGTGTTGCCGTTTGACCGCGCGGTTCTGGCCGAAGATGACTTTCGCGCTGAAGATGGTGAATTTCGTGTCCATACCCGCTGGATTGAAACCGATTTCGCGGATCGTCTGGCATCGGCTGTTGCGCCGCATGGCCGTGTAACGCCTGCCAAGGCCCCGGAACTTCTGCGCATCGGGATCGAGATTGATGGCAAGCGGCATGAGCTGGGTCTGCCAGCCGGAATACTGTCCGCCGCACCCGCAGGAGCGGTTTCGGCGCCGCAAGCCGATGCAGCACATGACGCTGCCGCTGTGACCGCGCCGGTTCCCGGGACGCTGACGGCATGGCAGGTCGCCGATGGCGCACAGGTCGCAGAAGGCGATGTCATCGCCATCATGGAGGCGATGAAAATGGAAACGCGGGTCGAGGCGCATCGCGCAGGCACGTTGACCCAGTCAACGGCGGCTGGCAGCGTGTTGGGCTTTGGTGACGTGTTGGGCCGGATTGAATAGCGAGGCCTGCGCGGGCCACGCCATTCCTTAGATCAGCTGGTTTGCTGACAGAAATACACTCAGCTTTTGCTGCTGCGCATCTGTCAGCGGCCATGCCGATGGCGGTCGGGCCGGGCCGCAATCATGCCCCATGGCCTGCAGCGCCGCTTTGACGCCGGTGACATTGGTGCCGTTCATTTCCTCGGCGCGGATATCCTCGAAGGCCCGCATCCCGGCGATCAATGCGTTTGCACCTGGATAATCGCCCAGCTCCAGCGCCTGATGGATTGCGATCGAACGCTCTGGCCAGAGGTTGATCAGCCCAGAGGTAAAGCCACGCGCCCCGACGGCATAGAAGGATGGGGCCCAGACTTCGGCCAGGCCGCCGACCCAGACGATCGAGGGGTCACATGCCTCTTTGGCTTCGGCCAGTTTCATCGGGTTGGGGGTTGCCCATTTGACGCCCCTGACGCCCGGCACGGCGCAGAAATCGGCGATGGCTTTGGTGCCGATGGCGTCGTTGCGCAGGTAAATCATCATCGGCAATCCGCCCGATGCGTCCGACACCGCGTGCAGGTAATCCACCACGCCGCGCGGTGCGACAAACGGGTCTGGCGGCTGATGGATCATCAGCGCCGCTGCCCCCGCATCCGCCGATGCCCGCGCCAGTCGTACGGCATCGCGAATGCCGCGCCCGACGCCTGCCAGCACCGGTGCACGACCTGCCACCAGTTCGGTGACGGCCTGCGCCATCGCGCAAGCCTCATCCGTCGTCAGGGCGTAAAATTCGCCGGTATTGCCGTTCACCACGGGCATATGCAGGCCCGCTTGCAGGGCGCGGTCAATAATCGGGGTCAGCTTTTGCGGCGCAATTTCGCCGGCATCATCATAGGGCGTGACAAGGATACCTGAAATGCCGGTCAGTGCCTGATCAAGTGTCAGCGTCATTTATCCTCCCTTCAGAAGATGTCTGGTTCATCTGCGGCTCTGCCGAAACTTTGCTGGAGAAAGTCGAAGTCGCAGCCCTTGTCGGCCTGGGTGACATGGGTCTGGAACAGAAAGCCGTAGCCGCGGGTGTAGCGCGGTTCGGGGGGCGTCCATGCGTCGCGGCGGCGGATCAGTTCAGCTTCATCCACCAGCATGTCCAGCCGCCGGTTAGGCAGGTCCAGCCGCACCGTATCGCCGTTTTTCAGCAGCGCCAGCGGGCCGCCAACGAAACTTTCAGGCGCCACATGCAACACGCAGGCGCCATAGGATGTACCCGACATCCGCGCGTCCGAGATCCGCAGCATATCGCGGTGACCCTGCTTGATCAGCGCCTTTGGGATCGGCAGCATCCCCCATTCGGGAAAGCCCGGACCGCCCAGCGGGCCTGCGTTGCGCAGCACCATGACGTGATCGGGTGTTACGTCAAGATTTTCGTCATCGACCGCCGCCTTCATCTGAGGATAGCTGTCAAACACCATCGCAGGGCCTTCGTGGACCCAATATTTCGGGTCACAGGCGGCGGGCTTGATGACCGCGCCATCCGGACACAGATTGCCGCGCAGCACCGCCAGCGAGCCTTCTGCATAGACCGGGTTCGACAGGGGGCGGATTACATCGTCATTATAGACCTCGGCCCCGGCGATACCCTCGCCCAGCGTCTGACCGGTGACGGTCAACGCCGACAGGTCCAGCTTGTCGGCCAGTTGCGCCATCAGCGCCCGCAGACCGCCGGCGTAGAAGAAATCCTCCATCAGGTAATCTTTGCCGGACGGGCGCACGTTGCAGATCATCGGCGTGTTGCGCCCCAATGCGTCCAGATCATCAAGGGTCAGATCAATTCCCGCCCGCCGCGCCATCGCGATCAGATGCACCACTGCATTGGTCGAACAGCCAGTGGCCATGGCGACGATAGCGGCGTTCTGCACCGCCGCCGGGGTGATGATCTGATCCGGGGTCAGCCCTTCCCAGACCATGTCGACAATGCGCCGCCCGCAATCGGCGCCCATGCGCTGATGCCCCGAATCCGCCGCCGGGATGGAGGAAGCGCCGGGCAGCGACAGGCCCATCGCCTCGGTCAATGAGGTCATGGTGCTGGCCGTGCCCATCGTCATGCAGGTGCCCACGGACCGCGCAATGCCGCCCTGAATCCCCAGCCATTCTTCATCGGTGATATTGCCCGCGCGGCGTTCGTCCCAGTATTTCCATGCATCCGACCCCGACCCCAGAATCTTGCCCGCATAATGGCCGCGCAGCATTGGTCCGGCGGGCAGGAAAATCATCGGCACGCCCGCCGTGATCGCCCCCATGACAAGCCCCGGTGTCGTCTTGTCGCAGCCCCCCATCAGCACCACGCCGTCCAGCGGGTGCGACCGGATCATCTCTTCCACCTCCATCGCCAGCATGTTGCGATACAGCATCGAGGTTGGCTTGGTGAAGCTTTCATCGACCGACAGCGAAGGCATTTCCATCGGCAGCCCCCCCGCCTGCAGCACGCCGCGCTTCACATCCTTGACCCGTTCGGGGAAATGCCCGTGGCAAGAGTTCAGGTCGGACCAGGTGTTCAGGATGCCGATGATCGGACGCCCCATGAAATCCGCCTCGGAATAGCCCAGCTGCATCATCCGCGACCGATGCCCGAAGCTGCGCAGATCATCCGGCCCAAACCAACGCGAGCTGCGCAAGGATGACGGCGATACACGAGGGGGCAGGGACATTGGGAAAACTCCGCGGATGCTTTGCTGTTTATATGTATACGTATACATTATGTGAAAGCAACGATATTTTGAAGGCAGTTTTGGGAATACTTCAAATTCTAAGAACATATTGACAGATGGGCGTCAATTATGCTGAAAGATTTATGTATTCGCATACATTGTGGGGCGAGTGAGGAGTGCGCCCGACAATCGCGCCAAGAAAGGTCGTGTGCGGCCGATGGCGCAGCGGGGCGAGGGAGAAAAGGCGCTGCGCATCGGCATCATCTCATCGCTGGTGGGTGGTCTGATATCGCTGGCGGCGCTGTTCTTGTTTGCCCCGGCACTGGCCGATTTCGCGATCAAGTTTTCCTATGTCGAGAAATTCCTGATCATCCTGTTCGCGCTGACCGTCATGGCGGCACTGTCCGAGGATATGTTGCTGGGCATCTTTTCCGGCTTTCTGGGCATCTTCGTCAGCCTGATCGGGGTCTATGACGTGACCGACGGCGGCAACGGCGAATATCGCCTGATCCCGCCCGGCACGGAATACTGGCTGGAATCCGGGTTTTCGCTGCTGCCAGTGCTGATCGGCCTTTTCGGGCTGGCCACCATCCTGGAAGCAGCCGAGGCGGGGATGCCCAAGGGCCAGTCGCTGAAGGATATCAAGGTGGGCGAACACAGCCGCTTTCGCTGGTCGGTGTTCAAGGGGCAGGTCACGAACCTGATCCGGTCATCGGGGATCGGGACGTTTGTGGGCATTTTGCCAGGCGTTGGTGGCTCGGCCGCATCCATTCTGGCTTATACGGCGGCCAAGACCACGTCGAAGGAGCCTGAAACCTTTGGCAAGGGCAATCCGGCGGGCGTCATGGCGTCGGAATCCGGCAATAACGGTTTGACCGGGGGGGGCGCTGGTGCCGCTGCTGTCGCTGGGCATTCCGGGCGATGCAACGACCGCGCTGCTGATCGGGGCCTTCACTTTGCAGGGAGTGCAGGTCGGGCCGCTGTTTATCGGCAACAACCCGATGACGTGGGATGCCATGATCATCGCCATGCTGATCGCCAACCTTGCAATGTTCGTGATGATGTATTTTGCGATCCGCTGGCTGGCGATGGTGGTGGCCGTGCCCAAGCACATCCTGTTCCCGGTCATCCTCATGATGTGCGTGGTCGGGGCCCATACGATCAATTACGGCATCATGTTTGACGTCTGGACCCTGTTGGTTTTCGGTATCTTTGGCTGGGCGGCCACCAAACTGGGGCTGGAAATCGCGCCCTTCGTGATCGGCTTCATCCTTGGCCCATCGGCCGAAATCTACTTTGTAAAAAGTCTGGAAAGCTTCGGTTCGCTAAGCATCTTCTTCACGAAAAGCTGGATTGTCGTGCTGTTGTGGGTGCTGATCCTTGGCTCGGTCGTCGGGTCGGTGATGCTGGCGCGGCGGAAGTCGTCCATGCTGTAATACCTCTTGCGCGGCATGTGATCACGCGGCAATCAGTTTGATATGAGCGCATCGGATAACAAAAGCAGCAGTCGTCCCCTTGGTAAAGGCAGGGGGGCGGTGACCATGACAACCGTCGGTCGGATGGCCGGCGTGTCGCAGGTGACGGTGTCGCGGGCCTTGTCCGATCCGTCGAAAGTGTCGCCCGAAACGCTGCGCCGTATCCGTGAGGCGATCGAACTGACGGGCTTTGTGCCAAACGCACTGGCGGGGGCGCTGGCATCGCGGAAAAGCAACCTGATCACCGCGCTGGTCCCGTCGATCACCAATATCGTCTATTCCAGCCTGCTGCATGGCTTTTCTGACATCATGCGCGACAAGGGCTATCAGATCATGGTCTCCGAAGTGGGCTTTGATCCGGCACGAGAACAGGAAACCGTCGCCGCCCATCTGGCCCGCCGTCCCGATGGAATCCTTCTGACTGGCATTCATCACAGTGCCGAGGTGCGGCGGATGCTGATTGGGGCAGGCGTTCCGGTCGTCGAGGTCTGGGATATCACCGAAACCCCGATTGATTGCTGCGTCGGCTTTTCCCACACGGAAACCGGCATTGCGGCGGCTGAATTTGTGGTGGCTGCCGGGTATCGCAATGCGGCGACGGTCACGGCGGGGGACGCGCGGGCCAGACGTCGGCGTGATGCTTTTATCGACCGCTATGCAACGCTTGGGGGCAGCCCCGTGGCCCGGATAGATTTCCCGGCGGGAACGGCAACCCTGGGACAGGGACGCGAGGCTTTGTCGGCACTGATCGACGATCAAGGATTCTGGCAAGGCGTGGTTTTTTGCAGCTCTGACCAGTTTGCGCATGGCGTTTTGACCGAGGCCGTTGCGCGTGGCCTGTCGGTGCCCGACCAGATTGCGGTCGTTGGCTTTGGCGATCAGGATTTCAGCGCACACACCTTTCCGCCGTTGACGACGATCCGGGTTGACCGCGATGCCTTGGGCAAGGCGGCGGCCAATGCCCTGTTACGCCGCTTTTCGGCCGAGATGCCGCAACCCACGGAAACAATTGATGTGGGCTTTCAACTGATCCGACGGGCATCGGCCTGACGATAACCGGTTGCGATGGCGATGTTCGGAACTGGTCGCACGCCATTAAAAGTAGGCTTGCCGAGAGTTGTTGCGCCATCGAACTGCGGAATGAGCGTGACAAGGCACTGGCAGAAGGTGACAGCGCATTCTGCGCCCCTGCCTGTCGCGGCTGGACGCCGCCCTCTGACAAGGATCTCGACGCCGTCGAAGGGCAGAAAAATTAACGAAAAGGGCGCGTGTGTCACGCGCCCTTTTGCATTTCAGCCAAAGCTGACGCCCTGTGTTGCCATCGGAACGGCATAAAGCGATTGACTGGCCGCCATGAACAGGACGTTCCGCTTTGGCCCGCCAAAGCACAGGTTCCCGCACACTTCGGGCAGACGAATCCGGCCCAGCAGTCGCCCATCAGGTGCCCAGCAGGTAACGCCGTTATAGCCGACGGCACGACCTGCGCTGCTGGAAGCCCAGAGATTGCCATAGACGTCAACACAGACGCCATCGGGCGAACACTTGATGTCATCGACAATGCAATCCGTGAAGACGCGACCGTTCGAGACTGTTCCATCTTCGGCCAGATCAAAGATGAAGATCTCTCCCTTCCCGCCTTCGCCGGTATCCCCCGGTCCTGCGCCGGTGCTGGAGACATAGAGCCGGTCGAAATCAGGAGAGAAGCAAAGCCCGTTCGGGTTCTGAAGCTGCACCTCATCGATCATGCGCGAGATGGTGCCGTCCTCGGTCACGCGATAGACGCCATGACCCATTTCACGCCGCGCATCGCCGATATCGGGGGGCTGACCGACACGAGGGTCGAGATGCCCATCGGGATTGGACGGACCGCCCGAGGCATCCGGTGCCCCTTCGTAAAGCTGGCCGCCATAGGGCGGATCGGTGATCCATATCGTGCCGTCTTGATGCTGGGTCACGTCATTGGGTGAATTGAAGCGTTTTCCTTCGAATCTGTCTGCGATGATCGTTACGGTGCCGTCCAGTTCATATCGCACGACGCGGCGGGTCAGATGTTCGCAAGAAAGCTGCCGGCCCTGCCGGTCGAAGTAGTTCCCATTCGAGTTATTGGACGGCGCGCGCATCACGCTGACATGCCCGTCGTCCTGTAACCAGCGCAGTTGGCGATTGTTCGGAATGTCGGACCAGACCAGATATTGACCAACGGCGCTCCATGCGGGGCCTTCGGCCCATAGCGAACCGGTCCAAAGCCGTTTGATCGGTGCATTGGCCTGAATCAGCGCCCCGAAGGCCGGGTCATGGGTGACCAGATCCGGGTCCACGAAATAAACATTCGGTGGCGCGTCCGGCTCGAAACTGCGGGGGGGCGTGGTCACAGTGCTGGGTGGTTCCGGTGCTTGCTGTGCCAAAACCGCAGGGGCCGCCAGAACGGTGGCCGCGCCAAAGCCAAGCGCCCCGATTGATTGGCGTCGGGACATGGCTTTGCCGTTTCGGTCTTCACGGTGTGTCATTGCAGAGCCCTCGCATAACTTGATGTGAATAATTTTTCTATGCACAATTGTGGGTTTGGCTTTGGATCAAAATCGCGGCGCAGCCGTGAATCGGCAGGATGGCGCTGTCGGATAGATCGAATGCGATGAAAACTTTCAGCGCTTTGCGCTTCACGATTAACCGCGCACAGAGCCAAATGGCCTAGCTCTCATATTGTTCAAAAACGAGGGCAGGCAGGTATGACAGTGAACGATAAATGGGGTGATAACCACGTCGGCGATCCGGTGGATCGGGCAGCAAGCTGGGCAGATCTTCTACCCGCGGTCATGGTGTTGATTGCCGGTCTTATCGGCATCGTTCTGGTGACGTTGCTGACCGCCAGCGTGCCGGGGCAATATCTGGTGATTGCACGGCCTGGACTAGACCAGGCCGATGTTCTTGACCTTGTCTATCGCGCCAATGGTGGTGTGCTTGGCTTTGGCGGCCTGTCAAATATTGCCATTGTTGCATCGGATGACCCCGGCTTCAAACAGACGGTCATCGCGGGCGGGGCGTTGTTCGTTCTGCCATCGCCGCGGCTACTGGGTTGCTTTTCCCCTGTTGAAGGGTTGTCCCATGAATTCTGAAATCAATTGCTTGCGCGAACGTTTTGGCGGGCTGCTGGTCTTGCTACTTTGGGCACATGTGCCGCTTTTGGGGGCGGCGGCAGCGTGGAATAAAGCCATGCCGATGGTCACGGCCATGATGATCGGTGCCGTTCTGGCCGCAATATACCATCTGACCTGGCTGCGGTTCGGAACGGCCCCGGTGGCGCGGTATCTGGCAAGCGTCGTCCTGATTGGTGAGCCGGCATTTCTGCTTGTGCTTTTTTCGGGGCACCCGTGGCAGATGGACATGCATATGTATTTCTTCGCAGTCATGGCGCTGAACATCGCATGGTTCGACCGGATCGCATTGATTCTGGCCGCCGCAGCAACTGCATTGCATCATCTTGTGCTGCTTTATCTGCTGCCCTCTCTGGTTTTCCCGGGTGAGGGGAACCTTGCCCGGGTGGCCCTTCATGCCGTGATCGTGGTGTTTCAGATGCTGATCCTGATCTGGGTGACCGACAAGGTGCGCATGGCCTTTGATCGGATTGGCATGATGGGCGATGAGCTGGTTTTGAAAAGCATTGCGCTGGAGGACCGCAATCGAGCGGTCGAAGAATCCAGCCGCGCCAAAAGCATGTTTCTGGCAAATGTCAGCCATGAAATCCGCACGCCGATCAACGCCATCCTTGGCTTCAGTCACCTGCTTCAACGCTCTGCGCTGGACCTGCAGCAGCGCGACTACGTGGCCAAGCTGAACAGCGCCGGTGTTTCGTTGTTGCGCCTGATTAACGACATTCTGGATTTCTCAAAGAATGAGGCTGGGAAACTGCTGTTGGAGGCGCATGATTTTGACCTTCGTGCGGCGATCGCCAGTCAGGTCCAATTGGTCACTGAAAGCGCACATGTAAAGCGCCTGACGATCGACGTGCAAATTGATGACAACATCCCCCTGCTTCTGGTCGGTGATGAACTGCGCTTGAACCAGGTGGTTCTTAATCTGCTGACCAATGCAATCAAGTTTACGGAAAAAGGTGGCGTGATGATCGCCGTGCGGATGGTCGAGGAAAATGGCGGATATGCCACGATCAGGTGTTCGGTCAGCGATAGCGGCATTGGTATGGCGCCGGAACAGCAACGAAACCTGTTCACCTCTTTCACGCAGGCAGACAGCTCAACCACCCGGCGTTTTGGCGGAACAGGGCTGGGCCTTGCCATCAGCCGCCAGATTGTTGAGCAGATGGGCGGCGGGATCACCGTCCAGAGTGCACCGAACAGTGGCAGCGTTTTTTCATTCGCCGTGCGTCTGCAGATTTCTCGGTCCATTCCGCAGCCGGTTTCGCCGGTGAATAAGTCGCTATCGGGTCTGCGTGTGCTGGTGGCGGACGATAACCCGGCCTCGCGCGATATCATCAATGAAACGCTTGGCCGGTGGGGATTGCATGCCGATCTGGTCTCGTCAGGGCCAGAGGCGCTGTCACTGCTGGAACACAGCAAGACCATCGGTCAAGCCTATGATCTGCTTCTGCTTGATTGGAAGATGCCGGGCATGGACGGATTGGAAACCTTGCGCGCGATGCAGGAAAGTGTCGCTCAGCAAGACATGCCGATTACGTTGATGGTGACAGCATATCCTGTCGATGAGTTTCTTCGTGACAATGATCGCAAAGCCATCAATGCCGTGCTGCGAAAGCCGGTCGATCCGCATAATCTGTTGGAAATATTGAACCAGCTTTTCGCGCCCGCCGCACGACGCGAAATGGCCGTGCCGCGACCGGATATTATCGCCCTTCCGCGTTTGCGCGATGATTTGCACGGGTTGACTGTGTTGTTGGTCGAAGACAATGCCATTAACCGTGAAATTGCGATCGAATTGCTGACCGATGCGGGGCTTGTCGTGGACTGGGCCGAAGATGGGCGTGTCGCCTGTCGCAAGGTTCTTGTCGAAGACAATTGCTATGCCGCGGTGTTGATGGATGTTCAAATGCCGGAAATGGACGGTATCGAGGCAACCCGCGAAATTCGCAGAAGCCTGGATACCGGTGAACTGCCGATCATCGCAATGACCGCCCACGCCTATGATGAAGAGCGGCAAAGATGCCTGAACGCAGGAATGAACGATCATATTTCCAAGCCCGTCGATCCCAAGCTGTTGGTGGCAAAGCTGGAACGCTGGCTTCAGCCAAAGGCTGAACAACGTGATCAGGACCGGTCGCAACCTGCCGCAGCATCCATCGATAATCTGCCCGAAAGTTTGCCTCCATTTGACCTTGCCACCGCGTTGCGGCGGGTGAACGGCAAAGCGGCATTGTTGCGACGACTGATTATTGGCTTCGCCGCGACTTACGCATCTGTCGCAGATGATTTGACGGACTTCATTGCCACGGGGGCGCACGAGGACGCCAGCAGGCTTGCCCACACGCTGAAAAGCGTTGCCGGATCGCTGGAACTGCCACAGGTGTCAAATCTGGCCGGACAGATCGAAGCGCGACTGGCGCAACGCGATCTTGGTGGCGTAAATACCTTGATCACCGAACTCTCGGCACAGGTTGCACCAGCAATAGCAGCGGCTGAAATCCTGACAAAATCGCCAGCCTCCGAGCAGGCAGAACCGAAGCCGACGACAGATTTTGTCCAGATCCAGGACGCATTTGATACGCTTTACGCGCAGGTGCAGCGCCGCAGCCTGTCGGCGCGAAAGGGCTTTCATGTCTATGCCAGCGCGATTGGATTGCCGGCCGCAGCGACCGACAGCCATCCCGTCATGCAGGCGCTGACACAGTTGGACTATGATGCAGCAGCAAGGCTGCTTGATGCACAACAGCCGCGACACGAAGACAGGGTGGCCTCGGCATGATCAAGCCTGTGATACTGATTGTGGATGATGACATTTCGAACATCGAAATCATGGGCGCGGTATTAGAGGATGACTATGAAATCTGCTTTGCGCGTTCCGGGGAAGAGGCATTGGCCAGTGTTCAGTCCTCTGTTCCTGATCTGATTTTACTGGATATCGTGCTGCCCGGAATGGATGGCTATGCCCTCTGTCGCCAGCTTAAGCTGGATCCGGCCTTTTCGGGCGTACCCGTGATTTTCACCACCGGGTTGAATGAAACGGATGATGAAGTGCGCGGCTTTGCCGCTGGCGCGGTCGATTATGTGACCAAACCGATTCAGCCCGTCGCCCTGCGCAGCCGTGTCGGTAACCATATCGAGCTAAAGCGGATGCGCGATCAGTTCGCCGACCTGGCCATGACCGATCCGTTGACGGGTCTTGGCAATCGCCGGATGCTGGAAAAACTGTTGCAATCCGAGGTGCGCCGCTTGTCCCGCCTAGGGGATTGGCTGTCTTTCGTCATGGTTGATGTCGATTGTTTCAAGCAGTTCAACGATACATACGGCCATCCCAAAGGTGACCAGTGCTTGCAGATGGTCGCTGCTGCGCTGGATGGCGTGATGCGACGCAGTCAAGATGCCTGTCTGCGGTATGGCGGCGAAGAATTTGCATGTATTCTGCCGGAAACAGACCAGGCCGGGGCTCTGCATGTCGCAGAAAAAATGCGAAGGCGCATTGAGGACCTTGCTATTCCCAATCTTGTAGGGGGGGACTACCTTCTGGACAAAGTGAAAGATCAGCCTGACCGCACCCAACATCCTGACAGGTAAGGGAAAAACCACCGTGAGGGGCGACTTGGGGCGGTCGCGGAGAATGCAAGTCGCCGGGTGAAAACGGCCCTTTATCCGACATCGAGCGCGCATATTCTTGCAGAGTGGCAGCAAAAACCGCACATCTGATAACACCCAGCTAACATTAGAGAAATTGGCGCGAACGATGCATCGAGATGGTTGAAGCTGTCAGTTTGTCCAGAAGGTAGTGAACGGAGGTTTCCGAAATCGCGTTCGGAAACCCTGCGTGAGTTCGGAAACCAAGTATTGTTGGATATATCGCGTCAAAACGCCCATTTATCCAGCGGGAGGTTTCCGAAATCGCAAACTGTCAGGAATGGGACTTTTCGACCACGTCCTGACGCCCTGGAAGCGGCCAGTTCGAGATCAGCAATTCTGCCCTGCTACCTGCACCATCGTTGCGCTGACTGCTGATCGTGTAAGTGGTGCGAACCGGTGTCAGATCGAAGGCGCTGAACGTCTCACGCACCTCTGGAAGGTCATTCAGGGACAGGATGAAATGCCCGCGGATTGTGGCGAGCTGTTCTGCCATCCGTTGGAAGTCAGCGCGTTCAAACATCGCCTTGCCGTAGTCACCCTCGCAGCCCCAATAGGGCGGATCGAGATAGAACAATGTCTCGGCGCTGTCATATCGCGGGATGAATGCCGACCAGTCCAGGCATTCGATCGTGACGCCCGCGAGGCGGCTGTGCAGATCCTCGAGCATCGGCTCGAGTGTGGTCAGATTGAAGCGGCCCGGGCGGCTTTTATCGACGCCGAAGTTGCGCCCTGAAACCTTGCCGCCAAATGCGGTGCGCTGAAGGTAAAGAAAACGCGCTGCGCGTTCGAGATCGGTCAGCGTGTCGGGATCGGTCCTGATCAGGCGTTCGAACTCGGTCCGGGTAGTCAACTGGAACCGCAAGCAGTCCAGGAACTGCGGATAATGGCGCTGGAGGATGCGGAACAGATTGGCGATATCCCTTCCCCGGTCATTGATCACCTCGGCTCTCGGCCTGGTCGAGCGACGCAGGAAGATCCCGCCCATGCCCACAAATGGTTCGGCATAGATCTGACAGGGTGCGGCATCGATGATGGCGCAGATACGCTTGGCAAGGTTGCGCTTGCCGCCGAGCCAGGGGGCAACGGGGGCGGTCGGGAGGATGGTGGCGAGCACGAAATATTCCTGTTTGCTGGTTCTGACCAGAACTTAACAGGAACATCCGTGAATGTCCTTGCATATCAACCCGGATCCCTTGGCTTCGCTCCCCTTTCTTCTACGTCGAATCGACCTTGGGCATGATACTGGCAACTGCAACGATCGCAGTCGCACTGTTCCATGGGCAGGGGGACCAGCTCCTTTGGTTGCAACCATCTACCGTAGTAATCCTCGACTGCCTTACAATAATGAACTCCTGGCAGCAGTTCGATATAGGGTCTAAGTTTACGAACACCCGGATCAATGACCTGAAGTATCCGCTGTTCAGACTGGATTCTCTGGATTACCCATCCCGTTATTGAGCCAAGGTTGCGCCCTTCGATGCGATCCAATGTATCAACTGGTATGTATTTGCCTCCAGCGGTCCACTCGACGAGTTCGGCAAGCTCCGAAACAGTGAAGTCGTGCTTGTATGGGCAGCGCTCGATGGCCGCTTGCAAAGTCGGCATGATGTCAACGCTTTCCCCGAAACAGATCACATCGACGAAGTACGTCTCGACCATCATGGTGTCCTGCAGAAATAGACAACGCGGCCGACGACGCGTAGCTGCTGCAGCGAGGCCGGGCCGAGGGTTTCTGGTGCATAGGCCGAATTGTCCGAGATCAAGTCGATCAGGCCATCGAGTCGGCGGCGGACGCGTTTGACCAAGAGGTCATCGCCCACACCGATCACCATGATGCTGCCGTTTTTCACCTCGGTTTGGCTGCGATCGACGATCAGGGCTGATCCGTCAGGAATCGTCGGCATCATGCTGTCGCCATGTGCCCAGATTACGCTGCATTTCTCTGGAACCGCACCTTGATCACGCAGGAATCGCGGATCGAAGGACATTACACCGTCGGCCAGTTCGCCGACAGGGATCGAACTGAGGCCGGCCGCTGCATGCACGTCGCCATATATAGGAAGGCGGATCATGGCTGGCGAAGCACCCATCGGAAGCGTGTGGGGGCGACCATAAGCGGGATGAAACATCTCACCCTCGCCGGTTAGTAGCCAGTCAAGATTAACAGAAAATCTCTTTTTATAATCTAGTAGAAACCACTGATCGGGAAGGCTGTCACCGCGCTCGTATCCGCCCAACGTCTCCGCATTTATACCTAAATCTTCAGCAAATGCTTTGCGATCTCTGCCGTCGACATGCATTCGGACAGACGTAAGTCGTTCTGCAAACGGTGTTTTCGATACTGAAGGTCGTGCCATGCCATAAAACAGATTTTATCTGTTTACTTAACAGATATTCACTGTTATCCCTTTCTTGTGGGTGACGCTTACACGCCACCCGGTTGCCTGAACTACCCCAAGAAAAAGCAGGTGTTGCAGCACCTGCCTTAACTGAAGGAGACCCCTTATGACCAAACGGAAGCCTGTAATGGACTGGCCTGCCGTCGTCGCCGAGATGCATCGCCGTGGCATGACCATGACCGAACTCGCGAAACGTAACGATCTGCCAGTGGGATCGTGCCGCCGCGTGAAAGGCCAGACGCACTACAAGGCGCAGCAGCTCATCGCTGATTTCATTGGCCAGAAGCCGGAAGACCTGTGGCCGGATCGTTATCCTCAAAAGAAGTCCCGCATTCTGGATACGGTAAAATATCCGCCTGTTTCCAGTCAAAAATCCGACGAGGGCACTGACAGCCGGAAGGTGGCGTGATGCGCATCCTGTCAAGGATCAAGGTCAATCCTGACATGGTCGGTGATGCGATCGGCGCGGTCGCCCTGTTCGTTTTCCTCGGGGCGATGTTCTGGATCGGGTATGGCATCGGCCTGCCGACAGGTGGCGACGAGCTGCTGGGCGGTGTGCGATGATCTGGTGGATCGCTGCCTATTACCTTGGCGCCGTGCTGTCGTTGATCGCCCTGGCGATCTTCGCCTATCGCAACGGGTGCATCCTGGGCTTCGGCGCAATGATCGCCGTGGGCGTCTGGCCGCTGTTCTGGCCGGTGATCATTTTTCAGTCCCTGATAGACCCCGATGAAGATCAGGGAGGGCGGCGGTGACCCCATTCGCCATCCCTTACCATGCCGGTCGGGAGGTCATTCATGATTTCCCCGGCATCGGTTTCAGGCCTGCCTGGTATCCTGCCGATTTCGTCGGTCCCAGGCTGGACTGTCCGGTCCCCGTCGCGGCGCCGGATTTGGCCTACCTGTCGAAGTATGACGGGCCGGTAGATCCCTATGGCCATGTTGACGACCTGGCTTCGGTATGGGCCGACGACATGGCCGGTATTCCCGCTTGGTCAAATGGTGCCGATGAACCGGTGCCATGCGATTGCCTGATCCGGGAACCCTATGATCCGCCGAGCCTGCCGGCCCCCGTTCCGGTCCCCGCCTCGGGTGCCATGCTCCTGTCCGTGATTGCCGCCTGGGCGGTTGTCAGGATGCTTCAACGATAAACGAGCAGTAAATCATGTCAGAGACTATCGAGCTTCCGCTCACCCTGATCCAGGTGGGCGCCGATCGTGCACGCGATCTCGATCCCGCATGGGCCGAAGGCCTTGCCGCGATCATCGAAACCCAGGGGCTGTTCCACCCCATTTCCGTGCGCAAGATCGGCGCGGACTTTCATCTGGTCAGCGGGATGCACCGGCTGGAGGCCTTCCGCCTGTTGGAGCGCGAGGCGATCCCCGCGACCCTGTCGCAGGCGGAATCGGATGATGCTGCGCGGCTGGAAGAGGTCATGGAGAACCTTGGCCGCAATGAGCTGATCGCGCTGGATCGGTGCCACCACCTGTCCGAGCTGAAACAGGTCTGGGAACGGATGTATCCGCAGGCTGGTCATGGTGGCGATCGGAAATCTGAAGCGATCAAGTGGCAAACTTTGCCACTTGATCCGTCCGCGCCCGAAATCTTCGGTTTCTCCGAGGCCGTCGCCGACAAGATCGGGCTTTCCGCACGATCTATTCGCCTCGCCGTCAAGATCTGGTCCGGACTCGTTCCGACGGTGCGTCGCCGTCTGGCGGGCACCGCCCTTGCCGAAAAACAGACCGAGCTGAAGGCGCTTTCGGAGCTGAACGCCACCAAACAGATCAAGGCGCTGGACGCGATCCTGAACCGCGATCTGCCGGAGATCGGCAACGTCGCGCAGGCGCTGGCCTATCTGGACGGTGGGACGGTCTGCGATCCGCTGGAAAAGCGCTTCGCCTCGGTCAGCAAAACCATCGCCGGTCTGGATGAAGACACCTTCGACAGCGTGATCGCCGCGCATGAAGAGCGGGTCATCGCCTCGCTGAAACGTCGGGGTCGTCTCTGATGTCTCGCAGCCGTTACCGCGATCCTTTGACCAAAGACCTGTTTGAATGGCAACCGCCCAAGGTTGCCGTCGGATATGGTGATGAGGTCACCGGACGCGGCCGGCTGGACAACCGCATCGCCCGGCTGATCGGCCAGGCGCTGCGGGACGCGCGTGACGACGGTCAGTCAAGAGCTGCCGTCGCCAAGATGATGTCGGCCTATCTGGGCCGACCCATCAGCGAGCCAATGCTGAACAAATGGTCATCGGAAGGGTCCGAGGAACATCGAATACCTTTGGACGCATTCGTCGCTTTGGTCGAGGCGACGGGAGTGAAGGATCTGCTGGGATTTGTCCCTGGCATGTTTGGGCTGACAGTCATCGAGAGTGAATATGCCGAACTGATCGAAGAACGCCTTTTGGACGATCACATCGAAGAAATGCAGGCGCGCAAACACGTCTTGGCGGCGCGCAGGAAGGCGAGACGATGAACGAGATTGCTGTCATCAATCAACAGGAATTCTTTACCGCGGCCGAACTGGCCCAGATTGCGCAGACACGCGGGCTGAAGACCTTTCCCGGCACCGAACGCGGCGTGCAGCTTCTTGCGGAGCGCGAAGGCTGGAACGATTTTGCGGCGCGGGTGTCACGCCCCCGCCCGTCGCTGAAAGCGGGCGGCCGGCCGGCGATGGAATACCATTTCTCGATCCTGCCTGCGATCATGCAACAGACTATTGCGGGCCGGACAGCCAAGGCGGCGCTGCAAAAGAGTTTTAACATCGCCTGCAGTGAAGAACGCAACCAGCTGGTCGAGGCGATCCGCACATCGTCCCTGCATCCGCGTGCGCGGCGGGTGATGGAGGCCCGCGCCGAGGTTCTGACCTCGATCGAGGGTTATGCCGTGTCGGCCGGTAGGGCGCGGTCCTGGGGCATTGCGCGGTTTCTGGAGGCGCAGACCGCCCATCATGCCCGTCAGGAACTGGAACGCCGCCGCGATGCCGGGCAAATCCTGACAGTCGATCAGGTCGCCATGCTGGCAATACCGTCGCTCCTGACCTCCGGCGACGGGTTTCATCTCAGTGTCGAAACGCTCAAGTCAGCGAATGACCGAAAATCGGCACCCCAAATCAAGCGCAGCACCATTTACGACTGGTTCAAGTCCCGCGATGCAGGCGGTGTAGTGGCGCTGGCGCCGTCGACGACGAAGGCCCAGCAACCTGTCCCGGACTGGTTCGAAGGCTTTCTGAAATTCTATTCCGTGCCGTCCAAGCCCGAGGCAACGGCCGCGTTGCGGGCCTATGTCGAGACGCTGACCGCTGGCGTCAAGAAGCCCAGCTTGTCGCAGGTGAAATACATCCTGCGCGAACGGTTGAACAATATCGAGCGCAATGTCGGGCGCGAGGGATTACTGACGCTGCGCTCGCGGCTGGCCTATATCACCCGCACGACGGAAGACATGTGGCCGACCACTATCTATTCGGCCGATGGCAAGACCTTCGATGCCGAGATCGCGGATCCGGTGACCAAGAGGCCGATCCGACCCGAGATCACCACCGTGATCGATGTGGTGACCCGCAAGATCGTCGGCATCTCCCTGGCGCGCTCGGAGAACCAGCGTTCGGTCGCCGAGGCGCTGCGGAATTCCTGCTGCCAGAACGGCATTCCGGCGATTTTCTACGTCGACCGGGGACCCGGCTATCGCAACGAAGCGATGGACGCCGATGTCGGTGGTCTGATGGGTCGTCTCGGCATCACCAAGATGCATGCCGCACCCTATGGATCGCAGGCCAAGGGGCGCATCGAGATCGTCAACAAGACCGTCTGGAACCCGCTGGCAAGAACCCTGCCGACCTATATCGGCGAGGATATGGACAAGGAAGCCGGGCAGAAGGTCCACAAGCTGACCCGGAACGAGCTGAAGGAATTCGGCGAAAGCCGCCTGCTGCCCGGCTGGGAAGAGTTCGTGACCATGTGCGATGCCACCGTCGCCGCCTATAACGACAGGCCGCATCGCAGCCTGCCCAAGTTCCGCGATCCCGATACCGGGAAGGCCCGGCATATGTCCCCCAACGAATGCTGGGCCGCCCATGCCGCCAACGGGTTTGCGCCGGTCAGCGTCGATGCCGATGAGGCTGATGACCTGTTCCGGCCCTACGAAATCCGCACCGCCCTGCGCGCCCAAGTGCAGTGGAACGGCAACCAGTATTTCCACCAGGCGCTCGAAGCTTATCATCAGGAGAAGGTCATGGTTGGCTATGACTATCATCAGGCCGACCGGGTCTGGGTCCGCGAATTCGACCTCATATCCGGCCAGCCGGGGCGGCTGATCTGTGTGGCCCGGTTCGGGGGCAACGCGGAACGCTATGTGCCGCTGTCCTATGATCAGAAGGCCATCGAGACCCGCGCCAGGGGCCGGTTGCGGCGGGTCGAGGACAAGCGCGCCGCCATTGAGGCCGAGCGCGACGGCATGTTGCTGATCGAACATCAGGCTGCCGATGTGGCAAACTTCATCGACCTCGCACCAGTCGATCCGGCGCCGGCACCGGTCCCCGCCGAGCTCCGCCAGGACGCCGAAATCGTCCAGATCGCGCCGGTCAAACCGAAACGCCGCATGTTCGCCTCGGACGAGGAACTGGCGGCATGGGCGCTGAACCATCCCGGCGAACTCAACCCCAACCAGATCGCCGTGTTGCGGCGCTGCATGAAGGATTCGACGGCGAGAAAGCTGTTCGAGTTGTCAGGCATCGACCTGGAGGCGCTTCGAACCCTCCTCCGGGCCGTTGCCTGACCCAACCAGAAACTATCCGGAAGCGAGGAAGAGCATATCATGAAACCTACCTTTGTCGAGACGAGCAATGTCAGGGAGTTCTACGCCTCCCTGAAGAAGGTGAACGAGCGCGGCGCCGACGAGGCATGCCTTGTCGTCGTCGACGGCCAGCCGGGGCTTGGCAAGACCACCACGCTGAACCGCTGGGTCACCCAGACCGGCAGCGTCTATCTGCGCGCCCAGGTCGGCTGGGATTACAACTGGTTTATCCAGGAGCTGCTGTCCGAACTCTCGGTCGACCCCAAGAGCATTCGCGGTAAGCGCGACCGTTTCGCCAGAGTGCTGTCGGAGTTGTCGGAGCGTGCGGAACGCGCGGCGTTTCAGGACAAGACCTTCGGCGTGGTGATCGACGAATGCGATCTGGTCTCGTCCCGCAAGGAAATCATGGAGGGCATCCGCGGGATTTCCGACCTGCGCCACATGCCGACCATCCTTGTCGGCATGGGGAAGCTGCGCGACAACCTGCGCCGCTTCCCCCAGATCGAAAGCCGGGGCCCCAACAAGGTGGCCTTCAAGCCTGCCACGCTGCAGGACGCCCGCGCCCTGATCGATGGGCGCTGCGAGGTGCCGGTCGCCGATGACCTGGTGCATTTCGTGTGGCAGCGCTCACGCGGCTATAACCGCGAAATCCTTGATGCCATCGCCCATATCGAACGCTTCGGCCTGCGCGCCGATGTCGATGAGGGTGGCGTGACCATGGCAGACATGGCCCGCCAGGCGATCATGACCGATCGCACCACGGGCAAGGAAATCTTCGTGCCGGAGGCCGCGTGATGGTCGATCGCCACCATCCCGGCAAGGCGCCCATGGCGCTGCTGCAGCTGCTTGCTGGCGGCGGGATCATGACCGTGCGGGAAATCGAGGCGCAACTGGATCTGACCCGGCGGCAGATCTCGGATGCGGCGGCCTGCCTGTCGCGGCGTGACTATCTGCATTGGCTGGGCGCAGGCCGTTACCAGCTGAATGGTGACGGTCTGGCGGCAGCGGCCCGTGGCGAGGTGATCAAATCCGGTCCGCGTGGCGGGCACAACCGCATCCGTGATGTCAGGAATACGCTGCGGGAACGTGTCTGGCGGTCGATGCGGTTGCGCAAGAGCTTCACCGTGCCCGACCTGATTTCGGACGCGGCCACCGATCAGGACCGTCGACCGCAGGACAATATCTACCGTTATCTGCGGGTTCTGAAAGCCGCTGGCTATGTCGCGGAATTGCCGCGCCGTGCGGCGGGGGCGGCGATCACCAGTAACGGCTACAAGCGCTGGATGCTGATCCGCGACACCGGGCCGCTTGCGCCCAGCGTCCGCGAGAATGTCGCCGCAATCCACGATTTCAACATCGGGGAGGACGTTCCGTGCTCCCGAAACTGAAACTTGATCTGGTGGAGCCGGAATGGGTGACGCTGCTTCGCGCCGAACGCGCCAAGGGCAAGAGCGTCAGTCAGATTGCCCGCGAAACGGAGATGGCGCGGCCGTCTGTCTCGATGCTGCTGAATGGCACCTATCCGGCCAACAGCCTCGATCTGGCGACGCGCAAGCATGGTCCCCGCATCGTCAGGATTTACCGAGATCAGGTGCTTTGCCCGCATCTGCGCGAGGGCATCGGCGCGGCCGAATGCGAAGCCTACGCCTCGGCGCCGATGTCCACATCCAACCCCGAAAAACTTCGCCACTGGCGGGCGTGCCTACACTGCCCGCTGAACCCAACCACAGGAGATGTGAAATGACCGACCCCGCAGTTCAGATCGACGAAAGCCCCGACATCGCAACATCTGGCGATGAGCTGGAAATCCATTCCCGCGCCTGGGCCATGATCAATGGTGTCGTCGACAGCGATGTCGGTCGCCGGGCGCTGCTGCATGCCGCCTCGATGCTTCAGGTCACGCTCGCCATGGGTGAGGCCGATCCGGCAGAGGCGCTTCAGGCCGTTCTCGATGAACACATAGTCGCAACCTTCGACCTGCTTGGCGCCGCCCTCGACGTGGCCGGGGAGAAAACGAAATGACATCCGAAGAATTCATGAACCATCCGACCGTCCTCAATCATGCGGATGTTCTGCTGACGGAGGTGATCGGGTCTCCGTTCAAGCGGCTCGCATTGCTGCGCGCGGCAGCCTGTCTGATGGCCACCTCGGCCAGCGCACATGAGTGCCCGGAAGATGTGCTTGCCCAGATGATGTCCACCTTCTCTGGAAATGCCTTTGCCGCGCTGATGTCGATCCTGCCCGAGCCTCCCAGCCCATCCTGTGAACAGAAAGGATTTATGCAATGACCTATCAGCTAAAAGAGCTTGGTGACGACCGCTTCGAACTGTTCGAGTTGCGCCCCAGAAGTGTCGGCGTGCTGACCAACCGCAGGATTGCCGAACGCTTCGTGGATTTCCTCGATTCGATTGATGAAGAGCACCAGCAGGTTCTGGAAGATATCGAATTCGATATCCCGCTGCCGCAGCCCGACGCCATCACCATCGAGGACGGTGATTTCGATCCCTCGCAGCATCCGGGGTTTCTGCAGCCGGAAGCAACGCCAGCACCTGCTCCTGCGCCAGAACTTGCCAAGCCGGTCGAAGACGAAACCCCGCTGCGGGAAGCCTATCGCCGCCTGGAAGCCGGCGAGCAGCTGAGCGTAGTCGCCGACGAAACCGGCATTGCCATGCCGAAGCTGCGCGGCCTCTGGGCCAACAAGATACGGTATTCGAAGGAAGCCGCCAACCAGGACGAGGCCATGCTGGAGGCGGAATGCACGACCTGCCGCCGCCGCTACCGGCCATCGGCAAGCGACGAGGGTCTGTGCTCCCGCTGCGTCCGTGATCTGGGGCGCAGCTGAGATGATCGATTTCGACAAGATCGCGGCCGAGATGCAGGCGCAGAAGCCGATGATGGCAACCTATCTGATCCAGCGATTGCTGCAGATCGTCGGCGCGCATGGCGACATGCCCGTCGTGCTGGGACATCGCGACCAGAACCTGCGCGAAGTCATCACCCATGACGCCGACGGTGACACCGTCGGCACCCCTATCGAGATCGCCCTGTACGGGTGGTGAATTTCAAGGAGAAGAAGATGTCAGAATTCATACCCCACCCGCTTCCTGACGGCGTGACCGAAATTGGCGGCAAACGCTACATGGCGGATGCCAAGGGCTCGCTGGTGCCCGTCGAACTGATCAAACCGCAGGTCATGCTGGAAGATGAAACCGTGCGCAAGGTGCTCGGTTTCGCCCTGGCCTTGTCCGAACAGATCAGTCGGTTCAAGGGGCATACCGTCGCCGATCTGGGCGAATTCGATGCCCTGCTGTCACAGGAATATGATCTTCGCAAAGGCGGACCCAAAGGCAACCGCTCCTACAAAACGCATGACGGTCTCTATGAAATCGAGGTCCGCGTGCAGGATCAGGTCGAATTCGGACCCGAACTTCAGATCGCCAAGGCGCTGGTCGATGAATGCCTCAATGAATGGGCGGAAGATGCGCGGCCGGAAATCCGCGCCATCGTCACCCGCGCCTTCAATACCGACAAGGAAGGCAAGATCAATCGGTCCGAGATCTTCATGCTGCTCCGTCTCGAGATCTCGGATGAGCGCTGGCAGCAGGCCATGAAGGCGGTTCGGGACGCCATGCGCGTCACCGGTTCGAAGAGCTATATCCGGTTCTGGAAGAAAGAGGGACCGGAAGCCCGTCGCGAGAGCATCACCATCGATATGGCGAATGCATGATGACGATACCGTTCTGGACACAGGCTGGCACTGTCGATCTGGCTGATCTGCGCCCCGAGGATCTGGCAGCCGAGTTCATTGCCGACGCGCTGGCAAAGATCAATCGCTACAACGGTCGGACCTTCGAGACCTGGTCTGTCGCCGCGCATTCGGTGCTGGTGGAACGTCTGTGCCCACCCGAATTTGGTCCCTGGGCGCTTCTGCATGATGCGCATGAATTCGTGATCGGTGATATCACCACGCCAGCGGTCGAACTGATTGCCGTGCTCGGCAATATCCCGAATTTCGACGATGCCCTGGCGCTTGCCAAGGCCCGGATCGATCGTGTCATCGCCACGGCCTGGCATCTGCCGAACCGGTCTTACAACGACCAGCTGCGCCGTGCTGACCGCATCGCGCTCTGCGCCGAGACGATCATGTTCATGGGTGTCATGCCAGACATCCTCGAACCGAGCGATCGCGAAGACACCGACCGCGCCCTGACCATGCTCATGGAAATGCAGGACTGCTGCAAATGGCAGACCGCCAAATCCCTGTGGCTGTCACGCGTCGAACACTATGCGGCTCTTGGTGGGATGACCCCGCCAAAGGCCACATCACCGGCCGACATGGCGTCGGCCCTATAACCCCGAAGGAAAACCTATGAGCAACTTCAACAAAGCCGAGCTGATCAAATCCGTCGCCCAAACGACCGGTAAATCGCAGAAGGAGGTCGAAGAGATCATCACCGCGACCCTTTCCGTGATCCGGGAGGAAACAGACGCCGGAAAGACCGTCAATCTGCCCGGCTTCGGGCGTTTCTCGATGAAACACCGTGCCGCCCGTCAGGGCCGCAACCCGGCCACCGGCGCGGTGATAAACATCGCAGCCAGCAGCTCGCTGGGCTTCAAGCCGACCAAGTCCGCAGCCTGACGCGAAACCCGCTCCTGGCAACCGGGAGGCGGGTCGACCGGACGTGGTGGTCCGGTCCTGATGATGCAGCCAAGGAGAATTGACATGACGATCATCGATGAACGCACCGCCGCGCTTTGGATGCCGCTGCTGGCGTCGACGATCAACAAGGCGATGGGCACATCCTTTTCCATCGCGCTGATGGAACAGCAGGCCATCAATCAGAAGAAGACCGTGAAGAAGCCTATCTGCGGCAATAAAACAGCAGGCGACATGTAATGACCTTTTATCTGATGGGTGATCCTGAGGCCGCGCTTCGTCTGAAATCGTTCAGCAGTTCTTCTCGTTCAGACAAGCAGATCATCAAGATCGAGATCGAAGTGTCCGATCCTATTCGGTTCGGGTATGCGCTTTCGGATTTGGCAGAAGTCCAGGCCGCCCAACGTGCGAAACCAAAACCGTTGGATAAACGGCTGGCACTTCCCAAACCAGAGGTGCGGTCGTGAACCACATCGCGATCATCAATATCGCCAAAAGCCAGCTCGGTCTGGATGAGGACGATTATCGCGCCATGCTGGTTCGGGTGACCGGCGTGGCCTCGCTGCGCGTCATGTCCGAGCCGCAGAAACTCCAGGTGATCGAGGAGATGAAGCGTCTCGGGTTTCGGGTCCAGTCACGCGGCAAACGCCTTCCGGTCTCGGTGAAACCCTACGTCCGTCTGATCCATGCGCTCTGGAAGTCCTGCCACCGTGCGGGGGCGATCGAGAATGGCTCGCGCGAGGCCTTGCGCGCTTTCTGCAAACGCTTCATTGCCCATGGCGAAGAGACTGTCGCTGTGGATCCTGACATGCTGTCTTACGATCAGGCGACGCCGATCATCGAAGCGCTGAAAAAGATTGAAGCACGGGCAAAGACCAAGGGGAAAAGCGGATGCTGACCCCGTGGCCCTTCGGCGATCTGCGGATGTTCGGCTACCAGATGATCCTGGCCGATCCGCCCTGGCCTTATGAGATGCGCTCGGACAAGGGCTATCAGAAGTCTCCGGAAGCGCATTATCCGACCATGCCTATCGCCGCGATCAAGGCCCTTCCAGTTGCGGATCTGGCGGGGCCTGATTGCTACCTGTTCATGTGGTCGACCTGGCCGCATCTTCCTGTCGCCCTCGATGTCCTTCGCCACTGGGGCTTCGCCTATGTCACCGGTGGTAGCTGGCTGAAGCGCACGCGGAACTGGAATGTCGCCATGGGGACGGGCTATGTGCTGCGTTCCGCGACCGAGCCTTATCTGGTCGGAAAGATCGGCCGGCCGCGCCCGGACTCGCGCTCCGAACGCAACGTGATCATTGCCCCCGAGCTCGTCATCGATACGGATCTTATACCCGATTCAATCGAAGCCATCCGCCGCGAGCACAGCCGCAAGCCGATCGAGATGCGCGCGATGGTGGAACGGCTTTGTCCCCAAGCGAGCCGCTGCGAACTCTTCGGCCGCGAGGCCTGGGCAGGCGCTGATGTCTGGGGCAATCAGTCGGATCTCTTCACTGCGGAAGACACCCATGTCTGACCGTCAGGCAGCGCAGTTTGAAGACCTGCCGACATCGCTCGTCGATATTGCCGATGCGCTTGGTCTACGCGTTGCCCTGAAGCTCATGCAGAATTACGGCGGGATGGATGTGCGATTTCCCGCTCGGCCGAAATCCGACCATCCGGTCATCAAGGCTCTTGGTGAAACCGATGCAATTGCGCTATGTCATTTTCTGAGCGGTCAATCGATCTATGTTCCGCGCCGGCCATCCCCCGGGTCGGTCAGGGCGGATGTGCATCGTATGGAAGCCGCAGGTTACGATCGGGCGGCCATCGCGCAGGAGCTGCGCATTTCGATGCGCCATGTGCGCCGGCTTGCAAACGGCGATCAGGGCGACGATCGCCAAGCCGATCTTTTTGACTGAAATTCATGCAAAACCCGGACAAGGTCCGCGTCCGGGGTAAAGACTGATTTGCCATATCTCGATCAACATTTTCCCGATCGAGGTTCCCCTTGGATTACGTCTTCAAAAAACCCGCCCGCAAGGTCACGCGCGTTTTTCTGCATTGTTCGGCTTCTGATCGGCCGGAACATGACAGCGCCGCGGTGATCGATGCATGGCACAAGGCAAACGGCTGGGCCGGGATCGGCTATCACTTCTTCATCCGCAAGGATGGCACGCTCGAGATCGGCCGCGATCTGGAAAAGACGCCAGCGGCACAGGGCGGCCACAATACCGCCACAATCGCGATCTGCCTGCATGGGCTGGAGATCGACAAGTTCACCGAAGCGCAGTTCGTCACGCTCAGGACGCTCTGCGGCCAGATCGACGACGCCTATGGCGGAACTGTAACCTTTCATGGTCATCGCGAAGTGTCGGCCAGGGCTTGCCCGGTCTTCATCTATCGTGATGTGCTGAAGCTCGATGGCGAGGGTTATCTGCGCCAGCCGTCGGTTTCGGAAGGCACCGTTCCGTTGACGGGTCGTGATTTCGGCACACTGGAAGTGTTGCTGTCATCGGCTGCGGTGCTGAAGCTCGGATCGAAGGGCGACCTCGTCCGCGATCTGCAAGCCGCCCTGAAGCGCCTCGGTTATTTCCCGGGCAAGATCGATGGCGATTTCGGCCCGCTGACCGAAGTGGCCGTTCTGGCATTCCAGGCTGCCAATCACCTGGAGACGGATGGCAAGTTCGGCAGTCTGAGCCGTGAGGCGCTGGCTGCGGCCCGGCCACGCCAGTTGCCGCTGGGGCGCTCCTTTGCCTCGCTGGGCGATCTGGCCACGGCCGGCAGCCGGATTGCCAAGGCGTCGCGCAACAACATCGCTGTCGGCGCGATCCTCTCCGGCGGCGGTCTGGCGACGATGATCGACGATGTCACCGGGCAGGCCGATATCATCCAGCGTCTGTTCGAACAGCACGGGCTGGCTGCAGGCGCGGTGATTCTGGCCGCCGGAGCCTTTGTCGCCTGGCAATCGTGGAAAGCCGGACAGGCCCGCGTTCAAGACCATCAATCCGGAAAGACCCTCTGATCCGGAAGAAGAAAGACCTCCCGTGACCGACCTTGTCCCGCATCACGCCGAACACATCGTCCAGGCGCATCGTCGCCTGGACGCGCATGACATGCGCCTGCTCAATATCGAGATTGCCCAGGCGCGTGAGGCCGAACGCAGCGTTCATATCCAGAAATCGCTCGGCGAAATTCAGGAAAGCATCAAATGGGTGATCCGCCTGGTGGTGGGCGCGGTCATCGGGGCGGGCATCGCCTATGCGCTGCGGGGAGGCTTCCATGTCGGCTAAGTCGGAAGACCTGCGCCGCAAGGCCCGGTCGGATTATGTCTATCGGCGGATGATGCTGTCCACCATCGCCATTGCCTATGGCAAGAGCGAGGCGACGATCGGACGCTGGAAAAAGGCCGCGCGGGAACAGGGCGATGATTGGGACAAGGCCCGCACTGCCCATGTGATCGCCGGCGAAGGCGTCGAGGTCGTGGTCTCCTCAGTGGTCGAGGATTTCATGATCCAGGCGCAATCAATTCTGGACGAGATCAAGGACGGCAGCCATACGACCAGCGAGAAGGTCACCATGCTGGTCTCGCTGTCGGATGCGATGACCAAGATGGCGGCCAGCGCAAAGCGCTTTGCTCCCAAGGTCAGCGAATTGGGCGTGGCCCAGGACGTGATGGCGAAGCTTCTGGATTTCGTGCGCGAAGAGTTTCCCCGCCATTCCTCGGCCATCCTCGAGATCATCGAGCCCTTCGGTGAGCGGCTGTCGGAGATCTACGCGACATGATGAAGCGGCCGAAGCTGAAGGCCGCGATCTCCCGGAAGGACTTCCGCGACAAGATCGCGGAGATGGCCTCCGACTTCGCCCGCCACATCGAACTGAATGTCGAAGCCTTTCCCGCCGATCCGGCGGCAAAGGCCGCGCGGCTGAAGCGCGTGCGAGACGAGGACGGGTTCCAGTTCTTCATGGAGACCTATCTGCCCCATTATGTGCGGGGCGAGCACAGCCTGTTCCATCAGCACATCTTCGGACGCGTCCCGGAGATCATGGCGTCATCGAAAGGCGTGCGCGATCTCTTCATCGCCCCCCGCGGGGCCTCGAAATCGACCCATCTGTCTCTGGGCTTTGCGCTTTACAACATGATGCTGGGCAACAAGCGCTATATCATCGAGGTTTGCGACGTTTATGAGCAGGCCGCGCTGCTGATCGAGGCGATCAAGGCCGAGCTGGTGACGAACATCCGGCTGCAGAACGATTTTCCTGACGCCTGCGGCGCAGGCCGCGTCTGGCGTGAGGGCGAGATCGTGACCCGCAACAATATCCGTGTCGAGGGACTAGGTGCGGGCAAGAAGATCCGTGGCCGTCGCCATGGTCCCTATCGTCCGGACCTGCTGTTTCTCGACGATATCGAGAACGACGAGGCTGTTCGCTCGCCAGATCAGCGCCAGAAGCTCTGGAACTGGATCTATCGCGCGGCTTTGAAGGTCGGGCCGCCCGATGGCAGCATGGATGTCATCTGGGTCAATACCATCCTGCATTTCGACGCAGTGACGGTGCGGGCGGCCAAACATCCGACCTGGAACGTGACCGAGTTCCAGGCCGTGGTGAAATTCCCCGACCGAATGGATCTGTGGGACAAGTTCGAAGAGGTCTATCACAACGAGGGCGAAGACGAGGCGAAAGCCTTCTATTCCGCCAGAAAGGCCGAGATGGACGCCGGCGCCATCGTCAACTGGCCCTCGGTTCAACCACTCTTGTGGCTGATGCTGGAACGGGCGGCCGATCTGGCGGCCTTCATGACCGAATACCAGAACAAGCCGATCAGCGAGGGTAATCCATTCGGCAACCTGACCTATTGGGTTCAGCGCCAGACCGACTGGATATTCTTCGGCGCGATCGACCCCTCACTGGGCAAGAAGGGCAAGGGCCGCGATCCGTCGGCGATCCTGATCGGCGGCTTCGACCGGCTGTCAGGAACCATGGATGTCGTCGAAGCCTCGATCCGCAGGCGGCTGCCTGATATCATCATTTCCGACACCATCGCCTTGCAGCGCGAATACAGGGCGCTGCTGTGGTTCGTCGAATCCGTCCAGTTCCAGGAATTCCTGCGCACCACCATGATGGCCGAGGCGGCCAAGCAGGGCGTCGGCATCTCGGCCGTGCCGATCATCCCGAACGCCGACAAGGATCTGCGTATCGAGCGCCTTCAGCCGCCGGTGGCAGCAGGCCTGATCCGGTTCAACAACACCCATACGACGCTGATCGAGCAGCTTCAGCAATGGCCGAATGCCGATCACGATGACGGCCCCGACTGTCTCGACATGCTTTGGCAGAATGGACTGATCTATGCCGGCGGCGGTGGCGGAGGGCGGATCCAAACAGCTTCGGCCGGATCGGGTGGCACTCGGTTGGACGGGTACAGGTTGAGGTAGGAACGAACATGGCACGCCGCAAACACAAAGCACAATCTCTTCCGGCTGCCTCAGCGGCTTCCTTTCTTGCTGATGGCCGCAAGAACCTGCCGTCGGAGTCGCGGGCGCTGATTGCCAATGCCCGCAACGACATCACCATCCCGTTCTATTCCGGGGTGCTTCAGCATGCCGACGAAACCCTGATCCAGCAGGGCAATGGCAAGGGGCTGGCGATCTATGACGAGATCGAACGCGACACGCATGCATTCGCCATGCTGCAAAAACGCAAGAAGGCGTTGACGGCCCGGGAATGGGAAGTGAAACCCGGCGGAGATCGGCCGCTGGATCAGGAAGTGGCCGACCTGGTCGAGGATATCCTGAATATACTGCCCTTCGATCGCATCTGCGAAGATCTGCTGGACGCCACGTTGAAAGGTTTCGCTGTCAGCGAAATCGTCTGGCAGCGCGACGGCAGCCGCATCATCCCGGCGGTTGTCACCGCTCATGATCAGCGCCGCTTCGCCTTTGACCTGGAATGGAAGCCGCGACTGCTGACCTGGGCCGACATGATGGACGGCATCGCTCTGCCTGACCGGAAGTTCATGGTTCATCGCTACGGGATCAAGGGGAACAACCCTTACGGCCTCGGTCTGGGGACGCGTCTATTCTGGGCGGTCCTGTTCAAACGCGAGGGCGTGGCCTTCTGGGCGCATTTTCTCGAGAAGTTCGCCGGACCGACCGTGGTGGGAAAAACCCCTTACGGCCTGTTGACGGAAGAGCAGAACAAGCTCCTGCGCACCCTGACCGATGTCCGGACCTCCTCGGCCGTCACGGTTCCCATTGGCACTGATGTCGAATTCCTCGAAGCCTCTCGTTCGGGCAGCGTCACCTATGAGCAGTGGCTGGCCTATTGGGACCGACAGATCTCGATCTGCGTCACCGGCGAGACCCTGACCACCCAGGTGGGCGAGTCGGGTGGCAATCGCGCCCTGGGCGAGGTGCATCAGGAAATGCTGGAACTCCTGGTCGACAGCGATGGCGATCTGCTGGCAGACACGCTGCGCGAGCAGTTACTGCGCTGGATCGTGGATTACAACCTGCCCGGCGCAGCTGTTCCCTCTGTCTGGCGGCTGCGTCCGAAGAACGAGGAAGCCATTGCCAGGACGCGGCGCGCCAAGGCCGAGGCGGCTGAAGGCACCAGCAAGGCGATCCGCGCCATTGTCGCGGCGGCCGCCGAATTCGAAGATGACGATGTCGCCCGCGACTATATCCTGTCCTTCGATCTGACCGACCGGCTGTCGGACAAGACGATCGCTGCCCTGGTCGCGACCCGGCATTCGATGGGCGAAGTGGCCCAGCCTGATCCGATGATCTCGACCGAACCTGCCTCGTTCACCGCGATCACGCTCAAAAAAAAAGCCTGACACATGGCCGCCATGTCTGCTTCGCAGGACATGACGGGCCGATTGCACAGCTGACCGCAGCGGCGGCTGCGGCGAGCAAAGCCCATTTCGACCGTCGCCTTTCGGGCATCCGGCGGGCCATCGAGGGCGCGGACAGTTTCGAGGATGCAAACCGTGGCCTGCTGGAACTGGCCACGAAATGGACGCCGGATGCCCTGGCCACGGTGATCGGTCAGGTTCTGGAACTGGCCGGCCTAGAGGGGCGCGAGGCGGTTTTCGTCGAGATGGATGGCAACACCAGCTCTTTTGCAGAAGGTTACGAATTCGCTGAGCAGATCGAATTCCTGCGCCAGAAGCGCGGCAAGCCGACCCGCGCCTGGACGGATGCGATGCAGGGCGATCACGATCGCGCCTTCGTCGTCGCCGGCGTCACCGACATGGCGATGCTCGAGGAGTTTCAGGCCGCCGTCATCGAGGGCGCCCGGACCTACGACATCAAGGGCTTCGCCGCCGAGTTCGACCGTCTCGTGGAAAAATACGGCTGGTCCTACAAGGGCGGCCGCGAATGGCGCATCCGGACCATTTTCGAGACCAATATCCGCACCAGCTACATGGCCGGCCGGCTGAAACAGATGCGCGATCCCGACGTGGTCAAGCTGCGCCCTTACTGGCAATACCGCCACGCGGAAACCCGGGTGCCGATGAACCCGCGCGCGCAGCATGTCGCCTGGGACAGGTTGGTGCTGATGTGGGACGACCCCTGGTGGGATGTGTATTTTCCGCCCAATGACTGGATCTGTTCCTGTGGCGTCCAGAGCCTGTCGCGGCCCGAGCTGCGCGCCCTGGGCAAGACCGGCCCTGATCTGGCGCCGGCGATCATCCGCAAGCCTTATACGCATCGTGCGACCGGCGAGATAGTGCAGTTGCCCGAGGGCACCGGTTACGGCTGGGACTATCAACCCGGCAATCTCTGGGAGCGCGGCCTTGTCCCCTCGGCCCTCATCGATGAAGCCGACGGGCTGATCCAGGAGGGACGCCACGCGGTCATCATCGACGAGCCATCGCCCCTCGATGAACTCGTGGCGCAGGCGAGACCCTTCACGGCCGAGCCGTTGCCCGAAGGCTTGCCCCCCGAAGACTATGTCCGGGCATTTCTGCAACCGTTCGGCGCGGATATCGACGAGGCCGTGCTGTGGCAGGATCCCGCGGGCACCCGGATTCCGATCTCGGATCAGTTCTTCCGCGATCGCGGCGGCATGTGGAAGGTGGGCAAGCGCGGCCGCGATATCCTGACGCCTCTGATGGCGGAAACCCTGCTCGATCCGGACGAAATCTGGCTCGGGGTTGCGGCAAAGAACGATCCCGTGCGACCTGACCTTCAGGAATTACTGCTGGATCGCCGATATATCCGCGTCGATCCCGATCAGGGCGTCTTGTCGGTCATGCAGATCGGCCGCAAATGGTGGGAACCCGTCACCATATACCTGCCACAGAACAGACGTGGCGAACCTGACATCCGTGGTATCCAAACCCGTCGTGGTGGCAAGCTGGTCTGGAAAAGAAAATGACGGCCGAGGTGATCCGACCGTCGCATGAAGGGCTATCTGGACACATCACCTGTCTGGCCCGCTCACCATATTATCTTAACCCTGCAAGAGGAAAATATCAAGATGACCGGCATCAGGCTTTCCCTTCAGATCAACGACGCGGCCGCCCGCGATCAGATGCAGGATCTGCTGGACCGGATGGAGAACCGCCAGGGCTTCTTCAAATCGGTGGGCGAGTTGATGGTCAGGTCCACTTCCGACAGTTTTCGCAATCAGCGCGCGCCCGACGGCACGCCCTGGGTCAGCCTGCGGCCGGCGACGATCCGGGCGCGTGAGCGGAAGGGGCAGCTGCCGCTGACGATCCTGCGCTCGAATTCGAAGGGCAAGTCCGGCTCGGCCCTGGCCGGGTCCGTCAGTTCCATCGCCACGAATGACGAGGTCGCCATCGGCAGCCCGGTGCGACATGCCGCGATCCATCAGCTGGGCGGCACCATCAACAAGCCCGCGCGGGCGGCGAAGATCTATCGCAGGAAAAATGCCGATGGGCAGGTCGGTCGGCTGTTTGTCAGGAAGGAGGAGGCGGATGTCGTCACCGATGTGACGATCCCGGCCCATACGATCCGCATACCGGCGCGCCCTTTCCTCGGGGTCTCGGCGGCCGACGAGCGCGCCATTCTGGAGATGGGCATCGAGTGGCTATCCCTGTGAAATCCGACACCCCCGAAATTTGGCCGCTGACGGCCCTGAAGGTGCTGCGGCGGTATCGGGTCATAAAATCGGCCAGAGGGGTGTTAGGCCCCTGTTAGGATCGGTCTCACGGCCATTCCGGTGGCCGTTGGTGATCTGAACCTGCAAAGGTGTTGATTGCGAGGCCGATCATGCGCATGATGAAGACGTGTAAGACCATGAACTGACTGGACCTTGTCCAGTTTTTTTCATTTTGGCAACTGAGCATGGTCGTCCGGAGATCAATCCGGACGAGCCATGACCGACAAACCGCTTACCGCACGTATCGAAGTTTTCCGCTCCGGCACCTTCACGCCGATGGAGGGGGAACCGATCAGCTATTCCGCCGCCGATCTCCGCGCCATCGCCGATGCCTATGATCCGGACGTGGCGCCGGCGCCGATCGTCGTCGGCCATCCCGACACCAATGCCCCCGCCTTCGGCTGGGTCGAGAGCTTCGATTACGATGCCACCGGCGATCGTCTTTACGCCAATCTGCACCAGATCGAGCCGGCCTTTGCCGAATTGGTCAAGGCCGGCCGCTTCAAGAAGGTCTCGATGCAGTATTTCGGGCCGCAGCAGAGCCATAACCCGGTGCCGGGCACTTGGTATCCGAAACATGTGGGCTTTCTGGGCGCGGCCGCCCCGGCTGTGTCCGGCCTGAAGAACGTCCAGTTCTCGAACAATGAAGGCGTGACCTTCGAGGCCGCCTTCGGTGAGCGTGGCTTCGAGGAAGCCGCCGGGCTGTTCCGCTTGCTACGCGAATTTTTTATCGACCGTTTCGGCATGGAAGATGCCGACAAGGCGCTGCCCAACTGGAAGATCGAGTGGCTGGGCGAACAGGCCGATCTGATCCCGTCATATTCCGAGCAGCCGGCAGGCCGCGACAATCCCCTCGCGCCTGCCAACCCCGATCCCCAACCTGAAGAGGAACCTGCAGTGTCCAAAAAGGACGATCCGGCATTCGCCGAACGCGAAACCGCCCTGACTGCCCGCGAACAGGCAATTGCTGAACGCGAGCGTAAACAGACCCATGATGACAACGTCTCGTTCGCGGAAAGCCTGGTCGAGGACGGCCGGCTGATCGCGGCCTCGAAAGACAAGGTTGTCGCGATCCTGGACGCGCTTCCGGGCGAAGCCGCCGTCAGCTTCTCCGAAGGGACGCAAAAGCTGACGCCCGCCGCCGCCCTGAAGGAGGTGCTGAAGGCGCAGCCCAAGGTGGTCAGCTTTGGTCGTCTCGACATGGGCGATGATCCGAATGGGGCCGGCAGACCCGCATCCTTCGCCGCCGACGGCAAGGCCGTCGACCCCGAAGGCCTCGCCACCCACAACAAGGCGCTGGCCTATCAGCGCGCCAATCCCGGCACCGAATATCTCGATGCCGTCACCGCCGTGTCCTGATTGGAGGGAGCCATGCAGTATTTCCAGGACGTTCTGACCCTCACCGCCCCGACCACCGGCGCGTTCGAGGCCTATGACCTCATCGGCTTTTCCGGGGCGAAGGTCGAGGCCGACGATGCACCAGTTCTCGGTGCGGCCAAGCATCCGAACACCGTCATCGGCGATCTCGCGGCCATCATCGTGATCGGCACCATCCGCGTGCGCGCCGTCGGCGTCATCAATGTCGGCGACAAGGTCGTCAGCGCCGCTACGGGCGGTGTGAAGACCGCCGGCGCCGATCCGGTGAACGCGTTCGCCACCGCCCTGCACTCGGCCGCCGATGGTGGCTTCGTCGATATCCTCATCCGCTAAGGAGCGCGCCTGATGGCACCTTTGAATACCCGCACCGCCGCAGTGATCGACCCGATCCTGTCCACCCATGCCCGGGGCTACCGCAACCTCGAATTCATCGGTCACCTGCTGTTTCCGCGCGTCAGCATTCCGAACCGCTCGATGAAGGTTGTGAAGTTCGGCAAAGAATCCTTCCGGATGATGAACACGCGCCGCGCCCCCGGGTCCGACAAGAAGCGCGTCCAGTACGGCTATGCCGCCGACACGGTCTCGCTGGTGCAAGATGCCCTGGAAGGCGTCGTTCCGGTCGAGCATCAGGAAGAGGCCGTATCTGTTCCCGGCATCAATCTGGCGACCGGTGCCATCAACATGGTCCTGAACGTGATCGACCTCGGCCATGAATATGAAGCCGCGCAGCTGGCCCGCGCAGCTGGCAACTATGGTGCCAATAACCGTGCCGCGCTGACCGGCTCGGATCGTTGGTCTAGCCCAGACAGCGACCCTTCGGCCGATATCGACGAGGCGAAAGAGCAGATCCGCCGCATGATCGGCCGCTACCCGAACACCCTGACGCTTGGCCCGACGGCCTTCAACGCGCTGAAGCGGCATCCGAAGATCAAGGAACAGTTCAAGTATACCTCGTCGAACTCGATCACGACCGAGATGCTGGCCTCGTATTTCGATCTGGCGCGCGTGATCGTCGGCAAGGCGGTCTATCTGCCCGAAACGGCGACGGATGACCAGCCGGCGCTGGATATCTGGGGCGATGATGCCATCCTGTCCTATGTTCCGGTGACAGGCGACAACTTCGATGTCCCGTCCTACGGCTATACCTATGAGCTGATCGGCTATCCGCAGGTCAAGAAGCCCTATTTCTGGGAGCCGAATGACAGCTGGATCTACCCGACCACGGCAGAACGTCGCACCTATCTGACCGGCGCCGACGCGGGCTTCCTGTTCCAGAACGCCGGGGCAGCGGTATGACCGCCCCCCGGGAAACCGCTGTCACACTGGTCTCGAGGGCCAAGATCGACGGCAGATGGCGCCAACCCGGTGACCGGCTGTCGGTCGATCCGACCACCGCCGCCGAGTTGCAGGCCATGGATGCGGTTCTGGAGGGCGAGGCACCGGTCACGGATGCCACCGATGCCGAGGTGGCCATCATGGCCCAGACCATCGCCGATGCCGCCGTCAAGGCCGCGGTCGCCGCCGCCACCGCTGATCTGCAGGCCGAGCGCGACGAATGGCGCCAGCGGGCTGAAGACGCCGAAGGCGAAACGCGCAGCCTGCAGGCCCAGCTTTTCGAACTGGAAGCCGAGATCGCCGAGTTGCAGGACGCAGCCAAGCAGGGCGCAGCCTCGGAACAGGCGGCCAAGCAGGACAAGGGACAGGCCGGGGAGCCTCCCGCCGCCAAGCCAGCCTCGAAGAAGGCTGCGGCGGCACCCAAGAACTGATCCCCACCGAACTTCATCAGTTCTTCCGCGCTATGGCAGTGGCGCCTCGGCCGAGGCGGTGAAAATCGCCTCGGTCACCTCCAAACGACAGGAATGGACCCATGGAGAGCCTCAACGCCAGCGACCGCCTCGCTGCCTCGGTGCAGAAAACACCGAACCGGATCTCGCTTCAGTATCTGGAGGCCAGGATCGTAGCCGAAGAATATCTGCACCCGACATCGCAGCCACATATGACCTTGTGCGTTCTCACCCTGGTCAATGGGTTTTCGGTCGTTGGTCAGTCGGCTCCTGCAGATCCTGAAAACTTCAATGCTGACGTCGGCCACCAGTTTGCCCGTTCGGATGCCATTGGGAAGTTGTGGCCGCTGGAGGGATATCTGCTCCGCGAAAAACTGGCGGCAGAATGACCTACGCCACGCTGTCAGACCTGACCGAACGCGCCGGCGTACAAGAAATCCGCCAGATCGCCGACCGCGATCGGGATGGCGTGCCTGATCCCGAGGTGATCCAGGCGGCGCTGGAAGATGCCGACAACGTCATCAACAGCTACGTCGCCGCGAAATATCGCCTGCCGCTGGTTCCGGTTCCCGCCCTGGTTCGCACCTGGGCGGTGTCGATCGCCCGTTACGTGCTGCATCGCAATGGCGCTCCGGACCATGTCGCCCAGGATTACAAGGATGCGATCGCCAGCCTGAAGGACGTCGCCCGCGGCCTGGTTGCTCTGCCGGTGGGCGAAGGCGAGGACGTTCCCACGCCTGTCACCGGCACGGTCATGGCCAACCATCCGCCGCAGGTCTTTACCGGCCGCAAGCTGCGAGGGTGGCGCTGATGCTGCAGCAGCTTCTCGATCGGCTGAGCGGTCTGCTTTTGCCAAACGGCCGTTGGGCCGCCGTCGAAATCTGCGAAGACCTCGATGTCTTCACCGATCGCGCCGGTCAGGTCGACAGCGGCACCGCGCTGATCATGCCCTGGAACGAACGGGCCGATTCGCAGGCGTTCCTCACCGGCGGGTTTCGCCAGCACATCGTGTCGCAATTCGCCATCGGCATGGTGGTGCGTGAATATGATCACATGCTGGGTGCGGATCGCGCCCTGCGTTTCGATGCCATGAAATCCGACATCGAGGCGGCCTTGGCCGGCTGGGAGCCAGAGGGCTTCTCGCAGGGCTGCGAACTGGTGGGCGGCGAGAGCAGCCCGGTCGCCACAGGTGTCAGCATTTTCGTCCAGACATGGACAACCGCCCGTTTCCTGACAGGAGAACCCCGATGACGAAACTCCCCGTTTCCGGCGGCAGCTACGTCCGCGACCCGAAGACCGGTGCGCTGGACCGCCAGCCCGACGAAGCCCAGCCCGACAAAACCCCGCCTGCGGCCCTGCCTGAAGAGGCGACGCCGGCCACCACCCCTTCGCGCAAAGGAAGCAAGTGATGCCCCGCATTTTCCGCAAACTGGCCATTCTGCACAAGATCGAGACCACCTATGGCGTCCTGGCGGCGCCTGCCGGGGCGAATGCGGTCATCGGCAAGAACGTGACCTTCACCCCGATCGAAGCCGAGGAGGTCAGCCGCGACCTCTTGCTGCCCTATATGGGCAATCAGGGGGTCATCCTGACCGGCAAGCATGCCCGGCTGGAATTCGAGGTCGAGATCGCCGGATCGGGCACCGCCGGCACCGCCCCGAAATGGGCGTCGCTGATGCGCGCCTGCGGCTTTGCCGAAACGCTCGAGGCCGGCGCCACCGCGACCTATTCCATTGTCGAAGACAGCCAGGACAGCGGCAGCATCTATTTCGAGATCGATGGCGTCCGTCACGTCCTGTTGGGCTGCCGGGGCACCTTCAGCCTGAGCTTCGCGCCGAAGGCCATTCCGAATTTCCGTTTCACCATGACTGGTCTTCTGGGCACGATCACCGACCAGGCGCTCACACCGGTGACCATGGCCGGCTGGCAAACACCGCTCGAAGGATCGTCGGCCAATACCACGATGATGCTGCATGGCCGGAATTCGGTGGCCGAAAGCCTGCAAATCGACCTCGGCAACACCGTCATCCCGCGGTTCTTGATCGGGTCGGAGTCGGTGATCATCTCGGATCGCCGTGTCACCGGCATGGCGGTGGTTGAGGCAAAGACCCTGGCCGAGATCGACTGGTTCGCCCGAGCGCTTAATCGCAGCCGGGGGGCTCTGTCGCTGGTCCATGGCAAGACGCCCGGCAATATCGTCGAGATCACCGCGCCGGCGGTCGAGATCGGCAAGATCACCCAGGGCCAGACCGACGGCATCCTGAACTACAGTCTGCCGCTCTCGCTCTGCCCGGTCGCGGGCCGCGACGAGCTGGTCATCATCTCGCGTTAAGGGCGGTCCGACATGCAATTCAAGCTGGCGAAGACCTACAGCTACTGGTGGCCCGTCACCGTGCGGGTACCCGATCCCGAAGACCCCGGCAAATACGTCGAACAGAAGCTGAAGGTGCTGCTGGAGCCGTTGCCGCAGGATGAGGTGATCGCGGCCCAGGAGGAAAGCGCGGCCCTGACCACCATGCGCGCGGTCACCGAACATGGCGTGCGTCATATGCTGCGCGTGGTCCAGGGCTGGGACGGCGTCGTGGATGAGCATGGCAAGCACGTGCCCTTCTCGCCCGAGCTTCTGGAACAGGCCCTGCAGCACAGCTGGTTTCGGGCGGCGATCGGCAAGGCGCTGACCGAAAGCCAGAACGGCGAGGCGCCGCGCCTGGGAAACTGAAGGCCGCCGCCCGGGCCTGGGCGCTCGCGCGGCAAGGCCGGGCCGATGACCGGGCGCCGATGGAGTTGGATGAAGACCTGATCGGTCAGTTCGCCCGCATGGGCGCCCGGATCGAGGGTCAGCCGGGCGCGGCTGCACCCGAGGCCTTCGAGGTGATGCTGGCCAATGGCGACGCGATCGCCGCCTGGCTGGCCGTCGAGACGCAATGGCGCGTCGTGGTGGCGCCCGCTGCGCTGATCTGGCTCGGGCTCGATTACCCGGCGGTCGATGTGGTCCTGCGCCGGACGCAATTCGCGGATCCCGATGCGGTGTTTCGGGATCTGCAGGTGATGGAGGGCAGCGCCCTCGAGGTCTTTGGGGAGAAATCCGGGTGAGTACGACAGCCGCCTTCAACATTTCGATGGTCATGCGCTCTGACGTCAGCAGCGCCAAGGCGGGTCTGTCGGAAGTCTCGGCCGGGATGCGTGAGGTCTCGGCCGAGGCCGGAAAGGCAGGAACGGCGGCGCAAAAGGAAGCTGCCGAACTGGAGCGCCTGGCGGCGGCGGCAGCCCGGGCGGCAACGGCCCAGGAGGGTCTCGCGGCGGCGGGACAGCGGGCGGCGGCCAATCGGACGCAACCGCCGCTCTTCGTGCTGGCAAACCCGGTGGCAGCAACCCCGAATGTCGCCGGCATCCGGGCCTCGGAGACGGCAGCCGAGTCGCTCCGCACCACCATGTCGGGACTGAGCCTGTCTCTCGGCGCGACGGCCGGGCAGTTCGAGCAGGTGGTTGAAAGAGGTCGCCAGTATCAGGCGGCCATGGACCAGATCAGGGCGTCGTTCAATCCGCTGTTCGCCGCCTCGCTCCAGTATGAGCAGCAGCTCGAGCGCATCGACATGGCGCTGGAAGCCGAGATTCTCACCCAGAATGAAGCACGCATCGCCCGGGAGCGCGCCAATGCTGCATTTTCCGCGCTCGGACCCCAGCTTCCGGGCTCCAATCCTGTCCCGGCCAATATCAACGGCATGTATACGGGTAATGTCGCTGCTCAGGGCTTCGATATCGGTGTGACTGCCGCCATGGGTATGAACCCTGCCATCATCGGCTTGCAACAGGGCACCCAGCTTGCCCAGGTTGCCCAGCAGATGGGTGGCGGCATGACGGCTGTGAAGGGGATGGCGCAGGGCTTCATGGCGCTGATCAGCCCGATGACGCTGGCGACGATCGGTCTTACCACCTTCGCCGCCTTCGGCATTCAGGGACTGATGAAATTGCGCGGCGAGACCAAATCGTTCGATGAGGCGATGAGTGAGCTTGCCGATTCCATCGAAAGCTACGAGCGCAACATTGGTCGGTCGCGATCCTCGACGGCCGAGATGTCCCGCGAGTTCGGGTTGGCAGCGGATGAGGTTCGCGCGCTGCTGACCGAGATGTCGGCACTCGACAAACGAACGGCCGAGCGTAACGCGCGTGAAACGATGTCATCTCTCACGGGCGATCTGGACCTTCTGCTTCCAGACCTGTCATTGCGATCCGACCGGCCCGGGAATGATCCGAAAGGAACCGCCTTTCATGAACAACGCATGGAGGATCGTTTCAGCCTCAGCAAGCTCTTCGATATGGACGAGACCGAGAAGAACCTCGCCCTGTTCGATGATGTGTTGGACCGGCTGACACAGCTATCTCGGCCGAGGGTCTTGACGACAAGATATCCGCCCTGCACGGGCTGGAGAGTGCATGGCGTAGTGCCGCGAATGCTGAAGAAGGCGTTTCAAAGGAAGAAGACGCGCAGCTGAAGCGCATTCAGGAAAGTATCCTTTCCCTCGAAAAGCTTCGCGCGCTTGAACAAAATGCTGCGGGGACATCGCAAGCGCAGGCGATACGCGACGATCTAGGCAAGCAGATCGAGATGCAGCGCACCATTCTTACCTTCGGAGAAGGCAGTGCTGAAGTGCGCGCGCTTCAGAACCGGCATGAGCGCGAGGGGCTGGTCCTGAAGCTGGAAGGTGTTGGCATCGATCAGCAGAGCCTCGAGGGTCGCCGCACCATTAACGGTCTGATCGCGCTGCAATATGAGCGCGAGCGTGCTGCGACTGCGGCGCGGCGGGAATATCTGCGGCAGCAGGAGGATCAGCTGGCGGCGATCCAGCGCGAGATCGGCCTGATCGGGGCGAGCGCCGCCGAGCAGGCCCGGGTGAATGCGCTGGCCGAGGCCGAGACTGCGGTCCGCGAAAAGAACCTCACCCTGCTGGAAGCGGCAGAGGCACGGAGAAATGCCTTGGCGCGGGCCGAGGCCGAGGCGACCCTGTCGCGCACCCGCGCGATGCAGGATCTGCAGGTCGCGGCGATGATGGACGGCTTCGATGCCCGGATCGCCGGTAGCCGCAATCCATGGCTTCGGGCGGATATCGAGGCCGAGCGGGCCTATGCCCAGGCAATCGCGGGCGGCCAGGATGCCGAGGTCGCGGCCATAGCTCGCGCCCAGGCGCGGGCCCGCGCGATCTCCGAACTGACCAGCGCCCAGGATGATTTTCTGCGCGGCCAGCAGGAAAGCCTTCAGCGTCAGCAACTCGAGATCGCGCTGATCGGCCAGTCGGCCGAGGTCCGCGCCCGGGTGCTGGCGCTGGTGCAGGCCGAGCGCGATATTCAACGCCTCGGCGCTACCGGCGAGGATGCCGAAGTCATCCGCCGCAACACTTTGGCGCAGGCCGATTATGCCCGTAGGATCGAGGAACAGGCCGATGCCTGGCGGCGCGTCCAATCGGCGGGCGAACAGGCCATTGATGGCGTCCTGGACAAGCTGCGCGAGGGCGATCTCGGCAGTGCCTTCCGCGAGATGATCAGCGAGATCGAGCAGGGCTTCTTCGATCTGGCGATACGCAACCCGCTGAAGAACATGTTTCTGGGCACCAATCTCGGCACCTGGGAGGACGTCGGCGGCTGGGCCGGGATCCGTGATCGCTTCACTGGCCGCGCGTCCGTCGACGAGGCCGGCCTTGTCCGCGCCGCCACGGCGATGCCGCTACAGTCGATGACGGTGACCACCAGCAATGTGATCTTGGGCGGCAACCTGTCAGGATTGGCCGGGATGATGGCGGGCGCGGCCAATCTTAACGCCTCCCCCGCCATGATGGGCGGTCTGCCGGGATCGAGCTCGGTTCAGGCGCAGATCTGGTCGTTCTTCGCAGGCAAGGGGCTGGCGTCGCATCAGATTGCCGGTGTCATGGGGAATGCCTCGGCCGAGAGCGGTTTTAATCCTCTGGCGGTGGGCGATTCCGGCAATGCCTTCGGTCTCTTCCAGTGGAACGATCGCCGGAACAATCTGTTCGATTTCATTGGCGGCCAGCAGAACCTCGGTGATATCCAGAAGCAGCTTCAGTTCGCCTGGCATGAACTGATGACCAGCGAGAATGGCGCCTATCAGAAGCTTCTGGCATCCTCCACGGTCCGCGAGGCAACGGCTGCGTTCGCGGGCTTTGAACGGCCAAGCGGGTACACGCCGCAAAACCCGGAAGGCGCGATGCATTTCGACCGCCGGCTTGCCGCCGCTGAGGCCGCCATGGGCCAGTTCGAAGCGGCCACGGTCACCGCCCAGCAGCAACTGGGCCAGCTGGGCGCCGGTGCAGCGCAACTCGGCACGGGCTTGGAAGGTTTCGGCTCCTCGATCGCCGGCGTCATCCAGCAGGCCGGGGCTCAGCGCGGTATTGGCGGCTCGCTGATCGGCGGGCTTCTAACCAGCCTTGGCGGCATGATCGGCATTCCGGGCTTTGCACGCGGCGGCGACACCGGGTCCGGCGCCGATGACGATGTCGCGGGTGTCGTGCACCGCAACGAATATGTATTCGACGCTGCCGCCACCCGTCGCATCGGTGTCGCCAATCTCGAAGCGATTCGGCGCGGCAATATGCAGGGCTACAGATCGGGGGGCTATGTGAGTGGCCGGGCTCCGATGCCGGGCTTTGCCCCCGGGCAGTCGGCGACGGGAGACCAAGCCGGCCGCGAGCGCGTCGTTTTCGCCATTAATGTCACCGGCACCGGCAATGCCGAGGTCCGTGATAATGTCAATCAGGCCATCGCCCAAGCCTTCGAGAGCTATGACCGGCAGGCGCTGCCCGACCGGGTGAAGATGATCGTCAATGACCGGTGGGGCAGCTGATGGCCTATTCCTTTCCGCTGACAACCGCCCAGTTCCTCTCGTACCTGCCGATCCAGGACATGAGCTTTGACATTCCCGAAGCGATCGAACTCAGCGAGACCGGCGGCGGCGAAATCCTGACGGCCGATCTCGGCACGCGACTTTGGGAGGGCGAGGTCATTCTCGGCATCCTGACCGAGGAAGAACGGGATTTTGCCACCGCGATGCTCGATGTCCTGCGCCGACCGGGCGCCAGCTTTCTGGTCCATGACGTCCGCCGTCCGGCGCCCCGGCATGATCCGGACGGCACGATCCTCGGAAACCGGGACGTGGTTCTGGACACGGTCTCGGGGAACAACCGCGAGCTGCGTCTGGCCGGACTTCCGGTCGGCTATCAGTTCCGCCGGCACGATTATCTAGCGTTCCGCTATGGCAGCGATCCGGTGCGCTACGCGCTGCACCGGATCGCCGAGCCGGGATCATCCGACGTCTCAGGCGTCACCGGCCTGATCGAGATCACCCCGAACATTCGCCCCGGCTGGACGCCGCGCCTGTCCGTCACCCTGCATCGCGCGGCCTGCAAGGCGATCGTGCTGCCGGGGTCGTTCGATCCCGGACGGCGGCGCGGGACGATGACCGAGGGCATGCGCTTTCGTTTTCGCCAGACCCTGAGGTAATCATGGACGTTTCCAATCTTGAACTCGCCGAACGTGTTGCCAATCTCGAGAAGCGTATGGCGTATCACGAGCTCACGCCTCCGGATCAGCCTGATCGTCACCACGGATCAGTGGCAGAGCGGGTTTCTGCGGCGATCGGGCAGGCGTTCGAGGTTTACGATCGAATCGCCGGAAGGAAACGCTGAAATGCGTGTCTTCGACCCCGTCACCGCCGCCTATTTCGCCAGTCGCAAGCCCTTCATGGGGCATGTGCTGGTCTGGATCCGCGCCCGGCACCGGATAAGCGGCGACAGCGAGACGATCGGTTTCTGGACCGGCGCCGATCATCATGAATTCGTCATTGAAGGGCAGACCCGGCTCTATTTCGGCGCGGGCGCCTATCTGAAGATGGACCCGATCCGGCGCCAGACCGGGCTGCGGGTCCGGACGCAGCGCATCACGATCAGCCAGATCGCTCCGGAGGCGCAGATGCTGATCCGCGGCTATGAGCCGCGCCATGCGCCGGTCGAGGTACATCGCGCGCTCTTCGATCCGCTGACCGAAAACCTGATCGCCGAGCCGCATGTCATCCTGCGCGGCTTTCTGGACAAGGCTCCGCTGACCACACCGCCGAAGGGCGAGGCCGGTGAGGCGACGCTGGAGATTGTCACCGAAGGTCGCGCCCTCACCAAACCGCTGTCGCGGTTCCGCTCGCATGCCACGCTGCGGACCCGCGCGCCGACCGATGGATTTCGCAGATTTGCCGCACGGAGCAAGACCGAGGAGGTCAAATGGGGCCGTTGAAACGCCTGACCGACTGGCAGCCCCGGCTGCATGCCTGGCTGCGCAAGGTGAACCGGCGACAGATGCAGCCGGGGCGCCATGATTGTTGCCTCTTCGGCGCCGGCGCTATCGAAGCCCAGACCGGCGTGGACATCGCAGCGCCCTGGCGCGGTCGTTACACCACCTTTGCCGGCGGCCGACGGATCCTGCGCCGGGCCGGTTATCGTGATCATGTCGATCTGATCGCGCGGCATCTGCCGGAGGCCCATGTCTCTGAAGCTCGCGAAGGCGATATCGTCATCCTGCCGACGGAGGATGGTGACGCCGTCGGCCTCGTCCAGGGCGAAGCCATCTATATCCTGACCCTGTCGGGCAGCCTCGGGATCTCGCCCATGGCCCCGGTCACGCGTCTCTTCAAGGTGGATTGAATGGGCGCAGCCGTAGCATTTGTCGGAGGCCTGTTCTCATTCGGCGCCGGCGCCGCCTTTGCCGCTGGCGGCACCGCATTTGCCGGCTGGGTCGCCGGTGCCACGTTCGGCGGCACGCTTCTGGGCGGTCTGGCTGTCAAGCTGCTGACATCGGTTGCCGTGTCGGCGCTTTCCGCGGCGATGGCGGCCGAGCCTCCGCAGGGTGGCGGCATCACCATCTCGGTGACCGCCCACGGCGAGCAACAGCCCGAAACCATCATCCTCGGCCGCTATGCGACGGCGGGACAAGCGATCAGCGCCCCTTACAGCCATGGCAGCAGTAACCGACATCTGACCCAGATCGTCGAGCTCTGCAGCGCTCCGGGCGCGAAACTCGAACGGGTGCAGATGGGGGATGAGTGGCTGGAACTGGGCTCCGTTCCGCATGAGGATTATGGCCGCCCGGTCGTTGACGGGAAATACGAAGGCCGGATCTGGGTCAAATACTATGACGGCACCCAGACCGAGGCCGACCCTTATCTGCGCAGCAAATACGGCGAGCATGACGACCGTCCCTGGGCGGCTGATATGATCGGCGCCGGGCTTTGCTATGCCATCCTGACCTTCAAATACGATCAGGAGGATCTGCCGCAGGTTCCGAACTATCGCTTCGAGATGCTGGGCATCCCGCTCTACGACATCCGCAAGGACAGCACCGCCGGTGGTCTCGGGCCGCAGCGGCTGAATGATCCGGCCACCTGGGTGGCCACGGAAAACCCGGTCGTCATCTGCTGGAACCTGATGCGCGGCATCCCGCTGCCTGGTGGCGAGGTCTATGGCGGCAATATCGCCGATCTGCGGCAATTGCCCCGCGCCCTCTGGGTCGCGGCGATGAATCGGGCCGATGTCCAGGTCAAGCGACAGGATGGTAAAACCGAAGCCACCTACCGGGCCGGTCTGGAAATCGCCCTGAACCAGCCACCGGCGGCGGCACTGGAAGAGTTTCTGAAGGCCGCATCGGCGACGATCGCGGATCTGGGCTATGGCTGGGGCATCGTCGCCGGCCCTCCGGCGCTGCCGGTCTACAGCTTCAGCGATGATGACATCATCGTCAGCCGGAAGCAGGAGCTGGACCCGTTTCCGGCGCTCCAGGACACCTACAACGCTATCTCGGCCAAGTTCCCTGATCCCGAGCATTTCTGGGAAACCAAGGAAGCTCCGCAACGCACCAATGCCCTCTGGGAAGCCTCGGACGTGTTTGGGCGGCGCATGGCCTCGCTGTCACTGCCGGCCGTTCCTTACCCGCGGCAGGTCCAGCGGCTGATGCGCGCCTGGCTCGAGGACGAGCGTCGCTTTCGCCGGCATGTGATCGCCCTGCCTCCCGACAGCGCCCATGTCGAACTGGTCGACACCATGGATTGGGGATCGGTGCGGAACGGCTATGACGGCAAGGACTTCACGCCTTATGAAATCCTTGAAGATCCGCGCACCGGGATCCGGCAATTCTCGCTCCGCGAGCGCGATCCGAACGATTACAGCTGGCAGCCCGGCTTTGAACTGCCGATGCCGCCCGGGCCAGCCAGACCGGCGCCGATCGTGCCCGCCGATGTGTCAGGCTTCGACGCCCAAGCGGTGATCCTGACAGATAGCGAGGGCAATCAGCGCATGGCGGGCATCCGTCTGGTCTGGAATCCCGAACTCATCGCCGAAGGCCTTCGCTGGGAACTGCGCTTCGCCGGCAGCACCGAGATTGTCCTGCGCGGCGATATCCAGAACATCTCGGCCGGATCGCTGATGCTTTACCAGGGCATCCTGCCATCGACCAATTACGAGGTGCATGCCCGCTTGATCAAGAAGCGCCGCACCGCCTGGACCAGTTGGCGCTATGTCCGTACCCATGACATTCGGCTCGGCAGCCACGATGTCGATTTCGAGGAGATCAAGCAGGATGTCCGCCTCGACATCGATGCGCTGGAGGAATGGGCCGGTGGCTCGGGTGACGCGCAGCGCGCCTTGCGCGATGAAATCGCGGCTGTCCGTGATTCCCTGGCCGAGATGGATTTTTCGATCTACAGCGCGCATGAGAAGTTGCGACAAGAGATGGTCGTCGAAGCGGCCAATAGTCGCGCGGCCTTTTTGGAAGAGGTCGATGTGGCGGTCTCGGGGACCGAAGCGGTCGCGCTGCGCGTCACGACGCTGGATGTGACTGTCGGAGAGAACACCGGGAAAATAGCTGAAGAGAGCCTTGTGCGAGCCAGAGAGGACAACGCTCTGGCCACGGATATCACGACCGTGAAAACGGCCCTTGGCAACAAGGCCAATGCCAGCACGGTCCAGTCACTGACCACGCGCGTGGGCAAGACCGAAGACGGGCTCGAAGCGCAGGCCGATGCGACCACGCGGGTTGAGGCGCGGACGAACCGGGCCAGTGCCTCGGGGCTCTTGCGGGTCAATGCCACCGCCAGCAGCGACGGCGCCCTGACCCGGATCGCGATTTCCGCCCAGGCGGAAGCCGATGGCACCAACCAGACCGCCTCTCTCTTCATCGAGGCCGGGTCCGACGGCACCAACCAGATCCTCGCGGTGGCGGATCGGTTCGCGATCGCCAATGGCCGGGGCGCCAACGCCGCGCGACAGGTGCCCTTCGTGGTCAACGACGGTCAAGTCTACATGGACCGCGCCTTCATCAAACATGCCGATATCGACACGCTCTGGATCAAGGATGGCGCGGTCGGGACATGGTGGTCCGTCAACGGTGCCAGCTTGACCGTCAGCGTCAGCTATCCAGCTCGCTTGCTGGTCATGACCTCGGCAAGGATCGCCGGTCGATCGGGCGGCTGGTCGGTCGATTACCAGCTGAACCAGAACGGATCGCAGGCGGATTTCATCACCTTTTCGGTCAGTCCGTATACCTGGACTTTCTCGAGCTTCCGTTCCTTCAACGTCCCGGCCGGAACGCATGATTTTTCGCAGAGCTTCAGCGGCGATCAGGACGCGATTTCGCAGCAGCGCATGCTTGTTCTGGGGATGTACAGATGATCGGCTGGACCTTCTATCGCGCCTCGGACGGCGCCTTCCTGCGGTCGATCACCGCGCCCGACATCGACCAGATGCTTTTGAACCACGATCCGGAAACCGAGGTCGCCTGCGAGGGGGTACATGACGAGGAGACCCGGCTGGTCGATGACGAGATCGTCGCAGCCGCCCCGAACCAGGCCCGGCTGTTGGCAGATCTGCGCAACGAGCGCGATCTGCGCCTGACCCGCTGCGACTGGACGCAGGTGCCTGACAACGGGCTGCCGGCCGCCGAGGTTGCGGCATGGCGGCTTTATCGGCAGGCGCTGCGCGATCTGCCCGAAACCGCCGATCCATCCAACCCGATCTGGCCTGTCGCGCCATCTTCAGAGGACCACTCATGACCCTGCCCACCAGCTATAAGACCGGCCGCGTCTCGGTCACCGCAGGCAGCACGACCGTCGCCGGCGCCAGCACCCTTTGGCTGGCGGCGGGCCTCAATCCGGGCGACGTGTTCTGGGCAGCGGGTCTGAGCGTCAGCATCCAGAGCATCGACGGCAACGGCAAGATCACGCTGGCCTATCCCTGGCCGGGGGCGACGCTGGTCAGCATCCTTTACGAGATCCGCTTCGCGTCCGATGCCAGCCGGGTGCTGGCCGCGTCCCGTGAGGTGCTGCGCCGACTGGCCGATGGCGAGTTCATCAGCTTTGACGGCATCTCGGTCGCGACCGGCGGGGAAAACAGCGCTGTCAGCTATGCCAATGGGTTGCTGACCATCCCCCGCGGCAAGCGCGGCGCGGTGAACTTTTCGGAACTGACCGTCAGGACCGGCAATCCCGGCAGCAATGTCAGCATCGCCAACAATATCCTGACGATCCCGCGCGGCGCCGATGGCGATGTCTCGGCCGCCCAGCTCACTGTCGAAACCAACCGCAGGATCGCGGGCCTCCGCGATGCCGGCGCGCTGCCGCTGGTCAGCGTTGCCGGCACGGCTGACGCGATCACCGCCAACCTCGCCGCCTCGCTGGTCGAGGGCGGGATCGTGGTCGGGGCCTCGTCGATGGTCGAGCTGATCCCGGTGGCGGCCAATACCGGCCCGGCCACGCTTCAGGTTGGCACCGATTCGGTTCGCACCATCGTCACGGAAACCGGTGCCCAGCTAGGGGCCGGGGCGCTCAGGACCGGTGTGTCCTACATCCTGCGCCGCAGAGGCTCGACCTGGCGGATCATCTCGGGCCTCGTCCTTGCCGGCGATCTGACGGCAGAGCGGACCGAGCGCAACCTCAACAATGCGCTGGCCGGCATGGTCATGCTCGAAAACATCGCCGGCAGCGGCGATGCGATCACCGCCGACATGCCCAGCCTGCTGATCGGCACCGGCATTGCCGCCTCGAACCTGCGCAATATCCGGTTCACGGTTCCGGCCGAGAACGGTGGCACCCCGACCATCAATATCGGCGGGACCGGTGCGGTGCAGATCTTTGATACCCGCAACGTCGCCCTGCCGGCCGGCACGCTGAAGCCGGGTCAGGTCTATGATGCGACCAAGATCGCCGGCCGCTGGCGGCTTTTGTCACCGGAGGTCAGCCGCGCCGATCACCAGGCGGAAGTGACCGCGCGGCAGGCGGGCGAGTCCGCGCTCAACAGCCGGGTCGATACGGTGACGCAGCGCAATCTTCATACCGGCGCCGCCGTCGGCCAGCTGCAGCAGCAGCAGGATTTCGCCGGCGATGATGTCATACTTGCCCATGACCGGTCGGGCAATGTGGTCGGCTGGTTCGACGATCGCGGCCGGCTGGTTCTGGGCGGCCTGCTGACCGGCGATTACCGGGCCGGCGATGACGCGGCGATCATCGCCGCAGACCAGAGCGGCCGCCCGGTTATCTGGGTGACGATGGACGGCAAGTTCGGCTCGGCGCCGATCGACTGGACGCGTCAGCCGCTGACCGGCTTCGACTGGGGCGCGGTCTTTGCCGGCGGCTTCGCCGGCGATCCGCTGGTGGTCATGGGCGATGCCTCCGGCCGCGCCCTGATCTGGGTCGATGAGGCGGGGCAGCTCTTCGGCGGCGGTGGTGGCGGCGGCGGGATTTCCCGGCGTCAGCCGGCCACCAGCGGCAATGCCTGGCAGCCGATCGATGACGGCACCTCGCTGCGCTATCTCTCCGACCAGTACCAGGGCCGGATCATGGGCTTCGAGGAACGCGCCGGTCTGAACCTGGCCGAGACCGGGCCGAATGCGGTCGGCGTCATCGCCTATGGCGGCGGCGGCGCTTTGGTAACGCGGCCGGTGCCTGAGGACTGGCGCTATCATATCCGCCGCCCGGACCTCGGCCATGACGGCGGCATGCTCTCGGCCGAGGCAATCGCGGCGATGATGCTGACCGATCGGCGCGCCCGCAACCTGTCGCTACCTACGGTGATCGCGATGACCGCCGGTCTGGGCAGTCCCACGGCCTCCGAGACCAATGCCGCCAGCCCCCTCTATTCGACCGTCCTCGGCCAGATCGCCCAATCCGTGCTGAAGCTGGCCGAGTGGGACAAGGCGCTGATCGTCGATCGGGTGGCGATGTCCTTGCTGGCCGGCGCGCCGCAGACCTCGGAGATCGCCGCGGATAATGAATATGCCTCGACCGCCGCCGCGCTGCGCGCCGATATCGTGCTGGCAACGGGCCAGTCGCAACCGCCGCTGATCGTGGTCAGCCCATCGGCCGGAACGCGCGGCGGCGATGCATCCGCCGTGGCGCTGGCGGAGTCAAAGCTCGATGCAGCCCATCCGGCCCTCGGCTTGGTCGTCGCAGGGCCGCGTCACGTCTATGCCCTGCAGGAGGGCACGCTGGCCACCCTGACAGCCGAAGGGGCGATGATGCAGAGCGAGCTCGAGGCGATCGCGGTGCGCGAGATCCATGCCGGACGGCTGTGGTATTGCCCGCGGCTCTCTTCCGCGACAATTCGAGATGCCACCATCACCGCCTATTTCCTGTCGATGTCGGATCTGATGATCCCGGCCGCCGGCGAGCATGGTCTGAGCATCACCGGCATCACCAATGGCGTGACGGTGACGAATGTCGCGCTGGCGGGCCGGATCGCCACCATCACCTTGTCCGGCAATCCGACCGGCGATCTGAAGCTGAACTGTGCCTGGGGCCGGACCGGCAACCCGACCGGCGCGCGACCCTTCAACCGGTCCGACATTCGCGACGATTTCTGGGAACCATCCAGAATTCTGCCGCACCACGTCCATTTCCGGCAGGCCCTGCCTGCCTCGGTTTCCGTCACCGCGGCTTAAAGGAGAAAACCATGCTGCAGATCCCTGTTGAGGTCACGACGCTGCCGACGCAGCCCGTATTCCCCTCGAAGACCATCGCCTCCATCGACGGCATTCGCGCCTGGTGGACATCTCATGTCGAGGACATGCGACTGAACACTGATGGCCGGCAGACCATCCGACCGGTGGTCGGTACCGTGCCTCTGCTGCAGGCTGGCGATGCGTTCAGCTTTCCCGAGGTCACCATCAACAAGAAGAAGCGCCGGCCGGCGCTGAACGACAAGAACGGCAACAAGTTCTGGACCGCGCCGCTCGCCCTTGAGGCGGGCTGGAACAGCTATGTCTGCGCCGTCCAGCTCGAGGATTTTCTGGAAAGCTATGAGGCGGCTGTGGTCAAGGTCGCCACCGGCGCGATCCTGATCTATCCGTTCCGGGGCGCCAGCGCCACCAACGGCGCCTGCGTCTCCTGGCTGGCCGGCACCGCCGGCACCGAGACCCGGATCATCGAAACCGGCGCTCTGGGCGCCAATGTCCCGGTCTATGTGACCATTGCCCACAACACCGCGACCGGGGCGGTCAAGGCCGCGTTCAATGGCGGAACGGTCCTGAGCGCCGCCACCTCGCCCGCGGCGCTGACCAGCGATCTGACCTGTTCGATCGAATTCGGGCGCCGGAACGCCTCGAATCCGTTCAACGGCCGGCTCCTGAACTTCGGCCATGTCGTCGGGGATGTGCTGGCCACCGAGGCCAGCCGGGTGAAGCTGCGCAGCTATATGAATGCGCTCTATGGGATCCCCGCCTGATGAGCGTGCAGAATGTCCTCTTCATCGCCCTCGACGACTGCGCCAGCCCCGATATCCTCGGCCAGTTCGGCGTGCCGCTGGTGGTGCCGGGCTTCGACATGCTGGCCGAGCGTGGCACTACCTTCCGCAAAGCCTATTGCGAGATCGCGGTCTGCAAGCCCGCCCGCTGGGCGGTGATGTCGGGTTACAGCAGCTTCCAGACCGGCATCTTCGATCTGGGCGAGGAGGAATGGCGGACGCTGTCGCCGCAGCAGCTCTGGCCGTATCGGCTGAAGCAGGCGGGCTTTTACAATTCGACGCGCGGCAAGATCTTTCACGGCTATGGCCCGATCCCGCGCCAGCACCACGATGTGCTCTATTCGCACCCGCCCTTCGTGGTCTCGTTCGGGCCGCCGACCAGCTGGCCGCGCAATGATTATGGCGGCGGCATGGGCCCGTTTGGCTATATCGACGCCGACGAGCAGTATTACGACTACAAGAGCGTGATGAACGCGATCGAGTTCATGCGCGGGCATGACCCGCAGAAGCCCTTCTATTGCGAGGTGGGCCTCCATCATCCGCATACCGGCTGGGACACGCCGGACTGGTGCAAGCGGGCCTATAATGTCGATGACATCATCGCGCCGGCCGACTGGCAGGGCGGCTTCGACATCGCCGAGTTCGGTCGCAACATGATGCTGTCGCTGTCGGAAGAGGGCAGACCGGGGGCGGAGTTCGCCGATTTCTGGCGCAAGACGCTGCGCAACATGCTCTCGGCCACTACCCATGCGGCGGCCGAAGTGGCGCGGCTGCTGGAATATCTCTGGTCCAGCCCGCATGCCGACACCACCATGGTCGTGCTCTATTCCGACCATGGTTATCACGCTGGTGATCGGTATTCGTGGCACAAGTTCACGATGTATGAAGAGGCGGCTCGCGCGCCCCTTTATGTCTATGTCCCTGGCCAGACGCCGAAGGTGGTGGATGCGCCTGTCAGCCACATGGATATCGGCCAGACCATCCTCGATTATGCCGGGCTGCCGCAGATGGAGCATTGCCCCGGCATCAGCCTGCGGCCCTATATCGAGGGCGGCGCGATCCCGGATCGCTGGGTGCCGACCTTCTGGTATGGCTCCGCCTCGGTCACCGACGGCAACACCCGGATCATCCGCTATCAGGACGGCACCTCCGAGCTTTACGACGTGGCGACCAACGATCACCTGACTACGCCCCTGCCGCTGAACGATGCCCGCTTCGCGCCGGCTCTGGATGGCCTGCTGGAGGAATGCGCCCGGCGCGGATATCTGCTGGTGGAACAGGGCATGGCCGCGACGCCGGGTGCACCATGGGTCGGGCTGCTGGGTGGTGAGGACGATGACCTGCCGCCCGGCGCCAATTACGCCTCGATAGCGCCCCGGACCCGCTATGCGGAGGCTCCAGGCTACCGGCGGCAGATCATCTCTGTCGTCGGCAACAATGAGGAAATCCTGCTCGGCCCGGATGCGGACTGGGTGCATGTCTTTACCGGCCGCAACGTGACCGGGGTCAGTCTGGTCGCACGCGGCCAGCAGGACCGCCGCATTTGGCTCAATGGTAACGCCGATTATCCGGTCGCCCGGATCGAGCTGGAGGGCGGCAACAATTACATCGTCTCGGGCAATGGCGCGGCGCTGCATCTGACCGCTGGCTCGGGCAATGACACCGTGGTGCAGGGTTCGGTGCTGCAGGATATCATCCACCTCGGCGCCGGCGACGACGTGGTCATGAACGCCCATCGCGGCCATGACATCATCCATGGCGGCGCCGGCAACGACTGGATCAATGGCGAGCGCAATAACGACACCCTTTATGGCGGGCCAGGCGATGACACGCTGCTCGGCGGCGCGCATGAAGATGAACTGCATGCCGATGCCGGATCGGACATCCTCTATGGCGGCGCCGGCGCCGACCGCTTTGTCATCTATCGCACCGAATGCCTGCAGCAGATCATGGATCTGGAAGAGATCGACACCATCGACCTCAGCCGCTGGGCACCCCTGCAGCCCGTCACCGTCCGCCAGCTGGGCGCCGATGTCGAAATCACCGCCGGCCTAGAGCGGATCATCTGCCGGTCGACCACCGCAGCCATCGCCAAAGCCTGCATCAGAGGAGCAACCATTGCCTGAGACCCATTTACCCGAGCCCGGCCTCCAGGAGGCCATCGATCAGGGTTGCACCTGTCAGTACCGTGACGGCGAGGCCAGCGACAATGACCGTTGGCCGGACTGGATGATCGCGGGGTGCCCCGTTCATGATCGCTCGGCCGAGCCAGGGCAGCGACCGCCGGCGTGATCCGCGCGTTGGAATTAAGGTGTCAGAAAGGGCGCTCCGGCGCCCTTTGAACTGTCAGGAATGACCCGCGCCCAAGCCGCCCGGCTGAAAAAATTCTCGTCCAGAAGGTAGTGATCTTTCGTCCAGAAGCTGGCGCGCCGCTACAAATCTCGGGGCAACGGTTGGATCAATTGTCACCGTCAGCATCGGCGTGGCGGCCGCACGCTGCACACATGAACGATCTATAGACCTGTGGATTTCTACCGCTGACACGATGCTGTATCAGGCAAAAGAAGCGGGGCGAAATCAGGTGATCAGCCATCTGATCGAAGCGCCGGACGAGGGGACAGATTTTTTTGGGTCAAATCAGGTTGCCTGACAGCCGTTTGTCGAAGGACCTTCAAAGGTCATTTCTTGGGCCTACAAGAAGCTCCGACGGTAACTTGGCCCATTTTTGGCACACACAAGGAGGTGCATACTCGAGCCTAGACTCTAGCGTATTGAAAAAAATGGTGAGCCCAACAGGATTCGAACCTGTGACCCACTGATTAAAAGTCAGTTGCTCTACCAACTGAGCTATGGGCCCAACGGGGGGCTTCCTAGGATTGCTGGCGGGTGGCGTCAAGCAGAAAAATGAACGGCACTGGAAGAATCGAAATTCGCGGCCTATATCCGCGGCATGGATGACATGCAGCCTGTGGGCCTGCCCTTTGCGAAAATGCATGGGTTGGGCAATGATTTTGTGGTGATTGACCTGCGCGGCGGAGGATCTCTGCCTGCGCCCGGACTGGTTGCGCGCCTGGCGGATCGCAATCAGGGCGTTGGTTTTGACCAGCTTGCCACGGTCGAGTTGGCCGAGGATGCCGATGCACGGCTGCGCTTCTGGAATGCGGATGGATCCATCAGCGCTGCCTGCGGCAATGCGACCCGCTGCATTGCGCGAATGTTACTGGATGAAACCGGAAAAGCGAATCTGCGACTGCGCACCGATCATGGTGTGCTGCTGGCCGAAGAGGCCGGCAATGGCATCACGCGTGTGAATATGGGGTCGCCTGTTCTGGACTGGCAGGCCATCCCGCTGGCAAGCGATGTCGATATCGACCATCTGCCCATCGACGGTGATCCGGTCGCCACCGGCATGGGCAATCCACATGTCACCTTTTTCGTGGATGATGCGCAGTCCGTCGATCTGGGCGTTTTCGGCCCGGCGATGGAACATCATCCCCTTTATCCTGCGCGCACCAATGTCGAGGTGGTGCAGGTGATATCGCGCGATGAAATCAATCTGCGGATATGGGAACGGGGCACGGGGGCGACGCTGGCCTCGGGGTCTTGTTCCTGCGCGGCGGTTGTGGCTGCGGCGCGGCGGGGGCTGACCGGACGGCGGGTTCGCGTGAACGTGCCGGGTGGCGTCCTGACAATTGACTGGCGCGACGATGGTGTCTGGATGGAGGGGCCGACGGCCCACGTGTTTTCGGGCATCCTGACACCGGAATGGATGGCGGGATGAGCGCGCCGGTATTTTCCACCCTCGGCTGCCGCCTGAACGCCTATGAGACCGAGGCGATGCGCGAAATGGCCGAAGCTGCCGGTTTGTCGGGCGCGGTGGTTGTGAATACCTGCGCCGTCACGGCCGAGGCCGTGCGCAAGGCGCGGCAGGAAATCCGTCGCCTGTCACGCGAAAATCCAGGTGCGCCGGTGATTGTCACGGGCTGCGCCGCGCAGACCGAACCGGAAACTTTCGCCTCGATGCCCGAAGTGACACGGGTGATCGGCAATCATGAGAAGATGCAGCCGGAAACCTGGACCAGTCTGCGTGCCCCCGATCTGATCGGTGAGACCGAAAAGATCCGCGTGGACGACATCATGTCCGTCAAGGAAACGGCTGGCCATCTGATTGATGGCTTTGGCCGCCATCGCGCTTATGTGCAGGTTCAGAATGGCTGCGATCACCGCTGCACCTTCTGCATCATTCCCTACGGTCGTGGTAATTCGCGCAGCGTGCCGGCTGGTGTGGTCGTGGATCAGATCAAGCGGCTGGTTCAGCGCGGCTTCAACGAGGTTGTTCTGACAGGGGTCGATCTGACCTCTTGGGGGGCGGATTTGCCGGGCGAGCCTCGGCTGGGCGATCTGGTCATGCGGATCCTGCGGCTGGTTCCCGATCTGCCGCGCCTGCGCATCAGCAGCATCGATTCGATCGAAGCGGATGACAACCTGATGCTGGCCATCGCCACAGAGCTGCGCCTGATGCCGCATCTGCACCTGTCGTTGCAGGCGGGTGACGACATGGTCCTGAAACGGATGAAGCGCCGCCACCTGCGCGATGACGCGATTCGTTTCTGCGAAGATGCCCGCAAGCTGCGTCCCGATATCGTTTTTGGTGCCGATATCATCGCCGGATTTCCCACGGAAACCGACGCGATGTTTGAAAATTCGCTGAAGCTGGTTGGCGATTGCGGGCTGACCTTTCTGCACGTGTTCCCCTATTCCGCGCGCAAGGGCACCCCTGCCGCGCGAATGCCTGCCGTCAAGGGGCCGGTGATCCGCGAACGCGCTGCCCGCCTGCGGCAGGCGGGTGATGCTGCGCTGCGGCTGCATCTGGATGCTCAGATCGGGCTCGAACATCGCGTGCTGACCGAAGGGCCGCGCCTTGGCCGGACCGAACAATTCACCGAAGTGGCTTTTGACATCGATCAACCCGAAGGCTCACTGATGGTTCTGCGCATCGGCGGTCATGACGGGCAGCGTCTGGTTGCCTGACCCACCGCTGATGCGGTGGAATCCCCTCTTGAAGCTGGCTATGATCCGGCAACACCAAGGAGCCGAGATATGAGCGAGATCGAAAAACTGTCCTTCGAAGAAGCAATGCGTGAGTTGGAAGCGACTGTCGGCAAACTTGAAACCGGCGAGGCGACGCTGGAAGAATCCATCAAGCTTTACGAACGAGGTGCAGAGCTGCGCAAGCATTGCGAAAGCCGTCTGCGTGAGGCCGAAGAGCGCGTTGAAAAGATCACGCTGTCCGCCAATGGCCAGCCCACCGGAACGGAACCGGCCGAGGGATTGTAATGGACGCGCGACTTTCCGAGGTCAAAGCGCTGGTTCAGCAGGCGCTGGATCAGGCTATGGCCGGGTTGCCGGCAGGTGATCTGCGCGACGCAATGGCCTATGCTGTGACAGGCGGCAAGCGTATCCGGGCCTTTCTGGTTATGGAATCGGCCCGCTTGCATGGAATTTCCGATCAGGCCGCGCTGCCGGTTGCTGCGGCGGTCGAGGCTTTGCACGCCTATTCGCTGGTCCATGACGATCTGCCCGCGATGGATGACGATGATCTGCGCCGTGGTCAACCGACCGTCCATGTCAAATGGGATGAGGCGACAGCCATTCTGGCGGGCGATGCGCTGCAATCCTTGGCTTTTGAACTGCTGAGCGCTGACCAGATCGGCGATCCTGCTGCGCGCATCCGGCTGATTGCCGCCTTCGCGCAGGCCGTAGGCGCACAGGGCATGGTCTGGGGTCAGGCGCTGGATATCGCGGCGGAAGCGGCTGCTGAACCGCTGGATCTGGGCGCGATCACCGAATTGCAGGATGGCAAGACGGGCGCCCTGATCCGTTTTGCGGCAACAGCCGGGCCGTTGATCGCCAATGCGGATAGCGGGCCGCTGGACCAATATGCGGGTGCGCTTGGGCTGGCCTTCCAGATCGCGGATGACATCCTTGATGTGACCGGCAACGAAGATGTGACCGGCAAGCGCGTGCGCAAGGATGATGCGGCCGGCAAAGCGACTTTCGTATCCCTGCTTGGTCTGGATCAGGCGCGCGCGCGGGCGCGGTCCTTGGTTCAGCAGGCCGAAGGCGGATTGTCGCCCTATGGCGAGAACGCAGGAAACTTGCGCGAACTTGCGCGTTTCGTTATCGAACGCGACACCTGATACTGCCCGCCCGGAGGGCCAGCCGAATGAATGACCGCCCCAAAACGCCAACTCTTGATCGCGTCAACCTGCCCTCGGATATGAAGGCGCTGACAGATCGGGAACTTCGTCAACTGGCAGATGAATTGCGCGCCGAAACCATCAGCGCCGTCAGTGTCACAGGCGGACATTTGGGGGCGGGTCTGGGCGTGGTTGAACTGACGGTTGCGCTGCACGCGGTCTTTGACACACCCCGCGACAAGATCATCTGGGACGTCGGCCACCAGTGTTATCCGCACAAGATCCTGACCGGTCGCCGTGATCGTATCCGCACCTTGCGGATGGGCGGCGGTCTGGCTGGTTTCACCAAGCGCGCGGAAAGCCCGTATGATCCTTTCGGCGCGGGCCACAGTTCAACCTCGATTTCGGCAGGTCTGGGCTTTGCCGTGGCCCGCGATCTTGGCGGCGATCCGGGCGATGCGATTGCCGTGATCGGTGATGGCTCGATGAGCGCGGGCATGGCCTACGAGGCGCTGAACAATGCGGGGCATCTGGGCAAACGCCTGATTGTCATTCTGAACGACAATGAAATGTCCATCGCGCCGCCTGTCGGGGCGATGTCGTCCTATCTGACCCGGCTTTACACCGGCGGCCCGTTTCAGGAATTGAAGGCAACGGCCAAAGGCGCAGTTGATCTGTTGCCCGAACCGTTCAAGGAGGGCGCTCGCCGCGCCAAGGAAATGCTGAAAGGCATGGCCGTCGGCGGCACCCTGTTCGAGGAGTTGGGCTTTTCCTATATCGGCCCGGTCGACGGCCACGATCTTGATCAGCTTCTGCCATTGCTGCGCACTGTGAAGTCCCGCGCGACCGGCCCCGTTCTGATCCATGCCGTGACCAAGAAGGGCAAGGGATACGCGCCTGCTGAAAACGCGGCTGACAAAGGTCATGCAACGGGAAAATTCGACGTCATCACCGGCCAGCAGGCCAAGGCAAAATCGAATGCGCCCAGCTATACTGCGGTTTTCGCCAAGGCCTTGATTGATGAGGCGGGTCGTGACCACAAGATCGTCGGCATTACTGCCGCAATGCCTGACGGCACCGGTTTGAAGCAGTTTGCCGAGCGATTCCCGCGTCGCAGTTTTGATGTCGGCATTGCCGAACAGCATGCCGTGACGTTTTCCGCAGGGCTGGCGGCTGGCGGGATGAAGCCCTTCTGCGCGATCTATTCGACTTTCTTGCAGCGCGGCTATGACCAGATCGTGCACGATGTGGCCGTTCAGGGCCTGCCGGTGCGTTTCGCCATCGACCGTGCCGGGTTGGTGGGGCAGGACGGGCCGACCCATGCCGGTGCATATGACACCGCGTTTCTGGCCAATTTGCCAGGCATGGTTGTTATGGCTGCAGCGGATGAAGCTGAACTCATGCATATGGTCGCCACGGCGGCTGCATATGATGACGGGCCGATCAGCTTCCGTTTTCCGCGCGGCGAGGGCACAGGCGTCGACCTGCCCGAACGGGGGCAGATTCTGCCCATTGGCAAGGGTCGCATCGTCAGCAAAGGCAAGGGTGTTGCGATCTTGTCCTTTGGCACACGCCTTTCCGAAATATTCAAAGCTGCTGAGGTTCTTGCGGCACGGGGCATCACCCCGACCATTGCCGATGCCCGCTTTGCCAAGCCGCTGGACCGCGACCTGATCCTGACTCTTGCAGCCAGCCATGATGCGCTGATCACGATCGAGGAGGGCGCCATCGGTGGCTTTGGCAGTCATGTCGCCCAGCTTCTGGGCGATGAGGGCGTTTTTGACCAGGGGTTGAAGTTCCGTTCGATGGTGCTGCCCGATCGCTTTGTCGATCACGATGCGCCCTTTGCGATGTATGACAGTTCGGCCTTGAACGCGGAACATATCGAGACCAAAGTGCTGGAGGTGATGGGGGTCGAGAAGTTGGCTGATCGCCGCGCCTGATCGGGTTCGCGGGAGGATCAGGCCGGCCTTAAACCTGCTTGATCCTATTGATAACTTCGTACCAGCGCACCTGCGATCATCCCCCAGCCGTCGACCACAACGAAGAATGCCAGCTTGAACGGCAATGAGACCACGACCGGCGGCACCATCATCATCCCCATGGACATCAGAACTGCCGATACGACCAGATCGATGATCAGAAACGGCAGGGCGATCAGAAAGCCGATTTCGAAGGCGCGCTGAATTTCGGACAGCATGAAAGATGGAACAATGACCGACAGGCGTTCAGTCGGATCGCCCGCGCCCGGCGCGATTTCCGCAAGGCTTTGCAATGTCGCCGGATCGGTGCGTGCAATCATGAAGGCCTGAAACGGTCGGATGCCAAGCTGGATCGCTTGCCCGATATCGATTTTCCCATCACGCAAAGGCGCACCAGCAACCTGCCATGCCTCTTGCAGAACCGGGTCCATGATGAACCATGTCAGAAACATCGCCAGACTGACGATCAGCATGTTGGGCGGGGACTGTTGCAGGCCAATGGATTGGCGCAGGATTGACAGCACCGTCACGATAAATGGAAAACAGGTCACCATGATTGCGATACCGGGCGCAAGCGACAGCGCGGTCAGCGCGGCGACCAGCAGGACTGCGTTCTGGCCCAGCCCTGTACCCGCAGCCTGATCCAACCCGGCCAGACTTTGTGCAAAGGCCGATGAGGGCGCAAGCAGCAGCGGCAAAAGAAACCAACGGCTCACGCGACTTCCGATGCCCCCAGGATGCGCACGCAAAGGCGTTGTTCCGGTGATCCGTCGCCAGTCAACTCGCCCCGTGCGATAACTTTGTCGCCCACGCAGATCTCGACACCATCATCGATGCTTTGATCCAATAGCAGAACATCGTCGGCGCCGAGGGCTGACAGTTGCGCGACAGTGCGGCGCGTCTTGCCCAAGCGGATGGTGACTTCGACCTGAATATTGTCGGTGTCGATCAGATGTTTCAGTGTGTCCATGTTGAATCCTCTGCCTTCAATTCAGAAATCATGCGACGAATGTCGGTGGCGATGTTCTCGGGGGACAATTCGATCCGGCCCCCTTGCAGCGACAGCGTGATTTTGTCGGAATCCACTTCGACCGGTTCGACATCATTGATGCCGGCATCCGCCAGACAATGCTCGACCGTTTCGCGCAGGCGCGTGTTGCACGAAATCACCGCACGAAGCGGAGTTGCTGAATGGGACAGCCGCAACAGTTCGTCCTTCAGTGCATCTTCCAGACGCTGTGATGTTTCACAGGGCAGCAGGCATTCAAGAATTTGCTCCAGAATGGGCGCCAGCGCGTCAATGGCTTCCTGCCGCAGCTTGGCACGGCGCGCCTGATCGTCCTGCAAACAGCGCTGCAACTGCTCAAGACCGGCAGACAGGCTGCGGATATCCGCATCTTCTTTGCGCGAAAGCCCGGCAGCAAGGCCGTCAGCATAAGCCTGATCAACGTCATCACGACTGAATGAGACAACCGTTCCTTGATGCGTCAGCGCGGTGGTAAAAGATTCCAGTTTGAACATGGCAACGCTCATTGGGCACTCTCTTTGTTGTCGATCCAGCCTGACAGGACCTTGACGCTTTCTTCGTGACGCTCCTTCATCATGTTGCGCAATCTTGCGACGGGATCGGCAGAGGGAAGGGCCAGTGTTTCGGGCTTGATTGGTTCTGATGGGATGATGCGGGCGGCAGGGTTTTCTGGCGTGCCTGCCGGTTCGATCACCCCGGTCAAAGCAGGCTCTGACGGGCTCGAATTGTCCAACAGCGCCTTTGGCGTCGTATTGCGCGCTTTCAGCACCGGGCGCAGAACCAGGAAAATGACCGCCAATGCAAAGAAGCCGATCAGCAGGATGCGCAGCAAGCCGTTCAACTCCAGTCGGTCCAGCCAGCCGGGATTGGCCGCAGTGCCGTTTTCACCAAATGCGGCGAAGGGCAGCGACTTTACCGTGATTTGATCGCCGCGATTTTCGTCATAACCCACCGATGACGCCACAAGCTCCCGCAGGATTTGCAGTTCCGCGTCAGATCGCGGCACAATTTCTGTGTCGCCATTGGCATTGGTTTGTGAGACGCCGTTCAACAGCACTGCCACCGTCAGACGGCGTGTCGTTCCGGGTTGGCGCGATACTTCGCGTGTCACGTGGCTGACTTCGTAATTGGCTTGCTGGCGATTTTCCGAACGGGCAGTTTCTGTCTTGTCACCTTGCGCATCCTGCCGATCCGGCAGATTTGATGCAGCCGTGACGGCCCCCGAACCGGAGGAATTGCTTTGATCCGAGGTCTCTTCGGTGACCTGTGAAATCAAGGCGCGTTGATCGGGATCGAACCGTTGTTCGGTCAACAGCTCGGTTTCGGTGACCAGATCCAGGTTCAGTTCGACAATGGCGTTCCCTATGCCGACATGCGGCTCAAGAATACGTTCGACATTGCGCTTCATATCGGCCGCGCGATCTGCACCGGTTTCGTCTTCTGACGCCGCGATGATGCCTCGTTGCGTATCGATCACCGTGACGCTCTCAGGCTTCATGCCTGAAACGCCAGAGGAAACCAGATATTTCAACGCCGCGGCTTGTTCTCGTGTGACTGCCTGGCCATTGGTGGACAGCGTGACGGAGGCATTGCCGGTCATGTCCCGCCGATAACCACGGCCATTTTCCACGGCGAGATGTACGCGGGCAGATTTCACATTCGGCAGGGCCAGGATTGTGCGGGCAAGCTCACCCTCTTTCGCACGCCAATAGGCGGCGTCGAACATCTGCGACGTGGTTCCAAAGCCCGACATGCCGTCAAGAAGTTCATATCCCGCGCTACCGGCAGCTGGCAGCCCTTCTGCGGCCAATTCCATACGCAGGCGGTCGCGCTGCGATGCCTCGACCCAGATGGTATCTCCGCGAACTTCGTAAACGGCGCCGCTGCGCTCCAGGCCCGCCACAACCTCGCCAGCCTGTGCGCCATCCAATCCGCCATAAATCATTGACATGTTGGGTCGGTTGGCAAGCCATGCAAAGCTGAAAATGGCCAGAAATGCTGCCAGAAACGCCCCAATCAGGATCGCTTTCTGCTGAGAGCTTCGCTCCCTCCAATAGTCCTGCAGTTTTTGCAAAACCGTTCCTTTCGAATCGCCGTCAGGTTCTTTCGTTCAATGGTGATGGCATGATGCACATTAAGAATTGGTTAGTCGCAGGGTGCTAATTCCGTCTTATCAGGACGGAGAATCACCATGACTGAAGCAGCCCTTGACCCTGGGGAGCAACGCCCGCCCAAGATGCGGAAGCTTGTCCCCATTCTTGTGGCGTTCGCGCTGGCAGGGGCGGGGTTTGGTTCGACCTATATGGGGCTGTGGAGCCCCTCGGCGCTGATCGCTTCTTTCAGCGGCGAAAAAAAGCATGATCCACAGACGGCATTCGTGGATGTCCCCCCGGTCGAGATGAGTATTCCGGGATCGCGGCTGATGCTGTCGCTGTCCGTCAGTCTAGAGACGGATGAAGCCCACAAAAAGGATATCGCGCATCAGATGCCGCGCGTCCTGGATACCTTTGCGGTCTTTCTCTCGAATATCGACGCGGCCGCCTATGACAAGCGTGGCGTCGTGGAAATCATTCGCGCTGAACTTCTGTCGCGCACCAGGCAGGTTCTTGGCGAAGACGCGGTGAAAGATCTGCTGATTACGGAGTTTCGTATACAATGAATGCAGAATACTTTTTTCAGGCCGTGCTGATCGTGGCCTCTGTTGGTTTGGCGGTGTTCTGTCTGACGCTGTCGCGGCGTTTGCGCCGGTTGAACGATCTGGAAACCGGCCTGGGCGGCGCGATTGCGGTCATGGCGGCCGAGGTAGATCGGCTGGAGGTCGCTATGCGCATGGCGCGCGACGATGCGACGGCCGCAAGTGAGGCCCTGCTGCAAAATATTGGCACCGCACGCAAAGAACGCGCGTTGTGGGACTTGCGTCAAAAAATTGACCATGCCGTCACGCCCGAAACCACGATTATTGCGACGCGCCGCCTGCGCAAACGGGTGGAGGGTCCGCATGCGTAAATCATGGCTTTCTTTACTGACCCTGGGCTTCGCATTGCCCGCGATTGCTGTCATTTGGACTTCGCAAGACACTTCGCGCTTCTTTGCCGCGTTCGCCGAGCCGCCAGATCTGCTACGTGGTTGCACCGACGTGCCCGAGGCCATGGCTCTTGCCACCGAACTTCGTGATCGTGCGCTGCGCGTCGAACGCTACATGCAGTCGATTGACGAAAAGAAGGCTGAACTGGCCGCAGCTGAGCGTGCGTTGGTCGTTAAATTGACCGAATTGCGTGCGCAAAAAAATGGGCTGGAAACCCGCCGCGACACCGATACCGCCGCAGTTCGCAGCGATATCGACAGGCTGGTAGCGGTCTACGACCAGATGAAACCTGTGGAAGCGGCGGCGGTTCTGACCAATCTGCCGGCTGATTTCGCGGCCGAGATTTTGATGCGCGTCCAACCCGAGACCGGAGCAAAAATCATCGCATCGGTCGAGCCGCGACAGGCCGCCATGCTGACCGCACAGATGGGCGCTCGCAATGTTCGTAACAGATAAGGAGAACATTGCATGTTCGGTTTTGTAGGTATGTTCGTGACCATGGCCATGGTCTTTGGCGGCTATATCCTGGCCGGCGGCAAGATGGCGGTGATCACCCATGCATTGCCGTTCGAAATGATGATGATCATGGGTGCGGCCATCGGATCGTATCTTCTGTCGAACGACAGCCATGTGCTGAAGCATACGGTTGGCGGTCTGGTGCAAGCTTTCAAGGGGCCGAAATGGAAGGAAAGCGACCATCAAGATGTGCTGTGCCTGATGTATCAGCTTTTGCGCATTGCCCGTGAAAATCCCGTCGCGCTGGAACAGCATATCGAACATCCGGAAGCGTCGATAATTTTCGCGGCCTACCCAAGATTGTTGGCGGATCATGACGTGGTGTCGTTGATTTCAGATACGCTGCGCTCGATCAGTCTGAATTATGACGACCCGTATCAGGTCGAAGAGATGATCTCTCGCCGTCTTGCAATCATGCGAGAAGAGCGGATGCACGTCCCCAATGCCCTGCAGACCATGGCCGACGCTCTTCCTGCATTGGGAATCGTCGCCGCCGTGCTGGGCGTGATCAAGACGATGAGTTCGATCGACCAACCGCCAGAGGTGTTGGGCAAGATGATCGGCGGGGCTTTGGTCGGAACGTTCCTTGGTGTTTTCCTCGCTTATGGCTTTGTCGCGCCGCTGGCAAATCGTCTTGGCGTCGTGGTGAAGCAGGATCTGGGTTTTTATGAGGTGATCAAATCGGTTCTGATCGCAGGGCTGCATCAGCATGCGACGAACCTGTGTGTCGAGGTCGGGCGTCAGACCATTCCTGAACATGTTCGGCCAAGCTTTGATACCCTTGAAACCGCGCTTCGCGAATTGAAGAAGGCCGCGTGATGGTCAATGTCGTGATCCTGGCCGCCGGTCTGCTAAGTTCGACAGCAGATGATATGCCCCTGCTTCCTGATGCTGCGGCCTATTCCGAGATGGCCACTGAATGGCTGCTGGATGGTCGCACCCTGCCCCCTGATTATCGGATCAGGCTTTTGGAAATGTCGCCCGAAGCGCGGATGCAGACATTGATCTTTCTCCGTCGTGCAGGATTGCTTCGGGCTGACGCCTGGTCGCTGCAGGATATTATGCGACCTGCCAATGTCACCGAGGTGCCGGAATGAACGCAATCGGTGCGATTGCCGCGAAATCTTCGCGGAGGCTGGACGCCTCGCTGATGGTCACCGGGGCGCTGGTCCTGATCGTCATATCACTGGTCATTCCCCTGCCGCCCGCATTTCTGGATTTCGGAATCGCATTGTCCATCGCGACCGCAACGTTGGTTCTGGTCATGGCGTCCCTGGTTGAAAAGCCAACCGATTTTCAGGCATTTCCCGTTCTTTTGCTGGTCAGTCTGGTGATCCGACTGTCGCTGAATGTCTCCTCCACGCGATTGATCCTGACCGAAGGCCATAATGGGCCCGAAGCAGCAGGCCATGTCATCAACGGCTTTGCCGATTTCGTTGCGGGCGGATCATTGCTGGTCGGCTTGACGGTGTTTGCCGTCATTTCGGTGGTGAATTTCATGGTGATCACCAAAGGTTCGGGCAGGATGGCCGAGGTGGCGGCGCGCTTTGCCTTGGATTCTTTACCCGGAAAGCAACTTGCGATTGACGGCGATCTTAATGCCGGTGCGATCGATCACCAGGAAGCCAAGCGTCGGCGTGCGCAGGAACAACGAGAGATCGGCTTTTTCGGCTCTCTCGATGGTGCATCGAAATTCGTCAAGGGCGACGCCATTGCTGGAATCGTCATCACGATCATCAATCTGTTGGTTGGACTCAGCGTCGGCGTTATCGTTCACGGCTTGCCGGTGTCAGAAGCGGTATCAACATACTCGCATCTGACCATCGGTGACGGGCTGGTTACCCAAATTCCGGCCTTGATAACCTCGATGGCGGCGGCACTGCTTCTTTCCCGAGGCGGAGCAACGGATACGACCGCGCAATTGATGTCAGGGCAGCTTTTGCAAAGCTGGCAACCTGCCGCCGTTGTTGCAGCCGCGATGGTGACCATGTCGCTGATCCCCGGAATGCCGAAACCGCTTTTTCTTTGCATAGGGCTGGTGATGGGATTTTTGGCCCTCCATGTCGCAAGACGACAGCGCCGAAACGACGCGGCATTGCCAGATATTCCGGTTGAAGATAAGAAGCCGCGCCCTGCGGCCCGCATCGGGGATGTACTGGATACAGATGAAATCAGCGTCGAGATCGGACCTGATCTGGTTCTTATCGCATTGGATCAGGCGCGTGGACTTGGCAGTCGGATCGCCAATCTGCGCATTCATATCGCCCGCAGCTATGGGCTGATTTTGCCCGACGTTCGGATCGCGGATACGGATGATCTGCCGTCGGGCAGCTACCTGATCCGCATTCATGGCGTTGTTCGGGGGCGGGGTTCGCTGCGCGCGAAAGAGGTTCTGGCGCTTGGTCCCGATAGCGTTCTGCAGTCGTTGATCGGGACGCCAGTGAAAGAGCCTGTCTATAACAGTCCCGCACGCTGGATCATGCCAGACCATCAGGACGACGCTGCAACCTGTGGTGCCACGGTGGTCAGTCCGATGGAGGTGCTGTCGACACATCTGATGGAAGTGGTGAAGGCCAATCTGTCGTCATTGATGACTTTGAACGCGATGCAGCGGCAGATAGACGAACTGAAATCGCTGTCGGATCCCGCACGGGCAGAACGTAATTGTCGCTATTTCGAGGGTATCATACCGGACAAGGTCACCCCCGAGGCCTTGCTGACCGTGCTGCGCGCATTGCTGGATGAGCGTGTGTCGATCCGCAATCTGCCTTTGATTCTGGACGCGATGGCCGAACTTCGTGGGATCGACTCGTTGGAAACCCAATACGAGCTGGTCCGCAAACGCCTGCGCGGGCAGATTTCGCAGCAATATGCTGATGACACCGGCCATATCCGCGCCCTGCAGCTACACCCCGCATGGGAGGCAGATTTTATCAGGTCTGATACGGAAATCGGTCGTCCTGGCGCCGGGGCAATGACACCACAACTGTCGCAAAAGCTGCTGGAACAAACCAGACGCGCACTGGTCAAGGCTGATCCGATGGCCAGGCCCATTCTTGTGACACCAGATCACCGCCGCAGAATGATCCGCACCATGCTTGGTGTGAACGGCATCGCTGTCCCGGTCGTCGGGTTCGAGGAAATTGACCCGGCGATGGAATTGCAGTTCATCGGCACGGTCGAGGCCGCATGACCGCAGGCCAGCTTGCCACCATGATACCGGGTTTGGACTGGAGCTTGCTTCTGGTTTATCTGCGTGTGCAGGCATTTATTCTTGCGTTGCCGGGCTTGGGGGAGCGCACGATCCCGGTCCGTGTACGCGCGGCCATTGCCATGTCATTGTCACCGTTATTGGCGGCGCTTGCGACGCATGTCGCGATGCCGGACAACGCGCTGACCGTACTGTCGCAGGCGCTCTGTGAGTTGGTTATTGGGCTATCTGCCGGCATGTTGCTGAGGCTGCTGGCAATGTCGATTGACATTGCCAGCTCGGCGATCGCGGCAACGGCATCCCTGTCCCAAATCGTCGGAGGCCAGAATGAGGCTGCCCCGCATCCTATCGGAAATATGCTGCATCTGGCTGGCTTGGCTGTCCTCATGGTGCTGGGCGCACCGGTGATGATGGTGCAACTGATGGCCGACAGCTTTGCGATCTGGCCGGTCGGAGGATTGCCGGATGTGAATATATTCTTATCCGAAGCTGTTCGCGTGATCGGCTATAGCTTCGGTTTGGCGATGCTGCTGGCGGCGCCATTTACGCTGGGCGGATTCCTGTTTCAGGCGCTGTCAGGTGTCATAAACCGCGTGATGCCCGCCTTGCCGGTCATTTTTATCGGATCACCGATTGCGATTTTGATGGCATTGGCGGCATTGGCGATCCTCGCTCCGATGTTGATCGGTATCTGGAGCGATGCGGTTCTTGATTTCACTTTACCGAGGTCCGGATGAGCGACGAGAATGACGATAAACCGTTCGAGGCCTCTGACCAGAAGCTGCAAAAGGCACGCGAAAAAGGAGATGTGGCTCGTTCGACCGAGTTGAACGTGGCGGCGATGTATCTTGGTGCTTTTCTGGCATTCGGGATTGGCGCAGGTTTCGCCGTCAATCATTGGCTGTCGATGGCCAGTCGCGCGATGGGCGTCGAAGGCTGGCCGCTAGAGGCAACCTTTGCGACGGCAAGCGCTGTTGGACGCTATGCGGGTTGGGCGACCCTTGGGCTTGCCATGGTTCCTGCTGTCGCCATTCTTGTTATCCTGATCTTGCAAAAAGGATTGGTGTTCACGCCGCAAAAACTGGCACCAGATATCAAGCGGATCAATCCCATTGCCAATGCCAAGCAGAAGTTCGGACTGTCCGGGTTGATCACCTTTGGCATATCCCTGGGGAAAGTCGTCCTTGTCTGTATCGGCGGCTGGATGATGTTTCGGGCTTTGCTGGATCGTCTGGCTGGCAGCGCGATGGGCCACGGCCGATGGGTTGCGGATCTGGGGTTTCTGCTTGGCCGGGCCTTGTTACTGGCGCTGGCGGTTTCCATTGTCATCGGTGCCTTGGATATGGGGTGGCGGTGGTTCGATCACCGGCGCAAGAACCGCATGTCCCGGAAGGAGATGGAAGATGAATATAAGGAATCCGAAGGCGATCCCCATCTGAAAGCTGCCCGGCGACGGAAGGCGGTTGATATCGCGACCAAGCAGATGCTGGCGGATGTTGCCAAAGCGGATGTGATTATCGTCAACCCGACCCATTACGCGGTCGCCCTGGAATGGAAGCGCGGCAGTGGCAAGGCGCCGGTTTGTCTGGCCAAGGGTGTTCACGACGTCGCGGCGCGCATTCGTGAACGGGCGAGAGAGCACAAGGTTCCGATCTGGTCCGACCCGCCCAGTGCGCGTGCAATCCACGCGACGGTCGAGGTTGGGCGAGAGATCAAGCGCGAACATTTCGCAGCGGTTGCGGCGGCCATTCGCTTTGCAGAACAGATGCGACAGAAAGCAAAGGCAGGGTGGTGAAAAAACTGGAACAGCTACGCGCGCTGGAACGGATTGCACGGATCAAGGCGGATCTTGAGCTGAAGAAATTCGCGGCCTTCAGCCAGCATATGACGCAGGCGCAACGCAAGGCCGAGGCTTTGCAGATGGCCCTGATGCAAAGCTATCGCGGCACCGCGCCGCTGAGCCTGTCAGAAGCGCGGATGGCGAATGCACAAGCCGGGCGTAGCGCCCGGGAATTGAAACAGGCCGAGCGTGATATTTTACGCCTGCAACCCAAGTTTGAAGCCGCGAGAAAGGACGCGGCAAAAGAGTTCGGCCGGGCAGAGGTGCTTTTGTCACTGGCCGCGCAGAACCGGCGGAAGGGCAGTGGTGACAGCGCCTAGAGCCGGTTCCAAATGTGGCAGGAATCAATCTAGTTTACTGTCTGCCAAGTTCAGATCCACCCAAATCAGCCGATGGTCTGAGGCCAGCGCCACTGCTTTGCCCAAATCGGTATCCGGGCTGGGCCAGAGGACTCCGCTTGCCAGCACGGTCAATCCGTTGTCGGGCAGGACGTAATCGACACGCAGATTGCCCGGGCCAGTGACATCGAATGCGGCTGTATCCAGTTCGGGGTCCCCTTGATGCGTGGCATTCGCCCCGGTGCTGGTGGGTTGATACGCGCCCTTTGGTGCCGTGTCCTGCGCATGGTTCAGTAACGCAGCCAGCGCCTCTGGTCGCCCTTCGCCATCGACGGGGTCAAGATTTATCTTGCCCAACAGAACGAAGGCCGCATCAGGCAGATGGTCAAGCCAGAAGGCCGCTTCATCATGGTTGCGTCGACCATTGCGATCTTCTTTGCCGTCGAAAACCGGAGGCGTGGCTGACCATGCCAAAAGATGCAGCGGGCCATCGGGTGTCGTGATCTGGACATCCCAATGCCCGCTCGAGGACAGTCGCTGGATTGCAGCAATCTCTGGCTTGGTTGCAGGCATGATGTTGTCTGGAATATTTTTCCAAAGCTCCGTCGAATAATCAATCGTCTGACCAATCGGCAAGCGTGACAGGACCGCCATCCCATTTTGCCCGGCGAACTGACCGAACCCCTGGGCGTCATCGGCCCGTCCTGTCCGACCATCACCGTTCATATCCAAACCCGTCGCCAAGCCGCTGTTGGGGCGCGCTGCAAACCGGTGTGGCATATCATAGCCTGCAGCCGTCAGCTTGGCGGCAAAGGCGGACAGCGCACGGCCGTCAAGATCCCAGTCAAGCCCGGTCAGCAGGATCACATCGGGTGCGGCCGAGGCGATAACCTTTGCCGCCGCCAGAACCTGCGGATCGTCCCTTTCGATGTCTCGCAACAAAAGCCCCGGCCCTTCGCGTGAAAGACCGGGGTCATAGGTTGCAACACGGATTTGATCGGCCGTGGCTGGCAGGCCGATCAACAGAAGAAAGGCAAAATGCCTTAGATCCAAGGGCGGGCCTGCGCCATCTGATCCTCGTAGGACTGGATCGACGACGCTTTTTCAATCGTCAGGCCGATATCGTCCAGACCGTTCTGCAGGCAATGTTTGCGGAACGGATCAATGTCGAAATGAAACTCTTGTCCGTCCGAGGTGCTCACGGTCTGGTTTTCCAGATCGACTGTCATACGGGCATTCGCGCCTTTGCGGGCATCCTCCATCAGGATATCGACAGCCTCTTGCGGCAGGGCGATGGGCAGAATGCCGTTCTTGAAGCAGTTGTTGAAGAAAATATCGGCAAAGCTGGTCGAGATAACGCAGCGGATGCCGAAATCCAGCAATGCCCAGGGCGCGTGTTCGCGCGATGATCCGCAGCCGAAATTATCACCGGCGACAAGGATTTGCGTCTGGCGATAGGCGGGTTGGTTCAGCACGAAATCGGCGATTTCGTTGCCGTCACGATCATAGCGCATTTCATCAAACAGGTTCACGCCAAGGCCGGAGCGCTTGATGGTTTTCAGAAACTGTTTGGGGATGATCATGTCGGTGTCGATATTGACCAACGGCATGGGCGCGGCGATCCCGGTCAGGGTGGTGAACTTATCCATGATCTGCTTTCCTTATGCCGGCTGCACCGTAAATTCGCGAATGTCGACCAGATGCCCTGCAACACCGGCGGCTGCCGCCATGGCCGGGGACATCAGGTGGGTGCGGCCCTTGTAGCCCTGACGCCCTTCGAAGTTACGGTTACTGGTCGCCGCACAGCGTTCGCCGGGCACAAGCTGGTCGGGGTTCATCCCCAGGCACATCGAACATCCCGCCAGACGCCATTCGAAACCGGCCTCCTTGAAAATCAGGTCCAGACCTTCTTCCTCGGCCTGCGCGCGGACCAGACCCGAGCCGGGAACGACCATGCCGCGCACGCCGTCGGCCAGCTTTCGACCGCGCAACACGTCGGCTGCGGCGCGAAGATCCTCGATCCGGCCATTGGTGCAAGATCCGATGAAGACCGCATCGATGGCAATGTCAGTCAGCTTGGTGCCTGCCGTCAGGCCCATATAGTCCAGCGACCGGCGGGCCGCGTCGATCTTGCCGTCTGAAAAGCTTTCCGGTGCGGGGACAACGGCGGTAATGGGCAGGGCATCTTCCGGGCTGGTGCCCCAGGTTACGGTTGGGGCGATATCTTCGGCGCGCAACGTCACGACCTTGTCCCAATGCGCATCGGCATCGCTGTAAAGCGTGCGCCACCAGTTCAGCGCGGCTTCCCACTGGGCACCTTTGGGGGCGTGAGGGCGGCCTTTGGCATAGTCAAAGGTGGTTTCATCCGGCGCGATCAGGCCAGCGCGGGCGCCGCCTTCGATTGCCATGTTGCAGATGGTCATGCGGCCTTCCATCGACAGGCCGCGGATCGCTTCGCCGCAATATTCGATGACATAGCCGGTGCCGCCTGCGGTGCCTGTATGACCGATGATGGCCAAGACGACATCCTTGGCCGTGACACCGGGGGCCAGGCGGCCGGTAATCTCGACCTTCATGTTCTTGGACTTCTTCTGGATCAGCGTTTGCGTGGCAAGAACATGTTCCACTTCGGACGTGCCGATGCCGTGGGCCAGTGCGCCGAATGCGCCATGCGTGGCGGTGTGGCTATCGCCGCACACCACTGTCATGCCGGGCAGGGTCCAGCCCTGTTCGGGGCCAACGATATGGACAATCCCCTGTCGGATGTCGTTCACGGGATAATAATGGACCCCGAATTCGCGGGCATTGTGGTCCAGCGCGTCGATCTGAATACGGCTTTCTTCGTTGTCGATGCCCTTTTGACGGTCCAGCGTGGTCGGCACGTTATGGTCCGGTACGGCGATGGTGCGATCAGGGGCATGAACTTTGCGTCCGGCCATGCGCAGCCCTTCGAACGCCTGCGGGCTGGTGACTTCGTGAACCAGATGGCGATCGATATAAAGCAGGCAGGTTCCATCTTCCGACTGGTCGACCACATGGGCATCCCAGATCTTGTCATACAATGTGCGTGCGGCGGCGATATTCGTCATGGCTGTAGCTTTCGGCTGTGATGCGAATGGGGTGTGAAATGTCGGTGGCTGCGGCATGGCCGCAACGATTCAGCCCGAGTCAGCCCCGAGCTGTCACGCACAGCGCCTCGCCAAAGAACCGTGAAGGCAGGCGCGCGCGGTCGTGTATGTCGAAATAAATGAATCCAGACATGGGTAATCTTTTACGGGTCTTTCTGCGTTGACGCAATATTGCGCAACTACGCATGGTTGGTTTTTATAAGTTAGGGAGGGGGTGCCGATGGAACAACTGGATCCTCAGGTCATAGATGCCGCACAGGGGCTGTGGTATCGGATCCGTCTGTTCATCGACACATTGCTGATCCCGTCGCGAATCTACCAACTACCCGCGATCGTTGGGCTGCTGCTGCTTTCCTGGTTATTGGCGCGCGTCATGTCACCGCGTCTGACCAGCTGGCTGCGTGGCAGAGAGAACTGGCCGAAATGGCGTCTCAGGCTTGGGTTGCTGATCGACCAGCGCCTGACGCTGATCTTTTTCGTGCTGCTCAGCTGGACTGTTGTGCTGGTCATGCAGCAGATCACGTTTCCGTTTCGCAGTCAGGTCATCGCGCTGGCCGCGACCATCGCAACCGCATGGGGGGTCATTTCATTTCTGGCCCGCATCATCACGAACCGCTTTTTGCGTCGTATCGTCACGTGGGTGGCGTGGATCTGGGTAACATTGCATCTGCTGTTGCTGACCGATCCTTTTGCCGAATTTCTGGACAGCGTCGCGTTAAGCGTCGGGGATTTTCGTTTGTCATTGCTGACGGTTCTCAAGGCTTTGGCGATCACCGGCCTGATGTTGGCAGGGGCCAGGGCGCTGTCGCGGTTGATTACGGGGCGGTTGGCAAAGAACGAAGATATCTCACCGACCATGCGGGTGTTGACGGCCAAGTTGTTGCAGGTGGTGCTGTTCAGTCTTGCCGTCGTCGTGGGGCTGAAGGCCGTGGGTTTTGATCTGACCGGGCTTGCGGTATTTTCCGGGGCAGTCGGCGTCGGGCTGGGCTTTGGCCTGCAAAAGGTTGTCTCGAACCTTGTTTCCGGCGTGATCATCCTGCTGGATAAATCGGTCAAGCCGGGTGATGTGATCAGCCTTGGCGATACCTTTGGCTGGATCGAGGAACTGGGCGCACGGTATGTCAGCGTCGTAACACGGGATGGCAAGGAATACCTGATCCCGAACGAAGATCTGGTGACAGGGCAGGTGGTCAACTGGTCGCACACGAATGATTTCGTGCGTCTGGATCTGAACTTCGGCGCCTCTTACGACGATGATCCCCATCAGGTCAGTGAGATTGCCATAGCCGCCGCAGTGACCGTTGACCGCGTTCTGTCACATCGGCGCCCGGTCTGCTGGATTACGGGTTTTGGCGAGAATTCAGTGGATTACGTCCTGCGCTTCTGGATCAGGGACGCGTCGACAGGGCTGACCAATGTGCGGGGTCAGGTGTTTCTGGCCTTGTGGGATGCGTTCAAGGAAAACGGCATCTCGATCCCGTTCCCGCAGCGCGAAGTGCGCGTCATGAACGACACATTCATCATCCAAAAGGGTGAAACCTTGCCGGATACACAAGATATTGGTGCCAAAACCGTGACCGACGATTGAGACGGCGCGAAAAGATGCTATCTTTATATCATCCCAGCATCGGGGACGAACGATGCGCTGACCGGAGGATGGAACCCTGTCAAATGACGTCTCGCCGGCCGCCAGCGCTGCTGCGGCCGCCGCCACTGGCGAAAATCTGACCAGCGATCAGTTGCTTGCCAGTATCTTGGCCTCGTTAGAGGATGACAAGGCCGAGGATATTGTGACCATCGACTTGCGTGGTCGGTCGTCGATGGCGGATCACATGGTGATCGCATCCGGCCGCAGCACCCGCCAGGTGGCCGCAATCGCCGAAAAGCTGGCTGACCGCTATAAGGGCCAAACTGGTCGCACCGCGCGAATCGAGGGCAAGGATGCCGGAGATTGGGTGCTGATCGATACAGACGATGTGATCGTCCATGTGTTCCGGCCCGAAGTCCGCGAATTCTACCAGTTGGAAAAGATGTGGCTTCCTGCCGACGCGCTGAGCCGCGTCCGTGAAGGCGTGCGGCCCGAACACTAACGACCAGGCACGGCTGATGCGGATTGATATTGCTGCGGTCGGGCGGCTTCGTAACGGCCCCGAGGCCGAACTTGTTTCGGATTATCTGGACCGCTTTGCCCGCACCGGCCGTTCGCTTGGCCTGCCCTCGGTCAATGTGATCGAGGTCGAGGATAAGCGCGGCGGCGGTTCGACCGCCGAAGCCGAATTGTTGGCACGGGCGATCCCCTCTGGCGCGACGCTTGTCATGTTGGATGAGCGTGGCCAGCAACCAACCTCACCGGAATTTGCAGACAAGTTGGCGGGGTATCGCGATCAGGCGCGTGACCTGTGCTTTGTGATCGGCGGTGCTGACGGAATTGATCCGACCCTGCGGCAGCGCGCGGATTGGCAGATCAGCTTTGGCCGCATGGTCTGGCCGCATATGCTGGTGCGGGTCATGCTGGCCGAGCAGCTTTACCGTGCCGCGACCATTCTGGCCGGATCGCCTTATCACCGGGCCTGATTTTCTGCCGTCCGATGGCGGATTTCCAGCGGAATAAGGCCCAACACTACCCGTCCCCGGTTGTCGCCTTCCGCTGACAAGCGTAACAAAGACACAAATCAGCACGAGGCCAACATGACGAAACCGGTGATCCTTTGCATCCTTGACGGCTGGGGCATCTCGGACCGGCCCGAACAAAGTGCGCCGGCGCAGGCAAAGACCCCGAATTTTGACCGGCTGATGGCGGAATGCCCGCATGCGACGCTGACGACTTTCGGCCCTGACGTGGGGCTGCCGCGCGGGCAAATGGGCAACTCGGAAGTGGGTCATACCAATATCGGCGCTGGTCGCGTGGTGGCGATGGATCTGGGTCAGATAGACCTTGCGATCGAGGATGGCAGCTTTCTTCTGAATCGGGCCTTGGGTGACTTTATCGCCCGGATGAAAAAAACCGGCGGCACGGCGCACCTGATGGGTGTTGTGTCCGATGGTGGCGTGCATGGGCATATCATGCATGTGCTGGCCGCCGTGAAAGCGGTAACCGATGCGGGCGTGCCGGTTGTCGTTCATGCGATTACCGATGGGCGCGATGTGCCGCCGAGATCCGCACAGGGTTTTGTCACCGAATTGCAGGGCAATCTTTCCGAAGGGGCGCGGATCGGCACCGTCATTGGCCGTTACTTCGCCATGGACCGCGACAATCGGTGGGAACGGGTTGAACGCGCCTATCGCGCAATTGTCGCAGGGCAGGGTCAGCCAGCCGAATCCGCGGATGCTGCGGTGGCCGATTCCTATGCCAAGGGCGAGACGGATGAGTTCATCCAGCCCTATGTCATCGACGGATATAATGGTGCGATGGATGGCGATGGCTTCTTCTCTCTGAACTTCCGTGCGGACCGTGCCCGTGAAATTCTGTCGGCGGTCGGTGACAGCGATTTCACTGATTTCGACGTCAGCGACCGCCCGGAATGGGGTGCTGTGCTGGGCATGGTCGATTACAGCGAACGTCATAATGCCTTTATGACCGCTGCCTATCCCAAGCGTCAGGTCGTCAATACGTTGGGGGCATGGGTGGCGCAGCACGGTCTGCGCCAATTTCGTCTGGCCGAGACCGAAAAATATCCGCATGTCACCTTCTTCCTGAACGGCGGTAAGGAAACGCCAGAGCCGGGCGAAGATCGTTTCATGCCGCAAAGCCCAAAGGTCGCAACCTATGATCTGGCCCCGGAAATGGCTGCGGCCGAGGTCAGCAGTAAATTGGTCGAGGCGATCGAGGCGGGCTACGACCTGATCGTCGTCAACTTCGCCAACCCCGACATGGTCGGTCATACTGGCAGCCTGCCTGCAGCGGTTCGGGCCTGCGAGGCTGTGGACAAGGGGCTGGGCCGGATGATCGCGGCGTTGGAACAGACTGGTGGCGCGGCTGTCATCTGCGCAGATCACGGAAATTGCGAAACCATGATCGACCCCGTAACCGGCGGCCCACATACGGCACATACGATCAACCCGGTTCCGGTCATCGTCTTTAACGGCCCCAAAGGTGCGCATCTGCGCAATGGCCGATTAGCTGATCTGGCGCCGACCGTTCTGCAACTGATGGGCATTCAGCCCCCGGCGGAAATGACCGGTGAAAGCCTGATTGTGACCGAATGACGCCCAGATTTCTGTTTCCCTTGCTGCTTGGCGGCCTGCTTGCAGCTGCGCCGGTTTGTTCGCTGGCGCAGGACGCCGAATTGTCGCCTGCCAGTCAGGCGGTTGTTGATGCACAGGCCGCTGCCGCGCAGCTGCGTGCGGCCGTGTCCAAGCTGTCAGGCGCCCTGAGCGAGGATGATCAGGTCGTCGCCCTGACCGAGGTGATCCGGGGGTATGAACAAGGTCTGGCCGCCTTGCGTGCCGGTCTGCGGGAAGCCAGTGCCCGAGAGACAGAACTGCGTGGTCAGTTTGAGCAGCAGCGCACCCGGCTGGCAAGCGTGCTGGGCGCGATGACCTCGCTTCAACAATCACCCGAATCGGCGATGCTGCTGCATCCTGCGGGGGCATTGTCCAATGCGCGTTCGGGCATGATCCTGTCCGATGTCACGCCGGGCCTGCGGGCCGAGGCCGAGGAATTGCAACTGGCGCTGGACGAAATCGCTACCGTGCGAGAGTTGCAGACCAGTGCCGCCGACATGTTGGGCGAAGGCCTTGCGGCCGTGCAAGAAGCGCGGCGGCTGCTGGCAAGCGCAGTCACCGACCGCTCGACCATGCCCGTGCGCTTTGCCGAGGCCCCGGCAGAGTTGCAGAAACTGCGTGACGCTGCGCAAAGCCTGGACGAATTCGCCAATGGCGTCAGCAAGATGCAATCCGATATCGGCCCCCCGAGGGAGGATTTCGAGGGCGCCCAAAGCAGCCTGCCCATGCCCGTCGTGGGCACGGTTCTGCGCCCCTATGACGAAGCTGACGGGGCAGGCGTGCGCAGGCCCGGTTGGGTGATTGCAACCCCGCCTGCCGCCTTGGTGACAACGCCCTGGCCCGCGACAATCCGCTATCGCGGTCCTTTGCTGGATTACGGCAATGTGATGATTTTGGAACCCGCGCGGGACTATCTTCTGATATTTGCGGGAATGTCGCAGGTGTTCGGTGAAGTCGGCGATGTGTTGAATGCAGGTGAGCCGATCGGCCTGATGGGCGGTGAAGAGGCTCCTGCGCAGGAATTTGGGGCGCAATTCGTGGCCGATGCGGCGCGCGGCGGGGATGCAGGACGTTCGGAAACGCTGTATCTGGAATTGCGCAAGGGACAGGAAACACTGGACCCGGCGGATTGGTTCGTGCTGAATCCCGTCGTGGAGCCTGAACAGGACTGAAGGCAGGAAAGGCCGATATGAAAAATTACCTGATCGCGGGTGTTGGCGGCATTATCGCAGGGGCGGTTCTGACGACGCAGGTTGCAGGGCCGCTGGTCGCGCAAGAGGCCGGGAAAAACGCATCGATTTATGAACAGCTGGAGCTGTTCGGAAACGTGTTCGAACGTGTGCGCGCCGATTATGTCGAAGCACCCGACGACAAGAAACTGATCGAGGCGGCCATCAACGGCATGCTGACATCGCTTGATCCGCACAGCTCTTTCCTGTCGGCCAATGATTACGAAGACATGCAGACCCAGACCCGTGGCAGTTTTGGCGGCCTTGGGATCGAGGTCAGTCAGGAAGACGGTCTGGTCAAGGTGGTTTCGCCCATCGACGACACTCCGGCCGCGCAGGCTGGTGTGAAAACCGGCGATTTCATCACCCATGTGAATGGTGAATCGCTGATGGGGCTGACGCTGGATCAGGCCGTGGACATGATGCGCGGTCCGGTCGGCAGCGAAATCACCGTGACGATCCTGCGCGAAGGCGAAAATGAGCCGTTCGACCTGACCATGACCCGCGACACGATCAAGCTGACCGTGGTCAAGACCCGGATCGAAGGTCACGCCATCGTTCTGCGCATTTCGACCTTCAACGACGCAACATATGACACCTTGAAGGCCGAACTTGAAAAGGCTGTTGCCGAAGTTGGTGGCATCGACAAGGTGACGGGTTTCGTTCTGGACCTGCGCAACAATCCGGGCGGCTTGTTGAATCAGGCGATTAGCGTATCCGATGCCTTCCTTGACGCAGGCGAAATCGTGTCCACCCGTGGCCGTAATCCCGAAGAAAGCGAACGATGGAACGCCGAAGACGGCGATCTGGCGCAGGGCAAGCCCATCGTTGCACTGATCAACGGCGGTTCGGCCAGCGCGTCCGAAATTGTGACCGGCGCGTTGCAGGATCATCGCCGTGCCATTGTCGTGGGTGAGAAAAGCTTTGGCAAAGGCTCGGTCCAGACGGTCATGCCGGTGACTGCGGAAAGCGCGATCCGTTTGACCACGGCGCGTTATTACACGCCATCGGGCCGCTCGATCCAGTCCTTGGGCATTCAGCCCGATATTATAGTGGCACAGCCGCCGCGCCCACCGGAAGAAGAGGGTGAGGACGGTGCGAAATCGCCCCGCAGCCAGTCGAATTTCGGCCGGTCCGAGGCGGATCTGCGCGGCGCGCTGAACAATGATGCGATCAGCGACGAAGAGCGTAAGCAGATCGAGGAGGAAGCTGCCGAAGTCGAGGCAACCGCGAAACTGCGCGAGGAAGATTATCAATTGGCCTATGCCGTTGATGTTCTGAAAGGTCTGGCCGCGGTCGATTTCCGTGCGGATCAGGTATCCAGTGCTTCGACCCCCGCCGTGACCGGCGAAGGGTCCGGGACCGAAGGCGGCACCGGCGAAGGTGGGGCCGACGCCTCGGGCAACGATGGCTGATCAGATTGATGAAAGAACGGGGCCGGGCGGCTTGCCCTACCGGCCCTGCGCGGGCGTTGTGCTGATCAACGATGATGGCCGCGTTTTTGCCGGTCAGCGGATCCAGATGCCGGGCGCGTGGCAGATGCCACAGGGCGGGATCGACAAGGGCGAAACCGTGCAGCAAGCGGCGCTGCGCGAACTGGTCGAAGAAACCGGCGTCTCGCAGGATAAGGTTCAGGTGCTGGGGGAAACGCCGAATTGGCTTTACTATGATCTGCCCGAAGACATGGTCGGCAAGATCTGGAAGGGCAAATACGGTGGGCAGCGGCAAAAATGGGTGCTGATGCGTTTTCTGGGGCGTGATTCAGATGTTCAGATCGAAACCGAACATCCAGAATTCAACGAATGGTGTTGGATCAAGGCAGACGACCTGTTGCACAGCATCGTGCCGTTCAAGCGCGATGTTTATGCCAAGGTCATCGCCGCCTTTCGCAATCGTTTGCGGTGAACATGGCGCGCATGGCCGATCTGCGTCGGCCATGCGGTTCGGTGATCAGCCCTGTTGCTGGCGACGCCCCTCGGCCTCGCAAAGTTTGTCTGCGGTCTCGACGTTCATCGTATCTGGCCGTGTGATCGAACGATCCCAATCAAGCATGTTTTTGGTGTAAAGCTGACAAACAACCGGCCCCTGCGGCGTGTCCAGCGTCACGGGTGCAGATTCGTAATCTTTTGGGGTGCAGGCGGACAGCGCCAGAACGGCGGCACCTGCCAATGCGAAAAACTTGGTCATTGGATTATCTCCGATACGGATGAACTATTCGCGCGTATGCCACAAAGCGTTTTAAGTAAATGAAAAAATCTTGGGCAGTTGAGGGGTTTCGTTAAAAAAAGGCGGCCAGATGGCCGCCTTTGATTGTATTGTAAACGCTTTTAACGGCGCAGCTGACCCAGCAGGATCGAGGTCGGGTAGCCGTCGGGTGTGACGCCGATGGATCGCTGATAGGCGGCAACCGATTCCATCGTGGCCGAACCGAACAGACCGTCGATTTCACCCTGATAGAAGCCCTTGGCCCGCAGGCGCTGCTGGATTTCCTGACGCTCGGACGTGGATAGCGGACGGTCATTGCGTGGCCACGACCCCTGAATGCCGGCGCGTCCGGCGATCCGCTCGCCCAGGAAGGACACGCCAAGCGCGTAGTTGTCAGAGTTGTTGTAGCGCAGCAGCGAGCGGAAGTTGTCCAGGATCAGGAAGGCCGGACCGTTCGCGCCCGCAGGCATGATGATCGAGCCGTTGCCGCCCGGCAATGCGCCGCCACCGATCCGGGTCACGCCTTGCGATGCCCAGGTGCCGCTTGGTTTGCGGGTGCCCTTGCCGACCTGGCCCATGTTGAAGCCCGAGGGCAGGCGAACCTCGGCCCCCCACGCTTCCCCGCGACGCCAGCCATTGCGGGCCAGATAGGCTGCGGTCGAGGCCAAGGCGTCGGTCGGATCGTCGGACCAGATGTCGCGACGACCATCGCCGGTGAAGTCGACGGCGTATTCCAGATAGGACGTCGGCATGAATTGGGTGTGGCCCATTGCCCCGGCCCAGCTACCCAGCATGTGTTCCGGGTCTGTATCGCCGGCTTGCAGGATGCGAAGCGCCGCGATCAGCTGGTTCTGGAACATCTCACCGCGGCGGCCGTCATAGGCCAGCGTGGTAAGCGACGGGATGATCTGCATCTTGCCACGGTTTGCGCCGAAGTTTGATTCCATCCCCCAGACGGCCAGCACGATTTCACGCGGCACGCCATACCGGCTTTCGATGGCGGACATGGTGCGATTCAGCTGCGATGCTTTTTCGCGACCGGTGTTGATACGCGAATCTGACACGGCGCTGTCCAGATACAGCCAGACGGGGCGCGAAAATTCGGCCTGCTTGCGATCCAGACGGATCACATCGGGATTATAACGGGCAAGCCGCATCGCGCGGTCATAGGTCCCGGCCGACACACCCGACGCCAATGCGCGCGCGCGGAAGGTCTGAACAAATCGCTGCAGGCCAGCCTCATCCCCCGCTGAAGCGGCCGGGATCGGGGTGGGCTCGATGCTTCCGCCCGAGGACATGCCTCCCGGGCTGCGGTTCATCGGGCTTGCGCAAGCGGCCAGCGCGCCCACCAGCGCGGTGGTCAGAATGATGCGGGATAATTTCATGGGATCGCCTGTTTGTGACTGCTTCGGTTATTATTGTGAAGCAGTGTAACGAAAGCGATACTGGTTGAATAGAGCAACATCGGCCTGTGGCGCGATGATGCCCAAGAGATTCACGCTGACTTTGCGCAGTTCGGTGACGATGTCCGGCGTCGGTTCAAAGGTCGGTTCAAAGACCGTCAATGCAGAATGTCGTCGTCCCCTTGTGACCCTTCACAGCCCTTAAAGAAGGGCTGCATATGGGCGATGATGACCGAGTTTTCATCCCATGCGCGTTGCATCAGTGCGCGTTCATCGTCATCAATTTCATGCCCTTCGGTCAGTCGTTCGTCCAGCGTGCCATAGCCTGTGACATCCAGCGGGGCCAGATCGGCTTGCTTCAGAATGGCGACGGTTTCACGAACGGCCTCTGCCTCGTCCTTGCCCGAGGCGTAACAGATCAGTGCGGCTCCTGTCGCTCCATCGGGTAAACCGTCACCTTTGGTGCGGCCGACCTGCACGAGCAAAGTATAGACGTTCATGACCGTTCCTTTCAGGACGCGCTGTGCGTCGGCCCTTGTTTTAACCGCAACAGCGGGCGGGTGGAACCGGGGGGCTGGCGAAAGAGCATAGCAAAAAAGAGACGCCCCGCGGGAGGAGGTGCGGAGCGTCTCCCTGTTGTCGCCCTGTCTTTGCCTGTGCGGCCAAAGCAGAAGCGACCGTCCTGGTTTCGAAACCTGCCGAGGCGACCCCCCCGGCCTCTTGGCAGATTTCGATACCATCCGAGCAGGATGCGGTCCTTGCGTATCAAAGTCCGATTACGTTTTCCGCAACCAGCATGACTGACAACGGAACGCGACAATCGGCGGAACAACAAGCTTTAGGGCCGAATGGGCTTCTGAAATGAACATAATAGGCTTTACAATGATCGCGGCTCGGAGTGCCTGATGGACAGTTTCAATTGTATACACGAATTTGCCAGCGTAAAGGGTCCATGATCCACAGAATGTATATTTCGTTGCAAAGCGACAGGGCGCGGATCGGAAGCATCGAACGCCGGGTTTCAAAAACAGGGACTCTACACAGGGTTCCGATGCAGCATAGAAACGGGAAAAGATTCTCGGACTGTGAAGGAACAAACAGATGACCAAGGTACTCGTTCTTTATTATTCGGCTTACGGACATATCGAGCAGATGGCGGAAGCCGTCGCAGAAGGTGCGCGTGAAGCGGGTGCAACCGTCGATATCAAACGCGTTCCCGAACTGGTGCCGGAAGAGGTCGCCAAGAATTCTCATTATAAGATGGACCAGGCTGCACCGATCGCGCAGATTGCCGATCTGGAAAATTATGACGCGATCATCGTGGGCACCGGAACGCGTTTTGGCCGCATGACCGGTCAGATGTCGAACTTCCTTGATCAGGCTGGTGGCCTTTGGATGCGTGGTGCGCTGAATGGCAAAGTGGGCGCGGCCTTTACCTCGACCGCGACCCAGCATGGCGGTCAGGAAACCACGCTGTTCTCGATCATCACCAACCTGCTGCATTTTGGCATGACCATCGTTGGTCTGGACTATGGTTTCCAAGGCCAGATGGACAATTCCAAGATCGTCGGCGGTGCGCCCTATGGGGCGACGACCATTGCCAATGGCGACGGCAGCCGTCAGCCCGGCCAGGAAGAGTTGGACGGCGCCCGCTATCTGGGCCGCCGCGTGGCGAATACGGCGGCGAAACTGTTCGGCTGAGCTGATCGGAAATCTTGGGAAGGGCGTCGGGATTGCGGCGCCCTTTTCGTTTGCTGGTGTGTCGGCTGACAGGCTTTCACCCGTCGCGCCGCCCGATTACGCTGGGCTCATCGATGGATGGGGGCAAAATGAGCAAAAGTCTGAAACGAGTGAAAGCCGCACTGGAGGCCGCGAATGAACCTGTCGAGGTGCTGGAAATGTCTGAAAGCACCCGCACCGCCGAAGACGCTGCCCGCGCCGCGGGATGCATGGTCGATCAGATCGCCAAATCCATTATCTTTCGCGGCGAAGATACCGGGCATGTTGTTTTGTTCCTGACCGCGGGCGGCAATCGTGTCGACGCAGCCAAGGCGACGGCGGTCGCCGGGCAACCGCTGGGCAAGGCCGATGCCGATCTGATTCGCGAAGAAACCGGGTTCGCGATTGGTGGCGTCGCCCCCGTTGGTCACCTGAATCCGGTGACGGCCTATTTCGATCCGCGATTGCGGGATTTTCAGCAGGTCTGGGCCGCCGCCGGCACGCCGCGACATATCTTTGCCATCGCGCCGGACCGTTTGCTTGCCATTACCGGCGCGACCGAGGCCGATTTTACCGCGTAGTCACGCCACCAATCTGCGGGTCAATGGGCTGTCGGCGCGGGTCAGGCTGTCGAGCACGGTCATATGGTTCAGGCGCGGTTCCACAACATAATCGGTCGCGCTGCCCAGACCTGCCCAGACATCTGCAAGCAAACGGGCCTGACGCAGAAATTCGGGCCGTTCATCGCCGCCCACCCAGCAGGTCACGGCAATGCCTTTGCGAGGGGTCAGGAAGATCGGGCTTTCCTGTCGGGCTTGCTGTTCGTTCAGTCCTATGAGGCCATTCATTTTGGTGCGCATGATCGGACGCAGATCGGCGATGGGCGATATTGGCACGCAGGCCCGGATGCGGCTCGCAACATCGTCGGATAACAGATCACCACAGATCAGACGCGCCGCCAGTTGGCCACCGGCGGAATGACCCGTCAGCGCAATCGGGCCGTTGGTCTGGCTGGCGGCAACGGATACTGCCTGCGCAACCTCGATCGCCATATCTGCCAATGTCGCTTCTGGTGCCAATCTGTAGGTCGGCATGGCGACGGCCCAATCATGTGCAAACGGTCCAGCCGCCAGATGCGACCACAGGTCGGGATAAGGCTCGGACCAATAGCCGCCATGGATAAAAACGGCCAAGCCTTTGGGCCCGCGATCCGGTACAAACAGCCTGCCCGCACCCAATGGCCGGGACGGATGCGCGTCGCAGAAAGCGCTGGCCGCCTGCTGCATGCGCTGGACGATCCGTTCGGCATCGGGGATATAGGCAAAGTTGGAATAAGCGTCATCCCAGTCTGTCACGTGATAGGGCATGGCTTGGTTCTCTTTTCATTTCCGGGAATGTGGTGGTTTGTTCTGCCGAAGGAGGGGATATGTCGACCGATTTTACCACTACGCGCCGGGCATTCTATTTGCCAGATGGTGTCACCTATCTTGATGGAAACTCGCTTGGCCCCATGCCCTTGGCCGCCAGACAGCGCGTGGCCGATATGATGGCCGATGAATGGTCGCAGATGCTGATTACCGGTTGGAACAAGGCAGGCTGGTATGTGCAGCCGCGCCTGGTTGGTGATCGCATCGCACGGCTGATCGGGGCGGGGGCGGGGCAGGTGGTGATGGGCGATACGCTCTCCATCAAGGTTTTTCAGGCCGTCAGCGCTGCCCGTGTCCTACGACCGGACCGCCGGGTCATCCTGTCGGACAGCGGTAATTTCCCTTCTGACCTTTACGTCGCTCAGGGTTTGGCCAAGGCCGTTGGCGCGGAATTGCGCGTCGTTGCCCCTGAAGATGTCGAAGCCGCAATCAATGATGATCTGGCGGTCCTAATGATTACCGAGGTGGATTACCGCACCGGGCGTCGCCACGACATGAAGGCCCTGACGGCGACGGCGCATCAGCATGGGGCGCTGACAGTTTGGGATCTGGCCCATTCGGCCGGTGCCGTGGATGTCGACCTGTTGGGCGCGGACGCGGATTTTGCGGTTGGCTGCACCTATAAATATCTGAATGGCGGGCCGGGTGCGCCTGCTTTTATCTGGACCAATCCACGGCTGGCTGAACAGGCAGAGCCGATCTTGCAGGGTTGGATGGGCCACGCCGCCCCTTTTGCGTTCGATATGGAATATCGTCCGGCACCGGGGATCGAGAGGATGCGGGTCGGAACCCCACCGGTGATTGCCATGACGGCGTTGGATGCGGCGCTGGACGTTTGGGACGGCGTGGATATGGCAGAGCTTCGCGCCCGATCAATTGAACTGACCGAGGCTTTTATTGCCGGGGTCGAGGCGAATTGCCCTGATGTGACACTGAACTCGCCCCGCGATCCGTCATTGCGTGGCTCTCAGGTCAGTTTCCGACATCCGCATGCCTACGCGGTCATGCAGGCGCTGATCGCACAGGGTGTCGTTGGCGATTTCCGCGCCCCCGATGTTCTACGCTTTGGATTTGCGCCGCTGTATAACGATCCAAGCGATGTTGCGCGGGCGGTCGATATTTTAGGCAAAATCCTGCGTAGTGGAAGTTGGGACAGACCTGATTTTCATCAAAAAGCCGCTGTGACGTAGGGGCAGGGGGGCTTGTAAAAGCCGCCGCCGCTGACAGATTGTGAAAAAACAACAGGGCATGCCATGAGTGATTTTCGGCTGAGGAGACCGCTTGCCGCGATGGCACTGGCTTTCCCTCTTGCGGTCGTCGGGGCCAATGCGTTCGCCCAGGACAATCTGTTGCGCGTCGAAATGGTCGAGGCGACGGACGAACCGATTCTGGTCGACTTTCAGCTTTCCGGCACGATCGAGGCCAAGGACAGTATCGAGCTTGGCTTCAAGCAAAGTGGCCGCGTCATCGAGGTTCTGGTCGACGAAGGCGACTATGTTCAGCCGGGACAGGCTTTGGCCCGGTTGGAATCGGTTCAGCAGGATCAGGCGTTGCAAGTGGCAAGGGCCAGTCTGGCCGCCGCCCGCGCCTCGGCCGAGCAGGCGACGCAGGCAAGCGATCGTGCCAAGGCATTGTTGGCCCGTGGTGTCGGCACCCGCGCTGCGCGCGACGCTGCTGTTCAGGCTGAATCCGAAGCGAATGGTGCGCTGGAAAGTGCGGAAAGCAATCTGGATCAGGCGCAGCGCGCCGTCGAAGATACGGTGCTGCGCGCCCCTCAGGAAGTGGTTATCACGGCCCGCGATATTGCGCCCGGGCAGATCGTCGGCGCGGCACAGCCGGCCTTTTCCATGGCGACGCTTGACGGGCTTGAGGCTGTTTTCGAGGCTGCCGATCATCCACGGCTTGATGATGCATTAGGCTCGGACGTTCGGTTGACCACGCTGGACATCGATCGTCCGCCCATGTCGGGGAAGGTTACTGAAATCTCTCCCTTGGTCGATCCTGACAATGGAACAGTGACGCTGCGCGTCGCGATTGAAGGCGCACGTTCGGATACGGCGCTTCTTGGCGCGGCGATCCGGGGAAATGTCGACATTGCCGTGGATCGAGGGATTTCCGTGCCGTGGACCGCGCTGATGCGTCAAGGTGATGGTGCTGCGGTGTGGATCGTAGACAAGGACAATACCGTCTCTTTGACGCCCGTCACGATCAATAACTTTGTTGACGGGATGGTGCTTCTGTCCGACGGCATCCAGCCGGGGCAGATCGTTGTCGGCGCGGGATCGCAACTGCTTTATCCCGGCCGTCAGGTCCAGAAAGCCGAGGTGCTGCCATGATGATTGCCCGCGCACTCGCCGCCGCGATCATCGGTATCGCTTTGACCGCCCCCGCTTCGGCGCTTGGCCTGCCAGAATGGCTGGACTTCAGTTCCAAGGCGCAAGACAGCGGCCCGCCACGCCCGATTGTCAGCGAAATCGTCGAAGGTCATGGTGAGGATGCGCGCTCTGTGCCGGGATCGGTGCAATCGCGAACGCAGGTCGAGATGGCCTTTCAGACGCTAGGCCGGATGGTGGCACGCAATGTCGATTTGGGCGACCGCGTCGAACAGGGCGATGTCCTGGCCGAACTGGCCAGCGAAGATCTGACCGCATCGACCCGTGCCGCCCGTGCCGCCGTCGACGCGGCCCAGGTGCAGAATGAAACCGCGCAGCTGACGCTGGAACGGACGCAGGCACTGGCGCAGCGCAATGTCGCCTCGACCGCCCAGCTGGAGCAGGCGCAAAACGCCGCCGCATCTGCCGCGGCGGGGCTGCAGCAAGCGCGCTCTGAACTGGTGCAGGCGCAGGATGCCGAAAGCTATGCCACGATGATCGCACCGTTTTCCGGCGTGGTCAGTGCCGTCTATGAAGCACCCGGTGCCGTCGTCAGTGCCGGTGCGCCGGTGCTGAAACTGTCCGCGGACGATCGTCGCGAAGCGGTGATTGATCTGCCGGAATCGGCGCTGGTCAGCCTGCCGCAGAATGCGTCATTCACGGTCTGGCAGCGGACGGACCCGCAGAACATCGTCCCGGCCAGATTGGATCGCATCGATCCGATGGCCGATTCCGCCACCCGGACGCGACGCCTGTATCTGACCTTGCCGACCGATGCTCCTTTCCGGTTAGGGGCTTTGGTGCGTGCGCGGCTTGGCACGGAATCCCAGCCGGTGATCACACTGCCCGCCGCCGCCGTGTTGGAACAGGACGGCGGCTCATTCGTCTGGCGTGTCCAGCGTCATCAGGATGGAGCCAGCGTCGAAAAGGTCCAGATTGCCCATACCCCTTCCTTTCAGGGACGTCTGTCCGTGGAAAGCGGCATCGAACCCGGCGATGAGATCGTCGTCCGGGGAATTCATTCCCTGTCCGAAGGGCAGCAAGTCGGCCGGAGGGTTGAACCTTGAAGCGTTTTAACCTGTCCGATTGGGCGCTGCATCACCGCAGCTTTGTCTGGTTCCTGCTGATTATCTCTCTGATCGCCGGAACGCTGGCCTATCTGAACCTCGGGCGCGAGGAAGACCCGAATTTCACCATCAAGACCATGGTGATCGGCGCAGCGTTGCCCGGCGCGAGTATCGAAGAAACGGTCAAGCAGGTCACGACGCGGATCGAAACCAAGCTGGAAGAACTGGACGAGCTGGACTTTACCCGCTCCGTCACCATGCCCGGACAAGCCGTCGTTTATGTCGAGCTTTTGCCCACCACGCCTGCTTCGGAAGTCAGCAGAATCTGGCAGCGCGTGCGCGAGATGATGTCTGACATCCGTGCCGATTTCCCAAGCGAATTTTCCGGCTTCGCCTTCAACGATGATTTCGGCGATGTCTACGGCAATATCTACGCTTTCACCGCCGATGGATTTACGCCCCGCGAATTGCGTGACCGGGTCGAAGACATTCGCAAACAGGTCAGCGCGTTGGATACCGCCGGCAAGACAGAGTTGTTGGGCGAGCAGGAAGAGCAGATATTTCTGGAATTTTCGGCCGCCCGGCTGGCGGCGCTTGGTCTGAACCAGCAGCAGGTGATGAATACGCTGGCCCAGCAGAACGCGATTTCCCCCTCGGGTGTGATCGAGGCTGGGCCTGAACGTGTTCTGGTTCGTGTCGATGGTCAGTTCGACGACGCCTCTGCCATCGCCGCGGTGAACCTGCGTGTGGGCGAGCGTTTCTTCAATCTGGCCGATGTGGCCACGGTCACGCGCGGTTATCAAGACCCGCCGGAAGCCCTGTTCCGCTATGGGGGAAAGCCCGCGATCGGCCTGCAAATCGGCATGCGCGATGGTGAAAACATTCTGGAATTCGGCGAGGCTTTGGATGCGCTGATGGCGCAGGTCGCGGCCGATTTGCCGGTCGGCATCGACATGGCCAAGGTCGCCGATCAGCCGCATGTCGTTGACGAGGCCGTGGGCCACTTCGTGCAGGCGCTGGCCGAGGCTGTCATCATCGTGCTGATCGTCAGCTTTGTCAGCCTGGGTTTCCGTGCAGGCTTCGTGGTGACTCTGACGATCCCACTGGTTCTGGCGATTACATTTGTCATTCTGGACCTTTACGGGATCACGTTGCAACGTATCTCGCTGGGCGCGCTGATCATTGCGCTTGGGCTGTTGGTTGATGACGCCATGATCGCAATCGAGACGATGATATCGCGCCTGGAAATAGGTGAGACGCTGGAAGCCTCGGCCAGCTATGCGTGGACTTCGATTGCATTCCCGATGCTGACAGGCACGCTGGTCACGGTGGCCGGTTTCATTCCGATCGGCCTGAACAACTCTGCCGCGGGTGAATTTACATTCTCGCTATTCGTCGTGATCGCAGTGTCACTGGTGATTTCGTGGATCGTTGCCGTGTTGTTCGCGCCGCTTCTGGGCGTCACGTTCCTGAAGGAAAACATGGGGCATCACGAACAGAAAGCGGGCTGGCTGCGCCGCCGTTTCCACGATCTTTTGCTGACCGCGATGCGTTTCAAGTGGGTGACGGTGCTTGTGACCTTTGCACTGTTCGGGTTTTCGGTTTTCGCGATGCGCTTTGTGGAACAGCAGTTCTTCCCGACATCCGACCGGACCGAGGTGATTGTCGATATCAACGAACGTCAGAATTCATCGATCACCAAAACACGCGCCGATATGGACAAGCTGGAAGCGGCGCTGAAAGGCGATGATGATGTGTCGTTCTGGACCTCTTATGTGGGGCAGGGGGCGCCGCGCTTTGTGCTGTCGATGGATGTGCCGACGGCTGGTCCGCAGATGGGTCAGATCATCATCCAGACGCCTGATCTTGAGGCGCGCGACCGTGTGAAGGCCAAGTTGAATGATCTGGCCGCGCGTGAATTTGCGGGCGTCGATATCTATGTGAAGAACCTTGAAATCGGCCCGCCTGTGGGCAAGCCGGTCCAATACCGTGTCAGCGCGCCCAGCGTGGATGAGGCGCGGGATGCCGCCCGTGGGCTGGAAACCGTTCTGGCGGGCGAGCCGCGCCTGCGCGATATCGCCATGGACTGGAACGAACCGGCGCGGGTCGTCCGTCTGGCGGTGGATCAGGATCAGGCCCGCCAGTTGGGCGTGACCAGCGCGGATATCGCCGATGCACTGTCGGCGCTGTATTCCGGCAAGACGGTCACGCAGTTGCGGGATGATATCTTTCTGGTCGATGTGGTCGCACGCGGAACGGAATTGGACCGTGAATCGCTGGATTCGATCCGCGATCTGCAGTTGAGCCTGGCAGATGGCAGCAGCGTGCCACTGTCTGCACTGGTCGCGCTGGATTATGGCACCGAACAGCCCTTGATCATGCAGCGCGACGGCCTGCCGACCGTGACGGTCAAGGCGGCCATCGCAACCGACGACCAGCCCGCAACCATGGTGACCGCGCTGACAGACCGCGTTGCCGAATATCAGGGCAGCTTGCCGGCTTCGGTCAAGATCGAGATTGGTGGCACGGTCGAGTCATCAGCCGATAGTCAGGCACCTATCGCGGCTGTCGTGCCCGTCATGTTGTTGATCATGGCCGTTCTGGTCATGATGCAGATGCAAAGCTTCCGGTTGTCGCTGATCGTATTCGCCGCGGCCCCCCTGGGCTTGATCGGTGTCGTTGCAGTCCTGGTGCCGTTCCGCGTGCCGATGGGCTTTGTGGCAATTCTGGGCATTCTGGCGCTGATCGGGATCCTGATCCGAAACTCGGTCATTCTGGTGCATGAAATTCAGGAATTGCTGCACAAGGGCCGATCTCAATGGGATGCCGTGTTCGAGGCATCAGACAGTCGGGCGCGTCCGATTCTGCTGACGGCGGCGGCGGCCTCGCTGGCGTTGATCCCGATTGCGCGACAGGTGTTCTGGGGACCGATGGCCTATGCCATGATGGGCGGGATTATCGCGGGCACGCTGATCACGCTGGTCTTTGTGCCGGCGCTGTATTGCGTTGTGATGCGCGTCTCGCCGCCAACAGATGCGCCGGAGCCGTCGACGAAACAGGCAGCTCAGCCAGCCTGATCCAACACAACGAAAAGGGGTCGCGTCGCTAGTCACGCGATCCCTTTTGCTTCAGGTCAGAGCAGCGACATTCTGGGCAGCTTTCCTTTGCGCAATGACCGCACAGACCAAAAGCTGGATCATGTGGAACAGCATCAGCGGCAGAATAATCGCTCCGACCTGTGACGCCGGAAAGATCGCTGTTGCAATTGGCAGTCCGCTGGCAAGGCTTTTGGTCGATCCGCAAAACAGCAGCGTCGTGCGATCCGGCGCGGGCAGATTAAAAAAGCGCCCTGTCAGCACCATCAGCCACATGCTGATTGCCAGAAAGACGCAGATTACCGCGCCCAGCAGCAGCAGCCGGTTCAGCGGGATCGCGGACCAGATACCTGCCACGGTTCCCGCACTGAAGGCCGAATAGACGATCAGCAGGATCGATCCGCGATCAACAATCATGGTCAGAAACTTATGGCGCAGAATAAAGCCGCCGATCCAGCGGCGCAGCAACTGGCCAAGGACAAAGGGCAACAGGATCTGCAAGGCAATCTTGCTGATGGCATCGGTGCTGATCCCGCCGCTTTGATGCAATATCAGCGCCATCAGGGTAGGGGTCAGCACAACCGCGACCAGATTGGACAGGGATGCCGAACAGATTGCGGCGGGCACGTTGCCGCCCGCCATCGCCGTAAACGCAATCGAGGATTGGATGGTTGAAGGCAGCACTGACAGAAACAGGATGCCCAAGGTCAACTCTGGTCCAAGCTGGTCCCCCATTGTCCACGCGATCAGCAGGCCAAGAACGGGAAACATCACGTAAGTCGCCAGAAACGACAGGGATTGCAGGCGCAGATTCATGAACCCCGCCCGCACGGATGCGGTATCCAGCTTGGCGCCATACAGAAAGAACAGCAGCGCGACGGCCCAAAAGGTGATCTGCCCAAGGATTTTCGCACCGATGCCCTGGGCGGGCAGGATCACTCCAAGTGCCACCACGCCGATCAGCAGAAACATATAGGTGTCGATGCCAAATCGTCTGAGGAATTTCATTCATTTCTCCTCGGGCTTTGAAGCCCGCATCAGAATCCCAGGGCCATGCCGTCTTTGCGGCTGTCCGACCCGCCTTCAAGCAGCCCGTCATCGCGAATGCGGATTGCCTGACCGCCGCCCATCGGGCTTTTCAGGACGTTAAGCTTGTGCCCCCGGCGTTCCAGATCGGTTCGCACGTCTTGCGATACGGTGGGTTCGATGTCCAGCCTGCCTGCGGTGGCGAAACTGCGTGGTTCGTCAATCGCGGCTTGCAGGGACAGTCCGCGATCAATGACGCCAGACAGGAACTGTGCATGGCCCGTGGCCTGATACTGCCCGCCCATGACCCCGAACGGCATCACGGTCCGCCCGTTTTGCGTGACCATGCCCGGAATGATCGTATGCAGGGGGCGTTTGCGCGGGCCGATGGCGTTCGGATGCCCGTCGATCAGGCGGAAGGACGCGCCACGACTTTGGAACAGCACCCCGGTGCCGGGGTCGCGCAGCCCAGACCCGAAGCCTTGAAAGATCGAGTTGATAAAGGACACGGCATTGCCCTGATCGTCGACGACGCACAGATAGATCGTGTCCTTGTGTTCAGGTTCGTCCCACAGGACCGGGGGCATGGCGCGGTCCATGTGGATGCGCGCGCGCAAGGTGGCAATGGTCTGCTCGGCCAGCAGCGTTTCGACCACATCTGCACAATCTTCGGGATCACCGACCAACGCATCGCGGTGGTGGTAGGCCAGTTTGGTTGCTTCGGCCAGAACGTGGATCCTGTCGGCTTCGGACAGGGTCGCCAAGTCAAAGCCTTCCAGCAGTTTCAGGATCAGCAGCGCGGCTACGCCCTGGCCGTTCGGCGGGCATTCATGCACCTCATACCCGCGATAGGTGGCGCTGATCGGGTCGTGCCAGGTTGCACCGTCCTTGCCGTCGGCGAAATCCTGAAGCGTATGCAACCCGCCAAGGTCGCGCAGAAAGGCGACCATGCTTGCCGCGGTATCGCCTTCGTAAAAGGCGGAGGGGCCAAATTCCGCGATCTGCTGGAACCGTTGCGCCAGCAGGGGCTGCGCGACCTGATCGCCCGGTTGTGGCGGGTGGCCGTCAGGGGTCATCGCGGCGGCGGCTTCGGGTGACAGAACGTGCGCTGATCCGGCCCAGTCCTGTGCAACGCGCGGGGTGACGCGGAAACCGTCCTGAGCATAGTCAATCGCGCGTCGGAAAATCCGCGGCAGGGGCAGGCTGCCGTGATCGCCATGCAGGCGGCTCCATGCCGAAACGGCACCGGGCACGGTGACGGCATGAGGGCTTTGGTGTGGGATTTCGTCTGACAGACCGGCCTGCCTCAGGGCATCAAGGGTGGCGGCGGCCGGCGCGCGACCAGAACCGTTCAGCGCCTTAACCCTGCCATCTTTCGGCGCATACAGAACGAAACAGTCCCCGCCGATTCCGGTCATCAACGGATCAACGACCGCCTGAACAGCGGCTGCCGCAATCGCCGCATCGACGGCATTGCCGCCGCTGGACAAGATCTCCAACCCGGCACTGGTTGCCAGCGGGTGCGAGGTCGCAATCATTGCGCGCCCGGTCAGTGTTGGGGGGCGGTGCCCAGAAAGGAAATCAAACATGCCGCTCCTCCGTTCATGATCCGTCATGCGATCAATGCCAGCCTTTGCGCAGATGACAACCCCGTTGATGCATCATCGGGGGCTTTCGCGGGCGATCATGGACGCCTAACATCCGGTTGATTGCGACAAACCGGGAATAACGCGTGACCAAGCAATTGCCGTTCACCTGCGAGAAGCGACCGGCCCTGGGCAGTCTGGGAGTGGTGGTCACGAACTCCCCCCTTGGCACGGCGGCGGGCAACGAAATGCTGGCTTGCGGCGGCAATGCAATAGACGCAGCCGTGGCGGCGCTGCTGACGTTGACGGTGGTCGAGCCGATGATGGTCGGAATCGCGGGGGGCGGGATATCGCATATCCGTCTGGCGGATGGGCAGCATATTGTGATCGACGCGCTTTCCGTCGCGGGCCAGGACGCGCGGCCGGATATGTTCACCCCCATTTCCGACAGCCCGCCCGATTACATGGAAACCCACGGACGCCGGAACCGGGTCGGCGCATCTGCGGTTGCTGTGCCCGGAAATTTGCGCGGGTGGTGCCTGATGCAGGAAAAATACGGACGCTTGCCATTTGCCGACGTGATCGAGCCTGCAATCCGCGTCGCCCAGCGTGGCTTTACCGTGAGCAACTATCTTGTTGGCGCCGTGCGCGAACACGAGACCGATTTGCTGGCCGATCCCGAAATGGCACGAATGTTCATGCCGGATGGAAAGCCCATTGCTGCAGGCAGCCGCCTTGTCATGGGTGATTATGCCGAAAGCCTGCGCCTGATCCGGGAACAGGGTGCGGCAGCCCTGCATGAAGGGCAACTGGGCCGCGCGTTGGTTCAGCGATTGGCAACGGGCCGGTCTGATGCGGGGCATGTGACGCTGAATGATCTGGGTGCATATCGCGCCATAGAACGCGAGGCGATCTTTGGTGACTATCGCGGTTACACGGTCACGGGTCCGCCACCGCCGGCCAGTGCGGGCGTGCATGTGACGCAGATGCTGAACATGCTGGAGCATTTCGATATTCGCGCGATGGGCTTTGGCAGTCCCGAAAGCCTGAACCTGCTGGCCGGGGTGATCCGCGTGGCGTTCGAAGATCGCAATGCAGCCTCTGGCGACCCCGATTTCGTCGATGTCCCGGTCAAGAAGTTTACGTCCAAGACCTATGCGCAGAAATGTTTATCGCGGCTGCGGCGAACCGAAGATGCAATCCCGTGGATGGGGCATGAAAGCCATGACACGACGCATCTGACGATTGCCGATGCCGATGGGAACATCGTGTCGGCCACACATACGATCAACGGGCTGTTCGGCGCCTGTATCATGGTTCCGGGGACGGGGATTATCCCCAACAATTATATGCTGAACTATGATCCGCATCCGGGCCGGGCGCTGTCGATCAGGCCGGGCAAGCGCGTTCCGACCTCGATGGCGCCAATGATCGTGTTGCGTGATGGCAAGCCCTGCTTTGCGCTAGGCCTGCCGGGGGCGGTGCGGATATTTCCGTCCGCGATGCAGGCCATCGTCAATCTGATCGACCATGGGATGACCCTGCAACAGGCGGTCGAGGCGCCCCGCATCTGGACCGATGGGCCGCATGTCGAACTGGAACCCGCCTATGCCCCGATGAAGGATGCTTTGCAGGCGATGGGCTATGATGTGCGGCTGGTCAAAACAATCGGCGGCGGCATGAATGCGATCGGTTTCGGCGGTGACGGGATGCTGACCGGGGCCGCCTGCTGGCGTGCCGATGGGGTGGTGATGGCGCAAAGTGGTGGTCTGGCGCGTCCCGGTGTGCGCTTCAGGATATGAAGGGGGGCGAATGACCAAGATTGTCTTGCTGGATATGGCGAATGAAGCGCGGCTGGACCGAATCAGGCCCTTTCTGCCCGAAGGCTGGCGGCTGACGACTGCACATTCGAATGACGAGGCGGATCAACTGGCCGCGCTGCAAGGGGCCAGCTTTGCCATTACCGGCGATGTGCCGGTGACAGCAGCGATGATGGCCGTGCCGGGGCTGCGGGCGATCCATAAGTGGGGCGTTGGTTATGACGGGATCGATCTGGGGGCCGCGCGACTGAACGGCGTGCGTGTGCTGCGCACGACCGGATCAAATGCCGTGGCGGTTGCCGAAACGACTTTGGCGCTGATTTTGGCGGTGAATCGCAACATCGTCCGCGGGCATATGGGCATCTCTCGTGGGGAATGGCTGAAATCGGCGGTCGGTCCTACCTCGGTCACGCTGTCGGGGCGAACGGTGGGGATCATTGGCATGGGCTATATCGGCAAGGCGCTGGCGCGTTTCCTGCAAGGGTTTGGCTGCAAGGTGATCTATAACAAGCGGACCCCATTGGGCATGGCCGAGGAAGCCGAAATCGGGATCAGCTTTGCGTCGCTGGAAGATTTGCTGTCAGGATCCGATGTGGTGACGCTGAATTGCGAACTGAACGCATCGACCCGCAATCTGATCGACCGCGATCGGCTGGCGCTGATGAAGCCCGACGCCATTCTGGTGAACGCAGCAAGGGGAGGCGTGCTGGTCGAGGCCGATCTGGCCATGGCGATCAGGCAGGGACGTCTGCGCGGGGCGGGCGTCGATGTGTTCTCGATCGAGCCGATCCTGCCCGACAATCCGCTGATCGGGCTGGATCGCGTGGTGATAACCCCCCATCTGGCGGCGCTGGCGGCCGATGGCTTTGCCGCCGGACTGATCCGAATCATGAAAAATTTTCAGGCGGTCCAGCGTGGCGATCAACCGCAGGCGATTGATATTCTGGTCTGACGTCAGTCCTTTCTACGGTTATCCGCGACGCCCCAAACAGGGATCTGCAATGGCAGCACCCAGGAATCGGCCGCGAAGCGGTTGATCTGCACCTGTGTCAGATCGGTCATCGGGTCGATGAACGGCTGGCAGGGACGACCATTCAGGGATTTGCAGATCTCGGCGCTGACAGCGACATCGTAACCATGGTCGCGCCATTCCGCAGCAAGATGATTTGCGAACTGATGAATCAGATCGGCCCGGACCATCATCTTGCTGACCTGCCGTTCCGTCAGCACCGCATGGGGATCGACAATCCATTCCTGATGCGTGTTTCGGTCGGTGACGATGAAAGCTCCTTCGGCCCAACGGTCATAGATCCGCATGCGCCATGAAAAGCGATGCCCGTCGCCGCTCCAGCGGGTGTCCGAGGCGAAGAATAGCCCCCGGAGTGGCAGGAACAGTTGCAGGATGATCCACAAGGCCATTGCCGCCAAAACCAGCGAGGGCAGCGGGGTTCGCGTGGTTGGTTGAATGGTCTGGAATGATTTTCTGTTTTTGGAAATAAATCTTAAGGGCCAGTCTGGTGCGAAGAAAATCGTCGAGGCGGCGATGGTCAGCCAGGGAAAAATTCCGATGTTAAAGAAAAACGCATTGGCCGCATGAAAGGCGCAGTAGGTGATAAAAACCGGCAACCGCGTGCGCGGGTTCAGCAATAATGGCGCACCGATCACATGCAATGCAATCACACCCCAGCTGGCGGCAAGAATAAGCCAATCGTGCTGAAACAGCGGCTCGGCCCAATGCCCCTGCGAGCGGTCGCGAAGCCACAGGCCCAGAGGTTCGCCCGCCAGCCAGTCGGGGGTCAGCTTGACCAAACCTGCATAAATCAGGACGATTTCGGTCTGCAGGCGCAGCATGAAGATTGCGGCATAGGGGACGGTGTCGTTGTGCCGTCGTCGCCATGCATCCAGCGACCAGACACGGGCAGCGGGCATGAAGCACAACAGCACCAGATACAGGATCACCAGATAGAAATGGTTCAGGTATTCCGCTGCATCCAGCAGGAAGAAATAGCTGAACAACAGCGTCAGGGCGATAATCGCCATGCGATAGAACAGCCCCAGCATGACCAGCATTGCCGCCACCCCGACACCCAGCCATGCGACGTGTATCCACGGTTCGGGCAGCGGTTTTACCCACGTGAAGCCCGGATAGCTGAAATGAAAATCCGGCTGCACCCAATAGCGCCATATCCGGTCATGCCGGATAAAGCGGCCACAATCCCACAATATCAATCCGCCCAGAAAAATCCGAAACACCGCCAGCGAATAGGCCGGAACCAGACGTGGCAAAAATGGTGCGGCGATTGACATGGTTCACCCTGACACAAGCTGCGTTATGATGGAAATACGTCGCGCCGCGGGTGTTATTCCCGACGACGGTCCCCTATCCAAGGTGTCGCAGGATGAGCATTGAAATCTTTTACGACGGCGAATGCCCGTTCTGCAGCGCCTATGTCAGGATGCTGAACCTGCAACGGAATGTCGGTCAGGTTGATCTGATCGACATGCGCGCGAATGATCCCCGGTTCCGGGCGCTGGTCGATGACGGTCTGAACCCGAATGCCGGGATGGTTGTCCGCTATGGCCAGACGAACTATGTGGGCGCCGAGGCGGTTCGCATATTGTCAATCCTGTCACAGAATGGCGGCGCGTTTACCTGGCTGATGCGATCGCCCCACAGGGCCGCGATCATCTATCCGGTCTTGCGCGCATGTCGGAATGGCGCGCTGCGCCTGTTGGGGCGAAAGCAGATCACCTGATTGAAAAAGCGCCAACCTTTCGGATTGACGCTTTCGTATCTGGCCGCTCAGTCGTCGTCATCGTGCTCCTGATGCCAACGGCGATCATCATCGTCATCGTCATCGTCGTCATCATCGCGCGAAAAGGGATGTGCTTTGTGCCGGTCGTCATAGCGATGGAAGTAGGGCCGTCGATCATCACCATCGCCCATAAGGTGCCGGGCTGTGCTTTGGCTGATGATGTCCCGAATGACCTGATCCGTAAAGAATGGATCGGCATTCACCGAAGCGGGCAGGGCGATGCCCATAAATCCCACTGCAGTCAGAAGATGGATCGGCTTCATGGCGTTCTCCTGCAATTGTCGCGGCGCAATTCCACCGCACAGGAGATACGGGCCGGACGTCGAGTTATTCCGGCCGGCCCGCAAAATTCACCAGAGGGTCAAGGATGGTTTTTTATATCCTTGTTGCCGATCAGCATGGTCACCCCTGCCTGCAGCCCCGATACGCATTCAAGGGCAAAGCGGTCTGCATCGCGCGACTGCATGTCCTTTATCAGGTCATCGGCGTCCTCCGGGTCCTCACCAAGTCGCAGCAGCGCCTCTCGGCCAATTTCGAACGAACTCATCAAGGTTTCACGCATCTGATAATCGACGTTCAATGCCGTAAGTTCTAACGCGTGCTCGCGGTCAAAGGCACGGACGATGACCGGCACCAATGGAAATTCCTCTTTGACCAGCTCGACGATCTTGGTCGTGGCTTCCTTGTTGTCGATTGCAACAACGATCAGGCTTGCCTTGGCGGCGCCAGCGGCGTGCAGGATATCCAGCCGCGACCCGTCCCCATACCAGACCTTGAAACCAAAATTTTCAGCCTCTCGGATCACTTCCGGATCGGAATCGATCAGCGAAATGCTGTGCCCACGGGCCAGCAGCGGTTGACTGACAATTTGGCCCACGCGACCAAAGCCGATCAGAAGAACGCTTGCCTCAAGGTCATGCGCGACCTCGACCCCGTCCATGCTGACCGCGCCCTTCGGCATGACGCGATCCAACAGCATGATCATGAACGGCGTCAGGACCATCGAGACGATGATGATCGCGGTCAGGGTCGCATTCCATTCAGGGGTCAGGATGCCGAATTGCGTGGCGGTTGAATACAGGACGAAGGCAAATTCACCGCCCTGCGCCATCATGATCGCACGTTCAATCGCCTCGGATCGAGACGCGTGGGTAAAGCGCGCCACAAGATAGATGACCAGCATCTTCAACAGCATATAGGCCAGGACGCTGATCAGGACGATGTCCCAGTTCGCTGCGATGACATTCAGATCCAGCGCCATGCCGACGCCCAGGAAGAAAAGGCCCAGCAGCAATCCACGGAACGGTTCGACATCGGCTTCCAGCTGATGGCGGAACGACGATTCCGACAGCAACACGCCAGCCAGAAATGCGCCCATCGCCATCGACATGCCGCCCGCCTGCATCAGCAGAGCGGCGCCCAGCACCACCAGCAGCGCCGCTGCGGTCATGACTTCGCGTGCGCCGAAGCGGGCAAGAATGCGGAACATCGGATCAAGCAGATAGCGGCCGATCAGGACCAAGGTGACGATTGCCGCAATGCCGATGCCAACGCTGATGAACCGGTCGGCCAAAGTGGCTTCTTCCCCGCCCGGCGCCAGAAATGCGACCAAAGCCAGCAGCGGCACGATCGCCAGATCCTCGAACAGCAGGATGGCAACCATACGCCGGCCTTTTGGCTGCGCCAATTCCCCCCGTTCATCCAATATCTGCATGACGATGGCTGTTGATGTCAGCACAAAGCCGGCGCCTGCGACAAAGCTAGCCGAAGTCGGATAGCCCAGCAAAATGCCGACCCAGACCAAGGTGGCCATGGCCAGTCCGACCTGCATCAGGCCCAGACCAAAAATCTCGCCCCGCATGGCCCAAAGCCGTGATGGCTGCATTTCAAGGCCGATGATGAACAGAAACAGCACAACACCCAGTTCGGCGACATGGATGACGGATTGCGGATCGTCGAAAAAGCCAAAGCCAGAGGGGCCGATGGCAAGGCCCGCTGCCAGATAGCCCAGAACCGATCCCAGGCCGATACGTCGAAACAGCGGAACCGCAATGACTGCGGCGGCCAGCAGGATGGCGACAGCGGTGAAATCAGCGCCGCCCGCATGTTGTGCAACACTTTCTGCCGCATGCGCGGCTTCCGTTACTTCCGTCGCCATGCTTCCGTCTCCTTGTCTTAAGGCGCCTGAAGGCCAAACTGGTTAAGGTGGCCAAATATCGCGGCCAAGCTGATCTGCGCCGTCAGCGATTGCCAAATTGCCGGGTAACCACCTTGCTTCATGCCAATCTTAACAGCGGGTTATGATGCGGGTTTGCAACTGTCAGGGCTGACAACCTTCCAGCAGTTTCATCAATGCGGCGGCATCCTTGTGAAAGCGATCCATATGAGGACGCAAGCTGGCCTCTAACTGGGCGCGTGAGTGCTGCAACCCGTTGCGAATTTCCAGCCGGCGGTTAAAGGCGCCCTCAACCTCGCGTCGGTAGGATGCCATTGACCGAGATATTCCTGCCGCTGCGCTGATGCGTTTCGCGACCGGATTGCCTGCCTTTTCGGAAGCGTCGATTGCATCGGCATTCGCCTGGACGACCGAGGCGATTGTGTCGACGGTCGCTTCGATCGACCGGCTGCTGCGTTCACCATGACCTTGCGCCGAGGTCGTGTTTTCGTAACCGTTCCACAGCGAAAGGATGGTGTCGGCCTTGCCCTTTCCATAGGCAGCCCCGACGCTTTCGGCTTTGCTATGTGTCAACAGGCGATCCAGAACGGTTCGCACCGTGTCTGACGAAACGCCCCGTTCGCGTATTACTGCATCAGCCACGGTAATACCGTCGCTGATCGTCTGAGTTCCATCTGCCAGTTTGCGGGCAACTTCGCCGTTCTTCTGGTTCAGGACGCCAAGAAAATCGGCGGCCAGATCAAGTGATGCCAATGAGGTTTTATGGATAAGATCGACAACCAACCAGGCACGTCCTTCCCGATCCAGCTTATCAAGCTCATTCAGCAAGGTGCGGTATTCACGATCGGCGGCCGACGCGAGGTTGCGGATGTTTTGCAACTTTGCCCGTGTATCCAGGCATTGCTGCGGCGTCAGGATGCGATTGCGACGGGCGCTGTCGGCAAAGGAAATAGGCGTTTTGCGCGGATCGCGCCGAAGTGGTCGGATGATGGGCACAACACTGGACATGAGCAATCTCCTTGGTGGCGATGCTAGCCACACTGGCAAACCATGTCGAGACGGCGATATTCCCGCAAAAGCGCAATTGCGCATGTGGTATCGTGTCTTGCCAGTTCCGGGTTGCGCCTGCGGACGGGTTTTCCCATAATCCGCGGCGAGATTGATTGGGATGTTTAATTTTCATGATGCCTGTCGAGGCCGATGAGATCACCAGACGGCCAAGAAGCAGCCTGCGGGCTGGTGCGCCTGTCGAGCATTTCAGAAATCTGCCCCACCTGCCCGAGCTGGTCAAATTGCGCCCGCAAGAAGAAGAGAGCGGACTGCGGTTTCTGTCGCGGCTGCGTTCATCGACCACGCCGGAAGAGGCTGTGACCTATACCGCCTTTGCGACGGTGCCGACCGATGCGGCCGGATGGGGATATGAATGTCTGCGCCTGATGGCTGATTACCTGCAGCCGCAGGAACGCTATATGATGGAGTTGATTGCGGCATGGCTGGCCAATCCCACGACGCGCCAGCGGCACGACATCATGCGAGAGGCGCTCTGGGCACCCGCGCGTGGTCCTTCGGTGTTGCTGGGGTTGGCGGTCGGCTGGTCGACCGGCGGTCCGGCGCCGAATGATCCCGAACCCGTGCCGCTGCACAAGACGCCTGTTGCCATCAATGCGGCAGTGCTGTCCTGTCTTGCAAGAGTCCAGCTGGGTCAGCGTTCACTGTATCTGGCGCGTATTCTGGACATGGCCGAGACACTGTTCAGGACATAATAGCCCGATATGAGTTTGACACTGCAAATCGAGAATTTCCACGTGCTGGACGATGGCGGCCCCGTCAGCGTTCTGGTGCCGGAAACCGGCTTGCAGATTGGGCGCAGGTCCGGGATGGGATGGGTGCTGCCCGATGCCAGCCGCTATATCTCGGGTCATCATCTGGACGTGGCTTTTGATGGCAAGAGATGGTGGCTGCGCGATGTGTCCACCAATGGCACTTTTTTGCAGGGGCACCGGCACCGGTTGGATGGTCCGCATGCCCTGTCGCACGGGGATCGCTTTCAGGTCGGGCAATATCTGATCGTCGCCATTTTCGACATGCCTCAGGGCGGCGCGGTGATGTCGCCCGCATCGCTGCCCGAACACCGCGTCGACCGTGTGGTCGATGAGGTATCAGGCGACGATCCCTGGGCTGTCGAGGGGGGCGCATCGCCGCCAATTGATGTGTCGCCCGTTGACCGCGCTGCCCGGATGCCTGATTTTTCTGATGATTTCATTGACTTGCCGCAACCGCCGCCTGTGGCCGAACCCGACCCGCGTGACGCGTCGCTGGCGCCGCAGGCTGGGACCGGTCCGTTGCAACAATTGGGCGGCCCGCAGGTTTCCCCGCAAAATATTCCGGGTAAGGCAAAGGAACCCATTGCCGCGCCGGACAAGGCAGAGCCATTCTTGCTGGGCTTTTGCGCAGGCATCGGATTAGAGCCAGGCGCCGCCGCGACGGTCGATCCTGAACAATTCGGCCGCGCAGTGGGTGAAACGCTGCGGGTCGTGTCGCATCAGTTGATGGCTGCCTTGCATGACCGGGCAGCCGCACGGCACTTCACCCGCTCGGGCGAGCGGACGATGCGGGGGGCGACGGACAACAATCCGTTGAAGTTTATGCCGGACGGCCCGCAGGCGCTGGATGCGCTGTTCCTGCGCCCGCGTGCGGGGTTTCTGACTGGCGCGGCTGGCTTTGATGAAGCATTGGGTGATTTGCGCCGCCATCAGGGCGCGTTGTTCGCGGCCTTGCAGCCCGCGCTGATCGCGTTGCTGGAAGATCTGGACCCCGACAAGATCGAGGCCGACATAAAAGGCGGCGGACTGGTCGGAAACCGCAAGGCAAAGGCCTGGGACGGCTTTGTTGCCCGGTGGGATGCGAAGACCGCCAGTGAGAATGGTATTCTGGATGAATTTATCCGCCTGTTTGCCGCCGCCTATCGCAAGGCGGATGAGCAGGGCGGTTCGGGCGTATCAGGAGACAGATGATGGCCAACGAAGACCTGCTGAAACCAGTTTCGGAAGATCAGCCGGTAGGTCCGGACCTTGAGGCCATCGATGATAGCGCGTTCGTCGAATATTACTACGAGGCAGAATCGCGCCTGCCAGAACGGTATTTTGTTCCGGGATCGGTTGGCGACGGTCGAGAGGATCGCCTGTTCGATCCCCGCTCGATTGATTTACGGGCCGAGCAGTCGGCGATTTCCGCATTGCTGCAACGCAGCCGCGACCTGCGTCTGATCAGCCTATTGGCGCGATTTCAGATTTTGGCGGGGCGTTTGCCGGATTTCGTCGCTTCGCTTGAGGTGATGGCCAGTATGCTGGCACAGTGGCCTCAGCAGATCATACCGCCGCTGTCCGGTGGCACGGCCGAGCGTCGCAGCGCAATCGAGGCGTTGAACAGTCAGCCTGCGGTTGTTGCGCCGCTGATGCATCTGGCGTTGCTGCCAAATGCTGATGTTTCGCTGCGCCGCTATCTGGTTGCGTCGGGCAGCGTCGAGCCGCGATTGTCGGAAGATGGCCTGGCGGGATCGGATCAGACAGAACCGCTGCGCTCGGACGCCAATCTGCGCCATGTTCGCGTGACACAGGATTTGCTGACCCGCGCCGCTGACGCGCTGTTCCGCATTCAGCGGATTTCGTTTGAAAAGGATGGGGGTGCCTTTAACGCCGATCTGGGTGCCGTGCGTGGCACCATAGCGGATATTCAGTCGATGATTTCGACGGCCCGCCCCGACGTGCGCGGCTGGTCCGAAAGTAATGTGCCCGCATCGCCGCCGGAAATCGAACTGCCACCGGCCGAGACCGTCGCGGGTGGCGGATCAGAGGTGCCTGCGACGACGGCTGCGACCACAGTTCCTCCGCGCGGAGTGCCGAACCGTGCGACCGCGGCAGTCGCGCTGGACGTTGCGCAAACCTGGCTGGCTTTGAATGAACCCTCATCGCCTGCACTGATCCTTGTGGCTCAGGCGCGACAGTTGGTCGGCGCGCCGTTGGTCGAGGCGATACAGGTGTTGATGCCCGACCGCGCCAATAACGCCGTCCTGAACATCGGGCAGGGCAGCGGCTTCGCACTGGATATGAACAAGCTTCGCGAATTGACCAAGTCGGGGTTGGAGAACAGTCAAAATCCCGAAAGCCCGACTGTTCAGCCGAAACCGATTCTGCAGCGCAGTGATTTGATTGCACAATTGATCGGCGTCGAAGGCTATTTTACTACGCAAGAACCCGCCAGTCCGGTTCCTTTGCTACTGGCAAAAGCGCGCAATATGTTGGATAAGCGTTTTGACGCAATTATGGCAGAACTATTTGTTCCTCCAGTGGCGTCAGTTTGATTTTTGTTGCGTGATTTGGATTGACTCGACCGAATAAGCGCGTTCTCGTATGTGCTGAGTAGAGGATTGGAACTATGGCATCTGACAAGTCAACCGATTTCCTGAAGCGCAATCGCCCGCCGCGCGTGAATATTTCGTATGAGGATCCCTACGAATCCGAAAAGATGGTCGAACTGCCCTTCGTCATGGGGGTGATGTCGGATCTTTCGGGGAATGCCTCGGAAGTCGAGAAGCCGGACATGGAAGAGCGTGATTTCGTAGATGTCACGCGGCGACGCTGGACGACTATATGAAAAGCGTGGCGCCCGGCGTCAGCTTCAACGTCGAAAACAAGATGGGCGGCGATGGCCGCATGGGCGTTTCCCTGCATTTCGAAAGCATGGATGATTTCAATCCGGCTGCTGTTGCAGCGCAGATCCCGGCCCTGAAAAAGCTGTTGGAGGCGCGGCAACATCTGGCCAACCTGCAGCGTTACATGAATTCCAAGCCCAAGGCGCAGGATCAGATTCGCAAGTTGCTGAACGATCCCGAACTGATGGCCGCCTTGGCCGAGCGCGAAGATTCCAAGGCCAAACCCGAAGAGGATAGCTGATTATGGCGCAAGAAAATCAGGCACAGGTCGCAGACACAGGTGCGCTGACCGAGCTTGACGAATTCTCGGACATCCTGCGTCAGACAATCAAGCCACGCACCGATGTCGCCGCGAAAGAAGTCGATAACGCCGTCGTCGCGCTGGTGCGCGAGGCCATGGATGATCAGACGCTGATCGCCGACGATGTGATCGACACCATCGATGCGATGCTGTCGAAGCTGGATCAGAAGCTGACCGAGCAGTTGAACGAAGTCATTCACCACGAAGACTTTCAACAATTGGAAGCGTCGTGGCGCGGCCTGGCCTATACCGTGAACAACTCCGAGACGGACGCTTCGCTTCGCGTCAAGGTGATGAACGCGTCAAAAAAAGAACTTCAGCAAATGTTCCGCCGCTATCCGGGCGCGAAGTGGGACAAATCTCCGCTGAATAAAATCGTCTACGAGGCCGAATTCGGCACGTTGGGCGGCAAGCCATTCGGTGCGATGATCGGTGACTATTATTTCGATCACGGAACCGCTGATGTCGCCTTCCTTCGGGATATGGGCAAAATCGCGGCTGCGGCGCATGCGCCTTTCCTGTCATCGGCTTCTCCGACCTTGTTGGGCTTGGACAGCTGGACGGAATTGTCGACGCCCCCGGATGTATCAGAAATTTTCGACACGCCGGATTATGCGGCGTGGAATGGTCTGCGGGATTCCGAAAATTCACGGTATATCGCACTGACCTTGCCCAAGGTTCTGTCTCGTGAGCCCTATGGCCAAGGGTCTAATTCAGTCGTTGAAGAGTTCAATTTTGAGGAAGAGACCGACGGACATGCAGGCACCAAATATGCCTGGATGAACGCGGCTCATGCCATGGCGGTCAATATCAACCGGGCTCATAAAGAGCATGGATGGACTGTCCAGATCCGCGGTGTCCAGTCGGGCGGCGAAGTTTTGAACCTTCCGACGCATAATTTCGATACGGGTGAGGGGAATAAAGATCTTAAATGTCCCACCGAAGTGTCGATTACGGACCGCCGTGAGGCCGAACTTTCAAAGGCCGGTCTGATTGGTCTGATTCATCGCAAGCACACGGACAAGGCGGCCTTTATCGGGGCGCAATCCTTGTATCGTCCGAAGAAATACGTCGACGAACAAGCGACGGCCTCGGATAATATGTCCGCGCGTTTGCCCTATATTTTTGCGGTGTCACGCTTCAGTCATTATTTGAAGTGTATGGTCCGCGACAAGATTGGTCAAAGCCCTGACCGACAGCAATTGCAGACGCAATTGCAGACCTGGGTAAATAAATATGTGTCCGGAAACCCAGAAAGCGCTACTGAGCGGGAAAAAGCAAAAAAACCGCTTGCTGGTGCGAAAGTTGAAGTTGTGGAGGACGAAGAAAATCCCGGCTACTATATGGGGAAATTCTATCTGAAACCGCATTTTCAGCTTGAAGGCATGGATGTCGGGATGTCCCTGGTATCCAAATTGCCAAAGGGCAAATAAGATTTTTCTAATGACTGCCTAAACGGAGGACCCCCATGGCTGTCGATATCTTTCTGAAACTTTCTAATAACATCAAAGGTGAGTCGCAGGACGACAAGCACCGCGATGAAATCGATGTGCTGGCTTGGAACTGGGGTTTGACCCAGTCGGGCACGACGCATATCGGCAAAGGCGGCGGCGGCGGCAAAGTCAACGTTCAGGATCTGACCCTGACCAAATATGTTGACCTGGCCTCGAACGACCTGATCAAGCGTTGTACTTCGGGTGAGCACATCGAAGGCGGCGAACTGATCGTCCGCAAAGCTGGTGGCGGCGCTCCTGTCGAGTATTTCCGCATCAAGCTGGAAAACATCATGATCACCAGCTATTCGACCGGTGGTCAGAAAGACGGTCTGGACCGTATTCAGGAAACCCTGACCCTGAACTTCCGCAAGTTCGAAGTCCTGTACACCCTGCAGGAAGAGTCGGGCGCTGCCGGTGCAGAAACGATGGCCGGTTGGGACATCGCCGAAAACAAAGAGTGGACTGCGTAAGCGGTTCAGCCAGATCCGGTCCTGTCTGTTGGATCATGGATCAGCGAACAGGCAGGGTCGGCACATCGGTGCCGGCCCTGTTTTTTAGCCGGATAGACCCTGAACATCTGTCTGGCCTATCGGAAACGTTTCATGCCTCCTCGCTCACACCCCACACGTCGAACTTCTGCCGGAGATGCCGCCCGAGGTGGTCTGCGTGAGATGTCGTTGCTGCACATCTTTCGCGACTCGGCATCGCGTCGCGACGCCCGCGACCGAGAGCGGCAATATACCGATGGTGAACGCGATCTGACCATTGTCAGCCAGAAACGACGCGAGGGGGCCAGCGAAGAATCCCTTCGCCGCAATCTTGCGCATGACATTGCAAGCCTGATGAATACCATCCGACTGGATGTGATCGTCGAACTGGACGATTATCCCCGGATCGCGCGGTCGATCATCAATCATGGATTTCAGGATATGGATTCATTGTGGCGTCAGAACCGGACGCCCGGCGCGCTGGCCCTTGCGATCCGCGACGCGCTGATCCGGTCAGAACCAAGATTGCGCCCCGATAGCATCGAGGTTCGGTTGGAAGATAAGGACCCGACCGTGGATCAGCGCCTGTCCTTTGAGATAATTGCCGAGATGATTTGCAATCCGAACGATATTCCGTTGCAATTTGTGGCAGAAATCGACCCGGCCGCAGGCAAGATCGCCATGTGTCGGATGCAGGGTATAGCATGAAAAAGGCATTCCGCGACGCTTACGAACGTGAGCTTGATATCCTTTACGAACGCTCGGCCGAGTTTGCGGAGGAATTTCCCGGTCTGGCTGATCGGCTTGGGGGCGTGCTTCGAGAAAGTATCGATCCCACGATTGCCGGCCTGCTGGAAGGCGCCGCCTTTCTGGCTGCGCGGGTGCAGTTAAAGCTGGATGAGGAATTCCGGGGCTTCACGATGGAGCTGCTGGAGCAGATTTTCCCTGACGCGCTGGCGCCTATTCCCAGCTGCATTATCGTCGAGGCACCACCGCCCACGGTTCCCCCCAATGATGGCACGCCTGCCTTCTTTGATCGTGGCGAATATCTGGACGCGCGCTTTCGCGACGCCGACAAGCGGGTGACATGTCGTTTCAGCCTGACCTCTCCGCTAGAGGTTTTGCCGCTGAAGATCACCGGCATCAGCTATCACGACCGAACGACGACCTTGGGTGGGTTGGGACAAGATCCCGATAAGAATACCAAGGCGGGACTGGTGCTGGACCTGACGACGACCGACGGTCAACCGCTGGCCAGCCTGGGAACGGGCAGTCTGACGTTCCGGATCACGGCGGATATGTTGCGGGGGCTGAATTTTTACGAACAGGTCCACTGCAACGCGACGCGGGTTTCGCTGCGATACCTGCAGAAAAACGGTGATCCAGCTTTCATTCGATTGCGCCCCGATCAGATTGAACAGATCGGCTTTGACAAGAATGAAGCTTTGTTTGACCGGAACAGCAACCTGTTTGAAGGTTTCGCGCTGCTGCGTGAATTTTTTGCGTTCCCGCGGAAGTTTCTGGGCTTTCGCATTGCCGATCTGGATAAGCAATTCCGACGGATCAGGGCTGAACAGTGTCAGTTGATCTTCGAATTCGACCGCGTGAACGAAGATCTGGCCCGTCAGGCCGGCCTCCGCGATATTCGTGTGAACTGTGCGCCTGCGATCAATTTGTTCGAGGAAACTTCGAATCAGGTCAGGCTTGATGATCGGCGTCACGAATACGTCGTCACCCCGGATTCCAGTCCGATCACACATTATGAAATTCAGCGTATTCTGCGCGTTCATGCCAGCTATGGCACGGCCCATGACCGGGTAGAGGTCGTGCCGCTTTACGCGCTGCCGCAAGCTGCGACCTCTCCTCGTTCGACCTATTATTATACGACGCAGCGTAAGCAGCGCCGTTTGACAGAAAATGAACGTCGCAACGGCACCCGCACCGATTATCGCGGGACCGAGACATTTTTGGCGATTTATGAACCGCCGGAAAGCATCGTCGGGCGCAAAGCCCAGCGTCTGCATATCCGGGCGCTGTGTTCCAACCGGCACCTGCCTGCAGCCCTGCCATTGGCGCGATCCGATGACTTCAACATGGTTTCGGATCAGGCGTTGATGCTAAGCTGCGTGAACGGACCAACCGCGCCGCGCGAAGCCATGACGGAAACCGAGCGTTCCGGCCCGCACCGGACGGTGCAGGGCGATGTTTACTGGCGGCTGATTTCTTATCTGTCGCTGAACCATTTCGGTCTGGATGACCGGTTCGGTCGCGATTCTGCGGCCAGTCTGCGCGAAATCCTGACGCTGTTCTCTGATATGTCGGACCACATTACCGAGGCGCAAATTCCCGGCATTGAAAAACTGTCGGTGCGCCCTGTCACCCGCTCGATCCGGCGACCGGAAGGGTTTTTCCCGGCCCGCGGGCTGGAAATTTCAGTGACATTTGATGAAACCGCGTTCGAGGGCAGCGGGATCATTCTGTTGGCGGCTGTGCTGGACCGCTTTTTCGCCGAATATGTCAGCATCAACAGTTTCAGCCAGACGGTCATCATCAGTAAGCAGCGTGGTGTGGTCAAGAAATTCCAGCCGCGCACCGGTCTGGGGCCGCTGATATGAGCGAGGGGTTTCTGGCCCTTCTGCGCCGGTTGGAGCGCGAGGCCGAGGACCGCCCCCGCATCGGGCGATCCATTCGGCTAGGCGAAGAAATCGTGGATATCGGCCAGGATCCCCATCTTGCCTTTCCGGCCGAGGAATTGGTGCCGACCGATCAGAATGGTCCGCGTCGACGTATCCGGGCGCAATTCATGGGCTATTTTGGGCCACAAGGCGCCTTGCCGCTGAATACGACAGAAGAGGTTTTGCGCTGGCAGCAGGAAGGCGAAGACGCTTTCGTCCACTTTGCCGATATTTTTGCCAGCCGCTTCTATCAGTTGTTTTTCCGCGCATGGTCAGACAGCCACGCAATTTCGCAGCACGACCGCCCCAATGAGGACCGCTTTGGGACCTATGTCGCGTCAGTGGCAGGTATCGGCACACCCGCCTATCGGGATCACGACACCTTTCCCGACATTGCGCGCTTGCCGCTTGTATCCATTTTTGGCGGGCGTGTGCGCAGCGCGGTTCGTCTGCAGCAAATGCTGGAAAGTTATTTTGAATTTGCGGTTGAGGTGGAAGAACATGTTCCATCCTGGCTGGAATTCGAAGCTGATGAGATCCGGGGCCTCGGCGCGGGCGGATCGCTTGGGCGCGATATGTATCTGGGATCGCGGCTGCGCTCGATCAGCGACAAGATCTGCATTCACCTGCATCTGCCCAATTCGGAAGCCTATAACGGCTTTCTGCCCGGTCAGGCCAGGCATCGGCGGCTGTCCGATCTGGTGTTCTGGTATCTGGGCCGGACTTACGACGTCGATCTGGCGCTGACCCTGCCCAAACCTGAAATTCCTGCTGCACAACTGGGCCAGACGGTTTCGCTTGGTTGGCTGGCATCCCTCAAACCCGATGCGCTAAAGGGAGATAAGCCCTTTATCGAAGTCGCAAGATTTTCCCTGTCTTTCGGGCAGGACAACCTGAACGAGGCCGCATGACCGCCATTACGATCGAAAAATTCGCCGGCAAGATGAACCGTGTTGGCTATGATGCCTTTCTGTCGGCGATGCGACAGGCACGCGGTGACGGCAATCGCAATGTCGAGCTGTGCCATCTTCTGTTTCACGCGATATCGAACCAGAATTGCGATATCTCGCTGACACTGCGCGAGGCGAAGCTGGATCGTGGACAGGTCTTGAAGGATCTGGATCGGGCCATGTCCGTCCTGCAGAAAAACGTCACCGAAACGCCGGGTATTTCTGAACGTCTGGCGGACGCGCTGAACCATGCCTGGACCTATGCGTCGTTGTTTTTTGGCGAGGCGCAGATCAGAACCGGCCATTTGCTGGTCGCGTTGTTGAACGATTCCGCGTTGCGGCATACCATTCTGCAATACTCTCCGATCTTTGACGAACTTTCACCGGATCATATCGGGCGCGAGGCCCGGACCATGTGGGCGGATTCGGAAGAAGAGGATATGCGCCCGATGGATGGTTCGGGCCTGCGGACGGGTGGTTCGTCGGGGCGCGAAGGGCAGGGCGCTTCGACCGCTCTTGGGCGCTTTTCCGTCGATATGACGGCGCAGGCTGCCGAAGGGGGGATGGACCCTGTCGTTGGCCGCGACGATGAGATCCGCCAGATTGTCGATGTGCTGATGCGTCGTCGCCAGAACAACCCGATCCTGACGGGCGAGGCGGGCGTGGGGAAAACGGCCGTCGTCGAAGGCTTTGCCCAAAAACTGGCCGCAGGCGAGGTGCCACCCGCCTTGCAAGGTATGCGTCTGCACATGCTGGATATTGGCGCGATGCAGGCCGGTGCCAGCATGAAGGGCGAATTTGAACAGCGATTGCGGTCGGTCATCGACGAGGTGCAGTCCAGCCCGACCCCGATCATCCTGTTCATTGATGAGGCGCATACCCTGATCGGTGCCGGTGGTTCCGCTGGCACGGGCGACGCGGCCAATCTGCTGAAACCCGCATTGGCGCGTGGCACGCTGCGCACCATTGGTGCGACCACTTGGGCCGAATATCGCAATTACTTCGAAAAAGACCCGGCCTTGACCCGGCGATTCCAGCCGATCTCGGTTGATGAACCCGCGATCGAAGTTGCCTGCTACATGATGCGCGGGCTGCTGGGGCCGATGGAAAAGCATCACAAGGTGCGCATTTCCGATGCGGCGGTCGAGGCTGCGGTGAAGCTGTCTGCCCGCTATCTTCCGGCGCGACAATTGCCTGACAAGGCCGTGTCGCTGCTGGACACAGCTTGCGCGCGGGTGGCGGTCAGCCAGTCCTCGGTGCCGGCCCGGATCGCTGATCTACGGGCCGACATCGCCTCGTATGACAGCGAAATTGCGGCCCGCGAGGCCGAGCGCGATCTGGGCGAGGCGGATGAGGCGCGGCTTGACGAGATCCGCAAGCGCGTCGCCGAAAGCCGCGAAAAGCTGGCCGATCTGGAAAAGGCCTTTGCGGATGAAAAAGGGCTGGTCGAACAGATTTTGTCGCTGCGTCAAAAGCTGGCCGAGGACGCGGGCGAAGATTTCGATGCTGATGCCGTTCGCGCCGAACTGACCGGCGCGATGGATCAGTTGGGCCTGATCCACGCTGATGACCGGATGATCTGGCCGCATGTCGATGAACAGGCGGTTGCGACGGTGATCAGTGACTGGACGGGGATTCCCGCAGGCCGCATGGTGGCCGATGAATTGCAGGCCGTTCTGGGCCTTGCGGACCATCTGAAAGAGCGTGTGATCGGTCAGGATCAGGGGCTGCACATGATCTCAAAACGGGTCGAGACAGCGCGAGCAGGATTGGGAAATCCCGAAAAACCGATTGGCGTCTTCATGTTGTGCGGGCCTTCGGGTGTCGGGAAAACGGAAACGGCCCTGGCTTTGGCCGAGGTGCTTTATGGCGGCGAACAGAACGTCATCACCATCAACATGTCCGAATTCCAAGAGGCGCATTCCGTCAGCCTGCTGAAGGGCGCCCCCCCCGGCTATGTCGGCTATGGCGAGGGGGGGCGGCTGACCGAAGCGGTGCGTCGCAAACCCTATTCGGTTGTGTTGCTGGACGAGATGGAAAAGGCCCATCCAGACGTGCATGAGCTGTTCTTTCAGGTCTTTGACAAGGGCCGGATGGAAGATGGCAATGGCCGCCCGATCAACTTCCGCAACACGCTCATCCTTATGACCTCGAACGTGGGGACAGGCACGATCATGCATCTGGCACCCGAGGGTCAGATCGAGGACGAAGAGACTTTGGAAGCGTCCTTGAAAGAGGAATTGCTGGGCACGTTCCCGCCCGCGCTGCTGGGCCGGATCGTGACGATTCCCTATGTGCCGTTGTCGGCTGGGGTTCTGGGCGGAATCACCAGGCTGAAGCTGGGCTCGGTCGCACGTCGGATGCGGGATTCCCAGAATGCCACGCTGTCCTGGGATGAGGGTGTCATCGCGCAAATCGTGGATCAATGTCGCGATCCCGATAGTGGCGGGCGGATGATTGACAACATCATTACCAATTCCATCCTGCCTGATCTGTCGCGGCAGGTTCTGGGCCGAATGGTGTCAGGAGAGCCGATGTCGGACGTGACGATTCGGGTTCAGGACGGCGCGTTCGTATATGATTTTGCCTAAGGCGCAGCGCGCTTAACGGATATAGATGCTGGCCACCCCAATCCTTGGGCGCTGGCCAACGTCGCGGCTAAGCGCGGCAAAGAAGTCGTCGGCCATTTCGCCTGCGGTCGACGCGACCGAGCCGGGGCGTTGCGCCGTTGCGATGGCAAGGATCAGTTGATGCGTGTCGCGGGGCTGGCCAGAGCGCGCGACAGGGATCTGAAAGCGGCTACCGGTGGCAGAGCCGACCAGGAAGCGGCGCAGATCGTGGACGACTCCGTTATCGTCGATCAGCAGCAGCGTCGTGTAAAGACCGGCACTGCCGGATATGCGCCCGCTAAGATTTCCGCCGCTGTCCACCTCTTGCGCGTCCAGTTGCAGCGACAGGCTGGGCACCGGATAGCTCGGGTCGCGGCGGGCAAAAGTCAGGCCGGCACATTGACGGCGATCCAGAAGAACCGCCCGCTCCTGAATTTGTGTATCCAGATCAGAGGTCAAATCCTGCATCAGGTCGGAAATCTGGCGATCATCGGCCGCAAGTATTCCCAATTGAATTTGATCGTCCCCCAGCAAGGCGGGTAATGCCAGCAGGCACGGCTCGGTCAGGCGCTGCCTGATACGATCAAAAAGTTCGGTGATGCGTGGATCGGTGGGGGGTGCTTCGGTCTGTGTCGCCGACAGGGCGGCGGCACCGCCTTCACCGCTTGCGCGGCTCGTATCGGGCAGGGTCGACATCGGCAGATTGCCGGAAATCGTCAGCTCGTCCGGCTGCACCGAGGTCAGCACATCTTCAGCCAAATTGCCTCTGATCGTATCGATTTTCGAGTCGGGATCGTCTGAAATTTCGGGGGTAACGATCGAGGTCAGGGTCTCGGTCACCGTTGCGGTTGGGTTCAGATTGGCCATATCAATGCGCAGCTCGCCCAGCGGGTTGACGGGAGGCACATTCCGGGAAAAATCGGGCTGCCATATCAAGGCCGCGGCGACAGCAATATGGACGAAGACCGATGCCCCGGTGGCTTGCGTCCAGCCTCGTCGCCAATCCCGTGCGCCGATCATTCACTGGCCCCCGCACGACGCGTGACAAGGCGGATTGGGCGATCCGCCAGTTCGGGGCGGTTCAGCACCTGCAGCAGCAAACCGCTATTGGCGCCGCGATCGATCAGCAGATGGATGGGCTGATCATCCGCCGGTAATGCCGCAGCAAGAAGTTCGGGCCTGACCGGTTGCCCGTTCAATATCCAGTTGTTCGCCGATATGATTTCCAGCGTCGGCGGCGGTGCATTCCCCGCCGGAAGCTCGGTGGTTTCAGCCAGCTGCAATTGGCTTTCAATCTCTTGCTCGCGCCCCGAAACAAGGAAGAAAAAGATCAGCAGCAGGACGATATTGACGATTGCATAGGCAGGGTCGATGCGCATCCGGCCCGTGCGTTGTGGCAGACGCAGGCTCATCTTGCGCCCCCATCTGCCAGTTGCACGGCGTCGATCCCGCGGGCGTGCAACACTTCCAGCACGGCAATGACGTCTTCGACCGGAACATCGGGGCGCAGAACGATCAGGACGTTGGCGGTGCCTTGGTCAGCCAAAGCCTGGGCAAGCACTTTCAACTGTTCCAAGGCAAAGCGTTGACCGCCCGCGATCAACCCGTCACGCCCCAAGGTCCAGACCGCTGTGGTGCTGGCCGCGCTGATGCCAGACGTTACCGCTCCGGGCTGCGATCCGGGTGCTGCATTTGTGCCCGCCAACGCACCGGTGCGGATATTCAGCATGGAAAACGCGGTCAGATTGGCGGATAACATGAAGAAAATCAGCAGTTGAAACAGCATGTCCGCCATCGCGGTCATGGAAAAACCGTAATGCCGCTGCCGTCGTGGCAGTTGCAATCCGCGCGATTGCGAAGGGATATGCAATCTTGGTTCTGCCACCCGTCAGGCCTGATGGGGCTTTGCGATGCGCCCGTGAATGGCAGATGAGACGACCAGTTCGATGGTCTGACGCTCTTCCTCGATCCGGCCTTCCAGCCATGCTGCAACGAAATAGGCAACCAAGGCGATGGCAAGGCCCGCTGCCGTCGTAGTCAGCGCGGTCCAGATTCCGCCTGCAAGGATGCGAGGGTCGCCGATCTCTTGGCTAAGGGCAAGGTTGCCGAAAGCGTCGATCATCCCGATGACGGTGCCCAAAAGTCCCAGCATCGGCGCCATCTGCACCACGGCTTCCAGCAAGCGCATCCGCGATCCCATCTGAACCAATTCGGACAGGGCGACCTGACGGGCCAGTTCCTCGCCATAGGCCGGCTCGGACGGGCGGGCGCGCAGCCCGGACATGACCGCCGACAGGACGCGGGCCTGAACCGAATTTCCGACGCTGGCTTTCCGCTGCGCCTCGTCCGGGCGGCCGTTCAACCAGTCGTCCAGCATTGTTTCGGCGGCCTTGTGCTTGCCAACGCCCAGACGCGAAAATTGCGTGATCTTGAAGATCGCAACGGTCAGGGTCAGGACAGACAGCGCGGCCAGGGCGATGAAGACGAGGATGCTGACGGCCGGTAGGTCACCGAAAACGCTGGACAGCATGTCTTAGACGCCAAAATCGATGTCGGTTTTGGTCAGGGTGGCTAAACCGCCAAGGCAGACATCACGTTGGTCGCTGTTATCGGCACCACGGCATTCGGCCACGTCATTAACAACGATCCGGCTGATATCGGTGCAGGCGCGACCAGGCAGTTCGAACAGGCCAATCTTGGTTTTGCCCGCATTCAGATCTCCGAAGTCCAGCACCGACAATGCCTGAACAATACCCGCGCCATCAAAAATTGCGACCTGCCATGCCGCGCGGCTGAGAGCGGTTTCCGTGCGATTGGTTGTTACCATCGTCAAGCGGCAGCCGCCGTCTTCGGTGGCGGCCGCGCTGTTCAGTTCGATCTGAATTGCGCGATCGACGATGGGCACCGCCACATCCTGCGCGAATGACGCCGCAGGAATACAAGCCGACATCGCCGCGATAGCAACGGCATTAGCCAGAAATTTCATTGAAAAATTCCTTCAAGTTCAGCGATAAACCCCGATCAGGGGAACGCTCGAAAAGTTGTAAGCCCGAGGCTGTCTTCCAAGATCATCTCTTCTTGATGACAACGGGTCGGTCTGGGGTAGCAAGAACATGGCGGGCCTGTCATCCGGGAAATGCGTCGAACGCTTGCCCGTATCCTGTGCGGCCGGGGATAGTGCATCGCTGGCACCTGCCATCATGGTGACTTCCCGGACGGCGATTTCTGGCTTGATGGCGGGCGCAAGATCGATTGAGCCGGGGGCTGCGGTGGGGGCCGCTGTCGGGGGCATAACAGTGCGTGGCGACACACGTTCGGTTATGATGGGCGCGGATCGCTGCCGTGCCACGGGCTCTGACAAAAGCAGATCGACACCTTTGGCAAAGCCAAAGGCCGCTCCGGCAGTCACCAGACTTGCGGCGGCAAGCAGAATTGGTTTCATAGGGCCGTCCATATAATAACCGCTTGCAGGCTAGCATTGCTTGATCATTCGCTCAATTCGTCTTTGAGGCATTGCCCCCAGATATGTATTTGATTCGCGCCATTATTGCAGCATTTTTTATAGCTTCGCTGCCCGTGGCGGCATCTGCGGCGGGGCTGCGGCTGTGCAATCAATCCTTTGATGTGTTGAATGTCGCCTTGGGCGAGCCTGATGAAGGGCTGGTGACGACGCGGGGCTGGTGGCGTGTTGCGCCTAATCAATGCGCGAATCTTTTGCGGGAAACGCTGCAATCACAGCTTTATTATATTTTTGCGGCGGATGTTTTTGGTAATGAAGTGCTATCGGGCGCTACGCCATTATGTGTCGCCCCGCGCAGATTTGAAATCAAAGGGCAGCAGGATTGCCTGTTGCGTGGATTTCTGGACGCGCGTTTTGTAGACGTTGATACGCAAGGCCAGCCAAGCTGGACGATTTTTGTAACGCCGCGACCGGGATCATGACCACAGCGAAACCAGTTCACGTCGATCCCGGAAAGAGGGCGTTTGGCAAGGCGCTGATTCTGGCAGGGGCGCTGGCGATTTGCGGTGGTGCAGCACAGGCGCAGAATATTCTGGCGCTGCGGGTGCCGTTACCACAGGCTTTATCCGAACGGCTGGGCGGTGAGCGTGTGATCTCAGACCCTGCGGACATACCCTCTACGGGGCATCTGCTGATCTATGCGCAAGATCTGGGCGATGATCCAAGGGGGCTGGTCGCCGCGCTGCCTGCGAATGCGCTGCTGGTCGTCGGCGATTGTGCGGCTGGTCTGCAATTGGAAGGGATTGGCCCCGTCGCGGCACAAATTGCCGTTCCAAACGCCAGTGAAGACTGTGACGCAGCGGCCTTGGCCGATGCATTTGTGAATGCCGCGACGTTGTCGGGCGATGCCGACGGACGGACCGAGTTGCTGGAAAGTGGTGGCTATCAGGTGATTGGGCGCGGTGCCCCTGTCCGTATCTCTGGCGCTGCATCTGCAGGTGGATTGGTTATTTCGGCGTTGCCGATGGAAACAGTCGCCGCCGCATCGTCAGAAGAGGTGGTTCTGGTCAGTCTGGGGTCCACCTCGCAATTCGCCGACCCCGCACCATTTGCCGCCGTGGATGAGGCTCAGCCGCGTGCTGGTTTGCCGGAACCCTCCATCATCATCGGCGATATGGCGGTGCTGATGGCCGCAGGTGATCCTGGCCCGTTGGGCATGCCATTCGCCGCGCGAGAGGCTGTTCGTCAACGCGATCCGGCGATGTTCGCCCGGTTGGTGGCGCAAGGCGCCTTTGATCCCGAAGACACGCAGACGACGCAGGCAATTCAGACCGAACTGGCACGGATGCACTGTTATGTCGGCAGCGTTGATGGGCAATGGGGCGGCGGTTCATCGCGTGCGGTGGACCGCTATATCGAGGCAGGCGGTCCTGCCGGTATTGCCGCGCAATCACCGGATGTGCAGATGTTTCGCGCCCTGATCAGCGCCGAAGATATCACATGCCCCGAAGTGGCCCCTGTTGCGGCGGCTGATCCGCCGCGCGATGTCCGCAGTAACACCAGCAGCCGCAGCACCTCTAATACGACCCCGCGACGCAACGGCGGCAGCGGTGCGACCACGACCCGTCGTCCGGCCGCAACCACCTCGACTGCCCCGGCACAGCAGCAATCGACCGGCAGGCGCCAGATTAACCCCGGTATCCTTGGGCTTGGGAATATCCGCTGATGGCACCGACCGAGGTTGACCCCCGCTTTCGCCAGATGGGGCGAAGTGCGCGACGAAGGCGTCGAAAATGGACCGCGCTGAGATGGGGGGCAGGCACGGTATTCGCCAGTCTGGCCGGTGGTATGCTGTGGTATCAGTTTCAGCCTGACCTTGGGTTTTTCTGGCGCACTGACGACCAGGAGTTGGTGCAGGTCGAATCCCAGTTTGACATCGCGCCGGTTGTCCGCGCCGATACCTTTACCGATCTGCCCGGTGATCCGCTGATCATTCCCGCGCTTGATGAGGGGGCGGCACGTGATGTTGCACAGGCTCCGATCCCGGCGGCGCTTGCCGGCACGCCTCGTCTTGCGGGGATAGGGCCGACCCTGACTGTGCTGGACAGCGAGCTGATGCCACGCGGGATGCAACTGGTCGCCAACCTGCCCTCGACCCGAGAGGAATTTGCCCTGTTTCAGGCAGAACGCAGTCGCGGACGGTTTGCCCCTGCCACGCAGCTGGAAACCGGCGTGGCCATCGTCCCAGAGGAACAGCGGGCGACCAGCAGTATCAGTTTTTTGCGCGATGCAGTTTTGCGCACCGGGCTGTGGCGGGAATTGCTGCTGGAGGCAGCGCGTGACGTCTCGATCAGGGATTTGCTGGCGCAGAACGGTTTTGAGCTGCCCCAGGCCGAACAGCTTGCCCAGCGGATCGAGACGCAGCTTGGGCTGGAAGGCCCGCTGTCGACAGGGTCCGTTCTGGCCTTGCGCTATCGGTTGAGCGGCGCATCGCGGCAGGTCATTCAGGTAACCTTGATCAATCCCGAAGGCTATGTCGGCTCTTTGGCGCTTTCTCCGGCTGGTCAACTGGTGCCTTCGGCGGATGCCTGGGCCGATCAGGATTTGCTGGAAACAGTGCTTTCACGGGGTGAGAGCGGCCAGAAAAGGGCAGGGCAGCAGCGGTTGTTGGACCTGATCTATTCCGTTGCGCTGCGTAACGACATCAAGCCCGAAGTCGTCGGCGAAGCCATCTCGATGATGGCACGCGTCTATGATCTGGACAGCATGGCGGATGAGAATGACCGCCTGACCATGATCCTTGCCAATGAAAACACCGCGAGGCCGGGTGCCGTCCTGTTCGTTGGGATCAGCGGGCCGGGCGGTGATAAGCCCTGCTATGTGGTGCCCGCCGAAAGCGAGGAGGGTTTTGAATGCTACGCCCCGTCGGCGCGTATCGCACGACCGGCGGGTGGGCTTAGCCTGCAATCCCCGATCGCAGGTGTGCTGTCGCAGCGCTTCGTTCCGCCTGCACCTGGCGGCAAGGATGACGATCCCTCGCGTGGTCGGGTTTCGTGGTCTGCGCCCGCTGGAACAAGGGTAGCAGCCGCCGGAGATGGCAAGATCACCGCGCGGCAGACCAAGGGCGTTGGCGGTGCCAGTGTCGAGATCACGCATGCCAATGGAATGGTATCACGATACACGGGGCTGGCCACCTTGTCAGATGGTGCGGTTGACGGTGCCGATATCGCCAAGGGAATGGCGCTTGGCACCGTCGGAGCGGTCAAGAATGGTGAGGCCAAGCTGATCTTCCAGCTTCTGTCTGACGGCAATCCCGTCGATCCGATGCCGTATCTAAGCGGCGCGGGAGAGGTACTGGCGTCGGATGCCGTTGAATCCTTGATTGGCCGGATCATCACTGTCGAAAGCGCTGGCAATGCACGCGCGCAAAACCCACTGTCGTCAGCGACAGGTTTGGGGCAATTCATCGAATCCACATGGCTGCGTATGATCCGCAGCTATCGTCCCGAGCTGGCGGGCAGTCTGGACCGACGTGCGCAGCTTGATCTGCGGTTTGATCCGGATTTGTCGCGGCAGATGGTCAGGCATCTGGCACAGGAAAACGAAGCCTATTTGCGGGTGCGTGGCCATGCCATTACACCGGGCAGGCTTTATCTGGCGCATTTCCTTGGCCCCGCAGGTGCCGATGTGACCTTGCGCGCCGATCCGTCGGCATCGGTCTTGCAGGTGATGGGGCCGGCGGTGGTCTCGGCCAATCCCTTCTTGCGGGGATTTTCGATCGCCGATTTGCGCAACTGGGCCGAGCGTAAGATGAGTGGCGCCTCCGCAGCACCGCATATTCCGACCGAAATCAGCATCCCCGCCGAGATCCGCGCCTATGTCGAGGCGGTTGACCGCCTGCGACAGGCCGAAAACGGCTAAAGCGCAGCATATGCTGGATTTCTAGCTGAATCGCGAACTGAAAGCTTGTTTTACATTGGACAGGCGGGCTATTCATTTTTTGGCGCAATTATCCGGATGGCGCTCCTGCTGTAGTGAAATTTGAAGATATTGGTAATGATGATCACCCCACTTCGTCCCGCCGCACGCATGTCCAATGCACGTCTTTTCCTGACTACAGCGCTGATCGGCGTCATGCCGATGGTCTTGATTCCAACGAAGGTGTCGGCACAGGAAGAACGCTATTATGATCCGCGGGATACCCCATTTGGCGGTGTGGACCCCCGAAGCGGCTACACCTGGAATGCCGACAACACTAATGGCAATGCCGATGAATATTGGAGTGATGAGAACGGCGAGAACCACACCGTTCTGGGTGCTGCCGATACCGGGATACTGACCGAAGACACAGGCCTGTTCCAGGACAAGGTGGATATCACGCTGAGCGGACAGGCACGTCTTGCCGGGCTGATCGTTCGGGGTGACGACGATTACAGCATCACCGGAGATGGCACTGGACGCCTCGGCTTTGCAGATGCCGATACCGTCGATGCCGTCAGATTTGACGTCGAAAACCAAGATACAACGCTGAACATCGGGGTTGCACTGGGTGGCGCGATTACAATCGCAGGTCAGGGCACGGTTGCCTATGACTATACTGGCAACCGGGGGTTGATCCAAAGTGTTGCGGTAGAGGATGGAGCCACTTTCCGGAACAGAGGTATTACCAAAGGCCTGATGACCGTGCAGGGCGGAGGCACCGTCGTTCTTCGCGATAATGGTAATGATGATTTTGCGACCCACGTGGGTGCCATCAGAGTCCAAGAGGACGGCGTGCTTGAGCTGGATGGAGATGATGCCTCTGACCCGCTTGTTGCTGACGATGCAGATACAACAGCCGTTGAACAGATCATCAACGACGCCGGGGGAACCATCAATGTCATTTCAGATTCGGTGGTTGCAACTGATATCGTCAATAACGGGCGCATCTATTCCGATGCTTCGGGCACAGTCGATCTGGATTTGACCGGCCATCAGTTCACAAATACAGGCGTCATTGAGACAGAGTCCGATTTTGATCAGATTCGAATTTTGGCCGATCGTATTGTTTTACAGCAAACAGATGTCGATAACCGAAATGTGACGCTGGTCGGCGATATCGTAAATAATGTTACGTTGGCATTGACCAGAGCATCAGATCTTTATGGTCAATTGACGAATAATGAGAGCGGCATTGTCGACGTGTCTGCCGCGATAGACGGATCAGATGACAGTATTTCCAATTCTGGAACGATTAATGTTCTGTCAAATGGCAGTCTTCGCGATCTCGTTCAGCTGGATAACAGCGGCACACTTACCGTCGCCGCAGGAAGCGGCAATGGGGATGATCTTAGTGCGGATTTGATTGAAAATCGGGGTGTTGCTGGTCGAAATGCGCGGTTTAATTTGTCGGGACGCTTCAGCGGTGATTTGAATAACCGACGGTATGGCACGACCACACTTTCAAGTGGTAGTGAGATATTTGGCGATATTCTGAATGAAGGAACGCTTGAAGGCAGTGGCGTAATCGATGGCACGTTGACCAACGCGAATCAGGTTCGGGTTAATGGTGAACTTGAGATCGCGGATCTGAAAAATGCCGGGGTGGTCGATATTGCTGGGAATGGCGGAAACCTGGTCTTGACCAGCGGCGATTTCGTGAACGAGGCAGGTGGTATTGTTCGGGTCAATGGCAATATCAGTCGATCCGGAAACAGCTCGGCTACCGTTACCAACATGTCTGGCGGACAGTTGGTCTTGCGAGGGGGCATGATATCGGCCGACGTGCAGAACGATGCGGGTGGTCAGGTCATTCTGCGGGCCGATACCCGGATCGATGCCGGTTTTGAAAATGCAGGCTCTTTGGATAACGTTACCGGCAATGATATCGAACTGGATATCTCTGGAAATACATTCGCCAACCGTGGGGAAATAAAGAACTCTGGCACGGGTGGGACGACTTCCATCATTGCCGATGAGATTCGTCTTGAAGAGGGCGCGGTTAATATCGCCGGTATCGATTTTATAGGCGATATTATTAACCAAGCGACGCTGCTGTATTCGACTGCAGCTCAGTTGAATGGTGGGCTGACAAATACCGGTGCCGGTAATGTCGTGATTTCCAGATCACTTGATGCGAACGGCAATGACATTACCAATGAAGCACGCATGGTATTGTCGACCACCACGGGCGCGACTGGCAACATTACCGATGCCGGGATCGTCAGGAATGAGGGTATCCTGGCCGTCGAAGCTGGTGCCGAAATCGAGGCGGATGAGGTTATCAACCTGCGCGGCACCGATAGCGCCGACGAATTGAAACTTGATGGCGGCACCATAACTGCCAAAGTGACCAACCGTGGCGCATTCAATGCGACCGGGACCGTCGATGGCGACCTTATCAATGAGCGCCAACTTACGTTGCTTGGACGCCTGGATGTGGATCGTCTTGAGAATTCTGGCGATGTCCATGTCGGCGGTGGTGATGTGCTGAATTCTGATGAGAATATCAGCAATTCCGGAAGAATTCACCTGATCGGATCGGGTGTTATAAACGTCACCGGCGCGAATTCTGAATTCTTGAATGAATCAGGGGGGACGTTGAGGTTTTCAGGCGGCACGCTGAATTCTGACCTGACGAATGAATCCGGTGGGATTGTCAACATAACGGGTGATTCGACCATCGATGGTAATTTTGAAAATCTTGGCACGATAAAACACGATCAGGCCGGCCAGGACTATACCCTGACCATCGCCGACGGCGGCGAGTTTATTCATGATGGCAACTTTATCGGTGGGAACGGCACACTGACCATCGATGCGGCAAATATCATTTTGCGCACTGCCATTCTGGAAAGCTGGGTCACGCTGAACGGTAATGTGTCGGTCGAGAATGACGATGCTGAATATTATCGCCGCGCGATGACCCTGCCGGGAAGCATTACCAACCGCCCGCAAGGGGAAATCTATGTTTGGGCGGATGTGGATGGCGATGGCCATTCAATCTATAACCAAGGCTTGGTTTCCGTAGAGCTTGACCCGCAAGATGATGATGTCGGCAGGCTGCATAACCTTAATGAGTTACTGAACCAAGGCGAAGGGCGGATCAGAATTGCCGCAGGGACCTCGGCTTCCGCAAATGTTGTCCAGAACAACGGTAATGCGACTATTGTTGTTGCGGGCACGCTGGACAGCACGACGACCGCATTGTTGAACACAGCCGATGCAACCGTAACCCTTGCCGGCGGCAGGGTTCTGTCCGGTATAACGAACCAGGGCGAATTGACGGGCGCCGGCACCGTGGACGGAACCGTTACGAATACCGGTTCTGTCGTTGTGACCGGGGCGATGACGCTTGGGTCGCTGGATAACCAGAACGAAGTCTCGATTGAGCGAAACGGAGTTCTGAACGCTGGTGCGACTGTCGAAAACGCCGGCACCATGACGATCGCGGGGCGGTTGGCCGGCGGATTGAACAACCTCTCTGGCCACACCGTTAACCTGACGGGCGGGCGGATAGCGGCCGACCTGACCAATTCCGGCACCGTCAACGGCCGCGGTCAGGTTGACGGAGTCATTCGCAACAATGCCAACGCGCGATTTACAACGACGGGGCGTTTGGCAACGGATCGCCTGATAAACGAAGGGCGTGTTGATATCGCGGCAGATACGACCTTGGTATCCGCCAATGGCGTGACAAACCGCAACCAGCTTAATCTGAACGGCACATTGCAAGGGCGGCTGCGCAACGAAGCCGGTGCGACAACCAGGTTTGGCGCTGACAGCAAAATCGACGGCACGGCAAAAAATGACGGCACCATCACTGGCAATGTCGATATTTCGCGCGAACTGACCAATACTGGCACCGCACGGATCAACGGTGAGGTTGGCACGATTGCCAATACGGACACTGGTAGGCTTTCCACAACGGGCAATCTGTCGACGGATAGCCTGACGAATGATGGTGTCGTGAATGTCCGTGATCGGCATACACTGACCAGCACGGGTGATATTACCAACAACAAGACGATGAATGTTGCTGGCAGCGTCACAGTGACAGGGAACGACAGCGCACTGGTCAACAATTCAGGCGCAAAGTTGAATCTGGATGGCGCCACGCTGACCGGGAATGTTGAAAACAAGCAAGGCGCGTTGCTGGATATTCTTAACAGCAGCACCGTTGTCGGAAATCTGACCAATACCGGCACGATGGATAATACCAGCAACAATGGCAATGTCGTTCTGACTGTCGAGGATGGGACGTTCACCAACTCTGGTATTGTCGGCGTCACTGGTGGCGGAAGAATGACGATCATGGCTGACGATATCGAACTGACAGCCACGTCCGAAATAGATGCCTCCAAGGTTGCCCTTATTGGTTCAATCAGCAATTCCGGCACGCTGAGCTATTCCAAGAATACGCGTCTGACCGGAAATCTGAACAACAGCAGTGGCATCGTCAGGATCAACGCGCGGGTTGATGCCCAGAATGATGGCACGAAATTCAATGTCACGAATGGTGGCAAATTCTATGTTGGCGGTGAGGCGGGTGCCGGGGCACTTGTAAACGTCAATGTCCTGACCAACCGTGGCGATACTTTCGTCATCGCGGATAACGGGCGTGTCACCGCAGACGAGGTTAACAACAGCGGCTCAATGACCGTTGCGGGGCAGTTGCGTGCGCCGTCTGTCAACAATACCGCCAGGGGAACATTGCGTCTGACGGGCGGCAATATTGTCGGCAATGTCGATAACGCAGGCCGTGTGGTCGGCAGTGGCAAGATCACCGGCGTGTTGAACACTTCTGGTATCGCCAATGTTGCGCGGCGACAGACGTTGGAAGTCACGCAGGGCGCACGCAATAGCGGCACGATGACCGTTGCGGGGAACTTCATTGGTGCCGTGACCAACCAAGACGGTGGCACGCTGAAAGGTGGCGGCAAGATTACCGGAGATGTCAAAAACGCTGGCACGCTGAGCTGGAACGGAATTATCCAAGGGGATCTGACCAACACGGGTGCTCAGGCGGATATTTCGAACAGGATCGAAGGCGATCTGTGGAATGCCGCGATTCTTGATGTGTCGGATGATTTGTATGTCGGCGGCAAGGTGACCAATGGCAGCGAACAGCCAACCAACAACCTGCGCGCGGCTGCCACGCCAAAGATATTGATGACGGTCAAGGCCGGGTCGACCCTGACCGCGAATGAGGGGATCGCCAACCAGTCCGGTGCGACGCTGGCCAATAACGGCCGCATCATCGGTGATATTACGAATGATGGTGTCTACAACCAGAACGGCACGTTGCGAGGTGATCTGATCGACAACGGCGAGGCGACCATTAATGGTCGCGTCAATGGAACGGTGCATGCCAATTCAAGTGCCATCGTGTTCAGGGAAAATGCCAGCATCCAGCAACTGAACCTCAATACGGATTACAAGATTGACGCGGGACAGTCTGTCAGGGCTGATACGACCCGAATTGCCAAAGACAGCATTCTGACATTGGCAGGCGGGCTGGACGGTGCAGTGAACAACCAGGGAACGATTCAGGCAGCGGGGAATGCGGGAAGCATTTCGGGTAAGCTGCACAACGACAATACGGTTTCGATGACCGAAGACAGCCCTGCCTATACGACATTCAAGGTCGGTGGGCTGTCGGGCACCGGGACGTATAAGTTCGATCTCGACCTTAGCACAGGGCAGTCTGATACGATCGTGGTGGATGGCGGCGCTGCGACCGGCACTTACAATATCGATCTGGCGACGACCGGTGCCAATCGCCCCCGGCTGGGCACGCAAATTACCCTGATTGATGTGGATGACAGTCTGGGCGATGCAAACAGCTATAACCTTGGCACGACGACTGGCCTGGCATCGGGCAATGAGCGTATCGTTTATGCCGTTCAACGGGCGGGCGAAAGCGGTGACCTGAAAATGGTCACGATGCTGAACCCTGCCATCGGGTCGCTGATCGGGAACGTTACGCTGACGCAGACCCTGATCGGATCAATCGTCAACCGTCCGACCAGCCCCTTCGTGACGGGCCTTGCCTTTGAAGATGCTGAAAAGCCGTGTGGTGTGGGTGCCTGGGGTCGTGCCACTGGTGGTACGGTCGACGCGACAGGGTCGTCCCGGTCCAGTAGCGGCTATGAAAATGCAGACAGCACCGTGACCGGCAGCTATTACGGGATGCAGGTCGGTAGCGATCTGGCATGTTTCGATGATCGCTTTGCTGGCTGGGACTTGACCGTTGGCGTCCTTGGTGGGGTCAACCAAGGCGATACCAATCAGCCGGTCTATGCCCCGGACACCGACAATGTCGGCCAAGTCACGTCCGAACTGCAAAGCTATACCAAAACTGACTTTACCCAAGTCTATGGCGGCATCTATGGGACCGCGACCAAAGATCGCTTCCAGGCTGATTTGCAGATCCGCGCCGAAAAGACTGACTTCACAATCGAAAACATCGCAGTCAGTGGCAGTGGTTTGGGGCTGGATAAGCAGGACTTCACAAGTGACAGCACCACGATCAGCGGCTCATTGGGCTATGCTTTCCCGATCGGTAAAAAAGGTTGGAGCGTGATGCCCACCGCCGGCTTTGCGTGGTCCAGCATCAAAACGGATTCGATCAAATTTACGACCGAAGAGGAGGGTGCTACCGAAACGCTGAGCTTCGAGGATAGCAACCGGGTCATCGGACACGTTGGTGCAACGGTCGCCAAAACCTTCGTTGACGAGGCGCGCAATTCGGCACTTTACGCCTTTGCAACCAGCACGGTCTATCACGACTTCGCGGACCCGACGGTGTCCATCTATACCCGCGTAGACGGGGGCAGAACCGATATCGAACGGATCGAGGCGGATAACCTTGGCACGTTCGGTGAGATCAGCCTTGGCGCCAACTACATCAAGGTTCTGGATGAAGGCTCTTTTGCGCGCCAGTTCAGCACCAGTGCGCGGATTGACGCCCGTTTCGGTGATGGTCTGGACAGCGTTGGCGTGACAGGGCAAATCCGTTGGCAATTCTGACCGGCTTGGCTTGACGCGCATATCGGCCTAGTTTGATGCCGAAGTAACAGGGTAAGACCCGGCACATGTTGCCGGGTTAGCCCATCATCGGGCACGTGCCCTGAATTGATTTAAAGGCGGAAGGATTACAGCCGCATGTCCTGGTTCAGCAAAGTCGCCTGGAAAGAGGGGCTGTTCATGCAGCCCCAGCATCTGCAACAGGCGGATCGCTACCACGAGCATCTTATCACTGCCCGTACCAAGCTGATAACCCCGTATCCATGGGGCGTTGCAGAGCTGACCGTTGATCGCGATCAGGCACAGCAGGGCATGTTGTCGCTGCGGGCGGTGTCCGGGATCATGCCGGACGGCACCCCATTTGACGCGCCGGGCACCGGACCTTTGCCTGTGCCGGTTGCCGTGCCCGAGGATGCGGCGGGACAGTTCGTTTGGCTGACTCTGCCCGACAGCTCGCCCAACATGCGTGACGCATCCCCTTATGAAGACGAAGGCGCGACCACACGTTGGGGCATTATCACGGAAACGGTCAGCGACTCGGCATCATCCATGCGGACCGAACAGGTGCTTGAACTGGCTGTGCCGCGGTTGGAACTGGCCGTCCGCAAGACGCCGCGTCCGGGCTATCAGAATATTCGTCTGGCCCGGATTACCGAAGTGCGTGACGGCGTTGTCACGCTGGACGAAACCTTTCCGCCGCCTGCGTTGGTCATTGGCGCACATCCGCAGATTCTGGGCTATCTGACCCGCGTGATCGGCTGGATCGAGGCGCGGTTGGAAAGTCTGTCGCGCTACGCCACCGATCCATCGGCAGGCGGCGGCTTGCAGGCATCGGATTATCTGATGTTACTGACCTTGAACCGGAACATCGGGCAACTGCGCCACCTGACGCGGACATTCGCAATCCACCCCGAGGTTTTGTATCGTGAATTGATCGGTTTGGCGGGTGAGTTGGCAACCTTTGATACCGGCAATCGCCATGCGCCCGATTATCCAGCCTATGATCATGAGGACCCGAAAGAAGCGTTTTCGCAGATTGTGGCGGATATTCAGCGCCTTCTGTCGCGCGACGTGGGCCGTGCCATTCGCCTGCCGCTGCGCGAAGTTCGTCAGAACTCGTATCTGGCTGAGGTTCGCGACCGCAACCTGTTCCGCGACGCAACCTTTGTGATCGAGGTGGAAAGCGCCAAGCCGCTGACGCAGGTTCAAAGCCAGTTCCCCGAACTGTGCAAAGTCGGCCCGAATACGCGCATGTCCGAGATTGTGAACAACAACCTGCCGGGCATTATGTTGCAGCATCTGCCGAACCCGCCACGGCAAATCAGAGTGCTGTCATCGAATGTTTATTTCAGGCTGGAAAAGAACTCGCCGCTATGGCGCGAGTTTTCCAATGCGCCCGCCATTGGCATGCACTTTGCCGGCGAATGGCCGCATCTGAAACTTGAATTGTGGGCTGTGCCGGAGCGAGGCTGATGGCAGGCAAGGACGACGACGAAAAGACCGTATTCGGGGGGCCGCTGCCAAGCGGCAATCCCTTCGGACAGGGTGGAAATCAACAGCGGCCAAATACCGACATCTGGGGCCAGCCGCCTTCGTCGCGACCCAACGACGATAGTCGCACCCAGATTGGGCGTCCGGGGCAGGGCTCTGGTAGCAGCAATCCTGGCTGGGGAAATCCCGGCTACGGAAATCAGGGCTACGGCAACCCGCCGCCCCCACAAAATCAATCGCCTTCGGGTTCGCCATTCGGAAATCCCGGATCCAATTCGCCCGGTAGCTCGCCCTTTGGCTCGCCCGGTTCGCCGTCGCCGGGCGCGGGAGGATATGATGCCGGTGGCGGACAAACGTGGCTGGGACGACCCGCGCGGGCCCCGGCATCAAACTATGATCCAAACCAGATTGGCCGTGCCGGGCAATCCGATCGCGGCTTCTTTCCAGATATCGGTGCGCGCCAGGCTGCGCCGACGCAGGCACATGGCCCGCGTATTCCCCTGCACGAAGCCCTGCAGGTCCGAGAGTTGGGGAATGGTTCCTCCTCGAACCCGCTTCTTGCGGCGGCGGCCAGCCTGTTGATTTTGCTGGGCCGCTTGCGCACGGGCATGGTCGAATTGCAGGTCGCCCCGTTGATGGAACATGTGACCCGAGAGATCGATCGGTTCGAGCGGAATGCCCTGACCGCCGGCCTGAACCCGCATGAAGTGCTGGTTGCCAAATATGCGCTATCGGGGACCGCTGACGATATCGTGCAGAACCTGCCCGGTGGCGATCGCGGGAATTGGCAGCAATATTCGATGGTCGCCCGCTTTTTCCACAAGCGCGATTCCGGTGTTGGTTTCTTTCAGGAAGCTGAAAAAGCCATGCAGGCACCCGGTCAGAACTACAATCTGCTGGAATTGATGCTGGTCTGCCTGTCGCTGGGCTTCGAGGGGCAATTTCGGACCATGCCGAATGGGGCGGCCGATCTGGCCCGTATCCGCAGCGCAATTTATGAAAGCCTGCGCCGGGTTCAGCCCCGCCCGGATGAGGATATTTCCGTCACATGGACGCCCGTCATTCAGGATCGCGGGCGACGTTTTGCGTCGATCCCGATTCCGGCTGTCCTTGGGGGCGGGTTGGCGGCCTTGGTGGCGGCGTTCGCTGTTTTTGGCACCTTGATAAATCGCGATGGTGCGAAAGCGGCCGAGGTCGTGCGCGGCGTCTATTCCGCGTCACCGGTCATCCAGATCGACCGTAGCACACCGGGACCGGCCTATGTCGCAGAGGTGCCGCAACTGGACCGTATTCGCGATGCCTTTGCGTCCGAGATTTCGGACGGCCGCGTCGGTGTGGATGCCAAAGGCGACTATATCGCCATCCGGGTTGGAAACCTGCAACTGTTCGATCTGGGCAAGGTCGAGGTGAAGCCTGGCTTTGCCGATCTGGCAGGGCGCATCGCCGAGGTTTTGAACCAGGAGAGTGGTCCCCTTGTGATCGAGGGGCATACCGATAATCTGCCTTTGTCCGGCACCGGACGGTTCAAGGATAATTACCAACTTTCTACCGCCCGCGCAGAAGGTGTCTCGACCGTCCTGAAACCGCTGTTGAATGACCCCGGTCGGGTCGAGGTGGTTGGCAAGGGTGAAGACCAGCCGGTTGGTGACAACGCAACGCCCGAGGGGCAATCGTCCAATCGCCGCGTCGAAATCCTGTTGGCGCGTGAGGGCACCTATGATGCGCCCGCCGACGCAAATACCGACGCCGCCACGGCAAATGCACCAGCAGCCGAGGCTGGAACGGAGACTGAGAATTGAGACTATTCGGCCTTAACCTGCGCGCTCCGCGTTGGCGCGACCATGGCTGGTGGCGCTGGACCGTGTCGCTGATCGGCTTGCTGCTATTGTGCCTTGCTATCTGGATCGGTGGACCGATGACCGGGTGGGGGCCGCTGACTACCATCAAGTGGCGCCTGATCATCATTATCTTGGTCCTTGCGATCTTTGCGAGTTTTGCAATCATTCGCTGGCGCCGCCGTGTGCGCGCAGCCCGCGAGATCGAAGCCGCGCTACTGCCTGTCGAACCCGAGGGTGACGGCAAGGTGTTGGCTGAAAAGATGCAAGAGGCGCTGGCTGTCCTGAAAAAATCAGGCGGGGCCGCGTCGCTTTACGATCTGCCATGGTATGTCATCATCGGGCCGCCGGGTGCTGGCAAGACCACCGCGCTTGCCAATTCCGGGCTGGAATTCCCCTTGGCGCAGAACAACGCCGTCTCGGGCTTTGGCGGCACGCGTAACATGGATTTCTGGTTTGCCGAAGATTCGGTCCTGATCGACACCGCCGGCCGTTACACAACGCAAGACAGCGATTCAGTGGCGGATAAGGCAAGCTGGGATTCGTTCCTTGGGCTGTTAAAGCGCACGCGCCCGAACCGTCCGATCAATGGCGTGATCCTGTCCTTCTCGGTCGAAGACATGATGAAGGATGACGGGGTGACACTGACCCGTCATGCCGAAACCGTCCGGGCCCGTCTGGCCGAACTACATGAACAGCTGAAGATTGATTTTCCAGTCTACGTCATGTTCACCAAGGCAGACCTGATTGCTGGCTTCCGTGAATATTTCGCCAGCTTCAGCCTGAACCGCCGCAAGTTGGTCTGGGGCGTCACCTTTCAGACCAAGGATCGCAAGGCCATCACGCACGAGGCGGTTCCAGCGGAGTTTGATCGCCTTGTCGCGCGCTTGTCGGACGAAATCATCGACCGCTTGTCCGAAGAACCCGATGGTGTCGCACGCATCGCAATCTTTGGCCTGCCGGGGCAGATGGCACTGTTGCGTGACAACGTATCTGGTTTTCTGCGCCGCGTGTTCGAGCCGACGCGATATAAGACCAATGCCATTCTGCGCGGCTTCTATTTCACGTCGGGCACGCAAGAGGGCACGCCGGTCGATCAGGTGCTTGGTGCGATCCAGCAGCCCGGTTCGACAGGGAGTTTCAGCGCCGGCTTCATGTCGGGGCGTGGAAAAAGCTTCTTCATCCATGATTTGCTGCGACGGGTGATTTTCCCTGAACAGGGGTGGGTCTCATTCGATCAGAAAGCTGTGAGGCGGGCGTTTGCTGTGCGGACTGCGGCGCTTTCGATCATCGGAATTGGCGTTGTTGGTGGGGTCGCAGCCCTTGGATACAGCTATTGGCTGAACCAGCGACTGGTGCGCACGGCCGAGCAGGAAATGACGGCCTATACCGTGGCCGCCGGACCGGAACTGAACCGCGAGGTGATCGACGATACCGATTTGCGGCCAATCGTCCCGTTGTTGAACGACATTGCAACCATTCCAGCAGGCTATGGCGACAGCGAAGAGCCCAGCATGTGGGAAGGCTTTGGTCTGGGTCAACGTGACCGGCTTAACCGCGTTGCGACCGAAAGCTACTCGGATGCGTTGGAGCGGATGCTGCGCCCGCGTCTGATCCTGGACCTTGAACGGCGTATCCCGCAGATCATCGCCTCGGGCGAAATGACCGAAATTTATCGCGCCCTGAAGGTCTATCTGTTGTTGGGCAAGCAGGGCGAGACGACCGACGACCCGGCGATCATGTCATGGTTCGAACAAAGCTGGCGCGAGGAATATCCGGGGCTTTCGGGGCTGGACATGATCGACCAGCTTAAGCTGCATCTGACCGCCATGCTGGATCTGGACGATACTCGTGATCTGCTGATTGATCTGGATCAATCGACGGTGGACCGTGCGCGCGCCGCAATCGCACAGCTTCCGCTGGATGAGCAGGCATATGCGATCATCATGGACGGCGTATCCGCGACCAGCCTGAAAGACTGGCGTCTGGCCGAAGCTGTTGGCGGCAATGTCGCGGCACAGGTCTTTGCAACGCGTGATGGCAGCGATCTGACCAATGCCGTTGTGCCCTCGATCTATACCTATGAAGGGTTCTGGGGCTATTTCTACGATCAGCTTGGCGTCGTGGGTGATGAGCTTCGCCGCGATCAATGGGTGCTTGGCGATCTTGGCAGCTCGAATGAAATCGAAGGACGACTTGCGCGTTTGGACCGTGATCTGATGGATCGCTATCGCCGCGATTTCATTGCAGCCTGGAATGGCGTTCTGGACAACCTGACACTGGCTTCGCTGGTGGCCGACAAGCCACAGTATACGGTGCTTGCCAGCGCGGCATCGGCATCAGGGTCGCCGATCTTGGAACTGGTCAACGCGGTGGCCAAGGAAACCAACCTGCCGCGCGAATATGAACAGTTCGAGGGCGAAGGCGCGGTGGCCCCTCCTCCCGGCGAGGGCGAAGATGCTGCCGCGGGTAGCGGCGCCGCAAGTTCTATTGCGCGTCAGATCGGCAATCGCATCGAATCCCGTTCTTCGGGCGTTCAGCGCATCATTATTGATGCCGCGCAGGCCGAAGCGAAAACCGGTGGGCAAGGCGGCGGTTCTGGCGGCGGTGCGGGTGGCGGGGGATCGCCGACCAGCATTACCGCGCCTATCGAAGCCATCGCGGATGAGTTTGAAAACTGGCAATTGCTGGTCGAGGGAGAGCCAAACCAGCGCCCGATCGACACCCTTCTTGGCGATCTTGGGTCGGTTTATGATAATCTGCGGTTGGCGGTTCATAATCCTGATCAGGCCGAAGCCGCGATGCCGACACTGCTGAACAAGCTGACGCAATATAATTCCCAACTTCCCGATCAGCTTGGGCAGATGATGAGCAAGGCGGAAAGTGATTTCCGGCTGGGCGCATCAGAAGCCAGCATCGAGGTGATGAACCGCAGGTTGACTGACAGCATCACCATGGTCTGCCGCAACTCGATCGTCAGCCGCTTCCCCTTCGCGGATTCGTCACGCAGCCTGTCAATCAATGAATTTGCGGGCTTCTTCGGGCCGGGGGGCGCAATGGACAAGTTCTTTACCGAGAATTTGGAACCATTCGTCGAGCGGACCGAAAATGGGATGAAATGGCGCGAGGATAACGAAACCGCCAAGCGCCTGTCCGCAGGATCGCTGAAACAGTTCGAACGGGCTGAGGCAATTCGGCGCGCGTTCTTTGCCGGCGGGGGACAGCAGCCATCGGTTGAAATCAATGTGGCACAGGTCGATGCGCATCCAAGCATCGAAAGTGCCGCGTTGCTATTTAATGGCACGGTTGTGCATACGGCGACCGGATCGTTGTCGCAGACCGTTGTCTGGCCTGGTGATGGACAATCAACCATTCTGGAAATGCTGCCCCATTTGCAGCGTCCATCGATTATGAAATTTGAAGGCAGTCCCTGGACGTTCATCGAATTTTTGAACGCGGCCAGCTACAGGGACCAGCGCGGGGATACCTTGCGCACGACCTTTGTCGTGGGAGGACGCAATATAACCTATGATTTTACAATCAATGCCGTCACAAATCCATTCACCATGCCCGAGCTGCGACAGTTCCAGTGTCCGCAGAGCGTCGACTGATGGCCGGTGATACCGGTATCTATGGCAAACATCCGGGCTTCGGGGATTTCATCTCGGCTGGTTTGTCGGATGCGGTTTTGCGACCTTTTGCTGATTGGTCGCAAGCAGCACTTGGGGCATGGCGGGCCGAGCTGGGTGAACGCTGGCAGTCGCTGTTCGATGTCTCGCCGCGGCTTTGCTTCTGGATTGGTCCGGCGCTTATGGATGGCAGCCCACTGCGCGGGGTCTGGTCGCCATCGCGCGATCGAAGTGGCCGGCGTTTTCCATTTATCGCGTTGCAATCGGGTGGTGCGTCTCCGCTGATTGAAACCGATCAACGATTTTACATGATCGCGGGGCTTGGCGTCCAAAACCTGTTGGGGACCGCGCAATTCGAACCGCGCGATGCCGCCGACAGGCTTCGGGCTGAATTGCCAAATACGCACGAGGACAAGCAGCCGGATTGGCCGACATTCTGGGCTGTCAATTCGTCCATGGATGCGTCGGCTTTGATGGCGGGACTTGCTTCGGCGGACCATGCGCATGCCATGGCGTCGCGCAGCTATTGGTGGTTCTCTGCGAACGAAGGCGCGGGTTCGGGCCTGTTGGCTTGTCAGGGGTTGCCCGGCCCGTCCGAATTGGGCTGGCTGCTGACAGGTGGCGTGCCGCAGCAGGACGACGACACGGGGGAGGGGCCGCATGACTGCGCTTGACGTATTGTTCGATATTCGTACCGGCGCGCGCACCGATACCGGCCGGGTCAGAAAGTTGAATGAAGACAATGTCGCAGCCCTACCCGATCTTGGCGTCTGGGCTGTTGCTGATGGCATGGGCGGCCATTCTGCTGGCGATGTCGCGAGTCGGATCATTGTCGAGGAATTGGCCTCGCTTGGTGTGCCTGTCAGTGCGCAGGACCAGCGTGCGCGGGTGATGGAACGGCTTGAGCGGGCGCATAAGCGCATTTCGTTTTATGCGCTGGAAAATGATCTGAAGACGGTTGGTGCGACGGTTGCGGCTTTGCTGATTTATGGTGGAGAGCTTACGTGTATCTGGGCCGGAGACAGTCGCGTTTATTTGTGGCGTAAAGGTGCGTTGACGCCCCTGACCACCGACCACAGCGAAGTCGCCCAGATGATTGCCGCAGGCACGATGACCGAGGCTGAGGCGCGAACCTCGCCCCGCCGGAACGTGATTACCCGGGCCATCGGGATCGGGCCAGAGCCGCGCCCCGAAATGGTCAGCGGTGCTTTGCGTCACGGTGATCGGCTGCTGCTGTGCTCGGACGGATTGACTGAACATCTGAACGAAGATGATCTGGCCGAGGCGCTGGCCCAAGCACAACCTGCGGAACTGCTGTCCGAGGCGCTGGTCGAAGAAACATTGGCACGTGGTGCACGCGACAATGTCAGCGTTATTGTGTTGGATGTCGCAGCGTTGCCGGATGCTGGAATCGAGGAATGAGCGATCCCGAAGACGGTGACGAAGGTAAGCCCGCAGTAGGGCGGGACAAGAAACCGAACCCGCTGACAACCCCGCCTGACGGTTCCGCGCAGGAAGCCCCCGATAGAACGGTGATTGCCGAGATCGAAGATGACGCCGCTGAGGCGCTCGTTTCCGCATCTGATATGGAGGGCGCGGAACGCACGGTTATCGCGTTGGATGGCGAACGCACACCGCTGCCTGTGGCGGACCCGACTGTCGTGTCGGAACAGCCAAATGCGGCATCTGCCCCTGTGCGGCTTGTCGAACCCGGTACGCTGATCAACAACAACTACCGGATCATCGAGCTGATCAGCGCCGGTGGCATGGGCGAAGTCTATCGCGCGGCGAATGTCTTTACCGGTGATTTCGTTGCTGTGAAGGTCATTCTTGGCAATCTGGCCAATGACGAAACGGTGCTGAACATGTTCCGGCGCGAGGCACGGGTTCTGGTCCAGCTGCGTCATGATGCCATTGTGCGTTATCACAATTTTGTTCTGGATGGCGGTCTGCAACGCTATTGCCTGATCATGGAATATGTCGAGGGGCGGCACCTTGGGACGCGCGTCAAGAATTATGGGCCGCTGCCGGATCAGGCGATCCTTGCATTGATCAGGCGGTTGGCGTCTGGTTTGGCGCGGGCGCATGCCAGCGGTGTGACGCACCGGGATTTGTCACCTGACAATGTTATCCTGCGGGATGACCGCGTTGAAGAAGCCGTGCTGATCGACTTCGGTATCGCGCGCTCGACCGAATTGGGCGATGGATTGGCTGGCCGCTTTGCGGGCAAGTTCAAATATATCGCGCCAGAGCAGCTGGGTCATTGGGACGGGGTTATCGGTCCGCAAACGGATGTTTACGGGCTGGGCCTGCTGGCGGCGATGGTCGCGCGGGGCACGCCATTGGACATGGGTGACAGCGTCGTATCGGCATCCGCCGCACGGCAAACCATTCCATCGCTTGATGGGCTGTCGCATCGCTTGTTCCCGCTATTGCAGCATATGCTGGAGCCGGACCCTGCGAAGCGGCCCACCGATATGAATGCCGTTCTGCAGATACTGGACGATCCGCAGCAGTTGCCGGCGCAATATCGATTGCCGCTGTGGTCATCAGGCAGCGCAACCGATCTGCAAGGCGATGCAGGTGCATCCGGCCTTGATACGAGAGGCTCGGGCGGGCGGCAGACCGGCAGTCTGACCAGCAACGATCTTAGCGAACTGACCAGCTCGCACAGCCCGTTTGGCGCATTGTCCGGCCCGGAACCCACCGTGCAGGCGCAACCCGCCGAGGCCGTGAACCGTTTCCACGCAGGATTATATTGCTGGCTGGCACGACTTTGACAGCCATTCTGGCTGTCGGCGGTGTTTGGTGGGCAGCGCGGGATCAGGTTGCTGTCGCGCCCGTCGAACCAGAAGTGGTTGCACAGACGGACATGGTGCCACGCGATCTGTCGACGCGTGAAGGGTTTCTGGCCCAACAGCCTCTGCCCGATTGCTCATTTGCCACGCGGATGAACCATGGCGCACATTCAGGCCAGATTGTGGCATTCGGACAATCCGCGGTTGATATGAATGGCGTCGTTGCCGCCTATGATAACACCTTTGGGGTCAGGCCCGCAGTTGTGCAGGAAACCGTCAGTCCCTCCCAATGTGCCGTGCTGAACTTCCTACGCGACATTGCGGGGCGGCCCGCGCCCAGCCCGACCCTATCGGCCGGGGTCGCTGTCGACGCCACCAGCTTTCAGGTTCAGGGAACTGTTCAAAGTGGTGATCCCTCCGGCGCGCGCAACTTGTGGCTGTTCCTCGTTTCGCCAAACGGAGGAGTTTACGATCTGACGAATCAACTTCAGGGAGAGGGAGGCGGTCCGCGCAATTTTGGGATATCGGTTCAGGCAGAAGCCGACGATGCGGCGCAGCAAGCAAGCTATATTCTGGTCGCAATGACCTCTGCCCATCCGCTTGCCAGCGTCTCGGCGGCGACAGCGGGCGCGGCCGCCGATCAGCTATTGCCGCGCGTTCTGGTGGAATTGCAGGAAAACGGGGATAATCCCGCGCTGGACGTCTTGGCGTTCTCTACAAAAAATGACGCATCCGCCCCACGCGAGTGAAAATGTGGTCGACACTGGCAATGTTGGCTCTATGCTGGCAAGCTGGCATTTGTAGATAGTAGTTATTTCACTGCGGGGGCGTCCCGATGAATTTGCGTTTCGGCCAGTCCGACAGGGTTGGAAAATTAACCACCTCCGTTGGTCCAGACGCACTTGCTTTGCTCCGCTTCGATGGTGCCGATCACCTGAACGACCTGTTCGAGTTTCGTGTTGCCGCGCTGGCGATTGACGGTGCCATAGACTTTGACAAGCTGATCGGAACGCACGCCACGGTTGAAATTGAGGGGCGCGAAGGGACGCGTGTTTTCGACGGGATCGTGACGCAGGCCCGCTGGGCAGGTGCCAGCGAAAATGGCCATCGTTATGATCTGGTGCTGCGCCCATGGCTATGGCTGGCGGGTCGACGCAAGAACCAGAAAATATTCCATGAGAAAACGGTTGTGCAGATTCTGCAGCAGATTTTCGCTGAATATTCGGCTTTGGGCGATCCGACCCTCGAAATCAAACTTTCGGAAGACTATCCGGTTCTGGAATATACGGTGCAATATCGCGAAAGCGATCTGAACTTTGTCCGGCGCCAGATGGAGCGGCATGGCATCAGTTTCCACTTCCGCCATGACAAAGGCAGTCATACGCTGGTTCTGACAGATGATGTGCTGTCACATGAGACAATAGGACAGCGGCCCTTCAGGACCTATGACGGTCATCATCAGGCCAGCGAAGAACATTTTTGGGAATGGTCGCCGGAACGGAACCTGACGACAGGTGCCGTGCGTCTGATCGACTATAACTTCAAATCGCCTTCGGCAGTCATGGAAGTGAACCGCATGGGCGATGCGGGATATGCGCTTGGCCAGTTGGAGAGCTACGAGTATCCGGGGGATTACGCGGACGAAAGTGCGGGGCGCAATTCGGCCAGGTTGCGCGTCAATCAGGAACGTGGGGGCGACCGCCGGAACCGTGCCGTGGGCGATGTCCTGTCTCTTGGGGCGGGAATGGTGTTCGAGCTGACCGGCGATCCGGTGCCCGGCACAGGCCAGCGCTATCTGTGCCTGTCGGCCAACTATAACTTCGTCAGTGAGGCCTATGGTTCAGGCGGGGCAGAAAGTGACGGCTATAGCTTCAGCGGCAGCTATACGCTGATGCCGGATACAGCGCCGATGGCTGCGCCCAAGCGTATCCCCGCGCCTGTCGTCGAGGGGCCGCAAACGGCTGTTGTGGTTGGTGATGGCGAAATCGACTGCGACGAATTCGGCCGGATTCTGGTCAGGTTCCATTGGGATCTGGAGGATGCGCGTTCGATGCGCTGTCGCGTTGCCCAGAACTGGGCGGGCAATGGATTGGGCGGGGTCGTCATTCCGCGGATCGGGATGGAGGTGGTCGTTGATTTCATTGACGGCAGCCCGGATAAGCCCATCGTGACAGGCTGCGTGGTCAACGGCAGCAATGGCAATATCTATGGGCTGCCCGCCGGCAAGACCAAAAGCGGCTTCAAGACAAAAACACACGAAGGCGCGGGCTTCAACGAACTCAGCTTCGAGGATGCCAATGGTGCCGAGAAGATATTCCTACACGCGCAAAAGGACGTAGAGCGGTTTATCAAGGACAACGATTCGACGTTTGTCGAGGGCGGAAACCGGAACGTAATCGTTCAGATTGGCGACGAAACCAAGGCCATTTCAAACGGTAATCTTAGCGAAACCGTGGCTTTGACACGGCACGCGAAAGCCAACCGGATCGAAGAAGAAGCCGTTGCCGGACGCGGCGGTCCGGGCGTTGTCTCATATTCCGCCGACGACGATATTCAGATGACCGCGAAAAAGAAGGTCATGGTAAACTCTGATACTGCCATGCAACATACTGCGGCGGAAACGATGCATCTGGGATCCAAGGCGATCACTGCGATAGGTCAGGACAGCATCACGTTGCAGGTCGGTGACGGCAAGATATCGATGACGAAGACCGGCATAGTGCTGCAATTTGGCGGCACCAAGGTCACGCTGACGGCTGAAGTATTGGATCAGGTCGCGACGATGATCCATCTGAACAAGGACTCCACAGAAGGTGCTTCGGGCTAATGTATCGGATTAACGAGGGCTCGATTGATCTGCCCAATGATTGGCAAGACCGATCCATCAATGTGATCGGCTCAAACATATCCGGGCCGGGCATTACCATGACGATCACCCGCGATGACATACCATGGGGAATGGCCTTTGCCGAATATGTCGATGATCAGGCACGCCAGGCCGCTCAGGCGTTGAAGGATTTCAAGGTCGTGGAGCGGCGCGAACTGACGGTGAATGGCCACGAAGCGGTCGAAGTTGAATGCCGTTGGGTCGCCAAGCAAGGGCCGATCCATCAGATCATCACTACGGTTCAGAGCGGTCAGCGCGCTTTGGTGTTGACCGCTTCGGTCGGCGGCAAGATGAGCAATAGCCAGATGGCCGAAATGAGGCGTATTACCTCTACACTGAAGCTGGATCAGGCAGAGGCTTGATCGAATGAGCGGTGGTTGGCTTAGCGGTATGACGGCTGGTGCTTCGTCGGTATCCGGAAGCCGTCATGTTGATGTGGATGACAGCCCTGATGATACCTCCCCAAGCTTGCATCCCGACGCGGCTTCGTCCGATGGCACCGCCGCGATAAGCGACTTTCACCAACAGGGGCTGGCGCAGGCTGGTGCGAAAGCCGCTTCCAATCAGGTTGAAAGCACGATTGATGACGGAATCGCGCTGTATAATTCGGATGCCGTTCAGGACAGTCTGACCTACGGACCTATCGTTGCGGCAGCCGCTTATGGTGCCATGTCAGCGGCGGGAACGGGGGCGGCGGGCATGATCGGGGCGGCAGTAACGGCCGCCGCTCCCGTTGCGGCCACGGTTGCCGTTGCGGCAGCAGTGGGCTTCGTCGGCTTCAAGGGCGGTGAATGGATCGGTCATTGGTCCATGAACGCCATGGGATACGAGCGGATTTCAGATGCAGGCGAAATGCCCGCAACCGTTGGACATCCGATTGCCCATGTCAGCGGCTGGTCGTTGGGGGTGATGGTCGTCGGTGCGTTGGCCGCTGCAGCTGTGATCTTTACATTTGGCGTTGCAGCCGTCGTCATTGTTGCTGCGGTCGCGGTTGGCAGCCTTGCCGCGGGCTTTGCCTCGGCGGCGGGGCAATACGGAACAAATAAGGGCACGATCAAGACGGGCTCACCCAATGTCTATTTCAGAAACAAGCCAGTCGCCCGTGTCACCGATATCGTGGATTGTTCGGAACATGCCGAGTCCAAGGTGGCACAGGGCGCGGAAACCGTCTTTGCCAATAACTGGCCGATCGCGCGGATCGGGCACAAGACAACCTGTGACGGCACAATCAATGATGGCGTTCCAGATATCGCAATCGACATGGATACGAGTCCGATTGCGCTGCCCGTGGACGTTGGAAATGAAAACCGCGCCGTCAATCTGCTTGCGATTGCCATGGATATTCTGCCCATCGGCGGGCGTAGCCAAAGGCCGGGTACTTCGGCGCATGGCAATGCTGGCAACGCCCCCCTTAGCAGCCGCACCGGCTGCAACGACCCCATCGATGTCGCGACCGGTCAATTGCTGGAGGCTCGGACGGATATTGTCATTCCGGGAACCATACCCTTGCGGCTGGACCGTGTTTATGCGCCGCAATCCTTTGGCATTCAGGGGGCGTGCTGGGCGGGCACATGGGCGCAGCATCTGCGGATCGAGCGTGAGACGATCACCTTTCAGAACCCCGAAGGCACGCTGATCGTCTTTCATGCGCCCCTTGACGATGTATTGGCGTATAATTTGCGCTTCCCTCATCTTGAGTTGCTGGGCAGGCGTTCGGCCGATCTGTTCATCCATGATCGCAAGGCACGGCTGTTTTATATCTTTGCCGATGAGGGCAATGGGGTGCGGCGGCTGGCCCGAATTGAAGATCGCAACAAAAATGCCATCACCTTCCGATACGGGATGGATGGTCTGCGGCGGGTTGATCATTCGGACGGGTTCTCGCTGCAGGTTCACAGCGAAAACGGCGTGATCCGTCATGCCGTGCTGGATGCCGCGGATGCGGATGAATGCGTCTTTACCTGGGGGTATAACCGCGCCGGGCAGCTGAGCGAGATACGATCGTCCCAGACCGGCTTCATCGCCTATCAATATGATGCGCAAGGCAGGATCATAAGCTGGCGCGATGCCAAAGATACCTTCGTTCACTACGAATATGATCAAAATAATCGGATCTGTAAGACATGGTCAAACAGCGGTCACCTTGGTGGAACGATTGACTATGATATCGCCCGTAAGCGCACAGCCATGCGCACCGAAACCGGCGCCGTCACAATCTGGCATTGGAAAGACGACGGCACCGTCTGGCGAATGCAAGACGCGCTTGGGCAGGTCTGGGAAACCGAATGGGATGACGCCTATCATGTTGTGGCCCGTGTCGATCCGTTGGGGCATCGGACAGGGTTCAGGTTTGACCGCCTTGGGAACCTGATCGCGCGTATCGACGCTGATGGCCATGAAGCACGGTGGGAATACGATCTGGGGGGGCAACTGGCCGCCTCCATTGACGCCGCTGGCAACAGGACGGAATTCCGGCACGACGAAAACGGCAACCTCGTCGGCAGCACCGATCCGCTTGGTCGCATATCTTCCCTGGGACTGGGCCAGAAGGGCGAGGTGCTGCGCATAGACCTGCCGGGCGGGGCGCAGCAACGTATCTATTATGACCCCTTGCTGCGGCCCAGCAAACAACGCGACCCGGACGGAAATGAAATCCGGATGGGTTACGATACCGAAGGCCGCATGCGCTGGTTCACGGATGAGGTTGGGGCGACGACCCGTTACGATATGATGCGCGGGCCGGATAACCCGCGCGGCGCCATTCGTCAGATCGAGACCGAGGATCTGGCGTTGTCGACTGTTTCATGGGACAGTGAGGGACAGTTGTCCGCAATCACGGATCCATCTGGCAGCACGCGGTATTTTCGGTTTGGAGCTTTTGATCTGCCGCTGAATACCGTGGATGCCAGCGGTCATCGGCTGCGTTTGGAATATGATCGGGAACTGCGCCTGACCGCTGTCATAAACGAGATGGGGCAGCGTTACGAATTTCTGTATGATGCCGTCGGCCAGCTTATCGCAGAAAAGGACTATTCGGGGCAGGTCACACGCTACAACCATGATCCGGCCGGTCGCGTCATTCAGCGCATTGCGGCAGATGGTGTTCGCACCAACTATGCCTACTCGCCTGCCGGTCGCCTTTTGTCGCAGTCGGTAGAAGAGGCACCAGAACAGGGCGAGACACACTTCGAATATGACCCGCGAGGTCTGCTGATCAAAGCTAGAAATAAGGTTGCGACGGTTGAATATGAATACGACGCAATTGGGCGCATCATTTCCGAGCGACTTAACGGGCGTCAGATTTCGTCTGAATATTCCGTCGCGGGCCAGCGGATTGCGCGTTCAGGTGACGTTCTGCATCTGACTTCCGGGTGGACGCGCGCGGGACTGCCGGTCGAGATGAAGATTGGGAACCACGCCCCGCTGAAGTTCCGCCACGATCCGCGCGGCCTGGAACAGATGCGCCAGTCGCAGGCCGGGTTCACGCTTGCGCAAAGCCACAACGTCATGGGCACACTTGCTGAACAGCTTGCAGGCCCGATGGCGCATATGCCGGATGACGTGCGAATTGGCGGGCTCAGCGCCGGATCTTATCGGGGATACGGCGCAGGAACGGCGGTCGGTGTTCAGCGCAGTTATGAATGGGACCGTGTTGGTCGCGCGATCGCGGTGAATGACTACAGGGCAGGGCAGACGCGTTTCGATTATGACTTGCGCGGACAGGTGATCACGACACGGGTGGACAGGCCCGATGGTCGCTCGGCCCTGTCGCATTTCGAATATGATCCTGCACGTAATATCGCCGCTGTTATCCAGTCCGGACGAGAGCAGGCGGTTGAGACCTCGGCCGGAAGGGTCAGGCGCCGCGGTGCCGTCAGCTATCGTCATGATGCATGTGGCCGAGTTGTCGAGAAGCGCGTGGAAGAGAACGGATTTCGTCCGCGCGTCTGGCGCATGGCATGGGATGGCCTAAGCCAACTTGCCGCGCTGGAAACACCAGAGGGCGAAATCTGGCACTATGCCTACGATCCGCTTGGCCGCAGGGTCGCACGATTGTTGGACGGAAATGGCGGGGTTGCTTATCAATGGGAAGGTGACCGCCTGATCGCCGAGGCTCCGATGACCGCCTCGGGCGAGGTATGCTGGGGCAGCGCCCGGTATTGGGTCTATGAATCCAATAGCTTTCGCCCCTTGGCGCAAATCGAAAACGGCACGCTGCATTACATTGTGACCGATCACATCGGAACACCGCGAGAGTTGTTTTCCGAAGATGGTGAGCAGATAAGCTGGCGGGCTGAGTGGTCTCTTTGGGGCGAAATGGCGGGTCATCGCCAGCCGAAAGCGGCGAATGACGACATTCCTCCAATCAACTGTCCAATCCGCTTCCAGGGACAATGGTATGATCCCGAAAGCGGCCTGCATTACAACCGCTTCCGTTACTATGATGCCGAGGCGACGCAATATTTGTCTCCCGATCCGATCGGATTGGAAGGTGGTCTGCGACCGCAGGCATATGTAGCTGACCCGAACGGGTGGGTAGATCCGCTGGGGTTGGCGTGTTGTAAACCTATCTGGTCCCAGACCAGTCAAAAGTCGCCAGTAGAGAACGCGTTTAGCCACTGGAACAGCCATAAGTCCGAGTTTCCAGAGCTCGAGAACTCACTTCAATATGTTAACGCGGCAAGGAATTTTGTCAGCAATCCGCCGACCAGTACGTTGACCAAGATACGGCCAAATGGCGATGTGCTGAGATATGATCCACATACAAACACTTTTGGCGCAATGAATGCAGCAGGTGCCCCCAAAACAATGTTCAGACCAAAGGACGGTATGTTATATTGGAACGATCAATGAGATATGCATGTGCCTGCTGTGGCTATCTGACACTGGAGGAGCCTCCGCCGGGATCGTTCGAAATATGCCCGGTTTGTGGGTGGGAGGATGATATTGCGCAGTTTAACAATCCAGATAGAGCGGGGGGTGCGAATCTGGTGAGTTTAAATCAGGCAAGATTGAACTTTATAATCTTCCACGCGTCTGATGAACGATGGATAGGCCGTGTTCGTCCACCAAAGGATGATGAGATTATTTGACGTCGTGTGAAAGAACAGGGATTTGTTTGATGAATGATGCGATATTCCGGGGGATGTTCCCTCACAGTATAGGCATTGTCATGGGGCTTTATTTAAATGAACGGACCCGTTGTGCAGATCTTATGAAATTCGGTTTTTGATACTATGAATTTCTGCAGCTTAGGCTCAGGACTTCGGTAACGGGATCGTCCCAGTCAAGCGGTCTTAAATCACAAACAAAAAACCGCCCGAAGGCGGCCTTTCATTCGAAACATCGCCGCAATCTCAACGGCGGCGGTCGCGACGTGAGCTCATCGGCTGGAAGGCCACGCCAACATGAGCTTCGCAATAGGGTTTGCCCGCCTGACTGGGCAGGCCGCAGAACCAGAACTTGTCGGTTGCCGGATCGCCGATAGGCCATTTGCAGGTGCGCTCGGTCAGTTCCATCAGCGACAGCTTGCGGGCCTTTTTCTCGACCTCGCGGACGCTTGCCAGGGCTTCGGGGCTGATTTCATTGGCCGAAGGCTGCGGCGGTAGCGGTTGGCCTGCGGGAACGATCGGGCGGCGCGGCGCTGGGGTAAAATTGGGCTGCGGCGCGACGATCGTGGGTTTTTCTGCGGCCCGTTCGGGCTTGGCTGCAATCGGCTCTGCCTCGGGCTTTGGCGCGGCAGGCTTTTTCTCGGCCTTTTTTTCGGGCGTGGGCTGTTCGGCCTTGGGGGTGGGTGCTGCTGCTGCAGACTCAGTGCCGCTGTCATCGGTCCGGTTGGACAAGCCAAGGCGATGGACCTTGCCGATGACGGCATTGCGGGTTACGCCGCCCAGTTCTTTGGCGATGGCGCTGGCCGACTGACCTTCGCCCCACATACGCTTGAGCGTCTCGACACGTTCATCCGTCCAGGACATAGCTGCCTTTCCTGGCGGGTCCGCCCCGCCGTCCATCTTGAAACCTGTGAATAGTCCCGTCACAAACGGGATGCTGAGATTTAGCGCCCGTAACGCAAGAATTCAAGGACTGCAGCATGGCTCGTGATACAATCGTTGAAAGCGGCGCAATGGGCGTGCGCCGTTTCGGGCGCGTCAACTGGCTGGGGCTGCGCACCCTGGCGGTGCGAGAGGTCATGCGCTTCACGGCCGTCTGGCAGCAGACGATCTTTGCTCCGTTGATGACGGCGGCCTTGTTCGTGTTGGTTTTTGCGCTAGCGCTTGGGCAAGGCAGAGGCGAAGTCATGGGACTGCCCTATCTGGTGTTTTTGGGGCCGGGCATCCTGATGATGACGGTCATTCAGAACTCTTTTGCCAATACTTCATCTTCGATCACCGCCGCCAAGGTCCAGGGAAATATCGTCGACACGCTGATGCCGCCTCTGTCGGCTGGGGAATTGCTGGCTGGTTATCTGGCGGGATCGGTCGTGCGCGCGGGTCTGGTGGCGCTGGTGATCGGAACCGGGATGGTGCTTGTCACCGGTGTGGGGATCGTCCACCCCCTATGGACGCTGGCTTTCGTGCTGATGGCGGCGCTGTTACTGGGTGGGCTGGGCATTCTGGCCGGGATCATGGCGCAAAAGTTCGATCAGATGGCAGCGATCACGAATTTCATCATAACGCCGCTCAGCTTTCTGTCGGGGACGTTCTACTCGGTCCAGAACCTGCCCGCGCCATTCGACACGCTGTCGCACTGGAACCCGATCTTTTATCTGATCGACGGCGCACGCTATGGCGTCACGGGCGTCAGCGATGCGCCGCCGTTGCGTGGGTTGGTGATTTGTGCCGCCGTTGTGGCGCTTGTGCTGTTCATCGCATGGCGGTGGTTGAAAACGGGCTATCGGATGAAACCGTGATTGCGCGGTGCAAAAAACCGCGCTATGCCCTGATGCATGATCGCATGGACCGTACATACCGCACGCTTCCGACGTTGACGCTTTCGTCAGCATCCGATCTTGTTTATCCGCACAATCCGTCATGCCATTCGGGGAATCCGCCATGATTTCGCATGTTTTACCGACCTATAACCGGGCACCCATCTCGTTCGAGCGGGGTGAGGGAAGCTGGGCCATTGCCACCAACGGCGACCGATATCTGGACCTTGGATCAGGCATCGCCGTAAATGTGCTGGGCCATGCCAACCCTGAACTGGTGGCGGTGCTGACCGAACAGGCGGGCAAGATCTGGCATGTGTCGAACGTCTACCAGATTCCCCAACAGGAAAAGCTGGCCGATCTGCTGGTGGAAAATACCTTTGCCGATACGGTTTTCTTTACCAACTCCGGGACCGAGGCCGCTGAACTGGCAATCAAGATGACCCGGAAATACTGGGATCATGAAGGTCAGCCAGACCGTATCGAAATTCTGACATTTGACGGCGCGTTCCACGGCCGCTCGACCGGGGCTATTGCAGCTGCGGGGTCGGAAAAGATGGTCAAGGGCTTCGGCCCGCTGATGCCGGGTTTCAAGCAACTGCCTTGGGGCGATATGGACGCCCTGCGGGCCGCCATCAGCGACAAGACGGCGGCCGTGATGGTCGAGCCTATTCAGGGCGAAGGCGGCATTCGTCCGATCGCAGATGCAGATCTGCACGACATCCGGGCGCTGTGCGATCAGGTCGGCGCGCTGCTGATTCTGGACGAGGTTCAGTGCGGCATGGGCCGGACCGGGCGTCTGTTCGCGCATGAATATGCTGGTATCACGCCGGACATCATGATGGTCGCCAAGGGTATTGGCGGTGGCTTTCCGCTGGGCGCGGTTCTGGCGACAGAAAGGGCCGCTGCGGGTATGGGCGCGGGCACGCATGGATCGACCTATGGCGGCAACCCTTTGGGCTGTGCTGTCGGGACGAAGGTCATGGAGATCGTGTCCAGCGACGGATTTCTGGCCGAGGTGAATCGCAAGGCGTCGCTGTTCCGGCAGAAGCTGGAAGGGCTTGTGGCAGCGCATCCCGACGTGTTCGAGGGTGTGCGCGGGCAGGGGCTGATGCTGGGCCTGAAAGCAAAGGTCGCGCCGACCGACCTGGTCAAGGCGGGCTATGACGAACATATCCTGACCGTTGCGGCTGCCGACAACACGCTGCGCCTGCTGCCGCCGCTGAATATCACGGATGAGGACATCACCGAAGCCGTGGCGCGGTTGGACCGGGTCGCGGCGCATTTTGACGGAAGCTGAGGTCTTGGGATGTTGATCGGAATTTTCGGGGCAAGTGCTTTGCGAGCGAAGAAAATCCGCTTCCGATGAAGCGGCGTTGCTGAAATTTTCTTTGCCCCGAACCCCGGAGGCTTGACCTTATCCCGGCGACGCGGCTTGCTTGACCGAAAATTCCGAAAGACTTGCGCATGAACAACTTCCTCGACATCAGCACGACCAGCAAAGAGCACCTGAGATCTATCATCGATCAGGCCCAGGCCATGAAAACCGCGCGGAATGGCCGCCCCAAGGGCACCCCCGACGACGATATGCCGCTGGACGGTCGCATGGTTGCGCTGATTTTTGAAAAGCCCTCGACCCGCACCCGCGTCAGTTTTGACGTTGGCGTGCGTCAGATGGGTGGCCAGACGATGGTGCTGTCGGGGTCCGAGATGCAGTTGGGCCATGGCGAAACCATTGCTGACACCGCACGGGTGCTGTCGCGCTATGTCGATCTGATCATGATCCGCACCTTTGAGGAGGCGACGCTGCTGGAGATGGCCGAATATGCCACCGTGCCGGTGATAAACGGCCTGACCAATCGGACGCATCCCTGTCAGATCATGGCGGATGTGATGACGTTTGAGGAACATCGCGGCCCGATTACGGGCCGAAAAGTGGTCTGGTCGGGCGATGGTAACAATGTCTTTGCCAGCTTCGCCCACGCCGCCGGGCAGTTCGGGTTCGATCTGACCTTTACCGGTCCTCCGCCGCTGGACCCCGAACGTGATGCGCTGGAATTTGCCGCGTCCAAAGGTCATCCGGTGACGATCGAACGCGATCCGATGCGGGCTGTCGAAGGCGCTGATCTGGTCGTGACCGATACATGGGTCAGTATGCATGACCCGCAGTCGGCCAAAGAGCGCAGGCACAATCAGTTGCGCGGCTATCAGGTGAACGCCGCATTGATGGCGCATGCCAAGCCTGACGCGTTGTTCATGCATTGCCTGCCCGCTCATCGTGATGATGAGGCGACAAGCGAGGTGATGGACGGCCCACATTCGGTCATTTTTGACGAGGCAGAAAATCGTTTGCATGCGCAAAAGGCGATCATGCGCTATTGTCTGGGTTTATAAGTTGCCGCGCCCCTATGACTGGGGCGCGCGTTCCGGCAGTTTTGTCAACACCGCCGCGACCAGTGCCGTAGCGATCATGGCAAAGACCATCCGCCCGGCCAGCACGCTGAACGCATCGGCGCCAAGGGCCATGACGACCAGCGTGTCCTCGATCATGCTATGCGCGAATCCCATGAAGGTGCAGGACAGAAACACCTGACGCGGGGCGATTTGGCCGCTGCGCGCCTCGCGGATCAATAATCCGCCGCCATAGCTGATACCCAGCAGCAGGCCGATCACGGTCAGATTAACAGCCTTGCCCCGGATGCCCACTAACCGCATCAGCGGGGTCAGCAGGCGGTGGATCAGGGCCATGATGCCCAGCCGTTGCAGTAGCGCCATCAGAAGCATCAGCGCGACCAGAATGACGAACATCATTGCCAAGGTCTCGGCCAATCCGATCAGAAAACCGGCCCAGCCGCTGCTGTCGGCCACCGGCTGCCAGGCGGGAGCCACGGGTTGCGACAGCCAGCCGGTCGCATCGAACAGCACGCGCAGAATCGCCGCATAGATCAGTCCGCCCGCGATGCGCAGCAGGGTCGAGGCCAGCATCCCGGTCCCGGTTCGGCGGATGATCTGCTGTTCGATGGGCAGTGCATGGACGAACAGGATCAGCGCCGAAAAGACCGTCACATCCGCCACGCTGAGATAGTCCATGGGGACCAGCAGGAACAACAGCACTGCGGCGTTCCAGATGCCGATCAGCACGCCCGCCAGCAGCGCCAGCGCCAGTTCAGGTGGCAAGCCATAGAAGCCCATTAGTGGCGCGAAAGCCGGCGCAATCGCGGCAATGACGCCGGTCCGCATCAGAAATTCGACCGTGATGGCCACCGGCGCGATAATGCGGGCCAGTTCCCACCAGATGGAAAAGATCTCGGCCGTGCTGCGGCGTATGGGGGCAGTCCAGTGGGGCATGGGCACTCTCGTATGTCTGCTGGCCCCATAGCTAACGGAAAGCCATGCCGCGGTGTGGTCAAAGATTGCACATTTATGCAATATTATTGCAAGACTTGCGCTGAAAGGCCGTGCCATGCTGGATAAGATCGACCGCAAAATCCTGAACCTAATGCAGCGCGATGCCGGGCGCACCAATGCGCAGATGGCGGATGAGGTGGGCCTGTCGCCGTCGACTTGCCTGCGCCGGGTGCGGCGGCTGCAGCGTGGCGGGTTCATCGACCGGATCATCGCGATCCTTGATCCGGCGCGGGCGGGGCGGGGGCTGAAGGCGATTGTCACGGTCGAGCTTGACAGACACGGCGCGCATGAGCAGCGGCGCTTTCTAGAGCTTGCCTGCGCGCAGACCGCCGTGGTGCAGGCCTATGCGGTGACGGGGCAGACCGATGTCGTTCTGATGCTGCGGCTGCGCGACATGGAGGAACTCGACCAGCTTTGCGAGCGGCTGTTTCGCGAAGGATCGGGCGTCGCGCGGTTCTTTACCATGATGGTGATCCGCACCGCGCGTGAGGAAACCGCGATCCCGCTGGAGGTCTGAATGCAAAGGGCCGCCCCGAAAGGCGGCCCGTCTGCCATAAGGGCAATACGTCTCAACCGATGGCTGCGGCGCGAACTTCATCGTCAATTGCGTCCAGATATTGTGCGAAGTTGTCGCTGAACATCTGAACCAGTTTGGCAGCTTGTTGATCATAGGCTGCAGGATCGGCCCAGGTCTGGCGCGGGTCCAGCAATACGTCCGATACGCCCGGCACCGACACAGGAACGTCGAAACCGAAATTCGGATCCTTGCGGAACTGCACGTCGTTCAAACTGCCATCCAATGCCGCAGCCAGCAGCGCGCGCGTTGCCTTGATCGGCATCCGGGATCCCGTGCCAAAAGCACCACCGGTCCAACCGGTATTGACCAACCAGCAGGATGCGCCGTGCTGGGCGATCTTGGCTTGCAACAGCTTGCCATAGACCTCTGGGCGGCGGGGCATGAAGGGTGCGCCAAAGCAGGTCGAGAAGGTCGGGATCGGCTCGGTCACGCCAACCTCGGTGCCGGGGGTCTTTGACGTAAAGCCCGACAGGAAGTGATACATTGCCTGCGCAGGCGTCAGCCGAGAAATGGGCGGCAGCACGCCATAAGCATCACAGGTCAGCATGATGACGTTTTTCGGGTGTCCGCCAAGGCTGGTTTCCGACGCATTGCTGATGGCATCCAGCGGATAGGCGCAGCGCATGTTGTCGGTGATCGAGTTGTCCTCGAAATCCAGCTCCAGCGTGTCTTCGTCATAGACCATATTTTCGATCACGGTGCCGAAGCGCTTGGTCGTCGCATAAATTTCCGGCTCGGCCTTGGGCGACAGATTGATCGTCTTGGCGTAGCAACCGCCTTCAAAGTTGAAGATGCCTTTATCCGACCAGCCATGTTCGTCATCACCAATCAGAATACGCGAGGGATCCTGCGACAATGTGGTCTTGCCGGTGCCGGAAAGACCAAAGAAAACCGCTGCGTCATCGGGATTGCCGATTGCGTGGTTTGCGCTGCAATGCATCGGCATGATGCCTTTGCCCGGCAGGATGTAGTTCAGTAGCGTAAAGACCGATTTCTTGTTTTCGCCCGCATATGCGGTATTGCCGATCAGGATCAGCTTCTTCTGGAAATTCAGCGCAATCACCGTCTCGCTGCGGCAGCCGTGACGTTCTGGGTCAGCCTTGAAGCTGGGGCAGTTGATGATGGTGAATTCCGGCATGAACGTCGCCAGCTCTTCCGCCTCGGGGCGGCGCAGCAGGTGACGGATGAACAGGTTGTGCCAGGCCAATTCCGTCACGATGCGCACGTCCAGACGGTTATCGGCGTCGGCGCCGCCGAACAGATCCTGCACAAAGTAGTCTTTGCCCTTCATATGCTCCAGCATATCGGCATGCAGGCGATCAAAGGCGTCAGGGGCCATCGGTCGGTTGTTTTCCCACCAGATGCTATTTTCCACATCGGCAGTGCGAACAACATGCTTATCCTTGGGCGAGCGGCCGGTATGCGCACCTGTTGTGGCAAGGAAGGTTCCGCCTAATCCCAGACGGCCTTCGCCACGGGCAATCGCCTCGTTGATGATCGCTGGCTCCAGCAGGTTATAATAGACCCGGCCAAGGCCCTCGATTCCTTGGTCTTCCAAGCGGCAGTTCGGATTTACGCGGGTCATTATGTCGAGGCTCCTGATTGGGGGCTGCGATGGTTTGTAACGATAGTATTGCGGCCTATAGCATGACGCGAGAGGGGGGAAAGACGGGAGCGCAAACGGTTAGCGCAAACAGGAAATGTTAACGCAAGCAGGGGGTAAAACTGTGCGTGTATGGGCGGAAAATTAACTGAAATTGTGCAGGATGGGGAAGGGAAGTGATTCGGATGATGCAAGTTCACGGCACGACAGTGGCACTGGAGGGAAAGGGCCTCCTGATCCTGGGGCCGTCAGGATCAGGGAAGTCAACTTTGGCCCTGCAATTGATGGCGGTGGGAGCACAATTGGTCGCTGATGACAGAACCGACCTGTCAAAAGCGGGCGATGTGGTTGTCGCAAATTGCCCCGAACCGATTCTTGGGCAGATCGAGGCAAGGGGGCTGGGCATCTTGCTCGCCGCCCCCTACGGACCGGTAGAACTGGCCGCTGTTGTGGATTTGGAACGCGAATCCGTGGACCGTTTGCCACGGTCACAGTTTCATGAGGTCCTAGGGGTGGCGTTACCACTTGTTTTGGGGCCGTATCGACCGCATCTTTATGCTGCATTGCGGCAGTTTCTGGTCGGTGGGCTGATCACGCAACGATAGTCAGCGCAAGCCAGCGATAAAGGGAAATCTCTAGGTGGCCATGACCCCGGAAAATCATCGTGAAGTCGAGGCACCCGCAACGGTGCAGCGCTTGGTGCTGGTGACCGGTCCGTCAGGGGCCGGGCGTTCGACTGCCATCAACGTGCTGGAAGATCTTGGGTTCGAAGCCATAGACAACCTGCCTCTGTCGCTGATTCCCAGGCTTCTGGATGGTCCCGCACGTCCGACGCCGCTTGCGCTTGGGCTGGATGTTCGGAACCGCGATTTTTCAGCCACGAATGTGATTGAGCTGATCGACCGTTTGACCCGCGATCCGCGCTATACCCCCGAAGTCTTGTTTCTTGATTGTGCATCGGATGTGCTGGTCAACCGTTATAATGAAACGCGGCGTCGGCACCCGTTGGCCCCGAACAGTTCGCCGTTATCCGGTGTGCAGGCTGAAATCGACATGTTGGGTCCGATCAGAACGCGAGCTGACGTGCTGGTCGATACCTCTGAACTGTCGCCGCATGATCTGAAGGCCGAACTCACGCGATGGTTCGATATCCGGCCGGATCGCAGGCTCAGCCTTTCGCTGCATTCATTCAGCTATAAACGCGGGGTGCCACGCGGTGTCGACATGATGTTCGATTGTCGCTTTTTGTCGAACCCGCATTGGCGGCCCGAATTGCGTGCAAAAACGGGGCAGGACGCCGATGTGCAGGCCTATGTCGAATCGGATGATCGATTCGCTGAATTCTTCGATCGCGTGTCCGGGTTGATCCAGTTTCAACTTCCGGCACATATCGAAGAGGGGAAGTCACACCTTGCCATTGGGTTTGGCTGCACCGGAGGACAACATCGTTCGGTCACAATGGCCGAAAAGATGGCAGTTGAGCTTGCGAATGCAGGCTGGCCAGTGTCAATAAGACACAGGGAACTTGAACGGCGCGTACCGACATTTTCATCCTCGGGCTTTTTGCACCATGGCGCACAGCGTCAACCGGCAATGGCCGAAGGCGAGAATGCGCGGACGCCCTCTATTGGACGTGGTGAAGCGCGTTGATTGGAATTGTGATCGTCGCACATGGCGGATTGGCCCGAGAGTATCTTGCGGCTGTTGAACATGTAGTGGGTCCGCAAAAAGGCATCGCTGCCGTCGCGATCGAGGATGATCACGACCGGGCTGCCAAAACGGCTGAAATACAAACCGCAGCAAATGCGGTTGATAGCGGCGACGGTGTCGTGGTCGTGACGGATTTGTTTGGCGGTTCGCCATCCAATCTGTCGCTACCTGCTTGCGCCATGCGGAACCGAACTATTCTATATGGCGCAAACCTGCCGATGCTGGTCAAGCTGGCCAAGTCGCGCCACTTACCCGTCTCCGACGCTGTGGCCTTTGCCAAAGAAGCGGGCCGGAAATACATCAACTCTTACAACGTTCCGGAAGAAGTCGCCGTAAACGTCAGGTCTCACGCTGGATGAGTGACGGAATTACGCGCCAGCTGGCAATCATCAACGTCAAAGGCCTTCATGCCCGCGCCAGCGCCAAGTTCGTTGACGTGGTCGAGCGTTTTGATGCCCAGGTGCAGGTCGAGAAAGACGGAATGCGTGTTTCGGGCGATTCCATCATGGGTTTGCTGATGCTGACCGCACCGCGGGGCAGCAGCATCACGGTGACAACGTCCGGCACACAAGCAGCCGAACTGGCGGATGCGCTGGAGGCGTTGGTCGGAGATTATTTCGGCGAAGGCATGTAAAGGCCGTGGAGGGTCGTAAATCCTATCACCACGGCAACCTGCGTGAGGCGCTGGTTGAGGCGACGGCTGCCCTGATCGAAGAAATGGGACCGCTGGCCTTTACCTTGACCGAAGCCGCTCGCCGCGCTGGCGTCAGCCCCGCCGCACCCTATCGTCATTTCAAAGGCCGCGAAGAACTGGTCGAAGAGGTTGCCCGACAAGGCTTTCTGGAATTTGCAGGACGTCTGGAAAGGGCCTTCGACGACGGACGACCCAACGCCATCGCGGCATTTCAGCGGCTAGGGCAGGCCTATCTGGATTTCGCCCGCGAACGCCCCGGCTATTACATGGCAATGTTTGAATCCGGCATCTCGATCACGGGCAATGCCGAACTTTCGGCTGCGGGTGATCGTGCCATCGGCGTGATGCTTCGCGCCGCCGAGGCGCTGACGGCGCCGCTGCCCCCGGAAAAGCGCCCGCCCGCGCGAATGGTGGCAAATCACGTCTGGGCGCTTAGCCATGGCGTGGTTGAACTGTTCTCGCGGGGCAAGCCGGGCGGGCGCAGCCCGGTCGGCCCGTCCGAGATGCTGGAAAGCGCCGCCATCATCTATATGCGTGGTCTGGGCCTGATCCCCGAATAAATTTCAACCAAATACTTGACGGACGTCTGGTAATTCTTATCTATGTAAATGTGATTAACATTAACATGAAGGGATCACCAAGATGCAAAGCGCATCGTATCGAATGCCCGCCTATCTACCGACCGCTTCGCGTGTCTCTGGACCTTTGGGCCGCGTGCGTGACTGGCTGGATGAAAGGGGGCGCGCCGCATGGATCGCTGCAATGATCCTTGGCTTCATCGCCTTCTGGCCGGTCGGCCTGGGCATTCTTGGATATATGATCTGGAGCAAACGAATGGTTGGATGCCGCAAGATGCGCAGCTACCGCGCGCACCAATACGCCGCCCCTACGGGCAACACAGCCTTTGACGCCTATCGCGATGAAACGCTGAAGCGTCTTGAGGATGAACATACCGAATTCATGAGCTTCTTGCAGAAACTGCGCGAAGCCAAGGACAAGGCAGAGTTCGATCAATTCATGAATCAGCGCGACAAGGAAAAAGTCGAAGGCTGATCAGAACGACCGAGGGCCGGGAAACCGGCCCTCGCGCATTGAATTATTCTGCGCGTGGGAAGCGTTTGTTTTCTTCCAGCACGTTCAGGTCCATGTGATTGCGCATATAGCGTTCCGACGCCCGCATCAGCGGCTGATAATCCCAGGGGAAATAGGCACCGTTCCTCAGGGCTTCATAAACGATCCAGCGGCGCGCCTGTGATTGGCGCACTTCGGCATCATAGGCGGCAAGGTCCCACCGGTCAGCCGCCATTGCCCGCATCAAGGCCAATTGTGTGGCATATTGGGCGTCGCCTGCCAGATTGGTCAGTTCATCCGGATCGATCTCCAGGTTGAACAGGATTTCGGGGTCCGCCTCGCAAGCGATGTATTTCCACGGCCCATCGCAAAGGGCGACCATCGGGGCAATGCTACCTTCAGCGGCGTATTCCATGGCGACCGGGCCACGGCCAGCTGCGCCGTTCGCAAGCGAGCGACCATCGGTCCACGGCGCGATATCATCCATGGAAAGGCCGGCCAGATCGCATAGCGTCGGCAGCACATCGATGGTGCTGACGGGGGTATCGACACGTCCCGCTGGCATCGACGGTGCCGCGATCATCAGAGGCACCCGCGCCGAACCCTCAAAGAAGCTCATCTTGAACCACAATCCGCGACGGCCCAGCATTTCGCCGTGATCCGACAGGAACAGGATGATCGCCTCTTGCCTGGTGTCCTCCAGCACTTGCAGGATTTCGCCAACCTTGTCGTCGATATAGCTGATATTGGCGAAATAGCCCTGACGAGAGCGGCGGATATCGCGATCCGTGATATCAAAATTCCGCCAGTCGCAGGCATCCATCAATCGCTTGGAATGGGGGTCCTGGTCGTCATGGGCAATCGCCGCTGGCGGCTCTAGTTGGGCTGCGTCGTTATAAAGATCCCAGTATTTGCGCCGTGCGACGAAGGGATCGTGGGGATGGGTGAAGCTGACGGTCAGGCACCACGGGCGTTCATCACCGCCGCGCGCAAGATCGTAAAGCTTGCGACAGGCGTTATAGGCAACCTCATCATCATATTCATACTGGTTGGTGATCTCGGCCACGCCAGCGCCTGTCACCGAACCCAGATTGTGATACCACCAATCAATCCGCTCACCGGGTTTGCGGTAATCCGGGGTCCAGCCGAAATCGGCAGGATAGATGTCGGTGGTCAGCCGTTCCTCGAACCCGTGCATCTGATCGGGGCCGACGAAATGCATCTTGCCGGACAGGCAGGTCTGATAACCCGCCCGACGCAGGTGATGCGCATAGGTCGGGATGTCCGACGCGAATTCCGCCGCGTTGTCATAGACGCGCGTGCGGCGCGGAAGTTGACCGGACATGAAACTGGCCCGGCCGGGCGCACAAAGCGGGCTGCCGGTATAGGCATTGGCAAAACGGGTGGACCGTTCAGCCAGACGTTTCAGGTTGGGCGCATGCAGAAAATCGGCCGGGCCGTCGGGGAACAATGTCCCGGTCAACTGGTCTGCCATCAAGATCAGAATATTGGGCCGCAACTTGTTATCCTTTGACAGCGGCCTCCACAGCCGCAAGACCGGGCTGCCCATCAAGGGTCGTCACGCCGTCCAGCCATTTCGTCAGTACATCGGGATTTTCCGACAGCCATTCCTTTGCCGCTTCCGGGCCCGTCATTCCGTCATCCAGAATCTTGCCCATCAGAACGTTTTCCGTCGGCACATCAAAGGTCAACTGGCTGAATAGCTTTGCCACGTTCGGACAACCCTCGACCCATTCCTTGCGGGCCAGAGTATGCACCGTCGCCCCGCCATAATCCGGTCCGAACTGCGCATCGCCGCCCGACAGATAGGTGATCTCGATGGCTTCGTTCATGGGGTGCGGGGCCCATGCAAGGAACACGGTCGGGGTGCCCGCTGCCTGATTGCGGCTGACCTGCGCCAGCATGGCCTGTTCGCCGCTTTCGACCAGTTCCCAATCACCCAGTCCGAATTCATCAGCCTCGATCATCGCCTGAATGGATTGGTTTGCGGGCGCGCCCGGCTCGATCCCATAAATCTTGCCCCCAAAGGCGTCCTTCCGAGCGTCCAGATCGGAGAAATCTACGACACCGGCATCGGCACCGGCCTTGTTGACTGCCAAAGTGAATTTGGCGCCTTCAAGGTTCTGAACCAGTTCTTCGATCGTGCCTGCCGCGTCCAGATCGTCACGAAACTTCTGCTGAGCGGGCATCCAGTTCCCAAGAAACAGGTCGGTCTGGCTGTTTTTCAGGGCCTCATATCCGACCGGGACGGACAGCGTTGCGATGTCCGGTGTGTAGCCCAGCCCCTCCAGCAGGACCGCAGCCACACCGTTGGTTGCCGTGATGTCAGACCAGCCGGGATCGGAATAGCGGACAGTGGCGCAAGTTTCGGCGTCCTGCGCAAAAGCGGGCAAAGATATCGCTGACAGCAGCAATGCAGCGGTGGAAATTTGGATGCGGTTCATGCGTTTTTCCCTGTTCATGTTTTTCTGCAGCCCAGCGATTTTTCGGGTTTTGGTCACGTCTGACAGCGACATTCGTCGCAATCAGCGTGTCGGAACCGGTGTTTCGCCACGATAGTCATAGAAACCACGACCGGTCTTGCGGCCCAGCCATCCAGCCTCGACATATTTCGTCAACAGAGGGCAAGGGCGGTATTTGGTATCGGCCAGCCCTTCATGCAGCACGTTCATGATCGCCAGACAGGTATCCAAGCCGATGAAATCAGCCAGTTCCAGCGGACCCATGGGCCAGTTCGCCCCCAGCTTCATCGACTGGTCGATGGAGTTGACGGATCCGACCCCTTCATAAAGCGTATAGACCGCTTCGTTGATCATCGGCATCAGAATGCGGTTCACGATGAAAGCCGGGAAATCCTCGGCGCTGGCGGCGGTTTTGCCCAGCCTGTCGACGACGTCATGCATCAGGTCATAGGTCGCCTGATCGGTGGCGATGCCACGGATCAATTCGACCAGTTGCATGACCGGAACGGGGTTCATGAAGTGGAATCCCATGAATTTCTCGGGACGGTCGGTGCGGCTGGCAAGGCGCGTGATCGAGATGGACGAGGTGTTGGAGGTCAGGATCGTGTCAGGCTTCAGATGCGGAACCAGATCTTCAAAGATGGCTTGCTTGACCGTCTCACGCTCGGTCGCGGCCTCGATCACAAGGTCGGTCTTGCCCAGATCTGCCAGTTGCAGCGTGGTTTTGATCCGGCCCATCGCGGCCTTTTTTTCGGCTTCGCTGATTTTCTCGCGGCTGACCTGACGTTCCAGATTCTTGTCGATCAGAACCAGTGCCTTATCCAGCGCGTCCTGACTGATGTCGGTCATCAGGACATCATAGCCAGCCAATGCAAAGACATGGGCAATGCCGTTGCCCATCTGACCTGCACCGATCACACCAACCGTTTCTATCGCCATCTGTCCGCATCCTATCCTGAGTTGCGGCGACGATAGGGCGCGAAAGGGGGGGGTTTCAATGCGAAAACGACGTGGGGGGATGGGCAGGCAGGCGCGGCCGCACACAAAAACGCCCCGGACGATGCCGGGGCGTTTTCAATTCGCAATATGCCAAATCACAGCTTCTGTGTCAGTTCCGGGACGGCCTGGAACAAGTCTGCGACCAGCCCGTAATCGGCGATCTGGAAGATCGGGGCCTCTTCGTCCTTGTTGATGGCGACGATGACCTTCGAATCCTTCATGCCTGCAAGGTGCTGGATCGCGCCCGAGATGCCGACGGCGACGTAAAGCTCGGGGGCCACGACCTTACCGGTCTGGCCAACCTGCCAGTCGTTCGGCGCATAGCCGCTATCGACCGCTGCGCGGGATGCGCCGACGGCGGCACCCAGCTTGTCGGCCAGCGCCTCGATGATTTCGAACTGCTCTTTCGAGCCGACGCCGCGACCGCCTGACACGACGCGACCGGCCGAGGTCAGCTCGGGGCGGTCGCTTTCGGCAACCTGATCGGACACCCAGGTCGACAAGCCCGGATCGTCAGCCAGGGTTGCATCCGCGACCGGGGCCGATCCGCCATCGCCCGCAGCATCGAAGCTGGCGGTGCGGACGGTAAAGACCTTCTTGGCGTCCTTCGATTTCACCGTCTGGATGGCGTTGCCGGCATAGACCGGGCGTTCAAACGTCTCCGCGTCGATCACCGCCGACACGTCCGAAATCACCATGACATCCAGAAGCGCGGCGACGCGCGGCATGATGTTTTTGGCGTCCGTCGTGGCGGGGGCGGCGATGTGGTCATAGTCACCAGCCAGGCTGACCAGCAGCGCGGCGGCAGGTTCGGCCAGACGGTGGCCATAGCGCGCATCCTCGGCGACCAGAACCTTGGCCACGCCTGCGATCTTGGCGGCGTCCTCGGCGGCAGCTTTGGCCGAGGAGCCGGCGCACAGCACCGTCACATCGCCCAAACCCTTGACCGCGTTCACGGCCTTGGCCGTCGCGTCCACGCTCAACTCGCCATTGGTGACTTCACCCAGCAGAAGAACAGCCATCAGATTACCCCCGCTTCTTTCAGTTTCGACACCAGCTCATCGACCGAGCCGACCTTGATCCCGGCCTTGCGGCCCTCGGGTTCGCGGGTTTTCACGACTTCAAGGCGCGGGCTGACATCGACGCCGTAATCGGCAGCGGTTTTTTCCTCCAGCGGCTTTTTCTTGGCCTTCATGATATTGGGCAGCGACGCATAGCGCGGCTCGTTCAAGCGCAAATCTGCGGTGACGATGGTCGGCAGCTTCACCTCGATGGTCTGCAGACCGCCATCGACTTCGCGCGTGACCTTGGCCGTGTCGCCGTCGATGTCCAGCTTGCTGGCAAAGGTCGCCTGGCTCCAGCCCAGCAGCGCGGCCAGCATCTGGCCGGTCGCGTTCATGTCGTTGTCGATCGCCTGCTTGCCCGCGATGACCAGCCCGGGCTGCTCGGCATCGACCACAGCCTTGAGAATCTTGGCGACGGCCAGCGGCTCGATATCGGTGCCGACATCATCGGCGGCAACCACCAGAATCGCGCGGTCGGCCCCCATGGCCAGCGCCGTGCGCAGCGTTTCCTGTGCCTGCTTGACGCCGATCGACACGGCCACGACTTCTTCGGCTTTGCCCGCTTCCTTCAGCCGGATCGCCTCTTCCACCGCGATCTCATCGAACGGGTTCATCGACATCTTCACATTGGCAAGATCAACACCCGATCCGTCCGCCTTCACGCGGGCCTTCACGTTGTAGTCGATCACGCGCTTGACTGGCACGAGAACCTTCATTGGCCTCTCTCCCCTTGGTTTGCGTCATCTGTCGAGGGACAGTGTTACTGGCTGATTTTCTGCATGTGCAACATAAAAACGCCCCACGACGTAGCGTTTGCGGCGTGGTTTCTGCGCCGCGCGAAAGGTGCTGGCGCTAACGGCTGGCCCCTGGAACCCATAGAATATCTTCTGTGCCACTGCCATTGGCCTGCCGGGCCGCGACAAACAGCCAATCGGACAGCCGATTCAGATAGCGGATTGCAGCCCCGTTCACATCGCCGTTCACGGCAAGTTCCGTCGCCCGACGTTCGGCACGGCGTGCAACGGTGCGCGACAGGTGCAGGTAAGAGGCAAGCGCCGTTCCCCCCGGCAGGATAAAGCTGCGCAGCGGCTTCAGGTCGGCGTTCATTTCGTCAATTTCGGTTTCTAGCCGCGCCACCTGATCGTCGATGATGCGCAGCACCGGATAGCCAGCCTTGTCGTCGTCGGTCATATTCGGTCGTGACAGGTCGGCCCCCAGATCGAACAGATCGTTCTGAATAACCGAGATGCGATCCGACAAGATGCCGGCGGCATGCAGACGGCACAGTCCAAGCGTCGCATTCAATTCATCCACGGTGCCATAGGCTTCGACGCGGGCATCATGTTTCGCAACCCGGCTGCCGTCCGACAGCGCGGTATCGCCCTTGTCGCCTGTGCGGGTGTAAATTTTGTTCAGAACAACCATCAGCGCCCTCTTAGCCAAAGCAGTAACATCATCAGCGCGACCGCAACTGCCTGTGCGATGATCCGCCAGCGCATAAGCCGATTTGCGTTGCGGCGATTGAACTCGCCGCCTTTGGCGAATCCGCCGATCCCCGTCAGCAGAATGGCAAACACTACCAAGACGGCCAGAGCGGTCAGATAGAACATAGAGTTATCTTGCATTCGGAACCGCCTTTCGCGGGCAGATTAATTGCGGCGCGCGAACCAGTCCAGTGCACGGGTCGACAGAATGCGCCGCCCGAACCCCGAGATATAGGTCGGCGTCGTGACATAATAGCGCGCCTTGGGCTGCTTTGCTGTCAGCGCGTGGATGATCTTGTCACTGACGGCTGACGGCGACAGTTCGAAACGGTCATTGCCCGTCGGCTCATAAAGCCGTTTCAGCAAGCTGTTGCGATACTGGTCGATCCTTGGGCTGATTTGCCAGTTCACCCATTTTTCGAAATGGGGAATGGAATTTGCGCGAATGCGGCTGGTGATCGGCCCCGGTTCGATCAGAATGACTTTGACGGGGCTGTCCTGCATCTCGATCCGCAGAACATCGGTCAAGCCCTCAAGCGCAAATTTCGTCGCGACATAGGGACCGCGCCACGGAATGCCCACCAGACCAAGGACCGAACTGATGTTGATGATTCGGCCGCCGCGCTGGCGGAAATGCGGGATCAGGCGGACGGTCAGGTCATGCGTGCCGAACAGGTTCGCCTCGAATATCTCGCGCAACGCGCCGCGAGGAATATCCTCGACCGCGCCGGGCAGGGCGAAGGCGGCGTTGTTGATAAGCGCATCCAGCGGACCATCGGCCAGCACCTGTTCCGACAACTCTGCCACGCTGGCGGGATCGGACAATTCAAGGTGCAGGCACGACATGCCCTCGGCCTGACGTGCTGCGATATCTTCTGGCTTTCGACAGGTCGCTACGACTTGCCAGCCTTCGGCCTGCAGGCGGCGTGCGGCGTCAAGCCCGATACCCGACGAGCAACCCGTGATCAGAACCCGCCCACTCATTGCGCGGCTGAAAGAAACTGTCCCGACATGTAACCTTCACGGCCATCCCCGTCGCGGATATGCACCCACTCACCATCGGTCGGGCCAAGCGCCTCAACCGGCGCGCCCTCTGTCAGCGCACCAACGACACGATCGTTTGTCGTCGGACCAGAGCGAAAGTTCACCCGATTGCCGGTGACATACAGAATCGGGCCTTGGGCATTGGCGCGCAGATCACTGGCCTGATCGGCAGCACTGTCGCGGCCTTCATGTTCAGGCGATGGGCGCAAAGGCGGGCCGGGAAATTTCTCAACCCGTTGAGGGGTCTGCGTTTCTGCCTGCACAAGGGCAGAGGCCGGCACCTCTGCCTGTTCGGTAACATCCTCATTCGGCGCGATCGTGGTTTTGATCTGTTCGATCAGCTTTGCAGCCTCCGGGTCTTCTGATGTGGGACGCACATCATCCGCCCGAGCCGCACGCTCCGAACGTTCGCCGCCCGAGCCAAGGGCGATCAGCGCCACCCCAATGACAGCCAACAAAGCCAGCACCAAAGCGCCCAGTCGAATCATGCTGTCATTCCCGTTGTTTTTGTCATCTTGGCGCGCTCTTTAACCGATCTTAACCGTGAACACCAAGCCTGCGGCTTGCCGCAAGGTTCCGTGCTTGACGCAATTTCCGTCTGGACCGACGCCGCGCCGAAGCCTATCCAAGGCGGCATGTCTGATGATTTGCCTATTGATCCCGAAGATAACACCGTTCCCGAGCCGCTAAGCCGCGCCATCGGCGAACGATATCTGACCTATGCGCTGTCCACGATCATGAATCGTGCGCTGCCTGATGCGCGCGACGGGTTAAAGCCCGTGCATCGCCGTATTCTGTTTGCGATGCGCGAATTGCGGCTGTCGCCCACCGGGCCGTTCCGCAAATCCGCCAAGATCACCGGCGATGTGATGGGCAACTATCACCCGCATGGCGATGCCGCGATCTATGACGCGATGGCGCGTTTGGCCCAGGATTTCGCCATGCGCTATCCGCTGGTGGACGGGCAGGGGAACTTTGGCAATATCGACGGCGACAACCCCGCTGCGGCCCGCTATACCGAAGCGCGTCTGGCGGGCACCTCCGAGGCGTTGATGGACGGTCTGGCCGAGGATTCGGTTGACTTTCGCCCGAACTATGACGGCACCCTGACCGAGCCTGTCGTTCTGCCCGCTGCGTTTCCGAATCTGTTGGCGAATGGCGCATCGGGGATTGCGGTTGGTATGGCGACGAATGTGCCGCCCCATAACCTGCATGAGGTGATCGACGCCTGTCTGCATCTGATCAAAACACCCGATGCGCGTGATGACACGCTGGCGGGGATCATTCAGGGACCGGATTTCCCCACGGGCGGGGTGATCGTTGAAAACCGCGAAACCATTGCCGAAAACTATCGCACCGGTCGCGGCGCTTTCCGTGTCCGTGCACGCTGGGCGATCGAGGATCTGGGGCGCAGCCAATGGCAGATCGTGGTGACCGAGATCCCGTATCAGGTTCAGAAATCCAAATTGATCGAACGTCTGGCTGAGCTGATCCAGACAAAAAGAATCCCAATTCTTGCCGATGTGCGCGACGAATCCGCCGAAGATATCCGCATCGTGCTTGAACCGAAAACCCGCGCCGTCGATCCCGAACAAATGATGGCCGCGCTGTTCCGGGTCAGCGATCTGGAACTGCGTTTCAGCATGAACATGAATGTGCTGATCGACGGTCGCGTCCCCAAGGTTTGCAGCCTGAAAGAGGTCTTGCGTGCGTTTCTCGACCACCGCCGTGACGTTCTGCTGCGCCGCACCAACTATCGGTTGGAAAAGATCGCTGCCCGGCTAGAGGTTCTGGAAGGCTATTTGATCGCCTATCTCAACCTTGACCGCGTGATCGAAATCATCCGCTACGAGGATGATCCGAAAGCGGTCATGATCGCCGAATTCAACCTGTCTGATGTTCAGGTCGAAGCTATCCTGAACATGCGCCTGCGTGCGTTGCGCAAGCTCGAGGAGATCGAGCTTCGCACAGAACGCGACAAGCTTTTGGAAGAACGCGAAGGCTTGCTGGCCATGTTGGCTGACGATGGTCAGCAGTGGGCACGCATTTCGGATCAGTTGAAAGAAGTGCGTAACCAGTTTGGCAAATCCTGGGCCGATGGCAAGCGCCGCACCGATATCGCCGAAGCACAAGAGGTCGCGCCCATCGACATGGACGCCATGATCGAGCGTGAGCCGCTAACCGTGATCCTGTCCAAAATGGGTTGGATCAGGGCGATGAAGGGTCTTCAGCCGCTGGATACCGAACTGAAATTCAAGGACGGCGATGGTCCATTCATGGCCCTGCATGCCGAGACGACCGACAAGCTGATGGTCTTCGCGTCAAACGGCCGCTTCTATACGCTGCCCGCCAATAATCTGCCGGGTGGTCGTGGAATGGGCGAACCGCTGCGTCTGATGGTCGACCTGCCAAACGAGGCAAAGGTGATCGCCATGTTCCCTTGGCGTGATGGTGACAAATACCTTGTTGCGTCCAAGGCAGGTGATGGGTTCATCGTTGCGGCCAATGATATCCTTGCGCAGACGAAATCCGGCAAGCAGGTGTTGAATGGTGAAGCGCTGCTGTGCCGACCCGTCAGCGGCGATCATGTCGCGCTGGTCGGATCCAATCGCAAGATGCTGGTCTTCCCGCTCACCGAATTGCCCGAAATGGCGCGGGGCAAGGGCGTCCGGCTGCAGAAATTCGGCAGCGGCGGCGGATTGGTGGAGGCCGATACGCTGACAGATGCAACCTTTGTCACGCTGGCCGACGGTTTAAGCTGGCCTATGGGTGGCGGCAAAACCCGCACCCAAAGCGACCTGACCGAATGGATGGGAAAACGCGCCAGCGCTGGCAGAATGGCGCCGCGTGGTTTTCCGCGCGACAACAAGTTTGGCTGATTGAACGGTCACGCCCTGCCCAGATGATCCAAGGACATCGGACAGGGCGCTTTCACCTTGGACGGTCATCGGCGTCCCCGCCTGTCCCGCAAGGCCTGCGTAACGCGAATTGCTTTCAGCTTGGTTAAAATATCCCCGCCGGAGGCAAGAAAATTCTGAAAATCAGACGGCGCGATTAACGCCGCCGCACCCATTTCCAGCCCGTGATCATCGGCTGGATAAGATCTTCACGCTTCCACAATCGATAGAACGCGATTGCAGAAATGTGCGGGATCACAAGGATCAGGATGATATTCGCGCCCAGTTCGTGCCAACCAACCGCTTTCCCGGCTGTCGCGCTGCTGACCTTGTCTGCCAGGGGGCCGACATTGATGAAATCGTCGGGGTCAGAAATCATGCCGGTCCAGGTCTGCCAGATCAGCGCAGCCAGCATCGCGAAAACTGCCAGCGCCCCGATCGGATTATGCCCGGGCCAATGGCTTGGCTCTCGTCGGAACATGGTTTTCAGATAGGTCGCGATTGCCGAAGGACTGGGCAGGAAGCTGGAAAAACGCGCCGATTCCGGCCCGATAAACCCCCAGACCAACCTGAACGCCAGAAGCGCGATGATCGCATAGCCGAACCAGAAGTGCAGCGTCATCACATCCGGGCCAAATTTGCCCAGTAGCCAGTTTGCGATGACCAGCGTTGCCAGCGACCAGTGATAAATACGCAGGGCAAGGTCCCAGACCCTGACCCGCTTTGTGCTGTCCTGAACCATGTCAACGCGGTTTGCGGTAATCGTCATGACAGGCCTTGCAGGCCCCGCCAAGTTTCTGGACGACAGCGCCAACATTTTGTTGACCGCCCATCACCGCTTCGGGCGAGCCTGCGGCGGCTTCTTTCAGCGCGGCCAGCTTGGTTCCCAAATCCGCGCTATTTTCAAAGGCTGCGGGCAGCAGAGAAGAATCGTCCACATCGTCCGAAGATGTTCCTTCGACCGCGAACAAGGGTGCTGCGTTATATTCCGTCAGCGCAACCAGATTGCTAGCGGCAGCAGAGGCGACGGCTTCGTCATAGGCAATCTCGCCCTTGGCCATTCCAGCCAGCTTGCCCATTTCAATCGAAATCAATTCCATATAGCCCTGACGCGCCTCGATTACATCTTCGGCGTCCTGGGCAAAGATCGTTGCTGGCATGGCGATGGCGGCGGCAAGGGCTGCGTATTTCAAAACTTGCATTGCTGACTCCTGTCGGGCTGGCTGTGTCATTCGATACTGCGGCGCCGCCTCAAATCCGTTTGGCAGCTTCAAAACATTGCCAGAGAGCGTCAATCAGATCAATCAAATCGGCAGATTGTCACGTCGTTGCGATAAACAGTCCTGCCCGGCAGAAGGTTAGCCGGGCAGGAGCGGTCAATTTACGAGTAAAGTGGCTTTACGCCCGCCTCGTTGTGGATCTGATTGACCGTGCCCTGATCAACGCCAAGCGCCTTGGCCAGATCGTTCAGGTATTGCGCCTCGGCCTGACTATCCAGATCAATGGCCAGCAGCGACATGAGATAGACCTGAGCTTCCAGACCGCTTGGAACTTCGCGTGCGAGGGCCTGCGCGTCGACCGGTGCGGCCATTTGTTCGCGGATGAAATTCCGCTCGTCCTCATCCAGCTCGTCGCCCAGATGACCCAGCAGGCGTTGTTTTTCAGCATCGTCAATCTTGCCGTCCGATTTTGCAGCCTGGATCATCGCCTTCAGCATAAGACCGGCAACGGCGTTCTGTTCCGGCGTCGGCGCGATTTCCGGCTCTCCATTGTTCGATACGGCGTCGTTGAACAGCTCACCAAAGCTGGCGTCATTGCTGTCTTGCGACCCTTTGCGCGCCAGACCGCCGGCCGCTGCGCCTCCAGCTGCGCCGCCCAGAAGACCGCCCAAAAGGTCGCCCAATCCACCCGATCCCGACGCCGAGCCGGTGCGCGATTGCTTGGCTCCGCCGGACAGTTGACCCAACAGATCGCCCAGGCCGCCACTGCCGCCCTTGCTACGTGCGCTGTTGGTCAGGCTGTCCAGAATGCCGCCCAGACCGCCGGATGCCCCAGTCGAATTCGGGCCGCCATAGGGGCGGCCCGTGCCAGCGCCGGAGCCGGATCGGCCGGTCTTGCCGCCCAGCACCTGACCCAGCATGTCCGACAGGCTGCCGCCCGAGGTGCCGCTGGTATTGTTGCCCAACAGGTCGTTCAGCAATCCGCCGCCGCCACTGCGTGACTGTGTGGTCCCCGTGGTGGGCTGGCCGGATTTTTGCTGATGCTGCTTCATGACTGCGCCGACACCTTTGGCCAGCATTACACCCGCGGCAACTCGGGCCAGGCTTTTCATCAAACTCATAATTCTTCCTCCGTTGGGACGCCGAAATTCCGGCGCGGTCCCTGCATTCGATGTTGAACGACTCGGCCTGCCGCAGGGTTCCGTGACAAAACCATGACTTCATTATACGTGAACCGCCAAGAGCCTGTTGCAATTGGTGTTTGCTGCCCTTGATTTTTTCCCAATCCGCTTATAAATCGCGCCCACATTCATCGGGGCCTTCACGCCGCCCCGCGATCAGGAGGCCCAGATGGCAAAGGCAAAGTTTGAACGTACGAAACCGCACGTCAACATCGGCACGATTGGTCACGTTGACCATGGCAAGACGACGCTGACGGCTGCGATCACGAAGTATTTCGGTGACTTCAAGGCTTACGACCAGATTGACGGCGCACCGGAAGAGAAAGCCCGTGGCATCACGATCTCGACCGCTCACGTTGAATACGAGTCGGCCGACCGTCACTATGCCCACGTCGATTGCCCCGGCCACGCTGACTATGTGAAGAACATGATCACCGGTGCGGCGCAGATGGACGGCGCGATCCTGGTTGTGAACGCCGCTGACGGCCCGATGCCGCAGACGCGCGAGCACATCCTGCTGGGCCGTCAGGTCGGCATTCCCTACATGGTCGTCTACCTGAACAAGGTCGACCAGGTGGATGACGAAGAGCTGCTGGAACTGGTCGAGATGGAAGTCCGCGAATTGCTGTCGTCCTACGACTACCCGGGCGATGACATTCCGATCATCAAGGGTTCGGCTCTGGCCGCGATGGAAGGCCGTGATC